>CAXXRA010000011.1:0-378231 GCA_963663975.2 uncultured Bauldia sp. | reverse complement strand
GGTGAAGCGGGCTTCCTGGGGCACCATGCCCAGACCGCCCAGCAGGTCGATCTCGAACCAGGCGCCGCCCTCGGCCGCCGCCCAGCGGTACCAGGCCTCGAACAGGGCGAACTGATCGGGCCGCAGCACCCAGCGCACGGCAATGCGGCCCGGGACATCGGTGAAGCGCCGGCGCTGGCGGGCCGGGCCCGCCTCCATCTCGGTGCGCAGGATTGCCTCGCCGGGCTGGACGCCGTAGCCCTCCAGGGTGGGCAGCGGTAACCGATCCGGCCAGCGGGTGGTCATCGCAGGCTTCCGGCGGCCGGATTGAGGCCGTAGCGGCGCTCGAGCGTCGGCGCCATTCCTTGGCCGCGCGCGATATTGCGCGCCATGGAGCCCTCGACCTGCTCTACCACGATGTCGAGGGTGAGATCGCCGCCGGGCTCGCGCCGCACATCGGCGGTGGCCCGGGTGCCGGGCGCGGTGTTACGCACGTTGACCGCGACATTGACCACGGGCCTGGCGTCCGAGACCGGGGCCAACGCCTGCATCTGTCCGGGCGTGAACACGCCCTCACCGCTACGGGCCACAATCGGCACTTCACCGCCAACGATGCCGCCGCGGTGATAACGGGTTGCGGTGTCGAACGCCCTCGGGTCGACCATGCGGGCCGGGAAGGTGTCGCGGCCGATCACACCGCCGCCATGGGCGAACGCCGTGGGTCCCGAGGACATCGGGAAGTCGCCGATCATCGGCGTGCCGGAGGACGTGGTGGCGGCGCCGCCGGCGATGCCGCCGCCGATGGCGCCGAAGATGCTCCCGAGGATGTTGTTGAGCGGGGCCACCACCGCCATGCGGTAGGCGGCCCGGAGCGCCTCTTCGGCGATGGTGTTGAACAGGTCCTTGGCGGAGAACTTGCCCGTCATCGCCCATTCGACGAAGGCGTCCTCGCTCGCCTTCAGGGCCCGCGTGGTCGCCTGCTCGAAGGTCTTGGCGGCATCGGTGGCGTCGTCGAGATAATCGCGGATGGCGCGCCGCACCCCGTCGGACCATTCGCGGCTCGTGCGCAGCATGCGGTCATGGGCCCTCCTCCGACGCCCGGCCGACGGTCTCCTGGTCGATGGCCCCGGCGTCGAGCAGCTCCCGGAGCCGTTCGATCTCGTCCCCGTAGGCCTCCTGCGCCGTGCGCAATCGCTCGGTCAGCGCTTCGCCTTCGGCGCGCAGCTGGTTCTCCCTTTCCCTGGCTTTGTTCGTGTCCTTTATTTTCTCCTGTTCGTCATGGAGCGCACCGGCCAGTCGTTCGACTTCCTTGCGCTGCTCCGGGGTCGCCTCGGCCGATAACCTTCTGAGCGCCACATCGACGAAGCGTTGCCGCTCGGTCTTCCTGAGCGCCTCCAGCTCGAAGCCCAGACTCTCGGCAACGCGCTGATTGGCCTGGGCGCGCCGGTCGGCGATCTCTTTCTCGCGGCGGGCGAGCTGGGTGAGCTTGTCGTCGCGCACCGCCGCTGCGCCGAACAGCAGGCGCTCGATCATTTCTGGATCGGCGCCGGCCTTACCCAGATCCTTCAGCTCGTTCTCGAGTTTCCGGTACTCCTCGCGGATGCGATCGGCGCCCTGGTAGCGGAACTGGAACAGTTGCTGGTTAAGGCTCTTTTGGATCTGCAACAGACGCCGCGCCCGCTCTTGGGCCGCCGCGATGTCCTCCGGGGACTCGGCCGGGTCGCCCTCGGAGGGGTCCTTGGTCTCGGCGGCAGCCCGCTTCTCGCGACGCTTGCGCTCTTGCTCCAGTTCCCACTCGTATTTCGTCTTCCACTGAATATAGACGGCCCACCGCCTCTGGTATTCCGCGTCGAGCTCCTCGTAGCTGCTCGTGAACACGTCCTCGAACGGATTCAGATCGGCCTCCCTGGGCGCCGTTCGCATCCGCTCCTTGAGCTCCTTCAGTTCCTTATCGAGATCCTCCATTTGGCGTCGCGTGGCGCTGAGGCTGAGCCCGTCGAAGTTGAAGTCGCCCTGCGCGATGAGCTTGAGCTTCTCGTAGGCGTCGCCGGCCTCGCTGGCGAAATCGGACAGCCCTTGGACTGCAACGGCAACGCCAGGCGCCAGGTCCGCACCGATGGCCCGTGCGAGAGACTTGATGTTGTTCCACATCACCTCGGTCTGATTGTTCAGGCTTTCGAACGCCCTTGCCGCTTCCTCGTTCAACGCGGTGGCGTTCTCGGTTTCACGGTTGGCGATTTCGAGTGCCTGGGCAAGGAGATCGGCGCGATTCGCCAGCACCGGGATGGTCTTCAGCAGACGCTGGTCGGCCAAGCCCAGCGCCGCCATGGCATCGGCCACCGAGCCGCCGGCGTCACCGATCCGCTTCAGACCGTCGATGAACAACGCGAACGCAGCCATCGCATCCCTCTGGAACAGCTCCTTGATCTCTTCCGCAGTCCGGCCGGTGATCTGCGTCAGGATGGCCAGATGTTCCCCGCCGCTACGGATGGCGGCGTCGATCATGCGCAGAATGCGGCCGATGGACGTGCCCGCGACCTCCGACTTGACACCGACGGCAGCCAGCGCCGCGGCCAAGGCCGAAGCTTGAGCGGAGCTCACCCCGAATACGGCGGCGCCGCGCGCGACCTCCGTGGCCATCTCGGCGATCTGGCTTTCCGTGGCGGCAAAGTTATTGCCGAGAGCGACAATTACCGATCCGAGCACGTCAACCTTGCCCAGCGCCTCGCCGGTGACATTGAGAATGCGGGCGAGCGCCATGGCCGCCTGGTCGCCACTGAGGTCCGTCGCCGTACCGAGCTTGGCGACGGTCTCGGTAAACTTCAGGATGTTGTCGGAGCCTTTCACCCCGAGCTGGCCGGCGCTTTGGGCGATGGCGAGCAGCTCGTCCGTGGCCACCGGCATGCGCTTGGAAAGCTCATCGATATCCTTGCCCAGGGCTTCGAGCTCGGCCCCCGACAGGTCCGCCGTCTTGCCGACGCCGATCAGCCCGGTCAACCTATCCGGTTGCATCCCGCCGATTCATGCGGGTTTCGGGGCGAAAATTGCGCCCATGGCAACAGTGAGGCAAATTTCGGCCGTGAGTAACCCGCTTTTCGATCCCCTGGTGACGACGCGGAAGCGCCAGCGCAGCGCGCTCGATGGCGGCAACGTCCCTTGCATGTACCGGGGCGCGGACGGGGAAATATGCCGCGAGGTCGCACGGCGGGGCGTCGGACATGGCCGGCGATGCGAACGGCACTATTTCGCCGCCAGGATAGCGCTTGCGGCGCGCCACAGGCGCCTGGGGCTGTGCCGGTGTGGCCGGGCGCCCATGGATGGCTTGACCTGCCGAGGCAAGCCCTGGCGGTCCTGCCAGCGCTGCAACGAGACCGATAGGCGGGGCTGTGCCGCCAAGCTGGCAAAGCGCGAGCCGTGGCGTCGTCTGCGGGCGATCATGCCGAGGGAGTTTCGCCGCTACGGTCTTGAGCTTGGCGCCCGCCTGTGGCGCGCCGAGATCGTCAAGCGACAAGCCCAGCTCGACCTGGAGCGCGCCGCCGAGGTCCGGGCCGCGAAGCGCCGCGCCCGCGCCCATGCCCCGCTGAATGAGCGGCAAGCCGCGTTTGTGCGCGCCTATGTGAAGACTGGCAATGCGGCCGGATCGTACCGCGAGGCGGGATATACCGCCCGGCCAAATGTCGCCAAGGTCGAAGGCTACTGGATGCGCCGGCGACCCCACGTCAAGCGGGCGATTGCCGAGCTGCGTCAAGCCGAGCGCGATAGGGAGATCGAGCGGGCCGAAGACAAGCGCCGAGCCGAATTGGCCGCGTTCGCGATGCCGATTGCCCGGTCGCGGCCGCCGCACTCGCGGATCGGACAGATAGCGCGCCGGATCGTGGGCTTGTGTGCTTGCGGCGACGAGCCTGATAACGGGTTTACCACTTGCGGCCGGTGCCGGGCGCAGGCCGCCGCCGCGTCACGCCGGGCGCGCGCCAGGCCGGAGGCTCAATCACGCGAGCGCGAGCTGGGCCGGCAAGACTGGCGCGCCCTGGCCGGTGTCCGTGAAGCTGATCGCGCACGTCGGTTAGCGGATCGTTCAGCCAGGTTCGAGGCCGGGCTTGCCGCCGAGGTCGCCGTGCTCGACGATAAGGCTCTTGTCATCTTCGCCGAGATAGACCGGATCGCGGCTTGAGGCGCCGCCAACGAACACGCCACGGCACCGGCTCAATCACGGTGTCGCAAAGCGTCGCTACACTGGTGCTTCATATTGTCGCCGGATGTGCCTAATTTAGGGAATTATATACGTGTTTACCCATAGACCGAATTATCCCTCCTTTGAATCTCGTGCCTCCGCCGCCTTCATGTAATCCCATTCTTTCTTGGGTGGGCCTCGCATGATCGCCCGCGCGATGTTCTCCGCCGTGTCGGGGATCGGCTCTGGCCTCGGTTTCTCGATAGGGCGACCTCGGGTACGTTTCTTGGTCGGCTCTACAGTCATGGTGCACTCCCTGTCACCATGTAGCCCTTGCGCTTGTTCTCCCGCCGCAGCCCGATCCGCGTGTAGGTATTGCTCTTGAGCCGGTTGCACGGCCCGCACAGTAGGATACGGTTCGATATGTGATTTAGCCCGCCGTCTGAGCGCGGCGTGTTGTGGTCGAGTTCGAGATAGCGAGGATCGTCAAAGGCTCGGTCGCAGCCTTGGCAACGCGGGCCGTGTTGCTCCAGCAAGTGCGCGTACATCTGGGCTCGTGTCCAGCTCGGTCCATCTGGCTCGCTCACCCGCTGCTTGACGCGGAGGAAGGGCGCGGCAGTCTCGCCGTCGTCCGTGCGGACGGGCGGAGCGGCGGTGAAATGCACATCTTCGTCAAACAACCCGGCCCGCTCTCCGTCCTGCTCCGTCAAACCCTCCCGCGCCAGCCGTTGCAGCACAACCGTCTTGGCGTTGTCCCAAATGTCCATGCCAACCCACTGGCGCCCGAGGCGCTCGGCCGCGACAAGAGTCGTGGCGCATCCTGCGAAGGGATCGAGCACAATGTCGCCCTCGTTCGAGCTGGCGAGGATCAGGCGCTCATAGAGGCCCAACGGCTTTCGCGTAGGATAGCCGACCCGTTCTCCTACGCCCGACTGGAGGCTGTTAATGTCCGTCCACCAATCCTCCGGGATTTTCGGTTCGTCTAGATAGTAGCGGTAAACCTTACCAGTCGAGCGGACAATCTTGTCCTGATATGGCCTGCCGTTCTCATCTGTTCCGATACGGCCGCCAAAGCTCTTTGTCCCGGTATCGCGGGCTATACCGGCCGCTTGGCCGTCGAAGTAATACGTCTTCCCCTTGGCATAGAACAAGATGATATCATGCTTCCGTGCCCACCATCTCTTGCCTTTGCCGCCGACGTTGTAGCACCACACAATCTCATTCAGGAACATCCGCCAGCCGAATATCGCGTCCATAACGGCCTTGAGATAGTGACTGGCGGTCGGGTCGCAGTGCAGATAGATTGAGCCGGTCGGCTTGAGCACCCGCCGCATAGCCAGCAGCCGGACGGCCATGAAGCACATGAACGCTCCCATGCCGTCAGAGTGTGCGTAACGCGCCGACTCGATAGCCTCCATAAGCCGGGGATGATCGTCGGTGATTTGGTCAGTCCATTCTTCGTGTACATCGCGCTCCCATGACCATCGGTCCTGGAACTTGGCTCCGGCGGCGAGGCTGTCAGGCGTGGCATGGAAGTCCCGACCCTTGTTGAATGGTGGGTCAGTCGCGATCAGGTCGATGGATTCGCTGTTCATGGCGCGAAGGAACGGAAGGTTGTCGCCGTGAAACACCGTGCGGTTTTGCCAGTTTGCAGTCATGCGACCAAATCCTGATAGCGCAACCGCTTCCCTACCATTCCTTGCGCAGTAGCCTGCATCTGGTCGATGGTGTCAGCGGGGCGGTTGTTGTGACGCCCGGCGAATTCCCCAACGTAACGGCCAAGGTGCTTCTCGCTCATGTGATGGTAGGTGCCGTGGTAGCCGCGCTTCAGCATCGACCAGAACGACTCAATGCCGTTGGTGTGGGCCATGCCGTTCACGTACTCGCTGATGCTGTGCTTCACGGTTTCATGCTCGAACGGCATTCCCTGATATCCGCCGTGATCGTCCGTATAGACGGTTGCGCCCTTGGCGGCGCGATCGCCGATGAAGCCCTGGAGCGTCTTGGCGTCCGTTCCCTCGACCACGACGGCGCTAACGCGGTTCGTCTCGCGGTCCTTGGCGCCAATCACGATAGCCTTTCCAACGGTGCCACGACCCGCCCTGAGCTTCTTGTGAGCGTGCTTGTTCTTTTCCTTGCCGCCGATGAAGGTTTCGTCAACCTCGACCGGACCAGCAAAGGGCGACTCCGGGTCGCTCCACGTTTCTCTGATCCGGTGCGCTAGGTGCCACGCGGTTTTCTGTGTGACGCCCAAGTCACGGTGAAGCTTCATGCTGGACGTGCCCTTGAGTCCCGTCATCATCAGGTAGATCGCCATCGCCCAGGTCTGAAATCCGAGTTTTGACCCTTCCATGAGCGTGCCGAGCTTGACCGAGAAATCCTTGCGGCAATCCCGGCAGCGATAGGGCTGCGGCTTCCGCGTCTCGCGTTCCTGCACGTTCAGTGAGCCACAGCACGGGCAGTGCACGCCTCCCGGCCAGCGCGTTTTGACAAACCAGAGCTCGGCAACCGCGTCATCGGCAACCTTCGTGCTAACCCCTTGATCAGGGCGGCTTTCGTGAGGGGGCCGCTCTCTCTTTTGGGGCGAGCAAATAAAGGAGACGCTTTTGACCGACGATTCTGGTGCCAGCGGTGCCACCGAAACCGTGGACGAAGGGCCGGCCCCGGCCGCCACGAAGACCGCTCAGACCGGCCAAGGAGCGGTCAACTCGACCACGCTTATGGCGAGCCATTTATTCAACTCGGCGCCGCTATAAAAAACGCGGCCGCCGACTTTCAGATAGCTCGGGCCTTTATTCTTGGCGCGCCACAGGCGCCAGGTTTGCGGCCGGCCGAACTGCTCCAACAGCGGATCGCTCGTGTGATAGAGCTTGGTGTCGTCAAAATGTGTGATTGTAGTCATGGGGCGTTGGCCTCCAACAGGATTCAAGTTGGGTGCGTTGACCCTCCTGATTGACCGCGCTTGGCCTGCGCCACCGTGGGAGAGAGGGGATGCTGGCCGCCGCTAGGCGCGCAGTTCCCCTTTCCCTAGGGCTGTTCCAAACACGAGTTTTCAGGGTGGTTTTCGTTCACCCTCTTGAACCGTCGGATGGCCTCGCTTGCGGTGCCGTCAAGCCGGTGGCTGAGTCAGGATCCCAGTCAACTCCGCTGGCAAAGCGGCGCCGCTGTTCCACACTCCACTCCGCACTCTCCCTGCTATCCGTCTGCGGGCCTGTTCCCCGGGCCAGGCGACCTGCGCCCTTCCGCATGAAGCGCCGCCGCCACCAGGTTTGCCAGGCCCCGGCATCGCCAGACTCATACACTTCATGCGTCGTAGGCTGTTTCGCCACGTGGCGAGTTTACGAGCCAGCGCCGCCGCCGTCAACAGGATTCTCTATCTTTGTCACTGGGACACGCTACATGCGCCCGCGCCGCCCTACCCTTTGTTGCCGAACGGCACGACAACGCCAGCCTTGCCGGCCAGCAACGCCGCCATGCGCTCGGCGCCAGCGTCTTGAGCGTCGTAGAGCGCCGTTCCCGAGCGCCGGGCATAACGGTTTGCCATGGCGAGCGTCTTGTGGCCCAACAAGTCTCTCAACACCAGCACCGACAATCCCGCGTTGGCGGCGTTGCTGGCGAAGGTGCGGCGCAGGTCGTGAACGGTGCAATCGGCAATATCGGCTGCCTTGCATGCGAGCTTGAAATGCCGGCGCAGCGTGTCACGGCGAACCGGAAACACCCGATCATCGCCATGGATACGCGGCATGCCGGCGACCACTTGAAGGGCAAGGCCGGCAAGTCTGCGAACGTCGCGGCCGGTCTTGGTCGAGGGCAACACGATCTCGCCAGTCTCGAAATTGACGTGATCCCAACGCAGCCCCAGGGCCTCGCCAGTACGCCAGCCCGTCAGCATTAAAAACCGGATAGTGCTGGCTTCCAGTGGGCGGTCACAGGCCGCGAGCGCCGCCCCGAGCGCGGTGGTTTCACTCGGACTTAGCGTGCGATCGCGGGGTTCCTCCCGCACCTTCTCGATCCCGCGTGCCGGGTTCGTATGCTGCGGGCGGTATTCCCAAGTCTCGAATAGATTGAACAGCATCGAAATCAGCGCCAGCGTGCGCGACCGTTGAACCGGCGCGATCCTGGCGACTGCGATCTCTACATCGGCCCGCGTGACATCGGCGATCTTGATATTCCCGAGTGCCGGGGCGACCGTGCGCCGCGCCTGGCCCCGGTAGTCGATCAAGGTGCGCTCTGTCAGCCGCCCGGCCTCGACGCGGGCCGGCGCGTACTCGGCGAAATAACGGGCGAGCCCATCGCCCACGGTTGGCGCCGCAGCCGCCTCTTGCCGCTTGCCGGCGGGGTCGCCCCGGCCGAGCCGGATCAACGCCATTTCTTCCCGGGCAACGTGGCGGGCATCGGCCAGGCTCATTTCTCCAACGCGCCCGAACGTCCAACGGCGCAGACGGCCGCCGGCCCGATACATCAACAGGTAGGACTTTGTGCCGCCGGGCGACATGCGGACGCCAAACCCCTTTATGCCGGAATCCCAAAGAGTCCAGGCCTCCGCACGCGGCCTGGCGTCTCTGATTCTGCGCTCCGTGAGCGCTGCGGATTGCCTATCAGTGCTCATGTTCAGTCCCTCCATGGCAGCAACGTGGCAACGGATAGACAAGATAGTTGGTCAACCGCCGTCAACGCAAGCGGTTATTAGCGAGCGCAATTTATCGTTTGGGAAAAAGGGGTTATCAACGAGTGCCGGCGCTTTATCAACGCAACAGATACCGCTTTCTGTCGGACTCGAAATCCGGCTGGTTGACCGCGTCGACTTTGAGGTGGAGGGTCTCGTCGGCGACCGGGCCGAACATCACCCCTTCCCTGAAAATGCCAAGGCCGCCGAACATCTTGCGAAGGGTGACGCCGCCCAGGGGTGCGAACAGGTCATTCAGGTGATCTTCAAAGCTGCCGGTCATCGTGGCGCCCCCGCTAGCGTCAGGCGTCGGCCGGGGCTTCCTTGAGCATCACCGACTCACCGCAGCCGCACGACGACACTTCATTGGGATTTTGAAACACGAAACCGGAGCGGAGCTTGGTGGTTTCGAAATCCATCGTGCTGCCAAGCAGAAAAAGCACCGCTTTGGGATCGATGTAAACGGTCACGCCATGGCTATCGACAACATCGTCGCCGAAATCGGGCGTCTCGACCGGATCAAGCGTATAGGCCATGCCGGCACAACCGGCGTTCTTGACGCCCACCCGGACGCCGGCCAGCGATCGTTCGTCCGAATCGACGATTTCGCGAACGCGGGCGGCCGCCTTCTCGGTCAGTTGGATCACCGCCGGCTGCGGTCCCACATGCGACATTTTCGGTCCCTTGTTGCGCGCTGGAACCCGGCGCAATCCTGATTCAGTTCCTAAGATGGTACCAATACGGCTCCCCGGCAAGCGCCGCCAAGCCGATCAGTACCAATCGAGCGCTACCTTGGCCTCATCCGACATCAGTTCCGGCGTCCAAGGCGGATCGAAAACCATGTCCACCGTGACATTGGCGATCCCCGGCACCAGGCTGACCGCGTTCTCCACCCAACCCGGCATCTCGCCGGCGACCGGGCACCCGGGCGCCGTCAAAGTCATCTCCACCGCCACGTTTCGGTCATCGTCGACGTCAACCTTGTAGATCAGGCCAAGTTCATAGATATCGGATGGAATTTCGGGATCGTACACCGATTTCAGCGCCGCGATGATGTCGCGGGTGAGGCGGTCCAGCTCATCGGCAGGGATCGCGGAGCCAACCGCCTGGGGTTGGACGGAAGCCGGCGCTGACGGCGCCGATGGCGTCGATGGTACTTCGGAAATGGTCTTGATCACGTCATCCACATCCGCACCTCATGCAAAGAAGTCCGCTGCCTTGCCAAGCGCGGCGACGAGCCGGTCGACGTCTTCGGTGGTGTTGTAAAGCCCGAAGGACGCCCGGCACGTCGCCGTCACGCCATACCGGGCAAGAAGCGGCTGGGCGCAATGGGTGCCGGCGCGAACGGCGACGCCGGCGCGATCGATGATCGTGGAAACGTCGTGGGCATGGGCGCCGGCCAGGTTGAACGAAAAAATCCCGCCCTTGTCCGCCGCGTCTCCGTGGATTGTCAAGCTGTTGATGCGGCTCAGGCTATCGCGGGCGTAGTCGCGCAATCCGGCCTCGTGCGCGGCGATCCGATCCCGGCCGATACCCTCGACATAGTCGATCGCCGCGGCCAGCCCGATCGCCTGCACGATCGGCGGGGTGCCCGCTTCAAAGCGCTGGGGCGGATCGGCGTAGGTGACCCGATCCTCGGTAACGTCGGCGATCATTTCTCCTCCGCCTACGTAAGGCGGCATGGCATTCAGCCGCTGGCGTTTCCCGTAGAGAACACCAATCCCACTGGGACCGTACAGCTTGTGACCTGTGAAGGCGTAAAAATCGCAGTCGATTTCCTGAACGTCGACCGGCAGGTGGACCGCTCCCTGGCTGCCGTCGATCAGCACCGCAATGCCACGCTCGTGGGCGATACGACAGACCTCATTGATCGGGACCACGGTTCCCAGCACATTCGACATATGGGTGATTGCCACCATTCTTGTGCGCGGGGTCAGCAGCGCTCGCAGCTGATCCAGCCGAAACGATCCATCCTCGGCGACCGGCGCCCATTTGATCACCGCGCCCTTGTGCTCACGATGAAAGTTCCACGGCACGATGTTGGAGTGATGCTCCATGATCGACAGGACGATCTCGTCGCCCTCGCCGATCACCGTGCCGCCGTAGGACGAGGCAACCAGGTTGATCGCCGCGGTGGCGTTCGCGGTAAAAATGATCTCGTCGCCGTGGGCGGCATTGATGAACGCGCGCACCGTCTCCCGGGCGGACTCATAGGCCTCGGTCGCGGCGTTGGACAGGAAATGGAGGCCGCGATGAACATTCGCGTATTCGGACGAGTACGCGTGAGACACGGCGTCGATCACTGTCCTGGGTTTCTGCGCGGAGGCCGCGTTGTCGAGATACGTCAATGGTTTTCCATACACCTCCCGCGACAGGATCGGGAAGTCGGACCGGATCGCCTCGACGTCGTAGGCCCGGCTGATCGCCTCCGCCACCGCGCTCATGACGAACTCCGCGGTTTGCGCGCCAGCCAGTCGGCAACGATCCGGCGTAGGGCCGCGGCCACAGCACCGTCCTCGAGCGCGTCGATCGCATCGTCGAGAAACGCCTCGATCAGGAGCCGGGCGGCGGCGGCTCGCGGGATACCGCGTGACATCAGATAGAACAGATGGGCTTCGTCAAGCTGACCGGTGGTCGATCCGTGCCCGCACTGGACATCGTCGGCGAAGATCTCGAGTTCCGGTTTGGATGCGAACTGGGCCTCGTCCGACAAAAGCAGCGCCTGGCTCATCATCCGGGCGTCGGTCTTCTGCGCATCCCGGCCGACTTCGATCAGGCCCTGGAACGCCCCTTGGGCGCGCCCGTCAACAACGCTCTTGAACAATTCGCGGCTGGTCGAGTGCCCGGCGGTATGGGTGACGGTGAGTTTGGTGTCACCGTGATTATCGCCGCCAAGCAGCGTGGCGGCCGAGAAGACGGCGTCGGCTCCCTCGCCGGCGACAACGACCCGGCCCTGCCATCGCCACAGTGCCGCACCGCCATTGACGGCCAAATGGTTCAGCGCTGCGTCGCGATCAAGACGTCCGAAGAAACTTGAAATATGCTGTGAGAGATCGCCTTCGGCCTGGATTCGCGACCATTCGAGCCGCGCGCCGGCGCCAAGATCGAGTGCGGTCAGCGCGTTCACCTGGTAGGCAACACCGTCCGGCCCGCGATAGGTTTCAATGATCCGGCCGCGCGCATTCTCGCCAAGTCTGACGATCACACGTGGTGTTGCTGCAGCCGGCTTGTCGACCGCCGTCAGGTGCACGATCTCCACCGGCAGCACCGGATCTGCATCCGGCGCCAATGTGACGACAACGCCACCCTGGACGAATGCGGTGTTGAGCTTGACCAGCGGATCACCATCATCGGCCAGCCCATCGGAGCCATCGGGTTCGCCCCCCAGCGCGTCGGCGAAATCTTCCACCGTAAGGCCGTCGGCACCGCTTACGTCGGACAGGTCACGAAGATAGCGGCCATTGGCAAGGACGATGCGCGCCCTCTCAAGTCCGGCCAGCGGATCGGTTTGCGACAGGCTTGCCAGAACCTGTGGGTCGGCGAGATCCGCCGGCGGTGCGGCAACCCGCATCAGGCGGCGCAGATCGGTATATTTCCACGCCTCGATCCGCCGGTGCGGTAATCCCGATGCGTCAAAGCTGGCAAAGGCCGCGTCCCGCCACGCCCGCGTGGCCGGGCCGCCCGGAAGCGCGGCGCGAGCGTCGGCGAAGGCCGCCGCCAATGCGTCTTCGACGGTGGAGCGAATGTTGACTTGCTCGTTCACCGGGTCCCTCAGGCGGCCTCGCCGGCGAATTCGCCGTAGCCCCTCTCCTCGAGCTCGAGCGCCAGTTCCTTGCCACCGGAGCGCGCGATGCGCCCCTGCGACAGCACGTGCACGAAATCCGGCACGATGTGGTTCAGCAGGCGCTGATAATGGGTGATGACGATGATACCGCGGTCACCGGAGCGCATCTGGTTGACACCCTTGGCGACCACGCGCAGGGCATCGATATCCAGACCGGAATCGGTTTCGTCCATCACGCAAAGCGACGGTTCCAGCAACGCCATCTGCATGATCTCGTTGCGCTTTTTCTCACCACCGGAAAACCCGACATTAAGCGGGCGGCGGAGCATTTCCTGTGTCACTTCAAGGCGCTCGGCAACCTCCCTGGTCTTGCGGACGAAGTCGGGCGTCGAAATCTCTTCCAGGCCCCGTTTTTTCCTGATGGCGTTGAGCGCCGCCTTGAGAAAGGTCATGCCCGCCACGCCGGGGATTTCAATCGGATACTGAAAGGCGAGGAACAGCCCGTCGGCGGCGCGCTCGTCGGGCTCTTTTTCAAGCAGATCCTCGCCCTTGAACGTGATCGACCCGTCGGTGACATCGTATCCCTCGCGGCCAGCCAGAACGTAGGCCAGCGTCGACTTGCCGGAACCGTTCGGCCCCATGATGGCGTGAACCTCGCCGGCGGCGAGGTTGAGATCGATGCCGCGCAGGATCTGGCGGCCGTCGACCGACACGTGGAGGTTACTGATTTCAAGCATGATCGAAATTTCGTCTCAGCCCTTGTTTGCGACCGCCGGCGTGGCCTCGTCGCCTTCGCCGTCCCAATAGTCGAGGCCGCTGGCCAGGCGGCCGATAAAGCGAATGCCGCCGGAGTCCGGCTTCGATCGGTCGAATCGCGACATCACGCCGAATTTGCCGGAATCGGGATACTCGGGCACTTCGGGACCGATCTTCGTCGACAGCCCGAGATATTTCATGGTCGATGAGCCGGTATTGGTGATCTGGTGAGCGACGTCGGGCCCGCCCGCCGGGGCGGCCAGGACATCGCCGGCGCGGATGTCGTGGACCGCTTCGCCGAAGCGATACTCGCCGCTCCCTTCCAGGATCACGAACATCTCCTCGTTGGCGTGATGAACGTGAAAGGGGAAGGCGGCCTTGCCCGGTTCGACCACGATCAGCATGCAGCCCATCGCCTCCGCGCCGATCAGCGCGCCGATCTGACCAAGCTTGGCGCCGAACTTCTCGCCGTGGCCGAAATCATTGAGATCGAGGTCGTCGACGTTGACGACAGGCTTGGCATTTTCGCTCATCACCCAACGCTTCCCTCGAGACTGATCCCGATCAGCTTTTGCGCCTCGACCGCGAACTCCATCGGCAATTGCTGGATGACCTCGCGTACGAATCCATTGACGATCAAGGCCACCGCCGCCTCCTCATCGAGGCCACGGCTTCTGGCGTAGAACAGCTGCTCGTCGGAGATCTTGGAGGTGGAGGCCTCGTGCTCGAACGTCACCTGAGCGTTCTTGCCCTCGATATAGGGAATGGTGTGGGCTCCGCATTTGTCGCCGATCAGCAGCGAATCGCAGACCGTGTGGTTGCGGGCGCCCGTAGCCTTGCGATGGCTGGTGACCAGGCCGCGATAGGTGTTGTTCGAAAAACCGGCGGCGATTCCCTTGGAGATGATGCGACTGCGGGTGTTGCGGCCGAGATGAGTCATCTTGGTCCCGGAATCGATCTGCTGATGACCGTTTGATACCGCGATCGAGTAGAACTCGCCGACCGAGTCGTCTCCCCGCAGAATGCAGCTCGGATATTTCCAGGTGATGGCCGAACCGGTTTCCACCTGCGTCCATGAAATCTTGGAGCGGTGGCCACGGCAGTCACCGCGCTTGGTGACGAAATTGTAGATGCCGCCCTTGCCGTTGGCGTCGCCCGGATACCAGTTCTGAACGGTCGAGTACTTGATCTCGGCATCGTCCAGGGCGACCAACTCCACGACCGCGGCGTGAAGCTGATTCTCATCGCGCATTGGCGCGGTGCAGCCTTCCAAATAGGAGACGTAAGCCCCCTTTTCGGCGATGATCAGCGTGCGCTCGAACTGGCCGGTGTTGGGCTCGTTGATACGGAAATAGGT
Organism: uncultured Bauldia sp.; assembly: GCA_963663975.2. Classification (GTDB taxonomy): domain Bacteria; phylum Pseudomonadota; class Alphaproteobacteria; order Rhizobiales; family Kaistiaceae; genus JANQRX01. The sequence continues at coordinate 363,518 of CAXXRA010000011.1, read as the reverse complement.
CGACAGCTCCATCGGGCAGCGGACACCTTCGGGAACAAAAACGAACGATCCGTCGGAGAAGACCGCCGAGTTCAGCGTCGCATAAAAATTGTCGGTCGTCGGCACCACAGTGCCGAGATACTTTCTGACGATGTCCGGGTGGTCGCGGATGGCCTCGGAGATCGCGCAGAAAATCACGCCCGCCTTTTTCAGCTCTTCCTTGAACGTGGTGACCACCGAAACCGAATCGAACACCGCATCGACCGCTACTTTCGCGCCCTGAACGCCCGCCAGGACCTCGCGTTCGCGCAACGGTATGCCGAGTTTCTCATAGGTCGCCAACAATTCGGGATCGACCTCGTCCAGGCTCCTTGGCCCGTCCGTGTTCTTGGGGGCGGCGTAATAGTAAATGTCGTCGAAATCGATCTTCGGATAGGAAACCCGCGCCCAGGTCGGCTCCGCCAGGGTCAACCAGCGCCGGTAAGCGCCAAGCCGCCATTCGAGCATCCATTCGGGCTCGTGCTTCTTGTCGGAAATGTACCTGACGATGTCCTCGGAGAGCCCTTTGGGGGCTTTCTCGGATTCGATCTCGGTGACGAAACCATACTTGTACTGGTCGACGTCGATGCCGCGAACGGCATCAACCGTCTCTCGGACGGCAGGCATTTCTCACTCCATCCACAGCGGTTTCAAGGACCGCGGGTTGAGCAGGTGCGGCTTTTCAAGCCGACGATGTCTCCAGCGCGATGTGCCTTATCACGTTCCGCCACGCTGTCGCGAATAAATCTAAGCTCGATTCATCGGAATCCCAGCCCAAACTGACACGAATAGCTGATTTCGCAAGTCTGCCGGGGACGCCCATGGCGGCCAGCACGTGGCTCGGGCCGACCTTTCCGGACGAGCAGGCGGCGCCCGACGACACCGCCACGCCTTCCAGGTCGAGGGCGATGACCAGGGTCTCGGCCAAGGCGCCCTCGACGCCGAAACACAGGGTCTGTGGCAACCGCATGTGCGAGCCACCGCCAAAGACCGTGGACCGCGGACCGATCTCCTGTTTGAGCCGAGCCACCAATGCGCGCCAGTTCGACGACCTCGCCTCGTCGAAACGGGAGGCGCGTGCCGTAGCGCCGAAGCCGGCGATGGCGACAACGTTCTCCGTTCCCGCGCGCAGGCGCGATTCCTGGCCGCCACCGCCCACCAGAGGCTCGAACGTCGGTGCGTCCGGCGCTCGGATCACCGCACCGCATCCGGGCGGGCCGCCGAGCTTGTGCGCCGACAGTGTCATGACGTCGACCCCGCTTGCCGCCAGATCGACCGGTATTCGACCAACGGCCTGAACCGCATCGCTGTGGACCAGCGCTTCGTGGCGATGAGCGAGGCGAGCCACATCGGTGATCGGCTGGATAACGCCGGTCTCGTTGTTGGCGTGCATGACCGACACGACTGCCCTGCCGTCCATGTTGCCAAGGAGTTGGTCGAGTCGCGAAAGGTCAACAACGCCGTCACCGTCTACGGCGGCGACCTTGACGGCCTCCGGCCGGAACCGGCCACCGGCCAGGACCGAGGGATGTTCCACGGCGCTGACGACCAGATGGTCGAAGCGCTGAGGCCGGCCATCCCTGCTCCAGTTCGGGGTCAACACGGACGCGTTCGCTTCGCTTCCGCCGCTGGTGAAGGTGACCTGCCGCGGGTCAGCGGCAACCAGGTCGGCCACGTCCGATCTTGCCTTCTCGACGATGGCGCGGGCGTGGCGACCCTCCATGTGAACCGACGACGGATTTCCCACCTGTGCCATCACTTCAAGCATCGCCGCCCTTGCCTCAGGCAAAAGCGGTGCGGTGGCGTTGTAGTCGAGGTAGACCCGCTGCATGGCTCGCTGAAAAAATCACGGTTGTCGACGGCGACGTTCGTCTGTGTCTAACAGATGGAGCGGCAGAAGGCCGGCTGCAATGTCGACAAGCTTGAAACCGGCCCCATCGATTGTGATATGAATGCCGCCCCGCGCCTGGAAGAGCGGCTGGAACAGGCGAAAAAGTACCAGTTTGGATGCGCTGCCCGCTGTCAAATGCCGGGCGAATTGAAAAGAGTCCCCATCAATGCCCGAAGTCATTCTCACCGGACCCGCCGGACGTCTGGAAGGTCGTTATCAGCCTGCGGAGACGAGGAGCGCGCCGATCGCTATCATCCTGCATCCGCACTCGCGGTTCGGCGGCACGATGAACAATCAGATCGTCTACCAATTGTTCTACATGTTCACCAAGCGCGGCTTTTCGGCCCTTCGGTTCAACTTCCGAGGCGTTGGGCGCAGCCAGGGCACCTTCGATCATGGCGGCGGCGAATTGTCCGACGCCGCCGCAGCGCTGGACTGGGCGCAATCCATTCAACCGGATGCACGGGCCTGCTGGGTCGCCGGGTTTTCCTTCGGCGCCTGGATCGGCATGCAGTTGCTGATGCGGCGCCCCGAGATCGAAGGATTCATCTCAATCGCCCCACCGGCCAATCTGCATGATTTCTCGTTTCTGGCGCCCTGCCCATCGTCGGGGCTGATCATCCACGGTGACCATGACAAGGTCGTACCGCGCAAGGACGTTCAGGTGCTGGTCGACAAATTGAAGTCGCAGAAAGGCATCGTGATCGATCACCGGATCATCCCAAGCGCCAACCACTTTTTCGAAAACGACGTTGATAAATTGATCGGCAACTGCACCGATTATCTCGATATGCGACTGGCGGCACTCAAAATCGACTAGAGCCTTTTCGACCAACCCTGAGCCAATTCCGGTTCTCGATCGGCGAGCCGATCAAGCGTCGAAACGATCGACGGTCGATGCCCCCGCATCGCTCTGGATAGGTTTGACGTTGGCGCCCGCCAATCGACAAACCCGAGGGAACGGGCGATGCGTTGGTTGAAAGGATCCCAGCGGCTCGAATCGATCGTTTCGAACCCCCCGATTCTTCGCTGATGGATCAACTTATCGAGACATTGGAAGGCTTTACGAGCCAGTCATCGACAAGCTTGTTTGGACTCAAATGTCTCGGTTGATCCACTTAGGGCGTCTTGGCCACCGCAAGCACGGCGTTGAGGCCACCAAACGCGAATGAATTGGAGACCGCGAGGTCGATCTTGTGCGGCCTGGCTTCGTCGGGAACATAGTCGAGGTCGCAGGCCGGGTCGGGGCCGAGATAGTTGGCCGTCGGGGGGGCCACGTTTTCGCGCGCTGCCAACAGGATGGCGATGAACTCCAACGCCCCGGCCGCTCCCAATGCATGGCCGACCATGGATTTGGTCGACGAAATCGGAATTTTACTCGCCTGGTCGCCGAAGGTCGCCTTGAGCGCGGCCGTCTCGGCGGTATCGTTGGCCGCCGTACCGGTGCCATGGGCGTTGATATAGTCGACGTCTTGGGAAGCGATGCCGCCGTCGTCAAGACAGGCCTGCACGCCGCGTGCCATACCCCCGATATCCGGATTGGTCAGGTCGGCGGCGTCGGCGCTCATGCCGAAGCCAACGATTTCGCCGATGATCTCGGCGCCGCGCTTGCGGGCTCCCTCAAGCGTCTCGAGCACGACCATCGCCGCGCCCTCCCCGATCACAAGCCCGCGTCGGTCACGGGAAAATGGGCGACAGGTGTCGTTCGCCATGACTCTCAGCGCTTCCCAGGCCTTCAGCGTGCCGAGATTGATACAGGCTTCCGTGCCGCCGGTGACCGCAGCCGAGGCGATCCCCGTACGGACCATTTGAAAAGCGGTGCCGATCGCGTGGGTGGCAGAGGAGCAGGCGCTGACCACACCGAAAGACGGGCCGCGCAAACCGCAATGCATGGACACCTGGCTCGCGGGCGCATTGGGCATGAGTTTGGGTACGGTGAGCGGGTAGATGCGCTTGGCATTCTCGCCGTAGAGACGCTTGTACGACTCGTCCAGCGTCGTCGAACCGCCGATGCCGGTGCCGACGATCGTGGCGGTCCGCTCGGACAGGCCGTTGCCAAGTTCCAAACCGGACTGGGCGATGGCCTGCCGCGCAGCGACGATCGCGAACTGCGACACGCGATCAAGGGGGGCGAGCTGGCGCTCGTCGAAATGATCGGCCGCGTTGTAATCCTTGACCTCGGCGACGACTTCGCCCTGCAGGAGTTCCGGATCAACCAGCGTCGGCTGGGCAATGCCGCTCGTGCCGGCGGCAAGGCCCGACCAGTAGCTGAGCGTATCATGGCCGAGGGGAGACATGACCCCACAGCCAGTTACGACGACACGATGGGGCCAGATCACGCTTTCTGCTCGACCAGACCCTGGATCGCTTTAACCACGTCTTCGACGGTCGTAAAATCATCCGCCGCGGTATTGGCGTTGTAGGGGACTTGGATCTCGAACTTTTCTTCCAGATCAAAAACCATCTCCAGAAAGTCCACCGACTCCAACCCCAACTCTTCAAGCTTGTCGGTCAGTCTGACGCCCTTGCGCTCGCCAGGAATTTTTGCGGCGATGATCGCCAATACATCCTCAGCCACTTCGGCCATGCTCACCTCCAGTCGGTTCGGCCTGCCCCGGTTGTTCGAGACCCATTTTTTTCTCAAGGACCGTCATCCGCTCCGCAAGCGCGGCGACGCGCGAATAAAGCATCTTCAGGCGGCCCACATTCACGAGCCTTTCCATCCATCTTTTGTGCGGCGTGGCCGGTATCCCCGACATGACCGTACCCGACGCAACGTTTCCGCCAACGCCCGCCAACGCGGCGATGGTTGAATCCGAACCGATGGTGACGTGATCGCGAATCCCCGCTGCAGCGGCCACCAGAACCCGGTCGCCGAGTACCACGCTCCCGGCGATGCCGACTTTTCCGCAGATGATACAGGACTCGCCGATGACCGTGTTGTGCGCGATCTGAACTTGGTTATCGATCTTGGTGGCGCGTCCGATGCGGGTTTGCCTGAGCGTCGCGCGGTCGATGGTGGTCCCGGCCCCAATCTCGACGTCGTCCTCGACCACCACCGTCCCCAGCGAATGGATGCGGCGCGGGATGCCGGGGGCCCCGCCCCCAGCATCCGGTGCACCGGCCGGTATGAAACTGAAGCCGTCGGCACCGATCACCACATTGGCGTGGATGATGACCCGATCACCGATCTCGACGCGATCGCCAATGACGGCGCCGGGAAAGATCGTGCAATCGCTTCCGATCACCACGCCGGTCCCCACGATCACGTTGGCGAGCACGTTTGTCCGGTCGCCCAATCGACTGCCGGCACCGATGCTGGCAAAGGCGCCAATGGAGACCTGGCTGCCGATGTCTGCGTCAGCGGCGACATTGGCGGACTCGTGGACGCCCTTGTCCAGGCTTGGAGCGGCGGCGAATAATTCCGTCAGATCGGCGATGACGCTCCGCTCATCGCCGGCTACGTGGATAACCGGGAGCCCAGCAACCGACTCCGCCGAACCTTCTGCGACCACCGCCGCACCGGCCTTGCAATCGCCCAGTGCCGCGAGCGCATCGTCGCTGAGCGCCACAGCCAGATCACCGCGATCGGCGGCGTCGGCCGGGTGGACGACGCGATCGATCTCCAGATCGGTGTCTCCGGAGACCTCTCCCGAAAGGGCTTCTGCGATTTCTGCAAGTTTCATTGCGGAGGCGGATTCTTCGAGTGACTTTGCTGGTGGCTCGGAGGAACTCCGGCTCATACCGTAATCGGCGGCGCCCTGCCAGACGCATGCAAATCGGCCAGCCGACCTCCGGTGAGCGGCCTGCCGACCCCGGTTGTTCCAGGGTAGGTCAAAGGCAGGCCGTGGCGTGCGCGAGCGGCCAGATAAGCGAACGCCTGCGCCTCCACAAAATCCGAATCCCAACCATGGATAGTACCCGTTTCCACTGCGATTCCAGCATCTTGCAGGATATTCTTGAGGAGGGTCGGATTTCTCGCCCCGCCGCCGACGACGACGATGCTGTCGGCACCGCCGGTGATCACAATCCCTTTCACGATGGCTCTAGAAGTGAAACCGGCCAGTGTCGCAGCGGCGTCTTCGGTCTTCAGCCGGGCCACCGCTTCGACGGAAAAAGCGTTCCGGTCGAGCGACTTCGGCAACGGTCGATCGAACCACGGGTCGGTCATCCATCTGGCGACGAGCTCGTCGTCGATCTGCCCCCGGCTGGCGAACGTGCCGTCTCGATCCATGGTGAGCCCCGTTCGCGCCCGGATCAAATCGTCAAGCAGCGCGTTGCCCGGCCCGACATCGCCCGCCTGCAGCGATCCGTCGGCGCCAATTCGGGTGATATTGGCGACGCCGCCGATATTGACCACTGCGACATTACCCGACAGGCCGGAGCGACCGATCAGCGCCTTATGGAAAATCGGAACCAGAGGCGCCCCCTCACCGCCGGCCGCCATATCGGCGGCGCGCATGTCGAACATCACCGGCACTGCGAGCCGCTGAGCCAGGACCCCACCGTCGCCGATTTGAACCGTCATGCGCCGCTCGGGCGCGTGCAGGATCGTCTGTCCGTGAAAGCCGATGAGGTCGATCGACAAGCTTGGATGTTCGTCGAGCAGGCGCTCAACGATACGGCCATGGGCATCGGTGACCACCGCCTCAGCCTCAGCGATCACTGATGGACGTGACCGCCGATCATCAAGCGAGGGGGCAGCCTCAATCGCCCTGTCCAACAAATCTCGCTCGTCGTCGGCATAGGGCGAAAACAGGCGGGGACCGAAAGCGTTGATCGCCTCACCGTCAGTTTCGACAACGGCCGCGTCGATGCCATCCATCGACGTGCCGCTCATCAGGCCAAGAACAGTCATTGCCGGCATGGCGAGCGCGTCCATCGTGTAATCCAATCGTCTAACTGCTAAACAGCCGCGCTGACAATTGCGATCGTGTAAGGAACAAACGAAGCCATGGGCGTGTTCAAGTCCGATTTCATGCGGGCCATGTTCGACCGCGGTTACCTTCATCAGAGCTCGGATTCGACGGGCATCGATGAAGCTGCCGCCGCCGAGTCGGTGGTGGCCTATGTCGGCTACGACTGTACCGCACCCTCGCTTCATGTCGGCAGCCTGGTGTCGATCATGATGATGCGCTGGCTGCAAAAGACCGGCCACCGACCGATCATCCTGGTCGGCGGCGGCACCACCCGTGTCGGCGATCCAAGCTTCCGCGACGAGAGCCGCCCCATCCTGGGCGATGATGCGATCGAGTCCAACAAGCGCGGCATCGAGCAGGCCTTTGCGAAGTTTATCGACTTTGGCGGTCGGGGCGGCGCGCTCCTGGTGGACAACGCCGAATGGCTGCTGGAGCTTCGATATCTGCCGTTTTTGCGGGATATTGGGCGCCATTTTTCGGTCAACCGGATGCTCAGCTTAGAGTCGGTGAAAACGCGGCTGGAGCGCGAGAGCGAACTTTCGTTCCTCGAGTTCAACTACATGGTTCTGCAGGCCTACGACTTTGTCGAATTGTCCCGGCGGTATGGCTGCAGCCTTCAGATCGGCGGATCGGATCAATGGGGCAACATCGTCAACGGCATCGACCTCGGCCGTCGTCTGGGAACGCCACAGCTGTTCGGGCTGACCTGCCCGCTGCTGACGACCTCATCGGGAGCGAAAATGGGGAAGACCGCGCAAGGAGCGGTCTGGCTCAACCCGGATATGGTCTCGCCCTACGAGTATTGGCAGTACTGGCGCAACACCGAGGACGCCGATGTCGGTCGATTCCTGCGACTGTTCACCGAGATTCCGCTGCCCGAAATCGAGCGTCTGGAAGCGGTCGAGGGAGTCGAACTCAACGACGTCAAGAAAACCCTCGCCAATGCGGCGACCGAACTCCTGCACGGACGACAGGCCGCAGACGAGGCCGCCGAAGCGGCGCGCCGGACCTTCGAGGAAGGCGGGCGTTCGGACGCACTGCCGACCGTTCCGATTTCGGCCTCGCAGTTGGCGGACGGCATCGGCATCCTGAAACTTTTCGTTCAAGCTGGTCTGGTCCGGTCGAATGGCGAGGCGCGGCGTCAGATCCGCGGTGGCGGCCTCCGGCTCAACGACCGGCCGATTTCGGATGAAGCATCAAAAGTGACGGCGGACGATCTCATCGACGGTGCCATCAAGCTGTCGTTCGGCCGCAAGAAGCATGTGCTGGTGCGCCCCGATTGACCGGCGCGGCTACTGAAACTCGAAGATCTTACGGAAAATGCCGGGCGCCACGGCGGAAAGCGGATTGAACAGAACATCTGGCTTGGCGATGGGGCCTTCGACCTTGAAGGTGATCCCGATAAGCCCCTCGCGGAATCCACCGCCAAGCGCAATGCCCAGGATCGGGATCTGTCCGAACAGATTGTTCAACGCATAAGCTGGCAGATACGTTCCGGTGATCACCACATTGGTGGTCGGCACGTCGTAGCGCCCCGCAAACGTTGCCCCCACATCCGCCCCGCGCAGAAGTGCGTCCTCGATGATGATCGAGCGGTCGGTACGGATGAAACCTGCGACCAGCTTGTCAAAATTCACGAGGCCCGGGTCAAAGGCGGCCGGCGACAAACCGGACGACTGGTCCGAATTTCTGACCGCGACCCTCTCCATCGCCGGCTCGTTGATGACCTGAAAACTGTCGACTTCGAAAGTCCCAACCGTCGGCTCGCCTGGCCCTGCCTGGCCCTGCAACACCGCAACACCGCCCAACATCCTGGTGTAGAGATCGGCGAACCTCATCAGGCGCCCGGTGTCGAGAGCCCGACCGGAGAGGCTCGTCCCGGCGTGTGTAATCGCGTATTCGAGCGAGATTTCCGATTCGCCGAGGCTGCCGCGGAGTGACAGTTTTTGCATTTCGCCACCGACCAAAACAAGCCGAATGGTGGCTCCGGTGATAACCTCCTGATTAAAGCCGATCAATCGTCCGATTTCCGCATCCAGGGCGAGATCGGGAAAACCGCCAGACTTTTCGTATCGCTCCTTGACCTGGCTGATCAGGCCCTGGAGGTTGATGGAATCGCCGCGAAGATTGATGGCGAAGCCACTGGATCCGCGCGTGATCTTGATCGCGGCCGAGTCGCCTTCACGCAATGCCAAATGGGCAATGTCGGCCTCCTCCAGGCCATAGGACTGGTTAAGCTTGGCCGTTCCACGGAACCCAAAGCCATCACCCTGGAAGACAAGGTTTCGGACAAGGTGCCCGTCATCGGCCGGGGAAATGTCGAAGGATAAACGAGCTGGGACGCCGATGCCCTTGACCCAACCGATACTGGGAATGGTCATGCGGGCGCGTTCAAGATCGAGTTCGTAGCGCTTCCCACCGTCCTGATTGTCGCTGACCAGGGTCGTGACGGACCCTGCCAGCATGTTTTCGAGACCGACCCCGAGCTTCTTGCGCGCTTCGTCGTCCAAGATCAGCCGGACCAGCCGCGTACCCGGTTGGGTGGACGTCCCGCCGAGAGGGGGAAGTGCCATGCTGACATCGGCTTCAACGCCATCGATCTCGGCCCTGCCGTAGACACCGACCTCGCTCGGCGTCACGGTAATGGCGACGTCGGCATTGGTGATGATCCGCCCGTCTATCGGCACTTTGCTCGAAAGACCCTGGCCTTCGACCACGACTTTCCAGTCGATATCGGCTTCGGTGACCCCTGGCCGCAGCGGTATACGCAGCGAAATCGTGGCTTTGCCGTCGCCGCTCAGATCGCTGGGCGCGATGCCCTGCCGAGACAAGGCGAAGAGCGGCCCTGAATCGGCGATTTCGCCCAGCGCCTCGGCTGGTCCCGACAGCTGCAACTCCACCACACCGTTGCTCGGCCGCAGCGAGGCGTCGGGGACGGCGAAAGCACCCGCGTCCACGTCGATGTTTCCAAACGACGTTTCGAGATGGCCGCCGTCAAGATCGATGCCGAAGGTCGAGCCGGCAAGCATGATGTTTCCGCTGGCGCCCGTGATCGGTGGAGCTTCGCCGAAGGTCCTGAACGTCAGATCAACCATCCTGGCGTCAACCCGCATCGCATCCTCGGCCAGGCGAGGTTTCTCGCCGGTCCACAGAACACCGGCCGGTACAGCGGCTTCGAAGGTGCCACTCTCGAGCCACCCGCTCTCGACGTTTTTCAGGACCCATCGGCGCGAACCGGGCGCAAACAGCGGTACCCACATCTGCTTGAGGGTGTTGACGGACATCGGCGAGATCGACGCGGCCATGGCCAGAGATGGCGTGGCCGCGGTGAAGCCCAGACTTCCGGCAGCGGCAATCGAACCTTCGGAGGTCAGAATGGATGCATTGTCGATAGTCAGCATCTTGGTGCGCGGATCGGCCGTACCGATGAGCACGATCTGCTGGGCGATCAGCGGTTTCAATCCGGAGCCGCGCGGCGCAAGAATGGCGCCCGGGGACACCAGGTTGAAAGCGTAGATGCGGTTGGCGGCGTCACCTTCGGCCCGGATGCGCCCCGACACCGATCCTCGGGTCTCGCCAAAAAAGAAACTCGAGCGATCGACAATCAGGGCCTGATTGGGAATGTCCCAGCGAAGCCTCAGCGTGGCTTCGTCGAGCAGGATCGTCTCCCGCCCCTGGTCGAAACGGATCGTGCCGGCACCGAGGTCGATCCGCGCATTGGCGGCTTCGACACCGCCCTGGTCATCAAAATTGATGTTGGCACGACCATAAAGGGGGATGTCGGCCGTCAACGGTCCGCTGCCGAGGCCGGGAAGGAGATCGGCGATCGTCAATTGAGAGAACACAGCCGTCATGGCATGTCCGCCGTTGCCCTCGTCGAGCGTGCGTTCGAGCGCGGCAGACCAACGACCGCTATGGCCGAGCGTTGAAAATTCGACCGCCAGCTTGGACGTCCGGGCATCCAGCGCAATTTCGAGTTCGCTGTTCGGAAACCGGCGTTTGCGTTCCCCAACGGCGTCCCAGACGACAATGGTGCTGTCCGACAAGACGAGGCGTTCAAAGCCGGCCTGGATTGCGGCGTAAATCGGCGGCTCCAATCCCCGGTCGAGAATGCGCAACGGACCGACCAGGTCAGGAAAGCCGCCATCGATGTCGGTCGCCGGTTCGGCCGCCGCGGCAGGCGACAGCTCGTCCGGCACGGTGCCCAAATCGCCCAACCTGACCGAACCGTCGTTGAGGCGGACAAAGCTGATCTCCGCTTCGGAAAGTTCCAGAGCATTGACTTCGAGGCGCAACGTCAGAAGCGCCAAGGCGTTGACTGAAAACCGGGTTGATGGAACACGAGCAACCACGCTTTGTGCGCGATCTTCAACCACGATGTCGTCGACGCGGATGACAAGCCCGCCAATGAGCGGGTCGATATCGATGACCGATCTCCCGGCCCGAACGGTGTAGCCGTCGCCAAGTCCGTCCTGCAGGGTGCGAATGACCTGATCACGAACCAGCGAAAGTTCGGTCGGCCCGGTCACCACGACGGCAGCCGCACCGACCGCAACGGCGATCAGGATTGCCAGCGCTATTCCCGTGCCCCGTAAGGCGAGCCTCAACGCGGACGAGCGCGAACGACGCTGCCTCAGGGGACGGCGGGGCGCATCATGAGCACGAGTGTGAAACCGCATATCCCGAGCTGTTTCCCCCCTGCCGTGCTGCTGGCTCCCACGGTTTCGGAATCAAGTTCGCCGCCTACTTTGCAGCATCATCGCCGAAAGGGATACCGTCTGACGAACAACAGCCGTGGGCAAGACCCGTTTCAGATCAGGTCAAGCCATGGAACTTGGACCAAAGGAAGGCAGCGCGGCCCACCCAGGGGCAGCGATTCCGACCCTTCCTGCCCGCCGCGCCGCGATTGGCGGCACACTCCGGTTCCCACTCCCGACCCTGTCGAATCCTTTGGTTGATTCGACCGCTGCCGACAAACAAACCCGTGACGGGTGGATGCTCCGAAACAGGTCCGCCCTGGCAGCGGCGGAAACGGAAAGCAAAATCATGATCCGGCGAGCTTCTTTTTCAAGCTCTTACGAACGCCGAATCACGCACCGGCAGGCTCCACCGGCATCGCTACGACTTGCGCCGGCGTGTTGACGGCAAAGGGCGAAACACCGACGAAAACCTCAATATCCTACGATTTGTTAACCATAGCCGGTCCACCATGTGACGACAGCTGTTGGAGCTTGGGGTGACTTGCCAATGGTATCGGCTGGCGTCGGCTTTATTCGCGGAATCGGCCGCGATGAACGGTATCCCAGAATCATCCTCGCGCGCGGGGACCGCGTCACATCGATAACCATACGCCCCTGGCTGGCCGGCACATCGGCCACAATCGGATTTCTTTTCGCGGTTCTGTACATCGCGGCAACCGGCTATCTCATTCTGCGCGATGACCTGCTTGCGGCTTCGATCGCGCGGCAGAGCCAAATCCGGCTGGCTTACGAAGACCGGATTGCGACAATGCGCTCCGACATGGATCGCCTGACAAGCCGGCATCTGCTCAATTGGGAAGCGATGGAATCAGAGTTAAGGGCACCTCTAAAAATCCCTGTTCCGAGCCTTGATCGCCGGACGGTTTGGCGCGTAGATGTGGGGAACCGACCATGGGCCAAATGGGCTTTTTCGACATCGCGAATCGGTATGCCGGCCTGGACGCCAAGAACGATCCTTTGGCGAGGATCGACGCGGTGGTTCCGTGGGAGAATTTCCGTGCCCGCCTGGAGGCGATCTGGCGCAAGCCGGCCGAGGAACGATGAAGTTGGCGCCGCCGGGGCGAAAGCCCTGGGACCAGGTGGCGATGTTCAAGGCGATCGGATTCTCTGCGAGCCGCGACAATCTCTCGGACGACCAAGTGGAGTACCAGCTTCGCGACCGCCTCTCGTTCATGCGGTTCGTAGGGTTCGGTCTTGAGGACAAGGTCCCCGACGCCAAGACGGTGTGGCTCTACCGGGAACAGTTGGCGCGGGCGGGCATGGTCCGTTGTTCCTTCGACGGCTATCTGGAGAAGCAGGGCTACCTGGCGATGGGCGGCCACATCGACGCGTCGATCGTACCGGTCCCCAAGCAGCGCAACAGCCGTGACGCCGCGCGGATCAAGGATGGCGAGACGCCGGAGGGCTGGAAGGACCAGCCGGCCAAGCGGTCGCACGGACGCACGGTGCAAAGAAGCATGGCAAGAGCCACGGTTACAAGAACCATGTCAACGTGGACCGCTTGGCCGGCATAAGCTGGTGCGGCGTTACCAGGTGACCGACGCGGCGGTGCACGACAGCCAGGTCGTGGAGGACATCCTTGATCCGGACAACACGGCCTCGGACGTGTGGGCGGACAGCGCCTATCGGTCGGCGGAGATCGAGGCGAAGCTGAAGGAGAAGGGCCTGAACAGCCGCATCCACCGCAAGGGGCATCGCGACAAGCCGCTGAGCGAGCGGGAGAAGCGGGGCAACAAGGCCCGTTCGAAGGTGCGGGCGCGCGTCGAGCACGTGTTCGGGGCCCAGAGCAACGACATGGGCGGGACGCTGGTGCGCAGTATCGGGCTGGTACGGGCGAGGGCGCGGATCGGGCTGAAGAACCTCGCCTACAACATGCGCCGCCTGGTGCAGCTGGAGCGTCTCGCCGCGGCGGCGCCAACGTGATGGTCATCAGGGGAGAAGTCTGCCTGGAGCCCCCATTGACAGGGAAACAGACCCGCCGGGGAGCCGGAGAAGGCCGAAAACCCAGACGCCAACCCCGCTCATGACCCGCGAGAACCGCACAACCTGTCGAGTTTCACGTCAGTCGCATTATTTTTCGAGGTGCCCTTAAGGCGCCTGGTCGAGCGTCAGGCAGTGCTTGACGCTCGCCAGGATGTTATCGCCGGCCTGAGCCAGGCGGCCCGGCAGGCTGGGATTCATCCGGTCACCGTCACCCCGGCAACGGATCGGCAAGACCTCGCCGCGCCCAGGCGTGTACGTGCCGAGACCACGTTGCAGCATGCCCCGCTGCGTGGCCGCAGCGCCGCCGGCGGCAACGACCAAATGGCCCGGTTCCAGTCTCTCGATGCGGCCGCCGACGAGCTCCTGAGCAGGCAAATGGAGTACGTCAACACTATCGGCCGGGCGGTTTCGGACAGCTCCGGGACGTTGTCGTCGGTGCTGAGCAGACTCGGCGTGTCGCAATCGCAGGCAGATGCCCGCGGAAGCAAAGGCATCGGAGGCCCGTTCGTCGCCCTGCCCGATCGTCCCGGAGCCGATCAATTCATGTCAGCGGCTACAGCAGTGGCCGACCAGGTCCAAAGGTTCAGTCGAACCAAATCTCTGATCCACGCCCTCCCCCTTGCCAGACCGCTTGCACAGGCGCCCGTCTCCAGCTCTTACGGACCGCGCCTGGACCCGTTCCTACGGCGCCCCGCGATGCATTACAGCACCGATTTTCAAGCTGACTCGGGGCGGCCTGTCAAAGCCACGGCGGCCGGCGTGGTGGTGTCGGCAAAATATTCCGGTGGATACGGCAAAGTCGTCGAGATCGATCATGGCAACGGCTTCGTCACTCGTTTCGCCCATCTCGGCCGCATGACGGTCAGCGAAGGGCAAACAGTGGCCCTCAGAGATATTGTCGGAAAGGTCGGAAGTACCGGCCGCTCCACCGGACCGCACCTTCATTACGAGGTCCGGCGGGATGGGCGTCCCATCGATCCGCATCTGCTCTTCCGCGCCGGCAATGAACTCGCCGGGCTGATGTAACTGGTCTGTCAGCTGTCGTCGCCCGACGGGGCGATAGCGTGGGCCAGCGCCGCCTCCATGAATTTGTTGAGATCGCCGTCAAGCACGCCCTGCGGGCTGGTGTTCTCGACCCCCGTCCTGAGGTCCTTGACGAGCTGATACGGCTGCAGGACGTAGGAGCGAATCTGGTGCCCCCAGCCGATCTCGGTCTTGCTGGCGGCGGCGGCGTTGGCTTCCGCTTCCCGGCGTTCCAGTTCTGCTTCGTACAGGCGCGCTCGAAGCATCGACCACGCGGTGGCGCGGTTCTTGTGCTGTGAGCGTTGACTCTGGCACTGGACCACGATTCCGGAGGGTATGTGGGTCAGGCGAACGGCTGAGTCCGTCGTGTTGATGTGCTGTCCGCCGGCTCCCGACGCGCGGTAGGTATCGGTCCGTATATCGGACTCGGATATCTCTATCTCAATGGAATCATCGACAACCGGATAGACCCAGACGCTGGCAAACGAGGTGTGCCGCCGCGCCTGGCTGTCGAAGGGCGAAATACGGACCAGGCGGTGAACCCCCGATTCCGTTTTCAGCCAGCCATAGGCATTCGGCCCTCTCACCAGAAGGGTTGCGGATTTGATGCCCGCCTCCTCACCGTCATGAATTTCGAGAGTCTCGACCTTGTAATCGCTTTTTTCCGCCCAGCGCGTGTACATGCGCACCAGCATCGCGGCCCAATCCTGGCTTTCCGTGCCCCCCGCGCCGGCATGGACTTCAAGGTAGGTGTGATTACCGTCAGCCTCGCCGGACAGCAGCGCCTCGATTTGGCGACGTTCGGCGGTGCGCTTCAATTTGCGCAACGTTTCTTCCGCCTCAGCGAGGATTTCACCGTCGTCCTCTGCCTCGGCCAGTTCGATCAGATCGACCTGGTCGGACAGTTCAGCTTCCAGTCGTTCGACTGACCGGATCTGTTCGTCCAGTTGCTGCCGCTGGCGCATCAGGGTCTGAGCCTTGTCCGGCTCGTTCCACAGTTCCGGATCTTCCGCCGCCGCGTTCAGACCTTCAAGGCGCGCCTTGGCCGCATCCCAGTCAAAGGTGCCTCCTCAGCAGGGCGACTGCCTGCTCGATTTCGCTGACGATGTTCTGGATTTCGATTTTCATGCCGGCATTCCGTTGGCCCGGGCGGGCGGCGAGAGATAGCTTGTGCCGGCTGGGGATGGCAACCCGCCGCGGTCTCAGTACAGACCACCGGTCCCCGATATGACCGCGCGATCGGATTCGGGCGCTACCGTCAGCGGCCTTCCCATGGTGTCGGTATAGCCGATGATGGAGTAGGTATCCGGTGGGCTGGTCCCGGGCTTGAACGCCTCCAAAAACACGTCCGGTTCGCCGGGGACGGCGCGCAGGCCGGTGCGCAGATTGATCGGGATGAAGTTGAGCCCCTGCGGCACCCGGAAGGGAATCGGCGGCTGGTCGATCAGCGCCATCTTCATGAAATCGGTAAAAATCGGCGCGGCAAGTTGGCCGCCGGTCGACCGCCGGCCGAGGGATCGCGGTTTGTCGAAGCCGACATACACTCCGACCACCAGGTCGGGCGAGAAACCGACGAACCAGGCGTCGCGATAGTCGTTGGTCGTGCCGGTCTTGCCGGCAATGGGTTTGCCGATCTGTCTCACCACACTGGCGGTCCCGCGCTGGACGACGCCCCGAAGCATGGCCGTCATCTGATACGCCGTCAGGGGGTCGAGAACCTGCTCGCGATTGTCGATCACGATCGGCTCGTCCTGACCCCGCCATTCATCGCTCACGCACCCCTGGCAGACGCGGTCCTCGTGCTTGAAAACGGTCTTGCCGTAACGATCCTGAATGCGATCAATGAGCGTTGGCCGCACCTCGCGGCCACCATTGGCGAACACCGCATACGCGCCCGCCAAACGCAGCACCGAGGTTTCGCCCGACCCCAGTGCCATCGCCAGCACCGGCAGCATGTCGTCATAGATTCCAAACCGCCGGGCGTACTCGGCCACCAGCGGCATGCCCATGTCCTGTGCCAGCCTGACGGTCATGACATTCCGCGACAGCTCGATGCCGGTCCGCAACGTCAGCGGGCCGTAGAACTTGCCGCTGTAGTTTTCCGGCCGCCAGATCCCAAGACCGCCACCCTGGTCGATCTCGATGGGCGCGTCCATGACCACCGATGACGGCGTGTAGCCGTTGTCGAGCGCGGCCGAGTAGACGAAGGGCTTGAAGGAGGAGCCGGGCTGACGCAGCGCCTGGGTTGCCCGGTTGAACTGACTTCCCGAAAAGCTGAATCCGCCGACCATCGCCAGGACGCGGCCGGTGTGGGGGGCCATGACGACGATCGCACCCTCGACCTCGGGCGGCTGGCGCAGGCGGAAACCGACTTCCGGCGCCGTGTCCACATAGACGACGTCGCCGACCGCCAGCACGTCGCTGGCACGCTCGATGTCGCGACCTTTGCGCTCGCCTGCAGCCCATTTGGCCCACTTGAGCTGATCGAGCAGGATGGTACCCGTTTCGCGGCGCGAGCCGATCTTGCGGCCAGGCTCAGGGTCCGGCCTCAATCCGATTTGTGCGCCCTCGCCGGACACCGATAAAACCACCGCCAGACGCCATTCAACCACATCGGACAACGGCACCAATTCGCCGATCCTTGCGCCCCAATCGCCGCCGAAATCATCGATCCGGGCGACCGGTCCGCGCCATCCCTGATTGGTGTCGTAATCGATCAGACCGTTGATCAGCGCCTGGCGCGCCATCACCTGCAGGGCCGGATCGAGCGAGGTCCGTACCGACAGCCCGCCGCCATACAGAGTTTCCTCGCCGAACATCTCATTGAGTTGGCGACGAACCTCCTCGGCGAAATAGTCGGCCGCGAAGATCGACGGCCCGGTGGTCCGTTGCCTCACCCCGAGCGGTACCTGCTTGGCGCTTGCGGCCTCATCGTCGGTGACGAAACCGTTCTCGACCATGCGATCAACGACCCAGTTGCGCCGCTCCAGGGCTCGCTCGGGCTGGCGAAACGGGTGATAGTTGTTGGGGCCCTTCGGCAACGCGGCGAGATAGGCCGCCTCGGACAGAGTGAGTTCGTGGACCGATTTGTCGAAATAGGCGAGCGATGCAGCCGCCACGCCGTAGGAGCCAAGCCCAAGAAAGATCTCGTTCAGATACAATTCAAGGATCCGGTCCTTGCTGTAAGTCTGCTCGATGCGCAACGACAGCACCGCTTCCTTGGCCTTCCGCTTGATGGTCTGTTCGCTGCTCAGCAGGAAGTTTTTCGCGACCTGCTGGGTAATCGTCGAGGCGCCGACCAGGCGCTGGCCCTTGCGATAGGCCTGAATGTTTTGAACGATCGCCCGTGCAATACCGTAGTAATCAAGCCCCGAATGCTGAAAGAAATTCTTGTCCTCGGCCGATATGAAAGCGGCTTTGACGCGGTCGGGAACGGCCTCGATGGGAATGTACAACCGGCGCTCGCGTGCGTATTCGGCAACCAGCTGGCCATCGGCTGCATGGACACGGGTCATGACCGGCGGCTCGTACCGGGAAAGAACGTCGTAGTCCGGAAGTTCGCGCGTCAGGTCCGAGACGTACCAGGCGATACCAGCAGCAACCACCAAGAACAGCACCGCACCAATCCCGAAAAGATAGCCGACGAGTCGAAGTATCATATTGTTTCCGCGGTCCGCCAGCTCGCCAAAATTCAGTTTTCCGCGATCGCGCGGCGCCTTCCAGCGTGCGCGTAGGTGTGCGTCCAATGTGGAGAAACTAGGGCGCTGTCATCGCTGCGGCCGTGCCGGCGTGGCATTTGAGCAACACGAACCGGCTTCATCGAATGGCCCCGCCTCCATCACGCGTTGCGAAAAATTCGTCGAGCGCATCGACGATGGAATCGGCTGCGTCCGCCTGCCATTCCGGCGATGTCAGCAGTTTTTCGTCGGTCGGGTTGGTCAAATAACCAAGTTCGATCAGTGCCGAGGGAACATCGGGCGCCTCAAGGACCTTGAAGCCGGCCTGCTGGTGCGGGATTTTGAACATCTCGACCGATTTCCCCATCTGCTCGATCAGGCTGCGGGCCAGTACAACACCAAAGTTCCGGGTTTCGCGGCGGGTCAAATCCAGGAGAATGTCGGTAACCTCGTTCCTCTCCTCGGCATCGACGTCAACCCCAGCCAGGATATCGGAGCGGTTTTCGGACGCCGCCAGCTCGGCCGCCATATTGTCCGACGCCTCCTCGGACACGGTATAGATAATCGCACCGCGAACCGAACGGCCGCGGAAGGAGTTGGCGTGGATGGACACGAGCAAGTCGGCCCGGGCGTCACGTGCGATCCTCACCCGCTCCCGCAGCCCGACAAACACGTCGCCTTCCCTGGTGCGGATGACTCGGTAGCGGCCGCCTTCGGTAAGTTTTCGGGTGAGCACGCTGGAAAACTCAAAAACGACCTCTTTTTCCGATGCGCCGTCGCGTCCACGCGCACCGGTATCGATGCCGCCATGGCCGGGATCCAACACGATCAGCGGTTGATCATGGCCGTTTGGCAGCTGGGTCAGCACCCGTCCGGCCTTCTGCGCCGCGGCGATCTTGTGCTGCTCGCGGTAGGCTCGCGTTGCCTCCGCGAATTTAGCCGCCGTGGTGGGAACGATATCGATCACCAGACGCGCCGGTTGGCCATTGCTGGCCCGGGTGACGAAGGTCTTGTCGATCAGGACGGGAACCGACACGTCGATAACGATTCGCGATTTTCCCACGGACATGAGGCCATAGCGAAACGCCGAGATAAGCCCTCGACCGCTCCGTCCGATGTGATCGGGAAGCGCGAAACGAACCTCCGGCAGATCGACGACGATCCGGTAGGGCTCGGCCAGGGTAAAAACCGCTGGCCGGACCGGCTCGGAAAGATCGGCCACGAACCGCATTCGGTGTTGATCGCCAACAACCCGGGCATCGAAGATCATCGGGGCATCGGCCGCCGAGGACGCCATCACCGGCCCGACAACAAGTCCGGCTGCCAGCACCGTAACCGCGATGATCGAGCTTGGGAGAGGCATGGCGAGGGTGTTTGACTGGTTCCCGATGCACATTCGGCCGACGAGGGACACGATTCGGTCATGTTACCTAAAGGAAAGCCACCCGATCGTTAACCGTCTGCCGCCGTCTTCGACGTTTTTCGTTTGCCGACGGTGACGAGTCAGCTTGCCAAGACTCGGACGCGAGCCTACAAGGCTGGAACGGAATTCATCGTCCGGGCGCATTCCGACTGGCGAAGCTTGTTCGCCGGTGGATGCATCGACCGGGGACCCCAGCGGCCAGCGGATGTGACGGGCGATGTGACGGGCGCAGCGGCGACGCGACGATCGCGAACCACGCTTGGCGGCCCGCCATCCGGTTGGCCTGGAGGGCAACGGCATCCCGGCCTGATCGCCCGGACGGTTCTTGTATTCGTTCGGGACAAAGACGACATAGAGGTCACGGCGCCTGAAATGCACCGCGTTACGCCACAGTTGTCACCGTCGCAGAATCCGACTCCCACGGGTGGTCGCGATGGGCTTCGCGCGAACGCGGACGGCGCCTCATTCACAACTACAAAACAACGTTCGCTCGCCCGCCTTGGCGATCCGTGCTTCTGCACCGACCGCCGATCTGCCGGGAGCGAGCGTGGAGAGTCTCGCCTTATGGCCAATAAAATGCTCATCGATGCCGGCCACCCCGAGGAAACTCGGGTGGTCGTCGTCCGCGGAAATCGCGTTGAGGAATTCGACTTCGAATCCGAAAACAGGAAACAGCTTCGCGGAAATATCTATCTCGCCAAGGTAACCAGGGTCGAGCCGTCGCTGCAGGCGGCCTTCGTCGACTACGGCGGCAATCGACACGGATTCCTCGCCTTTTCCGAAATCCATCCGGATTATTATCAGATCCCGGTCGCCGACCGGCAGGCGCTCATCCAGGCCGAGGAGCGCGAGGAAGCCGAATCGGAAAAGGCGGCGGCCGAAGCCAACGCGGATGAGGCGCCCGGGGATGCCGAAGAACCATCGGAGGCGGTCGGTGAACCCGAACAGGCCGGTGATATCTCCGGCGAACAGGACGCCGCTCTTGGCGCCGATGCCATGCCCGGTGAAGCGGTTGGCGAGCCCGCCGATGCCGACGACGATCCGGAGGCGACCAACGGGCCGGATGCCGACAATGACGGCGAAGAAATTGAAGACCCCCTCGAGGTCGACGACGCCGAAGAAGATGACCACGCGGAAGAGTCTGCCGAAGCGGATCTACGGGTTGAATCGGTTGGCGCCGACGACGTTATGGAAGAGTTGCCGGTCCGCCGCCGCGCCCGCCAGCGCCAGTACAAAATCCAGGAGGTCATCAAACGCCGCCAGGTCATGCTGGTTCAGGTCGTCAAGGAGGAACGGGGCAACAAGGGTGCGGCGCTGACGACTTATCTCTCCCTCGCCGGTCGGTATTCCGTCCTCATGCCGAACACCGCACGCGGCGGCGGCATTTCACGCAAGATCACCAGCGTGACCGATCGCAAGCGCCTCAAACAGGTGGTGTCGGATCTCGACATGCCGGAGGGCATGGGGGTCATCCTGCGGACTGCCGGAGCCGCGCGCACCAAGGCAGAGGTGAAGCGCGATTTCGAGTACCTGCTGCGGCTTTGGGAGAATGTGCGCGAGTTGACCCTCAACTCGTCCGCGCCGTCCATCGTTTACGAGGAAGGCAGCCTCATCAAGCGCTCCATTCGTGATCTCTACAACAAGGAGATCGATGACATCCTGGTCGCCGGCGACGATGGCTATCGCGAGGCGAAAGACTTCATGCGCATGCTGATGCCGAGCCACGCCAAGAACGTGAAGCCCTACAAGGAGGCCGAACCGCTTTTTGCCGGCAGCGGCATAGAGGCCCAGCTCGATGCCATGTTCTCACCGCAGGTGACGCTGCGCTCGGGCGGCTACATCGTCATCAACCAGACCGAAGCGCTGGTGTCGATCGACGTGAATTCCGGACGCTCCACGCGCGAGCACAACATTGAGGACACAGCCCTACGCACCAACCTTGAGGCGGCCGAGGAGATCGCCCGTCAACTGCGTCTGAGGGACCTGGCCGGCCTGGTCGTGATCGATTTCATCGACATGGACGAGAAACGCAACAACCGGGCAGTTGAGCGCAAGCTCAAAGAGGCGCTCAAGCACGACCGCGCGCGCATCCAGGTTGGCCGCATCTCGCCGTTCGGTCTGCTCGAGATGTCCCGGCAGCGGCTCCGCACAGGGGTTCTGGAATCGACGACAACGGCTTGCCCGACATGTCAGGGTGCCGGCCACGTTCGCGCCGCTTCGTCCGTTGCCCTCCATGTGCTGCGCTCGCTGGAAGATCAACTGCTCAAGAGTTCCGGCCATCACTTGTCGATCCGCACGAGGACGCCGGTCGCCCTTTATGTGCTGAACAACAAGCGATCTTATCTGAGCGAGCTTGAGGCGCGGTTCGGCCTGGCGATCGCGATTGAGGCCGACGAGACGATCTCCGACGGGGCTCATTTCGCCATTGTACGCGGCGATGCGGTGGGGCGGCGCGAAGTATCGCCGGCCTCGGTACAGCCCGATACGGTCAGTCCGGAAACCGACGAGGACGGCGATCAGGCAGACATTGACGAGGCGCGGGACGAGCGCCCGGCGCCCGATGTGCAAGGCGACGCCAAACGCGGCCGCCGGCGGCGGCGGCGCCGCAGCGAGACCTCAGATGAAGCGGGCGTGGAGGCCACCGCCTCCCCGTCGGAGGCGTCCAGCTCCTCCGATGGTGCCGACGGCGACACAGCCGAGGCCGAAACCGGACCCGAGAAACCTTCCCGCCGGCCGCGGCGTCGCCGTCGTCGCGAGACGACGGATCAGGCGGCGCTCTCGACCGAGAGCCCGGCCGAGGGTGGCGGCGAGGCAGCCGAGGGCGATAGCCTCGAAGCGGGTTCGTCTCCGGCCGATGAGGCGGTCGCCGATGACCAGAGCCAGCCGGCGCGCAGGCGGCGGCGCGGCGGACGGCGGGGCAAGCGCGGCGCCGGAGAGAAACCCGTCGAAACCGCGCCCGAGGGGGAGTCCGGCACCGTCGGCGAGGACGCGCCGGTCAGCCCGGACGCCGGCCAGGATGCTTCGTCGGGCCCGGTCAACGGCGCCGATCCCGACCAACCCGAGCAGCCACCCGCCGAAACGGCGCAGGACAGCCCTGCGATCACCGTAGAGGGCGCCCCTGCGCCCGTTCCGGTAGCGGTTGAGGAGGTCGCCCCGCCGGACTCCGAGCCAAGCCGAACCGAAATGAAGCCGGCGGACGAGCCCGCGCCTTCGGAAAGTGGTGACCAAACCGGCAAGCCAAAGCGCAGCGGCTGGTGGCAAAGAGGTTCGTTCTTTTAAGATCATGAATGATCTTGGCGCTGCCGGCGCGTGGGACTGGGTGACCGTATGAAGCAGTTCTGGCTCGAGATGTTCACGTGGTGGAACGGGCAAACCATGGGCACCCGTCTGTGGACGTGGCGCAAGGGTGAGTTCGTGGGCAAGGACGATGCCGGCAACCGCTATTTCCGTGAGCGTAAGGGGCCACGGCGGTGGGTGCTGTACAACGGCGTGGCCGAGGCTTCGGCCATTCCGCCAGGCTGGCATGCCTGGATGCACCATCGCACCGACGACCCGCCGGGTCATTACGAGCCGCGCGATTGGGAGAAGGGGCACGAGCCGAACCTGACCGGCAGTGCGGCCGCCTACCGGCCGCCGGGATCGGTTCTCCACGCCGCTCCCGAAACGCCGGGCGAGCCCGATTACGAGCCGTGGACGCCGGACTGAAATCCTAGATCGCGCGCACGGCGAGCAATCTCTTCAATCGTCACCATCTTCGTTGAGATAGGCAGGCCAGCGCGGCGGCGCCGGTGAGGCTCCGTAGGTCCCGCGGGCCCAAGTTTGATACCGGCCAGTGTGGATGGTCGCGCCTGCCGTATCGGATCGGTTCGGTCGCCTCGCCCGGGCCTTTGCGTGCCCCCGTGCGAGCTCGGCTCTTTTTGCGGCGCTGGTGTTACCCGCCGAACAAGCTGATTGCCTCGTCGGTGCTCCACACCGCATTGGCGATGTAACGGAAGTTGATGATCGCAGCCAGGTAACCGTCGCCCTCGGGAAGCATGGCCCCGGCCGTGGCATCCTTGACCACCGCCACCTCGTAGCCCTGCTCCAGAAACTCGCGAAGGTGCGCCTCGACGCAAAGGTTCGCCGACATGCCGGCCAGCACCACCTGGTCCACGCCGTTTTTGCGCAGTTGAAGGGACAGATCGTTCGCTTCCGGCCCGTAAACCTTGTGCGGCGAGGCGATGATGGTCTTTCCGTCCATTGTGTACTGCTGGTACTCGGGCATGAAGTCGGCGCCGGAATTGGCAAAGCCTTCCAGATCCAGCGGTCCCTTGCGGTCGAACATACCGATTTTGTGCATCAGTTTTTCGAGCCCGCCCTCGAATTTCCAGCCCTTGTCCGTCGGATAGTAATAGTGCGGCGAGACGGCAACGGTGAGGTTGGCCTTCTTGGCCGCGGCGAAAAGTCGTCCAATGTTTTCAACCGTGTTGTGCTGTTGGACGCTTTCGCCGACGACGCCCCATGTGACCCCGTCGGGGCTGAGAAAGTCCACCTGGGGATCTGTCACCACCAGTGCGGTCCGGCTCGAGGTCGAGCTTCATGTCGGAAGGCGGCAGGGCAGGCTCTGCTGGCGGATCGTACATGGGAACCTCCACGGTTTGGTTTTGGGCCCAAGAAAACGGCCAATGTCAAAAATACGGCTTCTCATGCAAATTCGGCAGAAAGACGCCGACATCGCCGACGAGGCTAATCCCGGGTCGTGGCATATCGGAAATCACTTCGCGGTGACGGCGCCCGGCCCAACCACTAAATTCGACCCTGGGCAAGAGTCTCGGTTGACGATTTCAGGCGACTCGGCATAGCGTGATCGACGCGTCATATACCGGCGTTCCCGGGCACGGATTTGCTCGGGGATTTTCTCCCAAGTGTTGCGTAAAATAAGGCTCGTGGCGGGCTGGGAACTGTTCGCCGGCGGTGGGGTTGCGTGTCGCTTTTTCGGGTCGTTTTCGACCAGATTCGACGCGAAATTGAGTGACATTCGGGTTCGGTAACGCTATATTTAGTGGTTCGCGCGTAGAAAACTACAAGAGCTGGGGAATCAGCCCCAGGCCGGGCGTCGTGACGCAGTCGGACGGGATCTACGAGTTTCGGCGATCGGTCTGGCGCCCTTGGCGGGTGCGGACTGAAAGAATTGGGGCGATGTTTCGTGCGGATTGAACGACGGTACACCAGCCAGGCAAAGCCGGCCTATGACGGTATCGAATTCCGGACCACGAGAAGCGAAATCCGCAACCCCGACGGATCGATCGTTTTCCAGCTCGACGGCATCGAAGTTCCAGCCGCGTGGAGCCAGGTGGCCAGCGATATCCTGGCCCAGAAATACTTCCGCAAGGCGGGAGTGCCGGCCCGCCTGAAGAAGGTCGAAGAGAACGACGTGCCATCGTGGTTGTGGCGATCTGTCCCCGACGAGACGGCGTTGGCCGAGCTACCGCAGGGCGAGCGGTCGACCTCGGAGCGCGATTCGCGGCAGGTCTTCGACCGGCTCGCCGGCACGTGGACCTATTGGGGATGGAAAGGCGGCTATTTCGACGCCGAAGCCGACGCCCTCGCCTTCTTCGACGAATTGCGGTTCATGCTGGCAACCCAGCGCGCGGCGCCCAATTCGCCACAATGGTTCAACACCGGCCTCCACTGGGCTTACGGCATCGACGGCCCCGGACAGGGGCACTATTACGTCGATTTCAAAACCGGACAGGTCGCGGCCTCCCAGAGCGCCTACGAGCATCCACAGCCGCACGCCTGCTTCATCCAGTCGGTCTCCGACGACCTCGTCAATGACGGCGGGATCATGGATCTGTGGGTCCGCGAAGCCCGCCTGTTCAAATACGGCTCGGGAACCGGCTCGAATTTCTCCCTATTGCGCGGCCAAGGCGAGCAGCTGTCGGGCGGGGGCAAATCCTCCGGACTGATGAGCTTCCTCAAGATCGGCGACCGCGCCGCCGGCGCCATCAAGTCCGGCGGTACCACGCGCCGCGCGGCCAAGATGGTGGTTGTCGACATCGATCATCCGGACATTGAGGAATACATCAACTGGAAGGTCCGGGAAGAGCAGAAGGTGGCGGCGCTGGTCACCGGCTCGAAGGTGCTGTCGCAACATCTCAAGGCCATCCTGAAGGCCTGCATCAATTGTGATGGCCCGGGTGAGTCGTGCTTCGACCCGGCCAAGAATCCCGCCCTGAAAAGGGAAATCCGGGCCGCCAAGAAAGCGCTGGTGCCGGAAAACTACGTCCGGCGGGTCGTTCAGTTCGCCCGCCAGGGCTACACCGATATCGACTTTCCGATCTACGACACCGATTGGGATTCGGAAGCCTATCTCACCGTCGCCGGGCAGAACTCGAACAATTCGGTCCGGGTGACCGACGATTTTCTCGACACGGTCGGCCGTGGCGGCAAGTGGAAATTGAACGGACGGATCAGCGGCCGGGTGACCAGGGAAGTGGACGCCGGCGACCTGTGGGAGCAGATCGGCAATGCTGCCTGGCAGTCGGCCGATCCCGGCATCCAGTTCCACACCACCATCAACGATTGGCACACCTGCCCGAAATCCGGAGCGATCCGGGCGTCCAATCCATGCTCGGAGTACATGTTTCTGGACGACACCGCCTGCAATCTGGCGTCACTCAACCTGATGCAGTTCCGCGGCGATGACGGCAATTTCGACGTCGGCGATTTCGAGCACGCCGTCCGGCTGTGGACGACGGTTCTGGAAATCTCCGTCCTGATGGCGCAGTTCCCGTCCTTCCGGATTGCCCAGCTGTCTTACCAATACCGCACCCTCGGCCTCGGTTATGCCAATATCGGCGGCCTTCTGATGGCGTCCGGCATCCCCTATGATTCGCCGGAGGGGCGGTCGATCGCTGCCGGCATCACCGCGCTGATGACCGGGGTCAGTTATGCGACCTCAGCCGAAATGGCGGGTGAAATGGGCCCGTTCCCCGGATTCGAGCGCAACCGCGACGACATGCTGCGCGTCATGGGCAACCATCGGCGGGCCGCCCACGGTTCGGCGACGGGATATAAGTCGCTTCATACCGTGCCGGTGCCGCTCGACGCCGATTCGTGTCCCGACAAACGCCTGATCGCTCATGCGCGCAAGGCATGGGACCTTGCCGCCGAGCTTGGCGACAAACACGGATATCGCAATGCCCAGGCGAGTGTGATCGCTCCCACCGGGACGATCGGTCTGGTCATGGACTGCGACACGACCGGCATCGAACCGGATTTCGCGCTGGTCAAATTCAAGAAACTGGCCGGCGGCGGATACTTCAAGATCATCAATCGGACGGTTCCGGAGGCGTTGCGCGCCCTCGGTTACGAGCAATCCCGGATCGATGACATCGTCGGCTATGCGGTCGGCCGCGGCACGCTCAAGAACTCGCCGGCGATCGGCCATGAGGTGCTGGCAAAAAAGGGGTTCACGCCGGACAAGATCGAGGCCGTCGAAACCGCACTGGCATCGGCTTTCGACATCAAGTTCGTGTTCAACAAATGGACGCTCGGCGCCGACTTTGTGAAGGACAGCCTTGGCATCAGCGACGAGCAGCTCGCCGATCCCGCCTTCGACCTTTTGACCGCGATCGGTTTCGCGAAGGACGATATCGAGGTTGCCAACCTCTTTTGCTGCGGCGCCATGACGCTGGAGGGAGCGCCGGGGCTGAAAGAGGAGCATCTGCCCGTCTTCGATTGCGCCAGCCCGTGCGGCAGGCTGGGACAACGTTTCCTGTCGGTGGAGGCCCATATCCACATGATGGCCGCCGCCCAGCCGTTCATCTCGGGCGCGATCTCCAAGACCATCAATATGCCCAACGATGCCACGGTCGAGGACTGCAAGAACGCCTACCTGATGTCGTGGAAATCGGCACTGAAGGCCAACGCCCTCTATCGCGACGGCTCCAAGCTGTCACAGCCGCTGAACGCCCAATTGCTCGCCGAGGATGAGGACGAGGCCGAGGAGGTGGCCGACCAATTGACAACCGCCAGACCGGCCGCGGCGCGGGCCGAGGTGTTGGCCGAGCGGATTGTCGAACGGATTGTCGAAAGGTCCTTCCGCGAGCGCGAGAAGCTTCCCAACCGGCGCAAAGGCTATACCCAGAAGGCGATCGTCGGCGGCCACAAGGTCTATCTGCGCACCGGCGAATATGATGACGGCCGGATTGGTGAAATCTTCATCGACATGCACAAGGAAGGCGCCGCCTTCCGCTCGCTGATGAACAATTTCGCGATCGCAATATCGCTCGGCCTGCAATACGGCGTCCCGCTGGCGGAATATGTCGACGCCTTCACCTTCACCCGCTTTGAACCGGCCGGTTTCGTCCAGGGCAATGACGCGATCAAGAGCGCCACGTCGATCCTCGACTACCTCTTCCGCGAGTTGGCAATCTCCTACCTGGAACGCAACGACCTGGCCCAGACCGACCCCGGCGATCTTGGGACGACGGCCATCGGACCCGGCGAAGCTTCGGCCAAGCCGCCCGAAGCAGCGGTGTCTCACGGCCTGATCCGCGGCCGGCGGCTGTCGGTCGTAAATCGGGACGGCCCGGCCTCTGGCCCCAAGGCGGCCGATACCTCTTCGGCCCCAATCTCTTCGATCGCAGGTGCGGTGCAGGCGACAGCGCTCAGGCGCGACCTTGCCGAAGCCGCCCCTCACCTCGATGTCGGTCGCATCGAGCCCTCCGATGCTGCCGAACCAGCTGTGGCGGCTGCCGAAGCGGCCGAAAAATCGACCTCCGGGCCGAGCCGCGAAGAACGGTCGGCGGCCGCCCGCATTGCCGGTTATCAGGGCGATTCCTGCCCCGAATGCGGCAACTTCACGCTGGTGCGTAACGGCACCTGCCTGAAATGCGATACCTGCGGCAGCACCACCGGTTGCAGCTGACGCCCGGCGGCAATGGGCGGCGGACTCGCAGCGATCCCCGGTAGCGCCTATTCCGGCCATGCAATGTCGCAGGCACGACGTTAACCTGGCCGAAACCACCATCGCCGACACTGACGACAAGATGTTCACCTGTGTGGAGTCGATGATGCGTCCGGGTTCTCTGCTTGCCGTTTCGGCACTCTTCCTGCTGGCGGCGCCAGTCACGGCGTCAGCCGCCGACATGCCTGTTCCGGCGCCAAACGCGGGCGCGTCCACCGCCTGCCCGCCGCCGGCAGTTCAGGTCGCATCGCGCGCGCCGCTCAAGACTCTCACCACCTTGTTGTTCCGGCAGCGTGGACAATGGGTACAGCCGCCGCGGGTGGTGATGGTCGAGCCGTTCCACGGCGTCACACCGGGCCCGGCCAAATATGTTCCGGCGCAGACCGCCTACCTGGCTTCCTCCCGCTGCCCGCCCGTGCTCGGTCCCTCGGCCGGCGGCAGCTGGTATGACGGCAAGGTTTTCTACTACGATGGCACCACGCCGCACCGGCCCGACACATTCATGGTGGTGATCGAGCCGGCCGTGGCTCACCGGCCCAAGCGGCGTCGTTAGGCCCCTTTCAACCGACTCTGGGTCAATTCTGTTTCACGATTGGCGAGGCGATTCCAGGGTCGAAACGGTCGACGGGCGATGCTTGAGCATCGTGCCAGATCGGTTCGGCATTGGGCGAGCGCCAATCAACAAACCCGAAGGGACGGGCGATTTTGTGCCAATTCCTGCGCCAGGTCTCTCGACCGTATCCGGATACGCTCTTCGGACCTTCACTTGATCTTGTCACAAAATCGCTCCGTCAGAATGGCTCAGAGTTGGTTGAAAGGGCTCTAAAGCCGGGCCAGTCGCTCGGTCAACAGCGCGAAGAAACCGTCCGCATCAACGTCCTTCAACACCGTCGCGTTGGCCGGCCGGTCGGTGACGCCCCACCAGTCGACGACGGTTGCACCCATGGTCAGCTCCGAGCCAGTTTCGATCGACACGTTGACGTGGCGGCCGGAGAAAAGGTCCGGTTGCAGTAGCCGGGCGATGACGCACGGATCGTGAAGCGGTCCGCCATCGGTGCCGTATTTCGACTCGTCGAAACGCTCGAAAAAGTCGATCAGTTCGGCCACCGCCGTCGACACCGGCGTGCCGATGTCGCGGATCGACTTGATCCGCGCCCGCGTGGTCAGCGCCTGATGGGTGCAGTCGAGGGGAATCATGGTCAGCGGCACACCGGATTCGAACACCACGCGGGCCGCATGAGGGTCGACGTACATATTGAATTCGGCCGATGGTGTGGTGTTGCCGGCCTCGAAATAACCCCCGCCCATGAGCACGATTTGGCTGAGCCGCGAGGCGATCGCCGGTTCGCGAATGAGCGCCAGAGCGATATTGGTCAGCGGACCGAGCGGGCACAGGGTCACGGCCCCCTCGGGTTGCGCCATGATCTCCGAGACGATGAAGTCGACCGCATGCAGGTCCTGCAGCGGCATGGTCGGTTCGGGCAGGTCCGGGCCGTCGAGCCCGGTGCGACCGTGCACCGCCTCGGCGGTGACCAGTGGACGGACCAGCGGGCGCTCCGCGCCGGCAAACACCCTGATATCCCGCCGGCCGGCCAGTTCGCAGATCTTGCGCGCGTTTTTGTGGGTCAGAGCAAGGGGAACGTTGCCCGCAACCGCGGTGATGCCGAGCACCTCCAGTTCGGGACTTGCCAGGGCAAGCAGAATGGCAACGGCGTCGTCCTGACCGGGATCGGTATCGATGATGAGGCTGATCAAGTCGAACTACGCCCCCGGCAAGACCAGCAAAGTCGGTATGGCAGGCAGCGTGTCCCGCGACACAGATACCGTCGGCGACGACGATAGTTCGACGGCGTAGTACTCTTCGAGCTTTTTGGTAAACCGGTTAAGCGTCGCCCCGCCGAAGAAATGCATCGGAATGATCAGGGGAGCCTGAATATCCCGGAGGACCGTGATCATGTCTTCGACGTTGAGGGTACGCGACCCGTCGACCGGCGCCAGGACCACATCAATACGGCCGAGCGCTTTGAGATGGTCGTCGGTCAGCAAATGGTGGAGGTGACCGAGATGGGCGATACACAGTCCGGCGACTTCGAACACGAACATCGAGTTCATGTCGCGCTCGACCCCGCTCATCCCGCCATCGTCGAAATCGTCGAAACCGCCAAAGTCTCGGCGAATATTGGTGGTCACGTTGCGGATCCACACGTCGCGAACGGTCAGATCGTAGGCGGCCGGCTCGCCGTCCCGGCCCCAGCCCGGCAAAAGATAAGCGATGTCCGGATCGGGGCTGATGCTGAAGTGGGTGATGTGCGCCCGATTCATGGTGGCAATTTCCGGCGTGACCGGTGGGCGCAGGCCGTCATTGTAATCGGTGGCGATGGTGACGCCGGCCGGGCTCTGGATCAGAAATGTCGAGTGCCCGACATAGGTGATCGACACCGACTTGTCCGCCGCCTGTATCGGAATTGTGGCCTTGGCCAGCGTGATCGTTGGCGCTGAGGCGATGAAACGCGGGCAACGCTCGGGCTCCGGATAGGCGGTCGAGTCCTGGGCCACGGCATGCGACAATCCGCCGGCCACGACAAAACCGACTGCGAAACCAAGACCTTTCAATCTCACCATGGCTTCCCTTCCGCCTGCGGCTCTAGCCCTTGCCGGAACATGGCATGGCGGCGACCGCGTTCCAACCGTGGCCAGCGCCGATGGCCCGCGCGACCGATGATGCCGACCGATTCTCCGGGCTGCGGTCGGCCCTTGAATTTTTGCCTTTTCATTGCCTTGTTGACGGTGAACAGTCATCAGCTGGCTGTTGAGAATCGATCGGGCGAAGGGACTTCGGGCATGATGTCTGCCACCGCGCTGCGGATTCTATGCGGGATGGTCATGCCACTGGTGGCGATCGGCGCCGGCCACGCCGCGCCCGATGGCGATGCGGTGGCTGCCGCATTGGCCAGCGCCATCGCCGCTCAGGGCGACGCGCAAGTGACGTACGGCTCGGTGACCGTCGCCGATGATGTCGTGATCATCTCGGAATTGGTCGCCATCCAAAATGGGCGACCCGATCGGGTCGTGTCGCTGCCATCGCTGGAATTCGCAGGAATTGAGGCGCGTGCGTCGGGCGGTTTCATCGCCGAGCGGGCGGTTTTTGACGGCGGCAGCGCGACCGACGACGATGCGGTGGTATCGTGGATGACCGCCACGGCGGAGAAGGCGATCGTACCCTCTCCTGTGGAAGTCAAGGCGGCCAGCAAGTTGCGACCCTTCGCGCGCCTTCAGATGGGCGGCGTGCGGATCGACACCCCGTCGGGCGACCGGCTCGCGGCCGTCGACAATCTGATCGTCGAGATCGGTGAGGTTGTCGCCAATGTGCCGAGCCGCCTGCGCATCGAGGCTCTTGGGATGGTGGTGTCGGCCGACGCGGTCGGGGGCACGCGCCGCCGCGCCATGCTCAAGGCATTGGGCTACGCCGAACTCGAACTCGACCTTATACTCGACAGCATGATCGATCTCCACGCCGATACCTGGACGATGGACCCGCTGATCGTGAAGATCGCCGGCGTCGGCGACCTGCGCATCGAAGGGCATTTCAGCGGCGTTTCCATCGGCGGATTTGCGGTCGACTCACGCCGGAAGGCGGCACAGGAGTCGGCCAAGATCGACCGTTTCACTTTGCGGTTCGACAACGCCGGACTGGTCGAGCGCGCGATCGACAGGCAAGCTTCGATGACCGGGGTTCCGCGCGAGGAATTTGTCGAACGGTTTGTCGGCGCGATCCCGTTCATGCTCAACTTCATCGGCAACCGGCCCTTTCAGGACAAGCTCGCCGTGGTGGCGGTGGATTTCCTGCGCCGGCCGCAATCACTGACCATCGAATCGTCGCCCGCCTCCCCTGTTTCGCTCGACGAGATCGCCAAGGCGGCCATGACCAACCGCTCGGTGCTGCCCGACCTGTTGGCCGTCGAAATATCGGCCAACGATTAATGCCCGTCCCACCTGTCACGCCGAGAGGCCGGCCTTGCTTAAACTGACCGGGACACTGGTCCTTTTTCTCGGCCTTCTCGGCCTGGGTGTCGCTGCCGCCGGTCGGTTTGGCATCCCAGCGGCGCTGTCGTCCTCACAGGGTGAGACGCCTCGACGCGGTCCGCACGTGGATCGCCGCGGTCAACGGTTCGCCGCGTTGGCGGGTGCGGTTCGATGGCGTGACGTCGAACCGGGCGAGCGGCGCTGTCGTCCTCACCGGTCTGTCAATCAGCAGCGTTCCGGCGGCTATCACGATTCGCCTCGACGACCTCAGCCTGTCCGAGCCGATCGAAACGAACGATGCGAACCTGACGGCGGTCGCCGTCAGGCTGGGCTCAGGAATCATCGAGACCGATACGCTGCGCATCGTGTTGTCCGAGCTGACGATTTCGAACGCGAAGCTTCCCGATTTCACCGGGTTTGGTTGGAACGAGGCCAGACCGCTGACGTCGCTGGTCGATGCCTATGGCCTGTTGGCCCGGCTCGGCATGAGCGGCGGGTCGATCGGTGAGATCGCGATCATCGAGGCCGATGCGGGTGTCGAGAGCCGCATCAGCTATGAGGATGTGGTCATCGGCAGATGGTCGGACGGATCGATCCGACGGATTGCGATCGGCCCGATGAGGATGGAATCGCCCAGCCCGAGCGGCATCGTTCGGATGTCGGTCGGAGGTTTTGAAGGCACCGATCTCGACCTGAGCGCATTCGTGAAGGCCTACCATCCGGACAACTATCCCCGCCGCGGCAACGACAGACCCTGGCAGACCGCGGTCGGCCGGGCGCAGTACGAGGGATTCGCGATCGATGCGCCCGATGCCGCCATGACGATCGCACGCATCACGACCGAAGGGCTGAAGATAAGGCCGCCGCGCCGCGATTTCGTCGGCTTTGCCGATGACGCATTGGCCGATCCGGACCTGCTCGACGACGACGGCGAGGTCGGTCTTCGCGCCTACGACCTGCTGTCCTCGTTTTCCGTTGAGCGTTTCGTGGTCGAGAACGTGGATGTCGAGGCCGACGGCATAGACGATCTCGGCCTGAAGCGTTTCGCAATCGCCGGGATGTCATCGGAAGGCTTGGGTGAAATGTCGTTTGACGGTCTGGCGGCCGCGGTCGACGGCGAGGGCTTTGTCGATCTGGGACGCTTCGCTTTCGGCGAAGTGGATTTTCCGTCCGAGGATGACGTTCTCCAGGCCATCAAGGACGGCGCCAACGGGCGCGAGATATCTTCGTCAGCGTTGATACCGAAATTCGGGTTCGTTGAGATTGCCGACTTCGACACCGGGTCGACCGAGTTGAGCCGCACCCGGCTCGGCAGGCTGCGGCTCGACTTCGGCGATTACGTCGGTCACATCCCCGCCACGGTGGGGCTCGATATCGCCGGCCTCAGGTTTTCGACCTCCCTGATCGAAAACCTTCGGGCGCGGACCCTGCTGGAATCGTTGGGATATGAGGAGATCGACGCCGATTTCGGCTTCAACGCTGTATGGAACAGGGCCGACGGATCGGTCACGTTGGACCAGTTCAAATTCGCCATGCGGAAGATGGGGACGCTGGACGGCGAAATTCGCTTCGATGGCCTGACGGAGGAAATTGCCAGCGACCCCTCGACCTTGGGCGGGTCGCTGACCGAGCTCGAGTTTGCCGGCGGGACCATGACCTTCCGGGACGATTCCATTGTCACCCGCAGCCTTGCCATGCAGGCCGATCGTTTGCAGGTTGAGACGGAGGTGTTCCGTGAGCAGATCGCCGGGGCACTGCCGTTCATGATCTCCTTCATCGGCGATGCCGAGTTTCAGAAGAAGATCGTGCCTGTTCTGCAGACCTTCATCAGGACGCCGGGCGAGTTGACCATCGCGGCCGAGCCGGCGATGCCGATCTCGATTTCGGCGATCGAGGGGCTGCTGCGCACCGCCCCCCAATCCCTGCCCGATCTTCTTTCCGTCACCCTGTCGGGGGTGGCGGGCAGCGGCGGCGAATCCGGCGATGGCGCCAGCAAGTTGCGGCCGTCGCTGGAACCCGACAACTGAACGCCGGCGTCGCTTAGTCCGGCAGGTTGAGCCTGAGGTGCAAATCACGGAGTTGGCGCGCGCTGACCTCGGACGGTGCTCCCATCATCAGGTCCTCGGCCTGCTGGTTCATCGGGAACATGGTGACCTCGCGCAGATTGTCCTCCCCGCACAACAGCATGACGATGCGATCGATGCCCGGCGCGATGCCGCCATGGGGCGGCGCACCGTACTGCAGCGCGCGCAACATGCCGCCGAATTGCGTCTCCAGAACGGTTTCGTCATAACCGGCAATGGCAAAGGCCTTGCGCATGATCTCCGGCCGGTGGTTCCGGATCGCCCCCGACGACAGCTCGACCCCGTTGCACACGATGTCATACTGGTAGGCTAGAACCGTCAGCGGATCCTCGTTCTCGAGCGCCTCCATGCCACCCTGCGGCATCGAGAACGGGTTATGTGAGAAATCGACCTTCTTGTTGTCCTCGTCCCACTCGAACATGGGAAAGTCGACAACCCAGCAGAATTCGAAGCGCTCGGCATCGATCAGTTGAAGGTCGTATCCGATTTTCTGCCGGGCGCTGCCGGCGAAGTCGGCGAATTTCTTTGGCGCACCGCAAACGAAGAAGACCGCATCGCCGTCACCAAGTTGCAGCTGGTCGCGCATGGCTTCCGTTCTGGCCTCGCCGATATTCTTGGCGATCGGCCCGGCGCCGGCGCCGTTGTCGCGGAAGAAAATGTAACCCAGGCCAGGTTGCTCCTCGCCCTGGGCCCATGAATTCATGCGATCGCAAAACGCCCGGCTGCCGCCGGTCGGCGCCGGAATCGCCCACACCTCGACCGCCGGATCGGCATCGATCTGGCCGGCAAAGACCCTGAAGCCCGAGCCGCGAAAGTGCCCGGTGACGTCTTGCATGACGATCGGATTGCGAAGGTCCGGCTTGTCGGAACCATATTTGCGTAGCGCCTCGCCATGGGGGATGCGCGGGAATGACCGCGTAACCGTCTTGCCGTCGCCGAACTCCTCGAACAGGCCGCGCAGCACCGGCTCAACCGCGGCGAAGACGTCCTCCTGCTCGACGTAGCTCATTTCCACATCGAGTTGATAGAACTCGCCCGGCGAACGGTCGGCGCGGGCATCCTCATCGCGAAAACACGGCGCGATCTGAAAATAGCGATCGAAGCCGGCGACCATGATCAATTGCTTGAACTGCTGGGGCGCCTGCGGCAGGGCGTAGAACCTGCCGGGATGCATCCGCGAAGGTACCAGAAAGTCTCGCGCGCCCTCGGGCGACGAAGCGGTCAGAATCGGCGTCTGAAACTCGAAAAAACCGGCGTCGGTCATGCGCCGCCTGATCGACGAGATGATCGCCGAGCGCTTCATGATGTTGCCGTGGATGCGGTCTCGGCGGAGATCGACGAAGCGATGGCGCAGCCGGGTTTCCTCGGGATACTCCTGATCGCCAAACACCGGAAGCGGCAGTTCGGCCGCTTCCGACAACACGGTCAGCTCGCGAATGAAAATCTCGATTTCGCCGGTGTCGAGATCGGCATTGACGGTTTCGGCGGACCGCGCGCGCACTTCACCGTCAATACGCACAACCCATTCCGACCGAATCGTCTCGACCATTGCGAATGCCGCCGAATCCGGATCGACCACGCATTGGGTGAGGCCGTAATGGTCGCGCAGATCGACGAACAGCAGCCCGCCATGGTCGCGGACCCGGTGGACCCAGCCGCTCAAGCGGACCGACTCGCCAATTTGCGCGGGCCGGAGTTCGCCGCAGGTGTGGCTCCGGTAGCGATGCATCAAGAATCCAACGGTTGCGGGTGGTTGTGACAATGCCCGAAGGCGGCGGGAAAAGCGCATGCGCGGGCCTTTTTGTCAAGGCGCGCCAACACCCTTGCAGCGGCATCGATGAGCGAACTGCACACGACCCGCGGCAAATTGTGAGGGGCGCCAGCATCCATCGAACACCGCTCCGGTAATACCTATAAATTTCAATAGGTTTAACGAAAAACTTAATCCTCATTCGGCCGTCCCCAAAGACTGAAATGGGCGGGCGACAATCCGATCGGGACAGGCTATAGGGAGCGCATGACGATCATCACCGACACCCGCCAATTGGCCGCCGCCTGCAAGCGTTTTTCGCGGTTCGACTTCGTCACCGTCGATACCGAATTCATCCGGGAGACGACCTTCTGGCCGAAGCTGTGCGTGGTCCAGCTGGCCAGCCCCGAGGAGGCGGTGATTGTCGATCCGCTGGCCGACGGGATGGACCTGGCTCCGTTCTATCGCCTGATGAAGAACGAGAAAGTGGTGAAGGTGTTTCACGCCGCGCGCCAGGACATCGAGATCGTCTTTCATGGCGGTGGGTTTGTCCCGCACCCGGTGTTCGACACCCAGGTCGCGGCCATGGTCTGCGGGTTTGGCGAATCGATCAG
The DNA here is from genome assembly GCA_963663975.2 of uncultured Bauldia sp. Classification (GTDB taxonomy): domain Bacteria; phylum Pseudomonadota; class Alphaproteobacteria; order Rhizobiales; family Kaistiaceae; genus JANQRX01. The sequence continues at coordinate 326,400 of CAXXRA010000011.1, read as the reverse complement.
TTATGACCAGATCGTGCACAAGCTCGCCGGCCAGCCGATCGACAAATCATCCCGGTTCACCAACTGGGCCAAACGGCCTCTGACAAAGCGCCAGATCGACTACGCGATGGCCGATGTGACCCATTTGCGCGACGTGTACCGGTCTCTCTCGAAGATGTTGGAAGAGAAGGAACGCGGTGATTGGGTACGTGAGGAAATGGAACTGCTGACCTCCCCCGACACCTACCGGCAGGATCCGGCGCGCGCCTGGCGGCGGCTGAAGCTGCGGGTGAGAAAGCCGGTCGAACTGGCGGTGATGCGCGAGGTTGCGGCCTGGCGCGAAACCCAGGCGCAGTCGCGAGACGTTCCCAGGAGCCGCGTGCTGAAGGACGACGCAATCTACGAAATCGCGGCTCAGCAGCCGACCACACGCCAGGCGCTGGGTCAGCTTCGGACGATTCCGCGCGGCTTTGAGCGGTCTCGGCAGGCGGGAGATATTTTGTCGGCGGTGGAGGCGGCGCTGGCGATCCCCAAGGAGGCGTTGCCCAGGATCCCGCGCACGCGGGCGACCGGCAACAATGGCGCCACGGTGGATCTGCTCAAGGTGCTGCTCAAAATGACCTCGGAAACCCATGGCGTGGCCTCCAAAATCATCGCCACGGTCGGCGACCTGGAAGCGATCGCCGGCGACGACGCGGCCGACGTACCGGCGCTCAGCGGCTGGCGGCGAGACTTGTTCGGCGAAAAGGCAATCCGCCTGAAGCATGGCAAGATTGCCCTGGCGGTCGGCAGCAAAAACGTCGTGGCGATCGAGAGACCGCGAGCCAAATAGTCTCTCGGCGGCGAGCCTACTCGACCACGATCACGGGCCTGCACCCGGCCATCTTGGCAGATTGTCCCAAGCAACGCTCCACCCTGGCGTGACCGCCGACGGCGATCAAATCGGCTTCAGCGGCGGGGCTTTTCTGGTCCATTGTTTTCGTCTCAGGCGCCAAGATCGGTGGAGTTTAGCCGCAAAAGATCGCGATGCCGCCAAATCTCACTTCGCCGCCCCGCGCTGCCGATCAGCGTCGGGCGAGGAACCTTCGGAAATCTCGGCAAGCACCGCGGCCGCCAGCGGGCGGGTTACCGCGCGCGACTGGGCCAATGCCCGCCGGTCGAGGTCACTGACGATCAGCCGTGCTGCCTCCAGCGACCGTTCCATGCGGCGCAGGATAAACTCGACCACCGCCGGCGTGACCTCAAGCTGGCGGTCGGCGAACAGTTTGGCCAGCACGTTGCGCAGAAGCGCGTCGTCCGGCTCGCCGATCTCGACCGGCCGCGCCGCGGTAAGGCGCGAGCGAAGATCCGGCACCGACAGCGGCAACGATGCCGGCCACACGCGCGTCGTCAGCACCACGAAGGCGCCAAGCTCGTTGGCGCGGTTGAGCAGGTGGAACATCGCCCGCTCGTCGAAATCGGCGCGGTGCAGATCCTCGACAGCGACCGCACCGGTGGCCAGAAGATCAACTTCGGAATCGCCGCGGAGTTCGTTCGCGCCGACCACAATGGCGTGGCTCTCGGCGCGCCAGATTTCGACCAGATGGCTCTTGCCGCTGCCGGCCGGGCCGGCGAACAGGAGCGTCTTGAGCGACCAGTCCGGCCAGGCGTCGACAATGGCGACCGCCTCGCGATTCGAATCGCCGATCAGAAAATCAGCGCGCGCCAATGAAGCCTGGTGCGGTAGATCGAGGGGCAATTGCTCCGCCATGGTGCTAGAGCCCTTTCGACCAACTCTGAGCCATTCTGACGAAGCGGTTTTGTGACAAGATCAAGTCAAGGTTCGATGAGCGTATCCGGATACGGTCGAGGAGCTTGGCGCCGGAATTGGCACAAAATCGCCCGTCCCTTTGGGTTTCCGATTGGCGGGCGCCCAACGCCGAAGCGATCTGGAACGATGCGACAGCATCGCCCGTCGATCGTTTCGACGCTGGATCGCCGCTCCAATCGCGAAACAGAATTGACCCAGAGTTGGTCGGAAGGGCTCTAGTCACCCCGCGTCATCCGATTCCCCGCCTCGAAACACCGCGCTGGCGCGGTAGCGCTCGATGGCATGGCCGAAGAGCACGCCAACCGCGGCGGCGGTGGGAACGGCGATCAGCAATCCGACCTGGCGCGGTAGCGCTCGATGGCATGGCCGAAGAGCACGCCAACCGCGGCGGCGGTGGGAACGGCGATCAGCAATCCGACAAAGCCGAACAACAGAGCGAAGGCGAAAAGGGAGAAGAAGAGCCACACCGGATGCAGGCCGACCCGCCGCCCCAAGAGCCGCGGCTGAAGGACGAAGCCTTCCAGAAACTGGCCGGCCAGAAAGACCGCCACGGTGGCCGCCGGCAGGATCCAGTCGGGCCAGAACTGAACGACCGCAACGATGATCGAAATAACGAATCCGACGGTGAAGCCGAGATACGGAATCAGGCTCAGCAGACCGGACGCCAGGCCGATCAAAAGTCCGAAATTGACGCCGACCACCATCAGACCGGCGGCATAGAAGATCCCGAGCAACAAGGCGACGAGCAACTGGCCGCGTACGAAGGCGGCAACCTTGGCGTCGATCGCCGCCGCCAGACCACGGATCTCGTCGGCATGGTCGCGCGGCAGAAGGCCGTCGATCCAGTCGATCATCCTGGGCCAGTCGCGTAGCAGGTAAAACACCACAAAGGGCGTGACCACCAGGAGTGAGCCAATGCTCACCAGCGCCTGACCGCCGCTCCATATCGACTGCACGAAGGTCGCCATCAATTCCGTACCACCGCCGAGCAGGCTACGGACCGAGTCGCGAATGTTATCGGCGTCGAGCCCGAGGAAGGCGGCAACCTTGCTGTTGATCGCCAGTCCGAGGAGGTCCTGCAGGCGCTCGACATAACTCGGCAAATTGTCGGCGAGATCGACCAACTGACCGATCAGGACCGGACCAAGCGCCAGGACCACGACGAGGAGGACGACAAGAAACGCCAGAAGGATCACAACGGCCGCGGCCAGCCGTCCGAGTCCAAGACGCTCGAGTCGGTCGGCAATCGGGTCGAGCGCGTAGGCGATCGCCATGCCGGCAACAAACGGCAGGAGAATGCTTCGGAAAACGAGCAGGAACCCGACAAAGATTACCAGCGCGGCCAGCCAAAACGCCGCAGTGCGGGCGCGAGCGTTCATTCCCCTCGCCCTCCCGAGGCGCCGACAATGCCTTGCGCTCCGGCCATGTGCCGAACCCAACCGACGATGTAGTCCGCTGTCGAGACGATCGTCGATATGCCGACGATGTAGACCAGGGCGAACCGTATGACATCGATCTCAAGCCGGAAGGCAAGGTCGCCAAGGACCAACGCAGCGAGCAATATCTGGGCGAGCGTGTTGATCTTGCTGACCAACCGCGGCGCCATTGCAACCGGGCGCCCGACCATCCACGACAGGACCACCCCGCCAACGATCAGCACGTCGCGGCTGACGACCATGATGGTGACCCAGATCGGGATCTCGTTCATCACCGACAACACGACATAAATCGAAACCAGCAGCAGCTTGTCGGCAATCGGATCGAGGTAAGCGCCAAGATCGGAGCGAAGATCGAACTGGCGGGCGAGAAACCCGTCCACCCCGTCGCTGATCCCGGCCACCACAAAGACGACAAACGCGGTGAGCGGTTGTTCGATGACGGTCAGCCAGATGATCAGCGGCACCAGCAAAATTCGGCCGATGGTGATCAGGTTGGGGATAGTCATACGGTTTTTCTTCGACTTTGCGCCGGCCGCGTTGGCGAAGCCCAACGGTTCGGGTAGACATCGCACCGTCCGCCGCCATTGCCAAGAGACCCGGGGGCTTGGCGGCGGCCGCGTTGTTGCCGCCAGATTGCGAACACTCCGGCAAACCGATCATGGTCAAAGCCCGACGAAACACCGCACCTGCCCGCTACGCGGACGCCGGCGTCGACATCGGCGCCGGCAGCAGACTGGTCGCCATGATCGGACCGGCGGTGGAAAGCACCCGCCGTCAGGGAAGCCTCGGTGCGCTCGGCGGGTTCGGCGGCCTGTTCGACCTCAAGGCAACCGGATACTCCGATCCCATCCTGGTCGCCGCGACGGACGGCGTAGGCACCAAGCTGCGCATCGCCGTGGAAGCTGGTCAACTTGGAACGATCGGGATCGATCTGGTCGCCATGTGCGTCAACGATCTCATTGTCCAGGGTGCCGAGCCGCTGTTTTTTCTCGACTATTATGCCGCCGACCATCTCGATCCCGGGGCAGCGGCCGAGGTCGTGGAAGGGATCGCCGCCGGTTGCCGGTCCGCCGGCGCGGCCCTTCTGGGTGGCGAGACCGCGGAGATGCCCGGGCTTTACTCGGGCAAAGATTTCGACCTTGCCGGTTTCGCCGTTGGCGCGGTGGAACGGGAGCGTATCCTGCCGAGCCGCGATATTGCCGCTGGCGACGCCCTTCTCGGGCTGGCCGCCTCGGGGATTCATGCCAACGGTTTCTCGCTGGTTCGCAAACTCGTCACCGACGCCATGCTGGACTACCGCCAGCGCGCGCCATTCGATGACGAGAAATCGCTTGCCGACGCGCTGCTGATGCCGACCCGGATCTACGTGAAACCGGTGCTGCAGGCCCTGAACAACAACGACGGCGTGAAGGCGCTGGCGCACATCACCGGTGGCGGTCTGACCGAGAACCTGCCGCGTGCGTTGAATGCGGACCTGGCGGCGGAGATCGACCTCGGGTCGCTGGACTTGCCGAGGGTTCTGGGTTGGGTTCGCGAGCTTGGAGCGATGGCTGATGGCGAATTCCTGCGAACCTTCAACGGCGGGATCGGCATGGTGGCGGTGGTGGCCGCCGAGCAGGCCGACGCCGCGGCAGCCCTTCTGGAATCGGACGGCGACCGCGTGCGCCGCATCGGACAGATCGTGGACCGTACTGGTGGCGCGGCGGTGAGGTATCTCGGCCGTCTGGGGCGACCTTGATGGGCGGGCCGGTGAGGAAGCGGGTCGCGGTCCTGATTTCGGGACGGGGCTCGAATCTGACGGCACTCATCGAGGCGGCAGCCTCTCCCGACTATCCGGCCGAGATCGTCGTGGTGATTTCCAGCCGCCAGGATGCTCCGGGTCTGGAGGTGGCGTCGAGCACTGGAATCCGCACGGCGATCATCGAGCCCGGGCTCGACACCGATCGTCATAAGTGGGAGCGCGACCTGCACGACCAGCTCAAACGGGCCGAGGTCGATATCGTTTGCCTGGCCGGCTACATGCAGGTTCTGTCGGCTGACTTCGTCCGGCGCTGGCAAGACCGCATCATCAACATACATCCCTCGCTGCTGCCCTCCTTCAGAGGCCTGGATACCCACGAACGCGCCCTGCAATCCGGCATCCGGATCCACGGTGCGACCGTTCATGTCGTACGCGCGGAGGTCGATGACGGACCCATCATCGCCCAGGCAGCGGTCAGCGTGCACCCCGACGATACGGCCGACTCGCTTGCCACCCGTGTCCTGCGGCTCGAGCATCTGCTCTATCCGCAGGCGCTGGCGATGTTTGCGTCGGGCCGCGCCAGGCTGGTCGGAGCACGGATCGAATTCGCGGACGCCCCAGGCATCGATCCCGGTACCCTTTTTTCACCGCCGATCGATTGACGCCTATGCACTTGCTTGACCGGCGAGGCGCGTTGCGGGCATTGTTTCGACGACCCGCGAGGTGGAGTGATGATGCGTCTCCTGTTGATGGCCCTGGGCCTGTTCGGCTTCATCGCCAGCGTTGATGCGGCCGACTACGGCCAGGCGCCGGTCGCCACGACCTACGGCCACTTCGGCGGCCTCCATCACGGCCAGCGCGGATACCTGCCGGCCTGCGACGAGGCTCAGGTGCTGTCGCGGATCGCGGCACGTTTTGCTTATGCCGACCCGCGCATCCTGCATACCGGCCTCGTCATCGAACAGATCGACGGTGTCCGCCAAAACGCTTTGCGTGCCGGCGGACCGAGCCTGATCGACCGCCGTTATTGCGGTGGCGTGGCGTGGCTGTCGAACGGAGGACGCTCCGAGGTCGTCTACCTCATTGAAGCCAAGCAGGGTTTTGCCTCGTTCCACTGGAATGTCGAATCCTGCCTTCCCTCCTTTGACCCTCACCGGGTTTACGGGGCGCATTGCCGCGCCGTGCGGCCATAAATCTCCGCACTATCCTGGCCGCATTTGCCCTGGCTTCCGGCGCAGCCCAGGCGCAGCCGGCAGCAGGCGATTTCGATTTCTTTGTCCTGTCGTTGTCATGGTCGCCGACGTATTGCGCGACCGACGATGACCCGGATGAGGATCAGTGCGCCGAGCCGCGCGGATTCGTGGCTCACGGTCTGTGGCCCCAATTCGAGCGTGGCTATCCGGAATTTTGCACCTCGGCCCAGCCGCGTTGGCTGGCCCAAGACATCATCGACGACAATTCCGATATCTTCCCGAACGGCGGGCTGGCCATCCACCAATGGCGAAAACACGGCATGTGCGCCGGGCTGCCGCAGGCTGCCTATTTTGACCTCATCAGAGCAGCGCTGGAGGCCGTGACCGTGCCCACGGCGCTGACGCCCGGCTCAACTGATCGGCGGGCGAGCCCGGCCACGATCGAGGAGCTGTTCGCGTCGGCCAACAAGGGACTGTCGGCCACCGGCATGTCGGTGCAGTGCCGGCGCGGCCTGATGGCCGAAGTTCGGATCTGCCTGACCAAAGACCTCGCCTTCCGTCGCTGCGAGGAGGTCGATGCCGACCGCTGCACCGGGTCGGAAATCGCAGTTCCGTCGGCGCGCTAAGCCGATATCGCTGCGGCGGCATCCGCCGCGAAGGTCAGCTCAGAAGTTGAGGCCGAGGCCGACCATGATGTCGTTGGAGTCGTAACTCAGCGCACTGGTGCCGAGATCGGTGTGGCGAGCCTCGATGCGTCCGGTCACCCTCTCGGTCAGCAGCGCTTCGATGCCGACACCGGCGGTCCAGCCGGTCTGTGTCGTGGACTCGGTGGGTCCACCGGTGGCCTTGACGCCACCGAAGGCCACCCCGCCGGTGCCGTAGAGCAGATAGCGGTCCATGGAATAACCGAGCCGCCCACGAACCGTGGCATTCCACGGATTGGACACCGTGGTGGCGCCGCTGGAGCCTTTCTTGCCGGTGGCCGTGACGTCACCTTCCAGGCCGACGACCCAGTTCGGCGTGAGCTGAAAATTGTAGCCGCCATAGGCGCCGCCGATCCAACCGTCATGGCCGATCGAACCGCCACCCCAACCGTAGCCGCCAACTGCCCCCACATAGGGGCCCGTCCAGTCGGCCGCCGCGGTCGGGCTGTAGGCCGCCGGAGCGGGCGTCGGCTCGTAGGTGACGATATCGCCGGCCGCCGCGGCGCTGATGCCGGCTAGCAGCGCAAAGGCAACTGCACTAGATGTGTTGATACGCAACATGACACTTTCCTCGTCGGTTCCGGGCGTCCAATCCGATGGCGACGACGGGCGAAGCTGCAGCCGCTGGTCGGGACGCGGATATGAGGCTGGTAATAGGGCGTAAGCGTTAACAAAATGCGGCTGACCAGGGGCGGAACGATGATCATTTCGCGCCGTGGATCGACATCGTATTGGTCTCTCAACGACAGTTTTCTGCCGGTCCCGCGCGGAAATTGATTGCCGTTGAGCCGAGTTTTCGGCGTCCCGCAACGGCACACCCGTTAAGTATGGTTAAGCGATGGTAAAGGCCCCCTCCCCACGCGTAGCGCTCGTCACCGGTGGTGCGCGCCGTATCGGTGCTGCGATCTGCCAGGACCTGGCCGACCACGGCTGGTCGGTGGCGATTCACTACAATCGGTCGCAAGAGGAGGCCGAAGATTTGGCGGAGCGCATCCGCCGAAGCGGTGGCGGGGCGCGTTCGGTGGGGTGCGATCTCGGCGACCCCTCGCAATTGCCGGGACTGATTCCCCAAGTCGCCGAGGCCCTCGGACCCCCGACTTTGCTGGTCAACAACGCCGCCACGTTTGCCCGCGACGAGATCGGCGAACTGGACCGCTCGGCGTGGGAGGCGCAGCTCGCGGTTAATCTTGCCGCGCCGGTATTTTTGACCGAGGCGCTTGCCGGTCAACTTGCGGACGGCGTCCAGGGCAACGTCGTCAACATCCTCGACCAGCGGGTGTTGAAGCCGCTTCCCGTCTACGTCTCCTACCAACTCTCCAAATCCGCGCTGCACACCGCGACCAGGACCCTGGCACAAGCCCTGGCACCGCGGGTCAGAGTTCACGGGATCGCTCCGGGACCGACGTTGGCGCACACGCACCAGACAACCGAGCGCTTCGACCAGATAACGAGGTCGGTGCCGCTCCAGCGAGGCGCCGAACTTGCGGAGTTCGGCCGCGCGGTGCGATTCTTCGTCGACAATGCTTCGATCACCGGCCAGACCGTGGCGCTCGACGGCGGTCAGCATCTGGCCTGGGAAACCATCGACCAGCAGGTCATCGATTGATCGAAAAAGCGCCTGACAGCACTTCCGAAGCCACCCCTGCGGTGATGCCGACCGGTGCTGCCGTCATTGCCGGGATCGTCAAGCGGCTCCCTGGCGGGCCGGGCGTCTACCGCATGATCGATGCCAAGGGCACCGTGCTCTACGTCGGCAAGGCGCGAAGCCTGCGCAAGAGGGTCCAGAGCTACACCCGTCCCTCCGGTGTTCCGCCGCGCATCCAGCGCGTCATCCACGCCACGGCGTCGATGGAATTCGTGTCGACCCGCACCGAAACCGAGGCGCTGCTGCTCGAGGCCAATCTCATCAAGCGCCTGCGGCCGCGATACAATGTGCTTCTTAGGGACGACAAGTCGCTTCCCTATATCCTGCTGACCGGCGACCACGTTGCCCCGCGTCTGGCCAAGCACCGCGGCGCCCGCTCCCGCAAGGGCCGCTATTTCGGCCCCTTCGCCTCCGCCGGCGCGGTTGGGCGCACCATCAGCTCGCTTGAACGCGCATTCCTGCTCCGCACCTGCTCGGATGCGGTGTTCGAAAGCCGTACCCGGCCGTGCCTGCTGTTTCAGATCAAACGCTGTTCAGCACCCTGCACCGGCGAAATCTCGCACGAAGATTATGCCGCTTTGGTCGAGCAAGCAGGCGGCTTTCTGTCCGGGCGCAGCACGGCAGTGCGCGCTACCTTGCAGGAGGCGATGGAAGCAGCCGCCGAGCGGCTCGACTTCGAGAGCGCCGCCCGTTATCGCGACCGGCTCGCGGCGCTCGCCCACGTCCAGTCGGACCAGGGGATCAATCCGGGCGGCGTCGAGGAAGCGGACGTTTTTGCCTGTTACCAGGAGGGCGGGCGCACGATGGTGGAGGTCTTCTTCTTCAGAACCGGTCAGAATTGGGGCAACCGAACCTACTTTCCGCGAGCCGATGCCGGCCATGAGGCCGAGGACGTTCTGTCGACCTTCCTGCCGCAGTTCTACGACGACAAACCGCCGCCCAAGCTGTTGCTTCTGTCTCACGATATCCCGGAGCGTGCGCTGCTGGCAGAGGCCCTGAGCGAACGAGCCGGCCGCCGCGTTGCGGTGGTGGTGCCGCGTCGCGGCGAGAAACGCGACCTGGTCGCCCGGGCGCAGATGAATGCCAAGGAGGCACTTGGCCGGGCGCTGGCCGAATCGTCGTCCCAAGGCAGGCTTCTGGCCCGCTTGGCGGAAGTTTTCGACCTTGGCGAGACGCCCGGTCGCATTGAAGTCTTCGACAACAGCCACATTATGGGCAGCAACGCTGTCGGGGCCATGATCGTTGCCGGACCTGAGGGGTTTTTCAAATCGCATTACCGCAAATTCAACATTCGATCCGAAACGCTGACGCCTGGGGACGATTACGCCATGATGCGGGAAGTGCTCAGACGGCGCTTCGGCCGGCTGATGCGTGAGGCCGGTCCGCGCGAGGCGGGAGCAGACGATCTCGGCCATGAGGGATCGCCGGGCGGCGGCGAGATGGGTCCTTGGCCCGATGTCGTCCTGATCGATGGCGGCCGGGGTCAACTGAACGCGGGCGAGGAAGTTTTCGCCGAACTCGGCATCACCGATCTTCCAGTGATCGGGATCGCCAAGGGCGCTGATCGCGACGCCGGACGTGAGACGTTTCATGTTCGCGGTCGCCAGCCGTTCACCATCCCACCGCGCGATCCGGTGCTGTATTTCATCCAGCGGCTTCGCGACGAGGCCCACCGTTTCGCCATCGGCTCCCATCGCGCCCGCCGCAAGTCGGACATCGCAAGAAGCCCGCTCGACGAGATCACCGGAATCGGACCGGTGAGGAAGCGGGCCCTTCTGCGTCACTTCGGAACGGCCAAGGCGGTGGGCCGGGCGGCCATCGACGATTTGCGCGAGGTCACCGGAATCTCAGACGAAACCGCTAAAACGATCTATGATTACTTCCACGAGAACGCAGGCTGACGGGCGCTGAGCGCCTGGCCGGTCGGTCATGATGTGCTATGCGGATGATCAGATACGCTGACCTTGGGGGAAGCTGGAACACGCGCCGGCCGAACGGAGAAGCCGTGTGACCGAACAACCGGGCAGGATGAGCGATGATTCCGCGGCCACGGGTCTGCCGCCGCATCTGTTTGCCGTTCCCAATCTCCTGACCTACGCCCGTATCCTGGCGGTGCCGCTGCTGGTCGTGTTTTTCCTGCTTGAGAGCAACGTCAGCCGCTGGATGAGCTTGGCCGTCTTCGTCGCCGCCAGCGTCAGCGACTTCTTTGACGGCTATCTCGCCCGCGCCTGGAAACAGCAGTCAGCCATTGGCGGCCTGCTCGACCCGATCGCCGACAAGCTGATCGTCGCAACGGCGCTCTTGCTGCTGGTCTCGGAAGGCACGATCGGCGAGTGGTCGGTGCTGGCGGCGATCGTGATCCTGACCCGCGAAATCCTGGTTTCCGGGTTGCGGGAGTTTCTTGCCGGCGCGCAGGTGAGCGTTCCGGTGACGTGGCTGGCCAAGTGGAAAACAACGCTGCAGATGGTTGCGATCGGAGCACTGCTGGTGGGCCCGGCCGGCGATAGAATCCTCCACTACTATTTCTCGGGTGTCGGCGTGGTGACCTATGTCGGCTTGCTGCTGTTGTGGATTGCGGCGCTGATCACCCTTTACACCGGCTATGACTATTTCAGGGCCGGCGTTGGCCATTTGCTGGGAGAGGGTGATTGAAACTCGTCTACTTCGCCTGGGTTCGTGAACGGATCGGCCGCGAGGAAGAAACGGTTGAGCTGCCGCCGGCGGTCCGCACCACCGACGACCTTTTGGCATGGCTGAGCGAACGCGGCCCGGAATACGCCCATGCGCTGCAGGACAGCGCCTCGGTGCGGATCGCCGTCGATCATGTCCACACCCCGAGGAACGCCTCGCTGGCGGACGCCCGCGAGGTCGCACTGTTTCCGCCGATGACGGGCGGATAGGCAACCTTGCCCGCCACCGTCACGGTCCGGGTGCAGTCGGCCGACTTCGATGCCGCCAAAGAGGCCGATCTCGTGCGCGCCGGCCAGCGAAATGTCGGCGCCATCGTGACCTTCACCGGGGTCTGCCGGGACCAGGACGGGGCGCTGGCTGCATTGGAGCTCGAACACTATCCGGGCATGGCGGAGGCGGAACTACGGCGTTTGGGGGTTGAGGCAACGCAGCGATGGATGCTGTCGGGCATCACCATCGTTCATCGGCATGGCCGGCTGCTGCCGGGTGACAACATCGTTCTGGTCGTCACCGCCGCCGAACATCGCGGGCCGGCGTTGCGGGCTGCCGAATTCACCATGGATTTCCTGAAGACCCGAGCGCCGTTCTGGAAGAAGGAACATCCGGCATCCGGTAAGGCCGGAACCTGGATCGAGGCCAGGCGTCAGGATGATGATGCCGCCGACCGTTGGGCAGAGGCCGGATCGGATCAGCCGACGATCTCGACCTCGGAGAACCAGTAGGCGATTTCCTCGGCGGCCGTCTCGGGCGCGTCGGACCCGTGCACGGCATTCTCGCCGATGGAGCGCGCGTAGTCCTTGCGGATCGTTCCGGCATCGGCGTCGGCCGGATTGGTGGCACCCATGATCTGGCGGTTCCTGGCGATCGCGTTCTCGCCCTCCAGGACCTGGACGACCGTCGGCCCCGATGACATGAAATCGCAGAGTTCGTCATAGAATGGACGCCCGCGATGTACGGCGTAGAAGCCCTCTGCCTGCTGTCGGCTCATCCACACCCGCTTTTGGGCGGCAATGCGCAACCCCGCCTGTTCGAACCGGGCGTTGATGGCACCCGTCAAATTGCGCGCGGTGGCGTCGGGTTTGATCATCGAAAAGGTACGCTCAACGGCCATGGACAATCCTCGGATTTTGGGAAAACGGCCGTTGTCTTAACCGCGCATCGGCGGGTGCACAAGGCGGCTGATCGCCGCCGCCTTCTATTCAAACCAGATCAATCGGCCGAAAGCACCTTGGCCCGGAACAACCAGCCGGCTATGGCGCCGCCGATCACCGGCATCCCGATGAACATCCAAACCTGTGCCAGCGCCGTCCCGCCTACGAAGACAGCCGGTCCGAGGCTCCTGGCCGGGTTCACCGACAGGCCGGTGACCTGGATGAACGGCATGTGCAGGGCGAACAGAGTCAATCCGATGATCAGGCCCGCCAGCGGACCCGTGCCGCCACCTTCCTGGGTCACGCCGAGGATGACCAGCACGAACAGAAACGTCGCGACGATTTCCACGATAATCCCTGCCAACAGGCTGTAGCCGCCCGGTGATGCTTGGTCATAACCGTTCTGGCCGAGCCCGGAGGCGGCAATGGAGTAGTCCGGACTGCCGGTCAGGATCGTCACGACGATCAAGGCGCCGACGATCCCGCCGACGAGTTGGGACAGGATGTAGCCCGTCGCATCGCGCGTCTCCATCCGGCCGGCGACGAGCATGGCAACGGTCACCGCCGGATTGATGTGACAGCCGGAAATCGGCCCGATTGCGTAGACCACGCCGGTCACCGCCAGGCCGAAGGCCAAGCCTATCGGAAGCACGCCCAGCGGCAGCTCGCCGGCATAGCCGCCGATCGCGACCGTACCACATCCGATCAACACCAGAGCCGCGGTGCCGATCAATTCCGCGAGGTATTTTTTGACTGCATCACTCATCGTCTCAGCCCATTTCGATGAACGATTGATTCGCTGCCGCAGTATCGCACGGTAAGGCCACTGGCCGCGTGCCGGACGATCCTGGTTATTGTCCACGGCAACCTTGAGCCGGTTGACGGCAGAACCCGCGTTCGGTTGTGGTGACCGGGGCCACGCTGGTCGGTCGCAACGCAGGTTCGGCCTGCCCATGGTGCGTGCGTCGCGCACGAGGCTGATGCCAAGCGGCGTTAGGCCTCATGCCGCAAGCCTGAAGTTGCGTTCCTGTCGCGGGGCCTTCCGCCGGCGGGAATGACATCTCCCGCCTTGCGCCCGCGGGTGGGGCGCGGCACAACGTGCGCCGCCATGCTGCACATCAACAGCCTCACCTATCGGATTGCCGATCGCCTGTTGTTCGACCGCGCCACGATCGCCCTGCCGGCGCGATCAAAAACGGGTCTTGTCGGACGGAACGGGGCTGGCAAGACGACCCTTTTCCGATTGATCGCGGGCGAGATCGGGCCGGAAAGCGGATCCATCAGCCTGCCACGCAACGCCAGAACCGGCCAGGTCGCGCAGGAGGCACCGGCAGACGGCCGCGCGCTGATTGAGGTGGTTCTGGCGGCCGACAGTGAGCGTTCAACGCTGCTGGCGGAGGCTGAGGTTGCAACCGATCCCGATCGCATCGCCGAGATTCAAACCCGCCTGGCGGACATCGATTCGCACTCGGCCGAGGCGCGCGCGGCAGCCATCCTGGCGGGGCTGGGATTCGATGAGACAACGCAGCGCGATCCCTGTTCGGACCTTTCCGGCGGCTGGCGCATGCGTGTGGCGCTTGCCGCCACCCTGTTCGCCCGACCGGAACTGCTGCTGCTCGATGAGCCGACCAACTTTCTCGATCTGGAAGGCGTTCTGTGGCTCGAGACCTTCGTCGCGCGATACCCCTACGCGGTCATCATCATCAGTCACGATCGAGATCTGCTCAACACCGCGGTCGATACCATCGTCCATCTCGATCAGGGCAAGCTGACGGCGTACCGCGGCCGATACGACCAGTTCGACCGCCAGCGCCGCGAGCGCCAGGCCCTGCAGATGAAACTCAAGAAGAAGCAGGACGAGCAGCGGCGGCACATGGAGGCCTTTGTGGCGCGGTTCCGCTACAAGGCGTCGAAGGCGCGTCAGGCGCAATCGTGGCTCAAGGCCCTGGAGCGGCTGGAACCGATCGCGGCGCTGGCCGATGCCACCCTTGCCGGCTTCTCCTTCCCGGTCCCGGCCAAGCCGGCGCGTCCGCCGATCGTGGCCATGGAGAACGTCGCGGTCGGATATGGCCGGAACCCGCCGGTCCTCGCCGGGCTGGATCTCAGGATCGACGATGACGATCGAATCGGGCTTCTCGGCGCCAACGGCAACGGCAAGTCGACGCTCGCCAAACTGATCGGCGGGCGACTGCAACCGTGCGAGGGGACGCTTCGGCGACCGCCCAAGCTTCAGGTCGCGTATTTCTCCCAGCACCAGCTGGACGAGCTCGATTCCACACAGTCACCCTACGATCACGTTCGTGAGCTGATGCCGGACGCCACCGAGGCCAAACGTCGCGCGCGGGTTGGGGCGATGGGCTTTGCGGCCGCGAGAATGCACACGCCGGCGGGCAAGCTGTCCGGCGGCGAGAAGGCGCGGCTGCTGCTCGGCCTGGCGACGTTCGACGGCGCTCATCTGATGATCCTCGACGAACCCACCGACCATCTCGACGTTGACGGCCGCGAAGCGCTGGTTCAGGCGCTGGCGGCCTATCCCGGAGCGGTGATCATGATCAGCCACGACCGGCACCTGCTGGAAGTCTCCGTCGAGCGGCTGTGGCTGGTGGCCGATGGGACGGTCAGGACCTATGACGGCGATCTCGACGACTACCGGCGCGAGGTTCTGGGGCAACGCAAGGGGCCTCGCCGGCGCCTGAACCCCGCCCGGATCGTCGAACCACCGGCAGCCGATCGGCGGCGAACGGCGGCGCGCCACCGCGCGGGAACCGCGCCGCTGCGAAAAAAGATCAGGGAAACCGAAGGCCTGGTCGAGACCTTGCAGAGAAAGATTCAATCGCTCGATGCCACCCTGGCCGACCCTTCGCTCTACCGAGGCGATCCGGGAAAGGCCGCCGCTCTGTCGAGGGAGCGGGCCGAAACGGCGGATCGGCTGGCCGTCGCGGAAAGACGCTGGATGGAGCTGTCGTTGCAGGCGGACAGATGAGACCGCCGTCTGGTTAGCCTTTCTTCTCCCAGCGACCATTGACCGATTGTTGCCAATAGGTGGTTTGGTGCCCATCGGAGGCCAGGGTTTTCCAGGCGTCGCGGGCTCTTTCAACCATCTCGATGTCATGACCGTCGAACAGCAGCACCGCACACTGATACGGCTCCACGCCGGAAATTGCCGCCCCATCGGCAAAGAAGCGGACACTGGCGCCGTTGGGATTGTCGTCGCCGGTGGTGATCCAGACCGGCTGGCGCTCGCCATTGGCGCCGTCGACCGCCGAGCCGTGCGGCAGGAAGGACTGGTCGCTGTAGGTCCACAGAAGCGCGTCAAGCGCCTCGCACCGCTCGCGGGAGCCGAGTTGGACCACCGACCGCCAGCCCCGCTCCAGGCACTTTTCAAGCAGTCCCGGCAGGACCTGCTCCAGTGAGCGCCCCTCAAGGTGGTAAAACAGCACCTCGGTCACGGCCTGGCTCACTCGTAGCCATCGGCGACCAGGCGGTCGAGCAAACGCACGCCGTAACCCGACGCCCACGAGCGGTTGATCTCGGTCCGCGGCGACCCGAAGCCGGTGCCGGCGATATCCAGATGCGCCCAGGGCGTGTCGTCGACGAAGCGTTGCAGGAACTGCGCGGCGGTTATCGAACCCGCGTCCCGGTTGCCGGTGTTCTTGACGTTGGCGAACTTGGAATCGATCTGCTTGTCGTACATTTTGCCGAGCGGCAGCCGCCACACCAGTTCGCCGGTCGCCTCGCCGGCCTTTGCCAGGGCCGCGGCAAGATCATTGTCATTGGAAAACAGACCGGCATGATGGTGACCGAGGGCGACAATGATCGCGCCGGTCAGGGTTGCCAGATCAATCATGATCTGCGGCTTGAAGCGCCGTTCGGTGTAGGCGATGGCGTCGGCGAGCACGAGCCGCCCCTCCGCATCGGTGTTGATGATTTCAATGGTGCGTCCGGTCATCGCCGTGACGATGTCGCCAGGCCGCTGAGCAAGGCCGTCAGGCATGTTTTCGACCAGGCCGATAACGCCGATCGCGTTGACCTTGGCGCGCCGACCGGCGAGGGCCTTGATCAGGCCGACAACCGCCGCCGCGCCGGCCATGTCTCCCTTCATATCCTGCATCCCGCCGCCGGGTTTGAGGGAGATCCCGCCGCTGTCAAAGACGACACCCTTGCCAACGAAGGCTATCGGCCGCGTCTTGGCGGTGGCGCCATTCCAGCGCATGACCACCAGCCTCGGCGGCCGTGATGAACCCTGTGCGACACCAAGCAGCGCCCGCAAACCCAGCTTTTTCATCCGGGTCTCGGTCAGCACCTCGACCTTCACCCCGATCGCGGTCAGGGCCCTGGCGTGGCGCGCAAATTCAACCGGACCGAGGACGTTGGGCGGCTGGTTGACCAGATCGCGGGCAAGCAGGACGCCCGCGGCCACCGCGCCGGCCGAAGCCCATAGTTTGCGGACCTTGGCCCGATCATGGCACTGCAAATTTATCCTGGTCGGACCGCGCCGTTTGCCATCGTCCTTGTCTGAGTCGTCCCTGAAATCGTCGAACTCATAGGCACGGAGCTTCATGCCGAGGGCGAATTGGGCCGCCGCTTCCGGCGCCAGGCGCTTGTCGTCGGGCTGTTCCAGAATCACCGTCGCGGTCTTCGTTTTTCCGAGCGCGCCCATCACCGCGCCGCCAAGCCGCGACCAGTCATGTTCACCCATGCCCTTGTGGTCGCCGGTCCCGACCACCAACAACCGGTCGAGGCCGGTTCCCGCCGGAACCAGCAGGTCAAGCACGGCGCGGGCCTTGCCCTTGAACTCCATCGTTTTGGCCGACCGGGCTACGATTTCAGCGATGTTGAGCGCGCGCGCCCGGGGCCCCAACGACAGATCTTTGCCGCAAAGGACGACGACCACGCCGCGGTCGACCTTGCGGGTCGGCGTTACGATGTTGATTTTGGCCAGGTCAGTCATGAGCGGAACCGGAAATTATGGAAGGGTTAAGGTGTTGTTCGGCAACGATATCAGCCAAAGCTGCCGCCGCCTACCGCCGGGTCGAACGAGCTTGTTCCCGATAGCCCGCCCGCGTTACAAAAGTCACCCGTGCGGGCCGGAGCCCAGGAATGCGAATCGTCGAACGTTACATATTCGTCAGGATCGGTGGCGCAACCGCCATGACCTTTGTGGCGCTGGGCGCCATGGTTTGGCTGTCGCAGGCCCTTCGCCAGTTCGACCTGGTCACCGCCAATGGGCAAAGTCTGTGGATTTTCTTCAAGGTGTCGGCCCTGTCGATGCCGGCATTGGCCTCGGTGGTGCTGCCGGTCGCCCTGATGATCGGAGTTGTCTACACGCTGGCGTCGCTGAACACCGATTCGGAACTGGTGGTGATCAATGCCAGCGGTGCCTCGCAGATGACGATTTTGCGACCGGTGCTGGCCCTGGGGATGATCGTGACACTGGCCGTCGGCACCATGTCGCTGTATTTCACGCCCCTTTCGCTGCGCTCGTGGCAGGACCTGATCACCAACGTTCGTGGTGATATCCTGACCGAGGTGCTGCAGGAGGGCGAGTTCACGAAACTTGCCCCAGGATTGACCTTCCACATGCGCGAGCGGAGCCCGGATGGGTCTCTCGGCGGAATTTTCCTCTCGGATTCGCGTGATTCGGAGACCAACCTCACCTACCTGGCGGAGCGCGGCGGGATTCTCCAGAATCCCCTTGGAACGTTCCTTATCATGGGCAACGGAACCATTCAGCAGCGCAACACGACGGACGGAGCCATCTCGATGATCGAGTTCAGCTCCTACGCCTTCGATCTGACGTCGTTTGCCAGCAGCAGCGATAACGAACGCACCACGACCGCGGGCGAAAGGACCACCGGCTACCTCGTCGATCCCGACCCCGATGACCGCTATTTACGCCAGTATCCGAACAAATTCAGGCTGGAGATCCACAAGCGATTGACCTTCCCGCTCTATTCGCTGACCTTCGCCCTGCTGCCTTTGGCGTTTCTCGGTCAGGCGGAATCGGCGCGTCAAGGCCGGGCAGCCGGTATCTCAGCGGCCGTGTTCCTGACTGCCGCGGTGCAGTCGGTGGGCATTTTTCTTCCTGGCGTGGCGGAATCGAGCCGCGCGGCCTTGATCGCCATGTATGTCTTGCCGCTTGGCGTGGCGGCGCTGGCCGCTACCCTTGTGCTCATGGGCAAGCAGTTGAAGCCGCCCGATCGGGCCGCCGTGTTTGTCGAGCGGGTCTTTGTGCGGGCCGGCGGAGCGCTACGTGGCGGCACAACGACACCGACAGGTTAGTCACCGAACGATGTTCAGCCGTACTCTGTCCCTCTATTTCGGTATGCATTTCGCGAAGATGGTGGGCGCCATTTTCATAGCGTCGTTCCTGCTGATCACCGTCATCACCTATATCGAATTTTTCAACCGAGCGTTTGTCGGAGATGCCGCGCTCGGCCTGGACCTGGCGGTTTTGGCGCTGTTTCGGGTGCCACGGGTGGCCGAAGACGCCCTGCCCTTCGCCGTTTTGTATGGATCGATCGCCGCGTTCGTTGTCGCCAACCGCCGTCTTGAGGTGGTCGTGGCCCGCGCCGCGGGTGTTTCGGCCTGGCAGTTCCTGATACCGGCATGCATCGTCAGCCTGCTTTTCGGCATTGTCGGGACGACGATCTACAATCCTGCCGCCGCTCGCCTCAAATCGATCTCCAACAACATCACTGCGGACGTATTCTACCACCGGCGTGGGCCGGTTGAGCCTACCGACGGTGGCGTCTGGCTGCGGCAATCATCGGATGGGTTGCAGTCGATCATCGGATCGGCCGGTTCCTTCGACGAGGGCCTCGGGCTGACCGGGGTCACGGTTTACGTCTACAATGATGGCGGGCAGTTTCTGGAACGGATCGATTCGCCGCGTGGCCACTACTATCCAGGAGCGTGGCGCTTCGAAAATGCAATCATCACGTCGCTCAAGGCCACTCCGAGGGTGGCTGAGGTCTATCAACTGCCCACAGATCTCACTCCAAACGAGGTGAAAGGAACCTTCTTAGGCCTTGGTTCCGTTTCGTTTTGGAAGCTTCGCGAGTTGGCCAGAGCCGCTCGCCGGGCGGGCGTACCGGCGGCGCGATTCGAACTCGAATACCATCAGTTGCTGTCGAGGCCGATTTTGCTGCTGGCAATGGTGCTCGTGGCGGCCAATGTATCCCTGAGATTCTCCCGTTCCTGGGATACCGGACGCATGATTATCGCTGGCGTGGCCGTTGGCTTCATGCTTTATGTCGTGATGAAAATTGCTTCGGATTTGGGAAGGGGCGGAATCGTTCCACCGCCCCTTGCCGCGTGGCTGCCAGCGGTCGTTGCGACGCTGGTGGGCGTAACGGTGCTGTTGCACCTGGAGGATGGATGAGCGGGGCGCGATCGACCCTAGCGCATGGCGCCTGGGCGGTCCGGTTTTCCGGACGGCTGACTGTGCGCGCCGTTTTCCTCGCCCTCATGGTTGCCATTCATCCAACCCAAAGCGCCGCCGATTCGGATTCCCCGTTGCAGATCGGCGAACCGGTCGCAGCCGCGCTCCAGGGTTTGCCCGGGATCACGGTCGCTGCGGTGGCACCCGACGAGCGCATGCTCATTGAATCCGACCAACTCGTTTACGACTTTGACGCCAACACCGTTTCGGCGGTCGGCAACGTCATCATTTATTTTGGCGGTTACACCCTGGAGGCGGACCGGGTCACCTACAATCAAACCAGCGGTCGGCTCATCGCGATCGGTTCGGTAAAAATGAACGACCCAACCGGCTCGACCTTCCGATCGGAGTATTTCGACATCACGGATGATTTTGCCGAAGGCTTCGCTCAATCGCTGAGCGTCGAAACGACCGAACGCACGCATTTCGAGGCGGAAACCGCCGAGCGGTCGGCCGATCGCACGGTGTTTACCAACGGCTCCTACAGCGCCTGCATTTCCTGCATCAACAATCCCGACAAGCCGCCATTCTGGAAGATCAGGGCCAAGAAGATCATCATCGACCACCGCGAGCAGGTGGTCAGATTCTCCGATGCCAGCTTCGAGTTCTTCGGAACGCCGATCGCCTGGGTGCCCTACTTTACGATCGCCGATCCGTCCATAAAACGAAAATCCGGGCTCCTGGCGCCCAGCTTCGGCTATGCCGAAAAACTGGGTTTCTCGGTTTCGGCGCCATATTTCTGGGCGCTGGCGCCGAACTATGACCTGACCGTCACACCCACTGTGTATGTCCGGCAGGGCCCGATGCTCCAGGCCGAATGGCGACATCGCCTTACCCATGGGCAATATTCGATCATCGGCGCCGGCCTCTACCAGTTCGACAAGGGGGCGTTCGACCCGACCGCGGCCGGCTTCCGGGATTGGCGCGGCGGCATTCGCACCACCGGGCATTTCGATTTGTCCCGGGACTGGGCGCTCGGCTGGGACGGTACGCTGTCGACCGACCGAACCTTCACGCGCAACTACGCGGTCCTGAACCGCGATACATCCGAGACGGTGTCAACGATCCATCTGACAGGTCTGCGGGATCGCAACTACTTCGAAGCCCGCGGTTATTATTTCCAGATTCTGTCCGACCCGACGCCGGATCCGCCCGACACGGACATCTATCACCAGGGCCGACAGGCGATCGTGTTGCCGGTCGTCGACCATCAAATAGTGGCTTACGACCCGGTGTTCGGAGGCGAACTGACCTACACCTCCAATCTGACGGCTCTTTACCGGGACGAGGACGACCCCTTTACGGCGGGGCCAACCTTTTCCCGCGGCACCGCGGGTACCTACGTGCGGGCGACCAAGGAACTGGCCTGGCGGAAGCGGTTTGTCGGTCCCATGGGGCAGGTGTTCAAGCCCTTCGCCTATGCCCGCGCCGACGCGTTTCACCTGGACCCGGACGGCACCGCGGCCACCGGCTTCGGTATGACGACCGACTCGTTTGCGTATCGGGCGATGCCGGCGGTGGGCCTGGATTGGAGCTTGCCGATCCTGATAGCCAACGAATCATCAAGCCACATCATCGAACCGCGCGCGCAATTGATCGTGAGGCCGGACGAAATGCGGGCCGGCGAATTGCCGAACAACGACGCCCAGAGCCTGGTCTTCGACGAGACCAATTTGTTCAACTACGACAAGTTCTCCGGCTATGACCGTACCGAAGGCGGCACGCGTCTCAACCTCGGCGTTCATTACAGCGCCACCTTCGCCGGCGGCGCTGCTCTTCACGGAACCGCTGGACAATCCTTCCACCTTGCCGGCACGAACCCTTACGCCAGCCCGGATTTAGCCAATGTCGGGCCACTCACCGGCCTTGAAACGGCCCACTCCGACTATGTTGTGGGTGCCACGATTCACACCGGGCTCGGACCTAGCTTCAACTTCCGCGGGCGTTTCGACAATAAAACCTTCGCCATCAAGCGTGCTGAACTCGACGCCACCGCTGCGCTCGGTGCGGTCACGGCATCCTCGTCCTTTGTGTTCCTGAAGGCCAATCCGAACACCGGCGTAACCTCCGACTCGTCGGTCTTGCGTAGCGCGGCATCGGTCAATTTCCTGGAGAATTGGCGCGCGTTTGGAACAGTGACCTTCGACATCTCCAAAACGGCGATTGCGTCAGACAGCTTCGGCCTCGCCTATGATGACGAGAGCGCGACGGTTTCCCTGGCCTACAGCGAAACGCGGCCGAGCTACACCGACCTGACCGCCGATCGCAGAATCAGCCTGCGCGTTCAACTGCGTACCATCGGCGATACCGGTGTTTCTGCCGATCTCACGCGGTTTTCCAACTGATCCACCGACAGCTATATCGGTGGCCCATCATTTCGCCAATATTCCGGCAATGATCCCCGTGCAAATTTTGACTGAAGTATGATTCCGATGGGCTTTTTACCTTTTCATAGCGCCGAGCCCGTGAGCTGGAGTACGACATTGCCCAATCTGGCTTTTGCCAAGCGTTTTGGAAGAATCCCGGCTGCTGCCGTGGGAAGCCTCCTTCTGGCGGCGTGCGCAAGCAGCGGGGGTTTGTTCGGAGCGTCGGATAAGGCGGTCGCGACGCCCCCGCCGCCCGCAGCGTTTACGGACCGCACGATTTCAAACAGTTCGATCGCGGTGCTCGTCTACGACCGGCCGATCACCAAATACGATGTCGATCAGCGCGCCAAACTGATTCAGCTCGGCGGGGGCAAAAGCGGCCGAAAGGCCGCAACCGAGGAGTTGATCGACGAAACCCTGCAGATGATCGAAGCGGCGCGGCGAGGGGTCAGCGTGTCGGACGGACAGGTTGACCGCGCTTTCGTATCGATCGGAACCCAACTCAAGCTCAACCCCAGCCAGTTTGGCGCGGCATTGCGGGAGGAGGGGGTCAATCCCGATACGCTGAAGCGTCGTCTTCGTGCCCAAATAGCTTGGCGGAGCTTGGTCCAACGGCGCACGCGCAGCGAGAGCCAGATTTCATCGGCCGATCTCACCTCGGAGTTGCTCGCGCGCGGAGGTCCGGAGTCCATCACCCTCACCGAGTACACGCTCCAACAGATCGTCTTCGTTGTACCGAGTGGATCACCAGACTCCGCCTTCACCCAACGCCGGCAAGAGGCCAACAGATTCCGCCAGCGCTTCCAAGGATGCGCGACAAGCCTTGAACGGGCCGGACAGCTCAAAGCCGTGGTGGTCAAGGATATCGGACGTCGCAGTTCCGATCAGATGGGCGGATCGGAGGCCAAAGAAATCGCGAAGACCGGCGTGGGCGGCACAACGACACCGAGCCGTTCCGGCCAGGGCATTGAACTCATAGCGGTTTGCTCCACACGCGAAGTGCAAAGCACGGCCGCGGCTCGTACGGAAATACAGAACAAATATGCGATCGAGCAGGCCACCGATCTCGGTAAAGACTATCTGGAAGAACTTCGTGAGGCAGCCATCATCCAATACCGTTGAGGTGAATAAGCCGCTCGCATTGACGATGGGTGATCCGGCCGGGATAGGTTTGGACATCACCCTGGCGGCCTGGGCCAGACGCGCCGAGCTCGACGTGCCGCGTTTCTATGTTCTGGCCGCGCCCGACGCACTTGTGTCCCGTAGTCGAATGTTGAATCTCGACATTCCAGTCGAAATCACTCGGCCCGAAACCGCGAGCGCCCTGTTTGACACCACCTTGCCCGTGGTCCGGCTTGATTCGACCGTGTCGACGCTGGCGGGCGAGCCCAATGCAGGAAATGCGCCGGCCATCTCCGAGGCAATCCGCCGCGGCGTGGCTGATGTGCTTGACGGCAGGGCCTCGGCCGTCGTCACCAACCCCATCCACAAGAAGTCGCTCTACGACGCCGGATTTTCCCATCCCGGCCACACCGAATTCATTGCTTCGCTGGTGGAGGAAGCGACGGGTCAATATCGGCGGCCGGTGATGATGTTGTCGGGGCCGGAACTCAGAACCGTTCCAGCGACGATCCACGTGCCGCTGGCAGACGTCCCCAAACTCCTGACCAGCGACCTTATCGCCGAAACGGGCAGGATCGTCGCGAGTGAACTGCAAAGCCGGTTCGGAATCCCTCAACCGCGGCTGGCCATCGCCGGCCTCAATCCGCATGCTGGCGAAATGGGATCGCTCGGCCAAGAAGACACCACGATTATTGCGCCGGCGGTCGAGTCATTGACGCGCTCCGGCATCGCCGCCCGCGGCCCCCTGCCCGCCGATACGATGTTCCAACCGGCCGCCCGCCAAACATATGACGCGGCGATCTGCATGTATCACGATCAGGCGTTGATCCCGGTCAAGACGCTGGATTTCGGGTCGACCGTCAATATTACGCTGGGCCTGCCGTTGGTGCGTACTTCACCCGATCATGGCACGGCCTTCGAGCTTGCCGGATCGGGGCGAGCAGATGCCTCCGGTCTCGTCGCAGCACTGAGGTTGGCGGCGCAAATGGCAGGCGGCGGACCATAGAGCCCTTTCAACCAACTCGGAGCCATTCTGACGGAGCGATTTTGTGACAAGATCAAGTGAAGGTTTGATGAGCGTATCTGGATACGGTCGAGGGGCTTTGCCCAGGAATTGGCGCAAAACAGCCCGTCAGAATGGCTCCAAGTTGGTTGAAAGGGCTCTAGACATTGGATGACGGCCTGCCGCCCTTGCGTGACGTCATCACGCGCCATGATCTCCGCGCTCGCCACTCTCTTGGCCAGAACTTTCTGCTCGATCTCAACCTGACCGACCGCATAGCGCGTGCAGCGGGCGACATTCGAGACGTTACGGTGATCGAAATTGGACCGGGTCCGGGTGGGCTGACGCGCTCGCTTCTGGCCGCACATGCGGCGCGGGTCATCGCTGTCGAGCAGGATCGCCGCTGTATTGCCGCACTGTCGGAAATCGCCGTGCGCTACCCCGATCGTCTGACAGTCGTCGAAGGGGACGCGCTGAAGGTCGACCTGTCGCCTTACACGACCGGCCGAACGAAAGTCGTGGCCAATCTTCCCTACAACATTGCTACGCGGCTGTTGACCGGGTGGCTCGCGGTCGCTTCATGGCCACCATGGTACCAGTCGCTGACGCTGATGTTTCAGCACGAGGTCGCCAACCGCATCGTCGCCCGGCCCGGGACGCCGCCGTATGGTCGTCTCAGCGTGTTGTGCGGTTGGCGAACCGAGGCCAGGATGGTTTTCGACATCTCCCCGCGCGCCTTTGTCCCGGCCCCCAAAGTGACCTCGTCGCTGGTGCATCTGACGCCTCGGGCCGAGCCGCTTGAATGCGATCCGCGCGCGCTTGAGCGGGTCACCGGCGCCGCATTCGGGCAAAGGCGCAAGATGTTGCGACAGAGTTTACGGTCGCTGGGCCTGGACGTCGCCCGACTGTTGAGCGAGGCCGACCTCAGCGGCACGGCGCGCGCACAGGATATCGATGTTGCCGGGTTCGTTCGCCTGACCAATTCGGCGGTCAGTCAGGCCCAAGGATTTTCCTGACCTTTGGCGAGTGGCCAATACCAATGATCCCGAGCCGACTCCGGGTGCCTCAGGAAAAGGGTCGATCAGCGGTCGACGACAGGAACCGCCCGACATGTGCCCGCGGCGTAGGGGTGAAACGATTTCGCCCGTCTTTTATTCCAGGTTCTGGACCTGCTCGCGGAACTGATCGATCGACGATTTCATATCGAGGCCGATTTTCGTCAGAGCCAGATCGTTCGACTTGGCGCACAGCGTGTTGACTTCGCGGTTCAATTCCTGCGCAAGAAAATCCAGCCGGCGACCAATCGGTCCCCCGGCGGAGACAAGTTCTCCGGCGGCGGCGACATGGGCGGCAAGCCGGTCAAGCTCTTCTCTGATGTCGGCTCGCGTCGCCAGCAACACCGCCTCCTGATGAAGCCGAGCGGGGTCGAGCGCGTTCTGGTTCTCCAGCAAGACAGCCAGTTGTTCGGACAGCCTGGCCCGAATGGCCTCCGCCGTGCGGCCTGGCGTATCTTCGGCGGCAGCGACGAGATGCTCGATTTCATCAAGGCGGGCTCCAAGCAGTTGACCGATCGCCGCTCCCTCTCGCGCCCTGACGTCAACAAGTTCGACCAGTGCTTCGTCGAGACTGGCGACGACACGCTCACCGAGCGCACGCCGGGCCGGCTCATCCAATTCCGGGCTACTGGCATCGACGACACCGCGGATCGCCAGAATCGCCTCCGCCGAGCCGGCAGACACCTTGAATCTCTGGCCGATCGCGTCGATTGCGTCGGCGACCTGATCCAGAATTTCTTCGTTGACGCTGAGTTTTTCTTCGCCAGCTTCGCGTTTTGCCGACAGGGTGAGTTGCACATTGCCGCGTGCGATCCGTTCCGCCACACGATCGCGAACCGCCTGTTCCACGTGCTCGAGGCCCGGCGGAGTGCGAATGCGGATATCAAGCCCGCGGCCGTTGACCGAGCGAACCTCCCACGTCCAGCGCGTCCCTTCGCCGGAGCCGTCGGCTCTCGCGAACCCGGTCATGCTGCGAAGAGCCATAACGCATCTCCACGCCTCGCCGCCAAGCCGGACTCCTGCGGTTTCCTGACTCCATCCCGACGGTCGCGAATCGGCAGCACCATAGCACCGCCGGTGAAGGGGGAAGAATGAGGTGACGACCGCGGGGGAGCTCGATCGGAGGCCAACGCCCAACGCAACGAATAGACAATCACTTGCCGGCTGCGTCCCTGATCTCGCGCCAACGTACGACGTTGCGGAGATGATCTTCATAGGTCTCGGCGAAGGCGTGACCACCCGAACCGTCGGCCACGAAGAACAGATCACGCGTACGAGATGGATTGGCGACCGCCTCCAGGGAGGCGCGGCCGGGATTGGCGATCGGCCCGGGCGGAAGTCCGTCAATGACGTAGGTGTTGTAGGGCGTCTGGCTTTCCAGATCAGCTCGACTGAGGGTGAAATCCGACGGTTTTCCGGCACCGCCAAACAGTCCGTAGACAACCGTCGGGTCGGTTTGAAGGCGC
Source organism: uncultured Bauldia sp. (assembly GCA_963663975.2). GTDB lineage: Bacteria > Pseudomonadota > Alphaproteobacteria > Rhizobiales > Kaistiaceae > JANQRX01. The sequence continues at coordinate 299,591 of CAXXRA010000011.1, read as the reverse complement.
ATGTTGATACGCAGTCGGTTGATGAAGACAGCGGCAACGCGGCTGCGCTCATCGGCCAACGCCGTCTCTTTTTCGACGATCGAGGCGAGAACGACGAGCTCCTCCGGCGTCGTGATCGGCAGGTCTGCGGCCCGCCGGCTCCACACATCGGCCACCACCCGTTCGTGATCCCGCCTCATCCGATCGAGCAGATTCTGGCGCGAGTCACCGCGGCTGAATTTGTAAGTCTCCGGCAGCAGGCTGCCCTCCGCAGGAAGCGCGCCGACTTCACCCTCCAGGGTCGCTTCGGTGCGCAACCGTGCGACGATCTGCCGGGTGGTGAGGCCCTCAGGAATCGAGACCGAGAAAAGAATGCCGCGACCGGACACCAGTGCGGCCATGATATCGCGCATGCTGGCGTTGGCGTCGATCAAGTATTCGCCGGCCTTGAGATTGGATTGTTCCCGGCTGAGATAGACCCCGGCCACGAACATCCATTTGCTTGAAATCAGACCGTCGCGCTGAAGCTTGGCGGCGATGGTACTCAGGCTTGATCCTTGTTCAACGCTGATCGAGCGGGCCTGGGCGACCGCGCCCTCTCGTCCGAACTGCGAGCGAACGGCAAACAGCCCTCCCCCCACGATGACGCCCGTGACGATGATCGCGGTCAAAAGGAAGTTCAGGAATACGACCGCCGGATGCCGAGCGACACGCGAGCGCTGGGGCGGAGGCGGAACGGTCTCGGGCTGGAGTGCTTCAACCGGACTTCTGGGAGCCGCACGATCCAGATCGGACGTCCGCGTCGGGGCACCGCCACTCAATCCGCCAGGTTCTCTACGCTGATCAGTCATGCCGGCGGGCGTTCTACCGTGTCATCTGGTTCGCAAGAAGGCTTGTATAGCCGATTATGGCCAAATCAGGATACCGCCACCGCTAGTCGTGCGCGCGAAAAACCAGCGAGGCGTTGGTGCCACCGAACCCGAAGGAATTCGAGACAACGACATTCACCGGCCGGTCGCGAGCTTCGAGCGGGACCAGGTCGATCGCCGTCTCGACCGAGGGGTTGGACAGGTTGAGTGTTGGCGGTGCTCGATTGTCGCGGATCGCGAGCAGCGAAAAGATCGCTTCCGTCGCTCCGGCGGCGCCCAAAAGATGGCCGGTTGCCGACTTCGTGGAAGACATTGCGATGCCGCCCGCGGCATCTCCGACCACGCGCTCAACCGCCGCCAGTTCGATCTCGTCACCCATTGGGGTGGAAGTCCCATGAGCGTTGATATAGTCGATGTCCTCGACCGCGACATCGGCGCGGCTGAGGGCCATGCGCATGCAGCGCTCCGCGCCATCGCCATCCGCCGCCGGCGCGGTAATGTGGTACGCGTCACCCGATAGTCCGTAGCCGATGACCTCGCCATAGATGCGAGCGCCACGGGCCAGTGCGTGCTCGCGCTCCTCGACCACCACGATCCCCGCCCCTTCACCCATGACGAAGCCGTCGCGGTCGCGATCGTAGGGACGGGAGGCTTCCTTGGGTCGGTCGTTGAAGTGCGTCGACAGCGCCTTGCACGCGGCAAAGCCGGCAAGCGCAAGCCGGCCAACCGGCGATTCCGTCCCGCCGGCCACCATCACATCGGCATCGCCCAGTGCGATCAGCCGGCTGGCGTCGCCGATCGCATGGGCACCGGTCGAGCATGCCGTGACGACGGCGTGGTTCGGCCCCCGCAGACGATGTTTGATCGAGACCTGACCCGAAGCCAGGTTGATCAGGCGTCCCGGGATGAAAAACGGGCTGATGCGCCGGGGACCGCGATCACGCAGCGTAATCGCCGCCGCCTCGATGCCGTTCAGGCCTCCTATGCCCGATCCGATCAGAACCCCGGTTGCGAGCTGGTCTTGGTCGCGCTCGGGATGCCAGCCGGCATCGTCGAGGGCCTGATCGGCGGCGGCCATTGCGTAGACGATGAAGTCGTCGACCTTACGGCTTTCCTTGGGTTCCATCCATTCGTCGGGATCGAACTTGCCTTCACGGTAGGGACCGAGCGGTACCATCGCCGCAATCTGGCAGGCAAGATCGTCGACTTCGAAGGATTCAACCCGCGATAATCCGGACTCGCCGGCCAGCAGGTTCGACCACGCCGCTTCCACGCCGCAGCCGACCGGCGAGACGATGCCAAGACCTGTTACGACAACCCGTCTCATGGCGCGCTACCGGCAACCAACGGCCGGAACAGCCCTCCCCAAGCTCGCGAGCCAAATCAGGCGGTGTTTTTTTCCAGGAAGCCGACCGCGTCGCCGACGGTCAGGATCGTTTCGGCGGCATCGTCCGGAATCTCAACGCCGAATTCTTCCTCGAACGCCATGACCAGTTCGACGGTGTCCAAACTGTCGGCGCCGAGATCGTCGATAAAACTAGCCTTGTCCGAAACCTTGTCGGATTCAACTCCGAGGTGCTCGACGACGATCTTTTTCACCCGCACAGCGATATCGCTCATGTCTACAAATCCCGTTTCATCTTAGTTCAGTCCCACCGGACACTACTCGCTTCCAGACATCAGCCACCCGGTGAGTGGAGTTGTCGGCGTCGGCACGGACGGGTGCGAGCGACACAACAAATTCGGTACGGTCTTGCCGCGAAAGGCCGGTCGGAACCACGTCTCTTCAAGTCACGCCGGCTCAGAATCGGCGGGGTCGTAACACACTTTGCCAGCATTGGCCAGCGGCACAAAGGCTCAGGCCGCAAGCCTCCTCCGGCGCGGGCATCGAGCCAAAAAGGCCGGTCAGATCATCGCCATTCCGCCGTTCACGTGAATCGTCTGGCCGGTCACATAGGCCGCCTCGTCGGAGGCCAGAAAAACCGCAGCGGCGGCCACCTCTCCCGGCGTGCCCAGGCGGCGGGCAGGAACCCGATCCAGAATCATCGATTGCTGTTTGTCGTTCAGCGCGGCGGTCATCGCCGAGGTTACAAAGCCCGGCGCGATGCAATTGACCGTCACCTTGCGACTGGCGATTTCGGCAGCGAGCGACTTGGTCATGCCGATCATGCCGGCCTTGGAAGCGGCATAGTTGCCCTGGCCCGGATTGCCGGTCACACCGACAACCGATGTGATCGAAATGATCCTGCCGGCTCGACGCCGCATCATACCGCGCAGAACCGCACGCGACAGACGGAAGGCGGAGGTCAGATTGACCTCCATGACTATCTGCCAATCCTCGTCACTCAGCCGGGCGAAAAGCATGTCACGGTTCATGCCGGCGTTGTTGACCAGAATATCGACCTCGCCCCTCAGCGCTTCCTCGGCCTGAGGCACCAATTGTTCAACCGCCGCGGCATCGCCGAGGTCGCACGGCAACACTGCCGTCCGGCCGCCCAAGTCAGCCGCCAGCGAATCAAGAGCCTCCGTGCGGGTGCCCGACAGCCCGACGCTCGCCCCCTGCTGATGCAGCGCGCGGGCGATCGCGCCGCCAATGGCGCCACTGGCACCGGTCACCAGGGCTCGCTTTTCCGTCAGTTCAAACATTGTGGTCGGCCTCGATTATCCCATCTTCTCCAGGAATTGTTCGATTTCCTGCGATTTTCCGACGGGTTGGGTTTCCGCCCCGGCCGCGATGCGCCGGGCAAGCCCCGACAGGACCCGCCCTGTACCGATTTCCGCGAACAGCGTCACCCCCTCGCCCGCGAGCCAGTCGATGGTCTCGCGCCAGCGCACCAGACCGGTCACCTGTTCGATCAGTTGACGGCGAATGACGTCGGGCTCGGTGGTCGGCTTTGCGCTGACATTGGCCACCACCGGCACGCGCGGCGGAACAATGGTCGCATCGGCGAGCGCGGTAGCCATGGCGTCGGCTGCAGGCTTCATCAGGGAACAGTGGAAAGGCGCGCTCACCGGCAGCAGAACGGCCCGCCTGGCGCCTCTGCCGCCGGCCAGTTCGACCACCCGCTCGACCGCAGATCTTGTCCCCGACACCACCACCTGGCCAGCGCCATTGTCGTTGGCCGGCTCACACACCCCCTCGCCCGCCGCTGCGGCCGCCAGATCGACGACAGCTTTGAAATCCAGGCCGATGACCGCGGCCATGGCGCCTGCGCCGACGGGCACGGCGTCCTGCATCGCACGGCCACGGATTCGCAACAGCCGGGCGGTGTCGGTCACAGACAGGCTCCCGGCGGCGGCCAGCGCGGAATACTCGCCAAGCGAATGTCCGGCCACATATGAGACCTGGTCGGCCAGCCTCAGCCCCCTTGCCGTCAGAACCTGCATCACTGCAAGGCTGACCGCCATCAGGGCCGGCTGGGCATTTTCGGTCAGGGTCAGCGTCTCGATGGGACCATCGAACATGATGGCCGACAGCTTCTGTCCCAGCGCATCATCAACTTCGGCAAAAACCGCACGCGCTTCGGGGAACGCGTCGGCCAGGTCGCGGCCCATACCGACCGCCTGGCTACCCTGCCCGGGAAAGGTCAATGCTGGTTTCATGGAAAGCCGCACCGCTATGACACGAAGCCCGCCCTTTGACCGGCCTGCAGCCGGGCTGTCAAGCTTTGCCGGTGCTTGCAATGCCGGTTGTTTTGGGTATAACGCGCCGTCCAGTCGGACCCCGGCCGGGGGCTGAACGGAAGGCGGCGCGTGCCGCAGGATCGACAACGATCCGGCTTCCGGTGTTCCCGCTCTCGAAGCGTCAAGAGGCCTTTCCTGGAAGGGGCTTTGGCGAGGCTTTGCGCCGGAGCAACAAAGGAAGGGCCGCAATGCCTCTGTATGAGCATGTTTTTCTGGCACGTCAGGACGTGTCGGGTCAGCAAGTCGAAGCGCTTGTCGACCAATTCAAATCCGTCATCGAAGATAGCGGCGGTACGGTCGGCAAGGTCGAAAACTGGGGCCTCAAGACACTGACCTACCGGATCAATAAGAACCGGAAGGCCTACTTCACGCTGATGAATATCGACGCCCATCCGGATGCCGTGGTCGAAATGGAGCGACGGCAGCGTCTGAACGAGGACGTTTTGAGGTCGCTCACATTGCGCGTCGACGAGCACGAGGACGGTCCCTCGGCAATGATGCAGAAACGCGACGACCGCAGCGACAGGCGTGGCGGCCGATTCGGCGACCGCGAACGCCCGCGCCGGAGCGATTCCGGCGGGTCGGAGAGAAAGCCGGCCGAGCGCCGTAAACCTACTGCCGATGCAGACGCAACCGAAGCGCCGAAGACGGCGGCAGAGCCGAGTGCGACGGCGGAGGCAAGCCCAGCCGGACAGCCCAAGGCGCCGGCGGAGGTGAGCCCAGCCGAAGAGAAAAAGGCGCCGGCGGAGGCGAGCCCAGCCGAAGAGAAAAAGGCTCCGGCCACGGTCAGCACCACTGAAGGCGGGGAGTCCTAGTCATGGTCGATATCAATCAACTACCAACCCGCCGGCCTTTTTTTCGCCGTCGCAAGACCTGCCCGTTCTCCGGCGACAATGCGCCGAAGATCGACTACAAAGATGTCCGTCTGCTTCAGCGCTATGTATCGGAGCGGGGCAAGATCGTTCCATCCAGGATCACCGCGGTGTCCACCCGCAAGCAGCGGGAACTGGCCCGCGCGATCAAACGCGCGCGTTATCTCGGGCTTCTGCCCTACGTAATTAAATAGCGGGCGCGCCCGCTAGGCGCGCTGACAGTCAAGTTGGGGCAACTGGATTTGCCTCTAACCGCCGCAAGGGCGGGACAGCGCATGACATCGCGACTCCCTTCGCTTGTGCGCTGTACGCCCGGACCCCGCAAGGGTCCGTTCGACGGAAAAACGGCCGCGACAACGGCGGCGCAGGCGATGGAGTGCCACCAATGGAAGTCATCCTGCTTGAACGGATCGCCAGGCTTGGGCAAATGGGCGACGTCGTCCGTGTCCGCGACGGCCATGCCCGCAACTATCTCCTGCCGCAGGGAAAGGCGCTGCGGGCCAATGAGGCGAACGGCAAGCGTTTCGAGAGTGAGCGCGCCAGGCTTGAGACTCGAAACCTGGAGCGGCGGCAGGAAGCGGCGGCCGTCGGCGGCAAAATCGAAGGGCAGTCTTTCGTGGTCGTCCGGCAGGCAGGTGAAACCGGCCAGCTTTATGGTTCGGTGACCGCCCGCGACCTGGCTGAAATCATGGATACCGATGGTTTTGCCGTCGCGCGCGGCCAGATAGCGCTGAACCACCCTATCAAGACCATCGGCATGCATCCGGTGCAGATCGACCTCCACGCCGATGTCGCGGCCACGGTCATGGTCAATGTCGCGCGCAGCGAGGATGAGGCCTCGCGCCAGGCGCGCGGCGAGGACGTGACCCGCATGGGTGACCAAGAGGACGAGGACCACACTGCCGTTGCTGCCAAGAAATCGGCCGACGAGGCAGCTGAGGATTCCGCCGATGAGCCGACAAGCAACTCGGAGGATGCGGCCGGCTCCGACATCGACGCCACCAAAACCGACGAGGCAGGGTAGCCAGGATCAACCTGCTGCTTGAGGCGGTGAGGCCTTTTGCACTAAATATCCAAAGAGGCGTGATCGCTCGCCGTCAAGATTCCGCACACGGAGAGCCGCTGTGGCGGCAACGATTTGAACCGGTTAATGCTCAGAACGCTGGAGCGGTTGATCTCGCGAGGCTCGTTGGAAATCGTTGACGCCGATGGCGGCGTCCATCGGTTTGGCAATGGCGAGGGGCCGCCGCTTAGGGCCCGGTTCACCTCGCACAAAGCGGAAAACAAGGTTGGATTCAACCCCGAGCTTGAACTGGGCGAGCAGTTCATGGATGGCGGCTATGTCATGGAGGCCGGCACCATCTACGACCTGGTTTTCCTGCTCCAATCCAACGCCAATGAAACCGGGCTCCCGCTTTGGCATCTGGCGATCCTCGGCGGCCGATACCTCACCCGCCGCATCCGGCAGTTCAACACTCCGTTGCGGGCCCAGCGCAATGTCAGGAGCCATTACGATCTGACCGGCGAACTGTATCGTCTGTTCCTCGACCGGGACCTGCAATATTCGTGTGCCTATTTCGAGACCGCCGAGGCAACGCTTGACCAGGCGCAACTGGCAAAAAAACGCCATATCGCCGCCAAGCTTGATCTGAAACCGGGCCAACGTGTCCTCGATATCGGATCGGGCTGGGGTGGACTCGGGTTGTATCTGGCCGACAATTTCGGTGTCGATGTGGTCGGCATAACCCTGTCCGAGGAGCAATTGGCGGTCGCGCGACAACGCACTCGGGAGCGCGGCCTCGAGGGCCGGGTCGATTTCCGCCTGCAGGACTACCGCAAGATTGAAGGCCGCTTCGACCGAATCGTCTCGGTCGGCATGTTCGAGCATGTCGGCGTCGGGAACTTCGGAAACTATTTCGACGCCTGCCGCAATCTCATGACCGAAGACGGCGTGATGCTGCTTCATTCGATCGGCCGGTTCGACGGCCCGGGACACACCGGCGCCTGGATACAGAAGTACATCTTTCCCGGCGGCTACATCCCGGCGTTGTCGGAGGTGGTGCCGAAAATCGAGAAAAGCGGCCTGTTGATCGCCGACATTGAGGTTCTCAGGCTGCATTATGCCGATACACTCCGGCACTGGCGGAACCGTTTCATGGCCAATCGGGACCGGGTCAAAGCGCTCTACGATGAACGGTTCTGCAGGATGTGGGAGTTCTATCTGGCGTCCTCGGAAATGGCATTCCGTGTCGGCGGGATGATGAATTTCCAACTTCAGATGACGCGAGAACTCGGCGCCCTGCCCGCCACGCGCGACTACCTTTCCGCCGCCGAAGACGCACTTCGAGCCGGCGATGGCGGCCGGGAACCGCCCGAACTCGAACTTGCCGGCGAGTAGACCTCCGCCAAAACCGATTCTCTGCCCGGCGCAAGCTCCCGATGGCGGCAGGTTGTGAATTAGCGTGTGGAACCGCCTCGCCGCTTTCGCAATACGCCATCCAAGTCTAAGACGTATCGGAACCGGCATCCTCACTGATTCGAGCGAGTGACCCATGGTGTTTGCTGCGCACGCAGTCGTCGACAACGGCGAACCGCACCGTTCTGCGCCGCAAAATGTCGAGGCGGAGCAGGCCCTGCTTGGGGCCGTCCTGGTCAACAATGAGGCGTTTTACAGGGTCTCGGATTTCCTTGAGCCGGGACACTTCTTTGAACCCGTTCACCGGATGATCTTCGAGGTTACCGGGCAGATCATCAGGTCCAACAAGACCGCAACGCCGGTCACCCTGAAGACGTTCGTGCCGGCCGACATGGAAATCGGCGACATTGATCTGGCGCAGTACCTGGCCCGGCTCGCCGCCTCTGCCACGACAGTCATCAACGCCGAGGACTACGGCCGCACGATTTACGACCTCGCCACTCGCCGGGCGCTGATCGGAATCGGCGAGGACATGGTCAATGTCGCCTACGACGCGTCCGTCGAGCAACCGCCCAACGTCCAGATCGAGGACACCGAAAAGCGTCTGTTCGAGTTGGCCGAACGCGGCCATTACGATACCGGCTTCCACGCCTTCGAAACGGCGCTGGTCAATGCCATCGACATGGCCAGCGCCGCCTACAAACGCGACGGGCATTTGTCCGGGATGGCCACCGGCCTCATCGATCTCGACCGACTGATGGGCGGGCTTCAGCCGTCCGACCTGATCATCGTCGCCGGACGGCCGGGCATGGGCAAGACCTCGCTGGCGACCAATGTCGCCTTCAACGTGGCGCGCGCATGGCGCGGCGAGGTTCAGGGGGACGGCACGACCAAGACTGTCGATGGCGGCATCGTCGGGTTCTTCTCGCTGGAAATGTCGTCGGAACAGCTGGCGACGCGAATCATCTCAGAGCAGTCCGGCGTCTCCTCGGCCAAGATTCGGCGCGGCCGGATCGATGAGGCCGAATTCGCGCGGATTGTCGAAGCGTCCCGCGACATGCAGAAGGCACCGCTCTACATCGATCAGACGGGCGGTCTGTCGATCGCCCAGCTCGCCGCCCGGGCGCGTCGGCTCAAGCGCCAGCGCGGCCTCGACCTTCTCATTGTCGATTACATCCAGCTTCTGCAGGGCTCCTCCCGTCGCGGATCCGAAAGCCGGGTCCAGGAGGTGACGGAAATCACGAATCGTCTGAAGGCCCTGGCCAAGGAACTTGACGTGCCGATTGTGGCCGTCTCGCAGCTCTCGCGACAGGTCGAAAGCCGCGACGACAAGCGTCCCCTGCTCTCCGATCTCAGGGAATCGGGCTCAATCGAACAGGACGCGGACGTGGTGCTGTTCGTCTACCGCGAAGAGTACTACCTTAAGAACAAGGAGCCGACGCCGGGCACGATGGAGTATGAAACCTGGCAGGCCGAAATGGATCGGGTCCATGGCATCGCCGAGGTGATTATCGGCAAGCAACGTCATGGGCCGACCGGTACCATTCGCCTGCATTTCGAGGATACCGTGACCAGATTCTCCAGTCTTGCCAGTGAGGGCTCGAAGCCTGTCCCGTTCGAGGGTTGACGAGCGCCGATCGGAGCCACGATGTGGAAATCGCTATTCGGACGCAGCAAGGGACCCCAGGTTGGCGGGAACAAGGAGCTGTTGACGATTTCGACCGAGGTCGCGGCCGACGCTGAAAGCGCGTTTGGCATGTTCGTCGACAATCTCAACACGTGGTGGCCGCGCGACCTCACCTGGAGCGGCGATGATCTTCAGGAAATCGGCATCGAAGCCCGTATCGGCGGCCAGTGCTACGAGGCGAAAAAGGATGGCACCAGGCTGGTGTGGGGCTCGGTGCTTGCACTTTCCCGCCCAAAACTTCTCGTCATCGCATGGCAGATCGCGCCCGATCGTACGGCCATCGACAACGAGGCGATCGCCAGCCGGGTTGATCTGCGCTTTTCTGACACCGACGACGGCGGATCGATCGTTCTTGTCGTCCACCGGGACTTTCCCAGACACGGCGATGGCTGGGAGAAGTACCGGGAGGACATGGCCGGTGCCAAGGGCTGGCCTTTGCTGATCGAGCGATACCGAGCCGCCGTCTCGGGCGACTGAGGCGACATGCCGACGGCGACAAAAGCGCCGGCGATTGTCCCCATGACCGATCCGCCCACCTCCGATCCCAGTCCGGATTTCGACGCCGGGCGATTGCGCGTCGATCTCGACGCGTTGGCTGAAAATTGGCGCGCACTGGCCGACATCGTCGGCCCCGAGGCGACGACATCGGCGGTGGTCAAGGGCGACGCCTATGGCATCGGCCTGGAGCCGGCCGCCCGAGCGTTGTCCGACGCCGGGTGCGGAGTTTTTTTCGTTGCCACGCCACGGGAAGGCGGATCGCTCAGGCGCATCCTTCCGTCCGCGACGATCTTCATACTGGATGGTCTGATCGCCGGCTCTGCCGGGTGGCTGGGCGAGCGCGACCTGCGGCCGGTTCTTGGGTCGGTGCCGGAAATCGACGAGTGGCGGGCCGCGCGGGCTGGCGGAACGACCTCGCAGTCCGCGATCATGGTCGATACCGGCATGAACCGACTTGGATTGACCGCTGCCGAACTGTCGAAGCTGGCTGATTCACGGGATGCGCTGGACGAGCTTGGTGCAACGCTGATGATGAGTCATCTGGCCTGCGCCGATACGCCCCGGCATGAGGCGAATCAGGCCCAGCTGGCGCAGTTTCGGGTCATGAGGGCGAGGTTGCCGGGCATCAAGGCGTCGCTGGCGAACTCCGCCGGGATTTTTCTCGGTCGCGACTATCATTTCGATCTTGCTCGCCCGGGGATCGCCCTCTTTGGCGGCGCCGCCGCCGAGGCCGCGACGCCGGCCATACGGCCGGTGGTGACCTTCCAGGCACGCGTGCTCCAAATACGCCAGGCCAAAAAGGGAGAGACCGTCGGATATGGCGCGGCCGAACGCCTGAAAAGACCAAGCCGCATCGCGATTGTCGGCACCGGCTATGCCGACGGGTATCTTCGGCGGGCAGGATCCTCGGACGCGCGGGCGGGCGCGCGGGCTTTTGTCGGTGGCCGTTTCGCGCCGCTTGTCGGGCGCGTCTCCATGGATCTAACGGCGATCGACGTCACCGGAATCGCAACGGTGGAGCGCGGCGACTGGATCGAGATGTTCGGCGAGCATGTTTCGGTCGACGAAGTTGCCGGGCACGCCGACACCATCGGCTATGAGGTGCTGACCGGTCTGGGCAGGCGCATGGGCAGGCTCTACGCAGGCCACGGGCGATGAACCCGGGCGTTCGAGACCGATCGGGGGCCGCTCGCTGATGGCGCGCGCCCGACCCCAGTACACATGCCAGAATTGCGGCGCCGTCAGTGCCCGATGGCAGGGGCGCTGCGATTCCTGCGGGGCGTGGAACACGCTGATCGAGGAGAGCCTGACACCGGCCAGGGTTCCGGGCTCCGGCAGCGGCCGCCGACGCAAGGGTCGGGTCGTCGAACTGGTCGAGCTCGCCGGATCGGGCGACGACGCCCCGCGCACCAAGACCGGGATCGAGGAGTTCGATCGCGTCACCGGCGGCGGTCTGGTGCCGGGCGCGACGATGCTGGTGGGTGGCGACCCCGGCATCGGCAAATCGACGCTGCTGTTGCAAGCGGCCGCTGCCCTGGCCCGGGCTGGCAAGTCCGTGGTCTACGTATCGGGCGAAGAAGCGATCGCCCAGGTCAGGCTGCGCGCAACGCGATTGGCGCTGGCCGACGCACCGGTCCGGCTCGCGGCCGAAACCAATGTCGAGGACATTCTGGCGACGCTTGCCGAAGGACCGACGCCGACGCTCATCGTGATCGATTCGATCCAGACGCTGTGGAGCGACCAGGTCGAATCCGCGCCCGGCACCGTGTCCCAGGTCAGGTCGTCGGTCCAGGCCTTGATCCGGTTCTCCAAGCAAACCGGCGCCGCCGTGGTCCTGGTAGGCCACGTGACCAAGGACGGGCAGATCGCCGGCCCGCGGGTGGTCGAACACATGGTCGATGGCGTCCTTTATTTCGAAGGCGATGGCGGGCATACCTTCCGCATTCTGCGAGCCGTGAAAAACCGCTTCGGGCCGACCGATGAAATCGGAGTCTTTGAGATGACCGGCTCCGGGCTTAGGGAAGTCGCCAACCCGTCCGAGCTGTTCCTGGGAGAACGCCGGACGGCGACACCTGGCGCGGCGGTGTTTGCCGGGATGGAAGGAACGCGCCCATTGTTGGTTGAAATACAGGCGCTGGTCGCCCCGACCACGCTTGGAACCGCACGGCGGGCGGTGGTGGGTTGGGACTCCAACCGGCTGGCCATGGTGGTCGCCGTGCTGGAGGCCCATTGCGGGGTCCGTCTGTCGGATTGCGACGTCTATCTGAATGTCGCCGGCGGGCTTAGGATCGCCGAGCCGGCGGCCGATCTGGCGGTTGCGGCGGCACTGGTTTCGTCACGGTTGAACAAGCCGCTCCCTGGCGACACCGTCTATTTCGGCGAGATAAGCCTGTCGGGATCCCTGCGTCCGGTCGCCCACGCCGCCACACGGCTCAAAGAGGCCCGGAAACTTGGTTTCGAAGGGGCGGTCATGCCGGCCGCCAAGGATGGGGACGGCAGCGCGGGACAGCGTAGCTTCGAGCGGCTGCCGGATTTGGTGGCCGCGATCGGTGCTGCGACGCCATGACCGGTCTCGGGGTTGTCGAATCGCCGCCAAATGCGTTGATTGCGAAGCGCCGGAGGCATAGTTTCCCGGCTCGTGCGAGTACGGCTGCGGCCGGGACAGGGCCGCGAGTCGATCTCGGGGCGTGTCAAGGACGCCCCATGCACCTCGACCCAAGCGCCGCGCGGACGGATCGCCCATGTTATTGACCATTCTCGACGTCATCGTCATCGCCGTCGTCCTCTTGTCGGCGGCCCTGGCGATGATCCGCGGTTTTGTCCGAGAGGTGCTGTCGATCGCCTCCTGGATCATCGCGGCGGTCGCCGCCTATGCGCTGTACGATACGTTTTTACCGCTGGTGCGACCCTATTTCGAGAGCCCGACGGTGGCGCTGATCGTCACCGCGGCCGTGGTGTTTTTCGTGGCGCTGCTGGTGGCCAGCTATATCACCATGAAGATCTCGGACTTCGTGATCGACAGTCGGATCGGCGCGATCGACCGGGCGTTGGGTTTCCTGTTCGGTGGTGCGCGGGGAATCCTGCTGTTGGTGATCGCGCTGCTGTTCTTCAACTGGCTCGTGCCCAACCCGCCTGACTGGGTTGGGAAGGCACAGACCCGGAGCTTTCTCGAGGATATGGGCGAACAGCTGATCGCCGCACTTCCCGACGACGTCGAGGCGTCAATCGTCCAGAGATTCCGCACCAGTGACGATCAGGCCGGGACCGCACCGCCGTCAGTTTCGGGTACCGGATCCCCACCGGCCTATGCGGGCTCGGGGCGTCAGGGATTGGATCAACTGATCCAGAGCAGCGACCAGTGACCGGCCGGTGCGGCTTCGGAACGACCCCATGAGTGGACCGAACGTGCCCCAATTCGACGACGACAAACTGCGTGAAGAATGCGGCGTGTTCGGGATTTTCGGTCATCCGGATGCTGCTGCTCTGACGGTGCTGGGCCTGCACGCGCTCCAGCATCGTGGCCAGGAAGCGGCTGGAATCGTCACCTTTGACGGGCGCAGGTTTCATGGCGCGCGCCACGCCGGCCTGGTCGGCGACAACTTCACCAAGCGACCGGTGATCGATCGCCTGGCAGGAGACCGGGCTATCGGGCACGTGCGCTATTCCACCCGCGGCCTGCCGATCGAACGTAACATCCAACCGCTTTTCGCCGAGTTTTCCGGTGGTGGCTTTGCCGTGGCCCACAACGGCAATTTGACCAATGCGCTGTCGCTGAAGGCCGAACTTCAGCGGCGCGGATCCATCTTCCAGTCGACCACCGACACCGAGATCATCCTCCATTTGATCGCGACCAGCGCGCGCGATTCATTGGTGGAACGCACCATCGAGGCGCTCAAGGAGATCGCCGGTGCCTATTCGCTGGTCGGTCTATCGAACAAGAAACTGATCGGTTGCCGCGATCCGCTCGGGGTGAGGCCGCTGGTTCTGGGTGATCTTGACGGTACGGCGATCCTCGCTTCCGAAACCTGCGCGCTGGACATCATCGGCGCCAGTCACGTTCGCGATGTCGCGCCGGGAGAAATGATCGTCGTGACCGCAGACGGTATCGAGTCGATCCACCCCCATGCTCCCCTTAAGCCGCGCTTCTGCATTTTTGAGTACGTGTATTTCGCCCGTCCGGATTCGTCGGTCGAGGGACGGGGCGTCTACGAAATCCGCAAGCGGATCGGCGCCGAACTCGCACGCGAACAGCCGGCGGACGCCGACCTGGTCGTGCCGGTTCCCGATTCGGGCACGCCCGCTGCGATGGGCTATGCCGAGGCCTCCGGTCTGCCCTTCGATCTCGGCGTGATTCGCAATCACTATGTCGGGCGGACATTCATCGAGCCCAGCGAAGCCATCCGCAATATGGGCGTTCGGCTCAAGCACAATGCCAACCGCGACGTGCTGGCGGGCAAACGGGTCGTGCTTGTCGATGATTCGATCGTCCGCGGCACCACCTCCCTGAAGATCGTCCAGATGATCCGGGAAGCCGGCGCGAGCCAGGTCCATATGCGTATCGCCAGTCCGCCGACCAAGCACTCATGCTTCTATGGTGTCGACACGCCTGAGGAGGGGAAGCTGATCGCGTCGGGCATGTCGGTCGACGAGATCGCCGCAGCGATCAAGGCCGACAGCCTGGGCTATCTGACGCTCGACGGGCTTTACCGGGCTTGTGGCGAGGCCGCCCGGGATGAGCGCGCGCCCCAGTTCTGCGACGCCTGTTTTTCGGGTGACTATCCCACGCGGCTTGAAGACCGCGAGAACCCGGACAGCGTTCGGGCGTTCCCGCTGCTTGCCGAGACCGGCACCTAGCTGTGAAGCTTCAACAGGTTGTCCCGGTTCAGGCCGAGTCGGCTGATTGGTGTTTGTCGATTGAGGCTGGCATGGGGTCGATGCCAGTTGTAGCGGTGCTGCCATTTCGGCAGATCTGCTTTTCGCTGGTCTGAGTTGTGGAATTCGGTTGCGTAGGCCCATTCTCGCAACATTGTCTGGATGAAGCGTTCGGCCTTGCCGTTGGTCTGAGGCGTGTAGGGTTTGGTGCGGATATGCTTGATGGTGAGCCTTCGGCAGGCATCGCGGAAGGCCTTGGATCTGTAGCATGATCCATTGTCGGTCATGACGCGGGTGATGGTAACGCCGAGGGTGGCAAAGTAGGTTACGGCGGCTTCGAGGAAGGCCACGGCGCTTTCCTTTTTCTCGTTCGGGAAGATGTCGGCAAAGCCGATGCGGGAATGGTCGTCGATGGCGACGTGGACATACTCCCAACCGGGCGCGGTGCCGTTATGGCGCTGGTTGCTCTGGCGCCTGCGATCGCCGGTGATGCGATGGCCGACACGATTGAAGCGACCGAGCTTCTTGATGTCCATATGGATGATTTCGCCTGGCGTTTCGCGCTCATAGCGCGGGCGTGGCTGGTTGGGCTCGAGGGCGGACAACAGGCTGAGGCCACGCCGCTTGAGAATACGGCTGACGGTCGCCCGGCTGAGGCCGAGTTCCTGGGCGATGTGGTCCTGCGTGCAACGAGCCCGGCGCAAGACCTCGACCGCTTCGTCGGTGGCCCAAGGCGTTTGGCTTGGCGAGGAATGGGGCCTGGAGGACCGGTCGGCAAGCCCGGCAATGCCCTCCGCGCGAAACCGGCCCAACCACTTGGCGACGGTCTTGGCCGTTGTCTTGAAACGGCGTGCGGCCTGAGCCTTCGTCATGGCCTCATCCATGACGGCGCAAACCATGGCCTCTCGACCTTTCGGCGTAAGATGGGCATTCTGGTGAACGTCCATTCGGTCCTCCGGAGAATCACTGACGTTGGCTGACATCAGCTTCTCTCGATAGGACCGAATGGACAACGTCCTGAAAATTCACACCTAGAGCCCTTTCGTTTCGAACCACTCGATTCCTTGCTGATGGATCAACTTATCGAGACATGGAATGCTTTCACGGCAAGCTTGTTTGGACCCAAATGTCTCGGTTGATCGACTAGATGGCCGATGAGCCGGCTCGGGTGGCCGTTGTCACCGGTGCATCGCGGGGCCTCGGCTATGCCGCGGCAAAGGCCCTGGCCGCCGCCGGTGCGCATGTTGTGGCCATCGGGCGCACGACCGGCGGGCTGGAAGAGCTCGACGACGAAATCGGCGCGGCCGGAGGATCGGCGACGCTCGTCCCGCTCGATCTCAAGGACGTCGACGGTATCGATCGCCTTGGTGCGGCGCTTTACGAGCGTTGGGGCAGGATCGACGCTCTCCTGGGCAATGCCGGCCTGTTGGGTGTCATCACCCCGATATCGCACCTGGAGCCCAAGGTCTGGGACGACGTCTTTGCCATCAACGTTACCGCCAACTGGCGGCTGATCCGATCGCTCGACCCGCTGTTGCGGCGTTCCGAGGCCGGCCGGGCCCTGTTCGTGACCTCGGGCGCGGTGCAATCGTGCCGGCCTTATTGGGGCGTTTATTCGGCTTCCAAGGCAGCCCTCGATGCGATGGTCAGGACCTACGCCAAGGAGCTGGCGCCGTCGCCAGCGACGGCCAATCTCATCAACCCCGGCCCGCTCAGGACCGCCATGCGGGCGCAGGCGATGCCCGGGGAGAACCCCGAAACGCTCAAGCTGCCTTCCGAGGCGGCACCCGACATCGTCCGCATGCTGTCGCCGGATTACGCCGACAACGGGGCCCTGTTCGATTTCCCCACCGGCAAGACCGTCCCGCTGAATTGACCGGGAGGGTCAGCGCCGTTTCGACCGCGTAGTCCGGTGGTAGGGATTGTCGCCCTTTCTCAGGATCAGGCGGATCGGCACCCCCGGCAGATCGAAATCGCTGCGCAGGTTGTTGACCAGATATCGACGGTAGGCGGCCGGCAGGGCATCGGGGCGCGAACAGAAAGCGACGAATGTCGGCGGCCGTGATTTCGGCTGGGTCAGATATCGCACCCGGATACGCCGGCCGGATGTTGCCGGAGGCGGATGGCGATCGAGCGCTCCGGCGAGCCAGGTGTTGAGCTTTGCCGTCGGCACGCGGCGGTTCCAGATGTGGTGCGCGCGCACCACCGCCCTCATCAGGCGGTCGGTGCCCTGCCCGGTCAGCCCCGACACCGTCACCAGTTCGACGCCGGCAAGCTGCGGCAACAAGCGATCCGCCTTCTCCTTCAGGTCGGCCAGGGTCGCCTGCTTATCCTTGACCAGGTCCCATTTGTCGATCGCAATGGCCAAAGCCCGGCCTTCGCGTTCGACCAGATCGGCGATCTGCAAATCCTGTTTTTCGTAGGGCTGGGTGGCGTCGACCACCAGCACGACGATTTCGGCGAATCGGATCGCCCGCAGCGCATCGCCAACCGCAAGCTTCTCGACTTTGGCCTCAACGCGTGACTTTCTGCGCAGCCCGGCGGTGTCGAACAGCCGAAATCGCCGATCTTGCCACTCCCAGTCGATGGCAATGGAGTCGCGCGTGATCCCTGGCTCGGCACCGGTCAGCAGCCGCTCCTCACCCAGGATTGTGTTGATCAGCGTCGATTTTCCGGCGTTCGGGCGGCCGACGATCGCGACCTTGAGACCCGGCGGCCCATCGTCAATTGGTGCAGTGGGGACCAACTCCGTCGAAGCCTCACGCAGCGCCTCGTACAGCTCCGCCATGCCCTCGCCGTGCTCAGCCGAAATCGCCACCGGGTCGCCGAATCCGAGGTCATAGGCTTCCAGCCATCCGGCACCGCCGGCGCCGCCCTCGGCTTTGTTGGCCAGGACGATTGTCGGTTTGGCGAAACCGCGAAGCATGCGAGCGAAATGACGATCGCCCGGCGTCAGGCCGGTTCGCGCATCGACCATGAACAGGCCGATATCGGCGTCGCGCAGCGCCGCCTCGGACTGGGCGTGCATGCGTCCGGCCAGGCTCTCCGGGGGTGCTTCATCCAGGCCTGCAGTGTCGATCGCGGTGAAGGCCAGGTCACCAATCCTGGCCGCCCCCTCACGACGATCGCGGGTGACGCCCGGCTCGTCGTCGACCAACGCGATCCGCCGCGAGACCAGCCGGTTGAACAAGGTCGATTTGCCGACATTGGGGCGCCCGACAATGGCCACACGCAGGTTCGATTGCCCACCGGGCATGGGGACGGCTCCAGCTAGAGCATTTTCCGACCAATTAGACGCAATTCTGTTTCACGATTGGGGAGGCGATCCAGTGTTGAAACGATCGAAGGGCGATGCACCGCATCGTTCGAGATTGGTTCGGCATTGGGTGGCCGTCAATCGGAAACCCGAAGGGACGGACTATTTTGCGCCAATTCCTGCGCAAGGTCTCTCGACCGTATCCAGATACGCTCGTCAATCCCTTGCTTGATCTTGTCACAAAGAAGCTCCGTCAGAATGGGTCAAATTGGTCGGAAGATGCTCTAAGTCGCGGTCGCGAAAACTCCAGCGCAGGCCGGATCAGCCGCCGCCGGCCTGCACCGCCGGCTCGCCAATGCGTGCCCTGATCAGTGACAGCATGACGTTCCCGCGCTGGCGCAGATCGTTGGGCGTCTCCTGGTCAACCGTGATGTCGGTGAAGAAGTCTCGCGCCAACTTGTATTGTCCTGACCGCCACGCCGACAGCCCGATGAGTTCGCGGGCGGTGTGGCGCCAGGGGTTGCCGGTCGCGGCAAGATCGCCGATACGGTCCTGCAGTTCCGCGGTCGACGAGGTGTCGACCAGAATGAACGCCGCCCGCAGCCGGGCGATGTTTTTCACTTCATCAGCGACGCCCGAGGATGCCGCGACCGCATCGTATTGGGAAATCGCTCCTGCTTCGTCGCCAGCGGCCGCCAATTCGGTGGCGATCCGGAAACGGGCGAGCACCGGATAGTCGCCGCTACCGGTTTCGACGATCTCCTGCAAGCGGGTGAGCGCATCTTCGTGACTGCCGGCCTCGGCCGCTTCGATGGCGGCAATGAACCTGTCGCCTGATGCCTCGGCGCGCTGGTCCTGCCAATATTCCCAGCCACGAAAGCCAGCGGTCGCGGCAACAATCAGAACCGCCCCGCCGATCACATAAGGACCGAACCGGTCCCACAGCTTCTTATATTGGTCCCGACGAATGTCTTCGTCGACTTCTTTGAAAATGTCCGACATCGTTCCTCGGCTGTTACCGCCGCCCGCCGCGCCGTTCGAGCGCGGCGCACACTATATCCCGGTCGCCGGCCATGCAATCGATCTGCGCGGCGACGCAACGAGCCCAACATCGGCCGCAGCGGGCCCTCCGGAATGCCATTCGGGGCATAGTCCTCGACCGCCGTTATTGCAATGCAACAAACGGTGCAGGCGACGTTTTGACCTGCGGTGATTTCAAATCGCGACGCGATCGCGGGTTTGCGTTCCTGGAAACCATGGCGAGCGGTCTGTACCGGCGAAGCCGCATCGGCCGTCCGCTATCTGCGAAAACGCAACGTCAGAAAAACTCCGTCTCCGCGAGGGTTTCATCAAGCCTGGCGAGCAGCAGATCGGCATCCGGGCTCCCGAAGGTGAGCGGTGGCCGTATCTTCAACACATTGTCGTCCGGTCCTTCGGTGCCGACCAGAATGCGGTGCTCGCGCAAGCGGTTCTTCACATAGCCGGCCGCCGCTCCGGCCGGTGAACATTCGTCACGGTCGGTGACCAGATCGACCCCGATAAAAAGGCCCATTCCCCGGACATCGCCGATGATCCGGTGCCGGTCCTGCAGCGATCTGAGACCGTCCAGAAGATGGTCACCGATGCGCGCCGCATTGTCCTGCAGCCCCTCCTCGTCGACGATGCGGATCACCTCCGTCGCCATCCGGCAGGACAGGGTGCTACCGCCGAATGTGGAGAAGAATTCGATGCCGTTGTCGAACGAGCGGGCAATCTCACGCGTGGTCACCACCGCCCCGACCGGATGGCCGTTGCCGAGCGGTTTGCCGAGCACGACGATGTCGGGCGCGGCGTCCTGCGCTTCGAATCCCCAATAGTGGCGCCCGAGACGGCCGAGCCCGGTCTGAACCTCATCGGCGATGCACACGCCGCCGGCCGCGCGGATTTTCGCGTAGACGGAGCGCACATAGCCCCGCGGCGGGATGATCTGCCCGGCGACGCTGGGGAAGGTCTCGGCGATAAAGCCGGCCAGGGCACCTCCTCCTTGCTCGATATCAGCGATCGCCCGATCGACATGGCCGGCATAGTCGCCGGCCGCGTCCGGCCCGCGATGTCGGCCGCGGTAGGTGTCGGCAACCGGCACGATATGCACCCAGTCGGGCCGCCCGCCGCCGCCTGGCCGGCCGAACTTGTAGGCCGAAACGTCGATCGCGCCGGTGGTGTTGCCGTAATAGCCGTGGTCGGGCACGACCATGTCGCGGCCGCCGGTGTGGGCGCGGGCGAGGCGGAGCGCCAACTCATTGCCCTCCGAGCCCGAATTGACGAAGAAGCAGATTTCGAGATGGCCCGGCATCTTCGCCACAGGCGTCTGGGCGAATTCGACCTGGGCGGGGTGGAGATAGCGCGTGTTGGCGTTCAGCCGCGACAACTGGTCGGCGGCGACGGCCCGGATGCGGGGATGGGCGTGCCCGACATGGGGCACGTTGTTGTAGGCGTCGAGAAAGGGGCGTCCCCAATCGTCGAAGAGATAGTGCCGCCAGCCGCGTAGGAACATCGCCGGCTGGTTGTAGGTGAGCCGCAGATTGCCGGGGAAATACTCGCGCCGCGCCGCGTGGACTCTCCCCTGGTCGATCGGTCGATACGCCACGGCCTCGTCATCGAGATTGAGGATCGCGGCCGGGTTGGGACATACCGATCGCCACAAATCGAACTCATCCGGCTCGGCAACACCGGGCCAGCCGGTCTCGCCGGCATCGATCAGGAAAAGCTGAAAATGCAGATGCGGCGCCCAACCGCCATTGCAGTCGGGCGCACCGAGTTTTGCGAACGCCTCGCCTCGCTCGACCGCCTGCCCCTCGTTCAACTCGGCGATCGAGGCGGGGTCGAGATGGCCGTACAGCGTGAAAAAGATGTCCTCATCCGGTGTCCGGTGCGACAAGATCACCATCCCATCGTGGTTCAGCCGGCCGGCGCGCTGCTCGGCCCGGTGGATGCGCCCGTCGAGCGGAGCGTGGATGCTGCCACCGGCCGGAGCGAAAATGTCGAGCGCCAGATGAACCGTGCGCCGGTCGGCGATGGGACTGTCGTCGCGGCGGAAAACTGGATCGGTATAGATCAGCCGCGGCTCACCGTAGCGGCCAAGACATTCGGTCTCGCCCGGCCCCTCGCACCCCAAGGCGAGGGCTTCCTCATCCTCCAGTTGGAGCGGATTGCGGGGGACGGTCGAACTTGCCACCGCCAGGTCGCGCGGGCCGAGCCCGCCGAGATCGCGTCCCATCACCGGCGCGAAGCCGCCGCGCCCGGCCGCAAGGAACGTTGCCGCACCGGCTCCAGATGGTGTCGCCGTAAACCCGCAGGCGGCACGGAGTCGGGCCGCCACCATACGCGGATCCCGGTCCAGTTGGGTTTCAAGGATCCGCCACGCCGGCGCCTCGCTGATGACGGCGTAAACATCACCATGGCGCTTCGGCCCTCTGAGTGCGGAAGTGACGACGCTGACGGCAAGCCGGGTCAGCAGCAGCGGCCAGATCAGGTCCAGTTGCGCCGCGGTCAGCGGCGATACGCCATGATACCCTGCGACAAGGTCGGCAAGCGCCCGCGCAGGCCGGTCCTGACCAAACACGGTGTAGGCGCCGGCGATCGCCAATTCGCAGACGATGGGCGCGGCGATCATGTCGCCGAAATCGATCAGCCCCGAGACCGTAGCCGGTCCCGCCGCCGAACCGGCGACGAGGATATTGTGATCGTTGAGGTCGTTATGAATCGGCACGGACGTTTCGGCCGCCAGGGCCTCCCTCACCTCCGAAAAGATTTCGACAATGCGGGCGACAATCGCGCGCCGGTCGGGGTCCTCGATGGCGTCGAAACGCTCGGCGATCCAATCGGCGCGCTGCAGATCCCACTTGATGTGGCGGGTCAGCGCGAGGTGGCCGAAATCCGCCAGCGCTCGGTCGAGTTCGGCCGCGCGCGCACCAAGTGACCGGCGCAGCGCAGCCGATTGCGGCTTGAAGTCGGCATAAACCGTCCCGGGCATGGCGGTCTGCAGCCACACCAGACTCACCGCTCCGCTGTCATCCTGGCATGTCCCGTGAAGGCGACCGTCAAGCCTTCGAACGATACCGGCAACCGGTAAATCCGGCGCCCGTACGGCGATGTGGTCGAGGGCCGCACACTGCATGTCGACCAGGTCCGGGTCGCAGCCCTGGTGCATGACCTTCAGGATCAGATCGCCGCCGCCATCGGTGCGGACGCGAAAATTGCGATCGTGATAACCGGGCAGCGGCGCGAGGCGGCCGCCAATGCGGTAGTCGCGCGCCAGGATTTCGGCCCAGACCCGGCACTGGTCCAGTGACCGGTCCGGTCCGGCTGCGATCGCGCCTCGCTGTGCCGGCTCAGACGGGAATGTCATGTCGTCGTTCGATCCATTTCAGGAAGCTGGCGCAACCAAGCGTGATGATCACATAGACGATGGCGGCGGTGTTGAACGGCGCAAACGGCAGGAAGCTCGCCGACTGAAACTCCCTCATGCGCTGGGTCAGATCGCGCACCGACAGGATCGACAGCAGCGAGGTGTCCTTGATCATGGCGATGAATTCGTTGCCGAGGGGAGGCACCACGATGCGCAAGGCCTGCGGCAACATCACCAGGCGTGCGATCTTCCACCGGCTCAGGCCGAGGCTCCCGGCCGCCTCGACCTGCCCCTTGGGGACCGCCTCGATGCCGGCGCGGAAAATTTCCGCCATATAGGCGGAGTAGCCGATCGCGATGGCGATGATACCGCGCGTCATATTGGGCAGGTCGATAACCCCCGCCGTGGCATCCTTGACCGCGCCGCTGAGCGGCAGGCCGACATAGAGGATGATCACCAGCATCGGAATGCCGCGGATGGTGTCGACGAAGAACTCGGCGCCGACGCCCAGGGGATGCAGCCCGTGCTGGTGAGCGCCGATCGTGAGAACGCCGAGAAGGATGCCCAGGACCGAGAAAGCCAGCGCCGGAAACCGGGCGCTTTGCGGCAGGAATGTCACCTCCCACAGAACCGGCAGGTCGCCACGGTCGGCGTCGGCGGGGATGAACGCCCCGGAGACCGGACTGTCGGCCCTGACCAGTTCAAGCGCGCCCGCCACGTTCGGCGTGCTGCGAATTCGGATGCTGATCCCCTCGCCGCCGGGATATTCGCCGAAGCGTATGGTGTCGGCCAGCGATTGCGGCGTGCCCTTGATGATGGCGATGCGAGCCTCGGTCGATCCGACAAGCAGGTAGGTCTCCTTCGGTTGGGCATAGAAGAAAGCGGCCACCAAAAGGAGGACCACGCTGATGGCACCGTAGATGGCAGTGGTCCGACGGCCCGGTTTCAACAGGGTCAGTCCGGTCCAGCAAAGCCCCACAATCGCTGCCAGCGCGTAGGCGAAAATCGTCGCCCTGAAGGTCACCGCGATGCCGGCTGCAAAGCCCCAATGGGCGCCGAAGGCGAGATACGCCAGGATGACGACCCCGAGGATCATCATGGCCAAGCGGGCCCGTTCGGGCCATGGCGAGGCGAGGTTGGTGGCAGCGACGAGGACCACCAGAACGCCGCCGTAGATCCACAGCAATCCACGAAACCACGCCATGACGTAAACCGAGATCTCAGGCGTCAACTGGCGCGGACGGATGGTGGGGACGATCCAATCAGAGGTGAAGACATCGACGGAGTGGGCGACCGTTGCTGTGACGAACGGCGCCACGGTGGAAGGCTGGATCAGCATAACGCCGAGGATCGCGAACTGAAGGACGATCCCGGCCGGGACGACCATATCCAGGGCCGGCCGCAGGTCGGCGGGCCGGGCGCGATAGAAGGGCAGGTAGGCGAGAGCGCCAAGAGCGGTCAGCAGCAGGAAACCGGCGAATTCAGGGCCGGCATTGGGTCCAATCCCCAGGATCGCGAACAGTGATCGCGTGTACTTGCTGGATCCGAAAAAGAGCAAAGCTATGAACGGTACAGCCGCCAGGAGAACCAGGTTGCTGGGTCGCACGGTCTGTAGAATCTTCATCGTGGCCTCCCTCGCGCAACCGGCAGGATCGGCCGCGCAACAAACAGAAAGGGCCGGCGCGCTTTTGACGGCGGCCGGCCCCCTTGTCGTTCGTTCAGGTCGCGTGAGCGACGGTCCTGCTAATTGTCACCCCAGTACTTGGTCACCAAAGCCGCGTGCGTTCCATCCGCCTTGACGGCCATGAGCCCCTCATTGAAGGCGTCGACATCCGGGGCACCTTCCTGGAAGACCAGCCCGAGTGGATCGGCCTGGAGGCCGGTAATACCGATGGTCAGTTCACCGGCAAACTGCTGCTCGTAGGCAACGCCCGACGTGCCGTCGATCACCACCCCGTCGACGTCGCCGTTCTGCAAGGCAAGAATGGCACCGGAGAAGGTGTCGTAGAGGCTGACATTGTCCCGGCCGACCAAATCTTCGGCGAGTTGAGCATTGGTGGTGGCGGTCTGGGCGGCGAGCTTGCGTCCTTGCGCCTTGATGTCGTCGATGGTCAAGCCCTCGTCCTCGACCCGCATCAGCACCGATTGACTGACGATCAGATAGGGCTCGGAGAAGTCCATCGTCTTGTCGCGTTCCTCGGTGATCGACACACCCGAAACGACCATGTCGAACTCACCCTGGGCGAGCGCCGAGAAGATGCCGTCCCAGGCTGTGTTGACGAATTCCGGCCGGCAGTTGATGGCCTCACAGATGGCGGTGACCAGATCGACGTCGAACCCGACGATATTGCCGGTCGCTTCGTCGACGGTTTCCATCGGCGGGTAAGTCGCGTCGGTACCGATCTTGATGACCTTGCCACCGAGATCGGCGGCGACGGCTCCGGCGGTCATGATGCCGAATGCAGCGACCGCAGTGATCAGTCTGGATAACATTGGTTTTGTCCCTCTCCTGGTATTGGGCCCTGTCTCACTTGACCCTTCGGCGGTGGGCAGCCATGGGCCCGCTCCCCCGAACCTAAAGCCGTCTCAGACGAAATGGCAAATCTCGGGACGGTCGGCCCTGCTGGCGAGAGCCCTTTCGACCAACTCTGGGTCAATTCTGTTTCACAATTGGCGAGGCGATCCGGCGCCGAAACGATCGACGGGCGATGCCGCCGCATCGTCCCAGATTGGATCAGCGTTGGGCGCCCGCCAATCGTGAAACAGAATTGACCCAGAGTTGGTCGAAAGGGCTCTACCCCGCATCATTCCCACTCGATCGTGCCCGGCGGCTTGGACGTAACGTCGTAGACGACGCGATTGATGCCGCGGACCTCGTTGATGATCCGCGCTGCGGCGCGGCCGAGAAATCCCATGTCGAAGGGGTAAAAATCAGCGGTCATGCCGTCATGCGAGGTGACCGCGCGCAGCGCACAGACGAAGTCGTAGGTGCGGCTGTCACCCATGACGCCAACCGTGCGCACCGGCAGAAGAACGGCGAAAGCCTGCCAGATCGCGTCGTACAAACCGGCCCTGCGGATCTCGTCGAGATAAATGGCGTCGGCCTGGCGCAGGATAGCCAGCTTGTCACGGGTGACCGCGCCCGGAACGCGGATGGCCAGGCCCGGTCCCGGAAACGGATGACGGCCGACGAACGCCTCGGGCAGGCCGAGTTCGCGGCCGAGCGCCCTCACCTCGTCCTTGAACAGCTCGCGCAACGGCTCGACCAGGCGCAAATTCATGTGCTCCGGCAGGCCGCCGACATTGTGATGGGATTTTATGGTGACCGACGGCCCGCCGAGCGCCGAAACGCTCTCGATGACGTCGGGATAAAGCGTGCCCTGGGCCAGAAAATCGACCTCGCCGATGGTTCCGGCAACCTCGTCGAAGGTCTCGACGAACAGGCGACCGATCAACTTGCGCTTCTCCTCCGGGTCGATCACCTCGGAAAGTTCATTGAGAAATAGTTCTGATTTATCAGTATGTATCAGAGGAATATTAAAGTGATCACGGAACAGCGATACGACCTCGTCCGGCTCGCCCTGACGCAGCAGGCCGTGATCGACGAAGGCGCAAGTGAGCTGGTCGCCAAGCGCCTCGTGGAGCAAGAGCGCGGCAACGGCCGAGTCGACGCCTCCCGACAGGCCGCAGATCACCCTGCCCGTGCCGACCCGGGCGCGGATCTGCTCCACCGCCCGATCGCGAAACGCCGCCATCGTCCAGTCGCCGGGCAGGCCCGCTACCCGATGGAGGAAATTGGCGAGCAGGCGCGCGCCGTCCGGCGTGTGGACGACCTCGGGATGGAACTGCAGCCCGTAGAGCTTGCGCTCGTGATCGGCGATCATTGCAAACGGGGCGCCGTGCGAGGTGCCGATAGCCTCGAAACCCGGCGGTAGCCCGGTGACGCGGTCACCATGGCTCATCCACACCTGATGGCGGTCGCCCGGTTGCCAAACGCCATCGAAGAGCGGAGATGGCCGCGCGACTTCAACCAGGGCGCGGCCGAATTCGCGATGGCCGTCGCCGGCCACCGTGCCGCCAAGCTGCCGCGCCATGATCTGCTGGCCATAGCAGATGCCGAGCACCGGCCGCGTACCGTCGAACAGTCCTTGCGGTGCGGAAGGGGCGTCGTCGTCGAGCACGCTTTCCGGGCCACCGGACAGAATGATGGCGGCCGGCTGCAACCGCGCTATCGCCTCATCGGCCCGATTGTACGGGGCGATCTCCGAATAAACCCCGGCCTCCCTCACCCGCCGGGCGATGAGCTGGGTGACCTGACTGCCGAAATCGATGATCAGAACGGTGTTGGCCATGTAGCGCGCTGGATAGCCGATTCCGCTCCGGGGCGTAAGCGGGTCGGCCTATGCGCGAGGTGTCATTGTTTGCCTTGGGTGGCGCCAATCAGCGAGCAAAGTCATAGAACGCCGTCAATCGGACTCGTGCCTGTTTCAGCCCCCTGGCACGGTACCCCCGCGCGCGACAGCCTGTCGGACTGGGCTTGGCGCCGCAAATTGCTCACGATTTCCCGGCCGCCGGTGATAACCTCCGCCCGTCAAATCGAAGCTTCCCTGAGGAACCGCCATGCCCCTTTCCACGTATCAGGCCTCGGTGCCGGTCTATGTGCGCATGTTGAAGGCGCTGGGTGGCGTGCTCGACAAGGCCGCCGCCCACGCTGAGGCGAGCAAGATCGAACCGGAGGAGTTGATCACCGCCCGCCTTTTTCCGGACATGTGGTCGCTCGCCGAACAGGTGCGCGCCGCGGCGAGCTTCCCGGTCCGTTCAAGCGCGCGCCTGGCCGGCCTGCCGATCCCCGAGTATGACGGCAAGGACGACACCTTCGACGATCTCAAGGCGCGGATCGCCTGGGCGATCGCCTTCATCGAGGGCATTGACGCGGCCGCCATCGACGGCACCGAGGAAAAACCGATCACCTTTCCGATCGGCAGCCAGAGCCGTACGTTGTCGGGCCAGCAGTACTTGCTGAACTTCTCGCTGCCCAACTTCTATTTCCATGTGACCACCGCCTACGACATCCTGCGCCACAAGGGCGTGCCGCTGGGAAAGCTGGATTTCATCGGCGACGACTGACGCTTCGGCGCGCCGGCTGATCGAGACCGCTCGTTGCGAGACTGGTCGCGGCCCGTGCAGCGATTGCCGACACGATCAATGTCGCGTGTGCCGGTCCACAGGCGAGTACCGCGGCGAGCTGATCTGGTAAAGTGGCACCGCTGGAGATGCCAGCCAACACCGGTAGCGGCGCGGAGCCGATCCGGAATAAAATGGGCGCTGGCCGAATCCGTGGGTAGGCCAGTTCAGCGAGGTGTCGCGCGCTCATGTCAACCGTTAGCCAGACTCTCGACGTCGCCTGGATTCTGATATGCGCGGCGTTGGTGATGCTGATGCAGGCCGGCTTCACCAGCCTGGAAAGCGGCCTCGTTCGCACCAAGAACAGCATCAACGTCGCCGCCAAGAACTTCGCTGATTTCTGCGTGTCCTCCGCCGTGTTCTGGCTGTTCGGTTTCGCGCTGATGTTCGGCGCGACCTCCGGCGGATTGTTCGGCACGTCGGGTTTTCTGTTCGATGACACGGCGAACCCGTGGCTGATGGCGTTTTTTATCTTTCAACTGGGGTTCTGCGGCACGGCCGTGACGATCATCTCCGGTGCAGTGGCCGAGCGTATGCGCTTCGCCGGCTACCTGATCGTCGCCGCCATTGTTTCCGCTTTGATCTATCCGGTCATTGGCCATTGGGCCTGGGGAAGCATTGGCGGAGCGGTGCCGGGTGGGTGGTTGGAGCAAAGAGGCTTCATCGACTTTGCCGGTTCCACCGTCGTCCATTCCGTCGGCGGCTGGATCGCACTGGCGGCGATCATCATCATCGGCCCCCGTATCGGTCGCTTCGGCAAGAACAGCGTCCCGATCCACGGCAACAATGTGCCGTTTGCGACCCTGGGCGTCTTCATACTGTGGTTCGGCTGGTTCGGGTTCAATGGCGGCAGCACCCTGGGGCTGACGCCGGAGGTGCCGACCATCATCGTCAATACGACCGTTTCCGGCGCCTTCGGCGGCCTTGTCGCGCTGGCCCTGGCGGGGGATGTCCCGGTCGATGTTGAAAAGTTGAGGTAGGTGTCGCTCTCCTGGAGCCGTTAGGCTCCGGGTGCTGCAAACCCAAAAGGGAGAACGACACCATGGGAAATAATATCCGTAGTTCCAGCCGCCCGAAAGCCCTTGCCCCCTCGATTCCTATGCCGCCGCTGGCGGACGCGATGGACGCAGTCCATCTCAGCGTGGATCGGTTTTGTCTTCTGGCCGGGGTCGAGGCCTTGGCCGAGATGATGGAGGAGGACGCCACGACCGTGTGCGGGGCCCGACATCGCCGCCATGGGGACCGTCGAGGTTATCGCTGGGGCAGGACACATAGCGAGATCGGCTACCACGGCGGCAAAGTGAAGGTGGCCCGGCCACGGGTTCGTGACCGGGCGGGCAAAGAGGTGAGCTTGGAGAGTTGGCAGGCGCTACGCGATGGCAACCTGTTGCTCGAGTGGGCGCTCAACCTGATGGTCCTGAACGTGTCGACCCGCAAGTACCACCGCGCGGTCCGTCTGCCCGAGGGCGACCTGGCGAAAGCGCGTGGCGACGGCACCTCGAAGTCGGCCGTTTCCCGGCGCTTTGTGGCGCTGTCACGCAAGAAGATGAAGGCCTGGCTCGCCTCGGATTTCTCGGAACTCGACCTGCTAGTCATCCAGATCGACGGTCTGCATGTCGGCGATCATGTCCTGATGGCGGCGATCGGCGTCGATGGCAACGGCGACAAGCATGTCCTGGCCGTGGTCGAGGGGGCGACGGAGAACACTGTCGTCGTCCAGGCCTTGATCGACAATCTCCTCGCCAGGGGGCTCGATCCGACACTGCCCCGGCTGTTCATCGTCGATGGCGCGAAGGCGCTCAGCAAAGCGATCCGAAACACCTTCGGTGTGGCCGCCGCCATCCAGCGCTGCCAGGTCCACAAGGGCCGTAACATCATCGAGCGCCTGCCCCAACATTTGCACGCGAGCGTCAAGAAGGCGCTCCGTCAGGCCTGGGACCAGGACGACGCAAACAAGGCCGAGCGGCTCTTGCGCAACCTGGCCCGGCGTCTGGAGCATGAGGAACCGGGCGTCTCGGGCAGCATCCTGGAGGGGCTGGACGAGATCCTCACCATCATCCGCCTCGGCCTGCCGCACGAACTCCGGCGCTCGCTTGCCTGCACCAACATCATCGAGAACGCGCTCGGCACGGTGCGTCAGGTCACCCGCAACGTCAAACGCTGGAGGAACGCCGAGATGGCGCTCAGATGGACCGCCGCCGGCTTGCTGGAGGCCCAGAAGACCTTCCGTCGCCTCAAGGCCTATCGTCAGCTGCCCATACTCCGAAACGCTCTCCAGGAGCACTTGAGAAAGGCTCACGCCGACAGTGCCATTGAAACCATCATGAAGGCAGCATAGCATCATCAACCAGCGACGCCTGCCCCACGAATTTCAACAGAGATAGGGACATCGCCCCCTGGCGTGGCGCCTGGGCGGACAGCCCGATGTCGCGATGATCATGAACGGCGCGCTGGCCGGTCTGGTCGGCATCACCGCCTCGGCCCACATCATGACGCCGGTGGCGGCCGCCGGTATCGGGTCGATCGCGGCGGTGGTCATGTACGGCGTCGCGACGCTGCTGGAAAAGCTGGAGATTGATGACGTTGTCGGCGCCGTGCCCGTCCATCTGTCGGCTGGCATTTGGGGTACGCTGGCGGTGGCGATATTCGCCGATCCCGAGGCCTGGGGCACCGGATTGGGACGCTGGGATCAGCTGGTTGTTCAGGTCACCGGCGTGGGTGCGACATTCGTCTGGGCGTTTGGACTGGGGTTCATCCTCTTGTGGCTGATCAACCGCGTCTATCCGCTACGCATCGATCCCGAGGGTGAACGGGTTGGCCTCAACGTGTCCGAGCACGGCGCCAGCACCGAGATTCTCGACCTCCTGACCGAGATGGCCGCGCAACGCCGGGTCGACGATTTCTTGCAGCCGGTCAATGTCGAGCCGCACACCGAAATCGGCCAGATTGCACAGCAGTACAACCATGTCATCGCGGGCATCAACGCCGAGCAAAGGCGGCGCGAAGCGGCGACCGAAGCCCTGAGGCTGAAGACGGTATCCCTGCAACTGGTGCAAGGGGCCGCCGCCGCGGCCAATCAGGCCTGGGGCACCGGATTGGGACGCTGGGATCAGCTGGTTGTTCAGGTCACCGGCGTGGGTGCGACATTCGTCTGGGCGTTTGGACTGGGGTTCATCCTCTTGTGGCTGATCAACCGCGTCTATCCGCTACGCATCGATCCCGAGGGTGAACGGGTTGGCCTCAACGTGTCCGAGCACGGCGCCAGCACCGAGATTCTCGACCTCCTGACCGAGATGGCCGCGCAACGCCGGGTCGACGATTTCTTGCAGCCGGTCAATGTCGAGCCGCACACCGAAATCGGCCAGATTGCACAGCAGTACAACCATGTCATCGCGGGCATCAACGCCGAGCAAAGGCGGCGCGAAGCGGCGACCGAAGCCCTGAGGCTGAAGACGGTATCCCTGCAACTGGTGCAAGGGGCCGCCGCCGCGGCCAATCAGGCAGCCACGATCGAGGATGCCGTCAAGACGTGTCTTAAGGATATCTGTGCCTTTGGAGGCTGGGCGGTCGGGCACTGCTACATGCTCGAAGAGGCCGCGGGCAAGCTGGTTTCATCGAAGATCTGGCATCTCGACGACGCCGAACGGTTCGCCGCGTTCCGGCAGGTCACGGAGGCCACGACGTTCGAGTCCGGGGTCGGCCTGCCTGGCCGCGTGATGGCCAGCGGTGATCCGGCGTGGGTCGTCGACGTCAGCCAGGATCCGAGCCTTCGCAGAGGGGATGAAACCGAGGATCTCGGGGTCAAGGGCGGGGCCGCCTTTCCCGTCCTGGTCGGCAAGGATGTCGCCGCCGTGCTCGAATTCTATGCCACCGAGGCGGTGGAACCCAACAAGGCGATGCTGGAGGTCATGGCCTCGGTCGGCACCCAACTCGGCCGCGTGGTGGAGCGCGGGCGATCCGAGGCAACGCGGTTCAGGTCAGTGCTCGACAACATGCCCGCCGCCGCATTCCTCAAAAGCCTGGATGGCCGCTTCCGGCTGATCAACCGCAAATATGAGGAACTCTACGGCGTCACGTTCGACTCGGTCCGCGGAAAGACGGTTTACGACATTTATCCCAAGGAACTGGCCGACGAGTGCACCCAACTCGACAGGGAAACCATCGATGCCGAGGGCGTGATCGAACGGGAAGTCATGGTCGAGCAGGACGGCCGGGACCACTTTTTGACGACGGTCATGTTCCCGGTCTTCGACGAGCAGGGAGCGATGACCGCATTCGGTGGCATCGAGGTCGACATCACCGAGCGAAAAGTGGCTGAAGCCAAGCTTCTCGAGGGCGAGGAGCGGCTCAAACTGGCGCTCAAGGGGGGCGATCTCGGTTTTTGGGACATCAATTTTGAAACCGGTTCCATGATCGCCAACGAACGGTGGGCGGAAATGCTCGGTTACTCGCTTGACGAGGTCGACGATCACCGCGACGTCGCCCTGGCGCACTTTCATCCCGACGATCGTGAGCGTGTAAAAGACTACAACCGACGCAGCACTGAAGGCGAAATCACCAATTATGAAATCGAATACCGCGTCATCACCAAACAAGGGGAAACACGTTGGCAGCTCTCCAAGGCAGATACCGTCGAGCACAACGAGCGGGGGGAACCGCGCCGCATCGTCGGGACCGTCATGGACATCACCGAACGCAAGCAGGCCGAGGAGGAGCTGGCGCGGAAGGAAGCGCAATTACGGGTCGCCTTGGACAACACGCCCGGCGGCATACGGTTTGTTGACGGGGACGGGAATTACGTCCTTTTCAACGCCCGATACCTCGAATTGTATGATTTTCCGGAGGGTCTCCTCAAAGTCGGCGAGCATTATCGGGTCGAGAACCTCTACCAGGCCCAACGCGGAGACTTTGGGCCCGGTGATCCGGAGGCGCTGACCGATGAATGGCTTGCCTCGCGGCCGCGACACACCGAGCCTCAGAGGTGGGAACGGACGACGGCGGCGGGAAAAGTCCTCGACGTGTGGACGGCGCCGACCCCGGCTGGCGGCTATGTCAACGTCGTCACCGACATCACCGAGCGCAAGCGGGCCGAGGAAGCTCGGCGCGAGAGCCAGGAACTCCTGCAAACGATTCTCGATCACATGCCCGCCCCGGTCTATCTCCGAGACGTCGACGGCCGCTTCATGCTTGTCAACCGCAGTTACGAGGACATCCATCGGGTTACCAAGGATGATGTGATCGGCAAGACGCTCGATGAGGTTTTCTCCAAGGAGCGGGCCGTCGAATTCGGCGCCTCAGACCCTGAGATCGTCGAACAGTGCCGGGTCGTAGGGGGAGAGGAAAGGCATCAACTTCCGGACGGCGAGCACATCCTGGCGGTCATGAAGTTCCCGATCCTTGATCCGTCGGGTGAGGTGGTCGCCGTGGGCGGGGTGGACATGGACATCACCGAACGCAAGCGAGCCGAAGAGGAGCTGCAAAAGGCTTACGGCATCATCAAGGACCAGAAGGACAGGATGGAGGACGAGCTCAACATCGGCCGGGAGATCCAGATGAGCATGATCCCGCTCAGATTCCCGGCCTTCCCAGATCGCGACGAGTTCTCGATCTCTGCGACGCTGGAACCGGCGCGCGAGGTCGGAGGCGATTTCTACGACTACTACTTCCTCGACGAGGAGCAGCTCTGCTTCTGCATTGGCGACGTATCGGGCAAGGGGGTGCCGGCCGCCCTGTTCATGGCGATGGCCAAGACGCTGATCAAATCTCGCGCCGCCGACGACCGTTCGACCGCCAGCATCCTCACCCATGTCAACGACGAATTAAGCGCCGACAACCCGCGCTCGATGTTCGTCACGATTTTCAGCGGCATCCTCAACGTCAATACCGGCGAACTCAAGTACACCAACGCCGGACACAATCCGTCTTATGTGAGGCGGGAAAACGGGACACTGCAGCAACTGGGCAAACGCCACGGTCCGGCTATCGGAGCCATGGAAGGGATGGTCTACGCGGAGGAGAGCGTCATTTTGGAGCCAGGCGATCTGCTCTTTCTCTATACCGACGGTGTGACCGAAGCCATGGACATCGACCACCATCTGTTCTCCGATGACCGATTGAAAGAGCTGCTGGCGTCCCTGGACACCGGCGATGCCGGTGCGGCCGTCGGCCTTACGGTGGCCGCGGTCAGGACCTTCGAGGGAGCAGCGGAACAGGCGGACGACATCACCGTCGTGGGATTGAGGTTTCAGGGCAAACCAGAGGACACGCCGATGGTCGAACATCGGGTCACGATCAAGAACCGGCTGCCGGAAATCGCCGCCGTCAACGAGGCATTCGAGGCCTTTGCAAAGGAATTTGGCATCCCGGCGACGACCGTCATGAAATTCAACATCATTTTCGACGACCTTTTGAACAACATCGTCACCTACGGGTACCGCGATGATGAGGAGCATGACATCGAGGTCAGAATGGATTTAACGGGCGACCGGCTGACCGTGACCATCACCGACGACGGGGTGCCGTTCAATCCGCTCAACGCCAAACCGCCGGACATCGACGCGCCGCTGGAGGAACGACAGATCGGCGGCCTGGGTATCCATCTTGCCCGCAGCCTGATCGATGACGCGACCTACCAGCGCAGGATCGGCAAGAACGCCATCACGTTGATGAAGCACCTCGAACAGGAAAACCGCGTATCCTAGCGGATCAACCGAAACGTCAAGTCCGAATAAGCTTGTCGGGGGAAATAAACATTGTGATGTTTCGATGCGTTGATCCATGCAGGAAAGAAGCTAGAGACCGTCGACCGCACATGCGGCTGAACGATGTGACGTAACTCCACCGGTGGAGGGTCCGAATGGGGATCTCAGTCAAGACCATCAAAGACGTGAAAGTACTGGGGTTCGAGGGCAGTCTGGATACCCAGACCTCCCCTACTGCGGAGATGCAGCTGACCCAGATGATCGAGCAGGGTGAAACGAAGATCGTCGTGAATCTCGAGAAGCTCAATTACATCAGCAGCGCCGGGCTTCGCGTTCTCCTGGCCGCGGCCAAGAAGCTCCGGACGACCGGCGGCGAGTTGCGGATCTGCAGTCTCAGCGAACTCGTCGCCGAGGTCTTCGATATTTCGGGCTTCGACATGATCCTGCCGATTTCGGCAACCGAGACGGATGCGCTCGAAGGCTTCTAGAGCCCTTTCGATCGTGGGCCGACCCCGTGATGCGCAAGCGCCACGCCCCAGGAGAGCCCTTGTGACGTCAGTCGATGGTGACGCCAGGACGTTGATATTCATGTCGGTGGACATTGCCGATTCCACCAAGTTCAAGGAGTTGAATAGCCTGGACGACGATCCGCGCTGGCTCGGGGCCTTCCAGGCATTCTTCAGGGAGGTCCCGCTGGTTCTCATGGGGCAGATCGCCAAGGCTTTTGCCGAAACCGACGATGTGCCGAACATCAGCGTGTGGAAGGTGATCGGCGACGAGATGGTCTTCCGCGCCCAGCCTCGCTCTGCTGAAGAGGCGCTGCACATCGCCGAGGCCTTTTGCCGGACCGTGGTGTCGTATGATGCCCGCTTTTTCGAACGTTGGCCCTTGCGGATCAGGGGCTGTTGCTGGGCGGCGCGCTTCCCGGGACGCAACATCGAAATCGAGATCCCGGAAATGGACGGCGCCGGCAACGTCGATTATCTCGGCCCGGACGTAGATCTGGGATTTCGCCTTATCGCG
This sequence comes from uncultured Bauldia sp., assembly GCA_963663975.2. Lineage (GTDB taxonomy): Bacteria > Pseudomonadota > Alphaproteobacteria > Rhizobiales > Kaistiaceae > JANQRX01. The sequence goes on along the minus strand of CAXXRA010000011.1, from coordinate 264,163 downwards.
CAGGCAGACAGAGGCCAGGTCATCCTGTCGTTGAATCTGGCGGAGGCCTTTGCTTCCCTGCCCGCCCGTCGCGACATGCAGTTCCACCACGTTGACCGGAAGGTGCTCAAGGGTGTCTTCGCCGGCCAGCCTTATCCGCTGATCCTGGTCACCCTGCGGGACCATTTGCCGGAACCGGGGCGGAGCCAAGTGGACGAAACCCGACAACAACGCGCGATACGCAACGAGCCGCCGATCGACGGCATGGCGCTGGTCGAACTCGCTTCAAGCACCCGCACATTTTTGAACCGAAAGCATCGGCTCAACATCAAAGTGCTGGAGTTCTAGGGCGCGCGGAAGGCGGTGTCCGCTTCCCTCCAGGTTTTGGTCGGTCCCGGACTCGATTCATCCGCCGGCCGGAACAAACCGTCCGGACAGCAACTGGTCACGCAGCAGCTCCAGGCCATTGGCGAGCCGCTCGTCGATGAGGTGTAGAACCTCCGTCCAGTCGTGCAGGCCGGTGAGCGCGCCCCGGCCGTCGCTGATGCCGCGCAGTCCAACCAATGGAACGCCAAGCGCCTGCGCCGCACGAAGAACGGCGTAGGTCTCCATGTCCACCATGTCGGCGGCGATGGTGTCGTAGGCGGCGCCCGATACGATGCCGCCGCCGCTCGACAGGGAAGCGCCCGGTATGCCGTCGATACGGTTTGCCATTGGGATCACCGCCGGGATATCGGCGAAGGGGACCACGCCCTTGTCGAAACCGAGCGGGGTAGCATCCATGTCGCGGTAGGACACGCTCTCGACCTGATAGACGCTGGCATGATCGAGGGTGCGCGACCCGGCCGAGCCGAGCGAGACCACCAGATCCGGTCGTTCATCCGATATCCGCAATTGTGCCAGCGCCATGGCGGTGCCGGTGGCGGCCTCGACCGGACCGACACCGACCATCAGCGGCGTCATCAGGCGTTTCAGGTGTGGGCCGTATTCCTGCTTGGTGGCCATGACGAACAGAACCGCCAGTCCGCCGAACGAGGTGAGCGGAGGCGTGGTGCTCACGTCTGCACCCTTTCCAGAACCGCGACAAAGAACGCATCGGTGCCGGTGCGCCCCGGGGTCACCAGAACGCCCTCCTCCAGAAGGTGGGCGGTTGCGTCGTCGAGGCCGATTTCGGCCGCGATGGTCGCTCCCTCCACGTTGCGGAAATCGGCGTGGACGGCCAGAAACGCGGCCACTTGGCGAGCGTTCTCATCCGGCAGGAACGAACAGGTTTCATAGACGATCCGGGCACCGGGGCGGACCAGGGCGGCGGCGGTGGCGAGCAGATCCGACTGCTCCCGCACCCGCTCGCCGAGCGCCTGCGGCCGAAGCTGCCATTTGGAGTCCGGGCGGCGGCGCCAGGTCCCCGTTCCGCTGCAAGGAGCGTCGATCAGCACCACGTCGAGCCTGCCGGCGAGGTCGTCCAGCGGCCGGCCGGCCGTCCTGACCTGGACGTTACGGGTCGCGGCGCGCTTGAGGCGGTCATGGATCGGCGCCAACCGGCCCCGGTCGGCGTCGGTGGCGAAGACCTGGCCGGTATTGGACATGGAAGCGGACAGCGCCAGCGACTTGCCGCCGGCGCCTGCGCACAGGTCGAGGATCTTCTCGCCGGCCCTTGCCAGCATCATCGAGGCGGCGAGTTGGCTGCCTTCATCCTGGATCTCGAACCACCCCTTGAGAAACGATCGCTCGACCTGAAGATTGGGATGGCGGCCCTGGCCGGTGGTCGGCGGGATCCTCAGCCCCTGCAGGGCATGGGCGGTCTCGGCGACACCGAACCTGGCCAGGGCGCGCGCGACCTTGCCGCGGTCGGCCTTCAGCGTGTTGACGCGGAGGTCGAGCGGCGGCCGCTTGGCCGAGGCCGCGCCCTCCCCCAGCCAGTCGACCCCGAACGCCTGCTCCAGGTGCGTGGCGAGCCACTCGGGAACATCGGCACGAATATGATCGGGGGCGAGCGCCAGGTCGCGGGTGGCGATGGCCTTGAGGTCCGACGGCGCCAGCGGCTCGGGGGCGTGAGGATCGTTTGCGAGCCTCGTCTCAAGCTCGCCCTCGCTCAGCCGCCAACGATGCCTGACCATCGCCAGCACGCCCGCATGGGCTGTTTCGCTGTCGGCCAGCCACGCGCTCGACGCCCGCCAGCGCAGCGTATCGTAAACCAGATTGCCGATCGCGGCGCGGTCGCCGGAACCGGCGAAACGATGGGACAGACCCCAATCCTTGAGCGCATCGGCAGCCGGCCGTCGCCGCTGCTCGATGTCGCCGAGGACCTCGATCGCGGCCTGCAGGCGCCCGCCGAAACGCATGCCGCCGCTCAGGCGGTGCCCGGATAGTTCGGGCTCTCGCGGGTGATCGCCACGTCGTGGGGATGGCTCTCGCGCACCCCGGCTGCCGACACCCGAACGAAACGGGCCTTGTCGCGAAGTTCGGCAAGATCAGCCGCACCGACATAGCCCATCGCAGCGCGCAAGCCGCCGACAAGCTGGTGCAGAACGCCGGCGACCGGCCCCTTGTAGGGCACCTGGCCCTCGATGCCCTCCGGTACCAGCTTCAAAATGTCGCTGACCTCGGCCTGGAAATACCGGTCGGCCGAGCCCCTGGCCATGGCGCCCATCGAACCCATGCCACGGTAAGCCTTATACGACCTGCCCTGATGCAAATAGACCTCGCCGGGGCTCTCGTCGGTGCCGGCAAGGAGCGACCCGATCATGGCGCAGGAGGCGCCTGCCGCCAGCGCCTTGGCGAGGTCGCCGGAATACCTGATGCCGCCGTCGGAAATCACCGGGATATCGGCTGCCGCCCCGATTTCGGCGACCTCCATGACGGCGGTGAGCTGCGGTACGCCGACCCCGGCGACCACCCGCGTGGTGCAGATCGAACCTGGCCCGATCCCGACCTTGATCGCATCGGCGCCGGCGTCGATCAGCGCCTGCGCAGCGTCCCTTGTGGCGACATTGCCGGCGATCACCTGGGTCTGGTTGGATTGGCGCTTGATGCGGTCGACCGCGTCCAGGACCCGCTGCGAATGGCCGTGCGCGGTGTCGATGACGACCAGGTCGACGTCGGCGTCGACGAGCCGCTCGCTGCGCTGGTGACCGGTGTCGCCAACGCTGGAGGCCGCGGCGACGCGCAGCCGGCCCTGCTGGTCCTTGTTGGCATCCGGGTTGAGCGTGCTCTTCTCGATGTCCTTGACGGTGATCAGCCCGACGCAGCGAAAATCGCCGTCGACCACCACCAGTTTCTCGATACGGTGGCTGTGGAGCAACCGCTTGGCCTCGTCCTGATCGACGCTTTCGGAAACCGTGACAAGGTCATCGCGGGTCATCAGTGCCGCCACCGGCTCGGCCGGATCCGAGGCGAACCGCACATCGCGGTTGGTCAGGATACCCGCCAGCCGGCCGGGTACCGGGCCGGGCTCGACCACCGGGATCCCCGATATGCGGTGGGTCTTCATCAGCGCCAGCGCGTCGGCGAGCGTGGCGTCGGGGTGAATGGTGACCGGATTGATCACCATGCCGGACTCGAATTTTTTGACCTGGCGCACGGCCTCGGCCTGCTCGTCCGGCGTCATGTTGCGGTGGATGACGCCGATCCCGCCGGCCTGGGCCATGGCGATGGCGAGATTGGCGTCGGTGACGGTGTCCATTGCCGCCGAAATGATCGGCAGGTTCAGCCAGATGGTCCGCGTCAGCGGCGACCGGACGACCGCTTCGGCGGGCAACACGGTCGAATATCCCGGCGCCAGCAGCACGTCGTCGAACGCCAATGCGTAACCGCCGGGGGCCGAATCGACAAATGACGCCATGGAAACCAACTCCCGGTAATGGACTGCCGCGGCCGGCACAGGAATGCCCGGCCCAGGCGAGTTTTAGCACGTCGGAAATTTGGCCACGGCCCATACCATGATCGGCCCGATTCGCGATAGCGGCGGCGAGCAATCGTCCTGCGTTTGCCCGCCACCGGGCCGCCAATTATGATGGGCGCCATCCTTAGCGGCCGAATCCCTCCCCGCCGTTCCGCTCCATACTTCGCAACCGAGCCACAGCCCGCCATGCCGGACCGCATTCTGGTTCCCCTGATCATCGCCACGGCGCTGTTCATGGAGAATCTGGATGCCACCGTCATCTCGACGGCGCTGCCGGCCATCGCCCGCGATTTCGGCGCCAGCCCGATCAACTTGAAGCTGGCGCTGACCTCCTATTTGTTGTCGATCGCGGTGTTCATCCCCGCGTCGGGATGGTTCGCCGACCGCTATGGGGCGCGGCTGGTGTTCCGGCTGGCCATCGTGGTCTTCGTCATCGGCTCGATCCTGTCCGGACTGTCCGGATCGGTCGCCGAAATCACTGCGGCCCGCGTGGTTCAGGGCATCGGCGGAGCGATGATGGTCCCGGTCGGACGGCTGGTGCTGTTGCGTTCGGTCTCCAAGGCCGAACTGGTCAGGTCGCTCGCGTGGCTGACCATTCCGGCGCTGATCGGGCCGATCATGGGGCCACCGGTCGGCGGATTCCTGACCACCTTCGTCGGCTGGCGGTGGATCTTCTGGATCAACGTGCCGGTCGGCGTGCTGGGGTTTGTACTGGCAACCGCCTACATTCCCGACATTCGCGGCCAACACCGTGGCCGCTTCGACATGCTCGGATTCGTCCTGTCCGGGGTCGGGCTGGCGGCCTTCATGATCGGCGCGACGGCCCTGGGGCTCGGCTTGTTTCCGCCGCCCGTGGTGCTGGCGACACTCGGCGCCGGGGCGGCGTTGCTGCTGGCCTATGTGCTGACCTACAGCCGTCGGGCAAGCCCGATCATCGACCTCAGCCTGGTGAGGGTCCCGACCTTCGGCCTCAGCCTGGCCGGCAGCATGTTGTACAGGACCGGCGTCGGCGCGACGCCCTTCCTGCTACCCCTGCTGCTGCAACTCGGTTTCGGCATGAGCCCGTTCGCGTCCGGGATGACGACCTTTGCCGCGGCGATCGGCGCGGTGGTGATGAAATTTCTCACCATGCCCATCCTGCGGCACTTCGGCTTCCGCAACGTTCTTTTGGCCAATGCGGCGGTCGTGTCGATCTTCATCTTCATGCCCGGCTTGTTTACTGCCCAGACGCCGGTCCTCCTGATTGCCGGCCTGCTGCTTGTCGGCGGTTTCTTCCGCTCGCTTCAGTTCACCTCGGTCAACGCGCTCGCCTTCGCCGATATCCCGTCCGAACGCCTCAGCAGCGCCACCACGCTGACCAGCGTCGCCCAGCAATTGTCGCTGACCATCGGCATCTCGATCGGCGCGCTGGTGCTGGAAGCCTCGGCCGCCCGCTCGGGCGGGGAGATCGGTGTCGCCGACTTTCTGCCGGCGTTCCTGACCATGGGCGTGATCGCCATCGCTGCGATCATTCCCTTCCTGCGGCTCGCCCATGACGCCGGCGACGAAATGTCGGGTCGTCAGCCGGCACCGGACCCGGTCACCGCGATGCGCGACCGCGGTTAATGGGTCACCTGCCGCGAAAGTCCCTGGCGACCAGATAGAGTTCGACCGAGCCGCTGCGGCTTGCCGGCGGTTTGACGTGATTGACGCTGGCGAAGGCCCGCTTGAGCGTGGTCAGCAGTTCGCCCCCGGTACCGCCGCGAAAAACCTTGGTGACGAAATGACCGCCCTCCACCAGCGCCGACAAGGCAAACTCCGCCGCGACCTCACAGAGATAGGTGGTGCGCAAATGATCGGTCTGCTTGTGGCCGGTGGTCGGCGCTGCCAGGTCCGACAGCACCAGATCAGCGCCGCCGCCCAGAGCGGCCGAGATGACCTCCGCCGCATCGTCATCGAGGAAGTCCTTCTCGATCACCGTGACTCCGGCGATCGGATCCATGGGTAGACAGTCGACCGCCACCACCGTGGCCTTGTCGCCGGTGGAACCGACGCGGGCCGCCGCGACCTGCGACCAGCCGCCCGGTGCCGCCCCCAGATCAGCCACCCGATCGCCCGGCTTCAACAATCCGTAGCGATCATCGATCTCGATCAGCTTGAAGGCCGAGCGCGCGCGGAAGCCTTCGGCCTGGGCGCGGGCGACATAGGGATCGTTGAGCTGGCGCTGAAGCCATCGCGTCGACGACGCCGACCGCCGCCTGGCTGTCTTGACGCGAACCTTCAGATGGCGCCGCCCGCCGCCGCGCTCAGCCATGGCGGTGCTGGTGGGAGAAGCGCCGACCACGCGGCCGCCACACACCATCCTTCGACATCAATTCGACCAGCAGGCCTTCGCGCAATCCGCGGTCGGCGACCCGAAGACGGTCGCACCGCCAGCGGCGGCGAAAGGCTTCCAGGATGGCGCAGCCGGCAATGACCAGATCGGCGCGCTCCTTGCCGATGCAGGGGTCCGCGACGCGGGCTGCATGATCCATGGCCACGACCCTGGCGGTCAGATCGTCAACCTCGGCTCCCGACAGCCACTGCCCGTCGACCCTGCGGCGATCATAACGGGGCAGTCCCAGATGGACGCCGGCCAGGGTCGTCACCGTCCCCGACGTTCCCAGCATATGCACCCCGCCGCGCGCCACCGCTTCGCCAAGCGCCTCGATTTGCGGGAACTCGTCAAGAAGACCGTCGACGTCGCCGACCATGTCTTCGTAGGTGTCCGGCGTGACGTGCCGGCCGCCATGGCGCTCGCTGAGATTGACGACGCCGATCGGCAGCGATTTCCACGACCGAATGCGATCCGCCATGCGGCGGCGGCGGCCGTCGGGCGGCGGGGTCAAGTCGATCCAGACCAGCTCAGACGATCCGCCGCCGATATCGAACAGGATGACGCCTTCGGCGTTTTGATCGACCAGCGAGGCGCAACCGGCCACCGCCAGCCGGGCTTCGACCCGCCGCGACACGATCTCCAGCATGAGGCCGGTTTCGGACCGCACCCGATCGACGAATTCACGACCGTTGACCGCCGTGCGGCAGGCCTCGGTGGCAATCAACCGTGTCCGCCGGACATTGCGCCCGGCCAGTTTTGCGCCGCACACCTTGAGAGCGGCAATCGACCTTGCCATCGCCGCCTCGGCCAGGCGCCCATTGGCGCCGACGCCTTCGCCCAGCCGCACGATGCGCGAAAACGCGTCGACAACCCTGAATCCACGCGCACGCGGGGTGGCGACGAGCAGCCGGCAATTGTTGGTGCCGAGATCGAGCGCGGCGTAGAACGGTCCGTGCTGGTGGCGGTGCGGGCGACCATGATCGATGGCCGCCCGGTTTCCGCCTGGCTGAGCGGCATCGGGCTGCGGCGCACCTTCAGTATCGCGCGCGGCAGTCTGGTGGCGTCGGTGACGCCGATCGGCGCGCTTCCCTGATCTCCCGCCGGTGCGCGGTTCCGATGTTTCGGACCGCTCGTCTGGTCCGGATTGTCCGGACACGACGACGGACGCCATCTCGCCGGCGCTCGAAGGCTCGCCGGATGACGGCGCGTCTCCGGCGGTCACGTCCGCATGACGCGGACCGTCACCCCTAGACAAACACCAACACCTTGTCGGGCGCTGCCAGCCGTCAGCTTCGGGGGGGCGCCGGTTTACGTTATCGTCGAGCAGTGTATGACAAGGGGGGCTGGGCAGACAAGCCGAGGCAAAGCGCCGCGGTGCCGCGCACGATGGCCTTTGAAGGGGCCGGCGGCGGTGTGAGGCGGTGAGCCGCTATCCGTGCAGCGCGGCGACGGTCTTGAGGGTCGAGAAACCGTAGAGCGCCTCAAAACCCTTTTCGCGGCCGTGGCCGGATTTGCCGACGCCGCCGAAGGGCAGTTCGACCCCGCCGCCGGCGCCGTAATTGTTGATGAACACCTGGCCCGATCGCAGCGCCTTGGCCAGCCGCATCTGGCGGCCGCCGTCGCGCGTCCACACCCCGGCCACCAATCCGTAGCCGGTGCCGTTGGCGATCGCCACGGCCTCGTCCTCGTCCTGGAACGGAATGACGACCTGCACGGGCCCGAAAATCTCGTCCCGGGCGAGACGATGGTCTTGCGTCAGGCCGGAGATGAGCGCCGGCGCCTGGTAGTGCCCGCCGGGCGGCGCCGCCTCGACGATCCGACCGCGCGCGATCGTTTCGGCGTCGTTGGCGAGCTCGAGATAACCGCCGACGATCTCCTTCTGGCGCGCCGAAATGAGCGGGCCGACATCGAGATCGTCCATCGCCGGGCCGACGCGCAATCCGCGATATCGTTCCGCCAACCGGTCGAGCAACGGCTCGAAAATCGGCCGCTGAACCAGCAGCCGCGACGACGCTGAACAGGTCTGCCCGGCGTTCTGGATACCGGCGTTGACCAGGAACGGCAGCGCCTGGTCGAGATCGGCGTCGTCGAAGACCAGCTGAGGCGATTTTCCGCCGAGTTCCAGGGTCACCGGAACGACGTTTTCGGCCGCCGCGGCCTGGACCTGCCTGCCGACCGCGACCGAACCGGTGAACGACAGATGAGCGACACCGGGGTGCGAGGCGAGCGCCGCGCCGGCCTCTTCGCCCAGTCCGGGCACGACATTCAAGGCACCCGCCGGCAGGCCGGCTTGGTCGGCCAGCGCGGCAAAGGCAAGCGCGGTCAGACAGGCTTCCTCGGCCGGTTTCAGCACGGCGGCGTTGCCCATGGCGAGCGCGGCGCCGACCGAGCGCCCGACGATCTGCATGGGATAGTTCCAGGGAATGATGTGCCCCGTCACCCCGTGCGGCTCGCGCAGGGTGTAGACGGTGTAGCCGTCGAGATAGGGGATGGTCTCGCCATGGATCTTGTCGGCGGCGCCGCCATAGAATTCCATGTAGCGGGCGAGCGCGACGGCATCGGCCCGTGCCTGGGCCAGCGGCTTGCCGACATCGGCGGCCTCCAGGCGCGCCAAATCGTCAAGCCGTTCGGTGACCAGATCTCCGATGCGGCGCAGGATGCGTCCGCGTTCCGCCGCCGGCATACGCCCCCACGCGCCATCGAGCGCCGAGCGCGCCGCGACAACCGCGTCGTCGACGTCACGACCGGTCCCACGGGCGATCTCGCCGGTCGAGGGGTTTTCCAGCGGCAGCGCGTCGCCGCTATCGGGCGCGGTCCACGACCCGCCGACAAAAACCTTGCCGGGGTCGAACCAGAGGTTCGGGACTTGGCCGGATGTCGGTCTCATACGTTTGACCAGGGTCTAGTCCGCCGCGTTCTCTCTGCCCCAGTTTGACGGCGAAGCCCCGACGAAGCGTGCGCTGACGGAGCCGAACGGTCCGAAGTCCGCCGCCGCGCGATCGCCCGGCTTGATTGGGAGGGCGCCGGCACAGGTCCCGGTCGGAATGATGTCGCCGCTCCGCAGCCCGCGGCCGGCCAGCACCGGGTGGTTGATCACGTAAAGCAACGCGTTGGCGAAATCGGTCCACATCAGCGCGGCGGAACTTCCTTCGGCGAGCTGCTCGCCGTTGATGCTCACCGGAACCGTCACATCGATGAAATCGACCGCCGACCAGTCCGCGACCGGTGGCGCGACCACGACCGCGGCGTTGAGGCCGCCACCGGCGATCATCCGCAGGCGGGCACCCTCCAGGCTGCCCTCGACCCGAGAGGCGACGATCTCGAAACCGGGGGAGACCGAGGCGATGGCGCCGACAACCTCATCGCGGGTGTAGTCGGTCGGCCGCGGTGGGAGACCCTGCCCCAGGTTCAGCACAAACTCGGTTTCGAGCTTGGGCGCGTGGGGCGGAAAAATCGGCACCGCCTGGCCGCTGGCGAATACGAACGGCTTGAGAACAGGGCCGATGAAGGGCTGGTCGAGGCCAACGACGCCGAGCGCGGTCCGGTTGGTGGCGCCAAGCTTCCAGCCGGCGAGGTCGAAGCCTGAGGAATCAATCTGCCCCAATTGCAGGCGATAGGCTTGCTCCAGGCCGTCGATCCCCTCCACCACGGACGGCGGGACGATCCGCCCTGTGAGTCGCGCTCGCCAAAGCTGTTCGCCGGCATCTTCCATCCCAAACCTCCCCCGGATCACCCAAGCTGTGTTCCATCTGTCATATCACGGACGTTGCACAAGTCTTGCGGAAGTGGTTTTGGACGCCATAAGCTATCGCAATCCATGAAATCGGAGTGACACACGATGACATTGATGCTGCGTACGATCGTTCTGGCCGCAATGGCGGTCGCGCCCTTCATGTCGGCCACGCTGTTCCAGCCGGCCGAGGCCCAGGAGGCGCGGCGTGGAATCACCAACGTCACCGGTGACGTGTACCGATTCCAGAACAACTTCCACTTCGCGCTGGTGGTTGAGACGGAAACCGGCGTCGTCGTCGTCGACCCGATCAATGCCGATGCTTCCGAGTGGTTGAAGGCCAATCTCGGCGAGGTTACCGACAAGCCGATCACCCACCTCATCTACAGCCACAGCGATCGCGATCATGCCTCCGGCGGTCAGGTGTTTGCCGGCGACGCGCTGGTGATCGCCCAGGCCAACGCTCCGGCGGCGATCGAGGGCGTGAGGCCGGATATCCGCTTCACCGATGCCATGTCGCTCGAGATCGGCGGCAAGACGTTCGAATTGACCTGGCTCGGCCCGGGCCACGGCATCGATCTCATCGCCGTGGTGGTGCGGCCCGAAAACGTCGCCTTCATCACCGACGCCGCCTCGCCCAAACGACTGCCGTTCCGTGATTTGCCGGGCGCCAATGTCGACCACTGGACCGATCAGGTGCGCAAGATCGAGACGCTCGATTTCGAAATCTTCGCCCCGGCGCACGGCAATGTCGGCGTCAAGGCCGACGCGACCGACGCGCGTATCTACATGGAAACCCTGCGGGAGCGGGTGCTGGCCGGGCTGAAATCAGGCAAAAGCGCCGTTGAGTTGGCCGCCACGGTGATGATGGAGGAGTACAAGGACTGGGGATCCTACGACGCCTTCCGTGAACCCAACGTTCGCGGCATGGCGCGCTTCCTGACCGAGAGCGGCCAGGCGAAGTGACGGCGGTATCGGGCCGGCGGGGCGCCGAGGCGCGAGGCTAGCACTACGAGCATCGCCACCGCTGGCAAGCCGGCCCGACCGGCGCCCCACGCCGAGCGTGGGTCACGAAGAGAGTCCGCTGTCGACGCTGCCCTTTTGAGAACAAGCACTTTTCCAAGCAAAGCCGACGCCACCACACCGCATCCGGCCGCAAGGCATCGATCAACCGGCTGCCGACCAGGGTCACCTCCACGCCCGCAGCGCGACCGCCTCGCCGCGGTCTGTTATGATCGCCCCAGGACCGCCCGGCACAAGGGCACGCCAACAGGGAGGACGACAAGATGCGCAACGAGTTTGATCTCAGGGTTTCTCGCCGCGAACTGCTGGCGGGAGCCGGCGCGACCGGTCTGGTCGTGGCTCTTCATCCGTTTTCCGCCTTCGCCGCCGCCAATCAGGCCCATTTGCGGTTCATGGAAACCACCGATTTGCACGTCCACGTCTACCCGTACGACTATTACGGTGACCGGCCAGTCGACACGGTGGGTCTGGCCCGAACCGCGAGCATCATCAAGGACATTCGCGCCGAGGCCACCAACTCGATCCTGGTCGACAATGGCGACTTCCTGCAGGGCAACCCGATGGGCGACTACATCGCCTATGAGCGCGGCATGAAGGAGGGTGATCTCCATCCGATCATCGCCGCGATGAACACCCTGGACTTCGCCGTCTCCACCGCCGGCAACCACGAATTCAACTACGGCCTCGACTTCCTGATGAAGACGGTGGCGGGCGCCAACTTCCCGGTTGTATCGGCCAATATCGCCAGGGGAACGCTGGTGGCGGGCCCGCGCGACGACGACACGCTGTTCAAGCCCTATGTCATCATCGATCGTATGGTCACCGACGGCGCCGGCGTTGAGCACCCGATCCGCATCGGTTTCATCGGCTTCGTGCCGCCGCAGATCATGAACTGGGACCGGCGGCATCTGGTGGGCAACGTCAACACGCGCGATATCGTCGAATCGGCGAAGGCCTGGGTGCCCGAGGTCAGGGAGGCCGGCGCCGACATCGTCATCGCGCTCTCCCATTCCGGGATCGGTCCGGCCGCCCATACCGACGGCATGGAGAACGCCTCGGTGCCGCTGGCGGCGGTCGACGGCATCGACGCGATCATGACCGGGCATCATCATTTGGTGTTCCCGGGCCCCAAATACGCCGAGATCGGCGGCGTCGACGAGGTGACCGGCGCGATCCACGGCAAACCGGCGACCATGGGCGGCTTCTGGGGCTCCCATCTCGGTCTGATCGATCTGCTGCTGGAACGCGACGGCAATCAGTGGCGTTCGGCGGGTTTCACCAGCGAGGCGCGACCGATCTTCGAGCGGGTCGAGCGCAAGCGGGTGCCGCTGGTCGACAGCCAGCAGTCCGTGCTCGACTCGGTCAGCGACGTCCACGAGGCGACGCTGGCCTATGTGCGCCGTTCGGTCGGCAAGACCTCGGCGCCGCTCCACTCCTACTTTGCCCTGGTGGCCGACGATCCGTCGGTGCAGATCGTGAGCCAGGCCCAGATCTGGTATGTCGGCGAGTTGATGAAGGGGACCGAATGGGAGGGCCTGCCGGTTCTGTCGGCGGCCGCCCCGTTCAAGGCCGGCGGCCGCGGCGGTCCGGAGTACTACACCGACGTCAAGGCCGGCGATGTCGCGATCAAGAACGTGGCCGACCTCTATCTCTATCCCAACACCGTGCGGGCGGTGGCGATCAACGGCGCCCAGGTCAAGGATTGGCTGGAGATGTCGGCCGGCATCTTCAACCAGGTCGAAGCCGGCAAGGCCGATCAGGCGCTGATCAACCCCGCCTTCCCGTCCTACAATTTCGACGTGATCGACGGGGTCACCTATCGCATCGATCTGACCGAGCCGGCGAAATACGATCCCAAGGGCGTTCTCATCAACGCCAGCGCCAACCGGATCGTCGACCTGCAGTTCAACGGTGCGCCGATCGATCCGTCCCAGAAGTTCGTGGTGGCGACTAACAACTACCGGGCCGGCGGCGGGGGCAACTTCCCCGACATCGATTCCAGCGTCACCATCCTGGAAGCGCCCGACACCAACCGCGACGTCATCGTGCGCTTCATCGTCGACCAGGGCACGATCAACCCGTCGGCCGACGCCAACTGGAACTTCAAGCCGGTTGAGAACACCACCGTCATCTTCGAAACCGGCCCGGCGGGGCAGGCGTACGCGGACGACGTCAGCGGGGTGTCGATCGAACCGGCGGGCGACGGCGCGGAAGGCTTCGCCAAATACCGCATCAAGCTCTAACGGGCGTCAGCGTCGCGACAAACGCCGCGCGGGGGCTCAGGCCCCCGCCTTTTTTTGCGCCCTCGCCGAGAAAAACTCCGTGGCGTTCGTTACGGCTGCGCCGGGATCGTCTCGCCACCGGCTTCGCCCGCCAGCCCGGCAACGGTCCTGATGTGGTCGACCATGCCGGGACCGGAAGCCAGAACCGGGTTACCGGACACAAGACCATCGTTTGCGAGGAAGTCGTTGGTCCAGCCGCCGGCTTCCGTCACCAGAAGAAGCCCGGCCAGGCAGTCCCACGCGTTGATGTGGGGCTCGTAATAGGCGATCAGCCGGCCGGCTGCGACCCAGGCGATCGACAGCGCTCCGGAGCCGCAGCGGTGAAAGATGCCGCCCATCTCCATCAGCCGGTCGAGCGCGGCCAGGGTGTCGGCGCGGTCGAACCCTCAGCGAATGCCCGATCCCCACCAGGCCATCGGTCGGCTCGCTGGCTGGCGAGGCCTTCAGCCGGTCACCGTTGAGGAAAGCTCCGCCGTCGAGCGAGGCAGCGTACATCTCGTCGTGCACGGGATCGTAGATGGCGCCGACCTTGACCATGCCATCTTCCATCCAGGCGACCGAGACCGACCACATCGGCAGGCCGAAGACGAAGCAATCGGTGCCGTCGATGGGATCAACCACCCAAAGGTTCTCGCCGGCCGGCGCCTCGCCGCCACCGTGGCCGAACTCCTCGCCCAGGATATTATCGCTTGGAAATTCGGCCGCGATCCGATCACGAATGATGTTTTCGGCGTTGCGGTCGGCAATGGTGACGCGGTCCTGCGGCCCCTTCGACATGACCTCAAGCGTTTCACGGTGCTGGAACATGGCGAGCGCGAATTTGCCGGCCTCACGGGCGGCGGATTGGGCCGTTTCCAGCCTTGCTGCAAGGTCAGCTGTCATGATTGTTCACTACCAGAGGGTTGCGGGGCACGCGGCGTTACAGGGCTGCGAGATGGGCCACGAATGCCCGATTTTATGGGCCCCGTCGATAATACGGTGAATCCCGCGTGACAAGCGAGCCGATGGCGTGATCTTATGACGGGTGCGTGGGGTGCGTCGCTGTCCACACCAAGGGCAGACACATAAGCGAACACCTAAACTGGGAGGAAGTGATGAAAACCAGACGATTTTTCCTAACCACGGTTGCGGCCATCACGGTTGCCATGCCGGCGCTGGTCGGCTCGGCCGCAGCTCAAACCGAGATACGCTGGTGGCATGCCTTCACCGGCCGGTTGGGTGATCTGCTTGCCGAGCAGATCGAACAGTTCAATGCCTCGCAGTCCGATTACGTCGTCGTGGGTTCGCACAAGGGCAACTATTCCGAGACCCTGAATTCCGGCATCGCCGCGTTTCGCGCCGGCGAACAACCGCACATCCTGATGGTGTTCGAGGTCGGTACCGCGACCATGATGGCAGCCGAGGGCGCGATCAAACCGGTCCACGAGGTGATGGCCGAAGGCGGCGCCCCGTTCGATCCGGATGGCTATCTGGGCGCCGTGAAGGGCTACTACACGACCACCGGGGGCGATATGCTGTCGCTGCCCTACAATTCGTCGACGCCGGTGCTCTACGTCAACCGCGACGCCGTCTCGGGTGCCGGTCTGGATCCCGACATGGATCTTTCAACCTGGGAAAAGGTCGGCGACGCGGTCAACGCTCTCAAGGCCGCCGGCCACGAATGCGCCCTGGCAACGGCGTGGCAAAGCTGGATCCATCTGGAGAATTTCTCCGCCTATCACGACGTCCCGTTTGCGACCAAGGACAACGGGTTTGCCGGACTTGACACCGAACTTGCCTTCAACGGCTCGGTCCAGGTCAAGCACATCCAGGCGATGGGCGATTGGGCCAGCGAAGGAAAATTCATCTATACCGGACGCCGGAACGAAAGCGGCGCCAATTTCCGTGGCGGTGAATGCGCGCTGTGGACGGAATCCTCGGCGGGCTATGCCGGCGTGAAAGCGCAGGCGGAGTTCGACTTCGAACTTCGGCCGCTTCCCTACTGGTCAGACGCCCCCGGTGCACCGCAAAACACGATTATCGGCGGCTCGTCGCTGTGGGTCCTGGAAGGTCATACGGCCGACGAGTACAAGGGCGTCTCTCAGTTCCTGAGCTTCCTCTCATCCTCCGGCATCCAGGCGGCATGGCACCAGAACACGGGCTACCTGCCGATCACGATGGCGGCCTTCGAGCAGACCAAATCCGAGGGCTTCTATGAGGAGAACCCGGGAACCGACATCGCCATCATCCAGATGACCGGCAAAACGCCGACCGGCAACTCCAAGGGCCTGCGGCTGGGCAGCTTTGACCAGATCCGCGGCATTATCGATGAGGAGCTGGAGGGCGTGTGGTCGGGCGACAAGACGGCTCAGGCCGCCCTCGACAGCGCGGTGGAGCGCGGCAACGCGTTGCTCCGGCGGTTCGAGCAAGCCAACCGCTAGCGGCCTCACGAAGAATCCCGCCGCCCCGGCCAGTCCCGGGGCGGCGACTTGATCGACCATGACAAAACGCGTCACCTTCAAGGGCTGGATGCTGCCCTTGTTGTTGCTGGCCCCGCAGGTCTTCATCACCGCGGTGTTTTTCTTCTGGCCGGCCGGCCAGGCGGTCTACCAGTCGCTGTTTATTCCTGACCCGTTCGGTTTGAAGTCGCTGTTCGTCGGGCTCGGCAATTTCGAGTTTCTGCTTGGCGATCCGTTCTACCGTGCATCATTCTGGACCACCGCGATCTTCTCAGGTTTCGTCACAGTGGCATCGATGGGCCTGGCTCTTTGGCTCGCCTTGATGGCCGACCGGCTGATCAAGGGGGCGGGAGCCTACCGTACGCTCCTGATTTGGCCCTATGCGGTCGCACCCGCGGTCGCCGGCGTGCTGTGGCTGTTCATGTTCAACACCCGCGTCGGTGTCGTCTCCTGGTATCTGGGCCAATTGGGCTATGAGTGGAACCATGTGCTCAACCCCAATGAGGCGATGGGTCTGGTGGTCGTCGCTTCGTCCTGGGGGCGCGTCAGCTACAATTTTCTGTTCTTCCTCGCCGGCCTCCAGGCGATCCCGAAGAGCCTGATCGAAGCAGCGGCGATCGACGGCGCCCGTTTCTGGAAACGGTTCCGGACGATCGTCTTTCCATTGCTGACGCCGACGACCTTCTTTCTGCTGGTCGTCAACATCGTCTACTCGTTCTTCGAAACCTTCGGCGTCATTCACACGATCACCTCCGGCGGGCCCCAACAGGCGACGATGATCCTGGTGTACAAGGTCTACTCCGACGGGTTTGTCGGTCAGGATCTGGGATCGTCGGCGGCACAATCGGTGATCCTGCTGGTGGTTGTCGGTATCCTGACGATCATCCAGTTCCGCTATATCGAGCGGCGGGTGCACTATTAGAGCCCTTTCGACCAACTGTGAGCCATTCTGACGGAGCAATTTTGTGACAAAATCAAGCAGAGGCTCCAAGGGCGTATCTGGATACGGTCGAGAGCCGAGGCGCAGGAATTGGTGCAAAATCGCCCGTCCCTTCGGGTTTCCGATCGGCGGGCGCCCGACGCCGAACCAATCTAGAACGATGCCGAGGCATCGCCCTTCGATCGTTTCCACGCCGGATCACCTCGCCGATCGCGAACCAGAATTGACCCTCGGTTGGTCAAAAGGGCTCTGATGTCGGGCATGGTCGAAAAACGCGGCCGCGGCTACTGGCTCACCCACGTCGGGCTGATCCTGGGCGTGCTGGTCATCTTCTTTCCGATCTACCTGGCTTTTGTCGCTTCCACGGTGGACCAGCAGGAGATCGTTCGGCCGCCGATGCCGTTGGTGCCCGGCGAGCTTTTCTTCGCCAACTACCGCGAAGCGCTTGTCTCCGGCGTCAACGCGCCGGTGTGGCGGATGCTGTTCAATTCCACCGTGATGGCGCTGGGGATCGCGTTCGGGAAAATTACGATCTCGCTGTTGTCCGCCTTCGCCATCGTCTACTTCCGCTTTCCGATGCGGCAGGCGTTTTTCTGGCTGATCTTTATGACGCTGATGCTGCCGGTCGAGGTGCGCATCGTGCCGACGTTTGAAGTCATCGCCAGGCTCGGCATGCTCAACTCCTATCCCGGATTGATCCTGCCTCTGATCGCGTCGGCCACCGCGACGTTTCTGTTCCGTCAGTTCTTCCTGACCGTACCGGAGGAACTGGCCGAAGCGGCGCGCGTCGATGGGGCCAGGCCGATGCGCTTCTTCTTCGATATTCTGCTGCCGATGTCGCGTACGAATATCGCCGCGCTGTTCGTCATTCTCTTCATCTACGGCTGGAACCAGTATCTGTGGCCACTTCTGATCACCACCGATCCGGACATGAACACCATCGTCATGGGGATCAAGCAGATGTTCCCCAGCGGCGATGACATCGCCGACTGGCCGGTCATCATGGCCACGGCGCTGCTGGCGATGTTGCCGCCGGTGGTGGTGGTGATATTCATGCAAAAACTCTTCATCAGGGGTCTGATCGAGACGGAGAAGTGACGGTACGCCATGGCAACGATCAGTCTGAACACAGTCCGCAAATCCTTCGGCAAGGCCGAAGTCATCCACGGCATCGACGTCGATATCGCCGATGGCGAGTTGATGGTCATCGTCGGACCGTCCGGTTGCGGCAAGTCGACGCTGTTGCGGATGGTGGCGGGACTGGAGACGGTAACCAGCGGCGACATCGCGATCGATGGAAATCGGGTCAACGATCTGGAACCCATGGATCGCAATATCGCGATGGTGTTTCAGAACTACGCGCTTTATCCGCACATGTCGGTCTTCGACAATATGGCCTATGGATTGAAGATCGCCCGTACGCCGAAACCGGAGATCGAGGAGCGGGTCAACAACGCCGCCAAACTCCTGCAATTGGAGGAGTTCCTGACCCGCAGGCCGCGCCAATTGTCCGGCGGACAGCGTCAGCGGGTTGCCATGGGCCGTGCCATCGTCAGGAAACCCGCCGCCTTTCTGTTTGACGAGCCACTGTCCAATCTCGACGCAAAGCTCCGCGTCCAGATGCGGCTGGAGATCAAGCAACTCCAGCGTTCGTTCGGCACCACCTCGCTCTACGTCACCCACGACCAGGTCGAAGCCATGACGCTCGCCGACCGGTTGATCGTCATGAACGAGGGTGCCGCCGAGCAGATCGACGTGCCGATACGGGTGTACGAGAAGCCCGAATCGCTCTTCGTGGCGGGATTCATCGGCTCGCCGTCGATGAATTTCATGCCGGCCAGCGTGCCCGACGAAGGGCAAGGATTACGTCTGGATTCGGGCATAAACCTGCATTCGGGTAAGCTCAAGCTCGGACCTCATGCCAAACAACGGGTGACCGTGGGAATCCGTCCCGAGCATGTCGAACCGGCGGAGATCGCCGACGCCGAATTGTTGCTGACCGTCAACGCGGTGGAGGCATTGGGTGCCGACACACTTGCCCATGGCAGCATTGAGCAGGACGCCGACGGTCCGGCACGTACGAACTTCGCCGCCCGGCTACCGGGCAACCGCAACGTCTCCCATGGCGAAAAGATCCCGCTGCGCATTCTCGACGGCGCGTTGCATTTGTTTGACGGCCAGAGCGGCCGCCGCATCGCGGATTCGTAACCGCGGTCAAGGTATTTCGGCCACCTAAACCGTACCGCCCAGCGAGCCCTCCAGTGTCGCCAGTTCCTGGCCACCGGCCATCATGTTCTGCAGTTCCTCGGGTGTGATTTCACCACGCTTGGCCGTGCCCAGCGTCTTGCCACGGTCGAGTACCGTGAACCGGTCGCCAACGGCCATCGCATGGCGCACATTATGGGTAATGAACACCACGCCAATACCCTGATCACGCACGTTGTCGACCGTCGCCAGAACGTTGGAGGTCTGGCGCACGCCGAGCGCCGAAGTCGGCTCGTCCAAAATCAGCACCTTGGCGCCGAAATGGACTGCCCTTGCAATCGCCACCGTCTGGCGCTCGCCGCCCGAAAGCGTGCCGACCGCCTGATCGGGAGATCGCAGGTTGATGCCCATTTTCTTCATTTCCTTCATCGTCACGTCATTGGCGTATTCGTGATTGAAGAAACTGATCCCCGCGACCTTTTTGGTCGGTTCGTTGCCCATAAAAAAGTTACGCATCACCGACATCAATGGGATCATCGCGAGGTCCTGATACACCGTGGCGATTCCGGCTGCGATCGCATCGCGTGGTCGCGCGAAATTCAGCGGCTTGCCTTCGAAAAAGATCTCGCCTGCCGAGGGTGTGTGCACGCCCGACATGGTCTTGATGAACGTGGATTTGCCGGCCCCGTTGTCCCCCAGCAAACAGTGGCACTCACCGGGTATCACATCGAGCGACACACCTGACAACGCGATGACCGGGCCGAAGTGCTTCTCGATGTTCTTCATTTCAATAATGGCGTCGGTCATCTTATTTCTCCCCCGTAATAATGCGGCGGATATAGGTGTTCAGGATCACCGCAAGCAACAGGATCACCCCGAGGAACACCCGGAAGAGCGAACTTTCCACCTCGGCAAAGAACAACCCCTGCTGCACCACGCCAAAGATGAGCGCCCCCAGCGCCGCTCCGATGACCGAACCATAACCGCCGGTCAGCAAAGTGCCACCGATGACAACAGAGATGATCGCTTCGAATTCCTTCAACACACCACGATCCGCCCCGGCCGAGCCGAACTCCATCACCTGGGCGGTGGCAAAGACACAGGCGCAAAAGGCGGTGAACATGAACATCAGGATCTTGACCCGGTTGACCGGCACGCCCACGTAACGGGCTGCCTGCGCATCGCCACCGGCGGCGAAAATCCAGTTGCCGAACTTGGTTTTGGTCAGCAGCACGTGGGCGAAGATGATCAGGCCCAGGGCCCAGACCATCAGCATCGGGATGCCCTCAACGACCGGCTGCCCCTGCCTGGTTCCGCGCACGAAAGTCTCGATCCAGCCCTGATCCCCCATCCACTGAAATAAACCGGTCAAGATCTTGCCGCCAAAGATCGACGCCAGCCAGTCGCCTTCGGCCACATCCCTCACGCCGCCGATAATGGTTTTACGGGTGGTGGCAATGGCCGCAAAGATGGTCAGGCCACGCAGAATAAAAAGGAACGCCAGCGTCACGATGAAGCTCGGCAACCCGGTCTTGATCACCAGCCAGCCATTGAAGGCGCCGATTGCGATGCAAAGGATGAAAGTGACGATGATGGCCAGCCATACGGGCCAGCCAAAGGTGACCGAAAGCAGGGCAATGGCCATACCTGAAAAACCGATCATCGAGCCGACCGACAGGTCGAACTCACCGGCAATCATCAGCAGGCAGGCACCCACGGCGATAATGATGAATTGTGCCGAGACGATCGACCAGTTCATCACGCCCGCGGGTCCAAACATGCCCGAGTCGCGGGCCGTGAGAAAAAAGAAAACAAATACCAGAATGGTACCGATAATGCCGCCCAGCTCGGGGCGGATCAGGGCCTTGCGAAGGCCCGACATCTCCTTGACCCGCTCGTCCACCGCCGGAGGTGCTTGTTCGGTCTGAGTCATTTTGGTCCCCCGATTTCGCTGGATGTGAAACGGGCGGCCGGCAGGTTGCGCGGCCGCCCGATCAGGTCACGGTCTAGCGGTATTCGCCCGCAAACTTCTCAACCAGTGTCAGACCGTCCTTGGTCACGAAGCCCGGACCGGAGTTGATGTTGTTGCCCGGCAGCACGCCAAAGCGGTCATAATTGGTCAGAATGATGACCGGCAGATAGGCCTGCAGGAACGGCTGCTGGTCGATCCCCCAGTTGATAATGCCGGCCTTGATGCCCTTCACAATCTCGGTACCCAAATCAAAGGTACCGAAATAGATGTCGCCGGCCATGCCGTTTTCATCCAATGCGGCGAGTGTCGGGTCGGCCGAGGTCGGACCCAAGGTAAGGACCGCATCGGTATCCGGGTTGGCTGACAGATAGGCCAGAACCCTGTTCTTGATCTCTGCCGGGTCCTGACCGGAGTCGATCATCTGGTTGCCCAGTGGCACGCCCAAACCATCCGCAAAGCCCTGGCAGCGTTCGGTGGAAGCCGGGTTGGTGCTATAGTGGTTCACGCACAGGAACGAACTCACGCCATCGCGTTTTGCCCGCATGCCGGCGGCGTTGCCGGCGTCATATTCGGGTTGGCCGATATACATCAGCGCACCCAGCTCGGCAGCCTGCTCAGGCGTACCGGAGTTCATGATGATGACGTTGATGCCTTGGTCCACGGCGTTGCGGATCGGGCCGCTCAGTACGTCGAAATCAGCCAATGTGGTGATGATGCCGTTGGGACCAGAGGCTGCTGCCTGCTCGATGATGCGGGCCATGTCGGCCAGATCGCCGGTCGTCGGGTTGCGATATTCAACCTCGACGCCCATCTGCTCGCCGGCAAGGGCGATCCCGTTCTTGATGGTATTCCACCAACTGTCAGAATCCGGCGCGTGGCTGACCAGAATGTATTTCTCGCCCTCCGCCGAGGCGGTTGTGGCGCTTATCGCCAGCGGTGCAAAAGCGACCGCAGCGACGAGCGCCAGTTTTGCCAGAAATATTCTCATTTTTTTCCTCCCTGGAAGTTGCGACGTTGAATCCGCCTCATGGAACGATGACCCGACATTCCCCGGATGAGCCTGAGTTCCGAGCGTCAGAGTAGCCATTTGGGCTCCCAGCGGCAATCTGGAATCCGACGGGAGCAGGCCGATGTTGCCTCAACCGTCAATCCTGGCCTTGCCCGGCCGCTCACGGCTCGATTTGAGGCTCCGCGAAACGAGCTCCAACCACGCTTCCGCTCTTGAGAGTTCCGATTCGCGACGCGGGATCCGGCCGGCGACATGACTAAGTCCTGGCCTTCAACGCCTCCTCGTAGTCTTTGCGGGCGGCGCGAACCGCCTCGCGTTCGGAGACCTCCGGCACCGCGACCTCCCACCACCATCCGCCGGCCTCGGTCGAGGGATAGGGATCGGTATCGATCACCACCACGAACGGCCCTTCGGCGTCCCGTGCCCGGCGGAGAGCGTCCTCGAGTTCCTCGATGGAGTTCGCCTTTTCCGAGTGCGCGCCCATGGAGCCGGCATGGGCGACGAAGTCCACGTGGGACGGAACCTGGTGCCGGGCGTGATCCAGAAGGTTGTTGAACTCCGCCCCGCCGGTCGCCCGCTGCAGACGGTTGATGCAGCCGAAACCCCGATTGTCGGTGATGACGACGGTGATCTTGATCCCCATCATGACGGCGGTGGCAAGTTCGGAATTCATCATCAGATACGAGCCGTCGCCGAGCATCACCACGACGTCGCGATCGGGCTCGGCCATCTTGATGCCCATGCCCCCGGCGATCTCGTAACCCATGCAGGAATAGCCGTACTCCATGTGATAGGAGCCCGGCCGGCCGGCCTTCCACAATTTGTGGAGTTCACCGGGCATGGTCCCGGCGGCGCACATGACAACCGTGTCCTCGTGCGCTGAACGTTGCACGGCGCCGATCACCTGCATGTCGCTCGGCAGGGCGTTGCCGTCGCCGGGTGGTGCGGTGACGGCGTCGACCGCCGCGTACCAGTCGCCACGGACGGTATCGGGAACCTCACCGGCGCGATGGTCGCCCAGCGCCTCCGACAGCATCTCGAGGCCGATCCGGGCGTCCGCCACCAGCGGCAGGGCCGCATGTTTGGCGCCGTCATAGGGCTGGACGTTCAGCGCCAGGATACGGCGGTTGGGATTGCGGAACAGCGACCACGAGCCGGTGGTAAAATCCTGAAACCGGGTGCCGATGCCGATGACGAGATCGGCTTCCTCGGCCACCGTGTTGGCGCTGGCCGCACCCGTGACGCCGATCGGCCCCAGGTTGAGCGGGTGGTCCCACGGCAGCGCCGACTTGCCCGCCTGGGTCTCGGCGACCGGGATCCGGTGGCGCTCGACAAACGATCGCAACGCGTCGGTGGCACCGGAGTAGTGGACGCCGCCGCCGGCTATGATGATCGGATTTTTTGCGGCTCGTATCGCGGCAATCGCGGCGTCGAGCTCCTGACGATCGGGATGCGGGCGGCGCTGTCGCCACACCCGAGGCGCGAAGAAGCTCTCCGGCCAGTCATAGGCCTCGGCCTGGACGTCCTGGCAGAAGGCGATCGTCACCGGCCCGCAATCGGCCGGGTCGGTCAGCGTCCGCAACGCCCGCGGCAAAATGGTCAGGAGGTGCTGGGGCCGCATGACGCGGTCGAAATAGCGGCTCACCGGCTTGAAGCAGTCATTGACGCTGATGGTACCGTCGCCGAAATCCTCGACCTGCTGCAGCACCGGGTCGGGGCCGCGGCTGGCGAACACGTCGCCCGGGATCAGCAGCACCGGCAGTCGGTTGAGGTGGGCCACGGCGGCCGCGGTGACCATATTGGTCGCCCCCGGACCGATCGAGGATGTCACTGCCATCGCCCGCCGACGGCCCAGTTGCTTGGCGTAGGCGATCGCCGCGTGGGCCATCGACTGCTCGTTGTGGCCGCGATAGGTGGGCAGGCGGTCTGAGGCCCCCTGCAGTGCCTCGCCCAGGCCGGCCACGTTACCGTGGCCGAAAATCGCCCAAACGCCCGCGATGAAGCGCTCGTCGTCTTCATTGAATTGGTTCTCGAGGTAGCGCACAAGAGCTTGTGCCGCAGTCAATCGCACGGTCGCCATGCTACTTTGCCTCTTCAATTCTCCGCGCTCCGCCAGACGGCAGCGCAGTGGTCATCGTTCATTGTTTTTAGCCATTTTCGCACTTCGGACAAACATAAACCGTGTTGAGTACGGCATGGTGAGCGAGCCCGTGATGGACGGGTGTCATGGCGGTGTGGGACTCGAAAGCGTTGACCCTTGCCGGGAGGAGCGGCGCGCGGCATCCGTTCAGATCCCAACCAGATGGATCGGGGCTTGAATGACCGCAGCAACACTCCGTGACGTCCTGAAACCTGCCACCGCTAAGGGGTACGCCATAGCCGGCCTGGTTGTCCTCGGCTGGGAGGACGCACTTGCCTACACGGAAGCTGCGGAGGCAACCGGCATTCCGGTCATTCTGCAGGCGGGCCCCGGTAGCCGCAAACATACCCCGGTGCCGGTTCTGGGAAAAATGCTCCGGTATTTGTCGGACCAGGCCAGTGTTCCGGTGGTCTGTCACATTGATCACGCCACCACCATCGACGAGTGCCGGGAGGGAATCGATCATGGCTTCACCTCGGTGATGTATGACGGCTCCAGCCTGCCGATTGCGGAGAACATCGACAACACCGCAACCATCGTGGAATTCGCAGGACCGGCCGGCGTGTCGGTTGAAGGGGAAGTCGGGTTCGTCGGCTGCGCTGCCGGTGCCGCATCGGTGGCCACCGCGCCGCAGGAGGCGGCCCGTTTCGACCGCGAAAGCGGTGCCGATGCCCTGGCGGTATCGGTGGGAAACGTGCATTTGCAGACCGAGCAAGGCGCGGGCCTCGACATGGACGCTTTGCGTGCGATTGAGGCGGTGACCAGCTTGCCGCTGGTCCTCCACGGGGGCAGCGGCATAGCGGCACATACGCGGCGCGTTCTGGCGCGGCAGTCGCGGGTTGCGAAGTTCAACATCGGTACCGAATTGCGCGCCGTCTTCGGCGCGGCGCTGCGACGCTCGATTGCCGATCAGCCGGATGTCTTCGATCGGATCGCCCTGCTGAAACCGGTCATACCTTCTCTTCGCCATGCTACGGCTCACGTTATCCGAACGCTCCGCTATCCGGCCGAGTAAAGATTGCTCGTCGTCGCGGCTCTACCTTTCCATGCAATATCAACTGCTTGAGCCCGAAAGTTTGGGAATTCCCAACCTGAGCACGCAGGGTGGCCCTTCCGCCCGCTGGAATACTCGGCCATCTGAACGAACAGATCAGCCACCCCGCCGTCGACGAGCGCTTCGCCGAGCGCCATTGCGTGATCTCGTTCATCACAGATGAAGATTAGCCCGGATGAGAGGGTCCAAACCGAACCCGCCGGCGTCGGCTCATTGGCTAACGCTCCGCCGGGCACCAGCATCCACAGGACAGCGATCGCCGCCCTGATCAGGGTGCGTTTCATCGCGGGTGTCTATCCGGGGTCTTCAGGAGAGGAACGTCGTAGGAGCGATGCGATCGCGACAGCAGCGGGCGGCGATTAACAGAAGCCGGTTCTGACCGGCCATGTCAGCCCGACCCGCGTCACGCGCCTCTGAACGGTTTCAAGCCAAGGTCAAGCCGGTCAGGGGCACCGAATGGGGAACTCTGGAGAGGCAATCACCCAAGCGTCGCACGCGTTCAATGTTCGTGCTATACGTGCGTGGGTATGAACTCGGGGCACTTCGTTGGCGGACGAGTCGACAAAACCAAAGACGGCGGGAACAGGCACCGGCGAAAGCGGTTCTGGAGAACCGACGCCAGAAAGCTCAAATGAGCCAGAGCCTCTGGCCACGTCCAAAACGGAACCCATACCTGAGGCGAAGCCTCCGGCTCCGCCGGCGGACAATACCGAGAAATTACTTGGCGCAGCGAATGCGGCGAGCGGGCCGGCCGGCCATGTTGTAGGCGCAATGCTTGGCTGGCCCATCTGGGGCTGCTCGCCTATCTGCTGATCACGCTTGCCGGTGTCACCGACAGGGATCTGCTGCTCAACAGTCCGGTCGAATTGCCCGTCATTAAAGTGGCGATCCCACTTTTCAGCTTTTTCCTCGCAGCGCCGATCCTGTTGCTGCTGGTTCATTTGAGCTTGCTGGTGCAGCACGTGATGCTGGCACGCAAATACCAGCATTTCTCCGAGGAAATCGGTGACAACGAGAAAAACGGAGCGCGCGATCATCCAGACCGCCGCCTGGTCCACAATTATGTGTTTTCGCAATTGATGGCCGGACCGAAGCCACCTTTGCCGCTGCGGATGCTCATGGGGCTGATGATCTTCGTCACCTTCAGCTTGCTGCCACTGCTGGTGCTCATTTTTTTCCAGGTCAAGTTTCTGCCCTACCACGATGTAGCGACGACCCACCTGCACAGGCTGGCAATCCTGCTCGATTTTATTCTGCTGTTCTTGGTTCGGCCGTTCATCGCTGCGGCCCATCTGAGACCGAAGGGCCGCGAGCTCGGAGTCGGCAATAAAAGCTCGACCTGGGCGTTCAGCTACCGGAGCCTTTCGATCGCCGTTTCGCTGTGCCTGGTTTTGATGCCGTTCAGTCTGCTGGTCGCCACCGTGCCGCAGGGGTGCTTCTGGCCAGGTGCAAAACTGACCGAAGACTGCTTCTCGCTCGACACAAAGGCGGCGTATTTGTGGCGGGCGGCACAACCAGAATATTCAGACGAGCAGCAAAGAGCGGTTTTTGCGCCAACAGCCTGGCTTTTTGGGTTCGATGTTCTTCAAGATCAAATCCCTCGCGCCTGGTGGCAGGGGCCGTTTTTTCATCGCAATCTCAAACTTTCGGAATCAACCCTTGTCCGCGAGGAGCCTTCTCTCGACGTGATCGCGAGCTACCTGCGCGCGGAAGAAACTGAGGAGGATGCCTTCACCGATCTCGCACGTGGTCTAAGCCTGGGAGGCCGGGATTTAAGATATGCCGACCTGCGCGCGGCGCGCTTTTACAAAGCAGACCTCAGAGGGGTCAAACTGCAGGGGGCGCTTCTCAGTAATGCCAACCTGCATGGGGCAGCAATCAGCGAAGCCAACCTGCAGGGGGCGGATCTCCGTTCCGCCAACCTGCAGAAGGCGGATCTCTTTGACGCCAAAATGCAGGGGGCGGATCTCAGAGAGACAGATCTGGGGGGGGGGGGGGGCGGATCTCCGTTCCGCCAACCTCCAGGGGGCGAATCTCCGTTCCGCCAACCTGGAGCGGGCGTTTCTCAGTTCCGCCAACCTGCAGGGGGCAGAAATCATCCGCGCCAACCTGAAGGAGGCGGATCTCCGTTCCGCCAACCTGCAGCGGGCGGCAATGAGCGGCGCCAACCTGCAAGGGGCGGATCTCAGTTCCGCCAACCTGCGGGAGGCGGATCTCTTTGACGCCAAAATGCAGGGGGCAGAAATCATCCGCGCCAACCTGCAGGAGGCGGATCTCCGTTCCGCCAACCTGCAGGGGGCAGCAATCAGCGGCGCCAACCTGCAGGGAGCGGATCTCAGTTCCGCCAACCTGCAGGAGGCGGATCTCTTTGACGCCAAAATGCAGGGGGCAGCAATCATCCGCGCCAACCTGCAGGGGGCGGATCTCAGTGAGGCCGACCTGCGGGGGGCGGTTCTCATTGCCGCCGACCTGCAGGGAGCGAGCCTCGACGGGACCGACCTGCGGGGGGCGGATCTCACGCGTGCCAAAATTTGGCAACCGACGCCACCTTCTGTGGGGGCTTTGGAACATGCCGATCTGACCGAAATTAACATTTCGTCGCTTGATGAAGTTGCACGAAACCGCCTTCGGACATTGATCGACGAAACCACCAACGAGGCGCTGAAAGCGCGCTTGCAGGCAAGGCTCAGGCCCTTGTTGAGCACCGATGCCGATGAGGAATGGAAGGCATCGGCTGAGCGGAAGTTCTGGGAAGCAATGTCAACCAGCCCCAAGCCGACCCCCGACAAGCTCAGCGATTTTCTGGCCGAACTGGCCTGCGAGGACAGTACCGGTGGTCGCATTGCCAACGGCGTCGCGCGGCGCGTATTGGGCACTCTTACTTTCAACGGCAACGCCGCACGCCTGGCGAAAGGCTTAACCAAGAAGAACTGCGGACCGGTCGGCCAGCTCGACGATGGGACCAGGACCAAGCTCTGCAAACTGGCCGATTGGCTTGATGCGGAGAAGGGCGAGACCATCTGCGCGCCGTGAGCCGGCGCGCTGGCCCGACCGCACCACCGTATGCCATTGCCGGGCCGGCGAAATGGTCGTGGCGGGTCTCAGTTCGGACGCCTGCGGTCGGACTGCGCGGTGACTTCTTCGACGAATCTGGTGGCCGCCCAGCCCTCGGCAAGGGCCTGGCGCATGACGTCCTGCTGGCTTGGCGGCGCCATGCCGCTCAGCGGCGAATCGATGTCGAGATTGACCGGGAAGGGATAGCCCTCCGCGCAGGCCTCGACGACGTTGTCGACCTGTGCCGAAGTCAGCGCACCCGAGGACGACAACTGCTGCAGGACCGGAAAAAGCGCGATGCTCATCGCGGTCCGGCTGACGATCTCGATCGAGCGGCCGAAGCCCGACCCGATCTGCATGAGGTTGACGAAGCGGTGGATATCGGCCGAGCGGTTCTCGCCGGCGGCATGGAACACGGCCGGGTTGAAGAACACTGCGTCGCCCTTGGCCATGGCAAGCTGGATAAAATTGTCTTCGAAATACGACCTGAATTCGGGCAGCAGAGCCCCGACATAACCGCGGGCATAGGTCTGCGAGAACGGCAGCAGCTTTGTCGGTCCCGACACGATCGGCGTATCGGCGTGGGCAACACCGCCTTGCAGGGTCAGCCCGGCCGACAGCACATGGACGGAAAGCGGGTACGCCAGCATATCCTCCAGGGTCATGAACCCCATGTGATAGTCGCGGTGACTTGTCTGGGCGCTGCCGCCGGGCCGAACGATGTTGACCTGGGTGGTTATCTGGTAGCGCGGACCAAGCCACGACTTCGAAACCAGCGGAACGATGTGACCGGCGTTGTAGCGGGCGAAGAGTTCCGGTGAGGCCATGCACAGCTTCTCGTGGGCGTTCCAGATCCGCGTATTGGCGCCGGCGGCGGCAAAATGGTCACCGCTGCCGGCTTGTGCCTTCTGTTCCTCCTCGGCGATGCCGGTGAGGACTTCGGTCACCTGATCGATGACGCCCGGGTCGTCAAAGGCTTTCCGGATGGCGATGATCCCAGGCCCATCGGCGAACACGCAATTCCACTCAGCCATGTAGGCTTTGGTCTGGCGCGCGTCGCCAAACCTCGATCGTATCTTGTCTCCGTCGTAGACGGGTACGCGCGAGGCGATCTCATCGGCGAACGGGACCATATCGGCATCGGTGGTCTTTTCGACCGCCGCGCGGAACTCCTCGATCGAGCAGTCCGGTTGATCCATCCAGACGTCGCTCAGGCCGGTTGACGACATCGCTTCGGGCCCTCCATCGCGTCGGTATCAGGATGCCGTCCGGCCGCCAGATCGATCAAACGGCGAGCGCGCAAGGCGATCAAATGCCGAGCAGCCTGGCCGGCGTGGGGTTGGGTATCATACCAGCCGTGATGTGCCGATGTCGTCGAGCCAAAAAATCCGGGGTCGCCCGGGATCGATCGTCCGGCGCGGTACCATCGTCTGCTTTCGGCCCTCAAATCGACCCGGACCTGGCGTTGTCCGAGGTGCAGCGGTGCGTAGTGCCTGTGCGTCACCGTCAGCCCTCGGTTTGCCATAGCGGGAACGACCTTGATGTTTGTTTTGCACGATGAAATCGCTTCACCCGATCGACACGGTTGTTTGCGTGTCGTGCTTTGACATGCATCAATGTGTCGACAGGCGTCCGGGAGCAACCAAACGCCCTGATTTTGGGACCGCCGGGTTCAAGACCGGCGCGATGAGAGGGGGACTATCGTGAGCGATACAACCAAATATCTCCTGCCAGAAGAGAAGATCCCAACCAGCTGGTACAACATCGCGTCCGATCTTCCCGAACCGCCGGCGCCGGTCCTGCACCCCGGCACCGGCCAACCGATCGGACCGGACGATCTTGCCCCGCTCTTCCCCATGGCGCTGATCGGCCAGGAGGTCAGCACGGAGCGCGAGATCGAGATTCCCGAACCGGTCCGCGACGTCTACCGCATGTGGCGACCTTCGCCGCTGCACCGGGCCAGGCGGCTGGAGCAGGCGCTCGATACGCCGGCGCGCATCTACTACAAATATGAGGGCGTCAGCCCGCCCGGCAGCCACAAGCCCAACACCGCCGTGGCCCAGGCCTTCTTTAATCGCGAGGAAGGCATCACCAAGCTGTCGACCGAGACCGGCGCCGGCCAGTGGGGCTCGTCGCTGGCCTTCGCCGCCTCATTGTTCGGCCTCGAGGTATCGGTTTTCATGGTCAGGGTCAGCTTCGAGCAGAAGCCGTACCGCCGCGCCATGATGGAGGCCTACGGCGCCCGCTGCGTGGCCTCGCCGAGCGAGGAAACCGAGGCCGGTCGCGCCATGCTCGCCGCCGACCCCGACACCACCGGCAGCCTCGGCATGGCGATTTCCGAAGCGGTCGAAGTGGCGGCCAAGAACGATGACACCAAGTACTCCCTCGGCAGCGTGCTCAACCATGTGCTTCTGCACCAGACCGTCATCGGTCAGGAGGCGCTGGCGCAGATGGCGATGGCCGACGACTATCCCGACATCATCATCGCCTGCGCCGGCGGCGGCAGCAATTTTGCCGGTCTGGCGTTTCCGTTCATCGGCCAGAAGCTGAGGGGCCGTCAGGCTTCCCAGGTCATCGCCGTGGAGCCGGCAGCCTGTCCGTCCATGACCCTGGCTGTGTAAAAACGCTGCGGGTGTTATGATTCTCCTGATCCGTGCGGCGGGAGGGTCTGATGAAGCGTTTTGTGGAAGGCGTTGATCGCGAGCAAGGCACTTTGTTCCCGGTGCTGCTGGACGACTGGATTGATGAAGACAATCCGGTTCGGGTGATTGACGTTTTTGTTGACGAACTCGATCTCGGCGAACTCGGGTTCGGCGGTGTCGATCCAAAGGCGACCGGTCGGCCGTCGTACCACCCATCGGTTCTCCTGAAGCTTTACATCTACGGTTATCTCAACCGAGTTCAGTCGAGCCGCCGTCTCGAGCGTGAAGCCGGTCGCAATGTCGAAGTGATGTGGCTGACGGGCCGTCTGGCTCCTGATCACAAAACGATTGCCGACTTCCGCAAGGACAATGGCCGTGCGATCCGCCGGGTTTGCGCGCAGTTCGTGCAGCTGTGCCGGCAGCTGGGCCTGCTTGCTGCGGCCAGCGTCGCGATCGACGGTTCCAAGTTCAAGGCAGTCAACAACCGGGACCGGAACTTCACTCGCGCTAAGATGCAGCGACGCCTGCTGCAGATCGAGGACAGCGTCGCACGCTATCTACATCAGCTCGACACCGCCGACCGGCAGGAACCGTCGGAGGCATTGGCGGCCAAGACCGAACAGCTGAAGGAGAAGATTGGACGGCTCAAGCAAGAGATGGTGCGTCTTGAGGGCCTTAAAGCCCGGATGCTTGCAACGCCCGACAGGCAGATCTCGCTTACCGATCCAGATGCGCGCTCCATGGCGACCAGCGGCCGGGGATCGGGCGTTGTCGGCTACAATGTCCAGGCCAGCGTTGAGATCGATCACCATCTGATCGTTGCCCATGATGTGACGAACGTCGGGACCGATCGGGCGCAGCTGTCACCGATGTCCAAGAAGACCAAGGCCGTCCTGGGGGTGGACGAACTCGATGTCGTTGCCGATCGGGGCTACTTCTCAAGTCTGGAGATCCTGGCCTGCCACGAGGCGGACATCACGGTCACGTTGCCCAAACCGATCACCTCAGGCGTCAAGGCCAAAGGTCGCTATGGCAAGCAGGACTTCCGTTATGTGGTTGAGGACGACGTCTACATCTGCCCCGCCGGCGAACGGCTGACCTATCGCTACACGACCGAGGAGAATGGGTTGGTCCTACGCCGGTACTGGACCAATGTGTGTCAGACATGCGCCATCAAGGACAAGTGCACCACCGGCAAGGAGCGCCGGGTCGCTCGCTGGGAGCATGAACATCTTCTCGAAGCTGTTCAGCGGCGGCTTGATGAGAACCCGGACAAGATGCGCCAGCGTCGCGAGACGGTCGAGCATCCCTTCGGCACGATCAAGATGTGGATGGGCGCGACCCACTTCTTGATGAAGCGACTCAAAAACGTCCGCACCGAGATGGCGCTGAATGTGCTCGCCTACAATCTCACCCGGGTCATGAACATCATCGGCATCCGCCCGCTGATGGCGGCGTTCCGGGCGTGAGGGCCGTCACACCGGCAGTTTGACCTCGCTCGCGCATCCCAGACCCCAATAGCGGCCTGCTCGGCGCCGATCCGAGCCCAAACTCGCCCGCCGCTTCTCATTGCCCAAATATCGGCGGCTCGGAGATCCGATCGAAAAACGTCAGCCGTTTCTACACGCCCAAGACCCGCGGTCGCCTCGCCTATGATTTCGGCGACACCGGGCACCTGAAATCCTCGCCTATGATTTCGGCGACACCGGGGACCTGACGCCGCTGGTCAAAATGTACACGCTTGGCTCGACCTTCGTGCCACCCGGATTCCACGCCGGCGGCCTGCGTTACCACGGCATGTCTCCGCTGGTCAGTCACCTGGTCGCACTGGGCGAGATCGAGCCCCGCGCGGTGCACCAGAACCCGTCCTTCGCCGCCGGTATTCAGTTTGCCCGGGCGGAAGGCATCATTCCGGCGCCCGAGGCGACCCACGCCATACGGGTAGCCGTCGACGAGGCGCTGAAATGCAAACAGGAAGGCACCTCGCGGGTCATCCTGTTCAACCTGTCCGGTCATGGCCACTTCGACATGGGGGCCTATGACGCCTATCTGAACGCCGGGCTGGAGGACATCGACTACGATCACGCCGCACTCGACAAGGCGTTGTCCGAATTGCCCGCGGTGGCGGCCGAGTGAGGCGACCGGCACCGCCTGAGGATTGGCGTAGATACGCTGTCCCATCGCGTGACGTGAGCGCTGGCGACACCTTTTTCTCGGACCAGCGGCCGGAGTGGTTCCCGACCGCTCGGTGCTGTCCAGGCTGCTACCAGCCGAAGCTGAAACTGAAACCGCTGTTGCGCTGATTGTAGGCCCGCCACGGACGATGCTGGCGATACGGACGATATTGGTGAGGCGGGCGATACGGACGATATTGCTGAGGCGGGCGATACGGACGATATTGCTGAGGCTGGCGATACTGCTGGGGCTGGCCAACACGGTCGCAGTCGACGCGGACCTGGATGCGTTTCCAGTGCGGCCGGCCATAACGGTCCCACCACCTCACCTGCCGAAATATCGGATTGCAGCTGCGCTGCGGGTTCACTTGGTGGATCAACTGGATGCCGTTGTTGCCGTATTGGGGATTGTAACCGTTGTAGCCCGCCGACGCCGTGCCGGTCGTGGCGGCCAGGGTACCGGCGGCGATGAGGCCAGCGGTGGCGGAAGCGAAAAAAGCGTTCTTGAACATGGTCGTCGTCCTTTGGGTTGGCATCGTCATTTCGAATTTCGCTTCGATCGGTTGACCGATCGTGATGACGGATTTGTAATGTTGCCGGACTGAACCAAACCTGAGGTATCGGTTCATGGGCCGTTCATCGACGAAAGCGGCTTGACCGCGGGCGCTGGAATTTGGTGGACGCACCCCCCGAGTCCCGATGACGTCATGATGCGAACATTCCGGCGTGTTCTTCCGGGTGTCGTGAGGACCGTTGCCGATGCTATGATCGATCCTGCGTATGGATGATAAAAAATTCGGGGTCGGCTTCAATCAGGAACCGCCGCGAAAAAATGGCTCACAACCGGGATCACCGACCATGAACGGAACCAGTGATCAGTCCCGCCGTCGTTTTCTGGGCGTTCTGGCCACCGCAGGGGTCGCCGGCTTGACGCTGCCGACGCCGATCAACCGGGCGTTGGCGCAGGTGGAGCCGACGCCCACGCCGGCTTGCGGCGACGACGACCACCGAACGTCAGCTCAGACGGAAGGCCCGTTCTATACGCCGGATTCGCCGGAGCGCATGGTGCTGCGCGAGGCCGGCATGGCCGGAACGGCGATCATGCTTGCAGGCTTGGTGTTGACCCGTTCCTGCCGACCGGTCGCCGGCGCGCTGGTTGACCTCTGGCATGCCGACGACCGGGGGGTCTACGACAATGGCGGCTATCGGCTGCGCGGGCATCAGTTCACCGACGCCGATGGCCGCTATCGGTTCGAAACCATCGTGCCGGGCCTCTACCCCGGCCGCACCCGGCATTTTCACGTCAAATTCCAGGCGCCGAACCACCCTGTGCTGACGACTCAATTCTATTTCCCCAACGAGCCCAGCAATGCACGGGACCGGATCTTCCGGCCGGAACTGGTGATGGGGATAACTGACGGCCCGGAGAAGGTCGCCCATTTCGACGTGGTGCTTGACTTGGCCTGACGGAGGCGATCGGAAACGACGCGTAGCGCTGTGATTGGAGGCCGCTGATTTGTTGACCTTGACCGCGTGAGCAAAGGGACAGGCCACACCTGCAACGCCGATGGTATCGACAATCCGAGACAGTTTGACCGTGAGGACACAACATGAAGCTCTGGGGGAACGCGGCGGCAATTCTCCTCCTGGTCGTCGGCATGATCTGGACTCTCCAGGGGGCGAACGTCATCGGCGGCAGCTTCATGAGTGGGCGGTCGCAATGGTTGTATATCGGCCTCGCCATGTTGATCGGCGGCCTCGGCGCGCTCTGGTGGATCAATGTCAGGGGCGGGCATGGGCCCTAGTTCCAGGCGGAACTGGGGCTTATCCGGGGAATGTCGGCTGAGACGTCACCAGCGGCCGGTACGACGACCGCTTCCGGGTGCAAAGCGGACGTGAGTTTCTTGAGAGCCGACTTCCGCTTGTGTGGTCTTGCCCTGTTTCGGTGGACGGTTCAGAAAGATCCGGCTGACTGGCTTTCGAAGTCGTCCGGGCTGATATTGCCAAGGTAGCCGTGGCGTCGTTTTCGCTAACCTGGGAGGGGCAGCGACGGCTTTGACGCAGATCACATCTACGAGCAGGCGGGCGGGTTCGTCACATTGCCCTGATGGGCTTGAACCCAGTCGCGACAAGCGACGCCTCGTACGCCGCTGAAACCGGGCTACTTTCGATGTCGGCACTGCGAACCCGACCCGGGAGTTCGCAACTGTCGGATTCCACGCGAAAATCGCGCTTCAGCGGACTCATATCCGTCACATACGGCGCAGCCAACAGGGCGTGCATTCAACGGTTTTTTAGATCACTCCAGGGCTCTCTACCATGCCACCAGTCCTTCTCGGCCAAAACTGCTTTTCTCTTTGCACTAGTTCTTCTACAGGTTGTGAGGGAACGGCAACGGGACCGCGCGCGCTTCTATGAGGAGCGCCGCGCTACGACGGCTATGACGGGCCCTTTCGGGATGGGGAGACCCAGGAGACAGGAAGGCGGTACGGATGCAACCAGCGGAGCGGCGCCGTTGAGTGCCGGCGAAGATGTCGGCGCCCCGCGTCCGGTCGAACTGACGGTCGTCGTGCCCACCTTCAATGAGGCCGACAACGTTCCGATCGTCGTCGAGAGACTTGGGGAGGTGCTCGCTGGAATCGCCTGGGAGGTGGTGTTCGTCGACGACGACTCACCAGACGGCACCTGGAAGACGGCCCGCGACATCGCCGCCGGCGATGGGCGTGTCCGGGTGCTCCGCCGCGTCGCGCGACGCGGCCTGTCGACGGCGTGCGTCGAGGGCGTATTGTCCTCCGCCGCGCCCTATTTTGCCGTGATGGACGGTGATCTACAGCACGACGATTCGGTGCTGCCGGAGATGCTTCGGCGGTTGAAGGAAGACGATCTGGAGATCGTGGTCGGCAGCCGCTATGCCGACGGCGGCGACGCCGGTGGGCTCGCCAGCCGCAACCGCGAAAAAACCAGCGAACTCGGCGGGCGGGTGGCGCGCCTGGTGCTTCATGCGGAACTGAGCGACCCGATGAGTGGCTTCTTTATAATGGCCCGCGCGCCCTTTGACGACCTCGTTCACGGTCTTTCGCAGCAGGGCTTCAAGATCCTGCTCGACATTTTCGCTTCCGCCGGCCGGCCGCTGCGGTTTGCCGAGATACCTTACCGTTTTCGCCCGCGTCAGCACGGCGAGAGCAAGCTCGACACCATGGCGGGGTGGGAGTTCGGCATCCTGATCCTCGACAAGCTGATCGGCCGCTACGTGCCGGTGCGTTTCGTCATCTTCGGCATGGTCGGAGCGACCGGGCTGGTGGTTCACCTGACGACGCTCGGGCTGATGGTTCTGGCCGGGGTCAGCTTCGTCGTCTCGCAGACGGCCGCGGTCATCATCGCCATTGCCTGGAACTTCCTGCTCAATAATATCGTCACGTATCGGGATCGGCGGCTGCGTGGCGCTGCGCTGCTGCGGGGGCTCGCCACCTTCTATGTGATCAGCGCGGTCGGCGCGTTAGCCAATATCGGTGTCGCCGAAGTAATCTTCGAGCGTGGCCGGGCGTGGTGGCTTGCGGGCATTGCCGGCGCGATGATCGGGGTGGTGTGGAACTTCACCATGTCCGGCCTTTATACGTGGCGACGCGGACGCAGCGCTTGAGCCGATCGCGGTATTGACCTCGACTTCAGCCGCGCCCGACCCCGGCTTTCTCAACTCTCTCGCCGCTGAGGCTGAAATCAAATAAAAAGTGATGGATCAGGAAATTGAACCGACCAGGCACGGCAAGATAGCCCTCTTCGGTGTCAGGAAGCGCTGGGGAGTCTTGCATGACCGTGGCGACGAGCATCGAAAGGCGTGATCTTCTGTTTGTGAGAAATTGATCGGGCCGCCCTCTATAATCTTTCCGGTTGGGCATGAACTAAGGGCGAAGTCGCGTTATGGAAAATCAGCATGGACCGACGCGGCGTTCTGCGCTGGAACGCTTCTTGATCCTGGGCGTCGCCGTCTGGTCGATTGCAATGCTTTGGTATGCCGTGGAAAGCGGGCCTCAGCACGACTACAAGCATTACCTGTCTTAATGGACCCTGGTTCTGTCGGGTGAAGACCCGTGGTCGACGAACAATACTTATGGGCCGCTGCACAATGTTTCGGCCTTGCTGTTGCTGTTGGGTGTCCTTGGACCGAAGATGATGACGGCCATCGCCGTCGTCGCTGCCAACGCATTTCTCGTTAACCAGCTAATTCTCACCAACGACATACGACACGAGGATTGGGATTTTCAGAATGCCTGGATTTTTTTCTATGTAATCGCGGTTCCCGCCAACGTTTTGATAATCAGCATGGGATTTGCCTATGGACTGAATGACACGCTCGTGGCGGCGCTCGTGGTGGCCGCCATCATTGCAAGGCATCGTGGCCTAGTCCTGGTGGCGGGCGCGAGCTTGGGGCTGGCGGCCCTCCTGAAATACTATCCGGTGTTCCTCATCCCCCTTTTCGCCCTGGAAAACTGGCGCTTCCGGCCTCGCCTTGTTGTCGGCGCGGCGGCGGTCTTCCTCGTAGGATTTGCTGCTGCGGTCTGGATTTGGGGCGATGCCTTCCTGGTGTCTTTTGATAACAACGTAGCCCGTGGTCCAAAATTGTTCTCCATCCTTGCAGCGTTGAAGTCACATCAGTCTCTCTTTGGTGGAGCAGAAATTGTCGATTCTAATCAGAATCAACGCCGTTCTTGTTGTATTGGCCAGTGGGCTGAGCATCTTGATCGCGTGGATCTTGAGGCTCCATTGGATCGAAGCTGCGGTCATGGGTTTATGGATAGTCTTCCTCACCTACAAGGTCGGCCATCAGCAGTTTTACATACCGTGGCTGTTCCTGGTTGCCGCGTTGCCGTTGGCTGGGACGAGGTCGAGCCAACGGTTGGCCGTAGCTTGTGTCCCATTCATCCTATTCGTTTCGGTATTCCAGTTCGGCTATCACTACGTTACCGATCAATACCGCGAGATCCTCGGTGTGGTCAGAAGGGACGTTGGTCTCGTGGCGTTCTTCTTGGGTCTGTCCTGTATGAGTTATTATTTTGCATATTTCAGGCGTCGTCCGGCGTTGTCCACAGGAGCCGAGTCGACGCCCACCAACCCACCGAGTGCCAGCATAAGCCGCGATGGGCTTGGCGGCAGCGGCTATCGGTGGCCAGCGGTTCCGCTGGTCATGATCGTAACCGCCACACTCGCGGCTGCCGCTGGCTTCGCGTGGTTACAGCGTGGCCAAATCTTTCCGGTCGCACGCGCTGTCCTGATCGAGCAGACCCGCGGAGCAGGCGTTACCGGGCTCGGCACCGCGACTTGGGAATTGATCGATGCGCAGTCGATCCGCGCTACGGTCGAGTTTCCTGACAGCGGGCTCTCGCTAACGATGACTATTACGCCGAATACGGATGAAACCCTTCCGGCGAGCCATCTGATCGAGGTCGTTACGGTTGCGTCACCTACCTTCGCAGGGAGAGGCGTCGCGGCGATCGCTGGACTTATAGTGAAGCCGCGGCCGCAGATTTCGGGGCACCCACTATCCGGCGCCGTGGCCGAAGTAGGAGACAACACCTTTTGGATTGCTCTATCTTCTTCGGACCCCGATAGGTTGAACAATCTCAAGCTACTCCGAAGCTGGCCAGTGTTTGAATTGCCGTTCGAGGATTGGGCGGGCCAACGCGGTTCCGTCCTTTTCGAGAAGGGACG
This sequence comes from uncultured Bauldia sp., assembly GCA_963663975.2. Classification (GTDB taxonomy): domain Bacteria; phylum Pseudomonadota; class Alphaproteobacteria; order Rhizobiales; family Kaistiaceae; genus JANQRX01. The sequence goes on along the minus strand of CAXXRA010000011.1, from coordinate 225,558 downwards.
CAGCGGCGAACGTGTGTTCGAGGCGGCCTTCTTGGAATGGGCGGGCGAATAAATGGTTTTATTCGACCGAGTTCAAAAGTTAGGTTGTTTTAGGGTACCCGTTGGCTGGCCCCTTCACGGACTTTCGAAATGTCATGACGTCTCGCGCGGCGTCGCCAAACTGCCCGAGGATGTGCGCCACACAGCCAATCAAGAGAGACGCCCGATGTCCGATGTTGATGCTGTGGACGGCTCATCCACCGGCATATAAAGGTGCAACGACGCGATGTTTTCTGGAACCGCGACGGCCGGTATTGGCACGTGCTGAGAAGCCGGGTTTGCGCGCAGTTCGTGCAGCTTCCATGGGCCTGCTTGCTGCCAGCGTCGCGATCGACGGTTCCAAGTTCGTGCTGGGCTCCGGATCTGACGGCTTTCAGGGGTAAAGCGGAAGTCAGATGTCTGCTTTCTGAAGGCAGAAAGTGACCCTGGCTGTGTAAAAACGCTGCGGGTGTTATGGTTCTCCTGATCCGTGCGGCGGGAGGGTCTGATGAAGCGTTTTGTGGAAGGCGTTGATCGCGAGCAAGGCACTTTGTTCCCGGTGCTGCTGGACGACTGGATTGATGAAGACAATCCGGTTCGGGTGATTGACGTTTTTGTTGACGAACTCGATCTCGGCGAACTCGGGTTCGGCGGTGTCGATCCAAAGGCGACCGGTCGGCCGTCGTACCACCCATCGGTTCTCCTGAAGCTTTACATCTACGGTTATCTCAACCGAGTTCAGTCGAGCCGCCGTCTCGAGCGTGAAGCCGGTCGCAATGTCGAAGTGATGTGGCTGACGGGCCGTCTGGCTCCTGATCACAAAACGATTGCCGACTTCCGCAAGGACAATGGCCGTGCGATCCGCCGGGTTTGCGCGCAGTTCGTGCAGCTGTGCCGGCAGCTGGGCCTGCTTGCTGCGGCCAGCGTCGCGATCGACGGTTCCAAGTTCAAGGCAGTCAACAACCGGGACCGGAACTTCACTCGCGCTAAGATGCAGCGACGCCTGCTGCAGATCGAGGACAGCGTCGCACGCTATCTACATCAGCTCGACACCGCCGACCGGCAGGAACCGTCGGAGGCATTGGCGGCCAAGACCGAACAGCTGAAGGAGAAGATTGGACGGCTCAAGCAAGAGATGGTGCGTCTTGAGGGCCTTAAAGCCCGGATGCTTGCAACGCCCGACAGGCAGATCTCGCTTACCGATCCAGATGCGCGCTCCATGGCGACCAGCGGCCGGGGATCGGGCGTTGTCGGCTACAATGTCCAGGCCAGCGTTGAGATCGATCACCATCTGATCGTTGCCCATGATGTGACGAACGTCGGGACCGATCGGGCGCAGCTGTCACCGATGTCCAAGAAGACCAAGGCCGTCCTGGGGGTGGACGAACTCGATGTCGTTGCCGATCGGGGCTACTTCTCAAGTCTGGAGATCCTGGCCTGCCACGAGGCGGACATCACGGTCACGTTGCCCAAACCGATCACCTCAGGCGTCAAGGCCAAAGGTCGCTATGGCAAGCAGGACTTCCGTTATGTGGTTGAGGACGACGTCTACATCTGCCCCGCCGGCGAACGGCTGACCTATCGCTACACGACCGAGGAGAATGGGTTGGTCCTACGCCGGTACTGGACCAATGTGTGTCAGACATGCGCCATCAAGGACAAGTGCACCACCGGCAAGGAGCGCCGGGTCGCTCGCTGGGAGCATGAACATCTTCTCGAAGCTGTTCAGCGGCGGCTTGATGAGAACCCGGACAAGATGCGCCAGCGTCGCGAGACGGTCGAGCATCCCTTCGGCACGATCAAGATGTGGATGGGCGCGACCCACTTCTTGATGAAGCGACTCAAAAACGTCCGCACCGAGATGGCGCTGAATGTGCTCGCCTACAATCTCACCCGGGTCATGAACATCATCGGCATCCGCCCGCTGATGGCGGCGATCCGGGCGTGAGGGCCGTCACACCGGCAGTTTGACCTCGCTCGCGCATCCCAGACCCCAATAGCGGCCTGCTCGGCGCCGATCCGAGCCCAAACTCGCCCGCCGCTTCTCATTGCCCAAATATCGGCGGCTCGGAGATCCGATCGAAAAACGTCAGCCGTTTCTACACGCCCAAGATCGAAAGGCGACATTTCCGGGCGAGTGTGCCTGTTTTCACGGGGCGGCACGAACGGGGAGCGAATTGCCGATTGGTTACCCGCAGGTCTCAAATTCGCAGGAATAACCGGAGAATTTTGAAACAAGGTTGATGGACAATCCCGTGAGATCGAAAAGCGCGGGCCAACGATGTTCCATCTGTCCACCCAGTCAAAACGACCTTCTAGCCTGGCGCAGTGGGGAATCCTGATGAGCAGCCTGCCGCCTTCATTCACGAAGCACGAAAGGGCTGCTGTTGAGGCCTATTTTGGCCGTCGAGGGAGGTCGAAGAGAACCGCCGTCATTGAAGCAGTGCGGTGGTTGGCTGCGAGGCGCATTACACCCAGGTCGGCGTTTCGGCGACCGCCACGCGGGCCTGATACAGCCCGGTTTGATCGCGCCTCTTGACCACGCGAAGCCGCTCCTTTCGGAGCGATCCCAACGGACTTGACCGCGCCGACAATTCGAGCGTCCAAGGGCCCCCACGAAGGCGCTGCATGGCAGCTTGTGATGCTGTGGACGGCTCCTCCACCGGCATCTGAAGGTGCCACAGTGCGGTGTTTAAGGAACCGCGAGGAAGGAGCCATCCATGAAAGACGTTACCACCATCGGAATTGATCTGGCGAAGAGTGTTTTCCAGGTCCACGGCATCGATGCAACAGGTGAGCCTGTGGTCCGCCGGCAATTGAGACGCCGGTCTGTTCTGCCGTTCTTTGAGAAGTTGCCGCGCTGCCTGGTAGGGATGGAGGCGTGTGCAACGTCACACCACTGGGCGCGGGAGCTTGAGCAACTGGGCCATGAGGTGCGGATGATGCCGCCACGCTATGTGAAGCCCTACGTGAAGCGGAACAAGAACGATGCGGCTGATGCTGAAGCCATCTGCGAGGCGGTCCAACGCCCGACCATGCGCTTCGTGCCGATCAAGACCCCCGAGCAGCAATCGGTCTTGATGCTTCACCGGACCCGGCACTTGTTCGTTCGCCAGCGCACGACACTGATCAACGCAATCCGCGCCCACCTGGCCGAGTTCGGTATTGTTGCCGGTGTCGGGCGCCATGGTGTTGAGCAATTGCTGGCTCTCATCGCCAAGGGGGAGGATGACCGCCTTCCATCGGCAGCACGCGACTGCCTGATGGCCCTGGCGGCACAGCTTGAGCTGGTGAAGCGGCAGATCCGAGATGCGGATCGGCGCATTCTCGTCTCCCACCGGAGCAGCAAGACCAGCAAGCGCCTTGAAGCCATTCCCGGTGTTGGCCCGCTCATCGCTACGGCCCTTGTTGCCAGCATCCCCGATCCCCACGTCTTCCGTTCAGGGCGTGATCTGAGTGCCTGGATCGGGCTGGTGCCAAAGCAATCCTCCACCGGCGGCAAGGAGCGTCTCGGCTCGATCTCGAAGGCGGGCAATCGCTACCTGCGGCGACTACTATTCGTTGGGGCACTATCCGTGATCAAGCGAGCCAAACAGTTAGGCTACACCCGCCACCCCTGGCTGGTCCGGCTCATGGAGCGGCGATCAATCAAGGTCGCTGCCATCGCCTTGGCCAACAAGATTGCCCGGATCGCCTGGGCGATGATGGCGCGCAATGAGAAATATCGGGCCCCACAGCCTGTAGCTACGTAGGAGCAATCGAGACGCGCAGGAGACGATGTCCTGCAAACGAGGTTGGAAAGGGCAGTGAACAGATAACGCACCCAAGCCAGTCGGCCCATGAGATCGGGACAACCCACAAGTGCCACGGCGCCTAAAGAGCGCGTGCTTATGACCGGGACCCGATCTCGCGGAGAGCATTATGGCCAGCGGCCATTTGAAGACGCCGCATCAACAGGCCGAACACATGGCAGCTCCGACCAGCCCGTGCGATATCGTTCAGAAAACCCTTGCCAACTCGGAGCCGTCCACACATGGCACTCAACCGCCGTCGCGAGTTCGCTTCGCCATGTCCGTCTATTGATGGTTGATGGCCGACTTTTCGTATCGATTTCCGTTTCCCTGCTGGAGCCCCTTCCCACGGCCGGTTTTGGCACTTTGGTCTTGCCCACAACGGCCTTCCGCGCTCAATGGACCGGGATTTGTGGCGCAACTGGTCGTGACGACCAACGGCAACAGGCAGAATGTCAGGATCGCCACGTCTGACCAGGAGATCCGTCTGGTCGACATCGACGTCCGAAAAGCATACTAGGCGCCGAGCCGGATGCCGATCCGAGGCCGATTTGGCGAGAGGGTTCACGACCGGCTCGTGGTGCGACCGTCTTCCCCCACCGGCGTACGGTCGACATGCCCGCCGGCAGAAGGAGTCGACGAGGGAGATGGGATTGTTCGCTGGAAGAATTGGCTTTCGCCGAAGCGCGCCGCGCTCCCTGGCGATCGTCGCCGCGTGTGTGGTCCTGGCGGGCTGCGCCAGTACCGGCGGGATTGCCGGCCTGTTCGGCGGCGGATCAAGCAACAGCCGGGAACCGGACTTCGACACGGAGGACTTTCTCAGGCCCGCTTATTGCCCACCGGTCGAATTCAGGATTTACGCCGAGACCTTGCAGGTGTTCGTGAAAGGGCAGGAGGGACGCCAGGATCAGATCCGTTACCAGGCCTCGATCGGCAAGATGGCGCGGGAGTGCAGCACGCCGACGGCCGGAACCATGGCTGTGAAACTGGGGATCAGCGGGCGCGTGGTGGCCGGTCCCAAAGGCGGTGCGGGCAATGTGGATCTTCCGGTGCGGGTTGCCGTCGTCAAACAAAGCGACAACACCGTGCTGTTCACCGAACTGTTTCGTTTTCCCGTCACCGTGGCGGCGCCCAGCTACGGCGCCGATTTTTCACAGGTGATCAATCAGGTCAGTTTTCCGCTGGGTCCGGACGACCACGATCTCATCATCTATGTCGGCTTCGATTTGAACGCCGGCTGACGTCCTGGCTCTACGAGCTGAGCCGATTTGCGTGAGCGGAGGGGGCCGGCACGTGCCGGCCATCCATGGGGCGGAGCCTCGCGCGCGTAGATGCTGCGGAAAACCTGCCCCAAGGGCTGGAACACGAAGGGGCGCGCCAGCCTATGCCCTCTGTTGCCGAAATTGGTCCGTCACGTCTACAAACGGCGCCTCGATCGCCTTGCCATCCTCCGCGGGGATGATGGTGGTGATGATGGCGAGAACGTCCGGACCGATGTCATGGCCTTGCGAGCGTAGGAAGTCCGCGACGTCCACTCCCGGCTCGTTCCCTTCGACGTAGAAGCGCTTGAACTCACGCGGAGGCTCGATCGCCATGCACATGTCGTTCGGCGTTCTCAAGCCGGCTTCCAAGATTTCTCATTTGATCTGCCCCGATCGATGGACTCCCAAAACACGATATGGCTCAACGGCCGGCGTCGGGTCGAATGTCAGGATCTCTGGAAATTCGCCGGGCAGGCTTCGCTGGTTGATGTTCGCTGCCTTCCATGATCCGTTTCAATGGCAGTCGGCGTGAGCATTCTCAAGTGCTCCTGGAGAGCGTTTCGGTTACCGGCAGCTCGATAGGCCTTGAGGCGACGGAGAGGTCAGCATGGGCCTCCGAGGCCGGCGGCGGTCCATGGAATTCCTCCAGCGTTTGACTTGCGGGTGACCTGACGCACCGTGCCGAGCGCGTTCTCGTGGCCAGGCAAGCGAGCGCCGGAGTTCGTGCGGCAGGCCGAGGCGGATGATGGTGAGGATCCGTCCAGCCCCTCCAGGATGCTGCCCGAGACGCCCGGTTCCTCATGCTCCAGACGCCGGGCCAGGTTGCGCAAGAGCCGCTCGGCCTTGTTTGCGCGGTCCAAGGCCTGTGGATCGCCCGGTGCGGGACGCCGTCGTCAAATGAGAAATGGGGACAACCGCCGTGCTGTGTCACCGGCCCTGTGGACCTGGCGTTTTCGCCGGCCACACCGAAGGTGTTTCGGATCGCTTTGCTGAGCGGCGCCATCCAGCTACGCCGGGGCAGTGCCGGATCGAGCACATGGCGAGGAGATTGTCGTGATCAATCGGTCAGTTTTCCGCTTCGCCCCGGACGACCACGATCTCAGGACATGCTTGTCGCCGATTTGCCATCGCCGGCTGACGCCGATCGCCGCCATTTGCGGAGCAGGGGGCCGCCACATGCAGACCGTCCATGGGGCGGATGACTAGCGGTCGAGTTCCGTAAATCCGATGGCCCTGGCCTCATCTTCTGCGGAAAACCTGCCCCAAGGGCGGGAACACGGCCGACTTCGGGTGCGCGCCACGCGCCTTCGCCAGGTCGCTCGGGCAGATGTTGCCGACAATTGGTCCGTCACGTCTACGAGCAACAGGCGCCTCGATCGCCTGCCATCCTCCGCTTTGCCCGCCCGGGATGATGGTGGTGACCTGGCGAGAACGTCCGGACCGATGTCGCTATGGCCTTGCGAGCGTAGACGGTCCCCATGCCGCGGCGATGTCGGCGCACGGTCCACTCATCCGGCTCGTTCCCTTCGACGGCGGCGAACTCACGCGGAGGCTCGATCGTCCGCCAGCGCGGCATGGAATCGTTCGGCGTTCTCAAGCCGGCTTTCCCAAGATGTTCTCCCTTTGGGTTCTGCCCCGATCGATGGACTCCCAAAACACGATATGGCTCAACGGCCGGGACATCCGGCGTCGTTCGCGGGTCCGGTGACAACTATGTTGAAATCGTCGTCGCTGAACGGGTGGTGCGACTGTCGGGATAAGAAGGTCTCAACACTCGTGCCAGGCACGTGACCTGTGACATAAAACAAACTCACGGCCTGCGACGGTTCGGGTACGCTCACGCTGCGTTCAGCCTGATCGATGCGGGTTTGGAGACTGCGCATGGATCAAGACTCACTGAGTTCGTCGAGCCATTCTTCATGGGTCGGGCCGACGTAGCTGGACAATGGCGGGTCGGAACTGATGACGGTCACTCTCGCCGCTCCGACCGGACACCGGTCCGGCCGTCCCAATATTGATAATTTCGTCCTCGTCGCGCAGCGAGCCAACGGCAAACAGCAGGTCAGCATCGTCAGCGTCTTCATAGACCTCGACGACAATCTTTCGAGGCCCGCCGGTGGCCTTCAGCTGTGCCTCGGCTGCGGTCAAACGCCGGTCGATGTTTCCAGGCCTCATGCGGCTCTCCGACTGCGCGGGACGCCAGTGAAGACCCGGATGATGGTGTCGGCCGTCCCGATCGGTTCTTCGGCTTCGGTCTCGCCGGGGTCGACGACAGTGAGAATGGTATGTCCGCCTGTCTGAAGTTGGCCTTCAGCCGCTGCCAACCGTCGTGAAATGTTGCCGGTCATGGTCCGTCCCTCATCATCTAAATCGGTCTATTTTAGACGCGCCGCCCAGCCGGGGGTTGCGCTTGGATAAGTTCTTCAAGCCTGGTCATGCGCTCGGCAAGATCGGTCGTTTCGATAGCTCGACGCTGCCCCTCAATCATTGCGGCCAAGTCCTTTGCTTCTGTCGGCGTGATGGTTCCCGCCGCCGCGGCTTTCGCAATGGCGCCGATAGCGTTCACGACGCCACCAGCGGACGAAATCTCGGGCAAGTCCAGCGTGACCGCACGGCCGCCCTGCGCCACCCATGCCGCCGGTGAGTGCGCCAACGCCCATCCCCACGGGGCCGAAGAGCCCCGCTGAGGCGCCCAACTGGGCAAGGCCCAACGCACCCCCGAGGGCCTGGCCAAACGGTGAGCCGCCCGATTCCTCAGTCGTCCGCGTTCCGCCGCTCTGCCCGATGCCCGCGATTAATCCCCCGTACCCAAGTTGGAGGCCCTGTTGACGCTGCATCTCGCGGGCCATGGCATCGTTGCGGAAGTTACCGACGTTCTCGCCGCGTTCGCATGGAAGGCGGAGCCCGTGCGACCCTGCATCCCGATGCTGCGATTGATATCGCTCGTGAGCATGTCCGCCTGCCGATCCAATGCTGACAGGAATTGGCGCGAGCCCCCGGTGACGAAATCGCCTCGGGCGTGCCCCTGCGCTTGGCCCAACAAGTCCTCAGGAAAGGGTTGCGCCGGCCCCCATGGCTCCGAAGTGGTTTTCTGTACCGTCTTGCCGCCTATTACACCCGGATTTCCCAAATGAATTGCAATTTGATGACGCGCATGGTCGATTCTGCTATAAGAATCAATGCATTATCATCATCACACCGGGCGAGGCCCGTGTCACCCGGCGGGTGAACCCAGGACCCCCCATTTACGGGTCGATTTCGACCGTCGCCTCAAGCTTGAATTCCATGGTTCCAAGGTTACGTCAGACGCTGGATTGCTCGCCTACCGGGAGCTTGACGATGCCCTTGGCCTGACCGAGGTTGGCGGCGGTCTTTTCCAAGACAGTCGTACCGGCAAGAACGGGCGGCATGGCATGACGGGGCAGTTCCGTCAGTCGGTGTTTGGCCGGCTCGGCGGATATGATGATGTCAACGATGCCGATCGTCTGGCTCGCGATCCCGCCATGCGGTGGATTGTCGGTGGCAGGGCGATCGAAAGACAGGCTGCCTCGACCAGCCAGATGGCTCGGTTCGAGACGGAGTTTCTGGCCACCGACGAGAACACGGAAGCCTTGGCCGACATCAACGGAATGTGGATCGACCGGGTTCATGACCAGCACCCACCGAAGATGATCATTCTCGACATGGACTCAAGCGTCAGCCCGACCCATGGCGACCAAGAGGGTACGGCCTACAACGGCCACTTCGGCTCCACCTGCTATCACCCCCTGTTCCTGTTCAACCAGTTTGGCGATCTGGAACGGTGTTCGCTGCGCCCTGGCAACGTTCACAGCGCCGATAACTGGGCAAGCGTGCTGAAGCCGGTTGTCGTTCGCTACAAGGGTCGGAAGGTGCGACTGTATTTCCGAGGCGACGCCGCCTTCGCCTCACCGGACCTCTATGAGTTCCTGGAAGCCGAGAGCTACAAGTACGCGATCCGCTTGCCAAGGAACCATGTTCTTCAGGAAAGCATTGGCCATCTGCTCACGCGCCCCCTCGGCCGGCCGCCGAACCATGTGCGGCGCTATTACGCCAGCTTCAGCTATCGGGCTGGAAGCTGGGACAGGAAGCGGCGCGTGGTCGCCAAGGTGGAATGGCACCCCGGCGAACTGGTTCCCCGTGTCGGCTTCATCGTCACTAACCTGTCCCGCCCGGCCGAGCGCGTGGTCGCCTTCTACAATCAGCGCGGTACGGCGGAGCAGCACATCAAGGAAGGCAAGAACGCCATCAGATGGACCCGGCTGTCATGCCGGAAGTTCCGCAACAACGAGGTCCGGCTGCAGCTTCACGCCCTGGCCTACAATCTCGGTAACTTCATGCGGACACTGGCCTTGCCGAAGGAGGTGGAGCACTGGTCGTTGACCACGCTGCGCGAGAAGCTGGTGAAGATCGGTGCCAAGGTGGTCAGCCATGGCCGCTATGTCACGTTCCAATTGGCGGAGGTGGCGGTGACCCGCGACCTGTTTCGGAAAATCCTACGGCTGATCGATGATCTGCGGCCAAGACCCGCTCCGGCGTAGGGCCGAGGAAATCGACGGTGAGGAGAAAGCGACAGGAGAGGTGCGTCTGGATGGCGAGAAAAATGACCGAATGGCCCTCCAAACGGAGGCCGCTCACTAAAATCAGGCCATCGGATGGCTGCAAAAGGAGATGCCGTTCCCTTGGCGGTCCGACCAGTGGTACGATTTCCACGAATTTGGATGTCATCTGCCGAATATCGGTTACAGTGCCTTTCCAAAAATGACCTTCTTGGTTTCATAGTCGGCGAAAATCCTCGACCAGCCCGGCCGGCCTTCGATTTCGATATGTTTGATGCCGTGTTGTCTGGCGAGCGCTTCAAACTCCGGCAACAAGTCGATCCAGCGGTGCATGTCCCTGCCGCCGAGCGTTTCGATAAAAACCGTATCGCCGCGAACGCCCGTGATCATGGCCGCGAGCGGTGGTTCAGATTTGACGGGTTGCAGGCAAACCAAAGGTCGCAATCGCGAGCCTTCAAACGATCGTACAACTTCGCTGGATTGTCGCCGCCCAGGCGACGATGGGCGGACGCCAGAAGCGGTGCCGCGTAGGGCCAAGCATCGTCGATCAGGTCGAATGGAATTTGTGCGAGTCCGACAGCGCCAGCACGCCCCGCGGCGCCCGGTGACGGGCTGGGATCCGATGCGATTTGCGGGACGGTGTGCATTATGGATTACGCCGCCCTCTTCGTCGAGGCCTGGTCGTCCTCGCGGGGTCGGCGGATCGGGCGCCCAATTCGCTCGCCAACTGTCACGCGGATAAAATCGCTGGTCGTCAAGCCAGCCGCGGCGGCCGCAGCGTGTAGGTCCGCGAGGAATCTCCGAGTGCTCCGAAGGGTGAACACCTTTTTCAGCGTCAATGGCCGCATTCGCCTGTCTCCCGCATCATGAAATGTGCTTCGGACAGGATACCGGAAAGCGGGCGTAATGTCGCCAAGTTATTGATTGCATTCGATTAATACGTCCGCCGCCGTATACAAGCGGTCGCTGTGGACCGCCACCGTCCGGCGGTATCTGCGGTCGGAACAAACGACAAGGCGGTTTCGCCGTCTAGACGCCGGCCTTTGTGGGTCAGTCGGCCACTTGGCCAAGCCTACTCGGGGTACCGCCGGCTGTCAGCCGGATCAGGCCGGTCCCTTTGGTATCGATCGTAAATATCGAGAAATTCTTCAACCGTGACGATGGAAAGCGCCGGGCCGATGAGCTTGTCCAGACAGCCGCGTTTCGGCAAAACTCTCCCGTCATTCGTGATGAAGTAACCACCCCCGTATTTCTCTGCCTCAAACAGGTGCTCTGCATCTTTGTCGTGCTTACCTGGTTGCGCGTTGCCCCGAAGAGCGGCACGCACCTTGGCGAGCAAATCCATTTCGCCGGCAGTGCGGGCGACGGGTAAAGTATAGACCTTGGAATGCATCGCCGTTCTGACGCTGGTTGGCGTATTCGGATGGGCAGCCTCACCAAGAACGGAATCGGGCACGACAATGATGATCTTGCCCGCATCCCGGAGTGCCATAAACCGGTCGAGTAGCGCGTCGCGGCCACTTCCATCCCGATCCAGAGTATTAGCGTCGATGTGAATATTACAAATCCGTGGATCGAGTCTGCCAGGCATATCTTTCTCCAATAACACCGCGCGCCATGACCACGCGAGGCATCAGCCGACAACGATTCGAGCATGCTGAGTTTGCGAAAAGTTGGCGAAATCCCGCGCAGTAACCGCCAAAGCCAAAGCCTAAATCCAGTAAAGCCTGTATTCTCAATGGTTTACTTTGGTACTCCCTAGGGGAATCGAACCCCTGTTTTCGCCGTGAGAGGGCGATGTCCTAAACCGCTAGACGAAGGGAGCCGCGGCGCCGGCTCGGCCGGCTGGATGGGATATAACGACCACCCCTCACGCTTGGCAAGGTGCCTCCGCCCACCGATCGTGACGCCGCTCAGTCGGCCGACAGTTGGAGCGTGCCTGCCACCGCCAGCGTCGTCGCGTCGATGACGATGACGGTTTCGCCGGCGTCGTGGAAATAGGTGAGGACGATCCGCCCGCCGTCCGCGGTTGCCGTCAACAGCTGCGCGTCCGCCGGCAGATCGAGTTCGCTTCTGTTGATGGACGCTGAAATCGCTTGCGCGATCGGGGCCTCGCCGGTGCTGCTGGTGTCGAGCGTTACGATCCGGTAGAGGATCGCAGCGAAGACGGCGAAGATACCGACCCCCAACGTCAGGCCGGCGATCAACATCAGCCGCCGTAGCCGTGCCTGCACCCGCTCCAGCGCCGGATCAAGCGGTTTCTCATCGTCATTGTGGTGGATCGAAGATGTCATGATCGCGGAGCGCGCCGGTGGGATGGTGACTTTCGCCGTGACGGTGGCGCCGGAGGCCGGCGGTCGCCGTCTCGACGTGTTTCTCGCCGAAATCATCCCCGATCTCAGCCGCAGCCGGATCAAGAATTTGATCGTCTCGGGTCGGGTGACGATCGCGGGCGCGACGATAGTCGAGCCCAAAAGGTCGGTCAAACCTGGCGACAATATCGAACTCACGGTGCCCGAAGCGGCGCCGCCGGTTCCCAGGGCGGAGAAGATTCCCCTTTCCGTGGTGTACGAGGACGATGACCTGATCGTTGTCGACAAACCTGCCGGTCTGGTGGTCCATCCCGGCGCCGGCAATTTGAGCGGCACCCTGGTCAACGCGCTGATCGCCCATTGCGGCGATAGCCTGTCCGGTATTGGCGGTGTTGCCCGCCCGGGTATCGTTCACCGGCTGGACAAGGATACCAGCGGCCTCCTGGTGGTCGCCAAACATGATCGCGCCCACAACCGTCTTGCCGCACAGTTCGCCGATCACGGCCGCAAGGGCCCGTTGGTGCGCGCCTACCAGGCGCTGGTGTGGCGCGCGCCCGACCGCCGTAGCGGCACCATCGACGCAGCAATCGGTCGATCGTCGAAGAACCGCGAGAAGATGGCGATCGCAATCAAAGGCGGGCGCCGCGCCGTCACCCACTACACGGTTGAGGAGACCTTCGGGTCGGCAACCGAACCGGCCGCCGCTCGTCTCGACTGTCGGCTGGAAACCGGACGAACGCACCAGATACGGGTGCACCTTGCTGCTGCCGGCCATCCTGTGATTGGCGACGGCACCTACGGAGCGGGGTTTTTGACCAAGGCCAACACCTTGGCGGAGCCGCAAAAAACCACGGTCCAGGCGCTTACCCGTCATGCCCTGCACGCCTGGCTTCTTGGCTTCGCCCATCCGGTGACCGGCGCCACCGTGCGTTTCGAGAGCCCGCTACCGGCGGATCTGGCCGGTGTCGTGGCCGCCCTGCACAAGCTGTGACTGACCGCCGGCAAACTTCAACGTAGCAGCGATCCAGCCGTTTAGGCCTGGCAGCGGCCGCCCCTCACCTGGCGGAACCGCCCGAGGCGCTCGATTTCACGCGATGGTCGGGGCGGTGATTTGTCGCAGCTTCCGGCAAGCTGTCAAAACATCGTTATCCCTGGTTGGCTGCCAGGTCGTGTTTTGGACCAAATCGTACCTATATTCATGGTTCGCTTGGCGCGCTTCGGGTGCCGGCGCCGAGCCTGCCGGGATCGTCCGGGGGCTCCGAAGGCAAGGAAAGGGGCGCTTTTTATGGCCCGAACGAATCTGCCCGCCATTGCTGCAGGCGAAGCCGGTCTGTCGCACTATCTGGCGGAAATCAAAAAATTCCCCATGCTCAAGCCGGATGAAGAGTTCATGCTCGCCAAACGGTATCATGAGGATGACGACCGCGATGCCGCGCATCGACTGGTGACAAGCCATCTGCGCCTGGTCGCCAAGATCGCCATGGGCTATCGCGGCTACGGTTTGCCGATCGGCGAAGTGATCTCGGAAGGCAATGTCGGCCTGATGCAGGCCGTCAAGCGGTTCGATGCCGACAAGGGGTTCCGCCTAGCGACCTATGCAATGTGGTGGATACGTGCCGCCATTCAAGAGTACATTCTGCGCTCCTGGAGCCTGGTCAAGATGGGCACCACGGCCAACCAGAAGCGGCTGTTCTTCAACCTACGCAAGGTCAAGGGCCAGATCGACGCGCTGGGAGACGGAGATCTCCATCCCGATCAGGTCGAAAAGATTTCCACCCGTCTGGGTGTCAGCAAGGATGAAGTCGTCTCGATGAACCGTCGTCTCGGCGGCGATACCTCGTTGAACGCACCGCTGCGCACCGATGGCGAAGCCGGTGGCGAGTGGCAGGATTGGCTCGTCGATGAAGCACCTGACCAGGAAGAGATCCTGGCGGAGAGCGAGGAACGGGACAACAGGCGGCAGTTGCTGCTTGACGCCATGGAAGTCCTCAACGAGCGTGAGCGCCGTATCTTCGAGGCCCGCCGGCTGGCCGAAGATCCCATTACCCTGGAAGGGCTTTCGGGCGAATTCGGCGTGTCGCGCGAGCGCGTGCGACAGATCGAAGTGAGGGCGTTCGAAAAGGTCCAGAAGGCGGTTCAGAAGGCGGCCAAGGAACTCGAGAATCCGAGGACGCCGGTGATCGAGGCACACCCGTAATCGCCCCATTCATGCCGCCCGCGGCGGCATGAATTCTGCCATCTTGCCGGCGATGAAATCGGCCAGTGCCCTCACCGCCGCGGGCTGGTGACGATTGCTCGGATAGACCAGAAAGAGGCCCCCGGTGGGCGCGCGCCAGTCCAGTAATACGCGCTCCAGCCGGCCCTTTGCGATTTCGCCGGCGGCGATCGATTCGGGGATCAGCGCCAGCCCCTGCCCAGCCGCTGCCGCCCTGACCGCAAACATCATCGAGTTGACGGCAAGGCGGCTGGCCAGCTGGGCATGCACCGTGCCGTCCGGTCCCTCCAGCACCCACGAGCCGCCATCGACCGATCGCCCGTGCACGATGCAGCTGTGATGACGCAGATCGTCCGGATGGGCCGGCCGGCCCGCCGCGGCAAGATAGTCGGGGCTGGCGCAAACGAAAATCGGGCCGGAGGCAAGATGGCGTGCAACCAGGCTCGAATCGGCCAGCCGTCCACCACGCAGGGCAATATCGATTCGTTCAGCGATCAGGTCGAGATGCTCGTCGGTCAACACGACCTCCACGGCGACACCGTGATGGCGGGCCAGGAATTCCGGCACCGCTTCGGCCAGAAAATGATCGTCCACCGGCGCGGAAATGCGAACCGTCCCGGTCGGCACCTCTTGCTCACCGGCGGCATCGCGGCTGGCCGCTTCGATCGACGCCACCGCGTCGCGGCACACAGCCTCGTATCGCCGCCCCGCATCGGTCAGGCTCAGCGAACGTGTCGTTCGATTCAGGAGCCTGATGCCGAGCGCCGCCTCGAGCGCCGCGACCTTTCGGCTGACCGTTGTCTTGGGCAGCTTCAGCGCCCGGGCCGCGCCGGTAAAGCTGCCGGCTTTCACGACCTCGACGAAAATCAAGACCTGATTGAGATCCATGATGTCGATTGTTCCTCATATAGGACAATAATTATCAATTATAGTAACTACCGAACCAATTGACCATCACCTAGGTGTGGGGGCACGAGATTCATTGAACGGAGTAGATCCAATGTCCAACAAACTGAGTGTTCTGATCACTGGGGCGACCGGCCAGCAGGGTGGTGCAGTCGCCGAGGTCCTTCATCGCGATGGGCATCGTGTGCGCGCCCTGACTCGCAATCCTGCCAGCGACCCGGCTAAGAATCTGGCCCGCAAAGGTGTCGAGGTCGTCGCCGGCGACTTCACGGATCTGGCATCGCTGAAACGCGCCGCGCAGGGCGTGGACACCGCCTACCTCATGGGGACGCCATTCGAGGCCGGCGCCTCGGCCGAAACCGAACATGGCCGGCAGGCGATCGATGCCTTCAAGGCCGCTGGTGTCGGCCACATCGTCTATTCGTCGGTAGCTTCAGCCGACCAGAACACCGGCATTCCGCATTTCGAGAGCAAATCCGAGGTCGAGGACTATCTTGTCGCTTCGGACGTGCCCTACACGATTAGCGCGCCGGTGTTCTTCATGGAAAATCATGTCTCGCCGTGGTCGCTTCCGGCCCTGGTCAACGGCCAGTTGGCCATGGCCCTGCCGGCCGGCCGCAAGCTGCAGCAGATTGCCGTCAACGACATCGCAGAATTCGGCGCCCGGCTGATCGAGAGGCGCGAGCGGGTGTTCGGCAAGCGCTTCGACATTGCCGGTGATGAACTCACCGGAACCGAAACCGCGGCGGTCCTGGCTCGCGCCTCCAGCCGAAAGGTCGCTTATGCGGAGATTCCGATCGCGGCGGTGCGAAAACAGTCGGAAGACCTCGCACTCATGAACGAATGGTTCGACCGCGTCGGGTACTCGGCCGACATCGCCGCACTCCGGCGCGAATTCCCGGAGGTGAATTGGCACAGTCTGGCCGATTGGGCCAGCAAGCTCGATTGGGACGTCATCGCCGTACAACCGGCGGTAGCTGCCTGAGACGCCTCCCCGACAACAGACCGGAACCCGGGGCAATCAACCGCCCCGGGCCTGGCCATTATGGGGTGTGTCGGCTTACCTGCACTGGCGACCGACGCCGTTTCTGATCAGAAACTCAGCCCGCCTCCCAGGCTGCAAGTGCCTGTTCGACGACGCTTGCGCCAGCGGCGCCTTTCTCAAATGTCAGAATGGCCCGCTGCCCGCTGTCGTAGACAAGCGGAAGGTCGATCCACGACCGCTCGCGAATCAAGTCGATGTTGAAGGCCACGTCGTCGGCGTTGGCCGACAGGGCAATCCAGAACAGGCCATCGGCCACCTTCGCGGTTGCGCCGATCAGGGGTGCCCCGCGGCCGCTCTCGGATGACTTGAACACCAGTCTCGGAATCTTGTCGATTCCAACGACCGCACCTTGCGACGTGACCACCACCAGATGGCTCGCCGGCAGCGTCTGGTCGGTGTTTCGGCTGATCGCCACCCGGATGTTCAGATTCCTATCAGGTACCACCAATTCGGCGACGATTTCGGGGCCCGACGCGCCGCTGGCAGAAAACGTCCATCTTACATCCGCGTCGATGGCGACCACACCGGCTTCGGCTGCAGAGGGGTCCACCGGCTCCTCATAGAGCGTGGCTGACTGAACAGGGGGCGCATTGTTCTCGCCGCCGCTCGGCGCACGCGCCAGCTGATCGGTCGATGGTTGAGCCTCGACCACGCGGGCGCCGGAGGCGGTATCACCACCTGGCAGGCGGTCATTGACCTTGGCCGGCTCCGACGATGATGATGACGGCGGCGGGCTTGACGACTGTACCGGCGCTGCGGTTTCGCTGCCTTGGTCGAAAGCCGCCAGCAAATCATTGATAATCTCGCGTTGCGACCACCCGAAGGCGGCCAGGCCAACCAACATCACCAGCACCAGCACCGTCAGCAGAATCGCCGGCACCCGGGAACGCCGAGGGGGTCGCTGCCCCAGGTCGGCGTCGCGCGGTCGCCGCCTGCGTCGCGAAGAATTGGGCGGGTCGCGTTGGTCGGAAAACGGATCGGGAATGGGCGGCGGCGGTTCGGCATCGCGATCCCATTCATAGTCATAACCGCGCGAAGGGGCAGCCGGATCGCGACCCGCGGGACGATCGTGTTCGTGCGGAGCCGACGCGCCGGGATCGGAATGATCGACAGGCGCCTGTGGTGCCGGGGCCGTCCCTTGCGGCTCGTGTTCCGGATATCGTTCGGTCTCCGCGACCTGGCGATATGATTGCGCCGGGGGTGCTGGCTCGGCTTCGGCGGTCATATTTCGCTGCTGACTACCGGCTTCCTCGACGGCGCGCCGAAAGACGCCGCTCGCCGATTCGTCCGGCGAAGCCTGGTCCGCAGGCACGTCCTGTGGCGAATCTGAAAGTGGACGCCGCGCCGGCGGGTCTTGAGGGCGCGGAGCCTTGGGCGAAGCCGAAACCGCGGCCGCCGCAGCTTCCCGCTCGACCCTGCGGATGGCCTCTTCCAGCTCCAGTCGCTGCCGCGAGATCTCTGCCGTCGGCAACGGCGGATCGATCGCCTTGAGCTGACCGATCAGCGCGTTGCGCGCCTTGTCATAGACCTTGCGCCGCGCCTCGGCCGACTCTGTCAGCCCGACCACCGCCTTGCTCAGTACTGCGTAATATTCTGCCATCCGTTCACTCTGTCGGCGTTTCCTAGCGGTCCGGATTAGCCGTGAAAAGGATCATGGACAAGGATTGTGTCTTCCCGCTCGGGACCGGTTGAAAGTAATGCGACCGGGGCACCGATCAATTCCTCGACATGGCGCACATATTTGACCGCCTGGGCCGGGAGATCGTTCCACGTCCGGGCGCCCGCGGTCGAGTCCTGCCATCCCTCCATGTCTTCGTAAATGGGCTCGACCCGCATCTGCGCGCCCTCCGAGGCGGGGAAATAATCGATCTCCTTGCCATCCAACCGATAACCTACCGCGATTCTGATGCGTTCCAGCCCGTCCAGCACATCCAGCTTGGTCAGCGCAATACCGTCGATGCCCGAGGTTTTGACCGCCTGGCGCACGAGCACCGCATCGAACCAGCCGCAGCGCCGTTTCCTACCCGTGACGGTTCCGAATTCCTTACCTTGTGTGCCGAGGAACTCCCCGATCTCGCCCAACTCCTCGGTCGGAAAAGGCCCCTCTCCGACCCGGGTTGTGTAAGCCTTGGTGATCCCCAGTCCGTAGCCCAGCGCTCGTGGCCCCACACCCGACCCGGCCGAGGCCTGGCCAGCGACCGTGTTCGATGACGTCACATAGGGATAGGAGCCGTGATCCACGTCAAGCAGCGCACCTTGAGCACCTTCGAACAGGATCAACTTCCCGTTGCGCCGTGATTCGTCAAGGAACCGCCACACGGTGTCGGCAAACGGCAGAACCCGCGGCGCAACCGCCTGCAATTCGGCAAGGATATCCTCGCGCCTGACTTCGCGCTGGCCGAGACCGCGCCGCAGGGCGTTGTGGTGGGCTAACAGACGGTCGACCTTGGCCGGCAAGGTGTCGGCATTTGCCAGATCCAACAGGCGAATCGCGCGACGTCCGACCTTGTCCTCATAGGCCGGACCGATCCCCCGCTTTGTCGTGCCCAGGCGAGTGCCGGAATCGGAACTTTCGCGGGTGATATCAAGCTCCCGGTGCACGGAGAGGATCAGCGGCGCATTTTCCGCCACCCGCAGATTGTCCCGCGAGACCTCCACGCCCTGGTCCCTTAGCCGCTCGATTTCATCGACCAACGCGACCGGGTCGACCACCACACCGTTGCCAATGATCGACATCTTGCCCTTGCGCACGACGCCCGACGGCAAAAGGCTCAGCTTGTAGCTGGTGCCGTCGATCACCAGCGTATGACCGGCATTATGGCCGCCCTGAAACCGCACCACGATATCAGCGCGCTTCGAGAGCCAGTCGACGATCTTGCCCTTCCCCTCGTCGCCCCATTGCGAGCCGACGACGACTACATTCGCCATTTGCGTACTGTCGCCCTCCAGACATGGAATCGCCCCAGACTGCGCCGGGGCGAAAAAGCCGCCTGACCATAGCGATTCAGCCCGCCGCGCGCGACCCCTACAAAACCGTTTGGGTGCCTCACGCAAACACACGTGGCGACCGTTGGGCGTGCCGTACGGTTGCGGCCAACGGCATCGGGCTGGCCCGGGACCTCAAAAGCTGATGCGTTTGGCCTGGACGACGTCGTCCAGCGCCTGCACGCGTACAAGCACGTCGTCACTGATCGGCTGGTCGACCTCCACCAGTGCGATCGCGTCAATTCCGGGCGCGAACCGGCCAAGGTTGAAATTGGCGATATTGACCTTCTCATCGCCCAGCAACGTCCCCAGCCGCCCGATGAAACCCGGTTTGTCCAGATTGGTGACATACAGCATGTGGGCGCCGAATCCGGCCTCCAGATCAATCTCCTTGATCTGGATGATCCGCGGCCGCCCATCGGAGAATACTGTTCCGGCGACCGAGCGTTTCTGCCGTTCGGTCTCGACGGTCAACCGAACATAGGTCTCATAGACGCCGCGCTTGGTCTGTCGAACCTCGTCGACCGACATGCCGCGAGACTCGGCAACCATAGCGGCGTTGACCATGTTGACCTCGGTCAGTATCGGTCGCAGCAAGCCCGCCAGAAGCGCCGAGGTCAGCGCCTTGGTGTTCATACCCGCAACTTCGCCGGCGTATTCGATCGTGACCGCCATGATCGTGGTTTCCGTCAGTTGGCCAGCGAACGACCCCAAATTCTCGGCCAGTCCGACGAACGGTTTCAGTCGCAGCGCCTCTTCGGCGGTGATCGACGGCATGTTCAACGCGTTGGAGACTGCGCCATTGACCAGATAGTCAGACATCTGCTCGGCAACCTGGATGGCAACGTTCTCCTGCGCTTCGCTGGTCGCCGCCCCCAGATGCGGCGTGCACACGACGTTGGGCGCTTTGAACAACGGGCTGTCGATGGCCGGCTCGGTTTCGAACACGTCAATGCCGGCGCCGGCGACCTTTCCCGATTTCAACGCCTCGACCAGGTCGGCCTCGACGACCAATCCCCCGCGGGCGCAGTTCACGATGCGCACGCCATCCTTCATTTTCTCGATCGCGCCCGCATCGATGATTTTGCGGGTCTTGTCGGTCAGAGGCGTATGCAGGGTGATAAAGTCCGACCGCCCCCAAAGTCTGTCCAAATCGACCCGCTCCACCCCGAGCTGCATGGCGCGCTCCTCCGACAGAAACGGATCGTAGGCAATCACCTTCATCTTCAGACCGATCGCCCGCGCCGCGACGATCGCGCCGATGTTGCCGCAACCGATGATGCCGAGGGTCTTGCCGGTGATCTCGGTGCCCATGAACCGGTTCTTCTCCCACTTTCCCGCCTTGGTCGAGACATCGGCCTCGGGCAGTTGGCGGGCCAGTGCAAAGAGCATGGCAACGGCATGCTCGGCCGTTGTGATCGAATTGCCGAAGGGCGTGTTCATCACCACGATGCCACGCCGGGTCGCGGCTGCAACGTCGACATTGTCGACGCCGATGCCGGCTCTGCCGACAACCCGCAGCCGGCCCGCCGAGGCGAGCAGCTTTTCCGTAACCTTCGTCGCGGAGCGGATGGCGAGCCCGTCATATTTTCCAATTTCGGCGAGCAGGCCGTCCTTGTCCTTGCCCAATTCGGGCAGGAAATCGACATCCAGTCCGTGCTCCCTGAAAATGTTGACGGCGGTGGTTGAAAGCTTGTCGGAGACGAGAACGCGGGCGGTCATGATGAGGTTGTCCTTGGCAATCCGGGTGGCGTGCATGTGGGCTGCACGTGGGACCCAATTTGGGTATTCGGGTGGCGTCCTGTGCGGCCCGGCGTTATTTTGCGGTCGATCTACGCGGCCACGACGAGCACGGATTTCTCGCCGGCATACGCCCAGTCCAGCCATTCGGTCAGAATCTTGACGTCGGAAGCCTCGATCGTGGCGCCGGTCCAGATCCTGAGATGTGGCGGTGCGTCGCGGTGGAAGTTGGTGTCGTAGGCGACCCCTTCCCCATCCAGTCGAGCGACGATGCCATGCACGAACGCCTCCTGGTCCGCGGTCTCAAGGCCAACGATCGCCGGATCGACCACCTTCAGACACACCGATGTATTGGACCGCGTCGCCGGGTCGACGGCAAAGAAATCGACCCAAGCCGTGCGCTCGACCCATTCAGCCAGGACCTTGAAATTGGTATCGGCTCGGCCGCGCATGGCGACCAAGCCGCCGATCGACCGCGCCCATCCGAGCGCATCAAGGCAATCCTCGACACACAGCATGGACGGCGTGTTGATCGTCAACCCGGCGAAAATGCCTTCGTTGAGTTTACCGCCCTTGGTCAGGCGGAAAAGCTTGGGCATCGGCCAGGCCGGAGACGTCGTCTCCAGCCGCTCCACCGCCCGTGGGCTGAGAATGAGCACGCCGTGTGCCGCCTCGCCGCCAAGCGCCTTCTGCCAGGAGAAGGTGACAACATCGAGCTTGTCGAAGGGCAGGTCCTGGGCGAAGGCGGCCGAGGTAGCATCGCAGATCGTCAGCCCCTTGCGGTCGGCGGCGATCCAGTCACCGTCAGGAACCCGAACGCCCGAAGTGGTGCCGTTCCAGGTAAACACCACATCATGGTCGAAATCGACCTGGCCGAGGTCGGGCAGGTGGCCGTAATCGGCCTTGAGAACGCGGGCGTCCTCGAGCCTCAGCTGTTTGACCACATCGGTCACCCAGGCCAGCCCGAAGGACTCCCAGGCGAGCACGTCGACGGGCCGGCTGCCGAGCAGCGACCACAGTGCGGTCTCCATCGCGCCGGTATCGGACGCCGGAACGATGCCCAGCCGAAAATCGGCCGGCAGTTCCAGCAACGCGCGCGTTTCCTCGATGACCCGCTTGAGCTTGTTCTTGCCGATCTTTGCGCGGTGGGAGCGGCCGAGCGCTGCGTCACCAAGCGCATCCAGCGACCAGCCGGGGCGCTTGGCACAAGGTCCAGAAGAAAAATTGGGATTGGCCGGCCGGCGGCCAGGCATGGGGGGCGTCGTCATCAGCCTATCCTTCCAGATAGATGCCCCTCGTTGGGGAGGGGTGTCCCGCCGGCGCATGTATCGGCAGGGGGGCCAAAACGCAAGGTCTTTCCCAGCTTCACGGATGCGACAAGTTTTCCGCCGGCGGACGCGGCCTTTGCCGACCATCGATTGTGACCGCACGAGGCTTTCCGGGTGATCCGGGTGTCCCAACCATGGTCGCTCAGGCACGCGCGTCCGCCGTTCCAAGCCACGCAACAACGCTTCAACTGTCGTCTTTGCTTCGCGCCGAAGCGCTCACCGGAGAACGGCGACACGGGTCCATTTGTGGTCCACTCCGAGTCGTCTCCGGCCGGCTTCATCCGGTCACCACCGGTTGGGACCAGCGCGACTCTCTGGTTCGTGATAACATTGGCTGACCGCTTCAATCGAATTGAGCTGGTCAGGACAGGAGCCGGATACAGCGAACTCGCTTATGCAGCGTCCCCTAGGTCCTGTTGACAGTTATCGGAGCCAGATGATGGCACCGACAAGAAACAGCATGGCCATGTAGGCCGTTGCGGTTTTTTCATAGCGCGTGGCGATGCGCCGGAAGTGTTTGATTTTGTTTATGTAACATTCGACGAGATGTCTTTCTTTGTAGAGTTCGGCATCGTAGGGGATGGCTTGCGCCCGTGACGGGTTGGATGGAATCACCGCCACTATTCCGGCATCGTTGAGACGAGCGCGGAGATGATCGGCATCATAGGCCGTGTCGGCGATGAGGTTTGCGCCGGCCACGTCGGCGATCAACTCTTCAGCCTGGGTGACATCGCCAACCTGACCGCCGGTGAGGATGAACCGTAATGGATTGCCGAGCCCATCGACAGCGATGTGAACCTTGCTCGTCAAGCCGCCGCGCGAACGTCCGATGGCCTGATTTTGAGTCCCCCTTTTGCGCCCGACGCATGTTGATGTGCCCGCACAATGGTTGAATCGATGATCAGGTATTCGAAGTCCGGATCGTCCACCAAGGCCTTGAAAAGACTCTCCCATGCCCCTTGTTTGGCCCACCGGGAAAAGCGCACGTACACGCTGTTCCAATTGCCGAACGCGTCCGGCAGGTCGCGCCATGGCGAACTCGTGCGTGCAATCCACAATACCGCATCCACGAACAGACGATTGTCCCGTCCCGTGGATCCGCAATCCGACGCCTTGCCGGGTACCAAATCCGATATCCGTTCCCATTGAACGTCCGTCAATTCCCTGCGAAGCATGACCGGTTCCTCCTCCACACCCAGGTCTTGCTTGAATCACAACCGCCATTAATAAACCGTTAACTGTCAACAGCACCTAGAGCGTTTATTGCTCCCCGTTCCTGTCCCCGCCCGGCCGCAGCGGACGGAGTACGGCGATGAAAATCAGCGAAATCCTCTCAGAGAAGGGCGACAAGGTCGTTTCCATGCGACCCGACGAGACCATCGAGATGCTGGCTCACAAATTGCGCCAGGAGGACATCGGCGCCATCGTGGTCAGCGCCGATGGCAAATCGCTCGACGGGATCATCTCGGAGCGAGATGTGATGCGTGGTCTGACACGCCATGGTGGCACAATTCTGCAGCTAAAGGTCGCGCAACTCATGACCACGACCGTCATCACATGCGGGCCGGACGACACGGTCAAGACGGCCATGCAGCTCATGACCCTGCGGCGTATGCGGCATCTGCCGGTTGTTGATGGCGATCGCATCGTGGGCATCATCAGCATTGGTGATGTGGTCAGGCGCCGCCTCGACGAGATGGAACTCGAGGCCAATGTCATGCGCGACGTCGCTGTCGCCAATCGCTGAGGGGAGGCCACTCGGCCACCTCCGGCGCCGGGTAGCCTCGATGGACCATGCGGGCGCGCACCGCGCCACGCAGCGTTTGCCTGTTTCACGCCCGCCCGCGTCGCACCGGGAATCGGAGAAAGGCCTTTGCCCGACTGCAACACAAAGCGAGTCTTGGAGTTGACAAGGTCAACGGCGTAACCGTTCAGGAACCCAAACCGAAACGTCGAAGCAACAACACCGCCCTGCGCGGGAGCCAAAGAATTCCGGGAACCCCGGAGGATCGACAGTCGACACTACCGGGCGCCGCCCGTCCTACGGGACGCGCGGCGCCAGCGGCGAAGATGGATGTCAGGGCCGGTCCTGCGCCACAGCGCCATTGGGGAGTTGGGCAGCTGCCGGTAAACCCCGTCGAGGCGCCTCACGCGGCGGCCAGTTGCAGGTCATTGTCGGCGGCAAAACTTAAGGTTGGCTTAACCACGTTCACCAACCTCGAAGTAGGCCGCGTCGAACTTGGTGCGCGGCAGGTGGGCCATATTCGGCCGCAATATCGAAGCTGCAGGCAATGGGCGAAAAACCCTGCCAACCATCGCTCGCCGCCACCTGGAACCCAATGTCGTGCGAAAAAAGAAGAAGCCGCCCGGAGGCGGCCTCTGGCATGCGATATGGTTTGGATTCGGATCAGGATTGCGGCTGCGGCTCCAGACCGGGGCTCGGCGGTGCCTTGGACTTGCCCTTTGTGACCGGGACGGCCGAACCCTTGGAGGCCGCCGCCTCCTCCGTGGTCTCCCTCACGGGCTGCTTGCCGGCGAGCAGGTCGTGAATCTCGTCGCCGCTCAGCGTTTCATACTCCAACAGGCCCTGCGCGAGTGTTTCGAGTTCATCGGCATTGGAAGTCAGAATACGCTGGGCCTCGCTAAAGCCGGCTTCCACATAGCGGCGGATCTCGCCGTCGATTTTCTGCGCCGTCTCCTCGGAGATGTTCTGCTGTCGGGAGACTGAATGACCGAGAAACACCTCTTCCTGATTCTCGCCATAGGCGACCGCGCCGAGTTCCTCAGAGAAGCCCCATCGCGTCACCATCATGCGGGCCAGACGGGTCGCCTGCTCGATGTCGGAGGCCGCGCCAGAGGTCACTTTCTCTTCGCCGAAGATCATCTGCTCGGCAACCCGGCCGCCCATCATGATGGCCAGGCGTGAGGTCATCTGTTCGAGGCTCAACGACAATTTGTCGCGCTCCGGCAGCTGCAACACCATGCCAAGCGCGCGGCCCCGGGGGATGATCGTGGCCTTGTGCACGGGATCGGCGGCCGGAACGTGCAGCGCAACGATCGCATGGCCGCCCTCGTGGTAAGCGGTCAACCGCTTCTCGTCCTCGGTCATCACCAGCGTGCGGCGCTCCGCGCCCATCATGACCTTGTCCTTGGCATCCTCGAATTCGGCCATCGTCACCATGCGCTTGCCACGCCGTGCCGCCAGAAGCGCCGCCTCATTGACGAGATTCGCCAGGTCCGCGCCGGAGAACCCGGGCGTACCGCGCGCCACGATCCTGAGATTCACGTCCGGTGCCAGTGGCACTTTCTTTATGTGCACCTTGAGGATCTTTTCCCGACCGACGACATCCGGATTGGGCACCACCACCTGGCGGTCAAACCGGCCCGGTCGCAGCAGCGCCGGATCGAGGACGTCGGGCCGGTTGGTGGCGGCAATCAGGATGATGCCTTCATTGGATTCGAAGCCGTCCATCTCGACCAGCAACTGGTTCAGCGTCTGCTCCCGCTCATCATTGCCGCCGCCGAGCCCGGCGCCGCGATGACGGCCAACCGCATCGATTTCGTCGATGAAGATGATACACGGCGCATTTTTCTTGGCTTGCTCGAACATGTCGCGCACGCGGCTGGCACCAACGCCGACGAACATTTCGACGAAGTCTGAACCGGAAATCGTGAAGAACGGAACGCTGGCTTCGCCCGCGATCGCGCGCGCCAGGAGCGTCTTGCCGGTACCTGGCGGGCCGACGAGCAGAACGCCGCGCGGAATCCGACCGCCGAGCCGTTGAAATTTCTGCGGGTCGCGCAGGAACTCGACGATTTCCTCGAGGTCCTCCTTGGCCTCGTCGACTCCGGCGACATCATCAAAGGTCTTGCGCCCGTGAGCCTCGGTCAGAAGTTTGGCTTTGGACTTGCCGAATCCGAGCGCCTTGCCGCCAGTACCCTGCATCTGCCGCATAAAGAATATCCAGACCGCCAGGATCAGAAGCATCGGCGTCCAGCCAAGCAGGGTCTGGAGCAGCGACTGGCCTTCTTCACTTGTCGGCTTGGCGGTAATCGTGACCCCGCGGTCCTCCATGCGCCGGACGATATCCGAGCCGTCCGGCGCGTAAGTCTGAAAGGTGCTGCCGTTGTCATAATTGGCGATGATCTGCTGACCCGAAATCACCACGCTGCGCACCCGGCCCTGCTCCAGATCGGTGACGAACTGGGTATAGGCGAGGTCACGCGACACCGTTGTCGTACCGGTGTTCTGGAACATACTGAACAGGCCAACCAGCACGAGCAGGATGATCACCCAGACGGCGAAGTTACGAAAATTGGGGCTCATGAGCATTCCTTGGGGGCAGACGGATCGCCGACGCGCCGTTTCTCAAGCCCGTCACGGTTAAAGATAGGTGCTTGTCCACGCGAAACCAAGATTAACTGCCATGCTATCATGACCGGATTACGGCAAGGTGAATACAAGGGAGACACTAGGTCCTGTTGACAGTTATCAGCCAGATGATGGCACCGAAAGAAACAGCATGGCCATGTAGGCCGTTGCGGTTTTTTCATAGCGCGTGGCGATGCGCCGGAAGTGTTTGATTTTGTTTATGTAACATTCGACGAGATGTCTTTCTTTGTAGAGTTCGGCATCGTAGGGGATGGCTTGCGCCCGTGACGGGTTGGATGGGATCACCGCCACTATTCCGGCATCGTTGAGACGGGCGCGGAGATGATCGGCATCATAGGCCGTGTCGGCGATGAGGTTTGCGCCGGCCACGTCGGCGATCAACTCTTCAGCCTGGGTGACATCGCCTACCTGACCGCCGGTAAGGATGAACCGTAATGGATTGCCGAGCCCATCGACAGCGATGTGAACCTTGCTCGTCAAGCCGCCGCGCGAACGTCCGATGGCCTGATTTTGAGTCCCCCTTTTGCGCCCGACGCATGTTGATGTGCCCGCACAATGGTTGAATCGATGATCAGGTATTCGAAGTCCGGATCGTCCACCAAGGCCTTGAAAAGACTCTCCCATGCCCCTTGTTTGGCCCACCGGGAAAAGCGCACGTACACGCTGTTCCAATTGCCGAACGCGTCCGGCAGGTCGCGCCATGGCGAACTCGTGCGTGCAATCCACAATACCGCATCCACGAACAGACGATTGTCCCGTCCCGTGGATCCGCAATCCGACGCCTTGCCGGGTACCAAATCCGATATCCGTTCCCATTGAACGTCCGTCAATTCCCTGCGAAGCATGACCGGTTCCTCCTCCACACCCAGGTCTTGCTTGAATCACAACCGCCATTAATAAACCGTTAACTGTCAACAGCACCTAGCGCGCACCAAAGTAATCCGGAAACAGCGGCGGCCGCTGCAGGCGTTCGGCCACGATCTGACGGATCTCCAAAGGAAGCGGCGGACCCCGGGTGAAACCGAGCGAGGGCACCGAGCGCACCGATCCACCGCTCCACACCGCGGGGAGCACCGCAAGGGCAGCGGCGGCGGCGCCGCGCGCACTGATCTCGCGCCGTCCCGCTTCGCCGAGAGGCCCGAGGGTCGCGTTGTCCGGAACCGGCCCGGTCACGGCGACGCGAAACCGCCGATCCCACTCGCGCTCGGACGCTTCGGCAAGCGGCATTTCGGGCAGCCCGGCTCGGGTCATCTCGCGGTACAGGACGACATCGGCGGCGCGCCGTTCGATCACCGCCCCGCCCAGACATCGCTTCCACTTTGCCGGGCCGGCGCTGATCGCACCGCACAACCTCTCGAGCCGGTCGAAACGAGGTTCATGCGGTTCACCGCCCACAGCCATGAGGACGCGGCCGACGACGCGATAGCGGACCGCCTTCGGAGCGGCTGCGAAAACAGCATGATCGAGACGGACGATGGCCAGTTCGTCGACGATCACGGCCCGGTCGATCAAGCCGGTTGCCGCCGCGTCGATGGCTTCGGCTGCATCGGCCAGTCGGTGCGCTGCCGATGCCAGATTGCCGGCAGCCAATCCGTGCTCGCCCAAAGCGGGAAGCAACGCCCGAACCCGGGCGCGGGCGAACCTGAGATCGTGGTTCATCGGATCGTCCACCGGTACCAAGCCTGCGGCGCTCGCCGTCGCCGCCAATCGCGATTTGGCGACCGTCAGGAACGGCCTGAAAATGACGACGCCCGGCGTCGCGATGACCGGACGCATCGCTGCAAGCCCGAAGACCCCGGACCCGCGAGCGAGGCGCATGAGAAGACCTTCGGCGACGTCATCGCGGTGATGGGCCAGCACCAAATGGCTGGCTCCGGCGTCGCGGGTGGCGTTGAGCAGCAGCCGGTAGCGGGCCGCGCGCGCAGCTGCTTCGATAGCGACCTCCGGCAGCTCGCCATCCCAGACCAGAATTCGTGAAGAAAGTCCGCGGGCCTCGGCCAACCCGGCCACCATGGCGGCCTCGTCGGCCGACTCCGGTCGCAGTCGGTGATCGAGCGTCAGCACGACAAGTTGGATGGCGGCTCGATCACGCCGCCAGCGGTCGGCGCAATCCAGCAGCGCCAGAGAATCAGCACCGCCCGAAACCGCCAGCGCTATGCTGTCCGCATTTTCCAGCGGCGCGAAGAGTGCTTCGACCTCGTCGTCATCGATCGCTGGAGTGGAATCAGCAGGCTGCAACGGCTTGTTCGGACACCACCCGCTGACGAAGGGAGTTGGAGGCCTGCGGGTATTGCTTGATGACCGCGGCATATGTGGAGCATGCCGCGTCGCGTTCACCCAGCCCGGCCAACGACAATCCCAGCTTCAACAGAGTCTCGGGCCCCTTGGCGCTTTCAGCGTACGCCTTGTAGCCTGCCAGAAACTCATCGGCCGCCTCACGATACTGGCCGCGGGCGAAATAGCTCTCGCCGATCCAGAACTGGGCATCGGCCGCCAGTTGATCACTGGGATAGGCGATCAGGAACTGCCGGAAAGCCTCTTCCGCGCCGAAATAGTCACCGGACAGAATCAGATCATAGCCGCGCTGATAGTCCCTGCCAGGATCGCCGGTGGGAGTGATCGAGATCAACCGCGGGCTGCCGGTGGACGCTAACTCGCCTGCGGGCAGCTGTGGCGTCGGCGACGCGCCCCGCGCCAGCGCGGACAGATCGAGCGGTTGGGTTGCACCACCCACGGCCGGGGCCGGGGCAGCCAATGTCACCGGTTGGTTCAACCCGCCGCCCAGCGCCTGCGCACTGGGCGGCGGGTT
The DNA here is from genome assembly GCA_963663975.2 of uncultured Bauldia sp. Lineage (GTDB taxonomy): Bacteria > Pseudomonadota > Alphaproteobacteria > Rhizobiales > Kaistiaceae > JANQRX01. Next base: position 196,177 of record CAXXRA010000011.1, on the reverse strand, counting down.
GGGCAGCGCCGGCGCAGACGACCGCTGAGTCGGTAGCTGAAAAGACGTTCCGTCGCCCTGCAGTTCGCGGAACCGAAAATCCGAATCCGCCTGCGCGCGCTGAAGCTGGTCCTGCAGCTGTCGCAAACGGAATTCCAGCTCCTCGATCTGCCCGGTCAGCGTGCGCATTTGCGCCTCGAGGCGATTGATCCGCTCCGCTTCGATGGACTGGGCGAGGACAATCGAGCTGTCAGGGGTCCTCCCACTCGACAGAAAATCAAGCCAGCCGGCCTGTGCATAGGGTGATCCGGCGAGCGCAAAGGCAACCGCGGCGGCCAACAACCTGCTGTACATGGCACAAGATCCCGGCTTTGCAGCGCGCAATCGCGCGTGCTTGTCCCCAAGGGCCTATCATAGCACAGGGCAGTTCGGCCAAAATTGGGCAGGCGATAAAGGAGGGTCGTCTTCGGCGCGCAGGTTTATCGATGATCAGCCAGTGCCGGCCAGGACCGTGACCGAGCGACGGTTTTGCGACCAACACGAAATGTCGTTGCAGACCGCTACAGGCCGTTCTTTGCCGAACGAAATCGTCTGTATGCGATTACCGCCAACTCCGCGCGACATCAGATAGTCGCGTGTTGCCGTCGCCCGCCTCGCTCCGAGCGCAATGTTGTACTCACGCGTGCCGCGCTCGTCGGCGTGCCCTTCCATGGTGATGGAGAAGCGCTGATAGCGATTGAGCCACAGGGCCTGGCGATCAAGGGTTGCGCGCGACTGGGTCGTGAGAACGGCAGAGTCGGTCTCGAAAAACACCCGGTCCCCGACGCTGACCACGAAATCCTGCGTCGTGCCCGCCGCGGCGCGCGCTTTGACCCCGAGGGAAAGTCCGCCAATGTCGCCCTCTGGTGCTCTGGCACAGGCCGCCAGCGCCAGGATCGCGCACAATCCGACGGCAAGCCCGGCCCCACGGGACAACGAAAAAGATTTCGACATTCGGGTAACTCCTTGTCCACCATTCCGGACGCCTGAATCCGGTCTAGCAGCGCGTTGGTTAATCGCCGGTTCAGGAAGGTGGTTAAGAATGTATGGCCTTGGTTTTCGCCGCTCGACAAAGTTCGTTCTCGTCCGGTGCCCGGACCTTGTGGCGCCCCCAAAAGCTCAGATTAGCTTCCGCATTTTAGTCGAGCAAGGGTGACCAGGCCGGATCAGATCCAAAAGACGGCAGCGGGACCCGAAACTCGTTGTAGCCGTTCAGGTCGATGGTCCACAATTGCGGCCCGCCATTGGCGCCCGGGGTATCGCGGAAGAACATCAGCACGCGACCGTTGGGAGCCCAGGTTGGCCCCTCGTTGTGAAATCCCTCGGTCAGGATCCGCTCCCCCGAACCGTCCGGCCGCATCACGCCGATGGCGAAATTTCCCGCATGCCGGCGCGTAAACGCGATCAGATCTCCCCGTGGCGACCACACCGGCGTCGAAAATGAGCCCTGGCCGAACGTGATACGGCGCGGGTTCGATCCGTCCGCGCCCATGATGTAGAGCTGTTGCGACCCGCCACGATCGGATTCGAACGTCACCTGCCGCCCGTCCGGCGAATAGGATGGAGCGGTATCGATGGCCGCAGTATCGGTCAGCCGCGTTGTCCGACCGCTCCGCAGATTCAAGGTGAAGATGTTTGCATTGCCCCCTTGCTGAAGGCTCATGATGACACGCTGGCCGTCCGGTGAAAAACGTGGTGCGAACGTCATGCCCGGGAATTCGTCGACCAGTTCCCGCTGCCCGGTCTCGATGTTGAGCAGGTGAACCCTCGGCGTTTGCCCGGCGTAGGACATATAGGTGATCTCCTGGCTCGACGGGTTGAATCGCGGTGTCAGCACAAGGTCGTCGCCGGTGGTCAGGAAGCGCACATTGGCTCCATCCTGATCCATAATGGCAAGCCGCTTGATGCGCCGGTCCTTGGGGCCGGTCTCGTCCACGAAGACAATGCGGGAATCGAAATAGCCCCGCTCGCCGGTAAGCCTCTCATAGATGGCATCGGCCACCAGATGCGCCACGCGCCGCCAATTTTCCGGCTGGGTGAACAATCGCTGGCCGGTCATTTGCTGCCCGGCGAAGACATCCCAGAGTCGAAAATCCACCCGCAGCCGGCCATCGGCCTCGTGTGCAATGCCACCGGCGACCAGCGCTTGGGCGCTGAGAACCCGCCAATCAGCAAACCGAGGCGCATCCGAGGGCCCAATTCGCGGCTGCGAAAATGTTGAAGGATCAATCGGCGCGAAAATGCCCGATCGCAGGAGGTCGGTCGAGATCACCTTGGCCATTTCGACGCCCAATTGAGCGTCGGGCCCGGTCCCCACGAAACTCGGTACGGCGATCGGTAATGGCTGAACGCTGCCGCGAGTGACATCGATTTCGATCAGCGCAATCGCTGCGCCGGTCGTCGCCATCAGACCGACCGCCGCCGCCAGGAGGGCTGACACGCCGCGTGCAAGTCGCCGGCCGACACACCTCGATAGAACCGACCGGGCCCTGTCGGGCTGCGCCCTTAGGGAACCTTCCATGACCCACACCTTGCCACTCACACGCCACCCATATCTACCGGATCAAACCGAACCCGGATCTCCTTCCAGGCTTCGTACTTCTCTCGGGGGAGATTGTAGGGCGCACATCTCCTGACCGCACGAATGGCGCTCTCAGGCGCCGTCTGGCTGTATCGCCCCTGAGGCGCTTCCTCAATACGCGGTTGACCGGCGACCGTCCCCGTCCGGATTGAGAAACAACCGCAGAACCACCCGGACTTCCGACGGGTCGGTCCAGCCAATCGGCAGATTCCAGCACTCGACCAGCTGCGCCCGCAAAGCATCGAGCTCGTTCACCGTCATGCGCGCCGCCGGTGTTCCGGCGGCCGTGCCGAAGGTCGGTTCCTGCTCGGCCTGCGGCGGAGGCTGCTGCTCGCTCCTGTCCAAAAGCGCGCTGATCTGATCGGCATCGAATTGGTCGGAGCGTTGCGCTTGTCGCCGCGCCGGTCGAACGGGCCTGACCCTAGGCAGAGGAACATCTGGTGGCAACGCCGCCACCTGCCTTGGCTCGGGCTCGGGCTCGGGCTCTGGTTCGGGCTCTGGTTCAGGCTCAGGCTCAGGTTCGGGTTGCGGCTCCGGCTCCGGCTCCGGCTCCGGCTCAGGTTCTGGCTCCGGTTCGGGCTCTGGCTCAGGTTCCGGTTCCGGTTCCGGCTCAGGTTCCGGCTTCGGCTCCGGCTGGGGCTTCGGCGGCGGTGCCGGTTCCGGCTCGGGCTCGGGCTCGGGTTCCGGCTCGGGCTGAGGTGGAAGCGGTGGTGGATCGGGAATCGGTTCCGGGATCAGCTCGCGGATCGGATCGGGCAGTGGGTCCTGTTCGACGACCGCGGCCGTCTCCAGGCCCAGTTCAAGACTGGTGAGGCTTTCAACATCAACGAAATTGATGGGTATGGATTGCAGGTCACTTGCGTCGAGTTGGACCGGCGGGCGCAGCGAAACGACGCCCCACGCAATGAGCATCGCATGGCCGAAGAACGAAACTGCGACTGCGGAGCGCATACTGCAATCAGCTATCTGGATCCCTCAGTGCGACAAGTCCGATATTGCGGAAGCCGGCACCATTGATCGCGCCCATGATCCGCATGATTGTGCCGTAACTAGCCGCACGATCGCCGCGCAGATAAACTCGTTCGTCGCGACCATCGATTACATTGTCCAAAGCCGGGATGAGGTCGGCGAATGCAACCTCGTTTTGACCGACATAAACGCGCCCCTCGGTGTCGATCGTCACAGTCACCGGTTCCTTCTCGACGGCAAGCGGCTGGGCCGAGGCTTGAGGTAAATCAACTGGTACGCCGGCGCTCAGCAGCGGCGCCGTGACCATGAAGACGATCAACAGCACCAGCATCACGTCGACAAACGGGGTGACGTTGATCTCGCTCATCGGTTGGATCCGTCGTCGCCGCCGTCGTTGGGCCTTCGAGCCGCCATTCATCGCCATCGGTCAAGCCCGTTCATCGATCTGGCGGCTGAGAATGGCCGAAAACTCGTCGGCGAAACCTTCGAGGCGCTGGCTGATTTTAGACGCGTCATTGGAGAACTTGTTGTAGGCGACAACGGCGGGAATAGCGGCCAGCAGACCCAGCGCCGTCGCCAGCAGCGCCTCCGCGATGCCGGGGGCTACGACGGCAAGCGCGGTATTCTTGGAGGCGGCAATCGCTTGGAAGCTTGTCATAATGCCCCATACGGTGCCGAACAGTCCGATGAATGGTGCCGACGATCCCACGGTTGCCAGGAACAGCAGTCTGCGTTCCAGCCGTTCCGTCTCCCGGCCGATGGCTACGTCAAGAACCTTGTCGATCCGGTTCTGCAATCCGATCGGAGAACTGGCTCCGGTTTCAAAACTGCGCTTCCATTCGCGCATCGCCGCGATGAAGACCGAGGCGATGGCCGTTGGCGACTTGCCGCCGCTCAGCGATCGGTAAAGTTCCTCGAGCGACTGTCCCGACCAGAAAACGCTTTCGAAGCGGGTCATCTGCCGGCGGACGCGGCTGTACAGGAGCCACTTGTCGATGATGATCGCCCAGGACCAGATCGACGCCAACAGAAGCCCGACAATCACGATCTTGACGACAATGTGCGCCTGAAGAAACAGCTCAACCAGAGAAAGTTCCGCGCCGGGTGCTACCAGAACGGTGTCGGTCACCGCGTTGTCGGGCATGGAATTTGACCTTTCGGAGGAACCGGGCGCTCGGTAGAAGTGGGGCGTTCACGGTCGCGGCAGCCAAGTGGCAGCTTCCGGACGATCGGTGTTCGCCAGTGGTCCGGCTGCCGCTGTCTCGCTTCCAATTTTGTCAAAACGAGGGCACACATATGCAGCCAGAACTAGGAAAATACGAGCGTTTCCTAGCGTTGCGGTGGTTAACAGCCCGTTAATCGACAACGCCGGCTCGCAGCCTTTGGCGAACCGATTCGGGCAGGCGCCGGGGTCGGCCCTTGTCGTTGATCATGGCGACTTCGACCTCCGCGCGCACGAGGACCTGATCGTCGCGGGTCGCCGTCTGAAGAATCGTTATCCGAGCTCCCGTCATCGTCTTGACGATGGTTCGAATTTCAATCACGTCGTCGATGCCGGCGCGGCCGCTGAACAGCATCTCCAATCGCCGCACCGCAAAGGCCAGCGGTTGGCCGTGATCGCCTCGCGCAAGAGCGTCGTGGCCCACGTCGAGAAGCCTCAGATAGTCCGATCGGCCGCGTTCCAGAAACCGCACAAACGCACCATGATACACCACACCTGAGAAGTCGGTGTCCTCGAAGTAGACCCGAACCGGCAGGACGTGCCCGGTTCCCTCAAGCCGGCCGGCAAGGTCCGGCCAGCCCTCACCCGCTATTGTCACCGCTGCCGCCGAAGAGCGTGAATTGACCAGGGTTTGAAGGTATTTCGACACCGATGTGCCGGAATGCCTGGGGTGTCATCATCCGACCGCGTGGGGTCCTCTGAATGAATCCCTGCTGGATCAGAAACGACTCGACAATCTCTTCGATCGCATCACGCGGCTCCGACAGCGCTGCCGAGATGGTTTCGACGCCGACCGGCCCGCCGGCGAAGCTCTCCGCAATCAGGCGCAGATACCTGCGGTCGAGTGCATCCAGGCCAAGCCCGTCCACTTCCAGCCGGTTGAGTGCGCGATCGGCCGCGACCACGTCGATGGCCTCAAGCGCTTCGACGTCGGCAAAATCCCGCACGCGCCTGAGCAGCCGGGTGGCGATGCGCGGTGTTCCCCGTGAGCGCCTGGCGATCTCGGTCGCGCCTTCGTCAGTCAGCGCAACTCCAAGAATGCGAGCGCCGCGTTCGACGATGCTTTCGAGTTCACCGACTTCGTAGAAATTGAGGCGGATGGGGATACCGAAGCGATCGCGGAGCGGCGTCGTCAGCAGACCTAGCCGCGTTGTCGCTCCAATCAGGGTAAAGGGCGACAGGCCGATTTTCACCGATCGTGCCGCCGGCCCCTCGCCGATGATCAGGTCGAGCTGGAAATCCTCCAGAGCCGGATAGAGGATCTCCTCGACCGCCGGTGACAGACGATGGATTTCGTCGATGAAGAGAACGTCGCGGTCCTCCAGATTGGTGAGGAGCGCGGCCAGGTCACCCGCCTTGGCGATCACCGGACCGGAGGTTGCGTGAAAATTGACGCCGAGTTCGCGCGAGACGATCTGAGCAAGTGTGGTCTTGCCAAGGCCGGGCGGTCCGAGAAACAGCACGTGATCAAGCGCTTCGGAACGGCCGCGCGCGGCTTTGATGAAGACGCTCAGATTAGCGCAAGCCTGTACCTGGCCGACGAATTCGGACAGGTATTGCGGTCGCAGCGTCGCATCGGGCGCGTCATCGGAACGCTGGTCGGAGGACACCAGTCGGTTCATGGCCGGTGCCCGCCGGGGGATCGACCCCGTGCACCGGTTTGGCTAGGCTTCGTGGTGATATGACCAGCGATAGCGACATCCGGGCTCGCCTCCGCGCTCTGCGGGACGAGTTGACCGAACTCAGTCAAAAGTCCGCCGACAGTCGCAAACCGGTGACCCTCGATCAGCAGAGTGTCGGCCGTCTCTCGCGTATGGACGCCATCCAGGTCCAGGCCATGGCGCGCGCGGCCGAAGAACGGCGAGCATCCGAAATCGTCCGCATCGATGCGGCGCTGAAGCGGCTTGAGGGCGGCACATACGGTGTCTGCCTGCGGTGTGAAGAGGAGATCGAACCCGGCCGTCTCGATTTCGACGCGACCGCCACGCTGTGTGCGTCCTGCGCTCGTGAGGCGGCCTAGCTCGTCGCTCACCGCGCCAACTCCTTGAGGCCCAAACGGATCAGATCTTCGGCCGCCGCGTCGTCGCCGGCAGCCTTTGCCGCACCCGCTACCGCCGCGCTTGCCTGCAACTGGGGGTAGCCCAGATTGACCAAGGCCGACACCGCATCGGCCACCTGCCGCGGCGCGGCGTCGTCTTCCAATTCCGCCTGGAGACGGACGATAGAGGGATCCGCGCTGGAGTATTCGGGCGCCTTGTCTCTCAGTTCCGCCACGATTCGCCCGGCAACTTTCTTGCCCACACCGGGTGCCCGCGCAAGCGCGGGCCGATCCTGCAGTGTGATCGCCGAGGCAAGGTCACCCGGTTTCATGGTTCCAAGCACGGCCAGCGCGACGCGCGCTCCAACGCCCTGAACGGTCTGCAGCAGCCGAAACCACTCGCGCTCGAGATCGCTGGTGAAGCCGTAGAGCTTGATGACGTCCTCACGCAAATAGGTTTCGATCGACAACGTAACGGCCTCGCCGACCCCGGGCAGTGCTTGGAGTGTGCGCGTCGAGCAGTACACCTGGTAGCCGACGCCGGCCACATCGACGATGGCCCAGTCCTGACCGTAGGCATCGATCACACCCTTGAGTTTGCCGATCATGAAGCGGCCTTGCGAGCCAGCGCCGACTGGCTGTGGTGAGCATGGGTGATGGCGATCGCCAGGGCATCGGCGGCATCATGGCTGTCGAAAACGGACCGCGGCAGCAGGACCCGGACCATGGCTCGGATCTGCCCCTTGTCGGCATGTCCGACCCCGACCACGGCCTTCTTGACCTCGTTGGGGGCGTATTCCGCAACAACCAGCCCGGCTCTGGCCGGGACCAGCAGGGCGACGCCGCGCGCCTGCCCGAGTTTCAACGTCGCAGCACCATCGCGATTGACGAAGATTTTTTCGACCGCGGCATGGTCAGGCGCCCATGAACGCAGCACCGCGTCGAGACCATCATGCAGAACGCACAAACGCGCGGCCAGGTCGGCGTCGCTCTGCGTTCGCAGCGTGCCCGCAGCATCGAAGGAAAGCGCATTGCCGCGGACGGTGACCACGCCCCAGCCGGTTGAGCGCAGCCCCGGATCGATACCCAGAATGCGAATCGGAGGATTCATGGAGTCAAGGCGTAACGCCGCACGGGACGTTAGGCCAGAACCGGATACTCAGTCCGTCAGACCGCGGTCAGTTTTTCCAGCACGTCGTCCGATACCTGGAAGTTGGAATAGACCTCCTGCACGTCGTCATCGTCCTCCAGCGCCGCGATGAGTTTCAGCATGGTGGAAGCCTTGTCTTCGTCAAGATCGGTCACTGTCTGAGGTCGCCATATCGCCTTGACGGTTTCCGCTTCGCCGAGCGCTGACTCCAGCGCCTTGGCGACCTCGCCCAGGTCGGAGAACGCCGACGTGATAGTGTGGCTGTCCTGCGTGCTATTGACGTCGTCCGCGCCCGCCTCGACGGCCGCCTCCAGCACGGTATCCGGGTCCCCGGCGGAAGGCCGGTAAACGATCTCGCCGACACGATCGAACATGAACCCCACCGAACCGGTTTCGCCCAACGCCCCGCCGAACTTGCCAAAATGCGCACGAACCGCGCTGGCGGTGCGGTTACGGTTGTCGGTCAGCGCCTCGACAATCACCGCCACGCCGCCAGGACCAAAGCCCTCGTAGCGGATCTCCTCATAGCTCTCGGCATCTCCGCCGCTGGCCTTCTTGATGGCCCGTTCGATATTGTCCTTGGGCATGTTTTCAGCGCGGGCATTCTGCACCGCGAGCCGCAGTCGCGAGTTCATCTCCGGATCGGGCAGGCCCATCTTGGCCGCCACCGTGATTTCACGGGCGAGTTTGGAGAATATTTTTGAGCGCTTGGCGTCGGCCGCGCCCTTCTTGCCCTTCTTGTGCATGATATTCTTGAACTGCGAATTCCCCAGGCCGGCCATGGCAGATCCCGTTCAACCGGATGAGCAAACGGCAAGGGCAGCCTTGGAGCGGCCGGCCGTGCACCTGATCCTGTCTCGATCCAGTGCGTCGGCGGGCTTATACGACCGGGCTTGGGCGAAAGGAAGTCTCGGCGTCGGCCGCCAGTGCCGCGCGCTCGACCCATTCCAGCACAGCCCGCCCAACGGTGCCGACCAGCGAGCCTGCAACAAGGGCATGGCCTTGGCCTGGAAAAACAAGATGCTCGGCATCGTAAAACGATGCCAACCCGGCGGCAGTCGAGAATCGTAGCAGTCGATCCTTGCCGCCGGTCACGCACAGAACCGGACAACGAATTGCCGCCCGCTCGACCGGGGCGCGCCCGAACACCATCGTGCGATAGGCCAGGCCCGACTCCCAGGCTAAGATCTGCAGCAACTCCTTTTGTTCAGCCGGCGACAGATCGTGGAGCACCAGGTCGACAGCGGCCTTGTTGCTGGCCCTGATCGGCTGGGCCGGCGATCACCGGCCAAGTGTACCGCCACAGATATCGCGCCGAATGCCATGTACCAACGATCCGCCAAGGCGGAGAAGCGGAAACCAGGATCAGCGCTGCACAATCGCTTCGCATGGCCACGTGCTGCGCCAGCAGACCGCCCATGGAGTGGCCCACGACAATGGGCGGCCTATCCAGATTGTTTGCCGCCTGACTGATGGCGGAAACGTAGTCGTCAAATGTCAGCTTGGCCAGCGCCGCCCTATCGGGCGGATCGTGGCCGGGCAATGACGGTGCGACACATTCAAACCCGGCCTCGCCGAAATACGCGACCCAGGAATCCCAGCGCGCCGCGCGGGTGAAGGCGCCATGGACGAACAGGACAGGTGGTTTGGTCACGAGGCGAGACGTTTGGTCATGGGTGCGCCCTCTGCCCACCTTCCTCACTGTCCAGCGAATCACCCCAGAAGGGGGGAATCACCTCCGATAATGCCCCACCGAGCCGCAGTGGCGCCACCTGCACTGCCAGCCCCGTGTCGTCATCGACCTCGACGGCCAGGCCCGAGATCGTTGCCGGCCCGACGGCAGCCGAGAACCGTTCCCCGCGAACTTTCTCGAGAAATCGTCTGAGCGGTTCCTCGTGATCCATACCGATGACCGAATCATAGTCGCCGCACATGCCGACATCCGACTGGTAGGCCGTGCCGGCCGGCAAGACGCGATAATCGGACGTGGGAATATGCGTGTGCGTGCCCACGAGCAGCGTGACTTTGCCATCGACAAAATGCGCCAGCGCGTTCTTCTCGCTCGTCGTTTCGGCGTGAAAATCGATGACGACGGCATCTGCCTGTTCGCCCAGCGGGCAGGCCGCGATCTCTGCCTCGATGGCCGCAAACGGATCGTCGAGAGGCTCCATGAAGACGCGCCCCAGCGCATTGATCACCAGGACGCGCGCGCCGTTGCGTGCTCCGAGCAGAACTGAGCCTTTGCCGGGCGTGCCCGAGGGATAGTTGATCGGGCGCAGGAAACGCTCCTGTCGCTCAGCGAAAACAAGCGCTTCGCGCTGATCGAAGACATGGTTTCCAGTTGTTACGACATCGGCCCCGGCAGCCACAACTGAGCCAAATATGGATTCGGTGATTCCATACCCGCCGGCCGCGTTTTCGCCGTTGACCACGACGAAATCCAATGCATGGTCTTCGATCAGGGCCGGCAACCGCTCGATCACGGCATTGCGGCCGGTCCGTCCGACAAGATCACCGAGAAACAACAGCCGCACAGCGCTTCCTCATCAATTCGCCTGGCAATCGACGGTTTCCAGCTCGGTTGCGACCAGATCCAGCCGCAAATCGTGCCGCTCCCGCGGAATGTCGGCAATCTCCTGCACTGAGAACGCCACGCCGAGTACGAGTCGCGGCACTTCGTCGATCTCGCTGATGGCACGATCGTAGTAGCCGCGCCCGTATCCCAGCCGCCCGCCCGTTCTGTCAAACGCCAATAGCGGCGCAACAATGACGTCGGGCCTCACATTGGGCGTGCTGGAATGCGGCTGCCGGGTTCCAAAGCCGCCGTCCACCAGGACGTCACCGGGCGCGTGGCGTCGAAAGACCATGCGGTCACCGCCGTCGATCGCCGGCAACGCGACCTCAACGCCACGGTCATACGCCCAATTTCGAATGGCGTCGGGATCGCACTCGGAGCGAATAGCGATATAGACCGCCACGCACAGAGGTTGTCTTGGGCTGAGAAGGTTGATTGTCCGCCGAGCCACGATGGCTGACAGCGAACGCCGCTCGTCGGGATCCATGAGATCGCGACGTTCGCGGGCGGCGGCCCGCATTTTTTCCTTCATCGAAGCAGATTTCAAACCGGCCTCACCGGGCAGCTGTCACAGGCAGGGCGGGTTGAGGGAGGCGAAGCCGCATCGTCGGTGGAAATCTCGATCCCGGAGACCTACGAGGTAGGTGGGCGCCGTGTGAACCGGCCCACGGGCCGGTCCAGGGACAGCTCCCGTAAGGATCGATAAGGCCCCGGGAATGCTGTTCTCCTGCCGGACGGTGCAGCCTCGCCGACCCGACATATAGAGGTCCGGTTGTGCCCGCGCCAGTGCGACGCCGTCCTTGTCATGTCGGCCGTCCATCACCGCCTTCCGCAATTCGTACTGCAATCGTCTCAATCCTTTCGGCAAGTGAATCGATGGCGTTGGCCAACTCGCCACGACGTGCCGCCTGCTGTTCAGCGACCGTCGCGCTTGACCCGTTCAAGGCTGCAATTTCGCCCTGCAGCGCTTCCATCCGCCGCTCCAATTCCTGAACCCGATCCTCCAGGGTGATCGCCGCCATGACGGTCAGCCGCTGGTCACCGATTTCACCAAAGCGCTCACGCAGTTCGACGATGGATTGGTCGAGCTTGCTCGCCAGGGCGCGCAAATGATCTTCCTGCCCGTCCTCGCACGCGATCCGGTACGACTTGCCGCTGATTGTGACGTTGACCTGCGCCATCCTGGCTACCTACGGCCTCACCTGCCATACCTGGCAAGCACCTGACGAAGAGACTCCATGGCCGCAACGAGCCGTCGCGAAACCTCGCGGTTGGTTTCCTCCAACCGCCCGGATCGCGATTCGGCGGTATCAAGCGATTGCGCAAGCTGCGACCGGTCCAGTCCCAGACGGTGAAGTTCCTCCTCCAGCCCAGAGGTCGCCTGCAGCTCCTCCCGCCGGCCTTCGATGGCGCTCTCGAGGCTGTGGATTGCGGCGTCCACACGTCCTAAGGCGTCGTTGACCCCAGATGCTTCCGCCATGATCCGCCTCCGCCATCCCGCGCCCCGTCGGCGCGTGGCCATCGTGCCGCCGTCCAAGCGGGCCGAGCGAATCCCATTTTGCGGCGCGCCTGTGGCAGGGCGGACATTAGGCAGTGGCCAGCCACAGCGTCAATGGCGAGGACTGGTGCGACTCACCGCTTGCGGTGCCACCTGGTGGGGATCGCTGTGGCTGATTGACTCGCCAAATCGACCTGCTATGTCTGGCCGCCGCCCGCCCGGGATCGGCGCACGACGCACCTTGCGGATCTCCCTCCGAATGTTGGATTCCACCCTCCCGGAAGGCTAACCAGAGCAGTACCCACCAGGAAGCCATGTCCGACCAAGTCAAGCATCAGCGTATGGCCAATGCCATCCGCGCGCTCGCTATGGATGCTGTGGAGCAGGCCAAATCGGGGCATCCCGGCATGCCGATGGGAACCGCCGATATCGCCACCGTACTGTTCACGCGATTTCTGAGATTCGATCCGACCGATCCGAAGTGGCCCGACCGGGATCGGTTTGTTCTTTCGGCCGGCCATGGCTCGATGCTGCTCTATGCGCTGTTGTATCTGCTCGGTGTCGAGGAGATGACAATCGACGAGTTGAAGCGCTTCCGCCAACTTGACTCTCGGACCGCCGGGCATCCCGAGCGGGGCCACGCCCCCGGCATCGAAACGACGACCGGACCCCTCGGGCAGGGCCTTGCAAACGGCGTCGGCATGGCGATCGCCGAGAAGTTGCTTGGCGCCCGCTTCGGCGCTGATCTGGTCGATCACCACACCTACGTCATCGCCTCCGACGGCGATCTCATGGAAGGTATCAGCCACGAGGCGATCTCGATCGCCGGGCACCTGCGCCTCTCCAAGCTGGTGGTCCTGTTCGACGACAACGGCATCTCGATCGACGGTCCACTGTCCTTGGCCGAATCCGGTGATCAGGTCGCCCGTTTCACCGCCGCAGGGTGGAATTCGGTGCGCGTCGACGGACACGATCCGGATGCGATCGGAGATGCGATCGAAGCCGCGCTCGACAGCGATCAGCCCAATTTGATCGCCTGCCGCACGATTATCGGCAAGGGCGCGCCGACCAAGGCAGGAACCGCATCCGCGCATGGGGCACCGCTTGGCGAAGATGAAATCGCGGGCGCCCGCGCCGCCCTCGATTGGGATCACCCGCCGTTCGAAATCCCGGCCGATGTCCGCGACGCCTGGCGTATCGTAGGCCTGAAGGCAGGCCATGCGCGCAAGGAGTGGGAGACACGTCTGGCTGCGGTCGACAGCGAAACGCGCGGCGAGTTTTCCCGCCGCATGCGCGGCGATCTGCCGCCCGGCCTGGACGGGGCGATCAGCGCCTACAAAAAAGAGCTGACAGCCGAACAACCCAAACTGGCAACGCGCAAGGCGTCTGAAGCTGCGCTCAACGTCATCAACCCGGTGGTGGTGGAAACGATCGGCGGCTCCGCCGACCTCACCGGGTCGAACAATACCCGATCGAAGGATCTCAACTCCATCGCACCCGACAACTTCGAGGGCCGCTACATCCACTGGGGCGTGCGCGAACACGGTATGGCCGGCGCCATGAACGGCATGGCATTGCATGGCGGCCTGATCCCCTATTCCGGCACCTTTTTGATCTTTTCCGACTACTGCCGGCCGGCCCTCCGCCTCGCCGCACTGATGGGTCAACGGGTGATCTACGCCATGACCCACGACTCGATCGGCCTCGGTGAGGATGGCCCGACCCACCAGCCCGTCGAGCATCTGGCCGCGCTGCGCGCCATCCCCAATCTTCGCGTCTTCCGTCCCGCCGACGCCACCGAAACGATCGAGTGCTGGCAACTGGCATTGGAGAGTCGGGACAACCCAAGCGTGATCGCGCTTACCCGGCAGGGGTTGCCGTCGCTGCGGGAGGAATACTCGGAGGCAAATTTCTGCGCCCGCGGAGCGTACGAGATTTCGCCGGTCGAAGCCGATGCCGATGTCAGCCTTTTTGCCACCGGTTCCGAGGTCGAGATTGCGGTCGAAGCCAAATCGATCCTGGAGGAGGCCGGGCATCCGACGCGCGTGGTTTCGGTGCCTTGTTTTGAACTCCTGGCGGAGGAAAGCCCCGATTATCAAGCCGAGATTATCGGCAACGCGCCGGTCAAGGTGGCGATCGAAGCGGCCATCCGTCAGGGTTGGGATGGCATCATCGGCCATGAGGGTATCTTCATCGGAATGTCCCGGTTTGGCGCGAGCGCGCCGTACAAGGAACTCTATGAGAAGTTCGGTATCACCGCCCGGGCGACGGCGCAGGCGGCGATGGCGCGCCTAGAGGCGCTGACTTGACCCCTGCCGTGGCGCCTCGCCGCACTCTGCCAAGACCAGCGGATCAGCGAGCCTTTGAATCAACCATGTTCACAGGAACAAAAGCATGACGGTCATTGCAGCCATCAACGGTTTCGGTCGTATCGGCAGATTGGTTCTGCGCGCCATCGCAGAATCGGGTCGCGACGATATTCGGGTCGTTGCAATCAACGATCTGGGGCCGCCGGAAACCAACGCACATCTGTTGCGACGTGATTCCGTCCACGGCAGGTTTCCGGGAAAGATCACGGTCGATGGCGAAACTCTCGACGTTGGCACCGGCCCGATCAAGGTCACGGCGATCCGCGATCCGGCCCAACTGCCCCACCGCGAACTCGGCGTCGATGTCGCGCTCGAATGCACCGGCTTTTTCGCGTCGAAGGACAAGGCTTTGGCTCACCTGACCGCCGGGGCCAAACGGGTTCTGGTCTCGGCGCCGGCGTCGGGAGCGGACATGACCATTGTCTACGGCGTCAATGATGACAAGCTCACCAGCGACCATGTCGTGGTGTCAAACGCGTCTTGCACCACCAATTGCCTGGCGCCGGTGGCCAGTGTCATGAACGACGCCTTCGGCATCGAGCAGGGTTTCATGACGACCATTCACTCCTACACCAGTGACCAGCCGACGCTCGACACCATGCACAAGGACCTGTACCGGGCGCGTGCGGCGGCGATGAACATCATTCCGACCTCGACCGGGGCGGCGAAGGCGGTGGGACTGGTACTGCCCGACCTCGCCGGCAAGCTGGACGGGACGGCGGTCCGCGTGCCTACGCCCAACGTTTCACTGGTCGACTTCAAGTTCGTTGCCAAACGGGAGACCACGGTCGACGAGGTCAACGACGCCATCAGGCAGGCGTCGGCGACCAACCGCCTCGCCGGCATCCTGACCTTCACCGATGAACCGCTGGTTTCGAGCGATCTCAATCACGATGCCCATTCATCAACGTTTGCGCTCGACCAAACCAAGGTGCTGGGGGGCACCTTTGTCCGGGTCGTGTCGTGGTACGACAACGAATGGGGCTTTGCCAACCGGATGGCCGATACCGCGGTCGCCATGGGCAAGCATCTCTGAACGGGCGCGGACCGCAATGGCGGCATTTCGCACACTTGATGACGCCGATATCGCCGGGCGCCGGGTTCTGGTGCGGGTCGATCTCAACGTGCCGACCGCCGACGGCCGGGTGACCGACGCGACGCGGATCGCGGCCCTGGTCCCGACTGTCAGCGAGATCGCCGAACGCGGCGGGCGAGTGGTTCTGTTGGCGCATTTCGGCCGGCCGCAAGGAGCCCGCAGCCCCGAATATTCGCTCCGGCCGATCGCCCCGACAGTGGCCGAAAAATTGGGGCGTTCGGTGGCTTTCGCCGACGACTGCGTGGGTGAACCCGCCCGGATTGCCGTCGAAGCCCTGCGGGATGGCGACATTTTGCTGCTCGAGAACACCAGATTTCACCCCGGCGAACAGGCCAACGATCCAGAATTCGCCGGCCGGCTCGCGGCACTCGGCGACATCTACATCGGCGACGCTTTCTCCGCCGCCCACCGCGCTCACGCTTCCACTGTCGGCGTCGCCGAACGGTTGCCGGCCTTCGCTGGCCGCGCCATGCAGGCCGAGTTGGTTGCGCTGGAGGGCGCGCTGGGCGAGCCACGACGGCCGGTCGTTGCCGTGGTTGGCGGTGCCAAGGTCTCGACCAAGATTGAGGTGCTCGATCATCTGGTCGACCGGGTCGATGCGCTGGTCATCGGCGGCGGGATGGCCAACACATTCCTTCTGGCCAAGGGAGTGGCCATCGGAAGATCGCTCGCCGAGCCCGGTCTGGTCGATACGGCCGAACGGATCATCGCCTCGGCGCAGAGGTCCGGCTGCGCCATCGTCCTGCCTGTCGACGCGGTGGTCGCCGACGAGTTGAAGGCCGGCGTTGCAAGCGATGTGGTGCAGGTGGCAAGCGTTCCCGCGGACCGCATGATTCTCGACGTCGGCCCGGCAACCGCCGCGCTGATTATTGACTGGATCGACCGGGCGGCCACAGTGGTGTGGAACGGGCCTCTCGGGGCGTTCGAAATTCCGCCCTTCGATGCTGCCACAATCGCCGTCTCGCGTCGCGTGGCGGAACGGACCGGCACCGATGGGCTGCTGTCGGTCGCCGGGGGCGGCGACACCGTCGCGGCGCTGCATCACGCCGGCGTGGCCGACGATTTTTCCTTCATCTCAACTGCCGGCGGCGCATTTTTGGAGTGGCTTGAAGGTCGCACCCTGCCCGGAGTGGAAGTTTTGCGGGTCGCCGCGCCCTGATAGCTGGAGACCAAACCATGTCTGAACGCCTGGATGACATAGCCGCCCGCATGGTGACGCGGGGCAAGGGCATCCTTGCCGCCGATGAGAGCAGCGGAACGATCGCCAAGCGTTTCGCCCGCGTCGATGTCACGGCGACCGAGGAAACCCGCCGCGACTACCGCGAACTCCTGTTTCGCACCACCGCGGCAATGGAGAACCATATCTCCGGAGTGATTCTGTTCGACGAAACCTTGCGACAGAAGGCCGCCGACGGCACGCCGCTGGTCGACCTCATCCGCTCCGGCGGCCCGGTACCGGGCATCAAGGTCGACCGCGGCGCCAAGCCGCTGGCGCTGTCACCGGGCGAAACCGTAACCGAAGGCCTCGACGGCCTGCGCGAGCGGCTGCAGGAGTACCACGCCCTCGGCGCCCGGTTTGCCAAATGGCGCGCCGTCATTGTGATCGGCGACGGCCTGCCGACGGAGAATTGTGTTCAGGCCAATGCTGCCGCTCTGGCGCGTTATGCCGCGCTCTGCCAGGAGGCTGGACTGGTCCCCATCGTCGAGCCTGAAGTCGTCATGGACGGGCCCGGTGCGACCCACGATATCGCGACCTGTGCGGCGGTCACCGAACGAATGCTGAAGGTTCAATTCGAGCAGCTGGCGCTCGCCAAAGTTCGCCTCGAAGGGATGGTGCTGAAGCCCAACATGGTGATCGCCGGCATCGGCGCTGCCACTCAGCCGGGCGCAACCGAAGTCGCCGAGGAGACCGTTCGCGTCCTCAAGGCCATCGTTCCTGCCGCCGTCGCCGGCATCGCCTTCCTGTCCGGTGGCCAGAGCGAACTCCAGGCGACCGAGCATCTGGCCCTGGTCAACCAGATCGGCGGACTGCCATGGCCGGTCACCTTCTCCTACGGGCGCGCCCTGCAGGCCGCCGCGATTGACGCCTGGGGTGGACGGCGCCAGAACGCCGAGGCGGCGCAGAAGTCGTTTTTGCATCGGGCCCGCATGAACGGCCTAGCCGCAACGGGAGATTGGTCACCCGAGCGTGAGGCGCTGGCCGGGTAGACAGCCGCGCATGACCGCAAATAGTGCTATAAGGCCTTTCGTATTTCGACCTGAGGGTCGACCATGTTAATAGAGGCCGCGGTGTCCAGGTTGTCTGAGGGACTGGATGCTCAGTTTTGTTATGGCCAATGCAACCGAAAATCGTTGTCGTCTCTGCTTGGTGACGCCGCCCGTCAGCGCCGCCGAAGGGTTCATTCCCCGCTTGGCCGAAGCGGTGAGCGCTGGCGATGTTGCCACACTCGTCGTGACTCAACAGGGCAGCGATCGCGGGCTCCAGGACGATATCGTCGTCGGCGCTATCCCGATTGCCCACGCTCACGGGGTAGCCGTCATCGTCGCCGATCGCCTGCCGGCCGCTGCTCCACCAACTGCCGACGGGGTTCAGTATGACGCCCGCGGTCCACAGGCCTGGCCAACCCCGCGCAAGAACCTGGCGGCCGGGATCGTCGGGCTGGACGGTTTGCGAAACCGTCATGACGCGATCGTTGCCGGAGAATTCGAACCGGACTACCTCTTCTTCGGCAGACTGGACGGCGACACTGACCGCCTGATTTTCGATCCCGCACTTCGACTTGCACAATGGTGGGCCTCGGTTGCTGTTGTTCCTGCGGTCGTCATGGGCGGACAGAGCCTTGAATCGGTTGATCAGGCGGCGGCCGCCGGGCTTGAGTTCGTGGCGCTTCGCGATGCGGTGTGGGGTGATCGCCGCGGACCGGGCGCCGCTGTTGCCGACGCCAATGCCCGGCTTCGGGCACTGGAGGCGGCCGCATGAGGGGCCCGGCCCTTGTCTTCGTCACGCTGTGTTTCGCCGTCTTGCCGGCTGTGGCGCAGGACGGCCCGCTCATCCTCGTGCCTCTCGGCCAGATCCCAATCGATGAACCACCGCCTTCGCCCGACGTCGTTGCCCCGCAGCCGGACGTTCCCTTGCATCTGTCGCCACAGCTGGCCACGACACCGCCGGCAACGACAGGTCTGGACCCATTCAATCCTGGGCCTCCGCTGCCGCGGCTCAACCCGCGCAAGGCGAGGATCGCGACAGCGGCCGCCGCACCGAATGATCCGGTGGCAGGCGTTCTTGACGGGCAGCCGCTGCCGCTGCCGCTGCCGATTCTGCCTTCGGCCGTCATCGAAAGCGACCTCCTGGGATCGGCCGTCGCTGCGTTGCCACCTCTGACCTCGGCACCCCCGCCGGCGGACGGCGGTACCGGACTGCTGCCGCTGCCGGCTGATCGAGTGCCGCCGCTGACGCAGGTCAACAATGGCGACGCGCAATCCGCTGGTCGGGTGGACCTTGCCTATGGTGCCTTCCAGCGCGGGCTCTATCTGTCCGCGTTCAGCTTGGCCATTCCGCGCGCCGAGAACGGCGATGTCGCCGCTCAGACGCTCCTCCGCGTCATTTATGAGGGTGGGTACGGAGTTCCACAGAATCTCGAGGAGGCCATAGCTTGGTACGAATTCGCTGCGGCCGGCGGCCAACGAGAGGCTCAGTTCGCGCTCGGCATGATGTACCTGGAGGGCCGTGGCGTGAACCGCGATCGCAACCGAGCGGCCGATTACCTCGAGATGGCGGCGGCCGGCAACAAGACCGCAGCGAAATACAATCTTGCCCTTTTGTATCTTGAGGGCCAGGTCCGCCCGGCCGACGTCGCCAGAGCCGCTCAATTGTTCGGCGAGGCCGCCGAAGGCGGCAGCCCGGATGCGCAATATGTGCTGGCCCAGCTCTATAGGGACGGCCGGGGCGTGCCGACCGACCAGGCCGCTTCGACGCAGTGGTATGCCGAAGCGGCCCGTCTCGGGCACGTCGAAGCCCAGGTGGAATATGGCATCCGGCTGTTCAACGGAGTCGGTACGACGAAGAACGAACGGGCAGCGGCGGCCTGGTTCCGGCGGGCCGCCGACCTTGGCAGTCCGGTTGCCCAGAATCGCTACGCTCGCATCCTGGCAACCGGCAGCGGGGCGACTCTCGATCTCGTCCAAGCGGCGAAGTACCATTTTCTTGCCGCCAACGCCGGCAAGTCGGACGACCTGCTGGACGACCTGCTCGCCGGCCTCAGCGACGAACAGCGGCGTTCCGCCGTCACCGCGGCGCAGCGCTGGCCGGCGAACTGAGCTCGCCCCTCTGCTTGAACCGGACCGTGAAATGTGGTCCAGAAACGGCCTCCGCCCGCCGGCTCTCCGTCACAGAATGAAATTCCCATGGCCCGGTCCGCAGTTCTCAACGTCATGGTCCAGGCCGCCACTCGGGCCGCTCGCAGCGTGGCGAGGGACTTCGGCGAAGTTGAAAACCTTCAGGTCTCAGTCAAGGGGCCCGGCGATTTCGTTTCCGCCGCCGACCGGCGGGCCGATCGGATCCTTGTCGAGGCCCTCGGCAGGGGGCGCCCGAAATACGGATTCCTGACCGGCGAATCGGGCGAAATCAAAGGGTCGGACCCCGCGCACCGCTGGATCGTCGATTCTGTCGGCGGAACGGACAACTTCCTCCACGGCATACCTCTGTTTGCAATATCGCTGGCGCTTGAGCGCGACGGCGAACTCGTCGCCGGGGTCATTTTCAGCCCCGTCCTCAACGAGCTGTATGTAGCTGAAAGAGGCGTCGGCGCTTTTCTGAACGACCGTCGATTGCGGGTCGCGGCGCGGCGCGAACTTGGCTCGGCGGTGATCGCCATTGGCGCCAACGACCTCAGCCACCCCGATCACCCGCTGTTGGGCTCACGGAACGGTGGCATCATCGATGAAACCGCGGGCCTGCGCGTGTCTGGCTGCACGGCGCTCGACCTCGCTTGGATCGCATCGGGTCGCTACGACGGGTTCTGGCGAAGCGGCGTGTCGCCCTGGGAAGTGGCGGCGGGGATGGTGATCGTGCGTGAGGCCGGCGGCCTGGTGAGCGACGCCAGCGGTCGACAGAAGATTTTCGACAGTGGAACCATCGTAGCTGGGGGAGCGCCGATTCATGCCCGCATTGTGGCCGGGCTGGCTTCGGCTCGTGCCACGGTCTGAACGTGGGAGTCGCCAAATTGCCATTTCTCTCGCAGCGCAAATCACGGTAAGAATCGGTCCAATGTGAGAGAGGCCTGACTTGCTTTTCCAACGAGCACGCGCCCGGGAGTACGATCCGTACAAATTGGCCAGCCCCCAGATTTATCTCTGGCGGATGTCCATCTTCCTCATTATCGCCGCGTTCATAGCGCTGATCCTCTATCGTCAGGTGTTCAACGCGTTTATGGCCAATCCCGGTCTCAACGGCGTCATCATCGTCGTTCTGCTGATCGGTATCGGTCTCGCGTACCGGCAGATTGTCCGGCTCTTCGCGGAGATTAGATGGGTCAACACGTTCCGGATCGCCGAGCCCGGGATCGAGGCGGCGCGTGCCCCGGTCCTTCTGGCACCGATGGCAACCCTGCTCGGCGACCGAATCGGCCGCATGGCGATCTCGACCCAGACCATGCGGTCGATACTGGATTCCATTCAGATGCGGCTGGACGAAGACCGCGACATGAGTCGCTACCTGACCAGCCTGCTCATCTTCCTCGGTCTCCTGGGAACGTTTTGGGGCCTGCTTCAAACGGTCGGCGCGGTCAGTCAGACAATCAGCTCGCTGGATGTTTCGGAGACCACCACCGGGGTAATCTTCGAAGATCTCAAGGCCGGGCTGGCCGCCCCGCTGAACGGCATGGGTATTGCGTTTTCATCGTCGCTGTTCGGCCTTGCCGGATCACTGGTGCTGGGCTTTCTCGATCTTCAGGCCGGGCAGGCACAGAACATGTTCTACAATGACCTGGAGGACTGGCTCTCCACCGTGACCGACCTCGATCCCGATCTGATCGACTCACGCGGCGAGGTGACGACGGCCGAAGATCTACGCGTCGCCATCGAGCGGCTGGCGCGAAGCTTCCAGGACGGCGGCGGACCCCGCAAGGGTGAGACCGAGCAACGCGCGACCACGGCGATGGCCAATCTCGCCGAAGGCATTCAGGGGCTTGTGCAGCATATGCGCGGCGAGCAGCAGGTGGTTCGCAGCTGGGTCGAAACCCAGTCCGAGCAGCAGCGCGAAATGCAGACGCTGCTCAAGACGATCACCAAGGCGCTCGAGGCCCCATCGAAGGACTAGATCCTTTTCAACCAACTCTGAGCCATTCTGACGGAGCGATTTTGTGACAAGATCAAGTCAAGGTTCGATGAGCGTATCTGAATACGCTGGACAGACTTGGCGTAGGTGTTGGCGCAAAATCGCTCCGTCAGAATGGCTCCGAGTTGGTCGAAAGGGCTCTAGGTGTGAATTTTCAGGACGTTGTCCATTCGGTCCTGTCGAGAGAAGCTGATGTCAGCCAACGTCAGTGATTCTCCGGAGGACCGAATGGACGTTCACCAGAATGCCCATCTTACGCCGAAAGGTCGAGAGGCCATGGTTTGCGCCGTCATGGATGAGGCCATGACGAAGGCTCAGGCCGCACGCCGTTTCAAGACAACGGCCAAGACCGTCGCCAAGTGGTTGGGCCGGTTTCGCGCGGAGGGCATTGCCGGGCTTGCCGACCGGTCCTCCAGGCCCCATTCCTCGCCAAGCCAAACGCCTTGGGCCACCGGCGAAGCGGTCGAGGTCTTGCGCCGGGCTCGTTGCACGCAGGACCACATCGCCCAGGAACTCGGCCTCAGCCGGGCGACCGTCAGCCGTATTCTCAAGCGGCGTGGCCTCAGCCTGTTGTCCGCCCTCGAGCCCAACCAGCCACGCCCGCGCTATGAGCGCGAAACGCCAGGCGAAATCATCCATATGGACATCAAGAAGCTCGGTCGCTTCAATCGTGTCGGCCATCGCATCACCGGCGATCGCAGGCGCCAGAGCAACCAGCGCCATAACGGCACCGCGCCCGGTTGGGAGTATGTCCACGTCGCCATCGACGACCATTCCCGCATCGGCTTTGCCGACATCTTCCCGAACGAGAAAAAGGAAAGCGCCGTGGCCTTCCTCGAAGCCGCCGTAACCTACTTTGCCACCCTCGGCGTTACCATCACCCGCGTCATGACCGACAATGGATCATGCTACAGATCCAAGGCCTTCCGCGATGCCTGCCGAAGGCTCACCATCAAGCATATCCGCACCAAACCCTACACGCCTCAGACCAACGGCAAGGCCGAACGCTTCATCCAGACAATGTTGCGAGAATGGGCCTACGCAACCGAATTCCACAACTCAGACCAGCGAAAAGCAGATCTGCCGAAATGGCAGCACCGCTACAACTGGCATCGACCCCATGCCAGCCTCAATCGACAAACACCAATCAGCCGACTCGGCCTGAACCGGGACAACCTGTTGAAGCTTCACAACTAGACGATGGCTGTCGCCCGCTCCCGCCGTACGCATACGCGAACCGAATACTGGCCGAGTTTCGTCGACGTCCTGACCAATTTGCTCCTGGTTTTCATCTTTCTTCTGTCGATTTTCGCTTTGGTCCAGTTCCTTCTAAGCCGCGAAATCAGCGGCCGCGATACGGTTCTGCAGCGACTGAACGCTCAGATCGCCGAGCTCACCGAATTGCTGGCGCTGGAGAAGGCGACCAAGGGCAGCCTGACGGACAACATCGTCACTCTCCAGGCAAGCCTTTCGGTGGCGGAGACGGCGCGCGACCGCCTGAGCGGGCTGCTGAGCGCCGAGACGGACGCGGCGACATCGGCCGGAACACGGATCACGGCGCTGGCGGACGACCTTGATTCCGAGAAGCAGATCAGCGTCAGGGCTCTCGCCCAGGTCGAGCTTCTCAACCAGCAGATATCCGCGTTGCGGCGACAGATCGGAGCGCTGGAATCGGCGCTTGATACTTCGGAGGAACGCGATCGACAGACCCAGACCCGTATCGCCGATCTCGGCAGGCGCCTCAACGTTGCGCTCGCGCAGCGCGTCCAGGAGCTCAATCGCTACCGCTCCGACTTCTTTGGCCGGCTCCGCGAAATCCTTGGCGACCGACCCGATATCAGGATCGTTGGCGACCGCTTCGTGTTTCAATCCGAGGTGTTTTTCGGGACCGGGTCGGATGAGTTGAGCACCGACGGGCAGAGCGAAATCACCAATCTTGCCGGAGCGATCCTGGAGTTGAATCAGCAAATCCCGGAGGAGATCAACTGGGTGTTGCGCGTCGACGGGCACACCGACAAACGCCCGATCAGCAGTGCGGCGGGGAGATTTCGCTCCAACTGGGACCTGTCCGCCGCCCGCGCAATTTCGGTTGTCCGCTACCTGGTTGACCAGGGCGTACCCGCCAAACGGCTAGTGGCCGCGGGATTTGGCGAATTCCAGCCGATCGAACAGGGCGACAGCGACGAGATCCTTGCCCGCAACCGCCGGATAGAATTGAAACTCACCGAGCGTTGAAGCTTGTCTCGACAGCTTGAGATGGCTATATCCTCGGCCGTTAGCCGCCGGCGCGCCCGGCGACGTTTGTGCGTGACAAGGCCAGGCCATGAAAAAGGACATCCACCCGGACTATCATCCGATCAAGGTCGTGATGACCGATGGGACGGAATACCAGACCCGATCGACCTATGCCAAGGACGGTGCGGTGCTGCAGCTTGACATCGACCCAAAGACCCATCCGGCGTGGACCGGCGGCGGCCAGCATCTGGTCGACCGAGGCGGCCGGGTGTCGCGGTTCAAGAGCCGTTACAAGGGATTCTTGGGCGACTGACGCCACACGGCGCGGACGAGGTGCCTGCGACCTGAAGCCCCGGCAAGCCGGGGCTTTGTTATTTATTTTCGCCCATCGAATGCGCTTTGAAGCTGACCGATGGCGCGCGCGACCGGATTGTCGCCGCTGCCGCCGGCGGGGTTGCCGCGCAGGCTGGAGTCGAGTTGGATCACCCTGTTCTGAAGCCTCAATGAGCGAAGAATCAGGCCCCGGAGCGTCTTCGGCAATTCTTCCCAATCTCGACCATCGGTCGCGGTCGCCAGCATGCCGAGCTTCACCTTGGAGCGCTCGCTGTCGGCGCGTTCGACGCTCATGCTACCGTCGTTGATCGCCCGCTGCAGCAGCAGCCACGACGCCAGTTGCATCAGCCGAGTGGTCAACCGCATGGACTCGGTCCCAAAGGACACGGACGCCGGGCGCGACAAACTGAGCGATTCGGACTTTCCGTCGCCGTCGAGATAGTTGGCCGTTTCCTCCACCAGCGACATGCCCTCGTGGAACAGGTCCCAGAACGATCCCGAGCCGGCCAGGTGCCGACCGAAAGCGATCGGCGCGGACGGTTCGGGCGTCGGCTTGTCGTCGGTCATGATGTGCCCTGAACCGCCCCACTCAACAAAAACGTCCCGAACCGGGTCGCCCGATCTCGTCGCAAGAACCGGACCAGCCTTGCATGTGACACGACGAAAACGGTGAAACAAGGTCGCTTGCGCAGAAAAAAAGAGCCGCGCGAGGCGGCTCTGAAGTTTTAACAGGGAGGCGTCTAACAGAGTGGACAGGAGCCACTCGAATCCAGGTAACTGGATGTAATGGTTAAACATCGTAAAGCATCGTAAAGCTTAAGATATGGTTAACAATAATGGGGTAGTATGCGTCCCTTCGGATGCCATCAAAACCAGTCAGCAAAGTCGAGCAAGCGTGCCGGAACGGGATGCAGGTCGACCTAAGTCTTAAAAAATGTCGCCGCCACATTGGCGCTTGCTTGCTTATTTGCGATCGCCTGCGTCAGGCGCTCGATTTCGCCCTTGAGGAGCTCGACCCGATCCTCCAGTTCATCGATCGACAGGGAGGCCAGATCCTCGCCGATCTGATGGATGGTCGCTTTCTTGGGGGGAGTTTCTTCTTCCATCGGCTCGACCGCCTTTCTCACCGGCTCGCAAGGCTAGCCGAGCGATGCTCATTTGTCAGGTTGCAAACGCCATTTGCGTTCCCCACTGGAATTGCCACGCATGGCCAGCGCCTATATAGAACCGCTTCCCTCAGGACATTACTTCGAGGATAAGGCGCTCGGTGAGCACCGGCGCTAGCCAGAGAGACACCGATGACCGCCACGCCCCTGATGCCGAAAGCGACCGCAGTTTGGCTGGTCGACACCTCTCCTGTCGCTTTCTCCTCATACCTCCCTGTCGTTCGACCAGATCGCCGCCTTTTGCAGATTGCATCCGCTGGAGGTGCAGGCCATCGCCGACGGCGAAGCCGCCTTGTCGATCAAGGGCCTCGATCCGATTCAGACCGGCCAGCTGACCCGCGAGGAAATCGACCGGGCCGAGGCTGACCCCGACCACCGCCTGACGCTCCTCGATCAGAAGACCAGGGTGCCGGAAAAAAAGCACAAGGGCCCGCGCTACACTCCGGTGTCACGCCGCCAGGACCGCCCCAATGCGATCCTTTGGCTGTTGCGCTACCACCCGGAGCTCAAGGATGCGCAGATTATGCGTTTGGTTGGCACGACGAAGCCGACGATCGAATCGATCCGCAGCCGATCGCACTGGAACATCAACAATCTTCAGCCGACCGACCCGGTTGCTCTGGGCCTGACATCCCAGATCGATCTCGACTTTGAAGTCGACAAAGCCGCCAAATCGACTCCCGATTCCGAGCGCCCCGCGACAGAGGGCGCGACGTTGTTGCCGGCCTCCGCAACCACGACGGCGGCCGCCGCTGCCGCCGCTGGATCGGCGTCCCCCGGACTTTCCGGTAGTACCGACAAAACCGCCAAGCAGGCCGACCTCGACGCGGATCGCGTCTTTGCCAAGCTGAAGTCGCTGAAGGGTCCCGTGACAGAGGATGGCGACGGCTGATCACGGCGAGCGCGTCATCAAAGCGAGGTAATCTTCCAGCCTCCGCCCCGGTTCGCGTTGAAAGTGCTCACCGGTCGTCGCAACATCCTCGGCACGATCGACACGAAAGGTTCGAAAATCACTGCGTAGCTCGCACCATGCGGCGAGTGTCCAGACCTTGCCCCAGAAATGCATGGCGAGCGGACGCACGGTTCGCGATGTATCCTCGCCCGAGCCATCGCAATACTCGAAGCGCACTTTGCTACGCTCGTAGATAGCCTGGCCGAAGATGTCCAGATTCCTGCGTTCCGACTCGTCCAGGCGAAAACTGGCGGCGAAAATGGGAACCCTTTCCGCCGCCCGCATTCGTTCGGCCGGGACAACTTCTCCGATTTTGACCAGGGATTCGGCCGCCGATTCCGCCAAGCGGTGGCCGGCCCATGCCTTGACCATGCGCGCGCCCACAATCAGAGCCTCGATTTCGACCGACGAGAACATCAGCGGCGGAAGCTGAAAGCCCGGTCTAAGGAGGTAGCCGACACCCGCCTCGCCGTCGATGGGAACTCCAGCCGACTGCAGGTCCCTGACGTCTCGGTAGATGGTCCGAACCGAAACCTCGAGCTTGTCCGCCAGTATCCTGGCGGTGACCAGCCGGTCACCGCGCAGGTGCTGGACGATTTCAAACAGCCTGTCGGCGCGTCGCACTTGTGGGGTCCTAGGGAACGGCGTGCAGACCGACGCGATTACCTTCGCTGTCGGTTATCTGATAGATGGCCCCCATCTCGTCCGGAAGGTCCACCCGCGGCGTCAGAAGCTTGCCGCCCGCCCCTTCGACCCGGCCGGCAACTTCATCCAACCGGCCGTCACAATTGAGATAGACGACCGTGCCGCCACCGGAGGCATGGTCCGGTTCCTCCATGACGCAACCGCCGACATCGGACCTGTCGTAGGGAAAGACGCCCATCGACCGGCCCTGATACTCGGCGCGGTCGAGCTTGGTGTCGAAGATTGTCTCGTAGAATCCGGTTGCCCGCTCGAAATTGTTCGCCGGAATCTCAAACCACACCGCGACGTCCTTGCGTTGTCCATTGCTGCTCATTGTCATCTCCATCGACTTCTGCCGCTCGCACGATTGCGAGCGGGTCATGGGAGACTAGCGACCCCCTGCTGACAGCGTAGTGTCAGCAGGAAAACCATGCCCTCAAAAACATTCCGGAGGCGCCGGGTTTGTTCAGTCGCGGACGGGCACGGTATAGTTGAGAGGCAGGCGTCCGCCATCGGCATAGATGGTCTGTCCGGTGATGTAGCTGGCCTCGTCGGATGCCAGAAACGCCGCCACCGCGGCGATCTCGGACGGCTCGCCAATGCGTCCGAGCGGCGTCCGCGACAGGATTTTTCCACGAGCCTCAGGATCTTTCATGGTCTTTTCGAGCAGCTCGGTCATGATCGATCCCGGCCCGATGGCGTTGACACGGATTCCATACTGGGCCAGCGCCATGGCCATCACTTTGGTCAATTGGCCGATACCGCCTTTTGAAACGCAATACGGGACCTGGTTGGCAATGGCGAACACCGCGTTGATCGACGACATGTTGATGATCACGCCGGGCCGGCCACCCGATTCGATGTGCTCGACCATATGCCGGGCCACCGCATGGGCGCACAGGAATGCGCCTTTGAGGTTGGTGCGTATGACCCGATCGAATTCCTCTTCCTTCAGGTCCAGAAAATCGGAAGCGGGCGCGATACCGGCATTGTTGACCAGAATGTCGACGTCGCCGACCCCGTCCACCGTCACCGCAACCAGATTGCGGACATCGAGCCGCTCACCGACATCGCACTCCACGAACCGCACCGCACCAAAGGCACTCAGATCCTCCGCGGCGCTTGAACCGGCATGGCTGTCGATATCGGCGGCCACCACGCTCGCGCCCTCTTCGAGAAATCGCCGCGCGATGGCGTAGCCGATGCCGCGCGCCGCGCCGGTCACGATCGCGACTTTATTTTCCAGCCGCACGAGTGGTGCCTTCCTCTGAACAAGACGAGCGAAAACCGTTAGCCAATAAGGGGGCCGGAGTCCACGATCGGCGGCTTGCAGCGTCCACTATCCGACCTGAATCCGGACGCTCATTCAACGGCACCACCTCCAAATCGTTCATGATCACATCTGCCGGTTCATCTGCGCCCTGATGCCGGCCGTCGGCATCTACCTGGTGGCAGATGCGATCGCATCGCTGGCCCTCAAGCCGCCATGACCGACAGACCAAAAGAAAAGGCGCCGCTTGCTCGGCGACGCCCCCAAATCAGATGCAAACAGGCCTGGACCCTAGTGAACCGCCTCTGTTCTCAGCCGGCTGATCATGTCCTTGAGGTGCAGTTTTCTTCGCTTCAGTTCCGACAGAGCCAGGCTGTCGGTGCCCGGATGCAGCGTTGCCTCCTCGATCTCGCGCTCAAGCGCCTGATGGCGACGCTGCAACTCGGCCAGATGCGATTCCACCGTCATGAACGAGCCTCCATCTCTTCGACACGCTGGGATGGTGTCACAGGGTCATGACCTTGTCGAACCTCTTCGACCGAATCGGGCAACCCTATCCCGATCTGGTAGGTGTCATCCCCAGCTCTGGCGATGGGGAAGCACGATTTCGGCGCCTGTCCACAGACATCCCAATTCCCCTTCAGGGCACCTGTGCGGCGTGCTATCCTTTCGCTCGTCCTCCGATACTTAAGCGCTGAGAGGGGGCAAAAACCGAGCATGACGATGGCAACGGGCGGGCGGCGCATTACCGAGGAAGAGGAGCGCGAGCTCCGCCGCGAACTGGCGGCATTGCGTGAAGAACATGGCGACCTCGACGTCGCGATAGCCGCGCTCACCCAAAGCGCGCCTGCCGACACCATTCCCCTGCAACGGCTCAAGAAGAAGAAGCTCGTCCTCAAGGACCGGATTGCGGAACTCGAGGACCAGCTTCTGCCCGACATCATCGCCTGACGACACGACTGGGTCGTGGCCGCTTTTGTCGACGGTCGCGCTCGGCCTATAATTCGCGCCCTTTTTCGGACCCGGCGATCAGCGAGCACGGACCATGGCCGAGACCACCCCGCCAATTGCCCTGATCATGGGCAGCCAATCAGATTGGTCGACGATGAGCGCGGCAGCGGCCACGCTGGATGAGCTCGACATCAGCCATGACGACCGGATCGTGTCGGCCCATCGCACGCCCGATCGGATGAGCGATTTTGCCCGCGGCGCCCGCTCAGCCGGTTACCGGGTGGTAATCGCCGGCGCCGGAGGTGCGGCGCACCTGCCGGGAATGGTGGCGGCGATGACGCCCCTGCCGGTGTTGGGGGTACCGATCGAATCGCGGGCGCTGGCTGGTCAGGACAGCCTGATGTCGATCGTGCAGATGCCCGCCGGCGTGCCGGTCGGCACGCTGGCGATCGGCCGTGCGGGCGCAGTCAATGCGGCGCTTCTGGCCGCCGCGATCCTGGCGCTGTCCGACACCGATCTGGCCCGGCGGCTGGACCAATGGCGAGACGCTCAGTCGGCTTCTGTCGCACCCCGTCCTGTGGACAATGGCTGACGGACCGCTGCCGCCGGGCATGACGATCGGCATCCTCGGCGGGGGACAACTCGGTCGTATGCTGGCCATGGCGGCGGCAAAGCTCGGCTTCGGCTGCCACGTGTATTGTCCCGACCCTCGCAGCCCGGCCTTCGGCGTTGCTGGCGCGCGGACCGTGGCCGCCTATGACGACGATGCGGCCTTGGCCGCCTTTGCCGAGGCCGTCGACGTCGCGACATTCGAATTCGAGAACGTTCCGGTGCAGTCAGCGGTGTTTCTCGCCGATCGCGTGCCCGTCCGCCCCGGACCGCGGAGCCTTGCGGTCGCTCAGGATCGCCTGGCGGAAAAGGCGCTGATCAGCGAGCTCGGCATCGGCACGCCTGCCTTCGCCGGGGTCGACTCCTCGTCGGACATCTACTCCGCGCTGGCGCGCACCGGCCGACCGGCGGTGCTCAAGACCCGCCGGTTCGGATATGACGGCAAGGGGCAGGCGACGATCAGACCGGGCGACGACCCCCGTACGGCGTGGCGGGCGATCGGCGAAGCGCCGGCGATCCTCGAGGCACATGTGCGCTTCGAGCGGGAGATCTCGGTCGTGCTTGCCCGCACCGGAGCCGGTGCGACTCACGCCTTCGACATTGCCGAGAATCGCCATAGCAGCGGTCTGCTGGCGGAAACCGTAGTCCCGGCGGCGATCTCAGCTGCCGTGGCCCGCCAGGCGGTGGCGCACGCCACCACCATCGCCGACGCCCTCGATCACATCGGCGTCATGGCGGTGGAAATGTTTCACCTCGGTGGTGACGGTCCAGATGCCCTGTTGATCAATGAAATCGCCCCAAGGGTCCATAATTCGGCCCACTACACGATCGACGCCTGCCGTACATCTCAGTTCGAACAGCACATCAGGGCGATCGCTGACTGGCCGCTCGGCGAGACGGAGCGGCACAGCGACGTCGTCATGACCAACCTGGTCGGCGATGACGCCACGCACTGGTTGGAACTCGCCGGCGAATCCGGTGCCTCGCTTCATCTCTACGGGAAATCGGAGCTTCGTGCCGGGCGCAAGATGGGGCATGTCAGCCGCGCGAGCCCAAGAAAACCGCCACCTTGAGGGCTCGCCATAGTTTTGACTGAGAGGGGCTCATCTGTTAAGGACCGCTCTCAATGAGGGTGAGCCAGCGATGGCGGCGCCCCTTTCGGTTTTCAGACACGACGAATAGGAAAATCAGCTTGCAGGTACTTGTTCGCGATAACAATGTCGACCAGGCGTTGAAGGCCCTCAAGAAGAAGATGCAGCGCGAAGGGCTCTTCCGCGAAATGAAACTCAGGAACTTTTACGAGAAGCCGTCCGAAAAACGAGCGCGCGAAAAGGCGGAAGCTGTCCGCCGAGCGCGGAAGCTGGCGCGCAAACGCGCCCAGCGCGAGGGCGTGCTTCCGGCCGGCAGGGGCCGCCGCTAGCGCAGCCCTTCTTTCGCCGGTTTTGACCGTTCCCTTGTGGCACATCGCGGTGAAGTCGGCGTGACAGCAAAGTGGGGTTCGGACAATCGTGTCGGCGGAACTTGACGCAGGGTCGGCCTCCCCGCTCGAAATGACTGCGTGGCGACGCGGTCTATCGACGGCCGTGGTGCTTTGCGGATTCGGGCTGGCCGCCTGCCAGACATCGACCACGTCCAATACCTTCGGGACCGCCATCGATCGTTCGGCTGGTTCAGAGGTCAACATCGCGTCACTGACCGCGGTGATCGAGGGCGACCCGAGCGACGCCAACGCTTACAATGTACGCGGCAGCGCCTACGGTCAGGCGGGCGATTTCAGGCGCGCGGTCGAGGATTTCAACAAGGCGATTGAAATCAACCCGACCTTTTTCCAAGCCTACGCAAACCGGGCTTTGGTCTATCGCCGCATGGGCCGCGATGATCAGGCCTTCGCCGACTACAATCGCTCGATCGAAATCAATCCCGGCTATGGCGTGGCCTATGTCGGGCGCGGCAACATGTACCGCCTGCGCCAACAATACGGCCTGGCCCTGGCCGATTTCAACAAGGCGATTGCGATCGACGAGGGCGACCCCCGCGCCTATCACAATCGCGGTCTGGTCAACCAGGCCAACAGCCAGCACGCACTGGCGATCGAAGATTTCTCAAAGGCCATTTCGCTTGAGCCCGCCGCCGCAGAGCCGTTCAACGGACGCGGCCTGTCCTACCTTGCCACCGGCGACTACAAGGCAGCGCTCGACGATTTCAATGAGGTCGTCAAGTACGACAAGAACTCGTTCGAAGGATGGACCAACCAGGCTTTGGCGCTCGAGCAATTGGGAGAGCTGCGAAAGGCGTTTGCGGCTTTTGCCCGGGCGAGCAGCCTCAAACCCGGTTACGCGCCGGCGGCGGAGGGCATGCGACGGACGCAAAATGCGGCCGCTGCAAGGGCAGCGGGAACCGGCTGATCCGACGCTAAAGCGTTTTGACGATGCCCTCGGTCATTTTCTTGGCATCACCGAACAGCATCATCGTGTTGTCGCGGTAGAACAGCGAGTTGTCGATGCCCGCATATCCGGATGACAGCGAGCGCTTGATGAACATCACTGTTCCGGACTTCCAGACCTCCATAACCGGCATGCCGTAAATCGGCGACTCCTGGTCTTCCTTCGCCGCCGGATTGGTGACGTCGTTGGCGCCGATCACGAAGGCGATGTCAGCCTGGGCGAATTCGGAGTTGATATCGTCCAGCTCGAAAACCTCATCGTAAGGCACATTGGCCTCTGCCAGCAGAACGTTCATGTGCCCGGGCATCCGGCCGGCGACCGGGTGGACGGCATATTTGACCTCGACGCCCTCGGCCTTGAGTTTGTCGGACATCTCGTGCAGGGCATGCTGGGCCTGCGCCACGGCCATGCCGTAGCCCGGCACGATAATGACTTTGGAAGCGTTCTTCATGACGAACGCGGCATCTTCGGCCGAGCCCCGCTTGACCGGCCGGTCTTCTTGTTCGGCAGCGACCGCCGTCTCTCCGCCGAAGCCACCCAGAATCACTGAGATGAAGCTTCGGTTCATGGCCGCGGACATGATGTAGGAGAGGATCGCGCCGGAAGCGCCGACCAGGGCGCCGGTAATGATGAGCGCCGTGTTGCCGAGCGTGAAGCCGATGCCCGCCGCGGCCCAACCCGAGTATGAGTTGAGCATCGAGATCACCACCGGCATGTCGGCACCGCCGATCGGGATGATGATCAGGACGCCGATCGTCAGTGCGACCAACGCGATCAGCCAGAACACGGCGTGGCTCTCGGTCGCAAAGAAGATCGCGATCAGCACGACCAGCGCAACCCCCAGCCCGCCGTTGATGACATGTCGCAACGGCAGAAGGATGGGCTTGCCGGACATGCGCCCGTCAAGCTTGAGGAAGGCGATGACGGACCCGGTGAAGGTGACGGCGCCGATCGCCGCCGCCAGCGACATTTCGATCAGGCTGGAGCCGTGAATCGAGCCGGGCGATCCAATGCCGAAGGCATCCGGTGCGTTCAGGGCCGAAGCCGCGACCAGCACCGCCGCCAGCCCGACCAGCGAATGAAACGCAGCCACCAGTTGCGGCATGGCGGTCATCGGTACGCGGAAGGCGATGGCCGCGCCGAGGCCGCCGCCGAGGGCTACCCCCACGACAATCATCGTGAATCCGCCCCAGCCGGGCGCCCCCACCAGCAGAGTCGTGACGATGGCAATCGCCATGCCGGCGATCCCCATGGAATTGCCCCGGCGCGACGTCTCCGGCCCGGACAGCCCGCGCAAGGCCAGGATGAACAGGATGGCGGACAACAGGTAGAGGAGCGCCGTCAGATTGGCGTCGAGCATGGCAGCGGCTCTCCTACTTGGTCTTTTTGCGATACATGGCCAGCATCCGCTGGGTCACCAGAAACCCACCGAAGATGTTGACCGCCGCGAGCACGACGGCGACGAAACCAAGGCTTCGCGCCCAGCTGTTGCCGCCGGCGTCGACCGCGTCGGCAAAACCGACCGAAACCGCCAGCAGCGCCCCCACCACGATGACGCTGGAGATGGCATTGGTCACCGACATCAGCGGGGTATGGAGGGCCGGCGTCACCGACCACACCACGTAGTAGCCGACGAAGATTGCCAGCGCGAAGATCGACAGTTGGAAGACCAGTGGGTCGATCGCTCCGCCGATGCCGCCGGGCACCGACGCGCCGGCCGCGTCGGCGAGCTGGCCGGCATATCCAAGCGCCGCATCGGCTGCCTCTCGCGCCTCCCGGGCAGCGCTCTCGGCGACCTCGGCCGCAGCCTGGACGGCCTGCAGGGCCCGATCAGGCGTCAGTTCGCTCATGGTGATTCCTCTTGGCCGGAGAAAGCAGGGTGCACGATTTTGCCGTCGCGGGTCAGCAGGGTTGCCTTGACCAATTCATCGTCCCAATCAACCGAAAGCTTCCCCGTTTCCTTGTCGATCATGGTTTCGACGAAGGCGAAGAGATTACGTGCGTAGAGCGACGATGCACTGGCCGCGATTCGGCCCGCTACGTTGAGGTGGCCGATGATCGAGACGGCGCCGACCAAAACCACGCCGCCGGCCTGGGCGCCCTCGACATTGCCGCCGCGCTCAACCGCCAGATCGACGATCACCGAGCCCGGTTTCATGGACGCGACCATGTCCTTGCTGATCAGCCGCGGCGCTGGCCTGCCCGGAATGAGGGCGGTGGTAATGACGATGTCCTGCTTGGTCAGGTGGTCAGCCACCAGCGCCGCCTGCTTGGCCTGATATTCGGTCGACATGGGTTTGGCGTAACCGGCGGCGGTCTCGGCCTGTTTGAATTCTTCGTCCTCGACGGCAATGAACTTGGCGCCCAGGCTCTCGACCTGTTCCTTGGCCGCCGGGCGGACATCGGTCGCAGTCACCACGGCGCCAAGTCGCCGGGCGGTCGCCACGGCCTGCAATCCGGCCACCCCCGCCCCCATGACGAAGATCCGCGCCGCAGGAACCGTCCCGGCTGCGGTCATCATCATCGGCAGAGCCCGATCGAACTCCGCCGCGGCATCGATGACCGCCTGGTATCCGGACAAATTGGCCTGGCTCGACAGAACGTCCATGGCCTGTGCCCGCGTGATGCGCGGCAGAAACTCCATGGCGAAGGCGCACACGCCGGCTTCGGCCATCGCAGCCACCGCCTCTTCATGACCATGGGGGTCCATGCTGGCGATGACCAGCGCGCCGATTTCATAACTCTTGAGTTCCGCTTCGGTCGGGCGACGAACTTTGAGCACCACGTCCGCATCACGCACGGTCGCCGCAGAGGTCTGGACGACCGTCGCCTCGGCGGCCGCGAAGGCATCGTCGGGGATGCGCGACAGCTCCCCGGCCCTTGACTGAACCGTCACATCGGCTCCCAGGGCGACAAACTTCTTGACGGTCTCCGGGGTGGCCGACACGCGGGATTCGATCGTGTCGGTTTCGGCCGGAACGGCGATTTTCATTGAAGACTGCCCCTGTTTTGCCGAACCACCTTGGCCGGCTGAACGGCATCGTGTTTTGCGCCGGAACGAGCGCGACCAGATCAGGAGTGAAGCAAGCCAATGGGGGCAATCGTGACCCCCGGCTTAGCTGATACCCTCGGCCCGGAATATCCGGCCCATGGCTGGTGATCGGTGTAGGTGGATGCCTCGTCGACCTCCACCAAACCAGTCCCGACCATAGCCGAACCTTGCCCCGCCCCAAGCGCGCCGCTTTATAGCAAACGAGCCCGGCTTCGCAATCGTCAATCGGGTGGCGCGCCCGGTCCCGGCGCGTGCCCGTCCAGCCCGACTGCGTTCAGCGCCTCCGCCTGGCGCCGTTCGACCGCGGATTGATCGAAGGCACCGATCGCGCCGGCAAACAGCCGGTGAAAGTTCAGCTCGGCTCGCAGGTGAAGCATGACCGCACCCAGGCCGATGGCCGCCCGATCCATGAAAACGAACTCGCGTGGAATGGTCAGCGGGCCCAGCGGCTTCAGTCGCTGCTTGACCTCCCAAACCTCTCGCCGACCGTAGGATTGCGGTTTCACGCCGTCGGCGATCGTCCGCACACGATCGTCCACAAGCGGCGCAAAGATGAAACGCGCCCAGACGTTGAGGGCTTCGACCACGTCGTCGTTCAGCCCCTGAAAACCCCAGCTTTCATAGGCTTGAACGATCCGTTTTCTGTCATCGTTCTTGAGACCCTGGTACAGCTCGATGACACCGGCCACGAACGCCGGCGGGAAGATCCGCACGCACCCGAAATCCAGGAGATTGATCCCGGCCGGCTGGCCCTCCTCCTCAAAGATCGTGTAGTTGCCGAGATGGGGATCGCCGTGAATGACCCCGTAGCCGAAGAACGGCTGCCACCAGGCATTGAACAGCGCGGTCGCAATTCTGTTGCGGTCGTCCAGATCGTCATCGGCATGGTCGAGCAGGCGGCGGCCCGACAACCACTCCATGGTCATCAGCCGGCGGCTGGAAAGATCGTCGACCACCGACGGCACCCGCACCGCGGTGAGGTCCTTCAGCATCAGCCTGAAGAGCCGCGCGTGCCGGGCCTCATGGACATAGTCGAGCTCCTCGCGCAGCCTCTCGGCCAATTCCTCGGCCACCTCGGTCGTGTCGATCTCCGGATTGATCCGCCGCTGCACCGCCAAGAGCAGGCCAAGCTGGCCGAGATCGGCCTCCACCGCCGATGCCATGTCCGGATACTGCAATTTGCAGGCAAGAACCCGGTGGTCATGGCCGATCGCCCGATGAACCTGACCGAGTGAGGCCGCTGCCGCCGGCACCCGGTCAAAATCCTTGAAACGCTCCACCCAGCGCGATCCCAGTTCGGCCGTCATCCGGCGGCGAACGAATGCCGGACCCATTGGCGGAGCTTCGGCTTGCAGTTTCTGGAACTGCGCGGCGAACTCGGGCGGTAACAGATCGGGGATGGTCGCCATCAGTTGAGCGATCTTCATCAGCGGCCCTTTCAGGCCGCCGAGGGTCGCCGCCAGATCGGCCGCATTCCGGTAATCGTCAAGATCACGGCCAAACAACTTTGCCCCGGCAATGCGCGCGGCGGCGCCACCGACGCCGGTGCCGACCCTGGCGTAGCGTGCAGCGCGTCGGGTCAGGCGATTGGCTTCGCGGTCCGACATGGGGTTTACCTAATGTCCGCCGTGGCGCCTGGCCAGAGACGTACCGCTGGCTTGTTGTCGGGGCCTCAGCGCACCGCTGCGGCGATCATGAGGCCGCCGATCACCAGGACCGCGACCCCAAATCCGGCCAACACCGCCATCATCGCAAAAGCCCCGATCACGGCGACAAGCGTCTGCCAGAAGCCGATCTGGGCGATCAACACGATCAGCAGAAGGAAGAACAGGAACTTCACCGGACGCTGCCCTCTCGAACTGTCCCAACACCCGGTCAAGATGGGTATCGGTTTGCCTGATTGCCAGCCTCAGCTTTCTTCCAGCGCTTCCAGCTCATCGATCAGATTCTCGATGACGCCGAGGCCCTTCTGCCAGAACGCTGGATCGCTGGCATCCAGACCAAAGGGGGCGAGCAGTTCCTTGTGATGCTTGGAGCCGCCGGCCTTCAGCAGCGCGAAATATTTCTCCTGAAATCCCGATTCCGCCGCCTCATAGACCGCGAACAGGGAGTTCACCAGACAATCGCCGAAGGCGTAGGCGTAGACATAGAAGGGTGAGTGAATGAAGTGAGGAATGTAGCTCCAGAAGGTCTCATAGCCGTCGCCGAGTCTGATCGCCGGGCCAAGGCTCCGGGCCTGCACCTCGACCCAGATTTCGCCGAGCCGCTCCGAGGTCAGCTCCCCGTCCTGCCGCTCCAGATGGAGTTTGCGTTCGAACTGATAGAAAGCAATCTGGCGCACGACGGTGTTGATCATGTCCTCGACCTTGGCCGCGATCATCGCCTTGCGTTCGGTCACATCGTCGGTGCCGGCCAGCAGCGCCTTGAACGTGAGCATCTCGCCGAAGACGCTTGCGGTTTCGGCCAATGTCAGCGGCGTCGGTGCCATCAGCGCGCCCTGTGGCGCCGCCAGCACCTGATGCACGCCGTGGCCAAGCTCGTGCGCAAGCGTCATGACGTCGCGAACCTTGCCCTGGTAGTTGAGAAGGACATACGGATGGGCACTGGGAACCGTAGGATGGGAAAAGGCGCCCGGCGCCTTGCCCGGCCGGACCGGCGCGTCGATCCACCGTTCATCAAAGAACCGCCCGGCTATCTCGGCCATCTCGCCTTCGAACCGCGCATAGGCCCCCAGAACGGTCGACCTGGCCTCCTCGAAGGGAATCGTCCGATTGGGCTGATCGGGCAATGGTGCATTGCGATCCCAGTGGTCGAGCCGGTCACGCCCGAACCACCGCGCCTTCAGCGCATAGTAGCGATGCGACAGACGCGGATAGGCGTCGCTGACCGCATCGGCCAGCGCCTCCACCACTTCGGGTTCGACACGGTTGGCCAGATGCCGTGAAGCCGCCACATCCTTGAACCCGCGCCAGCGGTCGGAGAT
The DNA here is from genome assembly GCA_963663975.2 of uncultured Bauldia sp. Lineage (GTDB taxonomy): Bacteria > Pseudomonadota > Alphaproteobacteria > Rhizobiales > Kaistiaceae > JANQRX01. The sequence goes on along the minus strand of CAXXRA010000011.1, from coordinate 157,648 downwards.
CTCCTTGTCCTTGGCCAGCGTGTTGGTGATGTGGGTGAACAGACGGATGTTGTCGCGAAAGGTCGATGACAGCGCTTCCGAGGCTGTTTTGCGCTTGCTGCCGTCGGGATGCTGAAGCAGGTTCAGCGTCGGCTCGATCGCCAGTTCCTCCTCACCGACCTGAAAATGCAGACCGGCCATGGTTTCGTCGAACAGGCGGTTCCACGCCCCACGCCCGGTCACCGACTTCTCGTGAAACAGCAGTTCGACCCGATCCTCGAGCTGATAGGGCTTCTCCTTGCGAACATCTTCGATCCACGGCCGATAATGCGCCAGTGCCGGATCCTTTAGCGCCTCCTCAAGCACACCGTCGTCGATGCGGTTGAGCTCGAGGGGAAAAAACAGCAGATGCGCGCTGGCCGCGGTCAACTTTTCCTGCATGTCGCCGAAAAACTTCGACCGCTCCGGATCGCTGGTATCACCGGCGTGCAGGAGTCCGGCAAAGGACATGATTCGGCCGAGCAGTTCCTCAAGCTCTTCGAATTCGGCGACCGCAACTGCCAGGTCGGCGCCCCCGGTGTCGCTGGCGGTGGTCTTGTCGAGCTTTCCCTTGTACCGCTCCTCGAAGGAAACGGCGTCCTTGTCGGCCCGAGCAAGGTCGTCGGCGAGAACCGGATCGTTGATGCCGCGGTAGAGATCGTCGAGGTTCCATTCCGGCAATTCACCAAGTGCGGCGTCGGCGTCTGCGCCCATGGCCTTGGCATCGGGCGCTTGCACGGCGCCGACCGGGTGAACAAATCTCAACATGAAAAGGATCCCTTCGGATGTTGCTTCGACGTGACGGGCACGGGTGCCCTTCGGCCGGGTCTTATTTGGTCCGGCGATGCGCCCGCGGCAATCGCGTTTGAGAATTTCTTTTGGCATCGCCGGTATGCCGACGACCCTCGCACCGATTTCGGCCGGCCGGCCGCTCACCGCCGTCCCGCACCTCGCGGGGTTAAGAAGGCTTTAACCGGGTGAGATGATCATGCCGGCGAACACGCCTGTGCCGGCCGGCTTTTCGGCTTGTTTCCGGGCCGGATCGCCTGGCGCAAAACGAGACAGTCAAGGAAATCACACGGGAAACCGATGACAACCACGATTCTCATCGTCGATGACGACCCCATCCAGCGGCGACTGCTTTCGGCGGCGGTGGAGCGGCTTGGCCATACCACGCTGACGGTCAATGACGGCGCCGCGGCGATGGAACTCATGACCGGGCCGCAAGCCGACGAAGTTTCGGTGATGATCCTCGATTTGGTCATGCCGGAACTCGACGGCAGGGCGGTTCTGGAACGCTTGCGCGCCGATGACATCGACATCCCGGTGATCGTCCAGACCGCCCATGGCGGCATCGATACGGTCGTGGGCGCCATGCGGGCCGGGGCGGTTGATTTCGTCGTCAAGCCGGCTTCGTCCCAACGTCTCCAGGTTTCGATCGAGAATGCACTCAAGCTCAGCACGCTCGAGGGGACGATCGCCCGCATCAAGCGGACCGCGTCAGGCACGCTGACCTTCCGCGATCTTGTCACCAGAAGCGAATCGATGGAGCGCGTCATCCGCCTCGGTCAACGGGCGGCGGCGTCACAGATTCCCATTCTGATCGAAGGCGAATCGGGAGTCGGCAAGGAGCTGATCGCCCGGGCGATTCAGGGCGCCGGCGACCGCCGGAAAAAACCGTTCCTGACCGTGAATTGTGGCGCCATCCCCGACAATCTCGTCGAGAGCATCCTGTTCGGCCACGAGAAGGGCGCCTTTACCGGCGCCACCGAAAAGCATGTCGGTAAATTTCGCGAGGCGCACGGGGGAACGCTGTTCCTGGACGAAGTCGGCGAACTGCCCGCTGATATCCAGGTAAAGCTGCTGCGGGCGCTGCACGATGGTGAGGTTGATCCGATCGGCGCCAAGCGGCCAGTTCGCGTTGATTTTCGGCTGATTTCGGCCACCAATCGCAGCCTGATGGACCTCACCCGGTCAGGGCGGTTTCGCGAAGACCTCTACTACAGGCTCAATGTCTTTCCGATCAGGGTGCCGCCGTTGCGTGAGCGACGCGAGGACATTCCCGATCTCGTACGCCACTTCACCGCACGTTTCGCGATCGAGGAAGGCAAGACCCGCATTCGGGGCGTCAGCGCCGCTGCACTGAAACTGCTCGCAGACCACGACTGGCCCGGCAACATACGCGAGCTTGAAAATGCGGTATTTCGGGCGGTGGTGCTTGCCGACGGCGCCACCCTGACGCCGCAGGAGTTTCCCCAGATCGCGGCTCACTTGGGCAGCGGCGCGACCGACCGCCGATCGCAGCAACCGCTGAAAACCGCGCCTGACGAGCTTGTCGACCAGTTGGAGCCCGTCGAGATCGACTACGGCGCCTCGGGGCAAGACAGTGGGTCGGTGTTGGCCGCGCTCGACGCCGACGGCGAAATCCGCAAGCTCGCCGACATCGAAGCCGACATGATCCGCCTGGCGCTGACCCATTACAAGGGGCGGATGACCCATGTTGCCCGGGCGCTGGGAATGGGGCGTTCGACGCTCTATCGAAAACTCAAGGAGTTTGGTATTTCGGACACACTCGGCGGAATTGCGGCCGAATAGCCGGTAAACAATCCGTGTTGTGGTTGAAATTCGGCGCGGTTTGAATTTCTGTATGACCAGTCGTTCACCCTTCGCTCGATATCCGCGACGTTTAGAGGCCGCTCTCATGAACCTGCGCCACACCGTTCCGTTGGCCCTTGCCGCGTCGCTGCTCGCCGCCACCGCCGCCATGGCCGAGGGATCCGGGCCAAAGACCATCTATTCGCTCAACGATCACACGGTCGATCCCATGACCGCGGCGATTCGCTCTGTTCTTGACGATGCCGGCAGGCACGGCGGGTTCCTCGACAAGCCCGACGCGGCGGCGGTCGCTACATATTACGCCGAGCGCGCTTTTGTGCCGGCGTGGACGCAGAACGGCCGGCTGAGCGAGCGCGGCCAGCTCGTTGCCCAACGCCTGCGCGAGGCCGACACCGATGGCCTCGATCCGCGCGCTTATCCGACCCCTCCCGATCACGGGTTTGTCGGCCTGCGCGGCATTGCCCGCGCCGATGTGATGCTGTCCCGCTCGATGGTGACCTATGCCCGCCATGCTTATGGCGGACGCCTGAACCCGGCGAAGATCAGTTCGAATTTCGACTACGACGAAAACGTCCTCGACCCGGTCGCCGTGCTGGCCGATGTGATCGCTTCCGACGATCCGGTTGCGGCACTGGTCGCCTACAATCCACCTCAGCCCGAATTCCAGCGCCTGCGTGAGCGCCTCGCCGAAGTTCGGGCGACCACCACCGAGCGACCGCCTGTTGTCGCGCCCGGCCGCTTCATGAAGCTCGATACCAAGGATCCGCGCGTCGCGGTTCTACGGACCCGGCTGGGAATCACGGCAGCCGCGGAAGACCCTGAAATCTTTGATGAAATCGTCGACGAGGCCGTCCGGGCGTTCCAGGAGACGGCCGAGTTGACGGTCGACGGCATCGTCGGTCCCGGGACCCTTGGCGTGCTCAACCGGGCAGCGGAAGATCACGAGGCCACCATTATCGTCAACATGGAGCGCTGGCGGTGGATGCCGAAGGATCTCGGCCGAATCTACGTCCGGGTCAACGTCCCGAACTTCAACCTTGAGATCTATCGCGACGGCGACGTGTTCCACAGCGTCCGCATCATCGTTGGCAAACCAGCGAACCCGACGCCGATTTTCTCCGACGAAATAGAGCACGTTATCGTCAATCCGACTTGGAACGTGCCGGCCTCGATCGCCAGGAAGGAATTCCTGCCGGCCGTTCTGCAAAGTCGATCCGCACTCCACGGCTACAACGTCTACGCCAACATCGACGGCCATTTTCGCCAGGTCGATCCAACTTTCGTCAACTGGTCACGTGTCGACATGCGAAAGATTCAGATCAAACAGCCGCCGGGCGTGGGCAATGCGCTGGGGCAGATCAAATTCATGTTCCCCAACAAGCATGCGGTGTACCTCCACGACACGCCGACCAAAAACCTGTTCGCCAAGGACTATCGCGCCTACAGCCACGGCTGCATGCGGGTGAACAACCCCTGGGACTTTGCCGATGCGCTGCTCGCCGCCGATCCGAATCTTAGCCGGGAACTGCTTCAGAAGATGGTTGGCGGTCGCGAGACTCAGATGAATCTGGATCGTCACATACCGGTCCACGTGACCTATTTCACCGCCTGGGTCGATGCCGACACCGAACTCCAGACCCGCAGTGACCTCTACGGCCTTGACGCACGGATGAAGACGGCGCTTGGCCTTTCCTGACGAAATCGGTTAAAAACCCAGTAATCGTGGGACGTTAGCCGGCCATCGGCTTGCGCGCACGCCTCCTAAATGCCACGTTCGGCAAGTTTAGGTGTGGCGTGGACGCGCGCGGTCGTGGCCGACGAGCGCTTTGCGCGCTTTGGTATGCGCTGGGGTAATGCGCTGGGGTAATGCGCCGGGTGAGTTGTCGTTAACCCTGCGGTTCGACAATGAGCGTACGGTTGGTTGCTAGGTGGGGATCGAGACCAACGTGAGACCGAGGGGCGGCCCATTGCCACATGACGGCAACCGGCGGCGGATATTCGCCGTCTGGCGGTGGCTGGCCGGCACGGTCTTGGCGATCTTCCTGTGCCTCGGCACCTTCGGCGAAGTCTCGGCGCGCCCCGGCGAACGGGCGCTCGAGCTCTTCAACATCCACACCAAGGAAAGCGCCACCATCGTCTTCAAGCGCAACGGCGCTTATGTGCCCGAGGGACTGAAGCAGCTCAACGCGTTCCTGCGCGATTGGCGCCGCGAAGTGCCCACCAAGATGGACCCCGCGCTGCTGGACCTCGTCTGGGAGGTCCATCGCCAAGCTGGCTCCCGTGTCGCTATCCACGTCGTCAGCGGCTACCGCTCTCCCGAAACCAACGGCCGATTGCGGCGGCGATCGAAGGGAGTGGCCAAGAACAGCCTCCACATGCGTGGGCAGGCGTTGGATTTCTACATGCCGGACGTCAAGCTATCCAAGCTTCGCGAACTCGGCCTGCGGTTTCATATTGGCGGTGTCGGCTACTACCCGAGATCCGGTGCGCCTTTCGTTCATATGGACACCGGCAGCATCCGCCATTGGCCGCGGATGTCGCGCAAGCAGTTGGTCATCATTTTTCCGGACGGCAGAACCATGCATGTGCCGTCCGACGGCAATCCGTTGAGAGGATACGCCCTTGCCAAGGCCGAATACGACGCCCGTAGGGGCGATCGCCGGATCGCGGTAGCCAGCCTCGCCCCAACTGCTGCGCCACGTCGCGCAGCGCCCAGCCAGCCGACCACCAGCGATCCGCTGGTGATCGCTTCCGCGCCCGCCCAACTGCCGCGTGCAAGCCGTCCGGTCGCGATCGTGGTTGCCTCCTATGACACCGCCCCGGCGCCGCTGCCGCGTCTGGCCCCGCGGCGCCCCGGTAACGCCCCGTTGGTCGTTGCCGCCCAGACTCCCAGGCCGCGACTGTCCGTCCCGACGACACAGACCACCCTCGTCGAAACCGGATTCGTGCCCACGCCACTCGCCCCCGCCTTTGATTTCGGCGGTCCGCAGGATTGGAGCGCACCGGCCGTGCCGGCCAATTTGGCCATCGCGATGGCCGAGCGAGACCAAACGCGCCGCAACGCGTCGTTGCCCATCCCGCCAACATCGGTCGTCGCGACGATCTACGTCAGCCGTCCATTGCGCGCGCAAACCATCACCACGGCGGTCCTGCGCGACGGGATTCGCCGGTCATCGGCGCCACGGTTTCCGGCCTTTGCGCCGCCGACCAACGTCGCTAGCCAACGCCGTTTCGAAGCCAGCACCGCTTCCGTGGCCGGCGTGCCGCTACCCCGATCCAATCCGTTTCGTCGCAGCTTTGTTGGCCCGGCGACCCGGTCGATCGCCCCCCTGCCGCGGTTCAAGGCTCCCGGCCTGACGCTGACGACGCTCGATACCCATGGATTGCGCAGCTGGATCGGGCCCGGCACCACGCGGCAGCGGGCATTTGCGGTCTTCACAATGCCTGATATCGGCCAAGTCCGCGATCTGATGGAGCCACCGGATTTCAGCTATAGCGATGGGTTCGGACCACGTGCCTATCCGGATTTGCGCACCGACCGCTTCTCAAGGCCCTCCGTCCCCCAACCGGCCATCATACGGCTCAGCTCGCGCTAGTGGATCAACCGAGACATTTGAGTCCCGATAGGCTTGCCGGTGAGCGAATCGTAAAGCATTGTAATGTCTCGATAAGTTGATCCATCAAGAGAATAGATAGTGGTTCGAAAACGATGGATTCGAACCACGAGCGAACAATCGCCGGACTATTCCGACGGCAGACGCATGCCGAGGGCATGCAGGTAAAGATCGAGCAGCGCTTCCTGTTCCTGGCGCTCGGCGGAATCCTGTTTGCGCAAACGCACCACCCGGCGAAGGATTTTGGTGTCAAACCCGTTCGCCTTGGCCTCAGCGTAAACTTCCCTGATATCGTCGACGAGGGTCTGCCGCTCCTCGTCCAGTCGCTCGATCCGCTCGACAAATGCTTTGAGTTGATCCTGAGCGAATCCCGCCGCCTGCTCGGCCATGTCGTTCTCTCCGGTGGTTACAACGAGCCGGCTTGCTGCCCCGAGTCGCGCCGACCGGTCAAGCGCCAACGCACCCCGGCTCGTGCCGGACGGCGGCGGCGTTACGGCTTGTCCCTGCCTAACGCGGTGAGCGCCTCTGACCTCGCAGGTTTCTGGTGCTTGGCTCGCCATTCCTCATAGGGCATTGCGTAGACGAGCGCGCGCGCCTCGGCCTTGTCGATCGACATGCCGGCCTCGGTGGCGGCGTCGCGATACCAGTCGGCCAGGCAATTCCGGCAGAAACCCGCAAGGTTCATCAGATCAATATTCTGGACCTCGGGATGCGCACGCAGATGTTCCAGAAAACGCCGGAAAGCCGCCGCCTCAAAGGCGGTCTGAGCATCCTTGTCGATCTCGGTCATCGCCGTCTAATCCTCATGATTGTTTCCCCTTACGCGCCTCCGTTGGCGTCGGTGGCTGAGTGGTAGCGTTTGACCTGATGGATCTCGTTGCTGCGGTTTAGTTCGGAGAGGACCTCCGTCAAGCGCGCCGCCCATGCCTCGATGGCGGCGTCGTCGGCGATGAGATCCTGGCGAATCTCGATCAACGCATGGGCAATGCCCCGCAACGTCGTATGTCGGTTCATCGAGTCGTGGGCCAGTCTGCCGGTATAGGGTTCATTATCGCCGACGATCAACGATCCGTCAGCACGCAGCAAGTCGATGAGCGGCCGCGCCAGGCGGGGGTCACGATCCCAAAGCACGCCGGCGTGCCACGGCCGCGGACGGCCCCGCCAAACCGGCGTGAAGCTGTGGATCGAAATCACCGCCGGCGTAACCGTGCTGGCCAGGCCGGCCTCGATCGTCCGCGCAACTTGCGCGTGGTACGGGGCGTAGAATCGCGCGATTCGGTGCGCTCGCTCTTCTCCGTCAATGGATCGATTGCCGGGAACGATGGTGCCGTCTGAAACGCGCATGATCAGGGTCGGATCGTCCTCGCCGCGATTGGGGTCGATCAGCAGCCGGGAAAAATTTGCTAGTACAGCCGGCGCTTCGAGTCGTCGTGACAGCACTCTGGCAACGGCTGCCGCCCCTGGATCGAACGCGGTGTGACGGGAGAATTCCGAAGGCGGCAGACCAAGGCATTGATACGCGCCCGGCATGCTGTTGTCGGCGTGGTCGCAGACCACCACGAACCCGCAGGCCGGGTCGCCTTGCAAGGTTTCAAACGGCACGAAATCCCCGACCTCGGCGGCCTGGGGCCGCGCCAGCGAGGCCGAGCCAGTCTCCATAACGGAGTGAATAATAGTGACGGCGTGGGTTCGATGCCATAGGAAGCGATCGCTCTGGTGCCTGCAACATCCCCCAATCGCCGATGATCGGGTCTGACGCATCCGCCCCTCACCACACCGGGCCAAGCTCCGCCACGCGCACCGCCTTGCCGGTCGCCGCGGTCGTTCTCGGCGCCATCGCCATGGGTCTGTCGCCGATATTCGTTCGCCTGGCCGATGTCGGGCCTTTTGCCAGCGCATTCTGGCGAACCGCACTGGCGTTGCCGATCCTGTGGGCGTGGGCTGCCGCGGAAGAACGAATCCGGCGCCGGGCTGGCGACGACCGTTCGTCGCGGAGCCTGTTCCGGCCCGACATCGCCATTCTTCTGGCTGGAGCGCTGTTCGCCAGCGATCTGTTCTTTTGGCATTTGGCGATCGTCAATACCTCCGTCGCCAATGCGACGCTGCTGGCAACCATGGCCCCGGTTTGGGTGGTGCTGGGTTCCAGCCTGCTGATCGGCGAGCGCGTCAACCGCGGTGTCATCTCCGGGCTGCTGCTGTGCATCCTCGGCGCGGCCGCCCTGGTCGGGACGAATTTCAGCCTGGCGCCCGATCGCCTCATCGGCGACGTCTACGGCGTTGCCACATCGTTCTTTTTCGGAATGTACTTTCTTGCGGTGCGGGCCGCCCGGCGCACCTCCGGTTCGGGCAGGATCGTGTTTGTCTCATCGCTGATATCGGCGGCGATTCTGTTGGCGGTGACGCTGCTGTTGGAAGACAGCCTGCTGCCGCAGACCGCCTCCGGTCTGGCCGCATTGGCCGGATTGGCGTTCATTTCCCACGCCGCCGGACAAGGGCTGCTGGCCTACGCGCTGGGGCATTTGCCGGCTGCCTTCTCGTCGCTGATCATTTTCATCGAAGCAATTGCCGCCGCGGGGTTCGCGTGGCTATTGTTGGGCGAGCCGGTGGTTGCCCTCCAGATCATCGGCGGGGCGACGATCCTGGTGGGGGTTTTTATCGCCCGGCCCGGCTCACGGAAGAGCGTGCGGACCCCGCCTTGAAGCTGCCGTTTCGGTTGATGACCGTGCGGGTTCGTTGACCGGTGTTACCGCACGCGGCATAAGTGACTCTGGTTCCAGCAACGGATTTGAAGCTGATCCGCCGTGGCGAGACGATCAAAGACCATCACATCGCGGCACCGACAGGTCGTCGTCGGCGGCAGCCTTGCCGCCCTGATCGTGATCGCTGCCGTGGCATTCGTCCTGCTGCGCCAACCTGGAGTTGACACCGAGGCCCGTCTCCTGGCCCAGGGATCGGTCGTGGCCGGCGTTTCGGGCGGCATCGGCAGTGAAGGCGAGTCCGCGGGACTGCGATTGTGCAACAAGACATCCAGCCGTGTCGGCGTCGCCATCGGCTACAAGCAGAACAACGACTGGGCGACCGAGGGCTGGTGGAACATCACCGCGGGAGCGTGCGAGACGCTGGTCGGCGGAACCTTGGTATCGCGTTTCTATTACATCTATGCCGTGGACTATGACCATGGCGGGCTGTGGGGCGGCAGAGCAACCATGTGCACGCGCGACAAGATGTTCACGATCCGGGGCATCCGCAATTGTGTCGCGCGCGGATACGAAAGCTCCGGCTTCTTCGAGGTCGACACCGGCGAGCAGAAAAGCTGGACGGTGCAGTTGACCGAGCCGGGACAGCCGGAAGTCGGTATCGGCGGCTAATGAGAGCCCGCAAAGTCAAGATTCTCGCCACGCTCGGCCCTGCCTCATCGACCAGCAAGGTGATCCACCGCCTGTTCGATGCCGGTGCCGACATCTTCCGCATCAATATGAGCCACACCGATCACGACGCGATGCGCGAACTGGTCGCTTCCATACGTGCCATCGAAGCATCAGCCGGCCGGCCAATCGGAATCCTGGTTGATCTTCAGGGACCCAAATTGCGGCTTGGCGCTTTTGCCGAAGACGCGATTGATCTGGAACCGGGACAGGTCTTCACCCTCGATTCCAATCCCGAGCCCGGCGATCGCGACAGGGTCGAGCTGCCGCATCCCGAAATTCTCGCCGCGCTGGAGCCGGGGCATCGCCTGCTGCTCGACGACGGCAAGGTGCAATTGGTCGCCACCGACTGCCACCCCTCCCACGCGGTGACCCGCGTGGAAGCCGGAACGTCGCTTTCCAGCCGCAAGGGGGTGAGCGTGCCCGACACCACGATCGGTTTCAGCTCCTTGACCGACAAGGATCGCTCTGACCTCGAGGCCGCGCTGAACGCCGGCATCGACTGGGTTGCGTTGTCATTCATCCAGCGGCCGGATGACCTGGCGGAAGTTCGCAAGGTGGCCAGAGGACGGGCGGCGGTGCTGGCCAAGGTCGAAAAACCTCAGGCGGTTGGTCGCCTCGACGAGATCATCGAGGCCGCCGACGCCCTGATGGTTGCGCGCGGCGATCTCGGTGTCGAGATGCCGCTGGAGCAGGTCCCCGGCATCCAGAAGCAGATCATTCGCGCCTGCCGGCGGGCGGGCAAGCCGGTCGTCGTCGCCACCCAGATGCTCGAATCGATGATCTCGGCGCCGACGCCGACGCGGGCCGAGGTGTCGGATGTTGCAAACGCCGTGTTTGAAGGCGCCGACTCCATCATGCTGTCGGCCGAATCGGCGGCCGGCAGTTACCCGGCCGAGGCGGTCGCCACAATGAACAGAATTGCCGTTCAGGTCGAACGCGATCCCAACTACTCCGATATCCTCCGCGCACAGCATACCGAGCCCGATCCGACCGGGGCTGATGCGATTTCGGCGGCGGCGCGGCAGATGGCCGAGACGCTCAATCTGGCGGCGATCTGCTGTTTCACCGCTTCCGGCACGACCGCGATGCGCGCCGCCCGTGAACGGCCGCCGACGCCCATCATCGCCCTGTCGCCGGTGGTTGCGACGGCACGTCGTCTATCGCTGGTGTGGGGCCTTCACTGCGTGTTCGGAGCCGAGCCTGACGATTTCGAGGGCATGGTCCGGCGCGCTGCTGAGGTTGCCCGGCAGGACGGCTTCGCCAAAGTCGGCGACCGTATCATTATCACCGCTGGTATCCCGTTCGGGACACCTGGCGCCACCAACATGGTCCGCATCGCCTATGTGGAGTGATAGCTCGGGGACGGTCCAGAGCCCTTCGAAGCTGGTTCGGCTCTAGCTAGATATTTGTTCCGGCATTGTCCGCGAGAAGTTTGTCGAGCGCTTCGCGAACGTTGTCGAGCAAGGGATCGACCGCCAGCGCCTGGCGGAAGACGCCGATCGCCCGCTGATGCTCACCAATTTCGCTCAGGATCATTCCCAAGCCGCTCAGCGCCCCGAAATGGCGCGGTTCGAGCGCCAGCACCTGCTCGATATCGGCAAGCGACTTGGCGAACTCGTCGACCAGGAAGAACACCGTCGCTCGCTTGTTCCAACCCTCTGCGTAGTCGGGCTTGAGGGTGATGATGCGGTCGAGATAATCGAGCGCGAGCGGGTAGTCCTCTTCGTCCATGGCGCGAAGCGTCCACGACATCAGTAAGTCGATGGTCGCGCTGCCTGAATCGAGCCACAGCGCGATGATTCGCCTCTCGGCGATTTTGGCGGCTTGGCGGTTTTGGCTGGTCTGAAGCGTTACAAAGGCTTCGTCGATCTGCTGCTCGACGCTGGCCTGGGACTCCTGAGCCGCCGCCGGCCGCACCTCAACCCAAGCCCAGGCCGCGACAAGGCAAAGCGCAACGATGGCCGCAGGGGCAATCCGCATTCCCGCAACGATAGGGCGGCAAGGCCCGGTCGTCAAAGCGACAAATATGGCCGAAGCTAACCCTGGCGGGCTTTGAAGCGCCGATTGGTCTTGTTGATCACGAAGACCCTGCCGCGGCGGCGAACCAGACGGTTGCCGCGATGGCGTCCGCGAAGAGAGCGGAGCGAATTACGTACTTTCATAACGGCCCTCTTCCGGTACGTGGCGCGGACAGCGGCGGAAAATATGAACACCGGTCCCACCTGTCAACCCGCAGAATCGGTTGGTGGTGCGTCCGGCGTGGTACGGGACGCTCTGCCGGCCGGCCGGCAGAGCTAGGCGTTGGAAGGCTGGTAACGGTCGTGATGACGCAACCAACGCATCGGCCCGTCCACCCTCATCCCGTCCCTTCGGCACCATGTCCATGAAGGCGTAAGCTCCGTTGATCACTTCCACGCCACGGCCATAGGCCGAATAGGTATGGAAGACCGCGCCATCCTCATCCTTGGAGAACACGCTGATGCCCTGTGCTTCCTCGGAAGGAAAGGTTCTGATGGTGAAGTTGTAGTCGACCGGATCGTCCGCCTTGTGATCGGCACCGAAGCTCACGTGAAAATCCCGATTGAACGAGGTGCCCTGCGACGACACCCAGCGGAACTGCCATCCCATGCGCTCCCTGAACGGCATGATTTTTTCGAGTGGCGCAAAGGAAATCGCGGCGAACGCAATGTCGCGCGCCGCCAAATGCGATTGTACGCCGTCGAAATTGTCAGCCCAGAAGGAGCAGCTCACGCACCCTTCCTGCCAGTCGGGCCCAAACATGAAATGGTATACGACCAACTGGCTCAGGCCGCCGAACAGGCCGGCCAGCGTCACCTCGCCCTCCGGCGCCTCAAAGGTATACGCGCTGTCGATTCGGACCCACGGCAATGCGCGCCGCGCCTGGCTGAGGCGATCGACTTCCTTCGTCAGCGCCTTTTCACGGGTCAGCAACTGGCGGCGTTCTTGCAGCCATTCCTCACGGTCGACGATTCTTGGTTCACTCATCGGGTTCTTCCCAGTTATTTAACCTATGAGTTAAATAACTCATCAAATCGGAAAACACAAGTCGCCTGTGGGAAGCCGGCATCCCAACCCGCCGCCAATCAAGGCGGCAGCCGGATCGCGCCTAGAGCATTTTCCGACCAATTAGACGCAATTCTGTTTCACGATCGGGGAGGCGATCCAGTGTTGAAACGATCGAAGGGCGATGCACCGCGCATCGTTCGAGATTGGTTCGGCATTGGGAGGCCGTCAATCAACAAACCCGAAGGGACGGACTATTTTGCGCCAATTCCTGCGCAAGGTCTCTCGACCGTATCCAGATGCGTTCGTCAATCCCTTGCTTGATCTTGTCACCAAGAAGCTCCGTCAGGATGGGTCAAATTGGTCGGAATACTCTAGATACAGCGCCCGCCATCGACCTCCATGGCAACCCCGGTCACCATCGAGGCCTCGTCCGAGCACAGATAGCAGGCGGCGTTGCCGATATCGGCCGGCGTCGAGAACCGGTGGAGCGGGATCGTCGCCAGAAACTTCGCCCGCTTCTCCGGCGTATCCTCGCCTAGAAAACTTTTCAGCAGCGGCGTTTCTCCAGCCACTGGGTTCAGCGCGTTGACGCGAATGCGATGCAGCGCGAGTTCGATCGCCATCGCCTTGGTGGCGGTGATCATCCACCCCTTGGATGCGTTGTACCAACTGAGATTGGGTCTCGGGCTGACGCCCGCGGTCGAAGCGATGTTGAGGATCACCCCGCCTGTTCGCGCCTTGAAATGGGGCACCAGCTCGCGCGCCGTGAGATAGACCGATTTGGCGTTGACGGCGAACACCCGATCGAACTCATCCTCGCCCACGTCCTCCATCGGCTGTGGTAAATGGGTGATCCCGGCATTGTTGACGAGGATGTCGACGGTGCCGAAACGATCGATTGCGTCCCTGGCCAGTGCCTTGACGCTGTCTCCGTCGGCGACATCGGTACGAACGGCGACGGCCGCCGAACCAATCTCCCCTGCTGTTGCCTCGGCCGCCTCGAGATTGATGTCGGCGATGACCACCTTCGCCCCCTCGGCGGCGAATTTGCGTGCGATCCCGGCCCCGAAACCCGAGCCGGCTCCGGTGACGATCGAAGTCTTGCCTTCCAGTCGCATAGTGCCTCCACCAGTTCGGATTTCGCCGGCCAGGGCCGGCCGAAATCGCTCATCGCGTCCCCGCAGCCCATGCAGTTTGCTTTGTTCAGCGCTCCGATTACCCCGCTGCGGCGCCTTTGCTGCGGGCGGCAAGAGCGCGATCGATGTTGGGCGTGGCGGCGATCAGCGCCTGCGTATAGGGATGCTGCGCGGCCTTAAAAATCTGTTCAGTCGGTCCCTCTTCGACGATCTGCCCCGCCTTCATCACCAACACCCGGTCGGTGATGGCGCGGACGACCGACAGGTCATGGGCGATGAAAAGATAGGAGATATTGAGCCGCGCCGTGAGGTCGGCAAGAAGGTCCAGGATTTGCGCTCTGATCGACACGTCCAGCGCCGAGACCGCCTCATCGAGGATGATCAGTTCGGGTTCGATAATCAGTGCCCGGGCGATCGCCACGCGCTGGCGCTGGCCACCGGAAAACTCGTGGATGTATTTGTCGGCGTCGGCCGCGGCCAGCCCCACATTGGCCAGGACCGCTTCGACTCGCGCGCGCCGCTCCCCGGCTGACGGCTTTTCGCTCAGGAGGTGGAACGGTTCCGCCACCAGCCGCTCGACCCGGTGGCGCGGATTGAACGAACCATACGGGTCCTGGAACACGACCTGCATCTTGCGGCGGGCGCGATGGGCGATTTCGGCATCGGCGCTGATCGGCTCGCCGTCGATCGAGATCGTGCCGCCCTGCACCTGCTCGAGCGCCAGGATCGCCCGAGTCAGGGTCGACTTGCCGCAGCCGCTCTCTCCCACCAGACCGAGGCTTTCGCCCCGCCGAATGGTGAAGCTGACACCGTCGACGGCGCGGAAGTGAGCCGGTGGGGCAAACAGCGAGGTACGCGGCAGCTGGTAGTCGCGCACCACATCCGCGACCTCCAGGATCGGCGTGTCGCCTGTGGCCTGCGATGATGTTCGGTCGGGAACATGATCGGAGGCTTCGAACAGCGCCCGCGAATAGGGATGGGTCATGTTCCTGAACAGCGACACCGTCTCGCCGGCTTCGACGACCTCGCCATCCTTCATGATGGCGATGTGGTCGGCGATATCGGCCACCACCCCGAGATCATGGGTGATCAGCATCAGCGCCATGCCGTCTTCGGAAACGAGTTGCCGCAGAAGCATGATGATCTGAGCCTGGGTGGTCACGTCGAGGGCCGTGGTGGGTTCGTCGGCGATCAGCAGGCGGGGCCGCAGAGCAATCGCCATGGCGATGACCACGCGCTGGCGCTGCCCGCCCGAGAGTTCGTGCGGATATCGGTCGAGCGGAAACCGATCGGCCGGCAGGCCGACCCGGTCGAGTGTCCCGCGCGCCAGCGCCGCGGCTTCCCGTCTGCCCATGGCACCGTGGATCATCGCCGTTTCGCCGACCTGCTCGCCGATGGTCTTGACCGGGTTGAGCGCCGTCATCGGCTCCTGGAACACCATGCCGACGCTGCCGCCGCGGATCGCGCACATCTGCGCCTCGGTCTTGTCCAGCAGGTTGTCGCCGTCGAGCACGATGCGGCCGCTTCTCTTCGAACCGACAGGTGTCAGGCCCATGATCGTGTAGGCCGTCATAGACTTGCCCGAACCCGATTCGCCGATCAGCCCGAAGATCTCGCCTTCGCCGATCTCGAACGCGACGTTACGCAGGATCGGCGTATCGAACACCGACAGATTGACGTTTGCAGCGCTCAGCATCTTAGTTCCGAGCCCGCCTGAGGCGCGGATCGAGGATGTCGCGCAAGCCGTCGCCCATCAGATTGAGCCCCAGAACGGTGAGCACGATCGCCAGGCCGGGAAAGATCGCCACATGTGGCGCGATGCTGATCAGGGTCTGGGATTCAGCCAGCATACGCCCCCAACTCGGCAGCGGCGGCTGCGCGCCCAGCCCGACATAGGACAGCCCGGCCTCGGCCAGGATGCCCAGCGAAAACTGGATCGTGCCCTGCACGATCAGGAGATTGGTGATGTTGGGCAGGATGTGTTCGAGCGAAATGAGCGCCTTGCCCTTGCCGGCCACCCGCGCCGCCAACAGGAAATCCCGCGTCCACAACGACAGCGCCGCACCGCGCGCGAGCCGTGCGAAAACCGGCGTATTGAAGATGCCGATGGCGATGATCGCGTTGACGACGCCGGGACCGAAGACGGCAGTGATGAGGATGGCGATCAACAGCGCCGGGAACGAGAAGATCATGTCGTTCGACCGCATGATCACTTCGTCGAGCAGGCTGTCACGCTTGGCCGCCGCAGCCAGCCCCAGCGGCACCCCGGCGACAACGCCGATACCGACCGCGACCACCGCAACGGCAATCGAGGTGCGTGCTCCAACCATCACCATCGAGAAGATGTCGCGGCCGAACTGGTCGGTGCCGAACCAGTGGCCCGCCGACGGCCGCTTGAACCTGTCGGCGATCACCAGCTCGGTGACGTCGTAGGGCGTCCACAGAAACGAAACCAGCGCCGCCACGACGAAGACGACGGTCACCACGGCGCCGATCACGAAACTGCGCGAGCGAAGCGCGCTGCGCCAGATCTCGTTGGCTTCCGCGCGGTTGACCTCGACCTCGCTCACGACCGCTGCCTCAGCCGCGGATCGACCCAGGCATAGGCCAGATCGACCAAGAACGTGACGACGATGATCGCCAGCACCAGGATCAGCACCACGCTCTCGACAACGATCAGATCACGCTGGGTGATGCCCTGGAAAACCAGCCGACCGAGGCCCGGCAAAAAGAAGACATTCTCGATGATGATGGCGCCGGCCAGCAGAAACGAGAACTGCAGGCCGATGATGGTAAGGACCGGAATCATCGCATTGCGCAGCGCATGACGCCACAGCGCCTGCGATCGGCTGAGGCCCTTGGCGCGGGCGGTGCGGACGAAATCCTCGTCCAGCGTGTCCAGTAGCGCCGAACGCATGACCCTGGCCAGGATCGAGGCCTGGGGCAGCGCCAGCGCCACCGCGGGCAGCGTCAACGCCTTGATCCCGCTGATCAGCCCCTCCTCCCAGCCGGGGAATCCTCCGGCCGAAAACCAGCGCAGCGTAATCGAGAACAACAGCACCAGAAGCATGGCGAACCAGAAATTGGGCACCGCGATGCCGAACTGGGTCACGCCCATCACCGTGGTATCGGCAGCCGATCCGCGCCGCGATGCCGCCACGATCCCGGCCGGAAAGGCAATCAGCGTTGACAGCGTCAGCGCATAGACCGCCAGCGGCAGCGAAACCCACAGGCGGTCGGCGATCAGCTCCGAAACCGGCGTGCGGTAGGTGTAGCTGACGCCGAAATCGCCCTGGACGACACCGGTGACCCAACGAAAATAGCGCTCGATCGCCGAGCCTTCGAGGCCCAGTTCCTGCCGCAGTGCAGCGACCGTGTCGGGCTGGGCGTTCAGGCCCAGCATGTACGACGCCGGATCGCCGGGGACCACTTCGATGACAAAGAAGATGACGACGCTTGCCGCAACCAGGCTCAGCGACAGTGACAGGAAGCGCTTGAGAGCGTATCGCAGCATGGTCGGAAATCGGTGGGTCGCGGCCCCGGACGAGCCGTGGCCGCGGGATTGAGTTCTACTCCCAGTAAACGGCGGTGAGGTCGTTGGCCTGGGTTGGTGCGTTCTCCCACAACCCCTTCAGGCCTTGTTTGGCCACGCCGGTACGGGCGAGCTGGAACAGATAGCCGTTGACGTAGTCGTCGGCGATCTTGCGCTGCGCCTGCTGCAGCAGGGCCGTACGCCGGCCCTCGTCGGCAGTGGCGTTCAACTCCTCCAGGATCGATTTGAAACCGTCATCGGAGTACTGGAAGTAGTAGTCGTCGCGACCGTAGATGCCGATATCCATCGGCTCGGTATGCGAGATGATCGTCAGGTCGAAGTCCTTGCCTCTGAACACCTGCTCCAGCCATTGCGCCCATTCGAGATTGGAGATTTCGAGCTCGATGCCGACGTCGCGTAGTTGCGCGGCAATAATCTCGCCTCCGCGGCGGGCATAGGCCGGCGGCGGCAGTTTGAGCGTTGCCTTGAAACCGTCCGGATAACCGGCATCGGCAAGCAGCTCCCGGGCGCGGTCCGGATCGTAGTTGGACTGTCCGGTGAGATCGACATAGGCCGGATTGTGCGGCGCGAAATGGGTGCCGATCGGCGTCCCGTAGCCGAACATGGCGCCGTCGATGATGGCCTGGCGGTCGATGGCATGGGCAACCGCCTCGCGCACGCGGACATCGTCGAACGGCGCCTGCTTGTTGTTGGTCGACAGGATGGTTTCGCCCTCGGTGGAGCCGACGATAACCCTGAAGCGCGGATCATCCTTGAGTTGGTCGAGAATTTCCGGCGCCGGGAAGGCCGGGAACGCATCGAGATCTTCGGCCATCACCGCGGCAAAGGCGGCGGTCGGGTCGGAGATGAATTTGAAGGTCGCGCCTTCGATCTGAGCCGCCGCGCCCCAATAGTCGGGGTTGTATTCGATCTCGACACGATCGCCCTTGACCCAGCGCGCGAATTTGAACGGTCCGGTTCCAATCGGATTGGTGGCGTTGGTCTCCACGCTCTCCGGCGCGACGATGACCGCATCGCCCCACGCCATGTTGAACAGGAAATTGCCGGTCGCCTTCGATAGCGTAATGCGCACCGTCGTGGCATCCACAACCTCAACCGATTCGATCGCGGCAAACAGCGCCTTCTGGGCGTTGGTGGAATCTTCGCCGCGGGCGCGGTCGAGCGAGAATTTGACGTCGTCCGCGTCGAGGCCGGTTCCGTCGTGATACTTCACGCCGGCGTGGAGCTTGAAGGTGTAGACTAGGCCGTCATCGGAGATCGTCCAGGATTCCGCCAGCGCCGGCTTGATGGAGCCGTCAGACCCGAAGCGCGTCAGACCTTCGAAGATATTGGCGTAAACGACTTCGTCGATCGCCGCGGCCGCGCCGCCGGTCGGGTCGAGCATCGGCGGCTCGAGCTGCATGCCCAGGGTCACCGAAGCGCCGAGATGACCCGCGGCCAAGGCCGGTGACAGGGCCGCGCCCAGCGCCAACGCGCCTGCCGCCGCGAACGTCGTGAAGACGGTCTTCATGGTCTCTTTCTCCCTCTCAATGCCGATTGTTCGGCGGTTGTTCCGTCATGTTACACCCGGTTTTCCCGGGCCTTCCACCAGAAGGTCGACCAGGCTGAGCGCCATCACCTGCGCGGCAACGATCATATCCTCGATCGCCACATATTCGTCCGGCTGGTGCGCCAAGTCCAGAATTCCGGGCCCGTAGGCGATGCAGTTGCTCAGTTTGCCGATCCGGTCGATATGCTTCTGGTCGTAGGTACCGGGCGACACGACGTATTGCGGCGTCTTCCCCAAAACGCGTTCCACCGCCCTGGTCACCGACCGGACGATCGGCGCGTCGCTTTCCGTCATGGTCGGCGGCACCTGGAGAATGTTCCTGATTTCATAGCGGAAATTTTCGCGCTCCGAACCAACCGCCTCCAGCACGCTGATCAACTCGGCCTCGACCTCTAGCGGGTCCTCTTCGATCAGATAGCGGCGGTCGACCACCATGCGGCAGCTGTCCGGCACGCAGGCCGCCGGCAAGCCGGTATAGTCCGGTGCCTGCTCCGGTTCGCCGCCATGGATGGCGTTGATGTTGAGGGTCGAGTGTTTGGCGCCCTCCGGCACCACCGGCATGTCGGTGCGCTTGGAGGCCAGGAGCGGAAAGAGCTGGTCTTCGAACTTCTGGATGACGGCGCCCATGTGACGGACCGCGCAATCGCCGAGGAACGGCATGGAGCCGTGGGCGATCCTGCCCTTGGTCTCGATTTCGGCCCAGTAGACGCCGCGATGGCCGAGGCAGATCCGATCCTTGTTGAGCGGTTCGGGGATGATCACATGCTGCACCCGCGCAGGATCGAAATAGCCACGTTCGGCAAGGTAGGCGACACCGCCGAACCCGCCTGATTCCTCGTCCGCCGTGCCCGAAATCTCGATCGCGCCGTCATAATCGGGTGAGGCGGCGATGAAGGCTTCCGCCGCGATGATCGATGACGCCAGCCCGCCCTTCATGTCGCAGGCGCCGCGACCGTAGATGCGCCCGTCCCTCTCCTGTCCGCCGAACGGATCCACCGACCAGCCGGCGCCGACCTGAACGACGTCGATGTGGGAGTTGAAGTGGACGCACTGTCCCGGCCGCCCGCCTTCGCGCCGCGCGATCACGTTCCAGCGCGGGTAGCGGTCGCTGTCGCCCGGCGCCCCTTCGGCACGGATCATCTCGATCTCGAAGCCGGCGCCGCCAAGCCGTTTGGCCAAAAATTCGCAGATCTCCAGATAGGCCTCGCCCGGCGGGTTGAGGGTGGGAAGGGCGATCAGGTCGCGGGTCAGCGACGCCAGATCGCCGGCCATCGCCGCGATCCGCTCGGTGACGTCTTCGTCAAGGGTGGTGGCCATGGGAGAGGTCCCGGTCAGGCGTCGTTGATGAGCGATATTTGGACGCCGCCGGCGTTAGCACGTCAACGGCTATTCTCACCCGAATGCCTGGAGCCCGGTCTGAGCGCGACCCAGCACCAGGGCGTGGATGTCGTGGGTGCCCTCATAGGTGTTGACGGTCTCCAGATTGAGCATGTGGCGCATGACGGGAAGCTCTTCGGAGATCCCCATGCCGCCGAGCATGTCGCGGGCCATGCGGGCGATATCGAGCGCCTTGCCGGCATTGTTGCGTTTGATGAGCGACACCATTTCCGGCGTAGCAAGGCCCTCCTCCATCAGCCGGCCGACCCTGAGGCTGGCCTGCAGCCCGAGCGCGATCTCGGTCTGCATGTCGGCAAGTTTCTTCTGAAAGAGCTGCGTCTGTGCCAACGGTCGGCCGAACTGCCGCCGATCAAGCCCATGCTGCCGCACGGTATGCCAGCACGCCTCGGCCGCACCCATGGCGCCGAATGAGATGCCGAACCGGGCCCGGTTGAGGCAGCCGAACGGTCCCTTGAGCCCCTCGACCCCGGGCAGCAGCGCGGCATCGCCGACCTCGGCCCCGTCCATGACGATCTCGCCGGTCACCGAGGTGCGCAGCGACAGCTTGCCGGCGATTCTTGGGGCCGAAAGCCCTTTCGTCTCCTTGTCAAGCACAAAGCCCCGGATCGCCCCGCCATGATGCTCCGATTTGGCCCACACCACGAAGACGTCGGCGATCGGCGAATTGGTGATCCAGGTTTTTGTTCCGGTCAGCCGGTATCCGCCCGAAGTCTTCTCGGCCCGCGTGGTCATGCTGCCGGGGTCCGATCCGGCGTCCGGTTCGGTCAGGCCGAAGCAGCCGATGAGCCTGCCCGCCGCCAGCTCCGGCAGGTAGGCCCTCCGCTGTTGCTCGCTGCCATAGGCGTAGATCGGATACATCACCAGCGAGGACTGCACCGACATCATGGAGCGGTAGCCGGAATCGACGCGCTCGACTTCGCGGGCGACCAGCCCGTAAGTGACATAGCCGGCGCCAAGCCCGCCATACTCTTCCCCGAAGGTGATGCCGAGCAGGCCCATCTCGCCCATTTCGCGAAAGATCACGGGGTCGGTGGTCTCCTCGGCAAAAGCCTTGACCGCGCGCGGCGCCAGCTTCTCGGAGGCAAAATTCGCCGCCGCGTCCCGAATGGCGCGCTCCTCATCGTTCAGTTGCCGGTCTATGAGGAACGGATCTGACCATTGGAAGCGGGCCTCGGCGGATGTGTTCTCGGCGGCAGTGTCGGCCATGGTGATCGCTCCCACTTCCTTGACGTTGAGGCGCCGAACCTAAACCCTACCGGCTCCGATTCCACCCCGGGGACCCCGGTTCGGCCGCCCCTGGTCCGGCGCGCCCGGCGGCGGCGTGCCCCGAAAGCGGACGAAGCGAAGCTGTACACCGCGTTGCGTCCACCCGTGGTAAAATTGTGCGGCGGGATTGCGGGCTGGTGTTTGGCGACCGTCTGCGTCCCCTATATCCCGGGGATCGGAAGAAGAATCGGCCGTGTTGCGTGGCGCGGCCCTGGCTGAACCGCCGGCGAGGAAACGATCATGATGTCAAAAGAAACCATGGGATTCCTCCTCAACTTCCTCGAGGTGATGTCGCTGCTGTTCATCTTCGCGATCGGGTCGCTGGCCCTGGTGGTGCTGGTGCTCTATGTCGTCGACCGGACGCAGTCGACGAACGCCATTCGTCGCAATTACCCGGTAATCGGCCGATTCCGGCCCATCTTCCAGCGACTGGGCGAGTTTTTCCGCCAATACTTTTTTGCCATGGACCGCGAGGAACTGCCCTTCAATAGGGCCCAGCGGACGTGGTGCTACAACGCCGCATTGGACGTCGGAGGCACGGTGGCGTTTGGTTCGACCCGTGATCTCAGGCCGGTCGGGACGGTGATCTTCGTCAACTGCCCCTTCCCCACGCTCGGCGAGGATGCCGTGCCGGCGGAGCCCATGACCATCGGTCCCGACAGCGAGAATCCGTACACCGCGAGATCGTTGTTCAACATTTCAGGGATGAGCTTTGGCGCGATTTCGAAACCCGCGGTGCAAGCGTTGTCCAAGGGTGCGGCGATGGCCGGCTGCTGGATGAACACCGGAGAGGGCGGTCTGTCGCCGTACCACCTCGAGGGCGGCGCCGACATCGTCTTTCAAATCGGCACCGCAAAAAACGGCGTACGCGACCTGGACGGCAATCTGAACGACGACAAATTGCGCGACGTGGCCGCCCATGACGCGGTCAAGATGTTCGAACTCAAGCTGAGCCAGGGCGCCAAGCCCGGCAAGGGCGGGATCCTGCCGGGCGGCAAGGTCACCGAGGAGATCGCGCGTATCCGAGGCATTCCCCCGGGTTCGGACGCGATCAGCCCCAACCGCCATACCGACATCAACAACATCCACCAGCTGCTCGACGTGCTGAACCACGTTCGCGCCGTGACCGGCAAGCCCACGGGCTTCAAAACCGTCATCGGCGCTTACGGCTGGCTCGACGGACTGTTCGCGGAGATCAACCGTCGCGGCCTCGAATCGGCGCCGGACTTCATCACCATCGACGGTGGCGACGGGGGTTCAGGCGCCGCGCCCATGGCCCTCATCGACGATGTCGGACTGCCGCTCAGGGAAAGCCTGCCGCTGGTCCTGGACAGGCTGGTGGCGTCCGGGCTGCGCGAGCGCATCAAGGTCATCGCTTCGGGCAAGGCGATCACGCCGTCTGAGGTGGCCTGGGTGCTGTGCATCGGCGCCGACTTTGTTGTTTCGGCGCGCGGCTTCATGTTCGCGCTGGGCTGCATCCAGGCTCTGCAGTGCAATCGCAACACCTGCCCGACCGGCGTGACCACCCACAACAAACGGCTCCAGCGCGGCTTGGTGCCCGAAGAGAAATCGACGCGGGTGGCGAACTATCACAGCAACATAATCAAGGAGGTCGGAACCATCGCCCATTCCTGCGGCGTGAAATCGCCGCGGGACCTGAAGCGCTTTCACGCCCGCGTGGTCACCGAGACCGGCCAGTCGATTCCGATCAACGAATTGTATCCCGACGTCAAACCGGACCTGCAGAAAGCGGGCTGACGGTGGCTGGTGGCGAAGGCCAGAAATTGGCGTGCGCCGCTGATCGTTGGCGACCGGGCGGCCCTGACCTCAGTCAAGCGCGGCAAATGCCGGCGGGTAATCGACCCCGCCAGTGCTCGTGGGAAGATCGACGCCCTGCAGCGACAGGGCCATGAAATACCGGCCGGCATAAGGCGACGCAAAGTTTTCCGCCATCTCTGCGCTGAACCCGAAGCGCTGATAGTAGGCAGGCTCACCAAGGACGAACACGGCGTTCCAGCCCTCGCGCCTGGCGCATCTGAGTCCTTCCTCGACCAGGTTCGCCGCGATGCCCCACCGGCGCCAGTCAGCCAGGACAGCGACCGGACCGAGCCCGAGGGCGCGAAACGGTGCCGACAGCCTGGACAACATCACGTGACCGGCGAGCACGCCGTCATGGGTTGCGACCAGCGAAAAGACAGCCTCGCCGGAAGCGCGCAAAATCTCCACAAGATCAGCCTCTCCCGGCCTCGGAAACGAGGCCAGATGCACCCGACGGACGGCTTGGTGGTCATCTGCAGTTTCAGGGAGAATTTTCATCACGCACAACCGTCAGGCCCGCCGGCGGCAAATACGTTTCCCGCGGCCGGCGACCTTTGTATCATGGCCGATGCCATGGCAGGGGCATGATCGTCGCGAAGCCCGATCCGGATGGGTGGAGCACCATGATGAGCCGCATGATGCTGGGAGTATGAAATGTACGTTGTTGGTGAGGAAGAAATCGAGGCCATCGCCGGGTCCATCCGCAAGGGCGAGCTTTTCCGCTACGGCATCGGCGGTCAGTGCGACCGGTTCGAGGAGCGCTACGGCGCCTATCTTGGCGTCAAGCATGTCGCGCTCACCGTCAGCGGGACCTTCGCGTTATCTGCCGCCATGACCGCGCTTGGTCTGGGACCCGGTGACGAGGTGCTAATTCCCGCTCACACCTACATGGCGACCGCAACGGCAGTGCTGACCACCGGGGCGATCCCGGTGATCGTCGACGTCGACGACAGCATCACCATCGATCCACAGGCGATCGAAAGCGCCATCGGGCCGCGCACCAAAGCGGTGGTCCCGGTTCACATGTGGGGAGCTGCCTGCAATATGCAGGCGATCATGGCGATCGCCAAACGTCACCGACTGTGGGTGATCGAAGACGCCTGCCAGGGCGTCGGCGGCGGCTATCAGGGCCGCCGGTTCGGCACGATCGGCGATGTCGGGGCCTTCAGTTTCAACTACTACAAGAACATGACCTGCGGCGAAGGCGGAGCCGTGGCAACTTCAGACGACGGCATTGCCGAACGGGCGCGCTGCGCCATCGATCCCTGCCATTTCTACTGGAACGGGCGCGACGACAGCATCAAACCGTTTGCCGGCAATGGCGGCCGCGCCTCGGAACTGCAGGGCGCCATGCTCAACGTACAACTCGACCGCATCGAGGGCATCGTCGATGCCATGCGCACCGAGCGCCGGCAGATCCTTGCCGGCACCGCCCAGTTCGACAATCTCGGTCTGAGGCCGTCGCCGGTCCACAGCCCCGACCATGACTGCGCCACCCACATCATGTATCTGCTGCCGTCGGAAGATGCGGCCAGTCGCTTCAGCGATACCTATCCGGTTGTTATTGCTGGCAAAACCGGCCGTCATACCTATACAGAGTGGGACCAGGTGTTGATGGGCGCCGGCGCCGCCCACCCGGCGATGAACCCCTACAATCATCCCCACAATCAGGAGTGCCGGCGCGATTACGACAAAGACATGTGCACCAAATCGCTGGAGATCCTCAACCGGACG
This sequence comes from uncultured Bauldia sp., assembly GCA_963663975.2. Lineage (GTDB taxonomy): Bacteria > Pseudomonadota > Alphaproteobacteria > Rhizobiales > Kaistiaceae > JANQRX01. The sequence goes on along the minus strand of CAXXRA010000011.1, from coordinate 132,491 downwards.
ATCATGGTGCCGATGCACCCCGACCATGATCAGCGGGAGATCGACGCGATCATCCACAACATCGGCACGGCCACCCGCGTCGCTCTGGGCGACCTCAGCCCGCAGGAGGCAACGATGAAGGAGACCGCGGCGCTCGATCGGCAGAAATTCGACCTGAGATGAGATGATCGGCGCGCCGGAGGCCAAGCGGAAAAGACAGACACCTATCGTTCCCGAGTTCCACTGATGGCGAAAATCGCGGACTTTGCCTGCCCAGCCGATCTTCGCCCGGACAAGCTTGGCTATGTCGTCGCCTCCACCACCTGCGGCAACCGTAGTCCCAGCCTGCCGTAAATTTCCTGCGGACATGCGTGGGCGGCCAAAACTCCGATCAGCCCTTCCTGCATCCGGGCCTCGATGTCGGGGTCACGGAACGGTTTTTCCTGGGCCGGATCGTTCTTGAGATCGAACAGCCTGGTGCCGGTATCCTGGAAAAATTGGCCGTCATGCATGGGGATGCGGCGCGCGTCCATCAACGCGTCAATCTGCATCACCGGCATGTCCTTGGTGAAGTCGAACGGGCCGGCAAATCTGGCCGACTGCATTTCGGCCGCCGAGAAGAATGATGTCATGTGCATCGGCATCAGCGTGTACTCGTGCAGCCCCGGCGCGTAGAGGTCCTTTGGATAGAGGTGGTAGGTATAGCGGCCGTCGCACACGCCGATCGGCCCGCCAAACATGCCGTAGACAGCCACGTGGCGCGAATTGCCGTTCTGTCTGAGCACCGACCAGCCCTGCACCTCCGGCGGCGGCTCCACCCCGAACAGGTCGAGAAGGGTCGGCATCAGATCATAGGTCTGGGTCAGCTCGTCGCGCCGCCGACCGGCCTGCTTCGGCCTTCCGGGATCGTGAACGATGAGCGGAATGTTGGCCAGTTCCTGATAGTAGGGCTGCAAGTTCTTGCCCCACCAGTCGTGCTCCGACAGCAGGAAACCGTGATCCGTCGACAGGATCAGAGCGGTGTCCTGCCACAGATCATGGTCGTCGAAATAGTTCAGCAGGCGTCCGAAATAGTCGTCGCACATGGCAACCAAAGCCGCGTAATTAGCCCGGATTTCCGCCACTTCCTCGGCGGAATTGGTCACCTGCTCGTAGTGGGGCCAGTCCAGTATTCCACCGTTGTAGCCGGTCCGGTAAGCGTCCTTGAAGCGCGCGGGTGCCTGGAACGGCTCATGCGGGTCGAAGCACTCCAGCATCAGGAACCAGTCGTCGGCGCGGCGATTGATGTCGAGGAATTCGAACGCGGAGGCGTAGCACCTAGCCGCCGGAAAATCCTTCTCGTCGGCGATAAATTCGGAGTTGACCGCGTGCTGCAGCCGCCTTGTGCCGCGACGTTTCCCGATCTCGTCCTCACCGAACGGATAGTGTTTTTCCGAGTATCGTTCGCGCAACCGTTCGATCGGTGGCTGGACCATCGCTTTCCACGGATCGTATTCCTGGCCGCGGATGAAATCATAGGTCGTGAAGCGTCCGTGATAGGTCGATCCGCCCTCTTCGAAATAGTGCAGATGATCGGTCACCAGATGGCTGTGAACGCCGGCCTGGCGTAAGAGCACGGGAAAGGAATTATCGAACGGTTCCAGCGGCCCCCAGCTGCGATGCATGAAGTTGAGGCGGCCGGTGTGCAAATCGCGACGGGCCGGCATGCAGGGCAGGCTGCCGACATAGTGATTGTCGAACGTCGCCGCCCGAGCCGAAAAGCGGTCGAAATTCGGCGTCTTGACGCTCGTACCGCCATAGCAGCCCATGGCCGAGCGGTTCAGTGAATCGAACAGACAGAAAATCGCACGCATAACGCCTCCCGGGAAGTTTCACCCGCGACGACCATAGGCCGTTCGTCGTGATCGCATAAGCGACATTGTGCTTCCCGGGTGCGTTTGAACCGAGGCAACGGGCGGGCTGCGTTTTCAACTGGTCACACCGCCCGAATCACCAGAAACTTGGACGCAAAAACCCCTTGTCGCGGGCAGCCTCCCGCCCGCGTGCGGTATGCCTATGAAACGCCGAACCGTTACGCTGCAGCTTCTTCCTGGTACAGATACGCGCCGGCGACGGTCGCGACCACGACCTGGACGATCCCGACGATGGTGGTGGTCCAGAGCAGGGCGGCCGGGAGCAGGCCGACCGTCAGCATGAACGCGCTCGGCAGGGCGAAGGCCAGGAGCCAGGTGGCCAGCCCGGCGAGGACCGCCGTGGTGACGCTGGCCCCGAATCGCGGCCTGATGCCCACATAGATCCACAGCGCCGTCAGTCCCATGACCAGGTCAAAGACAAGGAAGGCGATGAGCTGGCCGGCGCTATCGGCCATGGCAGGCTTGCCCAGAGCGGTCATAGCCTGCGCCCATCGGTCTTCCAGGATCACTCCGTTGAGGACATAGGAGACGATGAATATGATGACGCCGGCGACCACGCCGCCGACGACCCAACGTCCGGTATTGATATTGCCCATGATGCTGGACCCCTTTTGTCGAATCACTCGACAAAACGATTGTATCACCAAGCGTGCCGTTTGGAGCACGGGCTGAACAACAGGGCGGGACTCACCATCCGGTTAACCGTTGGCCATGGCTCAAACGATTTGCCATCGAGATGTCAAAACTGGACGGGTTGGTAATCGGCGGTTGTTCCGCGCTTCGACGCATCTACAGGGATCACATCAGGAGCACGCTTGAGGAGCCCGTCCTATTCATCCATTTGACCGGCTCACGCGAGCTGATCGCGGAGCGCATGGCCAAGCGCACCGGACATTGCCCAGCCTATCGCATGCTCGACATCCTCGACGAGTTCACCCGCGAAGCCCCGATGATCCGGGTGAAGCGCAAGCTCAGCTCCATCGATGTCTTGGACGCTCTGACCTACCTGCTCATCCTGCGCGGGCCACCGGCGTTCATCCGATCCGACAACGGTCCCGAGTTCGTGGCCCAGATGGTCCGCGACTGGATCGCCGCCGTCGGCGCCGATACCGCCTTCATCGAACCCCGGATCACCCTGGGAGAACGGCTACTGCGAAAGCTTCAATGCCCGTCTGCGGGACGAACTGCTCAACGGCGAGATCTTCTACTCCATCAAGGAAGCCGAGATCGAAACGCGGCCAAACCGAGTCGTCTGCCAGAAGATGATTCCGACCCTCAAGCGCAACGAACCCGGCACCTCCTCTCTCCCTTCCTTCAGTCGAAGGTCGGCCCCTGGGTGATATCGAAATCCGTCAACTTTGCGGGCTGCAGCACACGGGACTTGTTTCAGAGTTCAAATCTCGCCCAGTTCCTGTTCCAGATCTCGCATCTCGGCGCCACCGGCCATGAGTCGGCGGATCTCGTCATGTGAAAGCTCGCCCTTCTTGCCGGCGCCGATCAACTGACCGAGCGCCAGGAAGGTGAAGCGGTCGCCCACCAGTTGCGAGTGGATTTCGTTGTGTGTGATGAAGATGATCGCGATATCGCCGCGTTTGCGCACGCGCTTGATCGTCTTCAGCACCTCCATTTGCTGCTTCTGCCCCAGCGCCGAGGTCGGTTCGTCAAGAATCAGCACCTTAGCGCCGAAATAGATCGCGCGGGCAATCGCCAGCGTCTGGCGCTGGCCGCCGGACATTGTGCCCACCGCCTGTGTCGGGTCGGAAAAGTCGATCCCGATCTTCAGCATTTCGTCATGGGCGATCTTGTCCATTTCGTCTATCTTGAGATGCCCGAGGGCGCCCTTCAGCTCGCGCCCCATGAAGAAGTTGCGCGTGACGGACATCAGCTGGTTCACTGCGAGGTCCTGGTAGACCGTGCCGATCCCCGCCGCTGAGGCGTCCCGCGGAGAGCGGAAGTTGACCGGCTTGCCCTCGATGTAGATCTGGCCGGACGTCGGAGGGTGCACCCCGGCCAGCGTCTTGATCAGGGTCGACTTGCCGGCGCCGTTGTCGCCCAGGAGCGCATGCACTTCGCCGGGATAGACCTCGAGATCGACGCCGCTCAGCGCGGTAAAGGGGCCGAATTTCTTGACCAGGTTTTCGGCGTGTAAATATGGCTCGGCCACGGCTCAGATCCCCCCAGTGATGCGTTTGCGGATGCGTTCGTTGGCGAACACCGCGGCCAACAGAATCCCGCCAAGGAAGACTCTGAACCAGGCCCCGTCGATGGCGGGGATGAAGAAGACGGCATTCGCCACAAGGCCGACCGTGATCGCGCCGAAGATCACGCCGATGATCGATCCAAAACCGCCTGTCATCAGCGTGCCGCCGACCACAGCGATCGCGATGGCGAAAAGTTCCATCAGGTTGCCCTTGGCCGCGTCCGATGTATTGGTGTCGAAAACCTGGCAAGCGGCGAATATCGTCGCGCAGAAGGCGGTGAACATGAACAGGCCAATCTTGACCCGGTTCACGGGCACGCCGTTGGCGCGTGCCGATTCCTTGTTGTCGCCGGTAGCGTAGATCCAGTTGCCGAGTTGTGTGCGGCTGAGCACGTAATAGGCAGCCGCCGCGATGATGATCCACCACAGGAAGCGCGCGTCGAAGCCGGTCACCCATTGCTCGCCCTTGCGGTTCAGGTTGCCACCCATTGCGAACCACAGATCATAGAACCAGCCAAAAACCTTGCCCCCCATCAACTCGGCGAACCAGCTGGTTTCCTTGAAATCCTGCAGACCGGAGATCTGGGTGGACTGGTTGATCAGGCGGAATGCGACCTCGGTAACGCCGCGCATGAAAAACAGAAAGGCGAGCGTCACGATGAAGCTCGACAGGCCCGAGCGGACGACGATGTTGCCAATGACCCAGCCGAAAGTGAGCGTCATGGCAAGCGTGATCGCGAAAGCCAAAAACGGCGTCGCCTCTCCTAAGCCGAAGGGCAGGCCCCATTTCAGCATCATCGCCATGGACATGCCGGCAAAGCCGATCATCGAGCCGATGGACAAATCAAACTCGCCCCCGATCATCAACATGGCCGCGCCAGTGGCGATGATCCCGAACTGAGCGATGATGGCGCTGTTGTTCTTAAGGCCAAGCGCATTGAAGGCCAGCCCGTCCGACGCGATGGCCAGGGCCAGGATGATGACCACCATCACAATGAAGGACCCGATTTCCGGGCGGCGCGCCAGCCTCCGGAACGCGGTTTCCTGTATTAGTCTGTCGGATTCGCTTCGGTCCGCCATTCTATGCTTGCCTCTCCTGGAATTGGAAAAAGGCGGGGCGGGCCCCGCCTTTCCGTTGTTCTGGGGCGAAGGCCTTAGCGGTTCACACCTGCCTGCTCGAGAACGCCCGCCGCGTTGGAAGCATCGACGAAGCCCGGGCCCGACGGAATGTTCGCGCCCGGCAGCAAGCCGGCGTTGGTGTTGTAGAGGTGCAGCACGATGACCGGCATGTAGCCTTGCAGTCGCTGCTGCTGGTCGATGGTGTACTGGACTTTACCTTCGAGAATCAATTTGATCACCTCGGGGCTCAGATCAAAGCAGGCGAGGTGCACGTCGGCGCCGACCTCTTCCACAGCATCGGCGGCGGAGTCGCAGACGTGGGGACCAACGGCCAATAGCCCGTCGATGTCGGGATCCGCCTGCAGCGCGGCGGCGGTCCGGGTCTTGATCTGGGCCACGTCGTTCGACACGTCGATCTGGTTCAGATCAACGCCCATGGCGTCGAAATAACCGGTGCAGCGGTCGACGAGGGCGGTGTTGAAGGCTTCCTGGTTCAGGCAGAGGCCCTTGTTCACTCCCTCGGCCATAGCGCGTTCACCGGCGGCCTTGCCGGCGTCATATTCCGGCTGGCCCACATGCATCAGCGCGCCCACGGCTTTCGAGGCTTCGAGGCCCGAGTTCATGGTGACAACCGGGATGCCGGAATCCACGGCCACGCGGATCGCCCCGCCCAGCGCGTCGGCGTCCGGCAGCGACACAATGATGCCGTCGGGCTGGGTTGCGGCAGCCGCCTCGATCAGCTTCGCCATGGCAGACATATCGCCGCTGACATCGAAGTTGTACTCGAACTCGGCGCCGATCGCCGCAGCGGCGTCACGGCCAACTTTTTCGACCACGGGCCAGAACGGGTCGGTGCCCTGGGTGTGGGTGACCATTGGAGTTCCCCCGGTTTGATGGACACTTTTTGATCTTGAGAGGAGAGTGTCATCATGCCGAGAACGAGAACGCCGTACCCTGCGGATTTCAGGGACCAGATTGTTGCCCTGGCCCGTACCGGGCGCAGCATTGAAGACCTGGCCAGAGAATTCGAGCCGTGTGCCGCGACGATCCATGGCTGGGTCAAGCAGGCCGACCGTGATGGTGGCCGCCGCACGGACGGCTTGACGAGCGAGGAGCGCGACGAACTCCGCCGTCTTCGCCGGGAGAACCGCCAGCTACGCCAGGAGAGAGATATCCTGGCAAAGGCCGCGGCCTGGTTTGCTCAGAGCGACGCGATGTCGTCTCGGTCTTCGAATTGATGACGGCAAACCAGGCCATGTTCCCAACCAAGACGATGAGCAGAATCCTCGGCGTATCAAGGTCCGGCTACTATGCTTGGCGCGACCGATCGCCGTCTGCCCGATCCATCGCCGACGCGGCTCTGACGGACCGGATCAAGGCGATCCATGCGGACTCCCGAGCAACCTATGGAGCGCCGCGTATCCACGCTGAACTTGTCGATGAAGGCGTCCAGGTGGGCCGCAAGCGGATCGAGCGCCTGATGAAAGCGACCGGTATTGCCGGTGTTAGTCGCCGTAAAGCCGCCCGCACGACCTTCCGGGACGAGAGGGTTCGGCCGGCGTGCGATCTGGTCGATCGGAACTTCTACGCCGACGCGCCAGACCAGCTCTGGGTCGCTGATATTACCTACATCCCGACCTGGGCCGGGTTCCTCTATCTGGCCGTTGTGCTGGATGCCTTCTCACGACGCATCGTCGGCTGGGCCATGGGCCACAGCCTGAAGGCCCAACTCGTCCTCGATGCCCTGAACATGGCGCTGACGCAAAGACGACCCGCCGACGTGATCCATCACTCCGACCAGGGATCTCAATACACCTCCGTCGCCTTCGGCTTCAGATGCAAGGAAGCCGGCGTCCGGCCGTCCATGGGGTCAGTTGGCGACGCGTACGACAATGCGATGTGCGAGAGCTTCTTTGCCACCCTCGAATGCGAGCTGCTCGACCGGCGGAAGTTCCAGACCAAGGCCGCAGCACGCATGGCCATCTTCCAGTTCATCGAGGGCTGGTACAATCCCGGCCGACGCCATTCGGCCCTCGGTTACCAATCACCCGTCAACTATGAAAGGAGCGCACAAGATAGGCTAGAGTCTGTAAGTCCCTAACTGTCCACCGAACCGGGGGAACTTTACGTAGCGCTCGGCAGCAGTAGCGCCGCTTGCAATCAGCGCAAAAGCAGCACCTGCCAAAAGGATCTTTTTCATTGGAGTCCTCCCAAATTGTGGTGTCCGGCGCACCAATACCTTTTGCCGGAAGTTTCAGGGCTATTCCCCGACCACACTGAAACCCGCGCCAGCTGAACCGTCAAGCTCGTTCACAGCACAGGCGCCAGCCCTTCGAAGCCACTCGATATCCACCTCCGGCAACGAACTCACTATTCTGTCGGCGCTCGTTGTCATGATCCTCGCGCTGGAGGCCGACGCAGTAAAATCCACCGTTCTTTGCCGCCTGGACACCAGAGGAGGAATCCTCGATCACCATGCATTCCTCTACCGCCAGGCCGAGTCTGTTGGCGGCTGCAAGAAAAGATGTCGGGATTGGGTTTGCCAATTGCCACATCATCGCCACCGATAGTGACGGGGAATGCATCGAGAAGGCCGGCTTTCTCAAGCACGGTTCGGACGTTCGCGCTGCGTGACGCTGCGGCCAATCCGTAATCCCCTGACTGACATTTTCGAACCAGGGAAACAGCGGCCTCGACGAAGAAGTACCGACCGACCGTCCCGATCTCCAACACGCTATTGCCTTGGCTCCGCCAATGCGACGGACCTCGCTACGTCAGCTATGCGGGTCGTCCCCTCAACAGCATCAGGACGTCGTTCAGAGCGGCTGCGAAAGGAGCTGGAGTAGTCGACGTCAGTCCCTACTGCCTGCGCGGTACCATGGCCACCGAGTTGCGCGCGAGGCGTTCCTGAGTGGGAAGTCATGGGCATGTTGGGCCACAAGAGTGCGACCGGCAAAATCACTGAGAAATACGCCAAATATCGACCGGATTTCCGAGCTGAGGCGATCCGAGCGATAGACAACTATTTCGCCGATCTGAGAGGCAAATCGATCCGCCTTTCAGGTCTTATCGATAACCCCGCGCGTGCTAGCAGCGTGCTGGTCGTCAAGCCCAATTTCAGGCAACACTTTGAGAAGATGGTGGGCGCGACTGGGATTGAACCAGTGACCCCTACGATGTCAACGTAGTGCTTCACGTCGGTAACCCTTTCTCTCCATTGCCGTTTTCAGTTCAGGCATTGACGTTCGCCCAGATTTTGCTGCTCTTCACTTTCTCTTTTGCAGTGCTTCCTTCCGGTGCTCGGCGCTCACCGTGGCGTACTTCTCGACCATCCTGAGGGACTTCCAGCCGCCTTCCTGACGGATGGTTTCGAGATCGATTTCGGACATCACGCACCAACTCGCCCAATGGTGTCGCCAGTCGTGAACCCTGAAGTTGGTGATGTTGGCCCGCCGGCAGGCCGTCTCATGAGCCTTGCGGATCGGATTGCCACCCTGGAGCCGGTATTGGCTGCCGTCGGCGTAGGGCTGCCCAAGGCGGTTTGCTGTTGATCGGCGTGGAATATTGACCCCCTTGGTGGGGTAATCGGCGTCCAAAATTGACCCCCCTGGTTTTGTGATTTTTAACACACCTCGTTGTTTGGACAGACGAGGTGGGGGAGATGCTGGTTGTGGAGACGATCGCACGGATACGTCGGGATCATCTGGTGAGGGGCGTTCCGATCAAGAAGATCGCCCGGGATTTGAGGGTTTCGAAGAACACGGTGCGCAAGGTGGTGCGGGGCGATGAGACCTCGTACAGCTACGAGCGCAAGATCCAGCCGATGCCGAAGCTTGGGCCGTGGGTGGATGAGCTCGAGCGCCAGCTGGAGGCCAACGAGAAGAGGCCGCGCCGGGATCGGCTGTCTCTGCTGCGGATTCATGAAGACCTTGCGGCTCTGGGCTATGGCGGCGGCTACGACGCAGTGCGCCGCTACGCCAGGACCTGGCGTCGGCGGTGGCGGCTGTTGTCGCCGTCGCAGGGTTTTGTGCCGCTGAGCTTCGATCCCGGCGAGGCCTACCAGTTCGACTGGAGCCACGAGTACGCGCGCCTGTCGGGTGTGACGACCAAGGTGAAGGCGGCGCACATGCGGCTCTGCTACAGCCGCATGCAGCTGGTTCAGAATCTTCCCGCGCGAGAGCCAGGAGATGGTGTTCGAGGCGCACGAACGGGCCTTCCACTTCTTCGGCGGGGTCTGCCGGCGGGGCATCTACGACAACATGAAGACGGCGGTGAGCATGGTCTTCGTCGGCAAGGAGCGCGCCTACAATCGGCGCTTTCTGGAGCTGTGCTCCCACCATCTGGTGGAGCCGGTGGCGTGCACTCCGGGTGCGGGCTGGGAGAAGGGGCAGGTCGAGAGGCAGGTGGGTGACGTCCGCGGCCGCCTGTTCGTGCCCATCCCGCGGGGCCGCTCCTACGTCGAGATCAACGAGTGGCTGATGGATCGGTGTATCGAGGACGCCAAGAAGCGGCCGCATCCGACGATCGAGAGCAAGACGGTGTGGCAGGTGTTCGAGGAGGAGCGGCCCTTCTTGATGGCCTATCGCGGCCCCTTCGACGGCTTCCACGCCACCGAGGTGGCGGTGTCCAAGACCTGTCTGGTGCGCTTCGACAACAACCACTACAGCGTCGCCGCCCGTGCCGTCGGGCGGCCGGTCGACGTGCGGGCCTACGCCGATCGGATCGTCATCCGCCAGGACGGCGAGACCGTCGCCGAGCATCCCCGCAGCTTCGGGCGCGGCCAGGTCGCCTACGATCCGTGGCACTACGTGCCGATCCTGACGAGGAAGCCCGGCGCGCTGCGCAATGGCGCGCCCTTCAAGGGCTGGCAACTGCCCGGCGCGCTCGGCCGCATACGGGCCCGGCTGACGGGTTGCGACGACGGTGACAGGCAGTTCGTGAGGATCCTCGCGGCGGTTCAGGAGGACGGGCTGGAGGCGGTCGAGGCGGCCTGTGCCGAGGCGCTCGACTGCGGCGCCTGCAGCGCCGACGTCGAGCTCAACATCCTCGCCCGGCAGTGCCAGCCGGCACCGCCGGCGACCATCCCGACGCCCGAGGGCCTGCAGCTTCGCCACCGGCCGGTGGCCGACTGTCAGCGCTACGATCGCCTGAGGGAGGCCGGTCATGGAGCGTCATGAGGTGCTGGCGATGATGACGGCGTTGAAGCTCGCGGGCATGCGCGCCGCCTACGACGACATCCTTGCCGACGGGCTCAAGCGTCGTCATCCGGTGCAGCAGATCATCGGTACGCTGCTGCAGGTCGAGATCGCCGACAAGACGGCGCGCTCGATCAAGTACCAGATGGCGTCCGCCAGGTTGCCAACGGCCAAGGAGCTGGCCGACTTCGACTTCGCCGCCTCGCCAGTCAACGAGCCCCTGATCCAGGAGCTCGCCGGCGGCGGCTTCCTGGAGGGCAAGCGCAACATCGTGCTGGTCGGCGGCACCGGCACCGGCAAGACCCATCTCGCCGTCGCCATCGCGCGCTCCTGCATCCGCAAGGGCGCCCGGGGCCGCTGCTACAACGTCGTCGACCTGGTCAACCACCTCGAGGCCGAGCTCCGCGCCGGACGCCAGGGCCGCACCGCAGATCAGCTTGTACGCCGCGACTTCGTCATCCTCGACGAACTCGGCTACCTGCCCTTCGCCCAGGCCGGCGGGCAGCTGCTCTTCCACCTCATGAGCCGGCTCTACGAGCGCACCTCTATCGTCATCACCACCAACCTCGCCTTCGGCGAATGGCCATCCGTCTTCGGCGACCCCAAGATGACCACAGCCCTGCTCGACCGTCTCACCCATCATTGCGAGATCATCGAGACCGGCAACGAGAGCTGGCGCTTCAAGAACCGCTCCTGAGCCGCCGCCGGCCGTGCCTGCGGCCCGGTTGCCCCGGTGGGTCAACAGGTACCCCCCCTATTGACTACCGGGACAACCTCCGCCGTGCCGCTCAGGGGAGTCAATTTTGCACGCCGATCGGGGGTCAATATTGAAAGCCGTTTGACATGCCTTCGGGAATCCGGCTAAGTGCGGTGAGGACGTGACCTAGGTCCTTGGACGGCCGCGACAACAGGCGTTGCGAGGCCGTCTCGGTTAGCTTGTCCCAGTCGAAACGCGTCGAGCGGCGGCGTTGATATTCGACGTCGGGGAAATAAGCTCGGCCGCGATACCGAATCGTTGCTCGACCTCCCGCCGCATCTTGAGCACTCTGGCAGCGCCCTTGACAGCAGCCGGACACCACAAACAGATCCGGGCTGATGCCAACGTCAACGACGCCGACATCGCCTTTCAGCAGCTCACCGATCATCCCGGCGCGCTCGACCAGCTGAGGCGGGATTGTCGCATCGACTTCCGATGGCGGCGAGGGCACAAAAACATCCGACCCTTCGGCCTGCACGAGTGGAAGCGAACCGTTCTCCCGGCGGCGCTCCGGTCGCGCTTCATCGGCACCGATGCCCGTCGGGTGCCGATCGAGATCGTCGACCTCCGGCCGAGCGAGTTCGGAAACCGGGATCAGGAGCCGCCAGACACCGGTGTATCCCGGCATCAGGGCGATCAGGCGGTCTCGGCACATCCCGTTGCGGCAGTCGATCTCGGAGGTCGCTTCTTTGGCGGTCTCCCGCAGGTGATTTTCGTAGGCGCCGCCGAGCGTTTGAGAAACCCTGTGCCGTCCGCTGACGCCGATTTCCAGCTGACCGGCAAGGTCGGTCAGCGTGATGTTGGTTTCGTGGAACCGCCGGAGCGTCACGTAGCTGCCGGTATGCGCGATCCGGCAGCCGAGGTTGGCCATGCGAACCGCCAAGTCGAGATCCGATCCGGCGCGGATGGCCTCATCGTAGCGAACGGCCTTCAAAACGTCCTTGCGATAGAACGACGCCGGATGGGCGGTGACCTTTCCCCGTCCGAACAACAATGTCGCCAGAGTTCTCTCGCCGCCGGTATTGTACTCGGTAACCCCGGTTAACTCGTCGAAATCGATCCAGCCGCCATGCGATCCATGAATGTCGGCTTCGCTTTCGAAACAGGCCAGATGATCACGGAGCCGGTTGGGCAACGGAATGTCGTCGTCGTCGGCTACGCAGATGTAACGGCCCCGCGATTCGTCGGTAATGCGGTTACGTGCCGCGGGAATGGAAGCCCTGTCAAGATGAAGGACGCGCGCCTGGATGCGCCGTCCCAGCCGATCGACCGTTTGTCGCAGATGTTCTCTTTCCTCGGCCGATGATCCGTTGTCGGCTATCACAAACTCGAAATCACCGTCGATTTGACCGACAAATCCGCGAATTGCCTCTTTGAGCATCGATGTCCGATTCTTGCGCGCCTTCGATGCGATGGCGACCGTAACCAGCGGACGCGGACTGTTGACAACGTTCGGAGTGGGAATCCCGCGCGAGCGGCTGGCGAGGAACCGAATCGAGCGAAAGGTGCTCCTGTCCTCGGTATAGATTTGACGGTTTTCGGAGCGGGCCTTGACGATGTCCTTGGCTGCGTAGCTCGGCGGATGCCAGACGTGGAAAATCCGAAGCGAATCGTGGCCGGCCCAACGGACCGCCCGCCCCGACCGCCGCATGCGATCGACGAAATCATTATCTTCGTTGCCCCAGCCGTGATAGCGCGCGTCAAAATCGCCAATGTCGTTCCAGTCCTCGGCCGAGAACAGGCAGAGACCTCCCTGCCCCCAACGCGGCCGGCGTCTGCCTTGCCGTATCAGTGCGGCGGTCGGCGATTTGAGCACGGCCTTGGAGTCCAAGACCTCCGGTAGGTCCACCGCCTGGACAACCGTAATTTCGCCGCCCGGCTCCGAGCAACGGGCAGCGGCGGCGTCCAGGCCGGGTCCGCTTTCGCGCGAAACGACGATATCGGCATCGACCTTGGCGACGAGCGGATTTCGGCACGCCGCGACGCCGACATTAATCGCCTCGGCAAGGCTCCAGCGTTTGGCCTCGACCCGGACGACGCGAACGCGCTTGTCCATGCGAGACAACTTGACCGCGGGCCGAGAGCCGAAATCGACGACGACGATCTCGTCGAGCGTCGCCGAGTTCAGCCGCAGGAACGAGCGGATACAAATCCCGATCCTATCGACCGGCCAGTCCCGGACCGGGAGGATGACGGAAAGCATGACCTCCGGTGATGAACCGGCGTCGGTCATTAAGCCGCCGAACCGGCCGGGAACTGAGAGCCGCCCTCGATGTTGACGGTCGCGACACGAACGTCACCGAAGATGAACTGCAGTCTTGACGCCGTCTGCAATAGCTTGTCCAGGCTTGCCGCTGCATGGTCGCCATCCAACCCGCCTTTGTGGACGTCGCCGAGCATCGCGACCAAACGGGCCACCGACACGAGCTGCCCGTCGACCATGATTCCCTCGAACCCCTGCTCGGAGAGCTGATTGAGCTTGATTTCGACGCTGGTGAGATCCCCGGCGGCGAAATCGAGCGACAAACCGGCGAAAAAATCCCTTGCGGTGATCTCAACCGCCATCGCTGGCGTCACGTGGGCCAGACTCGCGGTGAGAGCGACCGCCAGCGCAATTTTGCTTACCTTGTTCATGTCCTTACCTCCTCGACAGAACCATCTTCGCGATCGCAAACAGTTAGCAAACCGTCAAGCAGCACAGTTCGATCTACGCATATGTACGGCATACCCATTAACGATGAGTCAATTTAAGCGTGTATTTTATGAGAAACCGCCGTCAACAAAGCTCATCTGTCCATAACCTTGCCCTTAGGCCGGTTTGTCCGACCGATCGCTCGTCAGGTGCCGCTGGTAAGGCCGTTGGCCACACCCTCGATGTCCTTCAGATTTCGACGACACGCCCGGTACGGATGCAGTACTCGCCGACCTTGCGATAGTTCTCGTCCGCGTCCTCGTGACAGAGCCACTGCGATGGCGGAGACTTTCGAAGATGGCCTGGCCGCGGCCACCCCAGGCGATTTCGATGCCGCGCGTCGAATCTTGCTTTCGCTCGCTGAGCAGGGTCAAGCAGCCGTTCAGAACAATCTCGGCATTGTTTTCGAGAAGGGCCTCGGCGTATCGCCTGATCACCCTGAAGCGGCGAAATGGTACCGGCTGGCCGCGGGTCAGGGCAACGCCGACGCCGAAAACTCACTAGGTCTGAGATACGCTCAGGGGCAGATGGTACCGCAGGATAACAAACGCGCCATCGAGCTTTATGTGATGGCCGCCAAACAAGGCCACTCTATCGCACAGACTAATCTTGCAGCGATGTACGCCAGCGGCCAGGACGTTCCCGAAGATCGCCAAGAGGCTTTCAAGTGGCTCACTACCGCCGCGTGGCATGGTGACGAATATGCCGCCGGCCTGGTCAAGCAACTGGTGGTGAGCTGACCATGTGGCGGAGAGCCCAGGCGGAGCGCCACGCACGTGAATGGATGAAGAAGTATCGGGCCGGTTCGGCAACGAGCGATGCGTGGACTTAGACGTTCGGGGCGTCTTGAATGATTCCCGGAACCCTGCCGACGGGTGCCTGGCTTCTCAAATGGCGCAATACCGAAACCTTTACTGAACCCAATTCATTTTGGGATGCCGGATGTCCGAGTCGGGTCTTGGGCATGTAGAAACACAAAAATCTGCCGAGCAGCTAGTTTGAAATTCTCGTAGGCACAGATACAGCCGCTCGGCTGAGCAAGACGATCTATCAAGATCTCATATAGGGGATGAGTTTCTGCCGGATTTTTCCCAAAGCACGTTTCGCACAGCCAGGGTCAGAAGCAGAAGTGGAACAACCAATCGCCGACTTCCGCTTTACCCCCAAGAACGGACGTCGCGGGACGAACTCCCCACGGCAGCTTTGTGCCGATTTTGTTGATTTAGTTGGGCTTGATCGGTGGCGGTTGGCGTGATTCCGTCCTTTGAGTGATTTGCTCGTGGGATGGATGCGATGATGGGACTGCAGGCGGCACCGGAACGGCTTTTCTACGACTTCTGCCTTGAGGATCACGTTCCGGAAGATCACCAGCTGAGGCAGATCGATCGGTTTCTCGATCTGGGCGATCTGCGGGTCAAGCTGAAGCCGTTCTACAGTACCATTGGTCGGCCTTCGGTTGATCCAGAGCTGATGATCCGGATGCTGATTGTCGGCTACTGCTTCGCCATCCGCTCGGAGCGGCGGCTATGCGAGGAGGTCCATCTCAATCTTGCCTATCGCTGGTTCTGTCGCCTGGGTCTCGATGGCAGCGTGCCAGACCATTCGACCTTCTCGCTCAATCGCAATGGCCGCTTCCGGCAGAGTGGTCTTCTGCGTCATGTATTCGAGACGGTGGTGCGCCGCTGCATGTCGGAAGGCCTTGTCGGCGGGGAAGGCTTTGCCGTCGATGCCAGCCTGATCCAGGCCGATGCCAACAAGCAGCGCTCGGTGCCAGGCCAGGAATGGAGCTTGGAGAATATTCCTGCTGACGCCACACAGGCGGTCCGGGATTATCTGGCCACGCTCAATGATGCCGCCTTCGGAGCAGCCAGCAGCGTGACACCGAAGTTCGTCTCCCCGTCCGACCCGGCAGCTCAATGGACCGGCGCCCAGCGCGGTCCGGCCTTCTTTGCCTATGCCGACAACTATCTGGCCGATACCGACCATGGGATCATCGTCGATGTCGAGGCGACCCGTGCCATCCGGCAGGCCGAGGTGGGAGCAGCCCGCACCATGATCGACCGAGTTGAAGAGCGCTTTGGCCTCAAGCCAAAACGGCTGGCCGGCGACAGTGCCTATGGGGCGGCACCGATGCTGGCCTGGCTGGTCAAGGACAGAGGCATCGCTCCGCACATCCCGGTGTTCGACAAATCAAAGCGCGACGATGGCACCTTCTCCAGAGCCGACTTCCAGTGGCAGGAGGATAATAATGTCTATGTATGCCCGGCGGGAAAGACGCTTAAGTCATCGGGCCGCCTGAACAGTGACAACACCTACCGATATCTGGCCAGCACCTATGACTGCGGCCCTTGCCCGTTAAAAAAGCGGTGCTGCCCCAAGACGCCGCAGCGCAAGATTCCACGCGACATCAACGAGGATGCTCGCGATGTCGCCAGGGCGCTCTACGACACGCCCGCCTTCAACCAGTCGCGTCGCGACCGCAAAAAGGTCGAGATGCTGTTTGCCCACCTCAAGCGCATTCTGAAGCTCGGTCGATTGCGCTTGCGCGGGCCGCGCGGGGCCCAGGATGAGTTCCTCCTCGCTGCTACGGCCCAGAACCTGAGAAGGCTCGCCAAACTCAGACCGATACCGCCGCCGACCCTCCAACCAGCATGACAGGAACAATGCCCATCAGCCGATAAACGCGCATCCATGATCATCCCGCCACGGGCGAACGCCCAGGCGGGACCGAAAAAGTCCGCTTCTAATAAGTGCGGACACCGGAAGCGCAACGACGGCCGACTAAATCAACAAAATCTGCCAACAGCTGCCGTCGCGCTCCTAGAATGTCACGCCGCGGCACGGGCAGATTCGAGTGGCGGGAGTCGCCCACAGCCGCGACGTTGATGCTGTTCAATGAAGTATTCTGCGCGAGCGACCCACTCCCCGGCATACGCATCACCGACGATCTTGGCGCAGCGATACGACTTGGGCATGGCCGCTAAATCCTTGGCAACGGAGATCGGATCGAATGGCGGCTTTCGTCCCCACACGCCATCGGCGATGAATTCTAGGCCGCTTCTCGACACTGCCACAGAAGCCCGCTGAGACTCGCTGCGCCGTTCCGAGTCCTTGATACCCGGAAGCACCCGAACGCCAGCCAGAGCAGTTGATTGGGAAATGTCGGATTAACCTATTTGGAGGCTTTGGAATGGGTCAGTAGCCGTACATTAAGTGGACTCGTGTAGCCTTTCCCCAAGAAGCGAGCCAGACACCGAGATGACCGGGTGCGGGAGCGGTACAATCTTTAACTTAGTCACCAGTTTTATGAGAGATGAATCGGGTGTCACCGTCATTGAATATGGCCTGATCGCCACGCTGGTTTCGGTAGCCCTTATCGGCGGCGCTTCAAGGCTGGGCCATCGCATCGGGGATCACACCTTCATAGACATAGCGCGGCTGCTGGTTGCGGGTTGATCCGCTGTCATGCCCTTGGACAACCGGAAACAACGGAAACGCCTGTCAGTGAGTCCCGCAGGCGGTTCTGACTACACTGATCTCCGGTCGGGCGTATCACCGAGATTTGCGCCCAATGGCCGCGCTACAGCTACCGCCGGGTGACGGCACAACTCCGTCACGATGGCCTGACCGTCAACCACAAGAAGGTCATGCGGCTGATGAACGAAAATGGCCTGACTGTGCGGTCTCGCAGGCGTTACGTGGCGACGACCAACAGCAACCACGACGGCCCGATCTTCGCAAACCTCGCCAAGGATGTGAGCCCGACCGGTCCCAATCAACTGTGGGTCGCCGACATCACCTACATCGCGATCGCACACGGCTTCGTCTATCTGGCTGCGATCCTCGATGCCTGGTCGCGCCGCGTGGTGGGCTATGGCATCGGCCGGCGTATCGATGCGCGTTTGACACTCACCGCGCTCAAGGCCGCGATCGCCGCGCGAAGACCTCCGCGGGGATGTATCCACCATTCCGATCGAGGATCGCAGTACGCCGCCAACGACTACCGCCAGGAACTCGCCGAGCACGGCTTCAGGGGTTCCATGGGCCGTCGTGGAAACCCCTATGACAATGCTAAGGCCGAAAGCTTCATCAAGACCTTGAAGGTCGAGGAGGTCTACCTGGGCGACTACAGGACATTCGATCACGTCGCCGCAGCGCTCCCACGCTTCATCGAAGACCTCTACAATGCCAAGCGGCTGCACTCAGCCCTTGGCTATCGCAGTCCGGTTCAGTTCGAGGAGGAGCACGCCCGGCAGATGGTTCAATAAGCGACAACCATCTGTCCACTCTGAAGGGTGCACTCCACTGTTGCCCACTGTTTTGGCACAACCACTGGCGCGGTTGGAACGGTACGGCATGCTGATTCTGATCGGGGTCATCTTCATTTTGCCCATGGCCGGTGATCAGCTTGGCATCAGTCTGGATATTTTCAGTTGGGCGGTTTGGACGCCGGTCGCCTGGCTACTGCCCTTCTTCAGGGGGATAGCCGGAATTGGCTAGGCCATGAGCTTTCGAGAATGGGCCGCCCTTGGGTCTTGGGCGTGTAGAAACGGCTGACGTTTTTCGATCGGATCTCCGAGCCGCCGATATTTGGGCAATGAGAAGCGGCGGGCGAGTTTGGGCTCGGATCGGCGCCGAGCAGGCCGCTATTGGGGTCTGGGATGCGCGAGCGAGGTCAAACTGCCGGTGTGACGGCCCTCACGCCCGGAACGCCGCCATCAGCGGGCGGATGCCGATGATGTTCATGACCCGGGTGAGATTGTAGGCGAGCACATTCAGCGCCATCTCGGTGCGGACGTTTTTGAGTCGCTTCATCAAGAAGTGGGTCGCGCCCATCCACATCTTGATCGTGCCGAAGGGATGCTCGACCGTCTCGCGACGCTGGCGCATCTTGTCCGGGTTCTCATCAAGCCGCCGCTGAACAGCTTCGAGAAGATGTTCATGCTCCCAGCGAGCGACCCGGCGCTCCTTGCCGGTGGTGCACTTGTCCTTGATGGCGCATGTCTGACACACATTGGTCCAGTACCGGCGTAGGACCAACCCATTCTCCTCGGTCGTGTAGCGATAGGTCAGCCGTTCGCCGGCGGGGCAGATGTAGACGTCGTCCTCAACCACATAACGGAAGTCCTGCTTGCCATAGCGACCTTTGGCCTTGACGCCTGAGGTGATCGGTTTGGGCAACGTGACCGTGATGTCCGCCTCGTGGCAGGCCAGGATCTCCAGACTTGAGAAGTAGCCCCGATCGGCAACGACATCGAGTTCGTCCACCCCCAGGACGGCCTTGGTCTTCTTGGACATCGGTGACAGCTGCGCCCGATCGGTCCCGACGTTCGTCACATCATGGGCAACGATCAGATGGTGATCGATCTCAACGCTGGCCTGGACATTGTAGCCGACAACGCCCGATCCCCGGCCGCTGGTCGCCATGGAGCGCGCATCTGGATCGGTAAGCGAGATCTGCCTGTCGGGCGTTGCAAGCATCCGGGCTTTAAGGCCCTCAAGACGCACCATCTCTTGCTTGAGCCGTCCAATCTTCTCCTTCAGCTGTTCGGTCTTGGCCGCCAATGCCTCCGACGGTTCCTGCCGGTCGGCGGTGTCGAGCTGATGTAGATAGCGTGCGACGCTGTCCTCGATCTGCAGCAGGCGTCGCTGCATCTTAGCGCGAGTGAAGTTCCGGTCCCGGTTGTTGACTGCCTTGAACTTGGAACCGTCGATCGCGACGCTGGCCGCAGCAAGCAGGCACAGCTGCCGGCACAGCTGCACGAACTGCGCGCAAACCCGGCGGATCGCACGGCCATTGTCCTTGCGGAAGTCGGCAATCGTTTTGTGATCAGGAGCCAGACGGCCCGTCAGCCACATCACTTCGACATTGCGACCGGCTTCACGCTCGAGACGGCGGCTCGACTGAACTCGGTTGAGATAACCGTAGATGTAAAGCTTCAGGAGAACCGATGGGTGGTACGACGGCCGACCGGTCGCCTTTGGATCGACACCGCCGAACCCGAGTTCGCCGAGATCGAGTTCGTCAACAAAAACGTCAATCACCCGAACCGGATTGTCTTCATCAATCCAGTCGTCCAGCAGCACCGGGAACAAAGTGCCTTGCTCGCGATCAACGCCTTCCACAAAACGCTTCATCAGACCCTCCCGCCGCACGGATCAGGAGAACCATAACACCCGCAGCGTTTTTACACAGCCAGGGTCACGAACTGCCATCGTATTCGCCGAGATCCATGACCGCTTTACCCTCGAAAGCGGTCATGCAATGAGCTCCCACGCCCTGCTCTCTGGGCTTGGACTGTCCTATTTATGGTTATTGATAGGTCAGTACCTCATGGCCGGGATCTCGGAACGACTCACGCTTCCAGGGTTCCCAACGGGCGGGAAGCCCACGCTAATTGCCGCCATTGGCACCGCCGACGTTCAGACAATCAGTTTGTAAGCCGGCAGGGTGAGGAATGTTTCAAACTCCTCGGCGGTCGACATCGATCGAAACAGTTCGATCGCCTCTTGGAACCGGCCCTTGTCGTAGCTTGTCTCTCCGATTTCCGCCTTCACCTTCGCCATCTCCTCGGCCAGGCTCGTCTCGAACAGTTCTTGCGTGACCTTCTGCCCGTCATTGAGGACGGCGCCGAAATGGAGCTGCTGCCAGATCTGGGCGCGGCTGATTTCGGCGGTCGCGGCATCCTCCATCAGGTGATAGAGCGGGACCGCACCACGGCCGCGCAGCCACGCTTCGATGTACTGGACGCCGACCCGGATATTCTCGTGCAATCCGGCCTCAGTCCGTTTGCCCTCATGCACTTCGAGCAGCCGCCGCTGGTCGGCCTTGACGTCCTGGCGCAGATTGTCGAGCTGGTTGGGCCCGGGCATGAATTCATCGAAAACCTCGACGGCCACGGCCACCAGGTCGGGATGGGCGACCCAGGTCCCGTCATGACCGTTGCGCGCCTCGCGTTCCTTGTCGGCCCGCACTTTCTTGATCGCGACCTTGGTCACCTCCGGATGCTTGCGGTCAGGGATCTGCGCCGCCATGCCGCCCATGGCGAAGGCGCCGCGGCGGTGGCAGGTCTTGATCAGCAGTTCCGAATAGGCGTTGAGAAAGGCCTTGCCCATCACCACCTGGGCGCGATCGGGCAGCAGATAGGCCGGGTTGTTCCTGAGCGTCTTGATGAACGAAAAGATGTAGTCCCAACGGCCGCAATTGAGGCCGGCCATGTGGTCGCGGAGTTCGTAGATGATCTCGTCCATTTCGAAGGCCGCCGGCAGCGTCTCGATCAGAACCGTCGCCTTGATGGTTCCGTTGGCGATTCCGATCGCATCCTGGGCATAAACGAAAACGTCGTTCCACAGCCGCGCCTCGAGATGGCTTTCCATCTTGGGCAGGTAGAAATACGGCCCGGTGCCGGCGGCCATCGCCGCCTTGGCGTTGAGAAAGACATACAGGCCAAAATCGAACAAACCGCCTGATATCGGTTGGCCGTCGACCAGCAGGTGGGCCTCGGGCAGGTGCCAGCCGCGCGGACGGACAAGCAGCACGGCGGGCTTGTCGGACAGTTTGTAGTCCTTCCCGCTCGTCGGCTCGGTGAAGTCGATCGTGCCGTTCCAGCGATCCTTCAGGTTGATCTGCCCGTCGATCAGATTCTCCCACACCGGCGAGGTCGCGTCCTCGAAATCGGCCATGAAGACCCTGGCGCCGGAATTGAGCGCGTTGATGATCATCTTGCGGTCGACCGGACCGGTGATCTCGACCCGCCTGTCCTGGAGATCGTCCGGAATGGATGCAACCTTCCAGTCATCATCACGAACGCTCTGCGTCGCCGGCAGAAAATCCGGCTTGTCGCCGGCATCGTAGCGTTCCTGCCGCTCCTGTCTGAGGTCCAGCAGTTTCAGCCGCGTGGGGTCGAAATTGCGATGGAGGCCGGCCAGAAATGAGAGCGTCTCTTCGTTCAGGATCTCGTCGTAGCGGTCGCCGAAACTTCCGGTAATTTCCACGCCGGGCACATTGATCTCAGGTGCAGCCATTCATTTCTCTCCGTTTCGTTGTTGTCGATGCACGGCGGCCCTTGATCCCGGCACAGCCAGCTGTCGAGAAAACTTCGCCGGTCACGGCACCGCGGTCGCCGCACTCAGCCCAGCGGGCGGCGGACCGCCATGGGCCCAGTCGAGCAGCTCCACGGTGTGAACCACCGGTAACTCGGTCGCAGCGGCGATCTGGACCAAGCAGCCAAGATTGCCGGCGGCCACCACATCGGCGCCGGTGTCCTCGATGTGCCCGACCTTGCGATCCCTCAGGCGACCCGATATCTCAGGCTGAAGCATGTTGTAGGTCCCCGCCGATCCACAGCAAAGATGACTCTCGGCCGGTTTACGGACTTCAAATCCGGCAGCGTCAAGCAGCAATTCCGGCGCCTCGGTGATCTGCTGGCCGTGCTGGAGCGAACATGCGGCGTGATAGGCCACCGTCAGGCCGGATTTCATCACCGGCTCGCCAAGCCCCAGCCACTGAAGATATTCGGTGATGTCCTTCGCCCGTTCCGAAACCCGCGCCGCCTTGGCGGCATAGTCGCGGTCGTTGCGAAACATGAAGCCGTAATCCTTGATGGTCGTGCCGCAGCCCGACGTGGTCACGATAATTGCATCGAGACCATCGCCATCGATTTCGCGCGACCAGGCGTCGATGTTGCGTTGGGCGAAGCCATGAGATTCGTGCCGCTCGCCCATGTGGTGGGTCAGTGCGCCACAGCAGCCCTCCCCGTCGGCAAGAACGACTTCGACCCCGTGACGGGTGAGCAGGCGGATGGCCGCTTCATTGATGCCGGGATCGAGCACCGACTGGGCGCATCCGCTGAGCAGGGCCACCCGTCCCCGCCGTTCGCCCTCGGCGGCAAGGATGTGGGGTCTATCCGCCGTTGTACGAGACGGCAGCGAGGCCGGGGCGAGTTCGAGTATCGCCGCAAGGCGTCTCGTCCATGACGCCCAGCGCAACAGTGGGGCAAACGGGCGGCCGAAATAGGCGGCGAACAGCGAGGCACGAAACCGCGCCGGATAGGGCAGGATCACCTTGAGCAGCCATCGGATCGCCTGATCGGCCGGCGGCCGTCGGTAGGTCCGGTGGATGTGAACGCGGGCGTGGTCGATCAGATGCATATAGTCGACGCCGGAGGGACAGGTGGTCATGCAGGCCAGGCACGACAGGCAGCGGTCAATGTGGAGCGTCACCTCCGAGCCGGCGTCGCGGTCGCCTTCGAGCATATCCTTGATCAGATAGATGCGGCCGCGGGGGCTGTCCAACTCGTCGCCGAGCAACACATAGGTCGGGCAGGTGGCGGTGCAGAAGCCGCAATGAACGCACGACTTCAGAATCTTTTCGGCGGTTGCGGTGTCCGGATCGGCAAGCTGCGCCAGGGAGAAATTGGTCTGCATCAGATGCCCATATACATGCGGCCCGGGTTGAGGATCGCACCGGGATCGAAAGCCTGTTTGAGCTGTTTGGTGAGCGTCATCGCCGGGGGTGCCAGCGGTTCGAACACCGCAACGCGCGCCCGCACCTCGCGGCCGGCCCGAACCAGCGTCGCGTGGCCGCCGGCCGCGCCCGCCGCCGCCCGGACCGCCATCACGCCGGCATCCGCACCGGCGCCGGCGATCCACACCAAACCGCCGCCCCAGTCGAACAACAGCGCGCGGTTGTCCCGCTCACCGACCATTTTGGCAACGGCTGGGCTATCGCCGGGCTTGACTGACACCCGCCACAGGGGCGCGTCGGATTCGCCGGCCAGCGACGTCAGATCACGCACCGAGGCCCATAAGTCCTTCGAGGCGGCTTCATCGCATATGTCGGCATCACCGGGCGCGCCAACCACGGAACGGAGCTTGCCCATCCGGGCGCCGACCGAATCTTCAAATCCTTCGATGCGAAGGGCGGTCAGCGATGGCGCGCCGCTGGGCGAGGGAAGATGTGCAGCCCCGCTCACCGAAAACGGCGAACCGAGACCGGCCGACAGAACCGCCACGGCCGCCGAGGCATCGAGCCCGCTCACGATCAAGCTACGCTCGGTCTCCGGCATCGGCGCCACCTTGAAGGTGACCTCGGTGATGACGGCAAGCGTTCCGAACGATCCGGCGAGGAACTTGACGAGATCGTAGCCGGCAACGTTTTTCATCACCCGACCGCCCGACTTGATCGTCTCGCCGCGGCCGGTCACCGCTCGCACGCCGATCAGACTGTCGCGCGCCGCCCCGGATTCGATCCGCCGCGGCCCGGAAATGTTGGCCGCCGCGACGGCGCCGATGGTCGGATGGCCCTTGGAGCCAAACATCCCGCGATGATCCATGGGCTCGAACGCCAGTCGCTGGCGATTGCCGGCAAGCGCCGTCTCGACCTCGTCGAGGGGGGTACCGGCCTTGGCGGCCATGACAAGCTCGGCCGGCTCGTAAAGGGTAATGCCGGACATTGCGGCGGTCGAGACCACCGTATCGGCCTCCACCGGTCGCCCGAGCCCGCGCCGCGTCCCTCCGCCCTCCACCGCCAGCGCTGCGCCGTGAGCGGCAGCCTCGGCGACGATCGCTTCGAGCTCGCGCTCGTCCGCCGGCGAAACGGTGTTTGTCATGCGGGCGGGCGACCGTCGCTCGGCGTGGGCCGACCGTCGAGCGGAAAAACCTTGTTCGGGTTCAGCAGCCAACCGGGATCAAAGACGTTTTTTACGAGCATCTGCTGGCGCAAATCCCGCGGCGTGAACTGCACCGGCATCAGGTCGCGTTTTTCGACGCCGACCCCGTGCTCGCCGGTCAGGCAACCGCCGACCTCGACACACAGTCTCAGGATGTCGGCGCCGGCGTCTTCCGCCTTCTGCAGTTCGACCGGATCGTTCATGTCGTACAGGATCAGGGGATGGAGATTGCCGTCGCCGGCGTGGAAGATGTTGGCGACGGAGAGACCGTAGCCGGTGCAAATCTCCTGAACCCGCCGCAAAACCTCGGGCAGGCGCCCGGTCGGGATCACGCCATCCATGCACATGTAGTCGGAAATGCGCCCCATGGCTCCGAACGCCGATTTCCGCCCCTTCCAGATCGCCGCGCTTTCAGCCTCGGATTTCGAGACCCGCGTCACGGTCGGCGAGAACGCCTGGGCGATCCTGGTGATGCGGGCAATCAGATCGGCGATTTCGGTCTGCGACCCTTCGACCTCGACGATCAGCAATGCCTCCACGTCGAGCGGATAGCCCGCCTTGGCGAAGGCTTCGCACACCTTGATGGCCGGGCGGTCCATATATTCGATCGCCACCGGAATGATGCCCGAGGCGATGATCGCGGCAACGCACGCGCCGGCGTCTTCGACGGAGGCGAAGCCCATCAACATCGGACGGGCGCCCTCGGCCGAACGCAGGATGCGCACCGTCGCTTCGGTGACGATGCCGAGCTGACCTTCCGAGCCCACCGTAAGCCCCAACAGATCGTAACCGGGTGAATCGAGATGACCGCCGCCAAGTTCGACAATGGTGCCGTCGATCAGAACCATCCTGACGCCCAGAACATTGTTGGTCGTCACCCCGTATTTGAGGCAATGGGCGCCGCCCGAATTCATGGCAATGTTGCCGGCGATGGTGCAGGCCAGCTGGCTCGACGGATCGGGAGCGTAGAAGAAGCCGCGGCCGGACACGGCGTTGGTGATGTTGATATTGGTCACCCCGGCCTCAACCGTGGCGATCCTGTTGGCATAGTCGATGTCGAGGATCCGGTTCATCCGGGCCAGGCCGACCACCACGCAATCCGCCGACGGCAGGGCGCCACCGGAGAGCGAGGTACCGGCACCGCGGGCCACGACCTTGACGTTGTTATCGGAAAGAAACGCCAGGACGGCCGAGACCTCCTCGGTCGATGACGGCAGGACAACGGCCAGCGGCACCGCGCGATAGGCGGTCAGCGCATCGGTCTCGTAGACGCGGCGCTCGTCCTCGGAGGAAATCAGTGCGCCCGGCCCGACCAGCGCATCCAGGCCGGCGACGATCTCGTCCCGCCGCGACAGGGTCGCCGAATCCGGCTCGGGTAAGGCGATCGTCGACATCGGACGTTTCCGCGTGGCAAATTTCCGACCCTTGGGTTACTCCAATCGTCCGCCGCTTGCCAAGCGCTCAAACATGGCCGGACGATGGAAGGATCGTCGCAACAGCGTCAAAGCCGTTGTGCGGCGGCGCCCCGGCCTGCTATGCGACATGCCGATTGCACGACCACCGCAGAGCCCCCATGAACGATCAACAAAACGGCCCGACGATCGGCTTGTTCGTAACCTGCCTGGTCGACCTCTTCCGTCCCAGCGTCGGTTTTGCCGCCGTTAAGCTGTTGGAGCAGGCCGGATGCCGGGTCGAGGTTCCGACCGCACAGACCTGTTGCGGTCAGCCCGCCTACAATTCGGGCGACAATCCGGACGCGGCCGCAATCGCGCGGCAGGTGATCCAGGCCTTCGAGCGCTTCGACTACGTGGTGGCGCCATCGGGTTCGTGCGCCGGCATGTTGAAGAAACACTATCGGGAACTGTTCGCCGATGACCCGACCTGGCGTGATCGCGCCCGAGTCTTTTCCGACAAGGTCCACGAACTGGTCAGCTTCCTCACCGATGTCATCGGGATCGACCGGGTGGATGTCGCCTTCGAAGGGACGGTGATCTATCACGATTCCTGCGCGGGGCTGCGCGAGCTCGGCATTCGCGATCAGCCGCGCAGGCTTCTGAAGACCGTTGACGGGCTCCAACTCCGGGAGCTGACCGATGCGGACGCCTGTTGCGGCTTCGGCGGCACGTTCTGCGTCAAATACGCCGACATCTCCGACGCTATCGTTGGGCGCAAGACCGACGCAATCGCGGAGTCCGGCGCCGATATGTTGCTCGCCGGCGACCTCGGCTGCCTGATGAACATGGCCGGCAAGCTTCAGCGGCGCGGCGGCGAGGTCGCCGTGCGCCATGTCGCCGAAGTGCTCGCCGGCATGACCAGCCAGCCACCGATCGGCGAACCGGACAAGGGCTGAGCGCGTTTCACCGGATGGACATCACCTCACCCGACTTCAAAGACAACGCCCGCCGCGCTCTGGCCGATGTCCCGTTGCAGGAGGCCCTGGGGCACGTGCGCAAGGGGTTTATCGACAAGCGCCGCAAGGCGGTTGATGCGCTGCCCGAGTTCGACGCGTTGCGCGACAGCGCCCGCGACATCAAGAACCATACGCTGGCCCACCTTGACCTCTACCTCGACGCCTATGAGGACAAGGTGCGGGCGGCGGGCGGCGAGGTCCACTACGCTCCGAGCGCCGGCGAGGCGCGCGACATCATCCTGAATATCTGCCGGCAGGCCGGGGCGGCGACCGTCACCAAGGGCAAATCGATGGTCTCCGAGGAGATCGGCCTCAACGACCACCTCGCGGCCAACGGGATCGAACCGATCGAAACCGACCTCGGCGAGTACATCATTCAATTGCGCGGCGAAGCGCCGAGCCACATCATCGCGCCGGCGGTCCATCTCACCCAGGTTCAGATCGAGGCGGACTTCCGCCGTGCCCACAGCCAACTCGATGCGGACCGTGACCTGTCCGATCCGGCCGCGCTGCTGGCCGAGGCGCGAGCCATGCTGCGGGCGCGATTCCTGGCCGCCGATGTCGGAATCACCGGCGCGAATTTCCTGATCGCCGAAACCGGCTCGTCGGTCATCGTGACCAATGAAGGCAATGGCGACCTGACCCAGCTGCTGCCGCGGGTCCATATCGTGCTGGCGACGATCGAAAAGGTGACACCGACCCTTGAGGATGCCAGCCAGATCCTGAGGGTACTGGCGCGCTCCGCGACCGGCCAGGACGCCACCTGCTACACCACCTTCTCGACCGGCCCCCGCCGTCCGGAAGATCCCGACGGGCCGGACGAGTATCACGTCGTCATTCTCGACAACGGCCGGTCATCGATGCTCGGGACGGACTATCAGGACATGCTGCGCTGCATTCGTTGCGGCGCGTGCATGAACCATTGTCCGGTCTATCAGGAGGTCGGCGGCCACAGCTACGGTTGGGTCTATTCGGGGCCTATGGGGGCGGTGCTGACGCCGGCCCTGATCGGCGTCGACAAGAGTGCTCACCTGCCCAACGCCTCGACCTTTTGCGGACGCTGCGAAGCGGTTTGCCCGATGAGGATCCCGCTGCCGAAAATGATGCGCCATTGGCGCCGGGACGAGTTCTCGCGCCGGCTGTCGCCGGCGACGGTGCGCTGGGGACTGGGCTTGTGGGCGTTCTTCGCCAGACGGCCGCGCCTCTATCATCTGGCCACGCGGCTGACGATACGGGTGCTGGGGCGCCTCGGTGCCCGCAAGGGCCGTTTCGCCTGGCTGCCGCTCGCCGGCGGCTGGACGCGCCATCGCGATCTGCCGGCGCCGCAGGGAAAGACCTTCCAGCAGATGTGGGCGGAGGCTGGACGAGGCAAGTGAGCGGGCGCGACACCATCAGGCGGAACATCCGCAAGGCGCTCGGCACCACCGGCCAGGAGGCCGAGCGCAAAGCCGCGGTCGCCGACCGGCTGGCGCGGACGCCGGCCGGGATCATTCCGCAGCGCGGCCAGCTGCCGCCCGCCGATCGGGTGGCGCTGTTCATCGACATGGCCGAGAAGGCCGAGGCCACGACCGAACGGATCGGCGAGGCTGAAGAACTTCCCGAGGCCGTCTCCGCCTATTTGCGGGCGCACAATCTGCCGGCGACCGTGCGAACCGGCGCCGATCCCTTGCTGAGTTCGCTGGCCTGGGATCGCACCCAAATCGAGGTGCAACAGGGAGCTGCCAGGGCCACCGATGTGGTGTCGATGAGTCATGCCCAGGCGGCAATCGCCGAAGCCGGCGCGCTGGTTCTGTCATCGGGCCCCGATAATCCGACAACACTCAATTTTCTGCCGGAGGTCCACATCGTGGTCGTGCGGGCCGAGGACGTGGTCGGCGACTATGAGACCGTGTGGGCCGGAATGCGGGACGCAAATGGCCGCGGCGCGATGCCGCGGACCGTAAATCTGATCGCCGGGCCGTCGCGCTCGGCCGATATCGAGCAAAAACTCCAGCTTGGCGCCCACGGTCCGCGCCAGCTCCATATCGTGATCGTAGGCTAGAGCATCTTCCGACCAATTTGACCCATTCTGACGGAGCTTCTTTGTGACAAGATCAAGCAAGGGATTGACGAGCGTATCTGGATACGGTCGAGAGACCTTGCGCAGGAATTGGCGCAAAATAGTCCGTCCCTTCGGGTTTCCGATTGACGGCCACCCAATGCCGAACCAATCTCGAACGATGCGGTGCATCGCCCTTCGATCGTTTCAACACTGGATCGCCTCCCCAATCGTGAAACAGAATTGCGTCTAATTGGTCGGAAAATGCTCTAGAAAGCGGATGCAGTTAGGCGACGCCCGGACGCCGGAGGGCGAGCGAATCTACGCGATCGGCGATATTCACGGATGCGACGGCCATCTGGTCGATCTGCTCGGCACCATCGCAGACGACCTGCGCCAGGCCCCGGCCGACCGGCACCGGATCATCTATCTCGGCGATTATGTCGATCGCGGTCCGGAGGTGGCCGGTGTCGTCGAACGATTATGCGATTTGGCAAAGTCCGACCCGGCGAGCGAGTTCGTGCGTGGCAATCACGAGGCGGTTCTGCTCGACTTCCTCGACGATCCGGAGGAACTCGGCCCGACCTTCCTCGCCTATGGCGGGTTGGAAACGCTGCGTTCCTACGGCTGCAATATGGGCCTGGTCGAGGATGCGGCCGCGGTGGCCGAGGAGGCGCGGCAGCGCATTCCCTCGTCTCACATGGACTTCTTCAATGCCACCCGCCTGTCGCTCCGCTACGGCGACTATTTTTTCTGCCACGCCGGCATACGCCCCGGCGTGCCCCTGAACGAACAGGCCGAGGACGATCTCATCTGGATACGCGAGCCGTTCCTGGAAAGTGACGCAGACCATGGTGTGGTGGTCGTGCACGGGCACACGCCGGCGTCCGAGCCGGAAGTCATGGCCAACCGCATCAATGTCGACACCGGCGCGGTGTTCGGCGGACCACTGACCTGCGCGGTGCTCGAGGCGACCGCGTGCCGGTTTCTGCAGGCGGGTTAGAGCCCTTTCGACCAACTCTGAGCCATTCTGACGGAGCGATTTTGTGACAAGATCAAGTCAAGGTTCGATGAGCGTATCTGGATACGGTCGAGGGACTTGGCGCGGGAGTTGGCGCAAAATCGCCCGTCCCTTCGGGTTTCCGATTGGCGGACGCCCAACGCCGAACCGATCTGGAACGATGCGGTGGCATCGCCCGTCGATCGCTTCGACGCCGGATCGCCTCGCCAATCGAGAAACAGAATCGTCTCAGAGTTGGTCGAAAGGGCTCTAAGCCGAGGCGGCGTAGGCCGACAAATTGTGCAGCGCGGAAACGATGTGCTCGGCCAACGCGTCGACGATCGGCGAGGATTTGGTGTTCCATGACCGGACCAGACCGATATCGCACATCGGCAGCTTGGGAAAACCGTCCGCCTCGGTGAGGATGCGCATGCCGGGCTGGAGCGCCGATTCGGCAAAAACGCTCAGCGCCAGCCCGCTCTGTACCGTGGCCGAAAGCGCCGCCGGATTGCCGCTGGTGTAAAGAATCCGGTAGTTGCGGCCGATCGAGGCCAGTGCCTCCAGCGCCGCCGCCCGCCACATGCAGGGCGGCTTGTCGAGGGCGAGCGGCACCACGGCTTCGGTTTCGGCAGCGTGAGACTCCGACCCCACCCAGTACAGCGGCTCGCGCCGGATGATCTCGACCGGACCGGTATCGCCGCACAGGGTGACAATCGCCAGATCGACGTCACCGGCACGGGCGAGATCGGTCAGTTCGGGCGATGATTCGCACCGCACCGTCACCTCGACCAGCGGATTGGAGCGGGCAAAACGGGCCAGCACCTCCGGCAGGAAGCGCGCGGCATAGTCGCCGGGGGTACCCAGGGTGACGGCGCCGGAGAGTTCCTCATCATCGAACGCGGCGACCGTTTCGTAGTTCAGGCGGACCATCCGTCGGGCATAGCCGAGCAGCTTCTCACCGTCGTCGGTCAACCGCGAGGCCCGGCCCTGGCGCTGGAAGATTGCCTTGCCCAGCCGGTCCTCCAGCCGACGCATCTGCATCGACACCGCCGATTGGGTCTTGTGAATCTCCCGCGCGGCGCGTGAAACTGCCGGTATCGGCGATCGCCACGAAGGTCCGCAATTGGTCGAGATCGAGGACCATTGCCATGGTCATTGCCCGATTCTTGTTTATCACTATTCGTGATGACTACTATTAGAAACATTCGTTGGAATGATCAATCGAAATCTCCTATCTCGGGTGCGACTTCGGGCGAGCCGCGCATGGGCTGGCGCCCGTACAGCGCAAGGACCACGATCATGACCATCATCAACGCCACTTCGGCGAGACATTTCGACTTCGCTCCGGCACCCCTGCGGTTTGTCGCGACGACGGCATCAAACGCCTGGCGCGTGTGGCGCAACCGCAAGACGGGGCAAACCTCGCCAATCTGGACGACCGGGCGCTGCGCGATATCGGCCTTACCCGGGCCGATGTTCGCTCGGCACTGGCGGCGCCGGCCGGCCACGATCCATCCCGCCAGCTCGCTTCGCTGGTCGCCGAACGGCGCTTCGCCGGTTGAACGACGGCGCACGCATCGATCACGGCGAGGGGCTGATTCCGGCCGACAGAAAATTCCACGGAGCAACGAGTCCCTGGTGCTCCGCGACTGGCCCGCCGACCCGCGGCGGGCCTTTTTTCCAGGCGGCTGTATAAAACACGATTTCGTCCGACCGACCCGTAAAATCACCCGCTCAGATATTTTTCTGCATTACGAAATTAGGGCTGCCGTTTCTCAGAAAAAACCCAGCGATGGTCAGTCCGCTGTCGAGGTTTAACTGAATCATGGCGCGATTATCCTGTTGAACGTGAGTTTCAAGCAATCGAAACCGAGATCCAGAAAGCCATTCATGTTGCTGATTTATCAATCGTTTAGCGATGCCTCTCCTCCTAAATTCCGGAAGGACGCCGCCAAGCCAACTATAATAACGATCGTTTGACGTTGCATAACCAGCTTTGAAGGCAATCAAGCGAGAGTCTATCTCCGCAACAAATACAGTAACGTCGGGCATTCGTTTTAAACGCCATTCAAGTGAATCTAACCAGTACTGCTCTGCTTGATCACCAAAGACATGCATCGCCACTTGGGTAAATTCGGAGATAAACGTGGTGGAGATCGGGGCTTGTATCAAGCCTGTAATCAACGCGGCTTTCTTTCGTGCAGTTGCTAAGGTTCGCTTGCGTTCTTCGGGTACATGAACGTTGCTAATGGACCATGAAAATCGGCAGCGCTGCCGACAACAGCATGCCGCTGGTCACGCCGCCCAGAAAGAACTCCCGCACGCGGCTATGACCATAGGCGCCCATCAGGATCCAATCGGCCCGTCTTTCGGCCGCGAAGGCAAGGATCGCGCTGGCCACGTCGCCGCCCGAACCGGCAATCTCATGAATCTCGACGTCCAGACCATGGCGCGCCAGATGGCGACCGATTCCGGCACCGGGAGCGTCCATCAGCTTGCGATCCTCGGCAACGATGACGGCATCGACATGTCCGGCCCGGCTCAGCAGCGGCAGTCCGGTCCTGACGGCGCGCGCCGCCAAGGCGCCACCATCCCAGGCAATGACGACCCGGTCGGGCTTGAACGCGCTGGCGCCGCTATGGGGCGCAAGCAGCACCGGGGCACCGGCCCGGAACAGGATTGCTTCGATCAGCCCCTCCCGCATGGGTTCGGGGCGATCCGGGTTCTGTTGCCCGACGACAGCCAGATCGGCCAGTTGAAAATGCCGAACCGCGCTGGCGAACCCGTCGCCGGGCATGGAATCGATGCTGCGGGTCTCGAAATCGGCGCCTGACGCCTCGGCCATCGCGGTAAACCGCTCGCCTGCCGCCTTGGCGTCGGCAATAGCGTGGTCATGGGCCGAGACGATAAAATCGGTCGGGACCGGCGCCGCCATTGTGTAGGCCGGTATGATGGGCTGAAAGGCCAGCGCTATGCCGGTCAGATGGGCGTCGAGTTTGCCCGCAAGATCGAGCGCAAGAGCGGCGGGTTTGAGTTCACCGCCCAGATCAATGACGAGGCGGATATCGCGAATGGCCGGTGTCGGTTGCATGGCCTCGATCCTCTCCCCGCGGGCGAGACGATTGGCAGGTATTTGGACCGTCGGCGCGGTGCCGGTGCTGACGCACGTCAATAGGCGTCGTTGCGGAAAAAGTCGTTGATGTCGCGGCCCCAGTCGTTTTCATAGCGCTCGAGAAGGGCTGCCGAGGTCGCCTGGCCGGAGGCGACGACTTCGTCGAGCTGGGACAGGAAGATCGTTTCGTCCAGGTCTTCGGAGTTGAGCCGACCGCGCCGTTGCAGACCCTGGTGAGCAAGCGCCAGGACGTCGACTGCAATTTCCCGCACGGTGCGGTTTCGGAAGGGCGTGTCGAGCGCCGTCTTCGGCACCGCCGAGCGCATCTGGTCGCGTTCCTCCCGGGTCCAGTCGCGCACCAGTTCCCACGCCTGATCGAGAACCTGCCGATCGTAGAGCAGGCCCACCCACAGGGCCGGCAAGGCGCAGATGCGGCGGCCGGGTCCGCCATCGGCTCCCCGCATCTCGATGAAGCGCTTGACGCGCACCTCGGGAAACAGCGTGGTCAGATGGTCTTCCCAATCGGCGAGC
The DNA here is from genome assembly GCA_963663975.2 of uncultured Bauldia sp. GTDB lineage: Bacteria > Pseudomonadota > Alphaproteobacteria > Rhizobiales > Kaistiaceae > JANQRX01. The sequence continues at coordinate 98,875 of CAXXRA010000011.1, read as the reverse complement.
GTGGCGCGTTCACCGGGCACGGAGGCGAGATCTCCGTCGATGAGATCGCGGAACGAATCGCCCGCCGCATCGTGATAGCTGGCGCCGCGGTGGACGAAGTAGAGGGGAACGTCGAGGGCCCAGTCGACATAACGTTCGAATCCGAAACCATCCTCGAAGGCGAATGGAAGCATGCCGGTGCGATCGGCGTCGGTGTCGAGCCAGACGTGCGAGCGGTAGGACTGGAAACCGTTGGGGCGGCCCTCGGTGAACGGTGAATAGGCGAACAACGCCGTCGCCACCGGTGACAGGGCAAGGCTCACCCGGACCTTCTTGACCATATCGGCTTCGTCGGAGAAATCGAGATTGGCCTGGATCGTGCACGATCGGTACATCATGTCGAGACCGAGATCACCGACCTCGGGCATGTATTTGGACATGATCCGGTAGCGCGCCTTGGGCATGCGCGGGGTCTCGGCCAGGGTCCATTTCGGCGAGAAGCCGGCGCCCAGAAATCCGATGCCGAGCGGCGTGGCGCACTCCCTGACCTGGGCCAGGTGTCCGTTCACCTCACGGCAGGTCTGGTGGATGGTCTCAAGCGGAGCGCCGGAGAGTTCGAGCTGGCCGCCCGGCTCCAGGGTGATGGCACCGCGTCCGACCGGATCGGTCAGTCCGACGATCCGATCCGATTCGTAGGTCGGCTTCCAGCCGAGGAGGCCGGACATGGCTTCCAGCAGGCGCCTGATCCCCCGCTCCCCGCCATAGGGAACCGGCTCGAAATCCTCGAGGTAGAAGCCGAATTTTTCGTGCTCGGTGCCGATCCGCCACTGCGATGCCGGCTTGCACCCGGCCTCGATGGCCTGGATCAGCTGATTTCGGGATTCGATCGGTGTCGCCTCAGCAGCTTCGCTGGCCATAAACGACCTTCCGGTGGATTGGTGCAGCGCACCGTAACGATCCCGACCGCACCCGGCAATCGGCGGCCTGGCGCGGCATTCAGTCGCCGCTCGCCGGGGCTCGCCGACGCCAGTCGCCGATGACCGCCTGGACGATCGCCAGGGCGGCAATTGCCGCCGTGTCGGCGCGCAGGATCCGCGGGCCGAGCGGCACGGCGGTCGACCACGAAGCGCTGCGCAGGCGTCGGCGCTCCTCATCGGAGAACCCGCCCTCCGGGCCGACCAGGACGGCCAATTGAGCACCGGCCAGTTGCGACAGGATGGACAGGGGGTCGGTCTCGCCGGCGGCCTCGTCGCAGAACAACAGACGGCGGTCCGGGTTGTCGTCGGGCCAACGGTCGAGAACCCGCCCCAGCGGTTCGACGGCGTCGATGCCGGGCAGCGCCAGAAGACCGCATTGCTCGGCGGCCTCGATGGCATTGGCTCGCAGCCGCTCCGGATTGACCTTGCGCACCTGGCCGAAATCGGACAGGACCGGTGTGATCCGTCCCACGCCCATTTCGACCGCCTTCTGGATCATGTAGTCGAGCCGGGCCTGTTTGAGCGGTACAAACAGATAACGGAGATCGCTGGCGGGCGTCTGGCTTCGGGTCTGCTCGCCGAACTCCAGACGCCATCTCTTGGGGCCGGACGAAACCAGCCGGGCGCGCCACTCGCCATCGCGTCCGTTGAACACCAGTATTTCGTCACCGGCGCGCAGACGCAGCACGTTGACGAGGTAATGGGCGCCTCGGCGATCGAGGTCCGAGCCCGCGCCGACGGACAGCGGGTGGTCGAGAAACAATCGCGGTGCCCGAAAATCGTTGGCCGCCATCGGCCGGGACTACCGACCGCTGCGCGCCGCCGCAAGGGGCCGGCTTGACCCGATGGTCACCAAGCTGCACCCATGTCGGACATGGAACCGGCCCGCAACATCGGCGAATATTCGGTCTCGGAAATTTCGGCGGCGGTCAGGCGCACGGTCGAGGATGCTTTCGGCTATGTTCGCGTGCGTGGCGAAATCTCCGGTTTTCGCGGCGTCCATGCCTCAGGACATTGCTATTTCGCGCTCAAGGATGATCGTTCGCGCATCGAAGCGGTGATCTGGCGATCGACCCTGCAACGGCTGAAATTCAAGCCGGAGGAAGGCATCGAAGTGGTCGCCACCGGGCACGTGACGACCTTCGGCGGCCAGTCCAAATATCAGATCGTCATCGACGCGCTCGAACCGGCCGGCGTCGGCGCGCTGATGGCGCTGCTGGAAGAGCGGCGCAAAAAGCTCGCCGCCGAAGGCCTGTTCGCCGATGAACGCAAGCGCCCCCTGCCCTATTTGCCGCGGGTGATCGGCGTGGTGACCTCGCCCACCGGCGCGGTCATCAGCGACATCCTGCACCGGCTCGGGGACCGGTTTCCATCGCGGGTCGTGATCTGGCCCGTGCGGGTTCAGGGCGAAACGTCGGCGGCGGAAGTGGCCGCCGCCATCAACGGTTTCAACGCCCTGCCGGCCGGCGGCGCCATCGCCCGCCCCGATCTCATCATCGTGGCGCGGGGCGGCGGCAGCCTGGAAGATCTGTGGAGCTTCAACGAGGAATTGGTGGTGCGGGCGGCCGCCGCCTCGGCCATTCCGCTGATCTCCGCCATCGGTCACGAGACCGACGTGACGCTGATCGACCACGCCGCCGACCGTCGTGCGCCGACACCGACGGCGGCTGCCGAAATGGCCGTTCCGGTGCGCTCGGAACTCATCGCCGGCGTTGAGGAGTTGGCCATCCGGCTGTTCGCGGCGCTGGCCCGCAGGTTCGAGGGTCTGCGCGGCGCGTTGCGCAGTGCCGCCCGTGCGCTGCCGCGGGCCGACGATTTGCTGGCAACCGAACGGCGAACGCTCGACAGTCTAGCGGAGCGGATCAGCCTCGGCCTGTTGGCCAACGCACGGGTCCATCGCACGGCCTATCTGCGCATCGGCGCACGGCTCACGACCGACCTTTTGGCGCGATTGCTGACCCGGCGGGGCGAGGCGCCGATTGCCCTGTCCGAACGACTGACCTTCGCATTTGACGCCAATATACGTGGGCGTCGCGCCGACTATGGGCGGGCGGCCGCCGGCCTCGTCCCGTCACGATTGCGGCGGATCACGGCGTTGCGCGCCGACCATGTGCGCGGCTTGGTGGACCGGAAACGGCGCTCATGGGCTGAGATGTCGGCCCGCCGCCGCACCAACCTCGACGGCTTGGCCAATCTCCTCGAGGCGCTGTCCTACCGTAGCGTCCTGGAGCGGGGATTTGCGCTGGTGACCGATGACAACCGGGCGCCGGTGCGATCGGTCCGCGACGCGCCGGTGGGCAAGGTGCTGGGGATCAGGTTTCACGACGGAGATATTGCGGCCGTCTCACGCGGTGCCGATGACACGCCGCGTCCGCGACGGCGTCGAAAAGCCCCCGGCGGCTCCGATCAGGGCACCCTTCTGTAACGCAAAATTCGTCGCCGTCAGACGTCGCGATGGAGACGACGCGGAAGGTGTGCAAATCGCCCTCGTCGTCACGGATCGAAACATATTCACCCGGCACGAAGGTGTGCCCGCCGAGCCGGTAGCCGGCCTCGTCACCCTCGTCGCCGTCGATGTCATAATGAAACCCCCACGAACCGCCGGCCGGTGGACGAGATGACCGATGTCTTCCTCCTCCCCGGCCCATGAGCGCACGACCCGGCAGCGTTCGCGGTTCCGGCGCCAGCCCTCTGCGTTGAGGTGGCCGTCGCCGTCCAGGGGGGCGGTAAAGCAATAGAAATGACGTTCGCTGCCGTCCGGAAACTCGGGCGTCCGGGCAAGATTCAGGCGAATTGTCTTGAGCGTGAAGTCGACCACGCTGACCCCCTTCAATCTGCGGCAAAAAATCTACCAGATGGTTATGGGCCAACGCCACCCGGCGCCGGTCCTTGCGATGCTGGCGCAAGGCAACGCCGGCTGTACACTTTTTTGTGATCGCGACCAAAACGCACTCGGGTGGCGCCGCCAGCCGAGCTGTGCTACAGGCCGATCGGTTATTTAAACAGGAGGTTAATTATGCCGAAGTTCATCATGGTTTACAAAGGCGAAGCCACCGACATGTCGGACATGACCGAAGAGCAGGGCAAGGCGGTGATGGCCAAGTGGGGCGCGTGGATGGAGGGCGTCGGCAGCGCGCTGACCGACATCGGGGCGCCGATGGGGCCGGGCACGTCGGTGGTCGACGACGGCTCGACCGGTTCTGCGGTTAGCCTCAGCGGCTATTCGATCGTCGAGGCCGCCGACATGGGCGCCGCCAAGAAACTCACCGACGGACATCCCTATCTCAGTGAGGGCAAGGGCAATTACAGCGTCGAGATTTACGAGCTTCTGCCCGTGCCAATGTAGGCCAATCGACAAATTCGCCGGCCGCGAGGCGGGGACCGGCACAGATAAAACCGGCGCCTTTTGGCGCCGGTTTTTTTGGACACGGAGATGCGGCCGCCGCCCCCTTCCGGCCTAACTCCCCAGAGGAGCGCCGACGATGTTCAGGGTCGGGCAAAACATCGAGCAGGATTAGTCGCAGCAGACGTGCTGAAACCGGAATCGCAGGTACGGCGAATTTGCAACGAGGCAACAAACCCGAACGCACCAGGGAGTGACGAAATTACTCATGATTTCAATACTTTGGAGCGTTGATTTCGCGCATCAATCGCGAGGAACAAATCGTCGATGCTGCCAAAAGTCGGTTCGCGATCTCATCGAAAAATGAACGACGCGGGAAGTATCACAGAAAAGCCAAAGACTTTCTTGTATGATCAACGGTGGCCTGGATTATCAGGTCTCGGCGTGGGTGCGCGAAGTCGTCACGGTTTTGGTTTCCTCCCGCGCAAATGACAAATTCATGGAGACCATCCATGCGCGTCTTTCGTCGGTTCTTGCATCCTCTCCTTGGCACCAAGTTTGGTCTCTTCCAGCCTTCCGCGACCCGGGTCCTGCTGGCAGCGGTGGTGGCGGCCCCAACCCTTGCCGCAGCGGTGGCGGAAGCCCAGGTCGCCGGTATTGAACCGGGCCAAAGCGTTGTCACGCGTTTTTCCGGGATCACCACCATTTTGGATGGTTCCGGTCAGCCAATCGATGGCATCGACATCGATGGCTCGGTCGCCGATCTGGTCGATCTTCGCGCTCCAGGTGCGCCGCCGACAGGCCAGCCGCTGCACACAATTCCGCAGACCGCGCTGACGACGGCCGGAGAGACCGGTCAGGTCTTCGGGATTGCGTTCGATGATCGGAACCGGCCCAACGTCTACCTGACGGCAACTTCGGCGTTTGGACTTCACCGCACCGGCAGCGATTGGATGGCCGGTCAATGGGGTCCGGGTGGCGGCCCCGGAACCGTCTATGAATTGGACGCTTCGGACGGCTACAGCGCCTCGGTTTTCGCCCACATCCTTCTCGGCGGTCGCGAGAATACAGGCGCATCGCTCGGCAATATTGCGTTCGATTCCACCAACCGGCAGTTCTTCGTCTCGGACCTCGAAACGGGCATGATCCACCGGATCGGCATCAACGGGCACGATCTGGGTTATTTCGATCACGGCGTGACCGGCCGTGCGGCGTTTTTCGACGCGGCAACCGGCCAGCCCAGCGGACTGCCCCGGTATCTTTCGACCCCGCATCGACCGCCGCGATCGACAGCTGCAGCGAAGGCGAATTCTCGTCCACGGCGGCTTGCTGGAATTTCGCCGATTTTCGTCGCCGGGTGTGGGGGCTGGCGGTCCACGCCCACAATGACGGCTCCGCCCGTCTCTACTATTCGGTGTGGGGCAGCCAGGCATTTGGGAACCCCGACTGGCCGGTCAACCAGTTGGATCAGCAGAACTCGGTGTGGTCGATCGGGCTCGGTGTCGACGGCGGCTTTGTCGCCAACGATGCGCGCCGCGAGTTTGTCATTCCCGGTTTCTTCACCGACGTGGAGAGCTTCAGCCGCGCAGGAGGAAGCCATCCGATCTCCGACATCGCCATCAGCGTTGCCGGCGAGATGGTGCTCGCCGAGCGTGGCGGCATTCGCAATCTCGGGCTCGCACAACCGGAGCCCTTCGCCTGGCCGCGCGAATCACGCCTCATGCGCTACCGGCAAAACGAGGTCGGGGCTTGGATTCCCACCGGCCGCCACGATGTCGGCATCGATGACAGACAAGATGAGGGCCAACCGTATTTGCGCGCCAATGGGGCGGGCGGTGTTGATTTCGGATTTGGCTATGACCTCACGCTGCGCGCCGACGCTGCGCGCCGAGATGACTTCGTCTGGTTCACCGGCGACGAGTTGTGCGGCCAGGGCGGAACTTGCCCCAACGGTGAAGGTGTGGACCCGGACGGATCCTCCGGGGTCCAAGGGCAAGCCGCGGACCACCTCGATGAGTTTGCACCCGCGGCGGCCTATGCCGTCTATCCCGCGCTCGGTCCGGCGACACCGCCGCTCGGTCCCGAACAGTCCTATTTCATCCGATTGCAGCCGAGGGCCGAAGCCACCTTCGTCGGTGACATAGAAATTTTTGCGGGCGGACCGCCGGTCGGCGGAGAGCCTGATCTGGCGGTCACCAAATCAATGCCTCTGTTTTGCGCGGCGGGCGGCATTTGTACCGCGCGTGTCACCGTGAGGAATGTTGGTTCCGGCCGTTGGAGCGGACCCTTGTATCTCCGTGACATCGCCGAACCGGGTGGACTGACCATCGCCGCGGTTGGATCGCCCTGGATTTGTGCCAGCCTTGGGCCTGCCTCGGCTTGCTATCATCCGCCGGTCGACCTCGAAATTGGGCGATCGCGGACGTTGGTGGTGGATATTGCGGTCCCGGCGACCTTTGGAGTGGGATCGCTGAACAATTGTGCGTCGATCGTCTGGCCGCTCGCCAATCTTGCCGATTCCAGGGCAGTGGTTCGCTCAGTTCAAACAGCCCTGCTCATTCTGGGCTACGACGCCTGGCCGGTTGATGGCATTTTTGGTCCAAAAACCCAGGCTGCCATCGCGGCATTGCAAGGCGATGTTGGCATGGCCGCAACCGGCGTGATCGATGCCGTGCTGTTGGACATCCTGTTCCCCGGAAACGCCGTCCTGGCGGGCGATGGAAATCCCGCTAACGATCGGGCGTGCGACGTTGCGACCATCGGCGGCGTTTTCCCGCCGGGCGGCGTGCACTTGCCGGTCGGATCGGGTCCAGGCCATGTGCCGCCGGCATCGATTCACCAGCCTGTCAAACGGCTTTCAATATTGACCCCCGATCGGCGTGCAAAATTGACTCCCCTGAGCGGCACGGCGGAGGTTGTCCCGGTAGTCAATAGGGGGGGTACCTGTTGACCCACCGGGGCAACCGGGCCGCAGGCACGGCCGGCGGCGGCTCAGGAGCGGTTCTTGAAGCGCCAGCTCTCGTTGCCGGTCTCGATGATCTCGCAATGATGGGTGAGACGGTCGAGCAGGGCTGTGGTCATCTTGGGGTCGCCGAAGACGGATGGCCATTCGCCGAAGGCGAGGTTGGTGGTGATGACGATAGAGGTGCGCTCGTAGAGCCGGCTCATGAGGTGGAAGAGCAGCTGCCCGCCGGCCTGGGCGAAGGGCAGGTAGCCGAGTTCGTCGAGGATGACGAAGTCGCGGCGTACAAGCTGATCTGCGGTGCGGCCCTGGCGTCCGGCGCGGAGCTCGGCCTCGAGGTGGTTGACCAGGTCGACGACGTTGTAGCAGCGGCCCCGGGCGCCCTTGCGGATGCAGGAGCGCGCGATGGCGACGGCGAGATGGGTCTTGCCGGTGCCGGTGCCGCCGACCAGCACGATGTTGCGCTTGCCCTCCAGGAAGCCGCCGCCGGCGAGCTCCTGGATCAGGGGCTCGTTGACTGGCGAGGCGGCGAAGTCGAAGTCGGCCAGCTCCTTGGCCGTTGGCAACCTGGCGGACGCCATCTGGTACTTGATCGAGCGCGCCGTCTTGTCGGCGATCTCGACCTGCAGCAGCGTACCGATGATCTGCTGCACCGGATGACGACGCTTGAGCCCGTCGGCAAGGATGTCGTCGTAGGCGGCGCGCATGCCCGCGAGCTTCAACGCCGTCATCATCGCCAGCACCTCATGACGCTCCATGACCGGCCTCCCTCAGGCGATCGTAGCGCTGACAGTCGGCCACCGGCCGGTGGCGAAGCTGCAGGCCCTCGGGCGTCGGGATGGTCGCCGGCGGTGCCGGCTGGCACTGCCGGGCGAGGATGTTGAGCACGACGTCGGCGCTGCAGGCGCCGCAGTCGAGCGCCTCGGCACAGGCCGCCTCGACCGCCTCCAGCCCGTCCTCCTGAACCGCCGCGAGGATCCTCACGAACTGCCTGTCACCGTCGTCGCAACCCGTCAGCCGGGCCCGTATGCGGCCGAGCGCGCCGGGCAGTTGCCAGCCCTTGAAGGGCGCGCCATTGCGCAGCGCGCCGGGCTTCCTCGTCAGGATCGGCACGTAGTGCCACGGATCGTAGGCGACCTGGCCGCGCCCGAAGCTGCGGGGATGCTCGGCGACGGTCTCGCCGTCCTGGCGGATGACGATCCGATCGGCGTAGGCCCGCACGTCGACCGGCCGCCCGACGGCACGGGCGGCGACGCTGTAGTGGTTGTTGTCGAAGCGCACCAGACAGGTCTTGGACACCGCCACCTCGGTGGCGTGGAAGCCGTCGAAGGGGCCGCGATAGGCCATCAAGAAGGGCCGCTCCTCCTCGAACACCTGCCACACCGTCTTGCTCTCGATCGTCGGATGCGGCCGCTTCTTGGCGTCCTCGATACACCGATCCATCAGCCACTCGTTGATCTCGACGTAGGAGCGGCCCCGCGGGATGGGCACGAACAGGCGGCCGCGGACGTCACCCACCTGCCTCTCGACCTGCCCCTTCTCCCAGCCCGCACCCGGAGTGCACGCCACCGGCTCCACCAGATGGTGGGAGCACAGCTCCAGAAAGCGCCGATTGTAGGCGCGCTCCTTGCCGACGAAGACCATGCTCACCGCCGTCTTCATGTTGTCGTAGATGCCCCGCCGGCAGACCCCGCCGAAGAAGTGGAAGGCCCGTTCGTGCGCCTCGAACACCATCTCCTGGCTCTCGCGCGGGAAGATCTGAACCAGCTGCATGCGGCTGTAGCAGAGCCGCATGTGCGCCGCCTTCACCTTGGTCGTCACACCCGACAGGCGCGCGTACTCGTGGCTCCAGTCGAACTGGTAGGCCTCGCCGGGATCGAAGCTCAGCGGCACAAAACCCTGCGACGGCGACAACAGCCGCCACCGCCGACGCCAGGTCCTGGCGTAGCGGCGCACTGCGTCGTAGCCGCCGCCATAGCCCAGAGCCGCAAGGTCTTCATGAATCCGCAGCAGAGACAGCCGATCCCGGCGCGGCCTCTTCTCGTTGGCCTCCAGCTGGCGCTCGAGCTCATCCACCCACGGCCCAAGCTTCGGCATCGGCTGGATCTTGCGCTCGTAGCTGTACGAGGTCTCATCGCCCCGCACCACCTTGCGCACCGTGTTCTTCGAAACCCTCAAATCCCGGGCGATCTTCTTGATCGGAACGCCCCTCACCAGATGATCCCGACGTATCCGTGCGATCGTCTCCACAACCAGCATCTCCCCCACCTCGTCTGTCCAAACAACGAGGTGTGTTAAAAATCACAAAACCAGGGGGGTCAATTTTGGACGCCGATTACCCCACCAAGGGGGTCAATATTCCACGCCGATCAACACACCAGCCCATCGGATCGGGTCCGGCGCATCTCTTCCCGCAGTCCATCCACCTGCCGGTCGGTTCCGGCCCGGCGCACCTGTTCCCGGCCTCGGTGCATCTCCCGTTTGGATCGGCTCCGGGGCATGTCTTCCCGAATTCGGTTCATCTTTCCGCTCGGCTCCGGCGGCGGTCACCTGTTCCCGAACTCCATTCATCTTCCCTTTGGCTCCGGCGGCGGTCACCTATTCCCGAACTCCATCCATCTGCCGTTCGGCTCGTTTGGCGGGCATTTGTTCCCCAACTCCATTCACCTTCCTCTTGGATCGGGCGGCGGCCACCTGTTTCCGCAGTCCATCCATCTGCCGTTCGGTTCAAACCCGGCGCATCTTTTTCCGCAATCGATCCATTTGCCGTTCGGCTCCAACCCGGCGCATCAGTTCCCGCAGTCGATCCATCTGCCGTTCGGATCGAACCCCGGCCACCTGTTCCCCCACTCCATACATTTCCCGCTGGGCTCCAATCAGGGTCATCAATTCCCGCAATCGATCCATTTCCCGCTCGGTTCGAATCCGGGGCACCTGTTCCCGGCATCGATCCACCTGCCGATCGGCTCCGGCGGCGGGCACATCTTCCCGACGTCGATCCATCTGCCGTTTGGATCCAATCCAGGACACCAGTTCCCGGCATCCATTCACTGGCCCTTCGGTTCCGGCGGCGGCCACCTGTTCCCGGCTTCGATCCACCTGCCGATCGGATCGGGCGGCGGTCAATTCCCGCAATCGATCCATTTCCCGATCGGATCGAATCTCGGCCATCTGCCGCTTGACTCCATTCACCTGCCAATCGGCTCAGGCGCGGGGCACCAGCCTCCTGGATCTCTGCATTTCCCGATCGGATCGGCAGGCCATTTCCCACCGGGATCGCTCCATTTCCCGGCCGGTTCGGGTGGCCATCAGCCGGCAGGCTCGATCCATCTACCAGTGCTATCAGCGCCGCAGCTGCATGAACCGGTCCAATCCATTGCCCATCTTCCGCTTGGATCGATTCATCTTCCCATCGGCTCGGTTGGCCATTTCCCACCGGGCTCGCTGCATTTCCCGCCAGGATCGGCCGGCCATCAGCCGGTTGGTTCGATCCATTTGCCGATTGGATCGGTGGGCGGCATCACGCCGCCAACGGGGCCGGCACCAGCACCACCACCGGTGCATCTACCCGTCGGTTCGGTCGTGGCACCGCACCAGCCGCTGGGGTCGGTCCACCTGCCGGTCGGGTCGTTCGGTCCGCACACCCCGCCGGGATCGGTCCATCTGCCTGCGGCCTCCGCGCCGCCGGTCCACCTGCCGAGGGGCTCATTGCAACTTCATCAGCCCCTGGGCTCGCGCCCGCAAGTCCATCTGCCCATCGGCTCGGTCACCCACACGCCGCCGGGATCGATTCATCTACCTGCGGCCTCCGCGCCGCCGGTCCACGTGCCGAGGGGCTCGACACCGCAACTTCATCTGCCGATTGGGTCGGTGCAGATTCACCAACCGACCGGTTCGGTCCACACGCTGCCGAGATCGCCGGGACGAATCCATCAACCGGTCGGCTCCGCGCCGCAGGTCCACCTGCCGAGGGGGTCGACCCCCCAACTTCATTTACCGCTTGGCTCGGCCACCCGTCCGGGAGGGCTTCCGATACCCCAGATCAATCCGGATATTCTCAGGCAGCTACTGCCGCAAACGCCTACCCCGCCGCACGATCCAAAGACATCGCAGCCGCTGGTGCAACCGCCGGTGCAGTTGCAGATCAATCCCAATCTGATCGTGCCGTAGTAAAGGGAACACTGGTTCATGGTGAAACGAACCGGCCGCGCGGGCTGGACGACCGCGCTGTTGGCGGCCGGGCTTTTGTGGCCGTCACAATCGGACGCCGCGGAGCACAAGGCAACCGAGGCAACCGCTCCCTCACTGGTAACAAATCAGTCGCTGGTTGAAGAGTTTGGCATCGATTTGGATCTGGATATCAATGATGTCGAGGCCGTCTTTGACTACGTCCTGTCCATGCTGCCCGCCGAAGTGAAGGTTTATCCTACGGAGAACTATTACTATTTTCGGTTCCATCATGGTGGAATCGAGTATGCCGGCAATATCCGCCTGGCAGCCATCGACCGCGATGACGGGCTTGTGCATTTTGCCTATTTCCCCTCTGCCAACGCCGGCGTGCGGGAAGGAGGCATGCACTACAAGCCGCTCTCGCGTGAGGATGGCGTTGCCCTGGAGAAGCTGGGGCCGCTGGCATACCGTGTCACCCACGGGAACCGCAGCGTCACGTTCCTCCTTAATGATTTGGCCGAAGAACGCCCCCCCGACGGCTATTTGAACGGCAATGAAGACTATCTCGGTCCGGTATTCGACGAGTCGGGGCTTGAGTTTTTCCTTGTCTTCAACCGCGATCTAAAGATTTTTCACTATATCTTGAACGAAACCCGCCAAGTTCCGGATCAGTTTCGCCCCGCTTCGTTTACAGATTCAATCCAGATCGGTCGGCGGACCGGATTTGCGTTTTATCGTGACCAAAGGGAGCGAAAGATACTCATCGGAGTTCTTATCTACAACGTCTCCGTCAACAACTATTATGACGGTCCATTCGATCAGCTTCCGGACAATTTTATCGTGGGGGACAAGCTGAAAAGCGCCATTGAGGCGTCCGACCCCTCGGTCGTTGGGCGGCTCGACGAATATGGTTATTTCACCACCGGCGAGGGTCGCTATCTGATTGGGCCATACCTTCAGTACAGCGACGAACAGCAGCTGGCGCCCTTCCATTTGTGCGCCACCAATCCCGGCGTCGTGCCACAGCTCTACCATGGATGTTTTGCCGTCCAGGGCGGGGGCGGCGGATAGAATCGAGCTGACGGATACGCGACCGATTGCCGGCAGGTGATGCGCCTCGCGCCCGGCTTGAGCGCGGCTGCCGGCGATGCCGGGGGATTTTTCTTCAAGGACAGGCTTCGGCCGCCCGGACGGGTAGCAACGAGGCAATGCCGGTGGAAGAAAATGGTACAGCCGGTTGGTCTTGAACCAACGACCTTCGGGTCCACAACCCGACGCTCTACCAACTGAGCTACGGCTGCAAAAAACGTTTCGCGCGGCGGAAGGTAGAATCATCGCCCGCCCGGTTCAAGGAAAAAGCCGGGAGGTTGGCGGGGGGCCGACAACGGCGAGACGGCCGCCCCCCTCGGCGGCCCTGACGAAGGACGCGCTCCGCGCCGCGCGAGCCCGGATTCGGGGCGAACGGACCCTTGCGTATCCGGCCCTTAGTCCGCCGCGGCGAAGGCCGACAGGCCGCGCTTGTTCTCGTCGAAGTCGAGCCGATGGGCGACCGGCGGGAAGGCCCGCTGCTGGCAGTCCATGCGCTCGCAGATGCGGCACGAGGTCCCGACCGGCACGGTCGGGCCGGTGCCGTCGAGTTCGAAGGCGTCGGCGTAGACCATGTCCCGGGCGTAGGCGATTTCGCAGCCGAGGCCGATCGAATGGTAGGTGTGCTGGGCGTGGTAGCCGCCGACGGCCTTCTCGATCGCCCGGGCGATGCAAAAATAGGTGCGGCCATCGGGCATGCGCGACAACTGGATGTTGATCGCACCGGGCCGCAGGAAGGCCGAGTAGACGTTCCAGCGCGGACAGGCGGCGCCGTGGCGCGGAATGTGGATGCCCGACAATGACAGCCGCTTGGAGATGTTGCCGGCGATGTCGGTCCTGAGCATGTGGAAGGGGATGCCGCCGGCGCCCTCCCTTCTCAGCGTCGTCAAACGATGACAGACCTGTTCGAAACTGCAGCCGAAGCGGCCTGCCAGCAGATCGATGTCGTAGCGGAGGCTGCGGGTCGCCGCCAGAAAAGGTTGGTAAGGCATCAGCAGGGCAGCGGCGAAGTAGTTGGCCAGCGCCACCCGTGCTAGCGAAACCGCCGCCTCGCCGGACAGATCGGCGCGCGCCAGAATTCCGTCGATGTCCGATCTGCCGGCCATCTGTCCGATCTGGTGGGCGATCTGGAAGCGGCGGCTGGCCGGCGGCAGCCGTTCGGAAACTTCCAGCACCATGGCGTTGGGGTCGAAATTGCGGGCCATGGCGCGATCGGCGTCCGGCTGGACGATTTCCACGCGCACCCCGAACGCATTGGCCAGGAATGCGGTGATCCCCAACGTCGGATCGGCCTGATCGGGCTCGAAATCCTGCGCCACCCTTTCGGCCGCCGCCTCCAGTTCGGCAAAGTGATTGCGCTCGGTCTGGATGAAGTCCGACACCTGTTCGGCCGGCTCCAGCGCGGCCGGCAACGCGCGGCCGGTTTCACCATCGGCCGAGTCGGCCTCGACCACCGTCGCCAGATCCCGGCGGGCACTGCGGAAGGCGTCGTAGAGGGTCACTATGGCGCGCCCGGTCGCCGGGGTGGCGCCGACCAGATCGCGCACGTCGCTGGTGGTCAGGTCGTGATGCTCAAACAGATCGTCGGCAAAAATCTCGGTCAGATCGGCCGCCAGCCGGCCCTCGTCACCGGCCGCCAGGTCTTCCAGCGCAACGTCGAGCTGCTGCGACAGGGCAAACAGCAGCGGCACGGTGACGTTGCGGCGGCCGCTCTCGATCAGATTGAGATAGCTGGGCGAGATCTCGAGTCGCTGTGTTGATCGGCGTGGAATATTGACCCCCTTGGTGGGGTAATCGGCGTCCAAAATTGACCCCCCTGGTTTTGTGATTTTTAACACACCTCGTTGTTTGGACAGACGAGGTGGGGGAGATGCTGGTTGTGGAGACGATCGCACGGATACGTCGGGATCATCTGGTGAGGGGCGTTCCGATCAAGAAGATCGCCCGGGATTTGAGGGTTTCGAAGAACACGGTGCGCAAGGTGGTGCGGGGCGATGAGACCTCGTACAGCTACGAGCGCAAGATCCAGCCGATGCCGAAGCTTGGGCCGTGGGTGGATGAGCTCGAGCGCCAGCTGGAGGCCAACGAGAAGAGGCCGCGCCGGGATCGGCTGTCTCTGCTGCGGATTCATGAAGACCTTGCGGCTCTGGGCTATGGCGGCGGCTACGACGCAGTGCGCCGCTACGCCAGGACCTGGCGTCGGCGGTGGCGGCTGTTGTCGCCGTCGCAGGGTTTTGTGCCGCTGAGCTTCGATCCCGGCGAGGCCTACCAGTTCGACTGGAGCCACGAGTACGCGCGCCTGTCGGGTGTGACGACCAAGGTGAAGGCGGCGCACATGCGGCTCTGCTACAGCCGCATGCAGCTGGTTCAGAATCTTCCCGCGCGAGAGCCAGGAGATGGTGTTCGAGGCGCACGAACGGGCCTTCCACTTCTTCGGCGGGGTCTGCCGGCGGGGCATCTACGACAACATGAAGACGGCGGTGAGCATGGTCTTCGTCGGCAAGGAGCGCGCCTACAATCGGCGCTTTCTGGAGCTGTGCTCCCACCATCTGGTGGAGCCGGTGGCGTGCACTCCGGGTGCGGGCTGGGAGAAGGGGCAGGTCGAGAGGCAGGTGGGTGACGTCCGCGGCCGCCTGTTCGTGCCCATCCCGCGGGGCCGCTCCTACGTCGAGATCAACGAGTGGCTGATGGATCGGTGTATCGAGGACGCCAAGAAGCGGCCGCATCCGACGATCGAGAGCAAGACGGTGTGGCAGGTGTTCGAGGAGGAGCGGCCCTTCTTGATGGCCTATCGCGGCCCCTTCGACGGCTTCCACGCCACCGAGGTGGCGGTGTCCAAGACCTGTCTGGTGCGCTTCGACAACAACCACTACAGCGTCGCCGCCCGTGCCGTCGGGCGGCCGGTCGACGTGCGGGCCTACGCCGATCGGATCGTCATCCGCCAGGACGGCGAGACCGTCGCCGAGCATCCCCGCAGCTTCGGGCGCGGCCAGGTCGCCTACGATCCGTGGCACTACGTGCCGATCCTGACGAGGAAGCCCGGCGCGCTGCGCAATGGCGCGCCCTTCAAGGGCTGGCAACTGCCCGGCGCGCTCGGCCGCATACGGGCCCGGCTGACGGGTTGCGACGACGGTGACAGGCAGTTCGTGAGGATCCTCGCGGCGGTTCAGGAGGACGGGCTGGAGGCGGTCGAGGCGGCCTGTGCCGAGGCGCTCGACTGCGGCGCCTGCAGCGCCGACGTCGTGCTCAACATCCTCGCCCGGCAGTGCCAGCCGGCACCGCCGGCGACCATCCCGACGCCCGAGGGCCTGCAGCTTCGCCACCGGCCGGTGGCCGACTGTCAGCGCTACGATCGCCTGAGGGAGGCCGGTCATGGAGCGTCATGAGGTGCTGGCGATGATGACGGCGTTGAAGCTCGCGGGCATGCGCGCCGCCTACGACGACATCCTTGCCGACGGGCTCAAGCGTCGTCATCCGGTGCAGCAGATCATCGGTACGCTGCTGCAGGTCGAGATCGCCGACAAGACGGCGCGCTCGATCAAGTACCAGATGGCGTCCGCCAGGTTGCCAACGGCCAAGGAGCTGGCCGACTTCGACTTCGCCGCCTCGCCAGTCAACGAGCCCCTGATCCAGGAGCTCGCCGGCGGCGGCTTCCTGGAGGGCAAGCGCAACATCGTGCTGGTCGGCGGCACCGGCACCGGCAAGACCCATCTCGCCGTCGCCATCGCGCGCTCCTGCATCCGCAAGGGCGCCCGGGGCCGCTGCTACAACGTCGTCGACCTGGTCAACCACCTCGAGGCCGAGCTCCGCGCCGGACGCCAGGGCCGCACCGCAGATCAGCTTGTACGCCGCGACTTCGTCATCCTCGACGAACTCGGCTACCTGCCCTTCGCCCAGGCCGGCGGGCAGCTGCTCTTCCACCTCATGAGCCGGCTCTACGAGCGCACCTCTATCGTCATCACCACCAACCTCGCCTTCGGCGAATGGCCATCCGTCTTCGGCGACCCCAAGATGACCACAGCCCTGCTCGACCGTCTCACCCATCATTGCGAGATCATCGAGACCGGCAACGAGAGCTGGCGCTTCAAGAACCGCTCCTGAGCCGCCGCCGGCCGTGCCTGCGGCCCGGTTGCCCCGGTGGGTCAACAGGTACCCCCCCTATTGACTACCGGGACAACCTCCGCCGTGCCGCTCAGGGGAGTCAATTTTGCACGCCGATCGGGGGTCAATATTGAAAGCCGTTTGACATCGCTGTGCCAATCCGGCCTGACTCAGTCCCTTGCGCCGCCGCAGGCGCCGGATGCCGGTGCCCAGCATCGGATTGGCCGCCGGTTTTGATCGTGCGGCCCGGTTCGAGGTGTTGTCCGACATCGTCGACCTTTACAAGGTTTACAAAATAATACCCTTCAACGGATAATCCGTTGACACGTTTTCCTGTTATAGAACAATTGGTTATTGCAGTCCAGTCGATTTTCATGACATCGTTTACACCTCACAAGCGAAGGAGATTTTGTCATGCTGGAGGACGATATCCGGTCTCTCGACACGGCCGAGAACCGCCACTGCGAGGACGATATGCCGTTGATGTGCCATACCCCGGGCTCGAACCGGCCGGCGTGGCCGGCACCGGAATGGGCGCCGGAGCGTTGGCAGGGCATAAGCCGCAGCTACGGCAGGCAGGCGGTGCTCAGCCTGCGCGGTTCGCTCGACATCCGTCACACGCTGGCGGAACGCGGCGCCGAAAGACTGTGGCGGCTGCTGGCCGAGGGGCCGTTTGTGCCGACCCTTGGCGCCTACACCGGAAGCCAGGCGGTTCAGCATGTCCGGGCCGGGCTGAAGGCGATCTACCTGTCGGGCTGGCAGATCGCCGCCGACGGCAACACCGCCGGTCAGACCTACCCCGACCAGAGCCTCTATCCGGTCGACAGCGGTCCGGCCGCGGTCCGGCGGATCAACCAGGCGCTGATGCGGGCCGACCAGATCCAGACGCTGGAAAACGCCGGCGGATCGGGCGAGCCGCAACCTGATTTCCTCGCACCGATCGTGGCCGATGCGGAGGCCGGATTCGGTGGCCCCTTGAACGCCTTCGAGCTGACCCGAGCGCTGATCGAGGCCGGTGCGGCGGCCGTCCATCTCGAGGACCAGCTGGCCGCGGAAAAGAAGTGCGGTCATTTGGGCGGCAAGGTGCTGGTGCCGACCAGCGCCTTCATCCGCACCCTCACTGCAGCGCGGCTGGCCGCCGACGTCACCGGCGTGCCCACGCTGATCATGGCCCGCACCGATGCCAACAGCGCCAAGCTGATGACCAGCGACGTCGACGAGCGCGATCACCGGTTCATGACCGGGGAACGCACGCCGGAAGGGTTTTACCGGATTGGCGGCGGGCTCGACTGCGCCATCGCGCGCGGACTTGCCTACGCGCCCCATGCCGACCTGATCTGGTGCGAAACCTCCACCCCCGATCTCGACGAGGCGCGGCGGTTTGCCGAGGCGATCCACGCGACACATCCCGGCAAGATGCTGGCCTACAATTGTTCGCCCTCGTTCAACTGGTCACGGGCGCTGGCGAGGGAGGAACTGGAACGGTTCCAGCGCGAACTGGGCGCCATGGGCTACCGGTTCCAGTTCGTGACGCTGGCCGGGTTCCACAGCGTCAATCACGCCACCTTCCGGCTCGCCCGCGACTATCGCGATTCCGGCATGGCGGCCTATGCCCGGCTGCAGGATGCCGAATTCGCGGCGGCCGATCTCGGCTACACGGCGATCCGTCATCAGCGCGAGGTCGGGACGGGCTATTTCGACGCGGTCGCCAGCGCGATCGCAGGCGGCGCTGCTGCGACCGCGGCGATGCCGGGCTCGACCGAGGGCGCACAGTTCTGAGCCAACAAGCCGGCGCCGGCCGCGCCGCCACAACAAAAAAACTCCCCGAACCGCTTGTCGCGGTTCGGGGAGCCTCGGGAGGAAGTTCGGTCGGGGTCGAAGCGGCGTTAGGCCACCTTGACGTCCCGGAGGGTCTTTTCGACCTTGTCGGCAACCGGCTTGGCGGTGTCCGACAGGACCTTCTGACCGAGTTCCTGGAGCTCCTTGAACTGCGCCGTCGCGGCTTCGAACTGCTTGCGGGTGAAAGCCGCCTGCAGCTCGACCACGTCCGACACCGTCTTGGCGGAGAACAGATCGCGGGCGAGCTCGAAGGAAGCCTCGCTGTTGGTGCGGGCAGCCTCGAGCGCCTTTTCGCCGAGGCCCTGGGCGCCGACGCGGGCGTTCTCAAGCGTGTCCTCGACCAGGGCCGTGGCATCCTCGGCCGCAACCTTTATCTGGTCGTAGGAATCGCGAAACTGCGAAACCGACTTCTCCGCAACTTCGCGGAACGCGGTCGGAACTTCAAAGGCCGTCGCCGGGAAAGCGAAGGCTTCGAAAACGCCGAAATCCGGCTTGGCGGATTTGCTGGTCTTGGTGGTGGTGGTCGCCATGGTTCTGGTTCCTCTGGTAAAATCATCTGCGGCGTGGACCGGTGGGCTTTGCTGCTCACCCGATCGGCCGCGTGAGGCTCATATAGAGGAACTTATTGTGCGTTGCAACATTTATTTTTGTAGCGCACAGTCAAGGGTCAGCCAGCCCCCTCCAAAATCGCCGTCGATGGCTATTTCTTGGCTGTTTCCGCGGTGTCTGAAGCCATCTTGGTCATCGCCTTGGCGACATCCTGCCCCTGCCGGGCAATCGCCGCTGCCTGCAGGCGAAGGAATTCTTGCTGCAGTGCGATCATTTCCTCGATCGTGCGCGCCTGTGCGATCCGCTGGGCAAGATCGAAGGTCGCGGCGAGGTTCTCCTCGACCGCAGCAATGGTCTGGCGATTGACGTCGGCGGCGCCTTGCGAAACCGCCTTGGTGGCGCCTTCGGTGGTGGTCATGGCCTTTTCGGTCGCCTCGAGGAACTGGTCGAAGGCCTGTTTGGCCTGCTCGACGCTGCGCTCGGCGGTATCACGAACCTCTCTGGGAATGTCGAATGGGCTCGACGTCATGACGGTGTCTCCCTCAGGGATGCTGCATGGCGATATCATAAGCGCACAGGCTCGGGCCGACAAACGGCCGATTAACTGTATTTCGAATGAAACCGCGGCCGTCGCCGCCGAGCCGTGGACCTGACCGAAATCCGGCTGTATTAACAGTCCGTTAATGGTTCGCATGCGGCGGGGGCGGCCGCCATGCCGGGCGATTGAGTACCATGAACGGCCTGACCAACGCCTATCTCAGCTTGACCGCACTGCCGACCATCGGCGGGCTTGCGCTCGACGGCCGGCCGGCGTTTGTGTTCGCTGCCGACGGCTCGCGCCTGCTGTGGTCCAACGCGGCCGGGGTGGCGTTTTTCGAGGCCTCCGGTATGGGCGATCTCCTCGCCAGCCGCTTCTCACGCCTCAATCCGCTAACCTCCCAGATCTCTCGGCTGTCGCGTTTGCTACCCAGCGACGCGCCGCGGATGGAAATCCTCAGGATCGGCCGCGGCACCCGCCTGACGACGCTTCCGGCGGCCTGCCGGCGCGTCAACCTGCCGGAGGGCGAGCGGGCGGTGCTGGCGGTCGCGGCGGGCCAGGCCCGGCCGATGTCGTTGCGCGCCCGGGCCGAGCGCCTGGTCGACGCCATCGCCGCACCTGACTGCCTGGTGGCCGTGATGGCGCGCGACGGGCGGGTCCTGGCGGCCTCCGGAGGGACGGCGGATTTGGCACCGGTCGAGCCGGCGATCGACGAATTGTTCGAGCGCGCCGCTCACAGCCAGGCGCCGTTTCAGGCCAGTCAACTGATGATCGATGATGTCCGGCGCCCGGCCGGGATCGCCCGATTCAACGCCGCCGGCGAAGACCTTTTTCTGATCGCGGTCGGGCCCGCGGATAACCGGTCCGACCCGGTCGCGGTTCCGGCTCGGACCGTCGCGGCGGCGATCGATGAGCCGGTGGCGCCGGCGGAGGATTTGAGCGAAGCCGAGATCGCCGGTGCGCCGCCGTCGGCGACAGGTCGAACGACGAGATTCGTCTGGGAGACCGATGAGGCCGGCCGCATCACCTTCGTCTCGCCCGGCCTTGAGCGCGCCGTCGGCCATGCCAATGCGGCGCTGGTCGGCAGGACATGGGACGAGATCGCCGGGGTGCTGGGCCTCGACCTGCCGCAAGCCTCGGCAAGTGGCTGGACGGCATCGGTCCGATGGCCGCTGGTCGACCGGCCCGAAACGGTGGCGGTCGAGCTGATCGCGCTGCCCGAGGGCGGGCAGGCGGCCGGCCAGCGCGGATTCGCCACGATCCTTTTCGACCAGCCTCGCCGGGACGACAGGCAGGAACGGCCGACCCTGGCCGGGAAACGTGCGCCGGAAGGCGCGGCCGAACCGACGGACGAGACCGAAGCCGGCCCGACTGCGAAATCAACGGTCGCAGATGACGCCGGCTCCGAATCCACCACGGTGAGCGATGGACAAGCGCCCATCGCTGCCGGCGATCTCGATGACGCGGCCCGGCGAATGGTCGAGGCCGGGCCGGCGGGCGACGATAATGGCCGCCAGGACGGCACAGACGATGGCTCGGGCGAGGCACATGAGGCCCAGGCGCAGCCGACCAACGTCGTCCGATTGCCAGGCTCCGATGCCGCGCAATCTGCCTCGCAGACACCCTCCTATCCCCTGGCCGGCCACGAACGGGACGCTTTCCGGCGCATCGGCGAAACGCTGAATGCGAGCGGTGAGGAGGATGCTGCAAGCCAGGCACCGGCAGCGCCGGCCGAACGCGCCGCGCCCGCACCGGCCAGCCCGGTGACCGCGGCCATTCTCGACCGGGTGCCGATCGGACTGATCGTCTTCCGCAACAGCACGACGCTGTTTTCAAACCGCGTATTGGTCGACATGCTGGGCTACGACAGCGGCGGCCAGCTGGCCGATGCCGGCGGCGTCGCCGCCGTGTTTCCCGATCAGGACAATGGCTGGACCGGCCGTAACCTGACCGGTGCCGGCGTACGCTTGTTCGCGGCGCGGCGGGACGGTGGCACGCTGGCCGTCAATGTCCGGCTGCACTCGGTCGATTGGGCCGGCGCTACGGCGCTGATGCTTTCGGTTGGGGCCGAAGCTCCACATGCCGACAGCAAAGATCTGGCGGCCGAGCTGGCTTCGGCGATGGCACGCGCCGACGAACTCGAAGCCGTGCTGGACACCGCCACCGACGGGGTCGTGGTGATCGACGGCAAGGGCACGATCGCCAATCTCAACCGCGCGGCCGAGGCCCTGTTCGGGGTTGAAGCGGCCGATATGATCGGCCGCGCCTTCACCGATCTGTTGGCCGAGGAAAGCCAGCGGGCGGCGCTCGACTACCTCGACGGGCTGGCCGCCAACGGCGTCGCCAGCGTCCTGAACGATGGCCGCGAGGTGATCGGCAAGGTGCCGCGGGGCGGCCTCATCCCCCTGTTCATGACGATGGGCAGGGTCGGCGACGGCAACATGTTCTGCGCGGTCTTGCGCGATATCACCTACTGGAAGAACGTCGAGGAGGCGTTGCTGGCCGCCAAGCGCGAGGCCGACACCGCCAATCAGCAGAAATCGGATTTCCTGGCCAAGGTCAGCCACGAGATCCGCACGCCGCTCAACGCCATCATCGGATTCTCGGAAGTCATGATGGAAGAGCGCTTCGGGCCGGTCGGCAACGATCGCTATCGCAGTTATCTGCGCGACATCCACACCTCCGGCGGCCATCTGATGAGCCTGATCAACGATCTTCTCGATCTGTCCAAGATCGAGGCCGGCAAATTGGAACTGACGTTCGAATCGGTGCCGGTCAATACCGCGATCCAGGAGTGCGTCGCCCTGATGCAGCCGCAGGCCAACCGCGAACGGATCATCATCCGGACCTCGCTTGCCGCCGATGTCCCAAATGTGGTGGCCGACCAGAGGTCGCTACGTCAGATTCTGCTGAACCTTCTGTCCAACGCGGTCAAATTCACCAAGGCCGGCGGCCAGGTCATCGTTTCGACCGGGCTGGAGGACAATGGCGAGGTGGTCCTGCGGGTGCGCGATACCGGGATCGGGATGTCGGACAAGGATATCGAGGCTGCGCTGCAACCGTTTCGTCAGGTCGCCGCCACCAAGCGCGATGTCGACAAGGGCACGGGCCTCGGCCTGCCGTTGACCAAGGCGCTGGTCGAGGCCAACCGGGCAAGCTTTGCCATCGACAGCGTGCCCGAACAGGGAACGCTGGTGCGCATCACCTTTCCGACGACGCGGGTCCTGGCCGGTTAGCCCAGGATTTCTCACTCCTGCAGTTCAGCGAGATTTTCATACAATCGCAGCGCCTCAGGGTTGGCCAGCGCCTCGATATTGTGGACCGGGCGTCCGTGGACGACTTCGCGCACCGCCAGTTCCACCAGCTTGCCGGATTTGGTGCGGGGAATGTCGCCGACGGCGACGATCCGGGCCGGCACGTGTCGGGGTGTGGCGCCGCTGCGAATGGCCGCCTTGATGTCGCCGCTCAAACGATCATCGAGTTCAACGCCGTCGCGCAGGCGGACAAACAGCACAATGCGTTCATCGCCCTGCCATTGCTGGCCGATGGCGAGTGCTTCGACCACGTCCTCCAGCTGTTCCACCTGACGATAGATTTCGGCGGTTCCGATCCGCACTCCGCCCGGGTTCAACGTGGCGTCCGAGCGCCCGTGGATGATGAACCCGCCATGGTCGGTAATCTCGGCAAAATCGCCGTGGGCCCACACTCCGGCAAAGCGCTCGAAATAGGCGGCGCGATAACGCTCGCCGTCCGGATCGTTCCAGAAGCCCACCGGCATTGACGGAAACGCGACGCGGCAGACCAGTTCGCCCTTCTGGTTGCGCACCGAATTGCCGGCCTGGTCGAAAACGTCCATCGCCATGCCAAGCCCGGCACCCTGGATCTCGCCGCGCCACACCGGGCGGGTCGGAATACCCAGGACGAAGCACGACACGATGTCGGTGCCGCCGGAGATCGAGGCCAGATGGAGATCGGCTTTGATCGCGTCGTAGACGAAGTCGAAGCTCTCCGGCACCAGCGGCGAACCGGTTGAGGCCATGGTTCGCAACGCCGACAGGTCGTGATGGTCGGCGGCGCGGTAGTCGGCCTTCTTGACGGCATCGATATATTTGGCCGAGGTCCCGAAAAAGGTCGCCCGCTCCTGCTCGATAAAGGTGAACAAGGCGGCCGGCGAGGGATGAAAGGGCGAGCCGTCGAACAGCAGCAGCGTCGCCTCCGAAGCCAGTGCCGAGGCAAGCCAGTTCCACATCATCCAGCCCAGTGTGGTGAAATAGAACACCCGGTCGCCCGGCCGGATGTCGGACTGCAGGCGGTGTTCCTTGAGATGCTGGATCAGCGTTCCGCCGGCCGAATGGACGATGCATTTGGGCACGCCGGTGGTTCCGGACGAAAACAGGATGAAGGCCGGGTGAGCAAAAGGCTGGCGGGCGAAGGTGACCGGCCCGGCATCAAATGGCGCCAGCGCGTCGTCGAGGATGGATATTTTCGGGTCCGTCGCGGCGATCGCTTCGGCGCCGCCGGCATAGGGGACAACGATCACGCGCGTTACGCTGTCCAGGCGCGGAACGATTTCGGCGATCTTGCCGGCGAGGTCGATCCGTTTGCCGGCATACAGATAGCTGTCGCAGACCAGGAAGAACTTGGGCTCGATCTGGCCAAACCGATCGAGCGCGCCGGTGGCGCCGAAGTCAGGTGAGGCCGACGACCACACCGCACCCAGGGACGTAGTCGCCAACATGCCGGCAACGCCTTCCGGCAGGTTGGGCAGGAGCGCCGCCACGCGGTCGCCAGGCCCGACACCGGCAGCGGCAAGCACCTGTTGCAGCCGCGACACCGTGTCGTGAAGATCGCGCCACGACCAGCGACTGGTGTCGCCGCTTTCAGAACGGAACACGATCGCGGCGCCGTCATCGCGGCGGCGCAGAATATTCTCGGCGAAGTTCAATCTGGCATCGGGAAAGAACCGGGCGTCGAGCATGCCGGTTCCGACATAAGGCCGCTCGCCCTTGTCACCGATGATGTCGGCGAAATCCCACATCAGGTCCCAGAAGGCGCCGGGGTCGGCGACCGACCAGGCGTGCAGATCGTCATAGCCGGAAAGATTTCGGCCGGTGCGACGGGAGGCCCGATCGGCGAATTTCGACAGCAGGATTTTCTCGAGGGCGGCCTCGGCGGGGCGCCAAAGCGGGTCAGTATTGTCTGCCACTCAAAGCTCCGAGGGTTTCCCAGCCGGTATCGGCACCTTACGATCTCCAGCGTCCTTACGCGCCTTCCCGGCGATCCATCGGCGCGAAGCGCATCCGTGTAACGCACGATCGTGCCGGCACGCATCGTCATCGCTCAATAGCCGGCGATCTTCGTGGCCGGGTTTGTCATATCGGCCGATGGATTGAAATACAGCTTCTCGACGGCGCCGGACGACCCGGCCGGTGAGCAGGTGTCGGCTTCCACCCGCACTCGTCAAGAAAAGCCTGGGCAAGCGTAGGGATCATGATGCTGGCGCGTGATGTTGGTGAAGAACGCCGGTCGGCGGCGTTCAAGAGCAAGGAACACACCGATGTCCCCCAAAGCACTCCTCATTGCCTCCGCCGTGCTGGTCGGCGGCGCCGCGACCACCGCTCCGGCGCTGGCGGCAACCGACGGCGAGCAGACCAGGCGTTCGCCGATTCAGGCCGCCATCATGTTCAACATGCTGGACCAGAATGGTGACGGTTCCATCGACAGCACCGAGATCTCGGCGCTGACCGCGGCGATCGTTGCCGCCGTCGACAGCGACGGCGATGGCGTATTGTCCGAGGACGAATTCAAGACCATCGCCAAGGGTCTTGGTCCGCGCGGGCCCCGCGGCCAGCGCCTCGGTCGCGGACACGGTCCGCGCGGCGGACGCGATGGCGGATTCCAGCGCCAGGGCCGCCAGGGTGGCGGACCGGGCGACCGCGGCGCGCGTCTGGCCGAACGGTTCGGCATCGACGAAGACGGTGTGACCCAGCAGGAGTTCCTCGATCGCCAGACCCAGCGTTTCGCCAGCGTCGACGCCAATGGCGACGGCATCATCACGCTGGAGGAATTCACCGCGGCGCGGTCGCAATTCCGTGGACCGCCGCGCGTAAGGTAAGGTGGCGGCACCCCGGGCAGCGGGTGATGACGGTTTTCTCGGCCGCCACCCCGCTCGCCCCGGGCCCGGTCTTCTGCGATCGGGAATACTGGGGGCGGGAAGACGAGACCACGCAGAATGGCCGGCGGTTGGTGAGGGAAGAATCCGGAACAGCCCGGGACGAAGACGACAGGCTGGTGCAACGGATCGGCGCCGGCGACGAAGGCGCGTTCGGCCAGGTCGTGCGCGCCCACGCCGGCAGGCTGAGGGCGTTGGCCTTGGGATTTTCCGGCGGTGCGGCCGAGGCCGATGATGTGGTCCAGGAGACATTCTGGAGCCTGTGGCGCAATGCCAAGAGCTGGAAGCCGGGCGGACCGCCGCTCGGCGCCTATCTCACCCGTATCGCCGTCAACCGCGCCATCGACCGTGGCCGCCGGCGCAAGATCAGAAATTTCTTTGGACTGGAGGATGCCGCCGATGTTGCCGATTCCCAACCGGCGCAGGACGAGAGATTGTCGACCCGGCGCGACCTCGCCGATGTTCTTCATGACATCGGCGGACTTCCCGAGCGGCAACGCGCCGCGGTGCTGCTGGCGGCCGATGGTGAGCGTTCCAATGCTGAGATCGCCGCGGCGTTGGGGATTTCGATCGGCGCAGCGGAGCAATTGCTGGTGAGGGCGCGGCGCAAGCTCAGAACAAAACTTGCGGCACGGGCCGAGTGAGGGGAGACTGATGTGATGACACGCGACGAGTTCAAAGACGCGCTGGACCGCTATGGTGGTGACCTGGCCAAATGGCCGGAAACGCTGGCTGCCGCTGCCCGCCAACACGTGGCAGGCGATCGCGGAGCCGCCGACGACCTCAACCAGGCGCGGCGGCTGGACGACTTGCTGAGCGCGGCGGTCGGTCCGCAACATGCCGATTCGGCCCTCATCGGCCGCATCATGTCCGGGATCGGCAACGGTCATGGCAGGGATCGCTCCATCCGGCCGACCGGCCGATTGGCGGCGTGGGCAAGCGCGGCCACGATCGTCTCGCTGGCGCTGGGCTTCATGGTCGGGATCGCGGTGCCGCAGGATATCGGCAACGACGCTTTTGCCGGGATCATGTTCGGCGCTGCCTATGAGGAGGATTCGGAGAGCGTCCTATGACGATCAAAGGCCCCTTCGCGATCACCCTGCTGGTGCTTCTGTTTCTTTCGCTATCGGCCAACCTGGTCATCGCCGGCTTTACCCTCGCCCGGATCTCGGGCCCGCGCCAGGGCGGCGAGATCGAACGGATCGTAGCCCTTGGGGTGCGCGCCTTCCCGGAGCAGATCAGGGAGGTCATCGCCCTGCGCGCCCGCGAACAACGAGAGGTTCTGCAGGGTAAATTGGCGGTGGTCGAGGACGCTCGGCAGCAGATGTTTGCGGCGATGCGGGCCGAGCCGTTCGATCAGGGCGCACTCGATCAGGCCTATGACGCGCTGCGCGAGGCGACGGTTGAGTTGCAGCGCGCGGGCCAGGATATCGTCACCCAGGCGCTGGCCGGCGCCCCGCCCGACGTCAGGCGGCGGATCAGACAACGGCACAGACGGCCGCCGCGGTAAAGGCTCGGTAGACGGTCTCGGCCGGAGTTGACCGGGTCTACTCCGGGCCGGCGTCAACGGCCCGGCGCTGAGCCCAGATCGTAATCGCGATTCCAATTGCGATGACGCCGGCGCCGGCCCAGGTGGCCGCGCTGTAGCGCTCACCGAGGAAGACCGTGGCGGCGATCAGGCCGACGGCGGCTGCGACATATCCGATCTGGCTGAGCAACACCGGACCACCGGCCAGCTGCAGCCGGAAGAACACCGGAAATGTCAGTCCGGCGACGATCGCCTGGGACAGGGCCGCGCCGGGCACGCGCATGAGATCGCCGAACGGCACCCTTCCCTGCGCGACAAGCATCAGTGCGACGAAAACGAGTGCCGAGAACCCGTGGCTCCAGAACGCAAGAACGTCGGGTGAGGTACCGGGCGGCCAATCGAGCGTGCGATAGATGTTGCCGCAGGCCAGTACGAAGGGGATCAGAAGAGCGACGAGCACCCACAGCGTTTGGGACACTTCGCTACTCGACTGGCGGGTCAGGGTCACAATCGCCGCCCCCGCCAAACCGCAGACAATCCCGACGATACCCAGAGCCCCCGGAACCTTGAGGCGGAACAGGCCGGACAGGGCCAAGGTGAAAACCGGCGACAGGGCGAACATTAGCCCGGTGTAGCCCGAACCCACATGTGGGATGACGGTGAAAACCAGCAGGTTGGCGGTGACGAACGTGATCAGCCCCGAAACGACGGCGTAGCGCGCCAAATGCCCTCTCGGAACAGCCAAACGTCCCGTCGCGTAGAGAAATGGAAACAGAAACGCCGCGGCCCCCAGCGAGACGAGCATCGACCACATCATCGGGGACACGCCCGCGGAAGCAGCGATCTTGCCGAGCGGGAAATTCAGCCCGATCAGTGAGCCGGTCACCAGAAGCAGGACCGCCGGGCTTGTTTTTAGAGCGCTTGGTTGCACCAGTGAAATCGATCCGTTCGAGCCAGCTCCGAGCGCTCCGGCTGATTGGAGAAACGAGACACCTCGCGAGCCTCGATCCTAACTCTTGGCGCGCGTGGGAGGATATTTCGTGCGTTGAATTCGCCGAAGCGAGCCTAAGCCGAGATCGCCTGGATATCGACGCCCATCCTGTCCATGTCGGCCAACCGCTCATCCAGCGAGGCCATTTTCGGCTTGATGTCGATCAGTTGCCCGGCATTCACCGCCTGCGTTTGTTCATTGCCGAATTGAAGCGCGGCGTGGCCGGTTCGCGCCGCCTCATCGCGCATCGCACTTACTAGCGGGCACCTCGAAAAATAATGCGACTGACGTGAAACTCGACAGGTTGTGCGGTTCTCGCGGGTCATGAGCGGGGTTGGCGTCTGGGTTTTCGGCCTTCTCCGGCTCCCCGGCGGGTCTGTTTCCCTGTCAATGGGGGCTCCAGGCAGACTTCTCCCCTGATGACCATCACGTTGGCGCCGCCGCGGCGAGACGCTCCAGCTGCACCAGGCGGCGCATGTTGTAGGCGAGGTTCTTCAGCCCGATCCGCGCCCTCGCCCGTACCAGCCCGATACTGCGCACCAGCGTCCCGCCCATGTCGTTGCTCTGGGCCCCGAACACGTGCTCGACGCGCGCCCGCACCTTCGAACGGGCCTTGTTGCCCCGCTTCTCCCGCTCGCTCAGCGGCTTGTCCTCTCGATGCGGTGTGCGAACCACTGCCCTCGGCCGCCGGCGCCCGGTTGATGCAACTGAAGAACCGTAGTGGCTCTTGCCATGCTTCTTTGTCCACCGTGCGTCCGTGTCCTTCTGCGACCGCTTGGCCGGCTGGTCCTTCCAGCCCTCCGGCGTCTCGCCATCCTTGATCCGCGCGTTGTCGTCACGGCTGTTGCGCTGCTTGGGGACCGGTACGATCGACGCGTCGATGATCTGGCCGCCCATCGCCAGGTAGCCCTGCTTCTCCAGATAGCCGTCGAAGTCCTCGAACAACGCCTCGACCATGCCCGCCCGCGCCAACTGTTCCCGGTAGAGCCACACCGTCTTGGCGTCGGGGACCTTGTCCTCAAGACCGAACCCTACGAACCGCATGAACGAGAGGCGGTCGCGAAGCTGGTACTCCACTTGGTCGTCCGAGAGATTGTAAAGCTCGCAGAGAACGATCGCCTTGAACATCGCCACCGCGTCCCAGGGCTTTCGCCCCGCCGGCGACTTCCGTTCCTCGGCCGGCTTGCGCCAGATCGCCTCCAGGCGGGCACGGAAATTCTCCCACGGAACCACCGCGTCGATCCTCGCCAAAGGATCGTTCTTGGCGTCCAGGCCGGCATACCGATTCGCGATGTCGAAAAAGCCCATTTGGCCCATGGTCGGTTCCCCACATCTACGCGCCAAACCGTCCGGATTATAACCGATCAAGGCTCGGAACAGGGATTTTTAGAGGTGCCCTAGCGCTACTTCGTCCTCGCGCACTTTTGCTGTTTTCAGTTTTTCACAAGCATCCCATTTATCACAAACCCGCTTTTTCAAATTTGGCTCGAATCCTTTTGAAAGCCTCGCGACCACGCTTAGGTATGGCGATTTCGGGGTGCGTGAATCTGTAACTATAGCGGGTGTCTGCGTGCAGGTCAGCCTGTCCTAAATCGTAGTATAGATCTTCTCTGACTTTTCCAACAGAGATTTGATTTCTTCTGACATCACGCCCCTATTAAACGTTAGTTATCTAAAACTAAAGCATTGCTTCAGCCGTCCTCTTCTATACACTGTTTTCGCCGCATTGAAAATGTTGTAATGACACACGCTATCGATCCTGGGCGGCATGAAAAACGGCAATCACCACGAGCTCGTCTTGCCGCTCGTCGATCGTGTAGACCACGATGTAGGGGAGACTGGGCACGACCCATTCAAGCGTGCCGGCAACTCTCCCGGCGTGACCCATTCGCGGGAACAGCGCCAAGCGTTCGATATTCTCAATAATCAGGTCGATCACACGGGCGGCGCTCGTCGGGTCGTCCCGAGCTATCCAGGCAAATATGTCTTCTAGATTACCGTACGCCGCATCGCGAACCAGTGCCTTCATACGCCGGAATGGGCAAGACGGGCTCGAACCTCGGCGAGGGTGAGAAATTTTGGATTGGGGTCGTTCAGGCGGCGCTCCACCTCGGCAACCTGCTCATCCGTGAGCTGGTAGCCAGAGGTTTCCTGCGCTTCCATTTCCTGCAATATCCGAGCGGCATCATTCTGCCTCTCTTGCGGCCAATGCTGAACGCGTTCGATCACTTCCTTGAGTGCTTTTGTCGTCATCGGATAATTATACCATTACGTTCGAATTTCGCGAAGGCTTCTAGGATGGCATGAACGCACATAGTACCCGCAACCCACCAGCCCCGTCGGTCGATGACCAGCGCCGCTTCATCGAATGGCTACTGCGCTACGAGCGGGAACTTCAGCCCGATCAGTGAGCCGGTCACCAGAAGCAGGACCGCCGGGCTTGTTTTTAGAGCGCTCGGTCGCACCAGTGAAATCGATCCGTTCGAGCCAGCTCCGAGCGCTCCGGCGCATTGGAGAAACGAGACACCTCGCGAGCCTCGATCCTAACGCTCGGCGCGCGTGGGAGGATATTTCGTGCGTTGAATTCGCCGAAGCGAGCCTAAGGGAGAGTTCTTTTACACTGTCTCACAGGCAAAACCTTCATCACGAATGTCGCGGCAGGGCACCGAAATGGCAACAATCCTGGTTCATATTCACACCGGTCCGGAAAATCCGACCAAAGGAGCGCTTGGATGTCTGGTGGCCGCCACCGCCGTCAAAGATGGCCACAAGGTCGATCTGTTGCTGGCGGGGGATGGCGTCGCATCTCCTGTCTGTTGATCGGCGTGGAATATTGACCCCCTTGGTGGGGTAATCGGCGTCCAAAATTGACCCCCCTGGTTTTGTGATTTTTAACACACCTCGTTGTTTGGACAGACGAGGTGGGGGAGATGCTGGTTGTGGAGACGATCGCACGGATACGTCGGGATCATCTGGTGAGGGGCGTTCCGATCAAGAAGATCGCCCGGGATTTGAGGGTTTCGAAGAACACGGTGCGCAAGGTGGTGCGGGGCGATGAGACCTCGTACAGCTACGAGCGCAAGATCCAGCCGATGCCGAAGCTTGGGCCGTGGGTGGATGAGCTCGAGCGCCAGCTGGAGGCCAACGAGAAGAGGCCGCGCCGGGATCGGCTGTCTCTGCTGCGGATTCATGAAGACCTTGCGGCTCTGGGCTATGGCGGCGGCTACGACGCAGTGCGCCGCTACGCCAGGACCTGGCGTCGGCGGTGGCGGCTGTTGTCGCCGTCGCAGGGTTTTGTGCCGCTGAGCTTCGATCCCGGCGAGGCCTACCAGTTCGACTGGAGCCACGAGTACGCGCGCCTGTCGGGTGTGACGACCAAGGTGAAGGCGGCGCACATGCGGCTCTGCTACAGCCGCATGCAGCTGGTTCAGATCTTCCCGCGCGAGAGCCAGGAGATGGTGTTCGAGGCGCACGAACGGGCCTTCCACTTCTTCGGCGGGGTCTGCCGGCGGGGCATCTACGACAACATGAAGACGGCGGTGAGCATGGTCTTCGTCGGCAAGGAGCGCGCCTACAATCGGCGCTTTCTGGAGCTGTGCTCCCACCATCTGGTGGAGCCGGTGGCGTGCACTCCGGGTGCGGGCTGGGAGAAGGGGCAGGTCGAGAGGCAGGTGGGTGACGTCCGCGGCCGCCTGTTCGTGCCCATCCCGCGGGGCCGCTCCTACGTCGAGATCAACGAGTGGCTGATGGATCGGTGTATCGAGGACGCCAAGAAGCGGCCGCATCCGACGATCGAGAGCAAGACGGTGTGGCAGGTGTTCGAGGAGGAGCGGCCCTTCTTGATGGCCTATCGCGGCCCCTTCGACGGCTTCCACGCCACCGAGGTGGCGGTGTCCAAGACCTGTCTGGTGCGCTTCGACAACAACCACTACAGCGTCGCCGCCCGTGCCGTCGGGCGGCCGGTCGACGTGCGGGCCTACGCCGATCGGATCGTCATCCGCCAGGACGGCGAGACCGTCGCCGAGCATCCCCGCAGCTTCGGGCGCGGCCAGGTCGCCTACGATCCGTGGCACTACGTGCCGATCCTGACGAGGAAGCCCGGCGCGCTGCGCAATGGCGCGCCCTTCAAGGGCTGGCAACTGCCCGGCGCGCTCGGCCGCATACGGGCCCGGCTGACGGGTTGCGACGACGGTGACAGGCAGTTCGTGAGGATCCTCGCGGCGGTTCAGGAGGACGGGCTGGAGGCGGTCGAGGCGGCCTGTGCCGAGGCGCTCGACTGCGGCGCCTGCAGCGCCGACGTCGAGCTCAACATCCTCGCCCGGCAGTGCCAGCCGGCACCGCCGGCGACCATCCCGACGCCCGAGGGCCTGCAGCTTCGCCACCGGCCGGTGGCCGACTGTCAGCGCTACGATCGCCTGAGGGAGGCCGGTCATGGAGCGTCATGAGGTGCTGGCGATGATGACGGCGTTGAAGCTCGCGGGCATGCGCGCCGCCTACGACGACATCCTTGCCGACGGGCTCAAGCGTCGTCATCCGGTGCAGCAGATCATCGGTACGCTGCTGCAGGTCGAGATCGCCGACAAGACGGCGCGCTCGATCAAGTACCAGATGGCGTCCGCCAGGT
The DNA here is from genome assembly GCA_963663975.2 of uncultured Bauldia sp. Taxonomy (GTDB): domain Bacteria; phylum Pseudomonadota; class Alphaproteobacteria; order Rhizobiales; family Kaistiaceae; genus JANQRX01. The sequence continues at coordinate 66,016 of CAXXRA010000011.1, read as the reverse complement.
TGCCAACGGCCAAGGAGCTGGCCGACTTCGACTTCGCCGCCTCGCCAGTCAACGAGCCCCTGATCCAGGAGCTCGCCGGCGGCGGCTTCCTGGAGGGCAAGCGCAACATCGTGCTGGTCGGCGGCACCGGCACCGGCAAGACCCATCTCGCCGTCGCCATCGCGCGCTCCTGCATCCGCAAGGGCGCCCGGGGCCGCTGCTACAACGTCGTCGACCTGGTCAACCACCTCGAGGCCGAGCTCCGCGCCGGACGCCAGGGCCGCACCGCAGATCAGCTTGTACGCCGCGACTTCGTCATCCTCGACGAACTCGGCTACCTGCCCTTCGCCCAGGCCGGCGGGCAGCTGCTCTTCCACCTCATGAGCCGGCTCTACGAGCGCACCTCTATCGTCATCACCACCAACCTCGCCTTCGGCGAATGGCCATCCGTCTTCGGCGACCCCAAGATGACCACAGCCCTGCTCGACCGTCTCACCCATCATTGCGAGATCATCGAGACCGGCAACGAGAGCTGGCGCTTCAAGAACCGCTCCTGAGCCGCCGCCGGCCGTGCCTGCGGCCCGGTTGCCCCGGTGGGTCAACAGGTACCCCCCCTATTGACTACCGGGACAACCTCCGCCGTGCCGCTCAGGGGAGTCAATTTTGCACGCCGATCGGGGGTCAATATTGAAAGCCGTTTGACATCTTGTCCGCCGAATCGCTCGAGAAGGTCGAAGGCCTGGGGACCGGTAGATTGGCGACCATGTCGCCACGATCCGGCAATGGCGGTGGCAATTTCTTTCTGTCCGGCATGTCGGCCAAGGCTCGCGGATATGACGAGACCCTGCTGGAGGGGCACCCCGCGAAGTTCGCCATGCCTGACGTTCTGGTGAAATTGGCGATCGAGGCCGACACCGTCCTTTGCTATTGACGCTCGCCGCGCACGAATTCGGTTTCAATCCGGCAAAGTCTTGAGCCGATCGAAGGCACCAAGACCGCCCTGAGCGAACCGTTCGACCTCCCGCCATATCGAGCATTCGAACACTCCCACAGACCAGAGGTCGCCGACTACCGGTTTAAAACAAACGATTGACTTATTAAATCGATCGATCGTATAATCCAAGTTTACGCGAGGTGCCGATGACGAGCGAGAAAGCAGGACTGCGCGGAGCAGCGCGACGGAGCGATGCCAGGCCGACGGGGTCGGAAAAGACGGTGGCCGCAGAGACGGTGCCGGGAGGAACGGACCGGCACTTGCCCGACGATCCCGGTGTGGAGACCGATCGGGGAGGGTCGAGCCCGGCCCGATCGGCGGCCACGGAACCGGTTGAGCCGGTGTCACCGAGGGGAGCGACGGGCGTCGAGGTGCCCGAACCGAGCGCCTCGCCACGATACCTTGGTGGGGCCAGACGCGACCGCGGCGAGGAAACCCGTTCGCAGCTCATTCACGCCGGCCTCGACATCTTCGGGAGGTACGGATTCGAAGGGTCCAGCACGCGCCAGATCGCCAGCGAAGCCGGCGTCAATCTGGCCGCTATCGTCTATCATTTCGGTGGCAAGGAAGCCCTCTATCTGGCGGTCGCGGAGCACATCGCCGGCAATATCGTGACGCGGATGCGCCCGGCGCGGCCCGAACAGACGCTGCCCGAAAACGCGCCCGAGGCGCGGGCGATGTTCGTGCGCATCATCGAGACGCTGGCCGACATCCTCCTCGGCAGCGCCGAGGCTGAACGATGGGCGCGCTTCATCCTGCGCGAACAACTTCAGCCGACCGCCGCCTTCGACGTCATCTACCGCTTCATGGGCGGCACCATCGACACGGTGACAAAGCTGGCGGCGGTGGCGCTGGCCCGTCAGGACGACGAGGAACTCAGGGTCCGCGTGTTCACCATGATCGGCCAGGTTCTGGTCTTCCGGGTCGCCAACGCGATGGTCCTGCGACGCATGCGATGGGACGCGATTGGCGACCGGGAACGGGCGCTGATCAAACGCATCGTGGTGGAGCACGCCCACGCCATTCTCGATGCCGCCGCGGTGCGATGATGCGCCCGCCCCTGCCCGCCTTGCTGATTGTCGCGCCGCTGCTGGCGGCCTGCTCGAGCGACGACGACCAGCTGCTGCAGGGCTATGTCGAGGGGATTTACGTCAACATCGCTGCCGAAACCGGCGGGCGGCTGATCGAACGCCCGGTCAGGGCCGGCCAGCGCGTAAGCCCGGGCGATTTGTTGTTTTCGCTCGACGACGCCGATCAGCTCGAAGCCGTCGCCGCCGCGGAGGCCCGACTGGCGCAAGCGCGGGCCGAGCTTGCCAACCTCAAGACCGGCAAGCGCGAAGAAGAGGTGGCGGTGATCGCGGCCGATCTGGCGCGGGAGCGCACCGCCTTCAACCACGCCGAAGACGACTACCGGCGCAAACTGCAGCTGCGCCAAAGCGGGTTCGCCGCGCAATCCATCCTCGACGACGCGCGCACCCGGCGCGATACCGCCGAAGCCTCGGCCGAGGCCATCGAGCGGCAGCTGCTGGTGGCGCGGCTGCCGGCGCGACCGGAGCAGGTCGAGGCGGCGGAGCGCAATGTCGCCGCGTTTGTGGCGACGCTGTCGAGGGCGCGGATCCGGCTCGACAGGCGGACGATGGTGTCGCCGGTTGCCGCGCTGGTCGAAGACACCCTCTTCGAGGTCGGCGATTTGGTGGGCAGCGGGCGTACCGTGGTCTCGCTGTTGCCCGACGACAACCGCATGATCCGCTTCTTCGTTCCCCAGGCCGAGCTCGCCGGAACCGGGCCTGGGCAGACCGTCGGCGTCGGCTGCGACGGATGTGCCGAGGGGATGACCGCGATCATCGAGTTCGTGGCCACCGAGGCCGAGTTCACGCCACCGATCATCTTCTCCCAGGACACGCGGGAGAAGCTGGTCTTTCTGGTCGAGGCACGGCCCACGGACGGAGCCCTGAAGCTGAAGGTCGGCCAGCCGGTCGACGTGACGATCATGAGCGAGTGATGGCCTTGACCAATGGCGACCAGGTCGTCGCGATCGAAGGGCTGACCAAGATTTTCGACGGCAACACCGTCGTCAATCACATCGACCTGCAGATCGACCGCGGCGAAATCGTCGGGTTTCTCGGGCCGAACGGTTCCGGCAAGACGACGACGATCCGGATGATTTGCGGGCTGCTCAAGCCCGACGAGGGAAGCGGCACGTGCCTGGGCTACGACATCGTGACCGAATCCGACCGCATCAAGCTCGAAGTCGGCTACATGACGCAGCGCTTTTCGCTGTACGAGGACCTGACGATCCGAGAGAATCTCGACTTCGTGGCGCGGATTTATCGGCTGCAATCGCGGCGCGAAAGCGTCGCCTCAACCTTGGATCGGCTCGGCCTGACGACCCGGCAGCACCAGCTCGCCGGTACGCTCTCCGGCGGCTGGAAGCAGCGGCTGGCGTTGGCGGCCTCGGTCATGCATCAGCCCCAACTCCTGCTCCTCGATGAGCCCACCGCCGGCGTCGATCCAAAAGCGCGGCGCGAGTTCTGGGACGAGATTCACCAGCTTGCAGCCGATGGCCTGACTGTTCTGGTGTCGACCCACTACATGGACGAGGCCGAGCGCTGCCACCGCATCATCTACATCTCCTATGGCAACATCGTTGCCCGCGGCACGGTAGCTGAGGTCGTGGCGGCCTCCGGGCTCCACACATTCGTGATCCGCGGCGGCGACCAGGCGGCCATAGCGCACCGCCTGAGGCGCGGCGATGGCGTCGAGGAAACCGCCATCTTCGGCACCGATCTCCACGTCGTGGGAACCGATCCGGCGCGGCTGGCCGAGGATGTGCGCGCAGCGATCGCGGGAACCGGCGCGACCGCGGAAGCCGGCGAGACCATTCTGGAGGATGTTTTCATCCGTCTGATGGGCGAGGCCCCGGACAATTTCGCTTCTCATCGGGGCCGATCATGACCTATCGCCGTTTTTCCTGGGCGCGGATTTACGCGGTGATGGTCAAGGAGGTCATCCAGATGCGCCGCGACCGCCTGACCTTCGCGATGATCATTGGCGTGCCCATTCTGCAGCTTGTTCTGTTCGGCTACGCCATCAACACCGATCCGCGCCAGTTGCCGACGGCGATCGTGGCCGCCGACAATGGCCCGATCGCGCGCTCGGTGGTGTCGGCCATGCAAACATCGGACTATTTCAGCATCATTGACCGATCGCTCGACGAGGCAGCGGCCGAGCGCATGCTTGAGCTTGGCGAGGTTTCCTACGTGGTGACCATACCGAGCGATTTCGGGCGAGGCGTCGTGCGCGGCGATCGGCCCCAGATTCTGGTCCAAGCCGACGCCAGCGATCCTTCCGCGACCTCGGGCGGACTGAACGCGCTGTCTGAATTGATCCGGCGGGCGGTCGAACGCGAGACCGGCGGCGCGCTCCAGCTACCATCGGGCAACGGATCGTTCGAGCTCGTTCTTCATCGCTTGTACAACCCGGAAGGCATCGCCGCCTATAACATCGTCCCGGGGCTCCTGGGGACGATCCTGACCATGACGACAATCCTGATGACCGGCCTGGCGCTGACCCGCGAGGTGGAGCGCGGGACGATGGAAAACCTGATGGCCATGCCTGCCCGGCCCTACGAAATCATGATCGGCAAGATCGTGCCCTATATCGGCTTCGGTTTTCTCCAGGTTGCCGTGATCCTGGTGGCCGCGGCGATCCTGTTTGCGGTTCCGATGGAGGGGCCGCTGACGGTTCTGCTGTCGGTTACGGTCCTGTTCCTGGCCGCCAATGTGACGCTCGGCTACACCTTCTCGACCGTTGCCCGCAACCAGATGCAGGCGATGCAGATGACCTTCTTCTTCTTCCTGCCGTCGATCCTGCTGTCGGGCTTCATGTTTCCCTTCCGTGGCATGCCCGGTTGGGCTCAGACGATCGGCGAAATCATCCCGCTCACCCATTTTCTGCGAGCGGTACGCAGCGTCATGCTCAAAGGCGGCGGCGTGGCCGAAGTGCTGCCCCATACCTGGCCGCTGCTGGCGTTCTGGGCGGCGGTGGCCGCCATCGCGTTGCTGCGCTACCGCCGCACGCTGGACTGAGCCGGCACGCGCCGCGCCTTGATGCCCGGTCGTGCCGCCAAGTTGCCGCGAAGCGCGCCTCGTCCATATAAGCCGACTGGGCAATCTCCATCTGAAGCGCAGGCGGTGGCGGCCATCGCTTCGACAAGGTCTTTGGTGACGAGGATGGCGACATTCCGCTACCGGAATAGCGGCGGGCGGCACGAATGTAATTCAGCCTTTGCGGATTCGGCGGCCGCGGTCGTCGCCAGTGGCAGAGCCCGCCCCATCAGCCGAGCACCCCCGCCTCCAGCCCTTCGACCCGGTGAGGTCCCACAAGACCGAGGCGCTCGCGGCGCAGCTACCGAACACTGAGCATCACCGCCACCGCCGCCAACCCGACCGCCAGGCCGGTCCATATGCCGACGCCCTCCCAGCCGACCCAGAACGCCAGGATAACGCTGACCGGGGTTCCGATGCCCCAATAGCCGATGGCTGCGATGATCATCGGTACCTTGGTGTCGTTGAGACCGCGCAACAAACCGATCGCCGCCGCCTGTCCGGCATCCACAAGCTGGAACAGCGCGGCAAACGCCAGATAGAGGATGGCGAGGTCGACGACACGGCGATGGGCGGGCTCACCCAGGTCGAGAAATACCCCCACGATCTGTCGGCCGGCAACGATCAGGATCAGCGCGGTCCCACTCGCGTAAACAATAGCCAGCGCAAACGCCGACCACCCGGCCCTGGTGATGCCGCCAGGATCGCCACGACCGAGCGCCAGCCCGACCCTGACGGTGGCTGCCATGCCCAACCCCAAGGGCACCATGAATACCAGCGAGGCGACCTGAATGGCGATGGCGTGGGCGGCCAGTTGGTCGGCACCGATGATCCCCATCAGGAAGGCCGCCGCACTGAAGATCGTCACCTCGGATAACAAGGTGACGGCGATCGGCAGACCGATCCTCCACAACTCGCGAAAGCGCTGCCAATCGGGCCGCCAGAAGCGACCGAACAAATGATAGCGCCGGAAGCGCCGGTCGATCGACAGCAGCACGCCGAGTCCCACCGCCATCAGGAGATTGGTCACCGTGGTGCCGATCCCCGCCCCGGGAAGCCCCAGCGCCGGCAGGCCGAAGCGCCCGAACATCAGCGTCCACACCAACAAGGCATTGATCACGATCGCCGCAGCGGCGACCCACAGCGCATACATCGGCCGCTCGAGCGCGGCGACGAAGTTCCTCAGGACGACGTAGATCAGAAACGGCAGAATGCCCCATTGCAGGGTGCGCAGGTAGCGCGCGCCCTCCCTGGCCACGTCCGGATCCTGGCCGAGAAGTCCGAAGATCGCCTCGCCCTGCCACAGCACCACCCAGATCGGGATCGAGATCGCCACCGCCGCCCACATCCGCTGGCGCACGCTGCGGCGGACGTCGCGGACCGAATGTCGCCGTCGCCCCAGCTCAATGGCGATCATCGGGGATGTGGCGGTCACCAGGCCGATGCCGAAGATGAGAAACGCGAAGTTGAGACTGGTGCCGAGCGCGCCGGAAGCCAGGGCGCCGGGGCCAAGCCACCCCATCAGAATGACGTCGGTAGTGTGCAGCGCCATCTGCGAAACGTTGGTGAGCACCAGCGGCCAGGCGAGCTTCATTGTGGCCCGCATCTCTACGGGCCACTGAAGCGACTTCCGGCTGATCATGGGTTGGCTCATCGGGCGCTTCTAGCCGCGCGGCCGCGAACTCGCCAGTGGTAAAATTGCGACTGGCGGTCTTTGCCGATGACGCGCTTTAGCGGGGTGTGCAGTTGCGGATGAAGCCCCCGCCACGTTGCCACGTGATCTGTTCCCCCAGGCCGAAGAGTTCGGCACCAGCTGCAACATAGCGGGCGCCCTGCGGTGAGGGAATGCGGGTGAGAACCAACGGCGGACCGACGCCTTCAAACACCGTCACGCTATCGCTGGGGCCATCGAAGGCGGCGCTCAGGGTCGACCCGTCATCGCACAGGAAATCAACCGCACCGACGACGCCCGGCGGTGGCGGCGGCGGCGGCGGCAGCACGGGCGGCGCGATCGGCGCAGGATTGCACCTGGCCAAGAACTCGCGCGCCTGGACCGCACTACCCCTGAGCGACAGTCCGAACGTGGCCCCCGAACCGACGGTGATCGACAACGCGCTTTCGCGGATCAAGGCCGGCCATAACGGGTCGGCCGTGGTCACCACCAGCTCCGGATGGGAACGGCCCGAAAACTGATTGATCGCGGTTCCCCTGGCCGCATAGGCGGCGTTGAAGGTGCCGGCTGCAAATCGGACGCCGACGCTCGCTCCCGGCGCGACCTCAGGCGAGGTGCGCGACAGAATGATACTGGCCGAACCCGTGCCGATTTGGCACACGGCAGTGAACTCGCCGGCGCCGGTCAGTCGATTACCGAAGTCAAGGCTGGCCTGGCCATCGCCGCTGCTGGTGAACCACTCCATATTGGTGACGAACTGGGGACCCTGCGGCTGTGGTGGCGGGAACTGCGGCTCGGCAACGGGCAAAGCGGGCTGGGAGCCGGGTGCGGCCGTGACCGGCAGCTCCGGCCCGATCAGCGGCACGATGACCACGCCGCCGCCGGCGCAGACATCGACCACCCGCGCCATGCGGCGGCCATCGGAGAGTTCCACACCGAGATCGCGCGCACACCCGCGACCACCTTGATCAGGCCCCAGCGCCACATCGACGCTGGAGCCGAAGCGACCGGTCATGTTGGCCGGCCGGCCGCCAAGGTACACGCCGACGATCTCAGCCGTCGGGTCGTCCGTGGTGATTCTGATCGAGCCGGAGGCAGGCGGTCCGCCGCCGCCGAGCGCCAGCGTGATGTCCCAGTTCCGGGCGCAGAAATCGATCGTGCGAGCCACGCTCGACCCGTCGGACAGGGCAAACGTCAGAGCGTTGAGGCAGGCAACGGGACCGGCCGGGTTTTCGATACGGAAGAAGGTGACGCCCTGGCCGGTTCCGGCGATCGCCAGGGCACGGCCATTGTGAACGGCGCCGTTAACCGACACGCCGGGTTGATCGGTCCGCACGCTGAACAGCCGGCTGTCGGCGAGCGCGGCACCGGCTGCGGCCATGGCAAGGGCGATCGCCCATTTCAGGATCCTGATGATGCGATGCATGTTTTCCTGCGTCCCTCTGGTGGCTGCCCGCCCCCTGATCGGTTCCGGGTACTAGCCAAGCTTGAAGACGTTCTCCGGTAACCCTCGAACCTCGACCTCGATCGCGAACAGACCGCCGCTCAACCGCTCCGCGCCGGAACCACCGCGTGCCGTGGTCACATAAAGCGTTTTCATATTCGGCCCGCCGAAGGTGCAGGTGGTGATGTTGCTCACCGGCATCTCGATCACACGGTCAACGCTGCCGTCGGGCGCCACCCGAACGATACAGCCACCGCCATAGCGGGCGTTCCACAAATAGCCGTCGCGATCCATCGCCGAACCGTCAGGCAACCCGCGGTCGAAGCCGGAAAAGAACGGCCTCTGATTTCGTATCGTGCCGGACGGCAGGTCATAGTCCCAGAGGTAAATCTCGTTTTTGAGGGTGTCGCCAAAATAGAACCGGTCGCCGATCGGGCTCCAGCACAGCGTGTTGCTGATGCCGATGTCGCTCACTTCCAAATTGCTTTCGCCGCTGGCGCGAATTCGGAACAGGCGTCCGGCGCGATCATCGTCAATGTCCCTTTCGCTGCCATCCTCGGCAACGTTGTTCTGCATCGATCCCACCCAGAAATTGCCGGCAGGATCGGGTCGGCCGTCATTCATACGGGCGTGTGGCCAATTGATGTCGGGCCGGGCGAAATCGGCGCGCGCATCGTTGAACGGTTGCCACAGGATCACACGCGAGGCGAGCGCGACCACCAGCGTATCCGGTCGATCGGTCAGGCCGAGAGCGGTCGCAGGCTCGTCAAAAAACCAGCTCTTTGTGGTGCCGGTGGCGCGGTCCAGGCGGTGAACGAGAAACCGATTGATGTCGACCCAAAAAAGCGCGTCGTCATCGGCCTTCCAAACCGCGCCTTCACCGGTCCAATCGCCGGCCGGCACGATGCAAACCGCTTCATCCACGCGCCTCTCCCCTTGAATTCCGGTGTGGCCCGCCGGGCCTGATGCGGTCCCGGCGCATTTACGCTGGCGATCCGGCGGTTCCTCTGCCACAAACGCCGCAGTGTAGACCGCTTGGGCTGCCGGGCAACAGCCGAGCAGCCGCTGTTTCGTGTTGCCGAAGGGCCCGTCCATGACCAGCCGCATCATCGTTGTCAATCCGTTTGATCTGGTTGTGTTCGGCGGCGCCGGCGACCTTGCCTATCGCAAACTCCTGCCGGCGCTCTACCACCGCCACCGCGACGGACAGCTGCCGGCCAGAGCCCGGATCATCGGCGTATCGCGTCGCGAGATGAGCAGCCAGGACTACCGCAACGCAACCGCGGCCGCGCTCACCGAACACGTCGGGGAGAGCGAGCGCGACGACGCCAACGTCCGCACCTTCCTGGAGCGCCTGCACTTCGTTTCGGTCGACGCGCAGTCCGAGCGGGGCTGGGGCGACCTTGCCGAACTGCTCAGAGAGGGCGCCGATTACTGCCGCGCCTTCTACCTCGCCGTCGGCCCGGAACTGTACGGCGCGATCAGCGGCCGCATCGGCGAGGCGGGTTTGGGCACCGGTGCCACCCGCGTGGTCATCGAAAAGCCCATCGGCCACGATCTGGAATCGGCCAGGCAGGTCAACGATTCGGTCGGCGCCGTCTTCGACGAGGGTCAAATCTACCGGATTGACCATTATCTCGGCAAAGAGACCGTCCAGAACCTGATGGCGCTGAGGTTCGGTAACGCGCTTTTCGAGCCGCTGTGGAACAACGCCCATGTCGACCACGTGCAGATCACGGTGGCGGAGGATATCGGCGTCGAAGGCCGCGGCGACTACTACGACAGTGCCGGCGTGCTGCGCGACATGGTCCAGAACCACCTGTTGCAGCTGCTGTGCCTGGTGGCCATGGAGACGCCGACCGCAATCGCCGCCGATTCGGTCCGCGACGAAAAGATCAAGGTGTTGCGCGCGCTGCGGCCGATCGACCTGTCGACCATCAACGATGTGGCGGTTCGGGGCCAGTATCGCGCGGCCAACGGGCCGACCGGCGAACTGCCGTCCTATGTCGATGATGTCGGCCATCCCCATAGCACCACCGAATCCTTCGTTGCGCTGAAGGCCAGCGTCGGCAATTGGCGGTGGGCGGGAACTCCGTTTTATCTCAGGACCGGCAAGCGACTGCCGGTGCGGGCGTCGGAGATCGTGGTTTCGTTCCGCGCTATTCCCCATTCGATCTTCGGACATGGCGTTGGACCGATCGAGGAGAACCGGTTGGTCATCCGTCTGCAGCCGGACGAAGGCGTGCGGTTGTGGCTGATGATCAAGGACCCCGGGCCGGGCGGCATGCGGCTGCGCTACGTGCCGCTCGACATGAGCTTCGCCGAAGCCTTCGGCGTGCGAAGCCCCGGCGCCTATGAACGCTTGATCCTGGACGTTATCCGCGGCGATCAGACCCTGTTCATGCGCCGCGACGAAGTCGAAGCGGCGTGGGCGTGGATCGATCCCATCGCCGCGGCGTGGGAACATTCCAGCGAACCGCCGCGGCCCTATTCCGCCGGCACCTGGGGGCCGGCGGCCGCCACCTCGCTGATCGAGCGCGACGGCCGCACCTGGCACGGCGATATGGTGTAACGGTCGGTGGCGTCGACCGATGCCAATTTAACCAGAGGTTAAGTATCAGTGGCCGAGTTCCAAACGGTGGCAAAAGCATCGGACGTGGCGGCCGGAGACATGAAGCTCGTCATGGTCGACGGTGAAGAGCTGGTCATCGCCAATGTCGGCGGTGAGTTTTTCGCGTTCAGCAATACCTGCCCGCATGAAGGTGGTCCCCTGTCGGAGGGCGAGCTTGATGGCGACCTCGTCGCCTGTCCATGGCATTTCACCATCTTCAACGTCAGGTCGGGCGAGGCCGAGGAGGACGGGGTCACCGACGAGCCCGTACCGACCTATGAGGTTCGGACCGACGGTGACGACATCCAGATCAGAAAACCGTGAAAGACGCCGTTTTCCGTCACGGCCGGGCGGTGGACGGCGTGGGTCGATCGGCAGGTGGAGCCAGTCGAGGCTATCGCAGCGAAAACCGACGAGGCGTGGCGGAGCGGTCAAATTCCTTGCTACGATCTGCCTTCGCCGGGGCGGGTGCACGAGCGGACGTTCGGCATTCCGACGTTTCGGGTGCTCACCGTGACGACCAATCGGAAGCGCGTTGTGAAGATGCAGGCGATGTGGCGCAAGCGGCTGGCTCCGCGCAAAGTGAGCCGTGTTCGATTCCTGTTCACGGATTTTGAAACCCTCCGGGCCGGCCCACGGCGGCGACATCCCGTCGGTGCCTCTTGCCGATGGGGCCGGAAAGGTGCGGACACTGGTTTGATTCTAGATCGCAGGTGCCTGCATCCGGAGCCGGGAGGAGGAGCTTGCAAGCATCCTGAGATATGGCATCATGTTCCCATGTCAAAATTCTCGATAGAGCACTTGAGCGCGCAAAGACGCTTCCGGACACCCGCCAGGATGAAATTGGCGAGATGATCCTTGATGTTGTTGAGCAGAACGAATCAGGCGTTCGCCTCACGCCTGCTCAGCAAGAAGAAGTCCGCCGGCGCATGAGTGATCCGAATCCGGTATTCGCAACCGATGAGCAGGTAGAGGCGTTATTTCGTAAATTCGCCGTGTAATGCAGGCAACAAGTATATAAGGGCACCTCGAAAAATAATGCGACTGACGTGAAACTCGACAGGTTGTGCGGTTCTCGCGGGTCATGAGCGGGGTTGGCGTCTGGGTTTTCGGCCTTCTCCGGCTCCCCGGCGGGTCTGTTTCCCTGTCAATGGGGGCTCCAGGCAGACTTCTCCCCTGATGACCATCACGTTGGCGCCGCCGCGGCGAGACGCTCCAGCTGCACCAGGCGGCGCATGTTGTAGGCGAGGTTCTTCAGCCCGATCCGCGCCCTCGCCCGTACCAGCCCGATACTGCGCACCAGCGTCCCGCCCATGTCGTTGCTCTGGGCCCCGAACACGTGCTCGACGCGCGCCCGCACCTTCGAACGGGCCTTGTTGCCCCGCTTCTCCCGCTCGCTCAGCGGCTTGTCGCGATGCCCCTTGCGGTGGATGCGGCTGTTCAGGCCCTTCTCCTTCAGCTTCGCCTCGATCTCCGCCGACCGATAGGCGCTGTCCGCCCACACGTCCGAGGCCGTGTTGTCCGGATCAAGGATGTCCTCCACGACCTGGCTGTCGTGCACCGCCGCGTCGGTCACCTGGTAACGCCGCACCAGCTTGTGCCGGCGGTCCACGTTGACATGGTTCTTGTAACCGTAGTGGCTCTTGCCATGCTTCTTTGTCCACCGTGCGTCCGTGTCCTTCTGCGACCGCTTGGCCGGCTGGTCCTTCCAGCCCTCCGGCGTCTCGCCATCCTTGATCCGCGCGTTGTCGTCACGGCTGTTGCGCTGCTTGGGGACCGGTACGATCGACGCGTCGATGATCTGGCCGCCCATCGCCAGGTAGCCCTGCTTCTCCAGATAGCCGTCGAAGTCCTCGAACAACGCCTCGACCATGCCCGCCCGCGCCAACTGTTCCCGGTAGAGCCACACCGTCTTGGCGTCGGGGACCTTGTCCTCAAGACCGAACCCTACGAACCGCATGAACGAGAGGCGGTCGCGAAGCTGGTACTCCACTTGGTCGTCCGAGAGATTGTAAAGCTCGCAGAGAACGATCGCCTTGAACATCGCCACCGCGTCCCAGGGCTTTCGCCCCGCCGGCGACTTCCGTTCCTCGGCCGGCTTGCGCCAGATCGCCTCCAGGCGGGCACGGAAATTCTCCCACGGAACCACCGCGTCGATCCTCGCCAAAGGATCGTTCTTGGCGTCCAGGCCGGCATACCGATTCGCGATGTCGAAAAAGCCCATTTGGCCCATGGTCGGTTCCCCACATCTACGCGCCAAACCGTCCGGATTATAACCGATCAAGGCGATGACGATTGCTCGGAACAGGGATTTTTAGAGGTGCCCATAAGCCCGTAGGAAAGCTGTGAGATGCATCGCACGTATTTCTCGGCAGTAACGTACTTTAACTCAATATTTGTATATGACGCGTCTGAGTCCTTCGGAACATTGAAGGTTCCTCCAATAGATGATGTAGGAACTGAGAAGTTTGAGAGTTCCCTGAGGTATCTAGCTTCAGGAAGATAGAGCCGTCTCAGTAAAATTGCTCCGTCATGGTTAACTTACCTTGCTCGATTAAGGTATAATACTCTCAGACGTGTAGGAGGATATACTACATGGCATGGTTTCGTAACCACTACGGCTGCGCTCGGGCAGGCAACGTGGACTGACGACTGGTCTGCTACGTGCGATGACGATTGTCCTACTGCGGTGCCCGACACATGTCGCCGTATAGGAGTGACGATCTTTGTCCGGGTGAGAAGCAGCCCGAACTAAGAGCCCCTTGACTGGGGCTTTTTTCATCTAAACTAACTTCATGCGCTGGGTCACCCGCATCGAGGCCGACCACGACGGCGCGCGGCTGACGCAGCGGCTTGAATATGAGGTCAAGTTCGGACCGCTGGGATGGATCCTGGACAGAGTTGCGATGAGGCGAAACGTCACCAGGAATGTCGGCGTGGCGTTGCGGCGGCTGGTTGAAACGGCGGAGTCGGGGGCATGAGCGATCGATTCGACGACGTCGTTGCTGCCTTGGTGGACAAGCCCGGCGTTGAGGCTGGCCGGATGTTTGCAAGCCGCACCCTCACAGCCGACGGCAAGGTTTTCTCGATGGCTGTGAAGGGCAGGCTGGTCGTCAAGCTCGATGAGACGCGCGCCGCAAATTTGATCGATAGCGGGCACGCGGACCGCTTCGACCCCGGCCACGGGCGAGCCATGAAGCAATGGGTCTTCATTGCCGGCGATGCCCGGCTCGACTGGATCGAACTTTCGTCCGAGGCAATCGGATTTGCTGAAGCCAGCGCTGGCGTTGAGTCGAAACGGTCTAGGCGCCCGCTCCGAACTCAATGACCGCCTCACCGGAGACCGGGTCGGTGACGCCAAGCCCGCCGCCGAGGTCTTCCAGCATGTCGCGAAAACGGTCGAGGTCGGCGATCATCTGCGGCCGCGAGGCAACGATGCTGTCGAAATTGTCGAATTTGCCGATGAGGCAATAGGTTCGCTCACCGGTCTTGATCAAAGCGCCCCCAAGGAAGCCTTCGAGCACGGACAGGTCGAGGTCTTTGTGCCCGTCGAGGAACTCTTTTTCGCGATCAGGCTTCACGCGGAATCGAACGGCGTTGTATGCTGTCATCTCTGCCTCCAGGTGTGTTTGGCGGGTCAACAAAGCACCCAATGGAGGGCAGCATATCCGATCTGCGAGACAGCTTCGATGGCCGCCAAACGAGCTGCTTCGCCACGGTCAGCGCGCTCAGCCGAGCCCAGCCGAACCTCACTCCGATCCGGTCGATCGCCGGGCCCATGGCCTGGTGCCGGCAGGGACTTCCGCCGCGCCCTCGAGGCCCGGCTGCAGGTAATTCGGCACCTCGGGCCACTCGCCGCGATCGAAGGCCTTCTTCAGCACCGGATCGTCGGTCTCGAAAGCGTCGATGCCGACCCGTTTCATGAACGGGACCTGGTCGATGAAATAGTCTCCGACGGCGCGAATCTCGCCGAGGTAACCGTCGCGCTCACGCAGCAGGCGGGCGATGGAGAACGCCCGCCCGTCGGCGAATTTGGGGAAGCTGACGGCGATCACATCGAACCTGGGCAAATCGGCGACGATGTCCGCCCAGTCGGAATCCGGGGCCAGCAACAGACCGAGCGGCTGTTCACGCCCGATCAGATCGGCGCGGTCGGATTTCCAGCGGTCGAGGTCGACGATCACCTTGGCGCCCGACGGCAACGATGCCCCTTCGGGAACGAGACGCCACTCATTGGCGACAAACCGACCGTCTTTCCACAGCGCCATGGTCAGATGCCGCTGCCGTCAGCTTCCAGGCCGGTGTGGATCCCGCATTCGTCCTTGGCCAGGCC
Organism: uncultured Bauldia sp.; assembly: GCA_963663975.2. Lineage (GTDB taxonomy): Bacteria > Pseudomonadota > Alphaproteobacteria > Rhizobiales > Kaistiaceae > JANQRX01. The sequence goes on along the minus strand of CAXXRA010000011.1, from coordinate 50,877 downwards.
GCGCCACCGCCCCGCCCGTTGCTCTTCGCCCGGCCGGGTGCGGCTGGTGCACGGGACGCAGCCGATCGAGGCATAGCCCTTGCCGGCCAGAGGATGGGCCGGCAGATCGTGGCGTGTCATGTGGTCGTGCAGTCGCTCGGCGCTCCAGTGGGTCAGGGGATTGATCTTGATGCGCCGGCCATCGGCTTCGAACAGCGGCAATTCGGCCCGCTGGCCGCCCTGAAACCGCTTGCGACCGGTGAACCAGGCGTCGAAGCCGAACAGCGCCCGCTGCAGTGGCTCGGTCTTGCGGATATGGCAGCAGAGATCGGGATTGGTCATCCACAACGCTCGATGCGGGTCCTCGGCGCGCAGCGCCTGCGAATCCGGCGTCAGGGTGCGGACATCGCTCAGCCCAAGTCGCTCGGTCAGCCTGGTACGGTATTCCAGCGTTTCGGCAAACAGGCGCCCGGTGTCGAGAAAGATCACCGGCGTCGCCCGGTCGATCTCGGACATCAGATGCAGGAGCACCGCCGATTCGGCACCGAAGCTGGAGACCAGCGCGGTACGCCCCGGAAAAAGTTCCTCAAGCGCAAGCGCGATCAACTCCGGCGTTGCCAGTCCGCCATAGCGGTCGTTGAAATCGGCGGCCAGGTCAACGGCCTGATCCTGGGGATCGAAAACCCGCGCCAGCGCGTCAAGCGGAGCCATAGAGCGCCTCCTTGAACGGCGCCTTGCCGAGCCGCCGGTAGGCCGCCAGAAAGGTTTCGTCGGCGTCGGCCCGATGGGCCAGATAGGTGTCGACGACGGTCTCCACCGCGTCCACGATCTTGTCGCCGGCAAATCCCGGCCCGATGATCTCGCCGACCGAGGGGGTTTCGTCGCCGGAGCCCCCAAGCGTGAGCTGATAGAATTCCTCGCCCTTCTTCTCGACGCCGAGAATGCCGATATGGCCAACATGGTGGTGGCCGCAGGCGTTGATGCAGCCGGAGATCTTGATCTTCAACTCACCGATCTCCTGCTGCCGGCGCTGATCGGCGATGCGCTCGGAGATCTGCTGCGACACTGTGATCGAGCGGGCATTGGCCAGCGCGCAATAGTCCAGACCGGGGCAGCAGATGATGTCGCTGACCAGTCCGGCATTGGCCGTCGCCAGGCCGGCTTCGGCCAAGCCGGCGTGCAGCGCCGGCAGATCATCAAGCGCGACGTGGGGCAGGATCAGGTTCTGCTCGTGACTTACGCGCACTTCGCCGAAGCTGTAGCGATCGGCGAGATCGGCCACGGCGTCGAGTTGCTGGTGGGTGGCGTCCCCCGGCGTCCCGCCGATCGGCTTGAGCGAGACCGTCGTCACCGCATGGCCGGCGATCTTGTGGGCAACGGTGTTGTTCGCCACCCATGCCTCGAGATCGCTGTCGGCGGCACGCGCTTTTTCAAGTGACTGGCTGCGCGCGGGCCTGGCGGCCATGTCCGGCATCGCGAAATAGGCTTCGATGCGGTCGATCTCGTCACGCGGCAGGGCAAGCGCACCATGGCGAATGCGTTCCCACTCGGCCTCGACCTGACGGCGAATTTCGTCGGCGCCGGTCTCGTGAACCAGGATCTTGATCCGCGCCTTGTATTTGTTGTCGCGCCGGCCGAAGAGGTTGTAAACGCGCAGGATCGCCTCGGTATAGGACAGCAAATCCCCCGCCGGCAGAAAATCGCGAATCTTGTGACCGATCATCGGGGTGCGGCCGAGGCCGCCGCCGACATAGATGGTGAAACCGAGATTGCCGTCGTCGTCGCGCTTGGCGTGAATCCCGATGTCGTGGACCTGGGTTGCGGCCCGATCGTGATCGGCCCCGGTGACGGCGATCTTGAACTTCCGCGGCAGAAAGCTGAACTCGGGGTGCAGTGACGACCATTGCCGCAAGATCTCGGCGTGAGGACGAGGATCGACGATTTCGTCTGCCGCCGCGCCGGCGAAATGGTCGGCGGTGACGTTGCGGATGCAATTGCCCGAGGTCTGGATGGCGTGCATCTCGACCGCGGCGAGCTCGTCGAGAAGGTCCGGAATGTCCTTCAGCGCCGGCCAGTGGAATTGGAGGTTCTGGCGGGTGGTGAAATGGCCGTAGCCGCGATCGTATTTGCGGGCGATGTGGGCCAGCACGCGCACCTGCCGGGAGCTCAGCGTGCCGTAGGGAATCGCCACCCGCAGCATGTAGGCGTGAAGCTGAAGGTAGACGCCGTTCATCAGCCGCAACGGTTTGAACTGGTCTTCGGTCAGTTCGCCGGAGAGGCGGCGCTCGACCTGCCCGCGGAACTGGGCCACCCGATCCTGCACGAATGCGGCGTCGAACTCATCGTAGCGGTACATCGTTCACTAAGCTCCGCTCCGCCCGGCAAGCATGGTCCGTTCCGCCTCGCCATAGGGCACGGTCGGACCGCGATCGGCGCGGATCCGTTCGCGCAGGCGCGTGGGGACGGGACCGCCGTCGGTTTCCTCAATCGCGATGGCGTAGGGATCGATGACCACCTGCGCATCGTGCTGCGCCTTGCCGTAGGCCAGAGCCTCGTCGAGGTCGGGGCCGTCCTGCAGCAGCCGGGCGTCGGCAATGTTGAGCGACCAGCCGCCATCGGCGGTCAGGAAAACCACCAGCCCATCGCCGAGCCGGTTGCTGGTGATCACCTTGGGCGCGCCTTGCTTGGCCTCCTTGAACATCTGGGAACCCCTTTAAGCCGCGAGTTCGGAAAGCGCGGCCGGCGCCACGCCGATCGCGCCCTTGGCCACCACGTCGCCGATGATGATGAGGACCGGTCCGGACAGTTCGGGCTTGGCGGTCATGTCAGCCAGTTGGTCAAGCCGCCCGGCATAGGCGCGCTTGTCGGCACGCGAAGCGTTCTCGATCACCGCGGCCGGCGTGGCGGCCGAAAGTCCGGCCTCGACCAGCCGCGCGGCAACACCGGCGGCAACGCTGCGGCCCATATAGACCGCAACCGTCGACCCGGTGAGCGCCAACTTGGCCCAGTCCGGCAGCGTTTCGCCGTTGGCGTCATGGCCGGTGGCGAACACCAGCGAGGAGGATGTCTCGCGCAGGGTCAGCGGGATCTCGTTCTCGGCCGCGGCGGCAAAGGCGGCGGTGATGCCGGGAACGACATCGAACGATATACCGGTCGCCCTGAGCGCGGCCATTTCCTCGCCCGCGCGTCCGTAGATCAGCGGGTCGCCAGATTTCAGCCGCACCACGCGGTGACCGGCCCGCGCCTCCTTGACCAGCAGTGAATTGACCGCCCGCTGGCTCATCGCGTGATCGCCCTTGGCCTTGCCGACATAGATGCGGCGGGCGTCGCGGCGACCCATGGCAACGATCGCGTCGGGAACCAGACGGTCGTAGACGATGACATCGGCCTCCTGCAGCGCGCGCTGGGCACGCAGGGTCAGCAGATCTTCGGCGCCGGGGCCGGCTCCAACCAGCGAAACATGGCCGGTGCGGACCGGATCGATTTCGAGCAGCTGAAGCGCTTCGCTCTCGGCTTCGGCCATGCGCCCGGCGAACACCTTTTCGGCGATCGAACCGGAGAAGAAGCGTGCCCAGTAACGACGGCGATCGCCGAACGTAGCCAGCGACTCGCCGACCCGCCGGCGCAGGCGCTCCGCCAACCCGGCCAGATCGCCGAAGGCCGGCGCAAGCAGGGCCTCGATCCGGGCACGGACATGCCGGGTGAGCACCGGCGCAACCCCTTCGCTGCCGATCGCCACCGCCAGCGGCGCGCGGTTGACCAATGCCGGCGTATAGAAATCGCAGAGTTCGGGACGGTCGACCACATTGACCGGAACGCCGGCCTCGGCCGCGATGTGCCGCACCGAGGCGTCGATGTCGGCGGAGCCGGTGGCAACGAAAACCAGCGCCGCACCCTTGAGGTCGGCCACGACCGGCAGCGCGCCACGCCATTCGCCATGGGCGGCGATCAGCGCCGCGCCGGTGTCCTTCTCCAATGAGCCGGCGTAGAGCACGACGTTTGCCCTGGTTTCAGCCAGCAGCCGGATCTTGGCCGCTGCGGCATCGCCGCCGCCGACCACCACGACGTTGCGCCCCTCGACCTTGTGGAAAGCCGGAAACACGCCAAGTTTTCTTGTTTGCAGTGCCATGTCGCACTCTCGCGGGAACGTCTGGAATCATCATCACAGATTTAGGATTTTCGCCGCTGGCCAACGACGACGGGCATTCCAAAGTCGGGTGCGGGGGGAGAAAAAGATTTCCGCCGCCAGGATCGGCCGCGGTTGGGCATGATTTGGCGCGGCGACAACGGCAGGCGAAACGTCCAGCCTGCGGCGGACGCCAAACCTAGAATGCCGGCCGCGCCATCGGGCCCAGTGAAGCCGGCGGCGGCAAAGATGTCCTACGCGGCCACAGGCGCCCGCTCGCCTTCCATCGGCATCTCCCAGGCCCTGCCGCCCGGCGATGAAGTCGCCTGCTGTGAACCCCCATTCCCCGGGTGAAGCAACGACTTGGTGGTGGTGCGGCAAGATTCTGATATAAGAATCAATGTGTTGTTGTCGGATTGGAGAGGATGGAATGGCCCACCCGATGGGTGAAAGTGAATCCGGGGTGCTGCGGCTCGACTTCGTGAAGCTCGTCCCGTCGGGCCAAAATGCCGTTCATGGTTCCGAAACGGGACCTGTTCGGCTACCATCGGGGCCAAGTCTGGGGGTCATCTGGGGAATGTCGGTATAGAGGAGACCCAGCATGGACCGGTTCACCGGCGGTTGCCTGTGCGGCAACGTCCGAATTGTGGCGTCGGGACTCCCATACCGGGTTGGCATTTGCCATTGCCTGGACTGTCGCAAACATCATGGCGCCCTTTTTTATGCCTCCGCGGTGTTTGCTGAGGATGCGGTGACGATCGAAGGTGAGACGCGCGACTACGCCGGACGGTTTTTCTGTCCGCGCTGCGGTTCGTCCGTTTTTGCACGCAGCGCAGACGAAATCGAAGTGCACATAGGGTCCCTGGATGCCCCTGACCAACTGATGCCGACCTACGAAAGCTGGATCGTCCGTCGCGAGTCCTGGTTGCCGCCGTTTCCGCTCACGAGACGATACGACCGCGATCGTGACGCCACGAGTCGCTTTGAGGAGTAGCTCGCACGAACGGTGCGAAGGCGCCGTTACGAGGTGACGAGAGGGTCTTGACGGGGAAGCGCGTGTGCGCGCTGATCCGGGAATCACTCGATAGGCGTTTCGATCGTAAAAGAAAGAGTTAGGATTGAGAAGAGTTCACTCTGAAACCGCGCCGCAGGACGAGAAAATTTTACGCACCGGGCAAGTTCAAGCCCAAATTCTCACCGCCTAAGCCAACCTTCAAAAAACCGCGTCCCCTGTAGCCCTGCCCTCTCCTATCGTCGGGAAACGGCCTTTCAGCGCACCAAAGGTCGAAATTGAGGGTAAAGCGTTCGCCTTCAGCGGTAGTAGAGCGAAATGCCTTGGTGGAAGACCTGCACCTTGGGCGGATCGGCCGTCAAGTTGACCGAATTTCCGCGAAGATCGGCGTGAATGCCGGGTAGCTTGGCAAGCACGGCGACCTGATCGTGCACTTTGTCGAAGTGAAGCAGGGTCACTTCGCCCAGCGCCTCGGTGATATTGACTTTGCCTTCGAACAGAAAATTCTCCTCGGTTTCGACGAGATCCTCCGGTCGTACGCCCACGTTGACTTTCAGGCCTTCGTCCGAGCTTCGCGTCGGGACTGCCGAAACCGCAACGCCGCCTCCGTCGAGCTTGACCGTGGTCCGTTCGCCGGTGCCCACGATCTCGCCCGGCAGCAGGTTCATCGCGGGCGACCCTATGAATTGGGCCACGAACTCGTTCTGTGGCCGCTGATAAAGCTCCAACGGTGTGCCGACCTGACCGATGCCCTCGCCGACGGTAAGGACGACGATGCGGGTCGCCAGGGTCATGGCTTCCACCTGATCGTGGGTCACGTAAACCATGGTGCTGTCGGGCATCGACTCCTTGAGTTGGGCGATCTCGATCCGGGTGGCGACCCGCAAGGCCGCGTCGAGATTGGAGAGCGGCTCGTCAAACAAGTAGACCTTGGGATCACGCACGATCGACCGACCGATCGCAACGCGCTGACGCTGGCCGCCGGACAGCGCCTTTGGCAGGCGATCGAGGAAAGGTTCCAACTGGAGGACCTGCGCGGCCTGACTGACGGCTGCCTCGATCTCCTGCCGCGATTTCTTCGCCAGCTTCAGCGCAAAGCTCATGTTGTCGCGAACGGTCATGTGCGGATACAGGGCGTAGGATTGGAACACCATTGCGATCCCGCGCTGTGCCGGCGGCACGTCATTCACGACCTGCCCGTCGATCTCCAGCGTCCCTGTGGTAATGGTTTCCAAGCCGGCAATCATCCGTAGCAACGTGGACTTGCCGCAGCCGGACGGTCCCACGAACACGACCAACTCACCTTTTTCGATATCAAGATTGATATCCGTGAGGACCTCGACGGTTCCTCCGTAGGTCTTCCCGACGTTCGTCAGCTTCAGATCGGCCATCGGTCCATCCCTGTCTGGTTTAGAGTCCTTTCGACCAACTCTGGGTCAATTCTGTTTCCGATTGGCCCCGAGTTGGCTGAAAGGGCTCTGGATCGGGCGCCGCCCGACCCAAATTGATGCGCGCAGCTTTGATTGGCGCTGCGTTCGTTTGCATGCGATCTGCCCGTTACTTCACCGATCCGGCCAGCAGGCCACGTACGAGGTATCGCTGCATGGCAAAGAAAACCGCCAGCGGCACGGCGATGGATACGAACGCTGCCGTTGCCAGGATTTCCCAGTTGCCACCTCGCGTTCCCAGCAGTTCCACGATCTGGTTGGTCATGACCGTTGTTTCTCCGGAGGCGTCGATCAGGAAGACCTTGGCCACCAGAAGATCGTTCCAGGTCCACAGAAACTGAAAGATCGCGAACGAGGCCAGTGCCGGAAAGCTGAGCGGCAGGATGATCCTGACGAAAATCTGGAAGTCGGTTGCGCCGTCGACTTTGGCGTTTTCAATGATGTCGCGCGGAAGGCCGACCATGTAGTTGCGCAAGAGATAGATCGCGAGCGGTAATCCGAACCCGGTATGGGCAAGCCAGACTCCCAGATAGCCTTTGCCGATGCCAATGCCGAGATGCAGCTTAAGCAGCGGGATCAGGGCGAGCTGCAACGGCACCACAAGAAGCCCGACGACCGCCGCGATCAGCAGCGCCCGGCCGGGAAAATTCATCCACGCGAGCGCGTAGGCTGCAAAAGCTGCCACAACGATCGGGATGATCGTTGCCGGAATCGTCACGGTCAACGTGTTCAGGAACGCTTTCGCCATGCCTTCGATGTTTTTTTCGTCGAACAGCATGTTGTCGTAGTTGGCCAACGTGAATTCAGGCGGCGCCTCGGCTGTCACGAACACGCGTTGCCCACGACCGCTCAGCTGCTCCTCGTTACCCCGCCAGAGGTAGTTGCCGTTGGTCTGGACGGCGATGGTTTCGCCTTCTCCCAGATCGGCCACCTCGCCGGGGACATAGACGTCGATCACGCGAGACGAGGTGCCCCAGACGCTGATCTCCTTCGGCGAACCTTCCCCGAAAAGGTTTCCGGAGACCACGAACACATCGCCGTCGGCGACGCGGAAGTCGTCCGGATCGGCGGCGCGGAGGATCTCGTTTTGCACAGAAGGAAACAACGCCGCCCACCATCCGGACCCGCTGATCTGGTCGGTCGTGCGAAACGACGATACGAAGAGGCCGAGGGTCGGGAACAGCCACGCAGCGACAAGCAGAGCGACCGAGATATGTACGACCCATGTAAGCGTTGATCTGGTTCCAACCATTCCGTCCATGATCGCTTCCCTCAGCGCATTTCTTTGCGGGCGTTGTAGACGTTCCAGACAAGAATCGGCGACACCAGCAGCATGATCACGATCGCGGACGCAGACCCGACGCCCCAATCGTTGGCGCGGAACAGCTTGTCGAACATGTAGTTTGCCAGCACTTGCGTTTCCCACTGACCGTTGGTCATCGCAAAAACGATGTCGAACACCTTCAGCACCGTCAGCGTAATCGTGGTCCAGACCACGACGATCGTACTGACGATCTGCGGAACCTTGATGCGGAAAAAAGCCTGGAGCGGAGTGGCGCCGTCGATGATCGCGGCCTCTACCGTTTCTTCTGGGATGCCGCGCAGCGCCGCCGACAGGATCACCATGGCAAAGCCGGTCTGGATCCAGATCAGGACGACCATCAGGAAGAAGCTGTTGTAGAACGGAGCGGTCAGCCAGGTCTGCGGTTCGCCATAGGGCAGGTCAGCCGCGAAGATGTCGACGACATTCCTGAGCGAGAGCACCACAAGATAGGCGGCGATCAGGCCGACAACCGCACGCAGCACAACCGCTACGCCGCCACCGGACTTCTCACCTTGGATGAAGAGCGGGCGCGCCAAAAAGTACCCGACATAGGCGGCGATCGCGGCGAAGGCGAGCAGTATCAGCGCCGGCGAGATCCTGAGGAACAGGAACGACCCGACACCGCCGTCGAACTGCAACCAGAGCGCGTTCAAAATGCCGATCTGCTCCTGGTCCTCGGGGCGAGCGTCGTAGATCAGCTTGAAAATCACCGAGGCGCCGACGAAAGAGATCGCCATCGGCATGAAGATCATGGATTTGGCCAAATTGCCCCAGGCGATCCGGTCGGTGAGCTGCGCGACCAGCAGCCCGAACGCTGTTGACGCCGCGGGCACGACGATCAGCCACAGCATGTTGTTGCGCAAGGCTTCCCAGAACTTCGCCTCGCCGACCATCTGCTGATAATTCGCCAGGCCAACAAACGCACCGCCGGCGTCGCGGTCGGTGAACGACAGCCGCAGGGTCTCGACGACCGGGTAGGCGAGGTAAAGGCCCAGCGCGAACATCGCCGGAAAGAGGAACAGCCACGGCCGGATCATGTTGGCGCGGTTGATGTTGCGTCCAGCGTACTCGCCGCTCGGCGGGAAAAAGACTTTGTCGAGTAATTGGTTGGAGAGATAGAAGTAGCCGATGCAGCCGCCGACACCGATCGTAATGGTGATCAGCCCCTGGATTGCTGGGTTCATCGCTCCCCCGCCTGGAGTGTTGCCTTGTCTTGTGGGACGGACCCCGGGCCGCGGCCCGGGGTCCTTATCGACAGACCGCGACTACTTCAATGCGTCCCAGGACGCCTGGATTTCGGCGGCTACAGCAGCGGCATCCTTGCCACCGGCGTAGTCCACCATTCCCGTCCAGAACGATCCGGCACCAACGCCACCGGGCATCAGGTCGGAGCCATCGAACCGGAAGGTCGTCGCGCCCAACAGGATATCATTCATCTTGGCCAGCGTCGGGTCGCTGAAGACGTCACCGTTGACGTTCTTGTGCGGCGTCAGGAAGCCACCCTGAGCCATCCACAGCTCGTGCGCGATTGGCGTCTTCAGGAAGTCGATCAGCGCGTGCGCAGCCGGGCTGTCATTGGTGATCGACCAGACCGTGCCCGCACCCAGTACCGGGGCCCCCAAATCCTTGTCGGCATAAGCCGGGAAATAGAAGAAATCGGCATCCTCGCCGACGCTCGTACCTTCGGGGAAAAAGGCCGGAATGAACGAAGCCTGGCGGTGCATGTAGCACTGGGGCGGACTGTCGAAGAGGCCCTTCGGGCTGTCGCGGAAATCGGTCGAGGCTACGGTACCCGCACCCCCGGCGACATAATCGTCGTTACGGGCAAACGCGCCGAATTCCTCGATCGCGGCAACGATTCTCGGGTCGTCAAACGGGATCTCATTGCTGACCCACTGGTCGTAGACCCCCGGATCCTGCGTCCGCAGCATCATGTCCTCGACCCAGTCGGTCGCCGGCCAGCCGGTCGCACCGCCCGATCCCAGACCGATACACCACGGGGTTTCGCCGTCGGCGACGATCTGGTCGTTGAGCGCCTTCAGCTCTTCCATCGTGGTGGGTATTTCGTAGCCCGCGTCCTCGAAGTTCTCCGGGACATACCAGACCAGCGACTTCACATCGACCTTATAGAAAAAGCCGAACAGGTCTTTTTCGCCATTTGCGTTCTCGTAGGTCCCCAGATCGACCCAGGATTGCCCGGCGGCGTAGTTCTCGCGCACCCAATCGCCGATGTCCGCCCCAAGCGGCGTCAAGAAGCCACGTCCGGCCATGTCCGAGGCAAGGCCGGGTTGCGGAAAGACCGCCACGTTGGGCGCCGATCCGGCCTCAGCGTCAACGACGATCTGCTGTTCGAAGCTGTCCGAACCGACATAGCGCAGGTCCGCGCCGGTCGCCTCGGCGAAATAGGCCAGAACGTTTTCGGCAACCTCCTGGTCAGGCCCAAGCCACGGTCCGAACACCGTGAGTCGCTCGCCGGAATGGTCCGTTGCGGCAGCGAACTCGTTAAAACTATCCCAGCTGAACGCGCCTTCGCCGACCGCGAACTTCAGGTCCTGCGCCGATGCGGAGCCCACCAACATGGCGCAGCCCGCGGCACCCATAAGAAGGGAACGTAATTTCATAGCGACAACCTCCCAGTACTACAATTAAAGGCGCCCGTTGATCGAACCCGCCTTTCCTCCACTAAGCGCCCGTCCCGGCCAGATTTCAAGCGACCGTTTCAAAGCGCTTTGGAAGTTATCATGGTTGACGGCCGCCGGATGAGTCAAGCCACAAACCCGTCCGGCCTTCTTTGCACTGCGTCAATTATACCTTTGGCGAATCCGCGGACGCCCGTACTACCTCGATTAATCCGTTGCGGCTCAAGGTATTACGCATGGCTTGCGGAATTTGTGCATCGCAACGTAACCCGATACCTGGGCAGCGCCATGTCAGACCTTGCATCTTTTTTTGAAAGCGCTTTGAATGCTGTCCGAGGTTTGACCCATGAAACTCAAGGACCTGGCGCTTCAACTGGGCTTGTCCCAGACCACGGTGAGCCGCGCCCTCAACGGCTTCCCCGAGGTCAGCGAGGCGACCCGCCGACGCGTCGCCGAGTCGGCAAAACGTTTCGGCTATCACCCGAATCCCAGCGCCCGCCGGCTGGCAACGGGCCGCGCCGGTGCCATCGGTGCGGTTCTGCCGACCGACCGCAATCTTCTGGTCGATCCACACTATGTCGAGTTCCTGGCCGGCGTCGGCGAACGGCTGTCGGTCGACGAGATCGACATCGTGCTCAGCCCCTCGCGCGGCGATGAGACCGAAACCTACCGCCGCCTGGCGACCGGAACGCGGGTCGACGCGGTCATTATCTCAAGCCCGGCTGTGGCTGATCCGCGCGTCGCGCTTCTGAGCGAATTGGGGCTTCCCTTCATCCTGCATGGCCGCACCGAAAGTTCGGCACCCCATGCCTGGCTCGACATCGACAATGAGGGCGCCTTTGGCCACGCCACCAAGCATCTGGTTGATCTCGGGCACAGGAGAATCGCACTGATCAACGGCAGCTCGAACTTCACCTACGCCCGTCATCGCGAGAAGGGTTTCCGCGAGGCGCTGGCGGGGGCCGGCCTTGCCTGCGACGAACAGCTGATCGGCGACGGACAGATGACCGATGAAACCGGCTTCAGACTCGCCTCGCGCTTCCTGACCCTCGAGCCGCAACCGACGGCGTTTCTGGTCTCCTCGATGATGATGGCGCTGGGTACGTTTCGCGCCCTGCGCACCGCCGGGCTGGAGCTCGGCCGCGACATCTCCATGATCGCCCATGACGACGTTTTTCCGTTTCTCAATCCCGATCGCATGGTGCCGCCGATATCGACTACGCGTTCGCCGATCCGGGACGCCGGCACCAGGGTGGCCGAGCTCGTGCTCGACCTTGTCGGTGGCCGGCGGCCCGAGGACGTCCACGAACTGTGGCCGGTCGAGCTGGTGGTCAGAGGCTCGACGGGACCGGTACCGGCTTGACCGGGAGCCGCGGTCGCAATTATCTGCGCCGTGGCCGCCATTCAGCGTGCTCGCGCGCCCGATGCCGCGCGTCAATACCCCGCCCGTCAGCCGAACCGTCCGGTGCCACGGCCCTTGCGGTTCCGTTTGCCAATTAGGAGACCATGGCGATGCCGCAGCTCGGCACTTTGAAGAAGCGCTTGCAGTCCGGAGAGGTCGTCGTCGGGCCGTTTGTCATCATCCCGTCCGTGCCGATGCTGGATACTCTCGGCCATGCCGGCATGGACTTTTGCATCATCGATACCGAGCATGGTCCGATCTCGCCGGAGTCGGCAACCGACCTCGTCATTGCCGCGCAAGGCACCGGCGTGGCGCCGATCATCCGGGTCGGCGACAACGACGAGCGGCTGATCCTGCGATCGTTGGACATCGGCGCCGAGGGGGTGCAAGTGCCGCAGATCAACAATTTCGATGACGCGAAAAAAGTTGTCCACGCCGCCAAGTATGCGCCGATGGGCGCGCGCGGCCTGTCGGTCTTCACCCGCGCCGGCGACTATTACGCAAGCCAGGGCGAAGGCCACACCGACAAGCAGAACGAGGAGACCATGATCGTGGTGCACATCGAGGGTCAGCGCGGCCTCGACAATCTCGACGACATCATGACGGTGGAGGGCATCGATGTCCTGTTCTTTGGCCCCTATGACATTTCCCAATCGCTCGGATTACCGGGGGATGTCCGCAACCCAAGGGTGGAAGCGGCGCTGAAGGAAGCCGCCGGCAAGGCGCGGGCACATGGAAGAGCGGTGGGCTCATACGCCAAGGACGTCGAGATGGGTAAATGGCTGATCGATCTCGGCGTTCAGTACCTGTCGATCAATGTGGATGCGACGATCTACATGCAGGCCTGTGAGCAGATTGCCAAATCGCTGAAATAGGCGCCAGGCGCAATCCTGTGATGGCATGGCCGCACCCACATGCTGCAGTGCAAGCCAGACCCGGGCAATGCGTTTTCTTCAGGCCTCTTCCGCGACGTCGTTCTTATCGTTCAAGCGACTTGGCGTCGACATCCGCCAGATGCCCTATCTGTCGCCCGCGCTCGGCCTGGTCCTCTCTGAGTTCCGCCGCTCGCCGAACATTCCCGGCTCGCGACCGGGGGACGATAGCGTCCGCGGAGCTCCTGATCTGCGATTCGACCTCGATCGCGGTCGAGAGGGTCATTTTGTGAAACCGGAAAGGCCCGCCACAATAACAGGTGTGAGGACCACTCCGACAACTCGATGGAAATAAAAATAGTATCCGACCCAGTTGGAAGGAGGGTCGATGCCTTCCCCTGCCCCTAGGCTCACAATGGGGATGGCGTAGTCGAGGCTGTACCAAAGCTTGTGACCGAGTTTCATTTTCATCGTCTCGTTTGCCATCTTGCATGCCCACGCGCCCACCAGAACCAAACCGGCAAAAGCGGTCAGCGCCCTACCGTTGGAATAACCGTAACCTGTTAGGATCCATTGCAAGGTCAGCCAGAGCTTCGCCCACCATGGAGTGTTGCTCGCCTTACGTTCATGCTCTCGCCGCTGAAACAGAATCTCATCTGCTTTTTCGGGTTGGCCCGCATCCCTCAGGACTGCCGCAAGTTGGGTGAAGGGCAGCGGATCGTAGGCGGAGGCGAGATCAAGTTGGGCGCCGAGCCAGGCGAGCAACCAATCTGTCTCTCGTGCAGTAAAGGGATCGGGGTTAGTTAATTCGAGACCACGTAATCGCTCAACAGTGAAACCCTTGAGATCAATTGGTACGAAGCCTCGGCTGTTATTGTTATCACACGTGTCCTGCATGCCCTCCTTGCACCAAGCCGATCGTGAAACCTGAAACGAGCCGACTGACACATCCCTCAGTATCAGTTTCGAGTCATCATTCCACGTTGGCTGCTTCGGGTCGGCAAGTCCCGAGGCCAGTTTGAGATCTCCTGTGATGGTCGTGGCGGTGAAATCGACACGTTGGTGAAATGTGCTCCCGTAGAGATGGACGTTGCCTTCGACCACTGCCCCCAAGATATCGATGGGACCCCGGAAATCGGCGCCGTCGTCAAGGAACAGGTCGCCGTTCACTTCAAGGCCATCCGCGTAGAGCCCTTCAAAGGTGGCGCCGCGGGCGAGCAGTTGACCGCCGATCTTGGCGTCTGAAAGGTTAACCTCATTTGTAAACTGGGCATTGAGGAACAGGTCGCCGTTCACCTCAAGGCCATCCGCGTAGAGCCCCCCTTCAAACGTGCCGTCGCTGGCGAGCAGTTGACCGCCGATCTTGGCGTCTGAAAGGTTAACCTCATTTGTAAACTGGGCATTGAGGAACAGGTCGCCGTTCACTTCAAGGCCATCCGCGTAGAGCCCCCCTTCAAAGGTGGCGCCGCTGGCGAGCAGTTGACCGCCGATCTTGGCGTCTGAAAGGTTAACCTCATTTGTAAACTGGGCATTGAGGAACAGGTCGCCGTTCACTTCAAGGCCATCCGCGTAGAGCCCCCCTTCAAAGGTGGCGCCGCTGGCGAGCAGTTGACCGCCGATCTTGGCGTCTGAAAGGCTAACCTCATCTGTAAACCGGGCATCGAGGAACAGGTCGCCGTTCACTTCAAGGCCATCCGCGTCGAGCTCCCCTTCAAAGGTGGCGTCGCGGGCGAGCAGTTGACCGCCGATCTTGGCATTGAACAAAGACACTTCGCGTTCGAAACTGACACTACTAAGGTACATATCTCTCCTAACCGAGAGCCCATAGGCGTCGAACCCGGTCACCGTTGCACCTCGAACGTCGAGTTCGCCGCCGATCTCGGCTCCCGCCAGAGATAAACCGTCTTCAAATACCGAACCCGTGAAGGCGAGGGACCGCCGTGCAGTGAGACTGCCAAGATTGACGCGCTGTTTGAAACGAGATTCACCAAGCCGAAGTCCGTCCCCTAAATCGAGACCGCTGAGATTGATTTCATCAACAAAAAGGGCGCAGCGGATACGGATCTGTGGGCGCGGTGGGGCGATCTTGTATGGCTCGTGAAATAGGATTGTGCTCAGAAAATCTTCGCTCAAACGGCGCGCATCCGGCCAGGCGTCGACATCTTTCGGGTCGCATCCCTCGTCACCGCCGTCACCATAGTCGGACATATTGGCGATCTCGCCAAGGCAAAGCTGCATGTTCCAAGCCCACTTCTCCTGCTCTGTGAATCCAGCGTCTTCCGGCAGCATGTGCCGGCATGTGCTCTCCCATGAATATTGTTGTGTGGGCAACTCATCCGCATGCGAAGCAAGTCCGGATGTCGCGAAAGCAATCCAAAACACCATAACCAAAAGCACTTGCGTGAGCATTCTGTATTTCGATGGCTCCAGCTTGCTCTCTGAAACTTAGCGTTGTTTCGGTCGAGGCACTACCCGTTTCTCGGTCGGCGCCGCCCCGCCTTGTCATTTGCTGCGTGCGAGCGCCGTCCGGCGCGAGCACGATCCGCGAAGTCGTGTCGACCGCCCGCTAATGCTTAGACCCCCGACGGCGCGCTGAATGGGCCCAGCGTCGAACTGCAATCACGCGACGACCGACGCAGCCACACGCCAGAGTGGTATATTAGACGGTGTGCGGCCGTCGGCCTGAAGGACGTTCAGCCCGACAGACCCATCGCCCACGGACCGTGGTGGTCGTTGCCGTCGCGGTCGGTGCGCCGAAAACCATGGGCGCCGAAGAAATCGCGCTGGGCCTGGATCAGATTGGCGGTCGACCGCTCCGTTCGGCCGTAATCGAAATAGGCCAGCGCGGATGACAGCGCCGGCACCGGCAGACCACGCAAACTGGCGACCGACACCAGACGGCGGAGATTGGCCTCGACGCGGTTCAACGTTGAGGCGAAAGGCTCGGCCATCATCAGATTTTCTATTGTGCCGGCCTCTGAATAGGCTCGGGCGATGTCGTTCAGGAACACCGATCGGATGATGCATCCGGCGCGCCAGATCCTGGCGATCCCGCCAAACGGCAGGTTCCAGTCCCAGGTCCGGGACGCCTCAGCCATGACCTCGAAGCCTTGCGCGTAAGCTGCGATCTTGCCGGCGAGCAGGGCGTCTTCGAGAGCTGCCAGGGCGGCTGGACGGTCGCCGAGTTCATCGCCGATGGCCGGGTCGGCCGCGCCGAACAGCCTGGCGCCGGCGAGCCGCCGTTCCCGGCGCGAAGATTGGTTGCGGGCCGCCACCGCGGCCTCGATCACGGTCGCCGGCACGGCCAGATCCTGGGCTTCGATCGCGGCCCAGCGACCGGTGCCCTTCTGGCCGGCAGTGTCCAGAATAATCTCGGTCACAGGGGCGCCGCTATCGGCATCGGTCGCCGCCAACACCTTGGCGGTGATTTCGATGAGGTAGCTTTTCAGTCGCCCCTCGTTCCACCGGCCGAAGACCTCGGACATCTCGACCGGACCAAGCCGGTAGCCGTCGCGCATGATGCCGTAGATCTCGGCGATCATCTGCATGTCGGCGTACTCGATGCCGTTGTGGATGGTCTTGACGAAATGCCCGGCGCCGTCGGGTCCGACAAGCGCCGCGCACGGCTCGTCGTCGTAGCGCGCAGCGATGGCAGTGAGGATCGGCTCGACCCGCTGATAGGCGGGCTGACTGCCGCCGGCCATGATCGAGGGACCGTGGCGAGCGCCCTCCTCGCCGCCGGAGACACCGATGCCGAGAAACTCGAGATCGCGCCCGGCATAGGCTTCGACACGGCGCCTGGTGTCGCGAAAATTGGCGTTGCCGGCATCGATCAGCACGTCGCCGGCCGCCATATCGGCCGCCAGGGCATCGGCCTGATCGTCGACGGCCGGGCCGGCCGCGACCATGATGACGACCGGCCGCGGCGGCCGGACCGAGGCCACCAGTTCGCCGATCGACCGGCACGGCGTCAGCCTGTCGGCCAAGCCTCCGGCAGCCGACATGAAGGCGTCGGTCCTGGATGGGGTACGGTTGTAGACGGCAACCGTAGAGCCCTTCTCGGCCATGTTGAGTGCCAGATTGGCGCCCATGACGCCAAGGCCGACCAAACCGATGTCCGCCATATGAAAAATTGCCTCCGCTGTGCCCGCTGGCGCCGCCGCGCGAAGCGGCGAACTTAGGCAATGCATGGCCGACAAACAATCGCCGAGACCAGCCGGTGCGGCATCGCCGGCGCCCCTGGTGGTGTGCCGCGGCAGCGACCAATCGGCAACGCCGTCCATGCATCGCCCGAAGCCGGGAAAATCGGAGACTGGGATCAGTTACCCGATCGAGCACGATCGAGCGCCGCGGCGAGGAACGGCCGTAAGCGCGACCACACCCGCGCCTCGTCGAGTTGACGAATGCAATGGGCCTCATCGCGTTCGCAGCCGTTGCGGCAGGTCGGCAGCGCCCGCTCCGGCTGCAGCACCAGGACCATGCCGGGAGCGGCCCGGGGCGCAAAACGCACCGGCGATTGCGGATGCCCGACCGGACCGTCGGCGGGATGGCATGAAAACACGACCACCGGCGTTCCGACGCCGGCGGCGATGTGGGCCGGCCCGCTATCCATGGCGATCATCGCCGCCGCGCGGGCCGTGAATGCAGCCATCTGGCGCAAGGTCAGCCGCCCTGCGAACGACACCGCACGACGGCCCAATGACCGCGCCAAAGCCGCTGCCCGCCCTGCGTGGTCGGGCGCGCCGACCACTGCGACGTCCATATCGAGCTTCCGCACAAGTCGGCGGATGATTGGCACCAGGAGATTTGCCGGCAGGGTGCGCCTGCCCTGGTCGACGAACGGGGCGACGGCAAGGATCGGCCGGGTTTCGTCGAAACCGCGTTTGATGAGGTCGCGGGCATGGCCGCTGTCGTCCGGCGTGAATGCCGCCCGCACCGGAGCTTCGCGCCAGGCGGTGGGGCCGAAGGCGGTGAGCAGCGTCAGTTGGCGCTCGGCTTCGTGCAGGACTTCGGTATCGTGCACGAGATCGGTGTAGAACCGGTCGTCGCCGCGATTGGACAGCGCTTTGGCCGCGGTCGAGCGTTCCGAGAATCCGACCACAAGCGGCGCGCGGCTGCCGAACGCCAATTGGGCGGCGCCGTTGAAATCGGTGTCCCAGCGCGGCACGAGCGCCAGATCGAAGGCGCCGCCGGTATAGTCGGCGACGAACGACCCAAGCCGGGCCGGGTTGGACGCACCCACGCCGAGCCGCCGGCCACGCGCCCACGAGATGGAGATCACCCGGTCGACGGCGGGATCGGCGTCGGCGAGGTCGAAGGCGCGATCGATCACCACCGCCGTGATCCGGGCGCGAGGCGCTCGGCGCCGCAGTTCATCGAGCAACGGCGTGGTCATGATCCAGTCGCCGGCGAAATCGAGCTTGACCACGAGGATGTTGCCGGCGCGATCGAGCCGAAGCCGAAACCTCGCCGGCCGCAACGGCCTGCCGCCTGGCGGAACATGGAAACGGGCGAGTTCGCGATCGTCGGTCAATCGCTTCGGCCCCGGCGGCACAGTCAAAACCGCCCGGTAGCGTGGACCCGGATTACCGAGGGATGAGGGAATGGTGTTGGCCAAGGAGAGCGTCAGCCCAGGTCGGGAGGGTGCAGCGGTTCACATGTCAGCCGGCGGCCATAGCACAAAACGGAAGCCGTTGACCCCGTCAGGGCTGCAATCTCGATGATCCATCCTTAATCGAGTGCGGTGCGCTCACGCCCTTGTGTAGGGCGCCAACAAAAACCTAACCCGACGCTTACCTGCACCAAACAACAGCCGCCTACATGGTCATCGTCAGAATGAGAGGGCGCCCGAAGGCATCTCCGGCCGCTCTCTGAGATTCATCAGTTTCAGGACAAGGAAGAACAACATGTCGAGACCATTGGTTGGTATTTGGGCTGCTTCGTTGGTGGCGCTGTCGCTGTTCGGCAGCGCGGCGGCGCAAGACAAGCCGCGCACCTATGAAGTGACCGTGACAAATCTGATGGAGAGCGAGTTGATCGCGCCGGTTCTGTTAACTCCGATCGCCGCCGACGCCAAAATCTTCGACGGGTCATATGTCACCCCGGAGGCCGAAGAGCTGGTGCTGACCGGCGACCCTTCGATGTTGGCTGCCAGTATCGGTTGGGGCGCGTTTGTCGGTCGGGGTGAAGATGGACCTCCCGGCATTCTGCTGGCACCCGGCAACAGCCTCAGTTTCGAAATCATCACGCTCGACCCGGAGGTTCGGATCATCGCCATGGTGGCGCCGACGGTCCTGACGGCAACCTTTGCTCTGGACCCCGATGATGGTGCGGACGGCCAACTGGCCCGGTTTGATATCGGCCACGACGAGAACACCAAAACGACGACCGCGGTGGCCGGAGAAGACTTTGCCGCGGTGACGATTACACGCAAGTAACTGACTCAAATCATGGCGTCGGATCGGGCGTACCGGTCCGACGCTGTTCAGCGATCGATTTCGTTTGAGCGCGATGAGGCCACGACCAGGTGCGTGCCGTGCCGCCGTCAAGACCTGATATCGTCGGGGAACATTGATGACGTGAACCTGGTCCTGCGCACCGCTTGTTCGGCTGTCCGCTAGCGCTGGTGGAGTTCGCTCACCTTTGCGGCCATGATGAAGTCGTTCTCGTGCAGGCCGCGAATCTTCCGCGTCTGGAACTCCACCCGGCAATAGCCCCAGCCGAAGGTGATCTCGGGGTGGTGGAACTGAGTCTCGCCCAAATCGCCGACCCCGGATCCGAATGCCTGTGCCGCTTGAAAATCCTTGAATTTGAAGGTGCGGCTGATGCGGGTCGCGTCGTCGTTGAGTTGCCAGCCTTCCACGCCCTCGATCAGCTCGCGGGCATGGTTTCGGTCAAGGCGCGGTTCGCCCCCTTTGCATGGGACGCAGGTCCTGGACGTCAGATTTGCCTGCTTGGTCATGGTCAGGCCGCCGCATGCAGCGCCGATGCTTCGCCGTACTGTTCGGTCAGAAGTTTGCCGAGATACTCCGCGATCGCCCTCATGCCCCGCCGTCCGTCCTTGGCTTCGGCGTCGGGATTGTAATTGGTGTTGGTGTTGACGTCGTAGGTGAACGAGCGGCCCGAGGCATCGACGACAAACTCGATACCGGCAATCGCGATCTCGTTTGCGGCGAGAAACGTCTGCCAGGCCGGCACCAATGGGTGGTCGAAATCGGCCAGGATGCGAAACATTTCACGCGGCGCGGCGGTCGGAGAATCGGCAGCGCCGCCGTCGACCTGGCACGCATCGGCCGGGCACAGTTCAAATCCTTCCGAGGTGTCGACGACGACAGCGTAGACCAGTTTGCCACCGACGAATTCGACCCGCGTGATGAAAGGCTCGGGCGCCTCTATGTAGCGTTGCACCAGATTGATGCCGTCGATCGAATCTTCGAAGTCGGCGCCGGCAAGATGCTCCTTCAACGCACTGGCCGAGTGAACCAGCCGCACACCCAGGCCCTTTCCGGCCCGGTTGTGTTTGACGATCAATGGAAAGCCCATCCGTTCCGCCGCTGGTAGAATATTGTCGCGGACGATGACGGCGCTTGTCTCAGGCGTCGGAATGTCGAACGCCCTCAGCGCCTCATACTGGGCAACCTTGGAAAGCTCGAGTTGCAATGCCCGCTCCCCGTTGACGACGGTGCGGCCGTGGGCGCTCAGCCAGGCAAGAACCGCGGCGGTAAATTCGGGCGCATAACGGTGGTCGCGGGTATGGGAGGAAGCGCTGATACGGTTGTAGAAGACCCCCTCGGGCGGCGTCCCGGTCAGATCCAGCGCGCCGCGATCGAGGAACCATTCGGCGTAGGGAACGCCAAGATCGGCAAACTCCTCGCGGAGCGGCACCACCCAGTCATTGTGTTCATGAATGACGTGGACTTGCGGCGGGCTTGGCTGGTTGTCACCCAAAATCACGGCTGGTCTCCTGTCAGACGACATCGGCACTCGTGATCGCCTCCGATGTCAGATATGAGAACCTGGTTCTAACGCAAGCGGTTTTGGCGTGTCGATGAAGAGTATTTCCGCGAAATCGCATTGATTGGCAAAATGATCTTCCAAGCCGCGACGCCTTGGGATTTCTATTCACGGAGAGCTGCAACAGACCCTTGCCACGCCGATCCCAAGGGCAGCCAATATGTGAAACTGTCCGGCGTCGGCGCCCCTGGGACCGAATGGGATGATTGAATAAGAGAGTGTTTCAGGCTCATCATAACCCGAGAGGGATTAACGATGAGACGGAATACCATTCGCCAGAAAGCATCGGCCGAGAAGGTCGTGAAGGACATCCGCCGGGCGACACGCCGGCATTATGGCGCTGAAGAGAAGATCCGGATTGTTCTGGAAGGGCTGCGCGGCGAGGACAGCATCGCCGAACTGTGTCGCCGTGAGGGGATCAACCAGAACCTCTATTACCGTTGGTCGAAGGACTTCCTGGAGGCCGGCAAGAAGCGCCTGGCGGGTGACGCCGCCCGTGAGGCGACCTCCGACGAGGTCAAGCAGCTTCGCAGTGAAGCTCTGGCCTTGAAGGAGGCGGTGGCCGATCTGACGCTGGACAACCGTCTGCTCAAAAAAAGCATGATCGCGGATGGGGACGACGAGGCATGAGGTATCCACCATCAGAGAAGCTGGAGATCATCCGGCTGGTTGAGCTGTCCCATCTGCCGGCCAGGCGTACGCTGGCGCAGTTGGGCATCCCCCGCACCTCGTTTTATCGCTGGTACGATCGCTATCTGACCGGCGGACCGGAAGCCCTGGAGGACCGCCGCTCGCGGCCTGGTCGGGTCTGGAACCGCATCCCCGATGAGGTGCGAGGCCAGATTGTGCAGCTGGCGCTGAAGGAGACCGATCTGTCGCCGCGAGAATTGGCCGTGCGGTTCACCGATACTGAGGGCTACTTTGTATCGGAATCCTCGGTTTATCGCCTGCTCAAGGCCCACGATCTGATCACCAGCCCGGCTTTTATCGTCGTGAAAGCGGCCGACGAGTTCAAAAACAAGACCACCGCGCCGAACCAGCTCTGGCAGACCGACTTCACTTACCTCAAGGTCATCGGCTGGGGCTGGTTTTACCTCTCCACCGTGCTGGACGACTTCTCCCGCTACATCATTGCCTGGAAGCTGTGCACGACGATGAAGGCCGAGGACGTCACCGATACGCTGGAACTGGCGCTCAAGGCGTCAGGTTGCGATCGGGCAACCGTCGTTCACAAGCCACGGCTCCTGTCCGACAACGGCTCCAGCTACATCGCCGGCGATCTGGCCGAATGGCTCGACGACCGCGACATGGAGCACATTCGCGGCGCCCCCTATCATCCGCAGACCCAGGGCAAGATCGAGCGCTGGCATCAGACGTTGAAGAACCGCATCCTGTTGGAGAACTACTATCTGCCTGGCGATCTTGAAGCGCAGATCGAAGCCTTTGTCGGCCACTACAACCACCACCGCTACCACGAGAGCCTCGGCAATCTCACGCCGGCCGACGTCTACTTCGGGCGCGGCCCAACCATCCTGCTGAAAAGAGAAAGGATCAAACGGCAGACCATCGAACACCGGCGCTTGCAATACCGCAAAACCGCCGCGTAGCATGATCAACCAGATGGCCAGAAGCACCTCTTAAGTCAGGTCCCCATTTGGTTCCAAATTACCTGACCACGGACAGGTGCACAGGATTGAACTGTCGACCTCTCCCTTACCAAGGGAGTGCTCTACCACTGAGCTACGGCAGCCTGGATGGCGGAAAAGCTTAGTAAAGGGTTTGGAAGTGCAAGGCGCCCAATCCCCCCAAAAAGGGCTCGGGCATGTGGGCGCGGATCGCATTGCTATGTGGTGCGCTGACGCATGAACGAGTGCCGGGTCCGGTGGATTCCCTTTCCTGGTCACGTTGCGGCCGTGGTAGCGACCGCGTGAGGCGGCGCTCGACGTGCGGGGACGACCCGCTTCCGGCGACCTTGCCTTGCACCTCGATGGAGTTCCCCCGGTTTGATGGACACTTTTTGATCTTGAGAGGAGAGTGTCATCATGCCGAGAACGAGAACGCCGTACCCTGCGGATTTCAGGGACCAGATTGTTGCCCTGGCCCGTACCGGGCGCAGCATTGAAGACCTGGCCAGAGAATTCGAGCCGTGTGCCGCGACGATCCATGGCTGGGTCAAGCAGGCCGACCGTCTGGCCGCCGCTTACGGCTTGACGAGCGAGGAGCGCGACGAACTCCGCTCTTCGCCGGGACCGCCTGAGGAGAGAGATATCTGGCACCGCGGCCTGGTTTGCTCAGCCGATGTCGGATGGCTTCGAAAAGCTTCCCAGACCATGAGCAGGGCGTACTGGCTACTATTTGGAAGTCGCCGTCTGCCCGCTCCATCGCCGCGCGGCACGGACCGGATCCGATCCATGCGGACTCCCGAGCAACCTATGGAGCGCCGCGTATCCACGCTGAACTTGTCGATGAAGGCGTCCAGGTGGGCCGCAAGCGGATCGAGCGCCTGATGAAAGCGACCGGTATTGCCGGTGTTAGTCGCCGTAAAGCCGCCCGCACGACCTTCCGGGACGAGAGGGTGGCCGGCGTGCGATCTGGTCGATCGGAACTCTACGCCGACGCGCCAGACCAGCTCTGGGTCGCTGATATTACCTACATCCCGACCTGTGGTGCGCTGACGCATGAACAAGGCCCAGTGCCGGGTCCGGTGCTGCAGGGATTCCCTTTCCTCCGGTCCATGGGGTCAGTTGGCGACGTTGCGGCCTTCTTTGTCGAATGCGAGTAGGCGAAGTTCCGACGTGCAGGCGGCGCTCCAGACGAGGGCTGAACTACAATCCCGGGACGCCATTGGCGGCCCTCGTTGAAATTCGTGGGGCAGTTACCCGCTTCCGGCGCGGAGTATGGGCACTGACGATAGGCCTTGAGACTAGAGTTGCCTTGCCACCTCGATGCCGAGCCGTCGTCAGTCGATGAAGTCGATCATCGCTTGATCCGGCGCCGGCTTCATGATCTTCACCCTCGGCGCGGCTGTCGTCAGACCCCCCGCATGGAGGTAAGCTGGGGCTGCTCAGCTACGGTTGCCCGCGCTGCCGCTGGCGAGACAACAACGACAGGACGTTCAGCAATGGCCAAATTGAGCCTTTTCGGCCGTACCAAGGACCTGGAGAACCAGATCGACGAGTTCCTGGACAAAATCTCGGAGTCGGCCGTTCTGTTCAAGCTGGCGGTCAGGATCTATCTCAAACAGGGCGCCAACGGCGAGTTCAGCGAAAAGCTGGCCGCCGTCAATACCATGGAGAGCGAAGCCGATGCCCTGAGACGCGACATCGAAAAGGCGCTCTACACCTACACGCTGATCCCGGATTCACGAGGCGACGTTCTCGGCCTTATCGAGACGCTGGACCGGATCATGGGTCTTATCGAAGGCGCGCTGTGGGCCTTTGATATCGAACATCCCGACATCCCGGAAGAGTTCAAACCGGACTACCGACAGCTCACCAACCGGGTTTGCGACGCGGTCGACGCGCTGGTTCTCGCCGCGCGGGCATTTTACCGGGCCCCTTATGCGGTTGGCGACCATAACCATAAGGTGATGCTGTTCGAGAAGGAGGCCGACAAGATCAGCACAAAGCTGAAGAAGAAGATTTTCGCCGCCGACTTGGATCTGGCGCTGAAGAACCATCTTCGCTACTTCGTCGAGCATATCGACAATGTCGCCGATTGGGCCGAGGATGTCGCCGACCGCCTCGCCATCTATGCCATCAAGCGGACCGTCTAGTTGTGGAATCCGATCAGGTTGTTCCGGTGAGAGCCTGAACCGGTGATCGTCGAGCGAGGCTAACATGAGGCCTTCGGTGCCGAGGCATCGCCCGTCGATCGTTTCGACGCTGGTTCGCCTCGCCAATCGTGAAACAGAATTGACCCCGAGTTGGTTGAAAGGGCTCTCGAGCCGTTCGGCATGGACCCAAGCGTCATAGTTTTTCTGACCAGCGGCCTGTTTCTCGGTTGGGCGCTGGGCGCCAATGACGCCGCCAATGTCTTCGGCACGGCCGTCGGCACCCGTATGGTGAGCTGGGGCACTGCGGCCGTCGTCGCTTCCCTCTTCGTCATATTGGGGGCGGTCCTGTCCGGCGCCGGCACATCGGACACGCTCGGCAGGCTCGGTGCCATCACCGCCCTGCCGGGCGCGTTCATGACGGCACTGTCGGCGGCTCTCGCCGTCTATGCGATGACCAAGGCCGGACTTCCGGTTTCGACCACCCAGGCCATTGTCGGCGCCATTATCGGATGGAACTTCTTTTCCTCCTCTCCCACCGATACCACGACGCTGACGACGATCGTCGCGACCTGGTTCATCTGTCCGGTTCTGGCCGCCGGCATAGCCATTGTCATCTACAAGGCGCTGACCTTGATCATCGCCCGAGCGGACATTCACCTGCTGCGCACCGATGCCTATACCCGGCTCGGCCTCGTTCTGGCCGGGGCTTTCGGCGCCTACGCGCTCGGCGCCAACAACATCGCCAATGTCGTCGGTGTTTTCATTCCGGCCGAACCCTTCGCGGCCCTCGCCGTCGGTGATCTGTTTGTGCTGTCCCCGGCAGCGCAGCTTTTTTTACTGGGCGGTCTGGCGATCGCCGTGGGTATCGCCACCTATTCGCGTAAAGTGATGATGACCGTGGGCGACGAACTAGGGAGAATCTCGCCGATTGCGGCGCTCGCGGCGGTTCTGTCCCATTCGATCGTGCTGTTCCTGTTCGCTTCGCGGGGGCTGGAGGCGTGGCTCGCCTGCAACGGCCTGCCGACGATACCGCTGGTTCCCGTCTCCAGTTCGCAAGCCGTCGTCGGTTCCGTCGTCGGCATCGCCATTCTGAAGGGAATTGCCGGGATCCGCTGGCGGGTTCTGGGCAACATCGTTATCGGGTGGACCATCACGCCGGTCATTGCCGGTGTCATCTGCTTCTTCGGCCTGTTCTTCCTGCAGAACGTGTTCAATCAAGTTGTGATGTAAGCCACTGAGCTACGGCGGCCGCGCGCCCGGGCAGCCTAAGTGCCGCACCGCCCGCCCCGTTCAAGCGGCCATGCGACCTTCCCGCCGGGGCCTCGCCTGGGCTATGGATGAGGCCTGATGAAGGACCGGCCACCCCAGACCCGGCCCAAGCCCGGCGCGGACCGCGAGCAGCGCCTGGCGCGGGCGCTGCGGGCCAATCTGCGCCGTCGCAAGCAGGCCTCCAAACCGCAAGACCCGGGCGGCTCGGGCGACACGCCGGCCACCGGTGCGCGCGAGCCATCGACAAGCCGGACATGAGGGTGCGCGAGGTTTCTTGAGTTGGCCGCATTGGTGGGCTAGACCGGCGCGCTTGCCGATACCGGGCTTGGGGTCTCCGCCCGCCCGGCACCACACCAGGGGCGCTGAAAAAAGAATGGACCGAATCCGTATCGTCGGCGGCAACCGCCTCAACGGCACGATCCCCATATCGGGGGCCAAGAATGCGGCGCTGCCGTTGATGATCGCCAGCCTGTTGACCGACCAAACCCTGACCCTGGACAACGTACCCCGTCTCGCCGACGTGGCCATGCTGAAGCGCATTCTCGGCAATCACGGCGTCGACTGCATGATCAAGGGCAAGCGCGCCGGCGACAATGGCCAGGCCGGCGACACCATCGAGCTGTCGGCCGGCGACATCGTCGACACCACCGCCCCCTACGATCTGGTCTCGCGCATGCGGGCGAGCTTCTGGGTGGTCGGTCCGCTGGTGGCGCGCATGGGCGAAGCGCGGGTGTCACTGCCCGGCGGCTGCGCCATCGGCACCCGGCCGGTGGATTTCTTCATCGATGCGCTGCGGGCCTTCGGCACCGACATCGACATCGACCGCGGCTATGTGGTGGCGCGGGCGCCCTCTGGTCTGACCGGGGCCAGGATCACCTTCCCCCATGTCAGCGTCGGCGCGACCCATGTGGCGATGATGGCGGCCACGCTGGCTCGCGGCGAAACGGTGATCGAGAACGCCGCCCGCGAACCGGAGATCGCTAATCTGGCGGCGTGCCTGACGGCGATGGGGGCGACCATCGCCGGGGCCGGCACCTCCACCATCCAAGTCGAGGGGACCGACCGTCTCGGCGGAGCCCGCCACCGGGTGATGCCCGACCGCATCGAAACCGGCACCTATGCGTTTGCCGCGGCGGCGACCGGCGGCGAGGTGTTTCTCGACGGCGCCGAACCGGCCTCGCTGGAGAGGCCGCTGGAGATCCTGCGCGCGATCGGGGCCGAGGTGGAGGCGACCAACAGCGGCATTCACGTGCGCCGCAACGGGTCCACGCTCGCCCCGGTGGAGGTGACCACCGCGCCGTTCCCGGGCTTCCCGACCGATCTGCAGGCGCAGCTCATGGCCCTGGTCAGCCGCGCCGACGGGACCTCGAAGATCAGCGAGACCATCTTCGAGAACCGCTTCATGCACGTCCAGGAACTCGCCCGGCTGGGGGCCGACATTCATCTCGACGGCCAGGTTGCCACCGTCACCGGCGTGCCGGCACTGACCGGCGCCGAGGTGATGGCGACCGATCTGCGTGCCTCGGTCTCGCTGGTGATCGCCGGCCTGGCGGCGGAGGGCGAAACCGTCGTCAACCGCGTCTACCATCTCGACCGCGGCTTCGAAGAGATCGAAAACAAGCTCGGCCGCTGCGGCGCCAACATCGAGCGCCTGACGGGGAGCCCTTTCGACCAACTCTGAGCCATTCTGTCGGAGCGATTTTGTGACAAGATCAAGTCAAGGTTCGATGATCGTATCTGGATACGGTCGAGAGACTTGGCGCAGGAATTGGCGCAAAATCGCTCCGTCCCTTTGGGTTTCCGATTGGCGGGCGCCCAACACCGAACCAATCTAGAAACAGAATTGACTCAGAGTTGGTCGAAAGGGCTCTAGCTGTGAAGCTTCAACAGGTTGTCCCGGTTCAGGCGAGTCGGCTGATGGTGTTTGTCGATTGAGGCTGGCATGGGGTCGATGCCAGTTGTAGCGGTGCTGCCATTTCGGCAGATCTGCTTTTCGCTGGTCTGAGTTGTGGAATTCGGTTGCGTAGGCCCATTCTCGCAACATTGTCTGGATGAAGCGTTCGGCCTTGCCGTTGGTCTGAGGCGTGTAGGGTTTGGTGCGGATATGCTTGATGGTGAGCCTTCGGCAGGCATCGCGGAAGGCCTTGGATCTGTAGCATGATCCATTGTCGGTCATGACGCGGGTGATGGTAACGCCGAGGGTGGCAAAGTAGGTTACGGCGGCTTCGAGGAAGGCCACGGCGCTTTCCTTTTTCTCGTTCGGGAAGATGTCGGCAAAGCCGATGCGGGAATGGTCGTCGATGGCGACGTGGACATACTCCCAACCGGGCGCGGTGCCGTTATGGCGCTGGTTGCTCTGGCGCCTGCGATCGCCGGTATGATGCGATGGCCGACACGATTGAAGCGACCGAGCTTCTTGATGTCCATATGGATGATTTCGCCTGGCGTTTCGCGCTCATAGCGCGGGCGTGGCTGGTTGGGCTCGAGGGCGGACAACAGGCTGAGGCCACGCCGCTTGAGAATACGGCTGACGGTCGCCCGGCTGAGGCCGAGTTCCTGGGCGATGTGGTCCTGCGTGCAACGAGCCCGGCGCAAGACCTCGACCGCTTCGCCGGTGGCCCAAGGCGTTTGGCTTGGCGAGGAATGGGGCCTGGAGGACCGGTCGGCAAGCCCGGCAATGCCCTCCGCGCGAAACCGGCCCAACCACTTGGCGACGGTCTTGGCCGTTGAAACGGCGTGCGGCCTGAGCCTTCGTCATGGCCTCATCCATGACGGCGCGAACCATGGCCTCTCGACCTTTCGGCGTAAGATGGGCATTCTGGTGAACGTCCATTCGGTCCTCCGGAGAATCACGACGTTGGCTGACATCAGCTTCGACAGGACCGAATGGACAACGTTGAAAATTCACATCTAGCCGCGCCGGGGTGTGACGCGCCGGCTTGTACAGCACGATTTGGGGTATTACCTGTGGCCCGGAATTTCCTTATGTCCTGAAACCACGACATCAGCCATGACCGACAGCGATCAACTGAAACTTGCAGCGATCGACGAGGAGGACCTTGCCGTGATCTCGGCCCACGTCCAGGATGCGGTGCTGAAGGTCGGCGACATGGTCTACCTGCCCGCCGAGAACCGGTTCGCCATCGCCATGAACCGTTTCAACTGGGAGGGCACCGGCGGCCGCCGCAACGAATTCGAACGGCGCCGTGCGGCGCTGGTGTTCGACCGCGTCCGCGCGGTCAGAACCAGCCGCATCGACCGCGACCGGCCCGAGGCCGTGCTGGAGCTGCTGGCGGTCCGCTTTTCGCCGACCGATGCCCCCGACGGGCAGGTTGAACTGACCTTCGCCGGCGGCGGCGGCGTGCAGCTCGACGTGGAGTGCATCGAGACCCGGCTGACCGACCTCGGCGCGGCTTGGTCGACCGAGCACAAGCCTGGTCACGAACTGGCCGATGACGACGCCGACACCGCCGCTTAAGAGCCGTTTCGACCCATAGTTTCGATCCACCGGAGCTTTTTCCTGATGGATCAGATTATCGAGACATTGGAATGCTTTACATCCCATTCACCGACAAACTTGCTTGGGCTCAAATGTCTCCGTTGATCCGCTAGCGGTTGAACGACGTGGCGGCAAGACTCTCCCATCTCGACCCGGATTTCGCAGCGCGTTTCGATGCGCTGCTCGACGCCCGCGGCGCGACCGGGGCAGATGTCGGCGACACGGTGAGAGCCATCATCGCCGATGTGCGCACACGCGGCGACACCGCGCTGGTGGAGTTGACCCGGCGTTTCGACTGGGCCGAACTCACCACCGACAAGCTGGCGGTCGGCGACGACGAAATCGACGAGGCGGTCAAAGCGGTGCCGACCGAGACGGCCGAGGCGCTGGTGCTCGCTCGTGACCGCATCGAGGCGCATCATCGCCGACAGGTCCCGGTCGACGAACGCTATAGAGACAATGACGGCGTCGAGCTGGGAACCCGGTGGACGGCCCTCGACGCGGTCGGCCTCTACGTGCCCGGCGGTACCGCCGCCTATCCGAGCTCGGTGCTGATGAACGCCGTACCGGCCAAGGTCGCCGGCGTTCAGCGGATCGTCATGGTCGTGCCGGCGCCCGACGGGATCCTCAATCCGGCGGTTCTGACCGCCGCCCGGCTCGCCGGCATCGACGAAATCTACCGCGTCGGCGGGGCCCAGGCGGTGGCGGCGCTGGCCTATGGCACCGACACCATCCGGCCGGTGGTCAAGATCGTCGGTCCCGGCAACGCCTATGTCGCCGAAGCCAAGCGGCAGGTCTTCGGCCATGTCGGCATCGATCTGATCGCCGGCCCGTCGGAGGTTCTGGTGATCGCCGACAGGGCCAACGATCCGGACTGGCTGGCGGCCGATCTGCTGGCCCAGGCCGAGCATGATCCGGCGGCGCAGGCGATCCTGATCACCGATGATCCAGACCTCGCCGTACGGGTCGCCGAAGCCGTCGACCGGCAGCTCGCCACCCTCCCCCGTGGTGAGATCGCCGCCGCCAGCTGGCGCGACCATGGCGCGATCGTCACGGTTCGCTCGCTGGAGATGGCGATGGAGCTTGCCAACCGGATCGCGCCGGAGCACATCGAACTGTCGGTCGCCGATCCTGAGGCGCTGCTGCCGCTGCTCCGCAACGCCGGTGCAGCATTCCTCGGGCGGCACACACCCGAAGCGATCGGCGATTACGTCGCTGGTTCCAACCACGTTCTGCCGACGGCGCGCTCGGCCCGTTTCTCCTCCGGCCTGTCGGTGCTGGATTTTGTCAAGCGGACCTCGATCCTGCGCCTCGGGCCGGACCAGTTGGGCGAACTGTCGGGCGCGGCGGTCACCCTGGCGGAGGCGGAGGGCCTGGCCGCCCATGCCCGCTCGGTCAGCATCCGCCTCAATCGGCAGGACAAACCATGACCTCGCCGTCCGAAACCCCTGCAGGTCGGCTGGTGGCGGTCGACATCGACGCGCCGCCCGCGGCCGCCGCGGCCAGTTTCTTCAGCGACGAACGCGCGGTCGCCATTCGCGATCTGTTGTCTGAGAACGTCTTTCGCCCCGTCGGTCATGCCGGTGCGTTCAGGCTCAGCCTGTCGGTGAGCGAGGGCCGTCTCCGGCTCGACATCGCCGACCAGGACGGCCAGGCGGTGGCGCACCAGACCGTGTCGCTGACCCCGCTCAGGCGGGTGGTGAAGGACTATTTTCTGATCTGCGATTCCTATCGCAAGGCGAAGCGCGCCGCGCAGCGGGCACAGATCGAGGCGATCGATATGGGCCGCCGCGGCCTGCATGATCAGGGCGCCGAGATCCTGCGCGAACAGCTCGAAGGCAAGGTCGAGATCGACTTCCCGACCTCGCGTCGCCTGTTCACGCTGGTCTGTTCGCTGCGCCTGCAGGGCTGAGCCGGCGCGCGCAGCTCCCGCGCTGCCCGCCGGCGCTCGTTTCGCCCGGTTCACTTTCGCCCGGCGATCGGCTACCGGTGATTTTTCCCGGCGCCTGATACCGTTCTCATCGGCGCCGAACAGATTCGGGGATGTCCATGGCCGGCCGGCTGAAACTTGTACTGGCGTCCGGATCGCCGCGGCGATTGGCGCTTCTCGCCCAGATCGGGGTGGAGCCGGACCGCCTGATGCCGGTGACCATCGACGAAACGCCACGCCGCAACGAGCCGCCTCGCAGCCTGGCCAAGCGACTGGCGCGGGAAAAGGCAGAGGCCGCGGCCAAGGCGCTGGAGGAGGAACCGGACCTGAAGGGCGCGTTGGTGCTGGCCGGTGACACCGTGGTGGCGGTCGGGCGGCGAATCCTCGGCAAGGCGGACTCGATCGACCAGGCGGCGGCCAGTCTGCGCCAGCTTTCCGGTCGCTCGCACCGCGTTTTCACCGCGCTCTGTCTGATCAATCCCGCGGGGCAGGTGCGCCAGCGTCTGGTCGAGACAAGGGTGCGCTTCAAGCGGCTGTCGCGCCAGGACGTTGATTCCTACATCGCCTCGGGCGAGTGGCGGGGCAAGGCCGGCGGCTATGCCATCCAGGGCTTCGCCGGCGCCTTCGTCGTCAAGCTGATCGGCTCCTACAGCAACGTCGTCGGCCTGCCTCTGCACGAAAGCCTGGGCCTGCTCTCGGGCGAGGGTTATCCTGTGCAGTTCAACTGGATCAGTCCGGAATAGAGCCCTTTCGACCAACTCTGAGCCATTCTGACGGAGTGATTTCGTGACAAGATCAAGTGAGGGTTCGATGAGCGTATCTGGATACGGTCGAGAGATGTCCATATGGATGATTTCGCCTGGCGTTTCGCGCTCATAGCGCGGGCGTGGCTGGTTGGGCTCGAGGGCGGACAACAGGCTGAGGCCACGCCGCTTGAGAATACGGCTGACGGTCGCCCGGCTGAGGCCGAGTTCCTGGGCGATGTGGTCCTGCGTGCAACGAGCCCGGCGCAAGACCTCGACCGCTTCGCCGGTGGCCCAAGGCGTTTGGCTTGGCGAGGAATGGGGCCTGGAGGACCGGTCGGCAGCCTGCGCAGGAATTGGCGCAAGATCGCCCGTCAGAATGGCTCAGAGTTGGTTGAAAGGGCTCTAGATGCCGCCGAAACCCCATAGCCTGCCCGGCCTGGCCGACAATGTGGTGCCGCTGCGCAAGGCCCGTCAGTGCCCGAACTGCGGCAAGCCGTCGGCTCGCGAACTCCACCCCTTCTGTTCACAACGCTGCGCCGACGTCGACCTCAATCGCTGGCTGTCCGGGGCCTATGCGATTGCGTCGGCGGAAGAGCAGCCCGGCAGCGGCGAGAAGGATTCGGTGGCATGAGCATCGAGCCGACCGAGCTGACCATTGACGTCGACGACGAGCGCCGCGTGTCGGCGCTGCTCACCCTGCCCGCCGGCGCGGGTGCGGTCTACATTCTCGCCCATGGCGCCGGCGCGGGCATGACGCACCCTTTCCTGGCCGGCATGGCTGCGGCCCTGGCCGAACGGCGGATCGGCACGCTGCGCTATCAGTTTCCGTACATGGAGCGCGGCAGCCGGCGCCCCGATAGCCCGAGGATCGCTCATGCGGCGGTGCGGGCGGCGGCGGCCGAGGCCGGCCGGCAGGCACCCGGTGCCGCCCTGTTCGCCGGCGGCAAATCCTTCGGCGGCCGCATGACCTCGCAGGCCCAGGCGGCCGAACCCATGCCCGGGGTCAAGGGGCTGGCATTTTTGGGTTTTCCCCTCCACCCGCCGGGCAAGCCGGGCGATGAACGCGGCGATCATTTGGCCGATGTCGCTATCCCGATGCTTTTTCTGCAGGGCACAAGCGACGATTTCGCCAAACTCGACCTGATCGAGCCGCTGTGCAAACGGCTGAAGCCGCTGGCCAACCTGCAGCTGATCGAGGGCGGCAATCATTCCTTCCGCCTGCCGAAGGCGGCCGGCCGCAAGCCGGACGAGGTGATCGACGAACTGGCCGGGCGCCTGGCGACCTGGATCGGCGGGCTGTAGCGTGCCTCGCCGGTTTGACCCGGCGGAGCAAGATCGGGCGCGCCGGCAGCCTCGGTGCACGCCTCTCCCGGGTGGTTGAAAATTTGTTGGCGCCCTGCCCTCGCGCTGCTGCCGCTGCTGGATCAGCGGAACCGGCGCATTGCGCCCGCCAATCCAAGCAGCGGTCGGGCGCCGTTGGTCGAGGCGGCTGATCTCAAGCGTTTGATACCTTTCGCCGCGCTCTGGCCAAGTGCGAAAAACCCGCTAAGGCGGGCCGGCGCAGCGGCTGATCGAGGCGTACAGATTTCGCGCGCGGCGACCGATGGGGCGCCGCTGGACACCCCAGTTTGGTTTCAATATAACCGCCCGGCGCGCGGCGAGGACGGCCCTGGCAGTCCGGTTTTCGCCCGTCGGCCCAGGTAGCTCAGTTGGTAGAGCAGCGGACTGAAAATCCGCGTGTCGGTGGTTCAATTCCGCCCCTGGGCACCACTATTTTTCCGAACGATTTCATTCTGTTAGTCGTCGCTGCGCCAGGCAGAACGCATGTGATTTGTCACTCATGGTACCGTAGTGGTACCTGAAGCCCCGTATCTGGCTCTCGCCTCACAAATGGACCAACGCGACAAAAACCGCATTATTGCGCCGATTCCAGGTCAGTTGACTTAAGGGCACCTCGAAAAATAATGCGACTGACGTGAAACTCGACAGGTTGTGCGGTTCTCGCGGGTCATGAGCGGGGTTGGCGTCTGGGTTTTCGGCCTTCTCCGGCTCCCCGGCGGGTCTGTTTCCCTGTCAATGGGGGCTCCAGGCAGACTTCTCCCCTGATGACCATCACGTTGGCGCCGCCGCGGCGAGACGCTCCAGCTGCACCAGGCGGCGCATGTTTTAGGCGAGGTTCTTCAGCCCGATCCGCGCCCTCGCCCGTACCAGCCCGATACTGCGCACCAGCGTCCCGCCCATGTCGTTGCTCTGGGCCCCGAACACGTGCTCGACGCGCGCCCGCACCTTCGAACGGGCCTTGTTGCCCCGCTTCTCCCGCTCGCTCAGCGGCTTGTCGCGATGCCCCTTGCGGTGGATGCGGCTGTTCAGGCCCTTCTCCTTCAGCTTCGCCTCGATCTCCGCCGACCGATAGGCGCTGTCCGCCCACACGTCCGAGGCCGTGTTGTCCGGATCAAGGATGTCCTCCACGACCTGGCTGTCGTGCACCGCCGCGTCGGTCACCTGGTAACGCCGCACCAGCTTGTGCCGGCGGTCCACGTTGACATGGTTCTTGTAACCGTAGTGGCTCTTGCCATGCTTCTTTGTCCACCGTGCGTCCGTGTCCTTCTGCGACCGCTTGGCCGGCTGGTCCTTCCAGCCCTCCGGCGTCTCGCCATCCTTGATCCGCGCGTTGTCGTCACGGCTGTTGCGCTGCTTGGGGACCGGTACGATCGACGCGTCGATGATCTGGCCGCCCATCGCCAGGTAGCCCTGCTTCTCCAGATAGCCGTCGAAGTCCTCGAACAACGCCTCGACCATGCCCGCCCGCGCCAACTGTTCCCGGTAGAGCCACACCGTCTTGGCGTCGGGGACCTTGTCCTCAAGACCGAACCCTACGAACCGCATGAACGAGAGGCGGTCGCGAAGCTGGTACTCCACTTGGTCGTCCGAGAGATTGTAAAGCTCGCAGAGAACGATCGCCTTGAACATCGCCACCGCGTCCCAGGGCTTTCGCCCCGCCGGCGACTTCCGTTCCTCGGCCGGCTTGCGCCAGATCGCCTCCAGGCGGGCACGGAAATTCTCCCACGGAACCACCGCGTCGATCCTCGCCAAAGGATCGTTCTTGGCGTCCAGGCCGGCATACCGATTCGCGATGTCGAAAAAGCCCATTTGGCCCATGGTCGGTTCCCCACATCTACGCGCCAAACCGTCCGGATTATAACCGATCAAGGCTCGGAACAGGGATTTTTAGAGGTGCCCTTAAGTCGTCCAGCGACGACTCCTTCCACCAATTCGAGCAACCGATCGAGCTTGTCCTCGCGGCTCCCAGACTTGCCTGCATTCCGGATCAGGTCACCTTGCCGGTGCAGAGATACTTGTCCGTAGCTGGTGAACGTGGTGAGCGGGCTCTCGTGACCTAGGTTCTGTGACCACGCCTTGAACTCCTCGGGCGTCTTGCAGATGCGCTCACCAAGAATCGTAAGTGTGGTGCGGAAAGTGTGGGGGGTGAAGTACTCAAGAC
The DNA here is from genome assembly GCA_963663975.2 of uncultured Bauldia sp. GTDB lineage: Bacteria > Pseudomonadota > Alphaproteobacteria > Rhizobiales > Kaistiaceae > JANQRX01. The sequence continues at coordinate 15,341 of CAXXRA010000011.1, read as the reverse complement.
CCGTTTGAGCAAAGGCTTCCTTGAAAATCGTTCTGATCGGCCCTGCGGTTGACCAGAATTTCGGTTCGACGCCAGCGGCGCGGAAACTGAGGCTTTCGTCCTGCAGGATGGCAGTGCGGGGAAATACTGGATCATCATGGCCGAACAGCTTGACCCCTTGCAGGTATCTGACCCAGTCGACAATCAGGTCCTCCAGATCGTTGCCGACCGGAAAGAAGTAGGTCTCGATACGCTTCGAGAACTTGGTCTTGACCTCGCCAGGCACCTGCATGACAAGGCGACGGTCCAAATCGACGTGTTTCAGACGCAGCGACGCGATCGCGCTGTCCCGCATGCCCGTCACAATCGTGAACGCCATGAGCGCCCGATTTCTACATTCGATATCGGTGTTTGCCGGCATCCCGCTGACCGCGGTCCGGATTTGCTCAATCGTCGGAACCTTCTTGGTTCTGGGCGCCCTTGCTGCCGACATGTCCTTGCGCGAAAGATTCAGGTAGCGAATGTCGGCCGTTTGGATTCTGGCTCTGTAGCCCGGCTCGCGCGCCAGCCAGCGGAAAAATTCCTGAAGCGCATGAACGGTCGTCAGGACCGTCGCCTGGCTGATTGGCTTTCCGGATTGTGTGGCCTTCGTCGCGGCCATGTGTTTCTTGAAACCGACCGCTTGGCCTTTGTGGAAGGTCGCGAAGTCCTTGAAACCCGTATACGACTCGAAGCGGTGGATCGCCTTTCGGACGCCATCGATTGTAGCCGGACTTTTTTGATCGGCTTCGGCCAGCAGATGAAAATACTTCTTCTTGATCCGCTCGTTTCTCGGATTGTAGTCAGCCATGTCGTCTCGTCCTCTCCGAAATCACAGTTAACGGCAGCATTGGCTCACACCTCTAATAGTTCCGGGACAGGCGCCAGTCGAGGATTTGTTCGGGGCGCTAAGGGCTCAGATCAGACGGTGTAAATCAGTCGATCTTCTCGCCGCATGCCGCGCGGCTGACGGCGGTTATTGGCACTTTTCGGCCACTTGACCCGGAAGTGGGCGATGGCACAAAACCCCGTCGGCGATTGAGCCATTCAAGCACCACTCGACTCGTTTCAAACTCCGCAATAAACTCCACTCTACCGCCAACGGTCAGGCCAGTGCGGCAATTCAATGTCAGACCTGCGCAGTCAGATCATCGGCGTTTTTGTTTTGATGCCAAGTATTTGCACAACCGGGAGAGGGAACCGAAATGAACGTTACCAGAATAGTAGCTTCGGCAGGGATGGTGTTCTTAATGAGTTCGCCGATTGTGGCCGCTGAAGATCATCCGATGGGATTTTTCATCACTAGTGTCGGCATGGGACAGGGCGCAAATCTGGGTGGCCTTGAAGGTGCGGACGCTCATTGCACAAATCTAGCGGAGGCCGCAGGTTCAACCGGACGCACATGGCACGCCTATTTGAGCACCCAGATCGAAGGCCAACGCAGTATTTCAGCTCGCGATCGGATCGGTCTCGGCCCTTGGTATAACGCTCGTGGCGAATTGATCGCCAGCGATTTGGATGAGCTTCATCTGAGCCCAAACATCGTCAAAAGAACCGCTTTGGACGAAAACGGCAATCGCGTGAACGGGCGCGGCGATCAACCGAACCAACATGACATTCTGACGGGTTCGAGGGCCGACGGCACAGCCTATTCCCGAAATGATCCAAATGATCATACGTGCAGCAGCTGGACCAGCTCCGGCGAAGGCAGCGCGCAGGTCGGGCACCATGACCGGCATGGCGGCGGGAGCACTTCATGGAATTCCGTACACGGCTCGCGCGGGTGTGGTGAAGATGATCTGCCAAGATCCGGAGGCGCGGGACTGTTCTATTGCTTCGCTGCAGACTAGGTCGAACCCTGGATAACCGTCCACGCCTCTCGTATACGCGATACATCATGGACAGGATGAGATTGCCGACATCCTGCGGGCCGCCGGTGCGCCGGAGTAGGTCCTGAGCCTGAGGCCTCGACGGCGGCTCTTGGCACTTCGCCGACATCCGTGACTGATTGCGCGATGACCGGTTCTGGGGGGTGGTCTCAACGGGTCGACGCAACACTTTGTCTTGGACTTGAGATGGAGGATGTTGCGATGGCTCGAAAGGTGCGACTTGGATATATGGCGGCAGAGAAGACGGAGATGTGGGATCGCTGGCAGCGAGGAGAGTCGCTGAAGTCGATCGGTCGTGCGTTCGGTTACCGGCGGTCGGGTCCAGGACACTGTCAGTCTGATTCATGGTATGCACAAAGTCCGCGCAGCCCCATGATCAGGAAGTCTCGTCGATGAACGGGGGATGAACCGGCATCTCAGGCCCGGTTCAGTGGCGCGACATTACAAGTTCCGTCATCACGATCGATCAACCGATCGGAGACGACCAATGCCAACCCAAAGGGTGACGCCCATGTTCAAGAAAACCCTCGTCGCTGCCGCCGTTGGCCTCATCTCCGTGATGGCGACTCCGGCTTTCGCCGCATGTGTTACCAATTCCAACGGGGATGTGTTTTGCTACACGACACTGCCACCCATGCCCCCGCCTAAACTCGAGAAGATGGGCGTGGACCTTCCGCCGCCGCCGGGTCACCAGTGGGATTGTATCATCGTCGATGGTGGCAAGAAGAAGTGTGAGGCTGTTGCGATCACCAGATCAACGGGCCCCATCCACGAGTCGTACTGAGCCTGACCGACCGGAGCTTGCAGGGCACGAACCTGTGCACCGATCTGCCGGCCTACCGCGGTACAACGATCGGCGATCTCGGCGCGGATGCGCACGACCTCCGACTCGTAGCAGAGGAAGTGGAGGAACGTTCGGTAGTGGAAACCCGCTATGCGCGGCGGGATGGTCAGCGGCATGTCGAGCGGCGTCTGGTAGGCGGGCTGCTGCCCCGGCGGCGTGAAGTTTCCGGAATAGGAAAGTTGAACCACGTTGCCGGCGCCGGTGACGCGGGCGATGTTGGTGATCTGCGGGTCGATGACGTCCCGGAACTGGATAGGCCCGATTTGGCCTTGCACGAGGTCGCGGGCGACCGCCCGTCGGTCGGGCCGTGCGAGCCCGTTCCAGGTGGACTGCGCCGAGCGCCAGATTTCGGACCCCTGACGCTAATCGCCGCGCCGGCACACCTGGCGACCGTTGGTAATCGTCTGCACGATATTCGATCCGGTGGTGGCCGGCGTCTGCCCCTGTCCCGGAAATGTCGGCACCAGTTGTGCGCCGAAGGTACAACTCGTGGCCACAGTTGCGGTCAGCAACAACTCGGCCAGCGTGGCGGCGTTGCGCCACGTCGTGTTCCCCTTCAGACTTCTATTTACCCGCTGGCGTGGCATCGCCCACCTCAACCTGACCGTGGCTCGGCGGGACACTTGCCTCGACGAGGCGACCGTCTAAGGTTTGGTCGCAGCCGGATGCACGATGCCGGTGCACTTGGGGGTTCATCATCCATGAAGCCGGTCAGAATCAGCTATTTCGACGAATTGGTGGCCCTCGACCTGCCCGCCGGGCTCCATAAGGATGTCATCGGTTTCTTTGGCTTGGCCCTCAGCGGTGCCGGCAAGCCAACCCGACACGGTACCGTCACCGAGGAGACGAACGGTCGCTACGTGATCGATCTTGCTGGCGACCAGTCGCCAGCGGTAAACCGCGGCGGGCCCTCCATCGCTTAGCGGTTTTCATTGGCCAGACGTTGGCAATTCAGGCACCTGGTGTTGCCCTTCGCGCCGCCGGGCCGCCGCTGGTCGTTGCAGGCGAGTGCCGCTCCAGGATACACGACGTCCCAGCGCGGACCGATGCCGGCCCACGCCAGAGGGTTTCTCTGACCGACCCGGCGTTCGCCTGGACGTGCACGGCGAAGAACGCTAGCGGCGCCACCTACACGGCGATCGGCCTATTGAAGCTGAGCACGGAAGCGCGCGCGCTCGTCCGCTGCCAGATCATGAGCGCTGGCGCGTCGCCCGGAAGCTGCGTCGTCGTCGACTGCGACCCGTAGCCGGCGCCCGCCCGCCGAGGCGGAAGCGCGACCGCCGGGAGCGGCGAGGGGCACTGCACCCTGCCGCGCTTTTTTTCCGAATACGTTCCGATAGGCCTGTCATCGCGCGGGAAACGTGCATACTTGGGTGTGCGGGGCGGGCACGGCGAAGCGCAAATGGGAGGTCTCCATGACGCATTGGTGGAATCGGGCGCGAAAACGGGTCGGGCGATGATGCTCGCCGGCTTGTTGGCAACGTTGACAAACGCGGCCCACGCGGCACCGGAGGACGATGTGCTCGCCGCCATGAACGAGTGGGCCGCGACGTACGGTTCGGCGGCGGACGCCACCCCGATGGTCGCACTCTACACGCCCGATGCCGTCTTCTGGGGAACCGGTGGGCGGCAGCCCTTCTTCGGTCCGCAAGAGTTCGCGCCATATTTTGCGGCGCAGTTCGGCAACTTCACCGATCGCAGCGTGGTGTTCCACGATCCGCAGGTCCGCATTTACGGAGAAGGCGCGTTCGCGACCAGCACGGGCACGTACGAATTCGCCGTCACGCTTCCCGACGGAGAACGCCTCCAGGTCGAGCATCGCTACAGCTTCGCGCTGGTGAGCGTGGACGGTCGGTGGCTGATCGCCCAGCACCATTCCTCGGCGATGCCGTAGCGTCGTGCCCGCCCCCGCGCGGGCGATCGCGTACCGGTCTGGCGGTGGCGTCTTTCATGACATCATTCCATCCAAAGCGGAGCGATCGGTCGGGGCGAATCGAGCGTTGTTGCAGTGCGACAACGCACAACCCGCACTCCCCAGACCAGTTTTTGATCGGTTCCGGCATCGCCAACTTGCGGAGAAAGTTGCCAAGATTGTAAGCGAGCGCGTTGAGCTGAAGTCGAACGGCATTAGTGGCGAACGAGCGGCACGACAGCCGCGTCCGCTTGATCGCTGCCCCAAACATCGGGGTGGACCAATGGTACCGCTATGGTACCGGGTTTGCGGGTTTCGGCAGGAACTCGCATGACGGACCGGGATGCAGGTATCTCAGGTTATTGAACGGCTTAGGCGACAGGAAGATAAGGTGGGAGTCTGCGTGATTTCCCATGCCGAGAACTGAAAATCCGCGTGTCGGTGGTTCAATTCCGCCCCTGGCACCATCATATCTTATTGAAATCATTGGATTTATTCGTTCCCGTTTTGTATATTATGCGCCACACGGATTTTCGTGCGCTCAGGTAAATAATCGCGCAATATCAAATAGTTACAAATATTGCCGGATTCTCCGTGGCGCCCTTCGGGAAGCCCAGATCATCATCGAAGCCTGGCGTGCCCACTACAATACTGTCCGGCCTCACAGCGTTCTAAGATACCGCCCACCAGCACCGGAAACCTCAGTCCCAATGGACCAAATGCCCGCCATCAACCAACACCAATCAACCGGGGCTGATCACGAGTTCTACTGACAGGGAGCTGTCAGTAGGCATCCGATAAACTCCGAACCTCGGCCAGGACACACAAAATGATACACCACGAACGAACCCTCGATATCGGCGCCGCGCCGGACGCCGTATGGGCGGTGATCGGCCGCTTCATGCATATTGACGAGTTCGCGCCGATGGTAAGATCCGTGGATGCGCTTACAGACGGCGAAGACGGAAAGGGATCGAAACGGCGCGTCAATTTCCACAACGGCACCTCGAGGCGAGCGATTCGCAAGTTCGATAGCTTCATCGAACAGTCTGGCCGACTTTGCTGCCGCAAACCATTTGCCTTCGCGGCCGGCGCACGACCGTCAGACGCCGGGCGAGGTCGGGCCGGTCGAGCGTCACGGTAAAGAAGAAGCGCAGCGCCGAGACCGCGCCGTTGCGGGTCGGTACGCTCACGCCGGCCTCGCTCTGGTGGAGCTGAAAGCGGCGCACATCCTCGCCGGTCGCGGTATCCGGTGAGCGGCCGATGAAGGCCGAAAACGCTCGCATGTGACAGACATAGTTGTGCCGCGTCTTGGCGACAAAGCCACGCACGGTCATGTCCTCGATCATGCGTCGGCGCAGTGCGCTTGCAGGTGGATGCGAAGAATGGATGGTCATAGGATGGTCCTCTCAAGCTGAAGGTTGACCCTTCATGCTCAACGGCCGATGGCCGCCCCGTCACCCCAAACCGTTCATCCCGTCACACATGCTTCCGGCGTTCCCGCCAACCTTGATGCCCGCACCCTCCCGCGAGAGCGGGTTCGTTCCGTGACCCATTTCGGAAGTCGACTTCCGCAATATGGAACCAAGACCCACACGCGCGATGATGCGGCGGCAAGTCGATTCCGCCACGCCCGCGTTCGGCAGACGCAGCTAAACCTCGCTTGCCGCTGTTTATGCCGTCTCGCGCCGCCAGTCGCACGCGATCATCGGCTCCGAGAATCACACAGACGGTCTGGGCCATGCCCCCAGAATCGCACGGCCGAGCCACCCTCGGTTGACCCATCGAATTTCTTGGGGCAAAGAATTATATAGCTCGGTCATAGGAGTCATAATGATGCCGCGAAAAATAGCATTCTTTACCGGGCAGTGGGCCGACGTTCCCTTGGACCGTTTGGTAGAGCGTGCCGCGGAGTGGGGTTACGACGGCCTGGAACTCGCGACCTGGGGCGGGCATTTCGACTCGGCTCGCGCTGCAACCCAAGATGGATATGTCCGCGAACTTCAATCTCTCTTCGAGAGAAATCGCCTGACGATGGTTGCGGTATCTGCCCACCTCATTGGCCAAGCAGTCGCCGATGGCATTATCGACGATCGACACCGGGCTGTTCTGCCGGCCGCTGTATGGGGTGATGGAAACGCTGAGGGCGTGCGCACCCCGCGCCCGGGACGCGATGATCGAGCTAGGCCATGCCGCCAAGAACGCTGGCATTAGGACAATTGTGGGGTTTAGCGGATCGCCCCATTGGCACATGATTGCGGGCTTTCCACCGGTAAAGGCAGGTGACATCGAGGCCGGATTTCGTGAGTTCGTTGACCGTTGGGTGCCGATTATTGACGAATATGAAAAGCTTGGCGTTCGCTTTGCGTTGGAAGTACACCCCGGCCAGATTGCTTTCGACTACTGGTCGACCGAGCAGACGTTGTCTGCGATGGGGCGTCGTCCCGGCTTCGGCATCAACTTTGACCCCGGTCACCTCTATTGGCAGTTTATCGACCTGCATGGGTACCTGCAGGACTTCTCCGACCGAATCTACCACGTGCACGTTAAAGAATGCACTCGACGCCTGAACGGGCGCAACGGGATCCTCTCAGGCATGATGGATTTCGGAGACCTGAAGCGCGGCTGGGATTTCGCCAGTGTGGGTCACGGCGATGTCAAGTGGGAGGATTTAATTCGAACCCTGAATGGTATCGGCTACATGGGCCCCTTGTCAGTGGAGTGGGACGACGCACATATGTCTCGAGAGGCAGCAGTCAGCGAGGCTGCTCGATATCTTCGTTCTATCTCGGTTGATCGTGCTGGCGGGGAGTTCCAGGAGGTATTTGGCAAGAGGGCCTGACGCGTGTAGAAGCTAAGACTTGGTCGGACAATCGGTGCCTGGCGAGCTGTCGGGTCTTGACCGTCTGATGTTGTCAGGCGGTAGGCCGCCAGCTCGGCGAAGTCGTTCAAGCCGCGAAGCTCGAGCGCCTCCTTGATCGTACGCTTGAGGGCACCTCGAAAAATAATGCGACTGACGTGAAACTCGACAGGTTGTGCGGATCTCGCGGGTCATGAGCGGGGTTGGCGTCTGGGTTTTCGGCCTTCTCCGGCTCCCCGGGGGGTCTGTTTCCCTGTCAATGGGGGCTCCAGGCAGACTTCTCCCCTGATGACCATCACGTTGGCGCCGCCGCGGCGAGACGCTCCAGCTGCACCAGGCGGCGCATGTTGTAGGCGAGGTTCTTCAGCCCGATCCGCGCCCTCGCCCGTACCAGCCCGATACTGCGCACCAGCGTCCCGCCCATGTCGTTGCTCTGGGCCCCGAACACGTGCTCGACGCGCGCCCGCACCTTCGAACGGGCCTTGTTGCCCCGCTTCTCCCGCTCGCTCAGCGGCTTGTCGCGATGCCCCTTGCGGTGGATGCGGCTGTTCAGGCCCTTCTCCTTCAGCTTCGCCTCGATCTCCGCCGACCGATAGGCGCTGTCCGCCCACACGTCCGAGGCCGTGTTGTCCGGATCAAGGATGTCCTCCACGACCTGGCTGTCGTGCACCGCCGCGTCGGTCACCTGGTAACGCCGCACCAGCTTGTGCCGGCGGTCCACGGTGACATGGTTCTTGTAACCGTAGTGGCTCTTGCCATGTTTCTTTGTCCACCGTGCGTCCGTGTCCTTCTGCGACCGCTTGGCCGGCTGGTCCTTCCAGCGCTCCGGCGTCTCGCCATCCTTGATCCGCGCGTTGCCGTCACGGCTGTTGCGCTGCTTGGGGACCGGTACGATCGACGCGTCGATGATCTGGCCGCCCATCGCCAGGTAGCCCTGCTTCTCCAGATAGCCGTCGAAGTCCTCGAACAACGCCTCGACCATGCCCGCCCGCGCCAACTGTTCCCGGTAGAGCCACACCGTCTTGGCGTCGGGGACCTTGTCCTCAAGACCGAACCCTACGAACCGCATGAACGAGAGGCGGTCGCGAAGCTGGTACTCCACTTGGTCGTCCGAGAGATTGTAAAGCTCGCAGAGAACGATCGCCTTGAACATCGCCACCGCGTCCCAGGGCTTTCGCCCCGCCGGCGACTTCCGTTCCTCGGCCGGCTTGCGCCAGATCGCCTCCAGGCGGGCACGGAAATTCTCCCACGGAACCACCGCGTCGATCCTCGCCAAAGGATCGTTCTTGGCGTCCAGGCCGGCATACCGATTCGCGATGTCGAAAAAGCCCATTTGGCCCATGGTCGGTTCCCCACATCTACGCGCCAAACCGTCCGGATTATAACCGATCAAGGCTCGGAACAGGGATTTTTAGAGGTGCCCTTCAGCTCTCGATACTGACCTTGGCGGCCGCAGCCCTGATCCACGACGCCGGACCCGCTTCGGCTCAATCCGGTGTGTCGGTCGTATGCCTCTACACCAGCGCCAATTTCCGTGGCCAGCCGATCTGCGTCAACGATGCATCCAGCGTGGCGCGCATGGTGCCCTCGCAGGACAACCGCGTCTCCTCCCTGCGGGTCAGTCCCGGATGGGTGCTGCGGGTTTGCCAGGAGCGGGACTTCGGCGGCTGGTGTCGCAACTTCGGCGGGGACATTCGTCGCCTGCGCGACAGCAATGACGATATTTCGTCCTTCGAGGTGTCCCGCCTGCTGGTGGTTGACCCGGAGCCCGTGCCGGAGCCCGGCGGCGTCGCCTGCCTGTTTGCAGAACAAGATTATCGGGGTGAGGCCATATGCGTCGCCGGCGAGGCCCGGGTCAGCCGGCTGCAGCCATGGGAGGACAACCGGACCTCGTCCTTCCGGGTCGCCGATGGTTGGCATCTGCGGGTTTGCCGCGACGCCAATTTCGGTGGCTGGTGCCGTGAATTCACCGGCGACGAGCCGCGCCTGAGGGCAAGCAACGACCAGATTTCGTCGTTTGAGGTCTCTCGGATACCGATCGTCGAGCCCGAGCCGCCGCCGCCGCCGCCGCCGCCGCCGCCACCGTCGCCCGCCGGCGTCGTGTGCCTGTACCCCGATCAGGATTTTCGCGGCGTGGCCATCTGCGCCAACGATGAGGCGCGCGTTGCCAATATGCGACCATGGGAGGACAACCGTATTTCTTCGTTCCGGATCGCCGAGGGCTGGAAACTGCTGGCCTGCCGCGACCCGAATTTCGGCGGCTGGTGCCGTGAATTCACCAGTGACGAAAGCCGTCTGCGGGCCAGCAATGATGCGATCTCTTCCTTTCAGGTGGCCCGCATCACGGTGGTTGAGCCGCCGCCGATCAGGGTTGCCTGTTTGTTCAGCGAGCCCAATTTTGGCGGCCTGGCGGTGTGCTCCGAGGGACCGGAGCGTATCTCGAACCTTGGCCCAAGGCTCAACGACACGATTTCATCGATCCGCCTTGTTCCCGGCTGGAGCATGACGTTCTGCGCCCAGCCGAACATGGGGGGCGTCTGCGCCCGGACCGACGGTGACCAGCCCCGTCTCGGTCCGCCCTTCAACAACCGCATCTCATCCTACGAAGTGTTCCAGACCGTGGCGCGCCCGGCGCCGCTGCCACCGCCCACCCCGGACCCCGGCATCCTGTCCCCTGGTCCAGGGGGACCCGTCATCAACCTGCCCGGGATCATCGGCGCCATCGCCGGCGAGGCCTGCCTGTACGAGGATCGAGGGTTCGGGGGCGCCAGCGTGTGCGGCCGTGCCGGCACGGAGCGCCGCAATTTGACGCCGGCTCAGGACAACAAGATCTCTTCCCTGCGGGTGCCGTCCGGGCTGCTGGTGGTGGCCTGCGGGCAACCCAATTTCGGTGGCGTCTGCCGCCGTTATGATAGCGACACCAGCTTTGTCGGTCCGGCATTCAACGACAGGATTTCATCCTACCGCATCTCTCCGAATTTCTGATCCAGGGCTTCGAACTCCAAAAAGATAAGGCCGCCAAATGGCGGCCTTTCGGTATTCGTTTGTGGTGGGTGGACCTAGAAGTCCATGCCACCCATGCCGCCTCCGGGAGGCATGGCGGGTGCCGGAGCGTCCTTCTTCGGCGCCTCGGCCACCATGGCCTCGGTGGTGACCAGCAGACCGGCGATCGACGCCGCATCCTGCAGCGCCGCGCGCACGACCTTGGTCGGGTCGATGATGCCGGCGGCGACGAGGTCGGTGTAGACCTCCTCCTGGGCGTCGAAGCCGTAGGTATCCGACTTCGCTTCCATCACCTTCGACACCACGATCGAACCCTCGACGCCGGCGTTCTCGACGATCTGGCGGATCGGTGCCTCCAGCGCCTTGAGCACGATGTTGATCCCGGCCTGAACGTCCGAAACCTCGGCGGAAAGCTTGCCGACGGCCTTCTTGGCGCGCAGGAGTGCCACGCCGCCACCGGGAACGATGCCTTCCTCGACCGCGGCCCGGGTGGCGTTCAGCGCGTCGTCGACGCGGTCCTTGCGCTCCTTGACCTCGATCTCGGTGGAGCCGCCGACGCGGATCACGGCCACGCCGCCGGCGAGCTTGGCCAGCCGCTCCTGCAGCTTCTCGCGATCATAGTCGGAGGATGTCTCCTCGATCTGCTGCTTGATCTGGGAGATCCGGCCCTCGATCTCCTTCTTCTTGCCGCCGCCGTCGACGATGGTCGTGTTCTCCTTCTCGACCGAGACCCGCTTGGCGTGGCCGAGCATGTCGAGCGTCACGTTTTCGAGCTTGATGCCGATGTCCTCGGAAATCACCTGGCCACCGGTGAGAACCGCGATGTCCTCCAGCATGGCCTTGCGGCGGTCACCGAAGCCGGGAGCCTTGACCGCTGCGACCTTGAGGCCGCCACGAAGCTTGTTGACCACCAGCGTGGCCAGCGCCTCGCCTTCGACATCCTCGGCGATGATCAGAAGCGGCTTCGACGACTGCACCACCGATTCCAGGATCGGCAGCATCGCCTGAAGATTGGAGAGCTTCTTCTCGTGCAGCAGGATGTAGGGATCTTCGAGATCGGTCACCATCTTGTCGGCGTTGGTGACGAAGTACGGCGAGAGATAGCCGCGGTCGAACTGCATGCCCTCGACGACTTCCAATTCGGTCTCGGCCGTCTTGGCTTCCTCGACGGTGATGACGCCCTCATTGCCGACCTTCTGCATGGCGTCGGCGATCATGTCGCCGATTTCGGCTTCGCCGTTGGCCGAAATCGTACCGACCTGGGCGACTTCCTGTGAGGTCTTGATCCGCTTGGAGCGTTTGTTGAGCTGGGCCACGGCCTCGGTGACGGCCAGATCGATGCCGCGCTTGAGATCCATGGGGTTCATGCCGGCGGCAACCGCCTTGGCGCCTTCCTTGACGATCGCCTGGGCCAGAAGCGTGGCCGTGGTAGTGCCGTCGCCGGCGACATCGGCGGTCTTGGAGGCGACCTCGCGCACCATTTGCGCGCCCATGTTCTCGAACTTGTCTTCGAGTTCGATTTCCTTGGCGACGGTGACCCCGTCCTTGCTGATGCGAGGTGCACCAAAGGACTTGTCGAGGATGACGTTGCGTCCTTTGGGACCAAGCGTGACCCTCACCGCATTGGTGAGGATGTCGACGCCGGCGAGCATTTTGTCGCGGGCCTCAGTTGAGAATTTTATTTCTTTCGCAGCCATTGCTGTTGTCCTGTTGGGTTTGGTTTCGGAATGGAAAAGGGGCCTAGGCGGCCTTGCGGCGTGCGGGTCGACCCTCGATCACACCCATGACGTCGGATTCCTTCATGATGAGAAGGTCTTCGCCATCGATCTTGACCTCGGTGCCCGACCATTTGCCGAACAGGATCCGATCGCCGGCCTTGACGTCGAGCGGGGCCAATTTGCCGGTCTCGTCGCGGGCTCCGGGACCCACGGCGATGATTTCACCCTCCTGGGGCTTCTCTTGCGCGGTATCGGGAATGATGATGCCGCCGGCGCTCTTGCCTTCGGAATCGATACGTCGCACGACCACCCGGTCGTGCAAGGGGCGGAATTTCATGTTGTCTTCCTCTTGAGCGGTGCGATCTCTGATCGCCTGAAATCCTCGATTAGCACTCGACTGGTACGAGTGCTAACAAGCGCCGCGGATGTAGGCACGCTGGCGCCCGGTGTCAAGCGTTCGAGCGAAGAAAACGCCCGTTCTCACGATGTTTCCCGGTCGGCAGGAAAGACCGCGAGTTACGGCTCGGGGCGGCCGCCGCTACTCGCTGATCGCGAACGGCAACGCGGCCTGGGCGGCCTTGCCGGTAGCCTCGTCCGTCAGAGTCACGAAGATCTCGTAATCTCCTGGCTTCAAGTCCGGCAATGTCACCGAGATGTCACCGTGAATTTCCCGGCTGCGGGCGCGGCCTGTCCATTCCAGTCGGCCGAATTCCTGCGCCCGAGCGAAAACGATACCGCCCGGCGACCGGATCTCTATCCCCGCCGCGAGGTCAATCGCCATCGTCGCCCCGGTCACGAAAAATCCGTAGCCCACGGGCTCGACATAGACGGTCAGGGTGTCGCCCGAACAAAAGACGCCCTCGCGCGGCTGGTACTTTCCATATGCCTCGACCGATCCCGTCTCGGCGAAGGCCGCCGTTCGAAATTGCAGCGGTATCTCCCGCCAGACGGCCTCGACGACGCCATCCAGTTCGCTCAGCGCGTCCGCGGGCCTCGGTTCGGCGATCAGCTGCTCCGCCCGCAGCGCGCCCTCCGCAATCTCTCCGCCCTGGACCTCGGGCGCACCCAAAATCGCCAAGGCGGCCCCAACCACCGCCGCGCCGTGCAGGTCAAATCCTGTCCTCATCGGTCATTCCCGTTGCCTGTCGTGCTCCCGGCATGATCGGCTGCCCGTCGGTCCGGCGCAAGTGTCCTGGTTCTATTTTGGGCTCTTCCATGCCCGCCGTTTGCGGTAGATCGTCGAGGGATTGATCTGAAGCGCGGCGGCGGCGCCGGTGACGCTGCCGTCATGGGCCGCAAGCGCCTCCTCGATGATCTCGCGTTCGCGCTGGTGCATCGGCGCCACCATCGCCGGCACCGCCGACCGGGCGTCCGCCGGAGGGATGTTGGCAGGCCGAGACTCGACGATTTCCGCTGGCAGGAGTTCGGCTCCGAGCACGTCACCGGTGCTCATCGCCACCATCCTGCGCACCACGTTGGCGAGTTGGCGGACATTACCGGGCCACGGGTAGGACGTCATGAGGTCGATCGCGCGGCCCTCGAAGGCGCCTGGCGATCGCCGCTCCTGCGCCACGAAACGCCGGCGCATGTGCTCCGCCAGCCGCCGCACATCGCCGCTGCGGGCACGCAACGGTGCCAAATGTATCGGCAGAACATAAAGGCGATAGAACAAATCCAACCGAAACCCACCCGCTTCAAGCTCAGCGTACGGATCGCGATTGGTGGCGCAGACAATCCGTACATCGACCTTTGACGTCGTCATACCGCCGACCCGCCTGACTTCCCCCGAATCCAGAAAACGCAGCAATTTGGTTTGCAGGGTGAGGCTCATCTCGGCGATCTCGTCGAGGAACAGCGTCCCGCCATGGGCCAGCTCGGCCGCGCCGGTGCGCTCGCCAACGGCGCCGGTGAAGGCACCGCGAACATGGCCGAACATCTCGCTTTCCATCAATTCGGCCGGAATGGCGCCGCAATTGATGGCGACAAAGGGACGACCGGCGGCGCCCGATTGGCGGTGCACGGCCTCGGCGCAAAGTTCCTTGCCGGTACCGCTTTCGCCGGTGATGAACACCGGTGCGGTCGAGGCCGCAACCTGATCGATCTGCCGGTAGGTCGCCATCATCACCGGTGAGCGGCCGACAAACCCACCGTAATCGTACTCGATGCTGGTCGTCGGGGTGGAGCCTTGTTGGGCGCCCTTCGCCGGGCGTCCGGCGTCAGCGGCGGCAATCGCCGCCTTCACCTTGTCCATCAGCGCCCGCGCGCCGATCGGTTTGGGCAGAAAGTCCACCGCTCCGCCCTGCAATGCCGCAACAGCGGTGTTGAGTGATGCATCGCCGCTGGTAGCGATCAGCGGGAACCGCCCGGCGCCGGTGTCACGCAGGCTGCCAATACCTCCGATGGTGTCGAGGTCGGCAATTACGACGCCATTTTCAGCGCCCATGAGGGCGTCACGGGCGCTGGCGCGATCGGCATGGGTCGAGACGCGAAAGCCACGCTCGCGACCCAGGATTGCCGACAGCGTCCGCCGTTGTGCGGGATCGGCTTCGACAATGAAAACCCCGATCGGGGAGGGGGATGCTATGGTACTTGGCATGACTCGTATGGACGCTGGAGTACCAGCAGGGCAGCAGGCGAGAGCGCGTCCCGACAATCACGGAACATGGTAAACAATCGGTATGCACGGCCGGTCGACCGAAGGCCGCGGTTTGTCGCGACATCGCGGATACTTGACCAGTCCGGCCCGAAACCATAGGCGGGGCCGGTGGGAAACTCGGCGACTCCATCCTGGTTATCCGGCCTGGCCGAACTGGCGCCGTCCTATGCCGCGGCGTTTTGTGATGTCTGGGGCGTGATTCACAATGGGACCGAGGCTGGTTCGCCGGCGGTCGATGCGCTCAGTCGCTTCCGGCTGGCCGGAGGCCGCGTTGTTCTGATTACCAAGGCGCCGCGCACCAGCAGATACATCGTTCGGCAGCTTGACGAACTCGGTGTCGCCCGCCACGCGTATGACGATGTGGTCACATCGGGCGACGTTGCCCGCTCGTTGTTGGCGGCGCGTGGAAAGACCCGGCTGCTGCATGTCGGAAGCGAGGTT
>CAXXRA010000010.1:0-30150 GCA_963663975.2 uncultured Bauldia sp. | reverse complement strand
CTTCTCCCGTTCCTCGAAGGGCCTTGACTTAAAGCGCACTTCAACTTGTAGCGTGCCTCTAGTGTCAACCCTCGGGGAGCTTCCGTTTTGAGGGAACTTGGTTACGGCGACCTGCCCCGCCTGATGACATTGATGACGGGAGACGAGAAACACTCCGCGAGTGCGATCTCGACGCTTGATGTCTTATGGACGCTGTATGACTCCATATTGAGGGTCAGTCGCAGCGATCCGGAAGATCCGGTCGCGCGATCGGTTCTTGCTGTCCAAGGGTCATGGACCAATGGCTCTTTATGCCGTTCTTGCGGCCAAGGGCTTTATCCCGGTCGACAGCCTGGCGGTTTGGGGAAGTTTCAATTTGCCATTGGGCCATCACCCCGATAGCAATCTGAGAAACACCGCGATCGCATTATCAATGTCTGTATCCGCGAACAGCTCGCAGCATCGGCTCCTTCTACCGGTCTTGAAGAGGTCGCCGCCTGATCCGCTCACCTCCGTCCCCGGAGGGCTTAACGCGTGGGTCGCAGAGGGCCAATGATCATGACGAAACAGCCCAATGGCATCCTCGAGACCGCACTCTACGTGGATGATCTGAATGCCGCGGAAGGGTTTTATGGCGGTCTGGGTCAAACTCGAACGTGTCAGCCGCGACGGCAACCGCAGTGTCTTCTACCGTTGCGGACAAGGAATGCTGCTGATTTTCAATCCGGACGAGTCCCGAATTTCGCGTGGCGAAGGTAAGGCGCCGGTTCACGGGGCATCGGGAGCAGGACACGTATGCTTCTCTATCTCCAACGAAGAAATGGATACCTGGCGCAACCGCTTTCAGGCGGCGGGCGTTGAAATCGAACGGGATCTTAGATGGCCCAACGGCGCGCGGTCACTCTATGTTCGTGACCCCGCGGGGAACTCGATCGAATTTGCTGAGCCACAACTGTGGGGATTTGAACCGTAGTTGCGCGGGTCATGCAGCGGAGTGTGCCAACTGCGCCGTGGCGATTGCGAAAGAGCTGTATGGGACCTGTTTTGGAAGATCGTCGCAAGCGACCGCGGTCTTGGCGTCAGATAGCCTGGCCGGCTTGTCGAGGTGGGGAAACGGCGGTGGTCATCCATGCATCCTTGGCCGCTCCGTCGTTGACCCGGCCAACTGCCCAAAGATATTCCAGGACGTCGCCATTCCGGTGTCTGGATGGTGACCTTGAACGTCACCTGCTCCTCGGTTGTACCCAGACGCTCGATGTCGTGGGCGGCGTGGCCGATGAGCGGCCGGTAAGCGGCGCCCTTGATCATCCGCTCGAACCGCGGCAGCGGCCCGGTGACCCGCCTGTTGTCGGGATGAGCGAGCATCCAGGCCTGCCGGATACCGGCATCCTGGGTCGGGATGTCGTTGCGCTGGAGCGCTTCGAGTTGGATCTGGACGACGTCCTCGGGCGACAGCGCGGGATCGGGCCCGAGTGGCTCCGCTGCATGCGCAAATGTCGCCAAAACGACAACCAGAAAAGCGACCGTGGGTCCCAGAATCAGCTTCCAAAGCATGGCCCGCCGAGCCGATCTTGCGTCTTCCAGAGGCCGAATCGTACCACACCAGCTGCACCAATGGCACATCCTCTAGTCTCGTCCCGCCAGCCTCCTGCTTCAGCAAGAGCCGGCTGCGTGCACGGTTGCACGTTCGCCATCAAGCGTGGCGACGAGGTCGCCAATCTGCCTGATCGCTTTCCGAAGCCCCTCTTTGCCGAACCCGGCATTGGATGTTGCAGGTGACGATCTTCATTGAACCGGCTCAGCATGGTCTCTCGCCGCGGGCGGCCTGGGGCCGGCTCCTACGACGGCAACCGGACGCTACCGAACTTGGTCTCGGCCCAACGGGCCAGACGCAGAACCGGATAGCAGTAAGCGAAGTATAAGAGCGCCGTCATGCCGTAAATCACCATCAGTTCCCTGGGATGGCGCTGGGTGGCGTGCTCACCGGCACGCACCAGTTCGGCAATGCCGATGACCGAGACGATCGATGTCCCCTTGATGATGATGACGTAAACGCCGCCCATGGGCGGGATCATCAGTTTCACGGCCTGGGGCAGGATCACGTACCACATGCTTTGGAGGGCCGTCATTCCGGTCGAGCGCGCCGCTTCGCTCTGGCCGCGCGGGACGGCCTGGATGGCGGCGCGGAAGATTTCCGCGACATAGGTCGAGGTATACAGGCTGAGCGCGACAACCGCGGCGGGAAAGGCCTCGAGCTGCAGCCAGGACAGTCCCGTCGCCGGCAGCATGAAGAAGACGACATAGAGGTGGATCAGGAACGGGGTTCCGCGTAGCGCATGGATGTACACTCCGAGCGGATAGGTGACCACGGCGTGGTCCAGCGTCCTCAGCATGCCCACCACGGCGCCGATCAGGCTCCCGAAAATGATGGTGATCAGGGAAATCCTGACGGTCATCCACAGACCGTGCAGGAGGAACGGCAAGGTTGACAGAATGACGTCGGTCATGCGCCCCCCCCTAGGCTGCCGTCCCGCCGAGACGGCGTTGCGCGTACCCCGTCAGCGACAGCATGACGGCGTAGATCGCCAGATAGCAGGCGGCGACCGTCAGGAACGCCTCGTTCGGCATCAGCCGTTCGTTGAGGACGACCAGGCCGGCTCCGAACAGCTCGAAGACGCCGATGAAGCTGACCAGGGAACTTTCTTTGATGAGGACGGCGGTCTGGCCCAGCAAGGGCGGTGCGACGCGGGCGAAGGCCTGCGGCAGAACGACATGACGCATCCGCTGCAGATAGGTCATGCCCACCGATTGGGCGCCCTCGATCTGCCTGCGTGAGATCGACTCGATGCCGGCGCGGATGATTTCGCTCATGTAGGCGCCGGCGTTGAGGCCGAGCGCGATGATGCCCCCTTCAAGCTCGTCCAGGCGGCGGCCGAGCAGGGGCAAGGCCGGCAACGTAAAATAGAACAGATAGATCTGGATGAGCAGCGGCGTCGATCGGATCGCTTGCACGTAGCCGGCCGCTATCCGCCACACAATCGGATTGGCGGACATCCGCATCATCGCGGCGACCGTGCCGACCGAGAGCGACATGACCAGGGAGACCAGGGAAATCCACGCCGTCGACCCTAGGCCACGGGCGAATTCCGGCAGGTACTGGCCGACCACGCGGTAATTGTAGAAATCGAGAATCCAGTCCATTTCCGCAACGTGCCTCGATGACCTGGCGACTAAGAAAAGGGAGCTCTACCTCAACGGCAGAGCCCCCCGAAGATTGTCCCGTGTGGGTGCCTGATCTAGTGGTCGTTCTTCCAGACAGGACCCCGCATCCAGTAGTCGGCCAATTCCTCCAGGCGTCCGTCGTTACGGATCAGCATGAAATAATTGTCCATCCAGCGCAGCAGGTGATGCTCGTCTGGGCGGGTGGCGAAACTCAGCGGCCAACGCTTCGGTGCACCGTCAAGGATGCCGAATTCGGTGTATTCGACCATGTAACCGGCGGCCGACGCGAAATCGTTGATACCGGCATCGACGCGGTCGGCGGAGACGGCCTGAGCAACCGCGGCACCGCCTCCGGCATACTCCTTGATGGTCGAATCAGGACACAGCGCCTGGAGCAGGCCGACGTTGCTGCTGCCCTGAACGACGCCGATGGAAACCCCCTCCTTGCACGCGTCCTGCCACATGACGAAGGGTTGGGTCTTCTTGGAATAGAGTACGACGTCACTGTAGAGGTAGGGCTCGGTGAAGCTCAACACCAGCGTGCGCTTGGCATTGGGCGTCATGTCCGCGGCCAGAAAATCGGCCTTGCCGGAATTGACCGCTGGGATCAGCCCCTTCCAGTCGAAATCGAGAAGCATGAGCTCGACGCCCATGTCGTCGGCCATCATCTTGACGACCTCGATGGCGAACCCAGTGCGCTCGCCGTTCTTGTCGACGAAGCTCACGGGCGGTCCCTGGGTCTGAACGGCGACCCGAAGTTCGCCGCGCTTGACGATGTCCTGCAATACGTCTGCCGATGCCGACTGGGCAAACACGCCTAGCCCGAGCGCGCACAGGCTCAATCCGAACAACTTGCTGATTTTCTTCATCTTTGCACCTCCCCCTTTGATCGTTTGCTTCCGTGGCCGATGACGCTTTGGCCGCCTGCGCCAAGAAGCGTCCGGCATTTCGAACAGCTAGTTCCTGTGGACCCACCGGGTAACCATTGCACCAAAAATTTGCGCCGTTTTTGGCTTTGGTTGAGACGATAGCTCTCGCCGTTCATTTCCAGGATATGGACATGGTGGGTGAGGCGGTCCAGCAAAGCCCCGGTCAGGCGTTCCGAGCCGAATATCTCCGTCCACTCATCGAACGGCAAGTTGGAGGTCACCAGGATCGAGCCCCGCTCGTAGCGCTGGCTGAAGACTTCGAACAGCAGCTCGGCGCCGGTCTTCGAGAGCGGCACGAAGCCGAGTTCGTCGATGATCAGAAGGTGATACTTTGCCAGTTGCTTCTGCATGCGCAACAGGCGTTTTTCATCCCTGGCCTCCATCAGTTCATGAACCAGGGCAGCGGCCGTGAGGAAGCCGGCGGAGAGCCCCTTTTGGCAGGCCGCCAGACCGAGACCGAGGGCGATATGGGTCTTGCCGGTTCCGCTGTTGCCGAGCGCGATGATATTCTCACGACGCTCGACGTATTCGCATCGAGCCAACTCCAGAACCAGCATCTTGTTGAGCGATGCGATGGCCTTGAAGTCGAAGCTGTCGAGGCTTTTGACGGCGGGGAACCTGGCCTGTCTGATCCGCCGCTCGACCATGCGGCGCTCACGGTCGATCAGTCCCAACTCGGTCAGACGGACAAGATACCGCACATGGTCGGCGCCCTCGGTGGCGCATTGGCGGGCCAGCTTGTCGTAGTCGCGCAGGAACGTAGGCAGTTTCAGGGTCTTGAGGTGATGGGCCAGCAACACTTGCGGCGTATCGGTCATGACGCGCCTCCACCCAACAAGCTCATATAACTGGCGGCGGCCGTGGTCGCCACGTTGGCCCGAGGCAGGTAGCGATAGATATCCAGGTCGAGTTTGGGCGGGCGTCGCTCGATACGGCACAGCACAAGGTGTTTGACTGCGTCGTAGCCGATCGCACCCAGGAGCAGGGCGTCCTTCACCGCGCCGTGAAGCACCTCGAGATCGAAGGTCTCCACAAGCCGAAGGACCTGGACGTATTCCCGCTTGCCGGCCTTGCCCATGCGCGCCTCCAGGAGACGGCGCAGGGTTGGGAAGGCATCAGGCAGTTCCCATCCGGCTAGCGGCGCGGCCTGATCCAGGGCACCGATCTTGTGCTCCAGCAAAGGCAGGTAGTGGATCGGATCGAAGACCATATCTTCCCGGTCGTAGGAACGGGGGTGCCGGGCAATGATCCCGGCGCCGCAACCGATAACCACCTCGTGGACATAGCCACGGATCCAGACTTCCTGATGGCCGTAGGCGACGGGCACGGAATAGTCATTCGTCCGGTAGCGCACCAGGGACAGCGAGTTGACCCGCGTGCCCTGCTTGTCGCACGCGTCGAACGGTGCCGGCAGTGGCCTCTTCAACGCTTCGCGGTCACGCACAGACCGTTCGCCGATGCTCTCGCGGTGGCCGCGCAGGACGTTGCCTTGCCGGTTGCGGCATTGCTCTTCCAGGTGGCCATTGAAGGCGTCCCTGCTCGCGAACCGGGGAAGCGGCGTCATGAAGTTCCGCCGGGCATAGCCGACCACCCCCTCCACATTGCCTTTGTCGTTACCCTTGCCGGACGGCCGTAGCGGTCCTCGAAGAGGTAATGGGACTGCAGCCCGCTGAACGCCCGCGTTCGTTGCCGCGTGCCATCTGACAAGATGCGCGACACCAGACACTTGTCGTTGTCGTAAAGAATCGATTGGGGAACGCCGCCGAAAAAAACAAAGGCTCTGTTGTGCCAGCCAGGCCTCCGTCGTCGCCGCCGGGTAGGCCGCAACGAAGCAGGCATCGCTGTGGGGAAGTGTCATGACGAAAAAATGCGCCCGATACTTGACGCCGGCGATGATCGCATCCGCCTCGACAAAGTCCGCTTGAGCATGGCCCGGAGGATGTGACAACGGCACAAACATCTCACGCCGACGAAGGCGCCGTTCCCGAACGTAATCCTTCACGATGGTCTCTTTGCCCGTGAAGCCATGTTCGTCGCGAAGGCGCTCGAATATACGCTTCGCCGTGTGGTGCTGCTTACGGTGAACCGGTCGGTCCTCCTCCAGAATACGGTCGATGATATCCGTGAAGGGGGCCAGTTTCTGGCGTTTTCGGTGGCTGGCGTCGCCAATATCCCGGCGGTTCCGAATGCCGCAGCATCTTCCTCACCGTCTCGCGCGCAATGCCAAACCGACTTGCCGCCTCTCGCTGGCTCAGACCATCAACATGGCAGGCCAGCCGAACGCGCAGATATAGGTCCACGGTGTACATCCTCCCGCCTTCCATCTCAAAAAAGATCGAAGACTACAGGTGGCAGAGTTTTACTCCGCCCGCGGCTGGGAAATCCCGCCGCTTCCGTGGACTAATTTGTCACCGCCGTTCTCATCCTTTTTCCTGTCGCTGTTCGTTTGCTTCTCCATCAGGCCTTCTGCCTGCCGAGATGCGGATATCGATTGCGCCCTGTTGCCGGTGGCCAAGGAGCGTAAACGCGTGTCCGCGGTCAGCGCCATGCGGCACGGGCACTTTGTACCATCCGGGACAAACTCGGGAGCCGGAGAGCGCTTGTCGGCGGGCCCGGTGGCGGTGCGCCGCTGCCAATTCTGGGTCGGTTACGGTAGCCGGCCGGCACCCAGCGTCGCGATCACGTCATCGAGTGCCATGGCGATTATTTGGTCCTTGCCGCCGCGCAGATAGATCTTCGTCTGCCCCTCACCGACGTCAGCCATCATATCGATCGCGTTCTTGGGGATCGCCACTTTGGCTTTTCTCAGCGGCACACCGGCCACCAGCACTTGCATGTCGTTGCTCATTGTCCAGCTTTCCTGAATGGTTGGAGAATCGTCAGCAATCCTATCGGTCGGTGGTGCTCCTCACCATGGGGGCCGACGACGCTGAGGAGGCGACAAAAAGTGCGTCGCGCTCCGATTCGAACCAGCTGTCCGGCTGCGGCATATCGACAATCTGGCGAGCGATTTGGTCTGCGGTTGGGCGATGGCAGCGTGGTGGGGGCATCCGCTCCCATTTTGCTCGTCGTTGCGCCTGCGTTTTCCTCTCCGATTGCGGCAGTGCGTTCCAGGCTTGGAAAAGGAGATCAACACCGTCGCCGGCGTCGTGGCTGAAGACCGACGCGGCGAGAAACTGACGCGCCGTTGCCAGCCGGGCCAAAATGCCGCTGTCGTTCTGACCCGGCATGCTGTACTGCTGCCCGGCAGTTTGGGTCGAGGTGCTCGGCCCATTCGCTCGTTTCAACGGAGAAGGGGCTCGTTCCATGGAAGAACTCAAGGCTCATTTGGGCAAATATATATACGGGGCTATCGGCGGCGCTATCGTGATCTTGATCCTTGGCTTTTGGGTCGGGCCATTGACGACCAACGGCAGCGCGACGGATCTGGCTGCTGCTGCTGTATCGGATCGGGATGTTGCCTACTGTGTGGCCAACGCCCAAAGGTTGGTGACATCCGGCGAGGTATCCGCCCCATCCACCAGCTCGGAGAAGACCGAACTTGCGAGCGCGTCATTTGCCGGTCTGCTCCCGGACGAAACGCCCAACAGGGCAGCCGTCAGGCTTTGCACACGCGCATTCCCGCAGGAGTTTTGATCAGAGGGGGCGACCCGCCGCTCGTGATCGGCGGACGTGGTGGTCCCTCTGAACTCCCACACCGCTCGTCAGCAGCGGACTCACCAGCCCTATGGGTTTTTGGTGAGCGCCGACCGCTAATCTGACGACATCCGGCATCCGGGGGCAGGCCGCTCGCGCCTTGTGCACGGGTTGCTACCAGCGGCAGTTTGCGGCCTTTGATGCATGGGTACCGGCGGAGAAAAGCGACGGTTCTGAGGGCGATGTTCTCCCCGCCGCACCAGACAACACTGCGCCGTGCACCAAACCCGCCGCGTATGACGCTGTCGAAATCACCGCGCACCATGCTGCCATGTGATGCCCCGTTGTCCCCGAAACCGGACGTGACATCAGGCACGCGGAAAAATTCAGCTCGCCCCTTCCGAAACTCCTCATGAATTACCATTTTGCGCGATCGGACCCACGCGATTCAGTTGAGCTTGGCGCGGTAGTGGTCCCAGGTGTTGGCGAACAGGGCCGGCTTCCACAGCCTTTCCCGACAGGCGGCCTGCTCCTGCGGGGTGAATTCGTAGGGTTCACCGATCTGCATGGCCATGTACTGCCGTTGCGCGTTCGCTGCTGCCCTGGGCCTAGGGAGCCCCACCTAGCGGGCGAAGTGGCATGAAGTGGTGCTCAGTGGGAGCTACAGGGCCACCGGCCGGCGCCGACGCACCAAGCCGCCGGCGACCGGGGCGCGCCCAAACCAGCCTTCACGGCAACCGGTATCAGAGGCCCGATCTTCGGCTCGCCGGCATGCGCCGCCCGCTTTGACGGCGATGTCCCGGGTATGCCGGATGTCGCGAATTGCGGACGTTGGATCAGGTAGAACGTGCCATGGGGCGAGGTATCGGTGATCAGGAGCGAGAAGCGGACGCTGTCGCCCGGGTCGACCCCGCCGTCGAAAAACAACAGCCGGTCGCCCGGATCGAATGTCCGCTCGCCGATAGCAAAGCGGTTTGACGCGAGGCGACCGGTTTGCTGGGAAATCTGATCAAACGACAGACCGTCGCGATGGGTGCTGGGTTCGCCACGAACCTCCTCCAGTTCCAGATCGAAACCGACCCAGCCCCGACGGCTGCGGTTGACGACGATCTTTTCGACATTGATGAACGAGGGAAAATTCTCCCGTCCTCTTGGCCCGACGCGCAGCCTGGAAGGCACACGGCGAACCGTCAGTATGGCCGGACCGATACCGAAGAACTCTTCCACCAGCACGATCGGGTCGACCGTGCTGCCCGATCCGCTCACTGACTTCAGGCGAAACCCGCCGAGTTCGTCCGAAAAAACGTAAGGCCCGCTGCCAAACGTCGCCGCGCTCGCCGCCGCCGCGATCAGCCAGAACAGCGCAGGCAATATCAGAAAAATGGTCGGGCGCAGTCGCATCGATCGATCCCCGGTCCGGCCAACTGTAGCATCGATCGTGCTGCCGGCGATTGTACCGGGCCATTCCCCTGCCGATTTGACGCCACTGCCGGAAATCTTGATTATACCGGCGTCATCCGACATTGGGCTGCGTGTGCTTTGGGTCGAAACCGACGGGCAAGGGCGGGCACCCGACGGCAATCGAAGGCAACATCCATGACGGATCATCCAAGACGCGATCGCAGCATCAATTACGTCGAGTTCGACGTCGCCGAAATGGCCCGCACCAAACGTTTCTATGGAGAAGCCTTCGGCTGGACCTTCACCGATTACGGTCCGGACTATTGCGAATTCTCCGACGGTCACATGACGGGCGGCTTCACCATCGGCGAAGTGACCCCGGGTGGGCCTCTGGTCGTCCTCTACGGCGATGATCTCGACGCCCTCCAACAACGCGTCACCGCCGCCGGCGGCAGAATCGTCAAACCGGTGTTTGACTTCCCCGGCGGCAAACGTTTCCACTTTACCGACCCGGACGGATACGAACTCGCGGTGTGGACGGCGGCCTGATCGCCCTTTGGTGAAAGTGTGAGCGGGCACGTATTTTTCGCCCGAGTGACCGTCGCGAGCCATGTTTTTCGCGCAGCGGCGGTGAGCACGAAACGTTGTCTTGAAGGCGACGTTGTCCGGAGTTTTAATGCCCCAGCCTTGTTCATATGAGGAGGAAGACCATGGCACTTCGTATCGGCGATACGGCACCCGATTTCACTGCCGAAACCACTCAGGGCAGCATCAGTTTTCATGACTGGCTGGGTGACTCATGGGGCATCCTGTTCTCGCACCCCAAGGATTTCACGCCGGTCTGCACCACCGAACTCGGCGTCGTGGCGAAGTTGAAGCCCGACTTCGACAAGCGCAACGTCAAGGTCATCGGTCTCAGCGTCGACCCGGTCGACAGCCACAACGGCTGGGCCAGGGACATCGAGGAGACCCAGGGTGTTGCGCCGAATTTCCCGATCATCGGCGACCCCGATTTGTCGGTTTCCAAACTTTACGACATGCTGCCCGCCGCCGCCGGTGACAGTTCGGAGGGTCGCACGCCGGCCGACAATCAAACCGTGCGCAGCGTCTACGTGATCGGTCCGGACAAGAAGATCAAATTGCTGATTGCCTATCCGATGACCACCGGCCGCAACTTCGATGAAGTGCTGCGGGTCGTGGATTCGCTACAGCTTACCGCCAACCACAAAGTGGCGACGCCGGCGAACTGGCGGCATGGCGACGACGTGATCATCGCCGGCTCGGTCACCAATGACGCCGCCAAGGAAATCTGGCCGGACGGCTGGAGGGAACCGAAGCCCTACATCCGCATCGTCCCGCAGCCGGGATCCTGAGACGGCGCACTGTTCGGTCTCTTGTGAAAACGTGACGGGCGCGGAGCGAAATCGTCAGGCGGCCGATATCCGGCGGTAGTATTTCGCTTCGCGCGAAGCGACCCAGGGCACGATATCCACCTTGAAGGCCTTGAAGTGGTCGCTCTCGTGGTGATCGTGGAGCGCCGCCTCGTCCTGATAGACTTCGTACAGAAAAAACCGGCTCGAATCGTCCGGGTCTATGCTCACGTCGAATCGCTGGCAGTTTTCTTCGTTGGCCACCGAAGTGGCGGCGTGGCGAAGGATTCGCTCGCGAAACAGCCCTTCGCAGCCCGGTTTTGTGGCGTATTTGACGGTCACGATCTGCATCGTGTGCTCCTGAAATCGCGTTTGTCGGCGCCGTTTGCGGCAGACTAAGTGATGCCGATCGCCTCGGCGAAAATGCTCGGATCGACATTGCCGCCGGTGACCACGACGGCCACCGCTCTGTCGCGGGGATCGAGACGTTTTTCCAGAACCGCTGCGAGTGCGGCGGCGCCACCGGGCTCCACCACGATCTTGAATTCACGAAATGCCGTTGCCATGGCGCGCCGCACCTCCTCGTCCGTGACCGTCAGTCCGCCTGTCACCAGCCGTCGGTTGATGGCAAACGTGAGTTCGCCGGGCGATGGCGTCAGTAGCGCGTCGCAGATGGAACTCTCCGCGCGATCAACCGACAGGCGCCGGCCCGCCTCGAGCGAGCGCCGCGTATCGTCGAATCCCGCCGGCTCGGCGGTGTAGATGTCACAGCCGGGAAGGTCCGCCGACACCGCCAGCGCGCAGCCCGCGGTCAAACCGCCGCCGCCACAGCAAATGATGACGGCATCGAGGGAAGTGCCGAGCGCGCGCGCCTGGGCGACAATCTCCAGCCCCGCCGTCCCCTGCCCGGCGATGATGTCGCCATCGTCATAAGGGGGAATCAGAACGCCACCGGTTTCGTCGGCCACGTCAGTGGCGATCGCCAGGCGGTCTTGGCGCTGACGATCGTAAAAAACGATCTCGGCTCCGTTGCGTCGTGTTCGTTCGATCTTGATCGCCGGCGCGTCGGCCGGCATGACGATCACCGCCCGAATCCCAAGCAGCTTGGCCGCGGCCGATACGCCCTGGGCGTGGTTTCCGGACGAAAACGTGACCACGCCGCGGCCGCGTTCTTGCGCCGAAAACTTGCTCAGCCGGTTGTAGGCGCCGCGGAACTTGAACGAACCCGTGCGCTGCATCGTTTCCAGTTTGAGAAGGACACGGCCGCCCAACGTCTGGTTGATATCGGCGTTTTCGATCAGTGGTGTGCGATAGGCGACGCCCTCGATGCGATCGGCCGCCGCCCTTACGTCGCCGACCGTCGGAAGGTTGATGACTCCAGGCTCCTCGCTCACGGTTGTCGCAGATCTCCCATGCGTCCTCGACCCGGTGCATCGCCTACCCAGCGGTGACCGGCAACCAGGCTAGCGTCCTTTCAACCAACTCGGAGCCATTCTGACGGAGCGATTTTGTGACGAGATCAAGTGAAGGCTCGATGAGCGTATCTGGATACGGTCGAGGGGCTTTGCGCAGGAATTGGCGCAAAATAGCCCGTCCCTCCGGGTTGACTCCGAGTTGGTTGAAAGGGCGCTAGCGGGCTTGATCAAGAAGTCGCTTGAGTTCAACGAGTTCGGCAAGCGTGGTCTGCAACCGGTCGATGTCCTCGCCGGCCAGCCCGTCGGCTCCCGAGCCATTGGACGATTCGGGACGGGAGCCGACCAAAGCCTCGACCGCGGCCATATCTTCGGTCGGCGTCGAGACCGTTGCGCCCTCTACCGGGCCACCGGTTCCATCCACAAAAGCGTCCGTAACGTGTTGAATTCCCTTCTCTTTTAGGGTACGTTGCACACCACGAATGGTATATCCCTCACCGTAGAGCAGGTAACGTATGCCACGCAGAAGCGCGACGTCCTCGGGCCGGTAGTAACGCCGCCCGCCGCCGCGCTTCAGTGGCTTGATTTGTCTGAACCGGGTCTCCCAGAAACGCAGAACGTGTTGCGGCAGGTCGAGGACCTCCGCCACTTCACTGATAGTTCTGAATGCGTCTGGTCCCTTGGACACCGTATTTCCATCGCCGCCGCCGCAACGGGCACTAATCGCCCTCTTTGACGGTTTTGCGACCGGTCAGGGCATCGTTGATCTTATGCTTCAACACGTTGCTCGGTTTGAAAACCATCACGCGCCGCGGCAGGATCGGGACTTCCTCGCCGGTCTTGGGATTGCGGCCGATCCTCTGTCCCTTGTCCCGGACCAGGAACGACCCGAACGATGACAGCTTGACCTGCTCGCCGCGAGCGATGCAATCGCTGATTTCGTCGATCACCAACTCCACCAGGTCGGCAGATTCAGTGCGCGACAAACCAACGGTCTGGTAGACCGCTTCACACAAATCGGCGCGCGTCACCGTCTTCCCTGACATGGCCCCCATCCCCGCCCATCCTATGCCGGACAGCGGAATTCTCCCTAGTCAAACCAATACGATAGCCTATTGCCTCGCCAGCACATAATCAACTTGATGCAAGGTCGATAAAGGGTGTTTCGCGGACTCACCATCGCAGAATGATCGAGCCCCAGGTGAAGCCGCCACCCATCGATTCGAGAAGCAGCAGATCGCCGCGCTTGATCCTGCCGTCGGCAGTGGCCTCCCACAGCGCCAGCGGAATCGATGCGGCCGATGTATTTCCGTGACGGCTGACGGTTTTGATGACCTTTGCATCGGGGATGCCGAACCGCTTTGCAGTCGCATCGATGATACGGACATTGGCCTGATGTGGGACGAACCAATCGATGTCGTCGGCCGTCAGCCCGGTGGCCGCGAAGGCATCTTCGATAACGTCCTCGATCATCGTGACCGCGTGTTTGAAAACTTCGCGCCCCTCCATGCGCAGATGACCGATGGTGCCGGTCGAGGAGGGACCGCCATCCACATACAGCTTGTCCTTGTAGCGCCCGTCCGAGCGAAGGTGCGCCGTCAATATTCCCCGGCCTGCACCGTTTCCGGGCTGCTCCTCCAGGCCCAATACGACGGCTCCGGCGCCGTCGCCGAAAAGAACGCAGGTTGAGCGGTCGGTCCAATCCAGGAGGCGCGAAAACGTCTCTGCCCCAATCACAAGGGCGCGCTTGCCCTGACCGGCGTGCAACATCGCGTCGGCATTCGTCAGAGCGTAGACGAAACCGGAACAGACCGCCTGAATATCGAACGCTGCTCCGTGAGTGATGCCGAGCTTCTGTTGAACGGTGACCGCGGCGGCGGGAAAGGTATGATCCGGGGTCGACGTCGCCAGGATGATGAGATCAATGTCACGGGCGGTCAGTGAGGCGTCGTCGAGGGCACGCTCGGCCGCCGAAACCGCAAGGTCGGAGGTCAGCTCGCCGTTGACGACGATTCGGCGCTCGGCGATTCCGGTTCGCTGCCTGATCCAGGCATCGGTGGTCTTCAAGGTATCGGCAAGACCATCGTTGGTGACGACCTTGTTGGGTAGATAGCCGCCACTTCCCAGTACAACCGCTCGTTGGTCCGTCACGCTGCGCCCTTTTCCGCGACCCGTTCGGCGGTCGTCGCCCGTGCCTGCCGGTAGGTCGACAGGTCATTGTTGATCTTGTGCACGAGTTCCGCCTTCGCCATGCTGTAGCCGATTTCGATCGCCGCAGCGAAACCTTCCGCGTCCGTCCCGCCGTGAGATTTGATCACCAGGCCGTTGAGGCCGAGAAATACGCCACCGTTCCGGCGCCTGGTATCGAGTTTCTGGCGGAGTTGACCGAAGGCGCCGCGCGCCAACAGAAATCCGATCTTTGACAACGGATTGTTGTCCGTCGCCTCACGTAGATAGGCGGTGAACTGCCTTACCGTGCCCTCGGCCGTTTTCAAAGCTATGTTGCCGGCGAACCCTTCGGTGACAACCACATCGACCCCGCCGCGGCCGATATCGTCGCCTTCGACGAAACCGACATAGTCGAGAAAGGGCAGGTCCGCCTCTCTCAGCAACTGCCCGGCATCCTTGATCGCCTCCAGGCCCTTAACTTCCTCCACGCCGATGTTCAAAAGGCCGACCGTGGGTCGACTGCCGCCATGAAGCGCGCGTTTCATCGCCGCTCCCATCACCGCAAACTGAAAAAGCTGCTGGCTGTCCGCTCTTATGGTCGCCCCCATGTCGACCACAACGGTTTCCCCGCGCAGCGTCGGCCACAGCGCCGCGATCGCCGGGCGGTCGATTTCCTCCGCGCCGCGCAGGCAGAACTTCGACATCGCCATCAGCGCGCCGGTGTTGCCAGCTGACACCGCGACGCCGGCCTGGCCGTCCTTGACCGCCTCGATTGAGCGCCACATGCTCGATTTTCGGCGACCGCGGCGCAACGCCTGGCTCGGCTTGTCATCCATCCGGACCGCGACCTCACAGTGTTCGAAGGTCGAGACCGATTGCAGAGCTTTATGATCGGCCAACAGCGGTTCGACCACGGCAGCATCGCCGAACAGCCGAAATTCGATATCGGGAAGGCGCGACGCCGCGAGCTCGGCGCCGGGCAGCACTATAGAGGCTCCGCTGTCGCCGCCCATGACATCAAGGGCCGCCGTAATCGTCCCCAAATCCATCCCCCTACCGCACCACCGGGAGCGAAAGAGACCATGATCGCGCCAGCGCCACGGCCGCAAAAAGCTGGAACATGACAGCCTTCACGCCAACACTCAATCCTTTGATTTCGGCCGCGTTTCGCCGAGGCTCCGAGCATCGGTCCGCAACCCGAGCAGCGTGGAAAACGGCGAATCGTCGGCACCGACTGCCGGCGATCGGTACTCCGCCGGGATCTCGGCCCCTTCACTCCTCGGATAGGGATCGACGGCGAGCGCCAAATGCTCTTCGATCAGGGCACCTACATCGACGATTCCGTCTTCCGGCAAGTCCGGTCGATCCGGACCGTTGAGATCAAACATCGACCTGTGGTGGTCGGCCGTGGCCGCCGGCGGCCATGAATTCGACCTCGACCTGTTCGTCTATCGACTGCATCACCGGCTCCAGGGTGATGACGCAGTTCTGGACAATCTCCGCCACGATTCGACCGCTGACGAACGCGCCGCGATTGCGTTTTTCGACCTTCAGGGTCGCACACAGCGACTTGACGCCAACCAGATTGTAGGCAGAAGCGAGCGCCTCGCATTGGCTTTGCGAGGCCTCCAATCGGATCTCATGTCCGGACACCGGGATCGTCGCAGCGTCGACCCGCACCGTCAGGATGGGAGTTTCGGGCTCGCTCATCATCATGCCACCCCGTCAGGGGCCGCCGGCACGGCCTCGGCACCACTTTCGAATCGACCGCGTTCGACGGCAATGAAGCGGGCGCGCAATGCCGTTGCATAGTCGGAAAGACGTTTGTCGGCGGCCCGTTCCTGGCCGGGATAGAGGTTGCGCCCGAGAACCACCGCCAGCTCGTCGCGATTGGCGGAAGCCAGCGCATCGGTGTAGGCCGCGCTGCGTCCGTAGAATCCCTCGGCCATCTTCTTCATGCGCGCGCCCATGACCGTGTCGCCAACGCCGAATTCACGCAGGCTGTGATCCATGTCGGTGCAAAACAACTCGAAAACGCGCTGGCCGACATCGCGCTCCCGCGGCGTGCCGGAACCGAACCTTTCCATCGCCACCACCATGTGCAGCACGATCATCTCGAAGCGCCCCGCTACGGTGTCGGGAACGCCGAGATCGGCGTAGATCGTCCGGTTGCGCGCCCGCGCCACGATCGCGCCGTAAATATCGGCTGCTATGCCGTCCAGCACTTTGTCGGACTTGAAGAGCCAGCCCAGCATGGGCGAATTCACCAATGTTTCATGATCGCGGCGTTGCGCAGGAGCCCGCCGCGCGCTAGTGGAGTGGCCGCACCGGATCATGATGACCGCGGAGGCACGATTGTCAAACCAAGCCAAACGGCCGGCAACCCGCGCCTTGCGGGCCGTCGCAGCCGCATCGGCGGTTCTCTTTCTGGCGGCCTGTGCGTCACAAGGCGGCGGACTTGGCGGCGGCCTCGGCCAAACCAGCCAGCATGGCTATGTGGTGTCGCCGACGGCACTTAACCAGGTGCCGGTGGGATCAAGCCGCGATCAGGTCCTGATCGCACTGGGTTCACCCTCCACCACCGCCAATTTCGGCAACGACGTGTTCTATTACATCAGCCAATCCCGCTACCGCGCGGTAGCCTTCATGCCTGACAAAATCGTCGATCAACGGGTTGTGGCGGTCTATTTCGACGACAAGGACCTGGTCGAAAGAATCGCGGATTACGGTTTGCAGGACGGCAGGGTATTCGACTTCATATCGCGCACGACGCCGACCGGCGGCCGTGACGAAAGCTTCCTGCAGCAGCTGTTGTCCGGCGTGGTCGGCTTCGGGCGCAACCCGCTTCAACGGTAGGCCGGGCCCGGGGCGAAGCCGCCGCGGATCGAAGGGGCTTTGCGCGGGAATTGGCGCAAAATAGCCCGTCAGAATGGCTCTGAGTTGGTTGAAAGGGCTCTAGCTGTGAATTTTCAGGACGTTGTCCATTCGGTCCTGTCGAGAGAAGCTGATGTCAGCCAACGTCAGTGATTCTCCGGAGGACCGAATGGACGTTCACCAGAATGCCCATCTTACGCCGAAAGGTCGAGAGGCCATGGTTCGCGCCGTCATGGATGAGGCCATGACGAAGGCTCAGGCCGCACGCCGTTTCAAGACAACGGCCAAGACCGTCGCCAAGTGGTTGGGCCGGTTTCGCGCGGAGGGCATTGCCGGGCTTGCCGACCGGTCCTCCAGGCCCCATTCCTCGCCAAGCCAAACGCCTTGGGCCACCGGCGAAGCGGTCGAGGTCTTGCGCCGGGCTCGTTGCACGCAGGACCACATCGCCCAGGAACTCGGCCTCAGCCGGGCGACCGTCAGCCGTATTCTCAAGCGGCGTGGCCTCAGCCTGTTGTCCGCCCTCGAGCCCAACCAGCCACGCCCGCGCTATGAGCGCGAAACGCCAGGCGAAATCATCCATATGGACATCAAGAAGCTCGGTCGCTTCAATCGTGTCGGCCATCGCATCACCGGCGATCGCAGGCGCCAGAGCAACCAGCGCCATAACGGCACCGCGCCCGGTTGGGAGTATGTCCACGTCGCCATCGACGACCATTCCCGCATCGGCTTTGCCGACATCTTCCCGAACGAGAAAAAGGAAAGCGCCGTGGCCTTCCTCGAAGCCGCCGTAACCTACTTTGCCACCCTCGGCGTTACCATCACCCGCGTTATGACCGACAATGGATCATGCTACAGATCCAAGGCCTTCCGCGATGCCTGCCGAAGGCTCACCATCAAGCATATCCGCACCAAACCCTACACGCCTCAGACCAACGGCAAGGCCGAACGCTTCATCCAGACAATGTTGCGAGAATGGGCCTACGCAACCGAATTCCACAACTCAGACCAGCGAAAAGCAGATCTGCCGAAATGGCAGCACCGCTACAACTGGCATCGACCCCATGCCAGCCTCAATCGACAAACACCAATCAGCCGACTCGGCCTGAACCGGGACAACCTGTTGAAGCTTCACATCTAGCTGGCGAGAACCGCCAGCAGCAGCAGCGCCACGATATTGGTGATCTTGATCATCGGGTTGACCGCCGGGCCGGCCGTGTCCTTGTAGGGATCGCCGACGGTATCGCCGGTCACGGCGGCCTTGTGAGCCTCCGAGCCCTTGCCACCGAATTTCCCGTCCTCGATGAGCTTCTTGGCGTTGTCCCACGCCCCGCCGCCGGCGGTCATGGAGATGGCGACGAACAGCCCGGTGACGATCACGCCCAGCAGCATCGCGCCCAGGGCGGCGAAGGCAGCGTTCTTCCCGGCGATCCAGTTGATCACCACGAAGATGACGATCGGCGACAGCACCGGAAGCAATGACGGGATGATCATCTCCCGGATCGCCGCCTTGGTCAGCAAGTCGACCGCGCGGCCGTAGTCCGGCTTCTCGAGACCTTCCATGATCCCCGGCTTCTCCCTGAACTGGCGGCGGACCTCCTCGACGATGGCGGCGGCGGCACGCCCCACCGCGGTCATGGTGATGCCGCTGAACAGGTAGGGCAGAAGACCTCCGAACAGCAGTCCGACGACCACGTAGGCGTTGGTGAGCGAGAAATCGACTTCGACGTCGGCGAAGTAGGGAAAGTCGGTCGGGTTTTCGGCGAAGTGGCTGAGGTCGGCGGTGTAGGCGGTAAACAGCACCAAAGCGCCCAGACCGGCCGAACCGATGGCGTACCCCTTGGTCACCGCCTTCGTCGTATTGCCGACCGCATCGAGCGCGTCGGTGGTCTTGCGCACATCGGCTGGCAAATCGGCCATTTCGGCGATACCGCCGGCGTTGTCGGTGACCGGCCCGAATGCGTCCAGAGCCACCACCAGACCCGCCAGCGCCAGCATGGTGGTCACCGCAATGGCGATCCCGAACAGGCCGGCGAGCGAGAAGGTGACCAGGATGCCGGCGATGATGACGATCGCCGGAAGCGCCGTCGATTCGAGCGACACGGCCAGGCCCTGGATAACGTTGGTGCCGTGCCCGGTGACCGACGCCGAGGCGATCGAGTTGACCGGGCGATAGGTCGTCCCGGTGTAGTATTCGGTGATCCAGATGATCAGTCCGGTGACGACCAGCCCGACGATCCCGCAGAGATAAAGGTCGATTGCGCGAAAGCCTAGATCGCCGAGCGGATCGTACATCGAGCCGAACACCCACCAGGTCACTGGAAAAAGCAGGATCAGCGACAGGATCGCGGTCGCGATGAAACCTTTGTACAGTGCCCCCATGATCGAGTTGTTTGATCCCAGGCGGACGAAGAACGTGCCGACGATCGAGGTGATCACGCACGCCGCCCCGATCGTCAGCGGATACAGCATCGCGGCAATGGTCAGTTCGGTGCCGGCGAAGAAGATCGAGGCGAGCACCATCGTCGCCACCACCGTCACGGCATAGGTCTCGAACAAATCCGCCGCCATACCGGCGCAATCGCCGACATTGTCGCCGACATTGTCGGCGATCGTCGCCGGATTACGAGGATCGTCCTCCGGGATGCCGGCTTCGATCTTGCCGACCAGGTCACCACCGACGTCGGCGCCTTTGGTAAAGATGCCGCCACCCAGCCGGGCGAAAATGGAAATCAGCGACGCGCCGAATCCCAACGCCACCAAGGCGTCGATCACGGTCCGATCGGTCGGATCGAATCCAGCAAACTGCGTCAGTACCAGAAAATAGGACGACACGCCGAGCAAGGCGAGGCCGGCCACCAGCAGACCGGTGATCGCACCGGAGCGGAAGGCGATCTCCAGCCCTGCCGCGAGGCTCTGGCTCGCCGCCTGGGCGGTGCGCACATTGGCGCGGACGGACACCATCATGCCCAGGAATCCGGCCGCACCGGAAAGAACCGCGCCGACCAGAAACCCGATCGCCACGAGCACCGACAACAGCCACGCCACGATAAAGAAGATGACCACGCCGACGATGCCGATGGTGGTGTACTGGCGGGTGAGGTAGGCCGTCGCGCCTTCCTGGATGGCGCCTGATATCTCCTGCATCCGCGCCGACCCGGCATCGGCAGCCAGCACCCCGCGGGCCGCCCAAACCGAATATGCCAGCGCCAGCAGACCGCAAAGAATGACAAGATAAATCACGGTGTCGGATTCCTTTCGAGTGTCCCTGAAGTGCCCGGCCGAGGCCGGTCAGGCGTTGGGGAAACCAAACCGGACAAACAAAGACGGCCGCAATTTCCCAATGCGGCCGACGACAAGACCGGCGAGGGTATGGACTGCGACCGACCGGGCGTCAAGGCCAGCGGGTGCGACATGCAACCGAAGGCCGGCGGCCGCCCATTCGAACGGTTTTCACGCCGGTTGGCGCCGACGGCCGAGCGCCGCAAACGCCAGTGCCGCCAGGCAAATCGCGATCACCGGGAATGCCACCAGGTTGATCCAGTTCCAGCCGACGGTCGCGAACAGCCGGCCCGACAGCAGCGAGGCCATCGCCACCGAACCGAACAACAGGAAATCGTTGGCGCCCTGGACCCTGCTTTTCTCTTCTGGCCGGTAGGATTCGGTCAGCATCGCCGTCGAGCCGATAAAGCCGAAATTCCAGCCCACCCCGAGCAGGATAAGTGCGACCCAGAAATTCATGAGATCGACCCCGGCCAGCGCAATCGCAGCACACACCGCCAACAGCACGAACCCGGCGCCGATCACGAGTTCCTGCCCGAATCGGGCGATCAACGCTCCGGTGACGAAACTTGGCGCGAACATCGCCAGGACGTGCCACTGGATGCCGAGCGCAGTGTTGTTGTGACTGTGATCGTTGGCAATCATGGCCAGCGGGGCCGCGGTCATCAACAGGCTCATCAAGGCGTAGGCGCCAATGCCGCAAATGACGGCGACGGCGAAACGCGGCTGGGCCGCGATTTCGATCAGCGGTCGACCGCCCGATGCCGCCGTGACGGATGGCCGTTGCGCGGCCGTGCCGCCCAGGAAGAGAAGCACGATCAGACTGGCAAGGGCGAGCACGCTCATACCGAAAAAGGCGCCGGCAAACGGCACTGGCGCAAGCAGATCGCGGGTGAAGATGGCTGTCTGGGGTCCGATGACCGCGGCCACGACGCCGCCGGCCAGAACCCATGATATGGCCCGCGCCCGGAATACCGGGCTGCCGGCGTCGGCGGCAGCGAAGCGGTACTGCTGTACGAATGCCATGGAAAACCCGGCAATCCCCATGCTCACCGCAAACCCGAGGAAGGAGTCGGCCAGCACCGAGCTTCCGCCCAGGATGCCGGCGACGATCCCTATCAGTGCACCGCCGATGAATCCCAGGCGGCGGCCCACGCGCCGCATCAGCATTGCGGCAGGAATCGCTCCCACCGCCACGCCGATCAGGTAGGTGCTGACCGGAAGTGTCGCCAGTGACTTGTCAGGACCCAGCAGATAGGCGCCGGTCAGTCCGCCGAGCGTGATATTGATCGGGGCGACACCGCCTCCGACCGCCTGCGCCAGTGCCAGCAGGCGTGTATTTTTGCGTGCTTGCCTGTCGGCCTCGACGACATCGGCGGTGAACCCCTGATCCATGCCGCCCTTTCTCGTCCACGGACCGGCGCCAAGTCTACCGGCACTAGCCCGGACCTCTCACGCTGGACATGACCTGCGCCGGTTCAGGCCGCCGACAGGGCAGGAGAACGGCGAAGAGCGATGCCGTCGCATCGGTCAAGCCGTTCGACATACCCTGTCAGCGGCCTCAACCGGCCCTTCGGGTTGCGTTTCGGCGGACATCTGCCGTGTCGGGCGGCTCAACCGTATGACCAGATACGCTTTTCGCCACCCTTCTTGCATTTGTCTCGCCGAACAACAACGCAGGCCCGTGTCCAGTGTAAGAAATCCGGGCTAAGCCTCCAAGCGGTCAAAAATGCGTGTGCCCGGTCCGCGATAATTGCAATTTACGCCCTTCACCGGCGAAAAATGTCGGACCGGTTGCGCCCGTGACGATTTGCCCGATCCGGGTCACCGGAACCCGCGCGGCGCGTGCCTCGCGCTCAAACCGGGCAGCTCTCTTGGCATCCACCGTGGCAAGGATCTCATAATCGTCACCGCCGGTTATGACGGTCGCCAAGCGGCTGCCATCGGCCTTGACCAGACGCAGGGCGGGCCTGGACAACGGAATCTTCCTGACGTCGATGTCGGCACCGACTCCGGACGCTGCGCACAGATGGGCGAGGTCGGCCCACAAGCCGTCGGAGATATCGAGCGCCGCGCTGGCGTGACGCCGCAAGGTCAGGGCGAGATCGACGCGCGGACGGGGATGAAGATACCTGTCCACCAGCCGCCCGGCGCCGCGACCGGCCTCACCCGATGAAATCTCGCCGCGTCGAACCAGCAGCCCAAGAGCGGCATCGCCGATGGTCCCGGTCACGAAGACGGCGTCGCCGGGCCGCGCGCCGCTGCGCAGGACGGCCCGTCCCCTGGGCAGGCGTCCCAGTGCGACAATCGATATCATCGTGCCCCAAGGGCTGCGCACGGTGTCGCCGCCCAGCAGCGACAGCCCATAGGTGGTCTGGTCGCCTTTGAGGCCGCGGCAGAAACGAGCCACCCAATTTTCAGTCCAGCTTGCCGGCAGCGCCAGCGACAGCAGATAGCCGGACGGCTCGGCACCTTTGGCGGCCAGATCGGAGAGATTGACGCGCAGCGCCTTGCGCGCAACCGATCCCGGTGTGTCGTCAGGGAAAAAGTGGACGCCCTCGACCACCATATCCGACGACACCACGATTTCGTCACGGCCAGGACCGTCGATAAGGGCGGCATCATCGGTGAGACCGAATGCGCCGGCCTCGGTCGCAAGCGGACGGAAATATCTGTCGATCAGGCCGAATTCGTCGAGGCGGGTGTTTGCCGGGCGGACGTCAGGCATCGGACCCGGGTTCTTCCCCATGCCCGGCCGGCCTCAGCTTGCGCCCCAGTGCATCCAGAACCGCATTGACCATTGACGGGATGTCTCCCTCGTAAAACGCCACGGCGATATCGATGTATTCGGTGATCACAACCGGCACCGGAACATCCCGGCGGCGGGCGATTTCGTACGCACCGCAACGCAGGATCGCCCGCAAGGTGGCGTCGATGCGAACCAGCGGCCATCCCGCCGCCAAGGTCGAGTCGATCTCGGGATCGATCATGCGTTGTTCGCGCACCACGCCCGACACCACGTCGCGAAAAAACAGGATATCGGCTTCGCGGTAGCGGGCGTCATCGACCTCGGCGCCGAGGCGATGAGCTTCGAATTCCGACAGAACGTCGGGCAAAGTGGCGCCGCCAAGTTCGAGCTGATAGAGCGCCTGGACAGCGGCAAGGCGCGCAGCTCCGCGCCGATTGGCCGGACGCGGCGACCGGTCCGGCCCGGCCCGCGGGCTCACCGGTCCGCCTGAAGACGACGCCGCGCCCTGATCAGCGACAGGGCCGCTCGCGCGGCCTCGCCGCCTTTGTCGAGCTTGTCGACGCGCGAGCGAACGATCGCCTGGTCACTGTTCTCGACCGTCAGGATTCCGAACCCGAGCGCCAGGCCGTGGCGCACGACCAGGTTCATGATCCCGCCGGTGGTCTGGTCGACAACCACCTCGTAATGGCTGGTCTCACCGCGGATGACGCAGCCAAGGAGCACATAGCCGTCATAGCGGCTCCGGTTCTGCTCACCGGCGCCATGGCCGACAGCCATCGACAGCGCCGCCGGCAATTCGAGCGCGCCCGGAACGTCGACGGTCTGGAAGGTTGCGCCGGCCCCTTCGAGTGCACCGGTGGCACCGTCGAGCAGATTGTCGGCAATTTCGGTGTAGAAGCGCGACTGGAGGATCAGGACACGCGGCTCGGCAGTCATGGGTTTGCGGCCCCGTCAATCATGTGGTCGGCGGCGACCAGCCGGGCGACGTATCGAGCAATGGTATCGACCTCGAGGTTGACGACATCGCCGGGCCGACGATCCCGCCATGTCGTCACGTCCAGGGTGTGGGGGACGATCAGGCAGTCGAACATATCGCCGTCAACGCGATTGATGGTCAGGGATGTGCCGTCCAACGCCACGGAGCCCTTGGGGGCGATGAACCGCGAAAATCCGTCGGGTGTGACGAATCCGAAGCGAACCGCATCGCCCATGTCCTGGCGGCTACCGATTCTGGCGACCGCGTCGACATGTCCGGCCATCAGATGCCCGCCGAGTTCGTCGCCAAGTTTCAGCGATCGCTCCAGATTGACGCGGGTGCCTTCGCGCCATGCGCCGACCGTCGTCAGGCGCAGAGTTTCCGGCGCGGCGTCAACCTCGATGACCGCACCGCCGCCATCGCCTGCCCCGCACGCAACCACCGTCATGCAGACGCCGGCGCAAGCGATCGACGCGCCGATAGCGATCCCGGCGGGTTCGTAAGCACACCTGATCCTGAGCCGGCTAACGTCGTTGCGTTGTTCGACCGCCGCCACCGACCCCACGTCGGACACGATACCGGTAAACACCTGGAGCCCTTTCGACCAACTCTGAGCCATTCTGACGGGCTATTTTGCGCCAATTCCTGCGCGATGTCTCTCGACCGTATCCAGATACGCCCATCGAACCCTCACTTGATCTTGTCCCAAAATCGCTCCGGCAGAATGGCTCAGAGTTGGTTGAAGGGCTCTAACTCGCCCGCAGGTAGGTGCGCATCTGGTCCTCGCCAACCATCAAGGCGTCGACCTGGCGGTAGCGGGGGCTGCGCTCGACCGCCGACATCGCCATGCCGTCCAGCGCGCGTACGCCGTCGGGTCCCACGACCACCGGAGCGCGGATGATCACCACCTCATCGAGCAGGTCCTGGCTGACCAGATTGGCGGCAACCTTGGCCCCGCCTTCGGCAAAAACCCGCGTCAGACCCATCTCGGACAGGGTTTCCAGCACCACGGTGAGATCAAGGCCATTCGAGCGGGCGGCGATTTCCATCACTTCGGCGCCGGCCTCGGCGATGCCCTTGACATTGTCCACCGGCGCATCCGGGCTGACCATGACGACCAGCGGCAGATCGCGGGCGGTATTGATAAGCCGCGAATCCATCGGGATTCGCGCCGCCGCGTCGAGAACCACCCGGGTCAGCGCCCGATGGCCGAATCCCGGCAGACGCACGTTGAGCATCGGATCATCCACCAGCACGGTGCCGATCCCCACCATCAGCACGTCATATTTCGTGCGCAGCGCCTGGACCGCGTCGAAAGCCGGTTTGCCGGTGATGATCATGCGTTCGCCCTCGCGCATTCCGATCATGCCATCGGCCGAAACCGCGAGTTTCAGGGTGACGTGGGGACGCCCCTTGCCGAGCCGCGCAATGTGCCCGGAATGGCTCCGGCGCGCCCGGTCTGCCAGCACGTCCGTTGTCACCGCAATCCCGGCCTCGGCGAGTACGGCATGTCCCTTGCCGGCGGTTCGCGGATCGGGATCCTCCATCGCCGTGACCACCCGGGCAACCCCGGCCGTCACCAGATTTTCGGTGCACGAGTCGTGCTTCCCGCCATGGGCGCAAGGCTCCAGCGTGATGTAGGCGGTTGCCCCTCGCGCGGCTTCGCCCGCTTCCTTGAGCGCTTGCTGCTCGGCGTGCGGGCGCCCGCCGGGAGCGGTGACACCGCGTCCAACGACGACGGACCGGCCGCGATCGGTTGCGACCAGCAGGCAGCCGACCGACGGGTTGCGTCCGGTCTGTCCGAGATGGCGCCAGCCCAACCGGATCGCCGCCGCCATGAATCGACGGTCGGTTCCGGCGGTCGTGACGTTTTTCGGCAGCTCGCGATGACCAGGCATGGGCGCTAACGTTCCTCGCCGTTTGCATCCGACTTGCCGGCAAGTTCGGTCAGCACCGTCTTGAAATCCTCGGTGTTGTCGAAGTTGCGATACACGGATGCAAAGCGAACGTAGGCCACTTCGTCGAGACCGAGAAGACCCTCCATGGCGAGATGACCAATGCGCTCGGAGTCGATCTCGGTTTCGCCGGAACTTTCAAGCCGCCGGACAATGCCGTTGACCATTCGCTCGACCCGGCCGGGATCGACCGAGCGCTTGCGCAAAGCCATTTGGACCGAGCGCATCAGTTTGTCGCGATCAAAGGGAACCCGGCGGCCATTGCGTTTCAGCACGGTCAGTTCGCGTAGTTGAACCCGCTCGAAGGTCGTGAACCGGCCGCCGCAATCCGGGCAGACCCGACGTCGACGAATGGCGGTGTTATCCTCCGAGGGCCGCGAATCCTTGACCTGGGTGTCGGGATTTCCGCAGAACGGACACCGCATCGGCGGGCTACCGCCTCACCGGTATATCGGGAATCGGCCAGCGAGATCGACGACGCGGGACTTGACCGATTCCTCGACCGCGGGCGCGGTTCCGTCATCCGACTGGGCGACGGCATCCAGTATCTGGGCGATCAGCCGCCCCACATGCTGGAATTCGGCGACGCCGAAGCCGCGTGTGGTTCCGGCCGGCGTTCCAAGCCTGATTCCCGACGTCACAAACGGTTTCTCGGGATCGAACGGGATCGCGTTCTTGTTGCAGGTGAGCCCTGCCCTGACCAACGCCTTTTCCGACACATTGCCTCTCAGACCTTTTGGCCGCAGATCGACCAGCATGAGGTGATTGTCGGTGCCGCCGGAGACGATGTCGAAACCGGAACCTTCCAGTGTCGCGGCCAGTGCGCGGGCATTGTCGACCACAGCGCGGGCATAGACCTTGAAGTCCGGGCTCAACGCCTCTTTGAAGGCGACTGCTTTGGCTGCGATCGCGTGCATCAGCGGCCCCCCTTGCAGCCCGGGAAATACCGCTGACCGGACCTTTTTGGCGATCCCTTCGTCGTTGGTGAGGATCAACCCCCCGCGCGGACCGCGAAGCGATTTGTGGGTGGTGGAGGTCACCACATGGGCATGGGGGATGGGCGAGGGATGCACGCCTCCGGCCACCAGGCCGGCGAAATGGGCCATGTCGACCATCAGGTAGGCACCCACGCCGTCGGCGATCTCCCGGAAGCGCTCGAAATCGTAGATCCGCGAGTATGCGGTGCCGCCGGCCATGATCAACTTCGGTCGATGCTCACGCGCCAGGCGTTCGATTTGGTCATAGTCGAGAAGGTGGTCATCGGATCGCACGCCGTAGGTCACCGGGCTGAACCACTTGCCCGAAATATTGACCGGCGAGCCGTGGCTGAGGTGACCTCCCGCGGCCAGATCCATGCCCATGAAAACATCGCCGGGTTTCAAGAGGGCGAGAAAAACCGCCTGGTTCATCTGGCTGCCGCTGTGAGGCTGGACGTTGGCGAATTCGGCCGAGAACAGGCGCTTGGCGCGATCGATCGCCAAATTCTCGGCAATGTCGACGAACTGGCAACCGCCATAATAGCGCTTGCCCGGATATCCTTCGGCGTATTTGTTGGTGAGGACCGAACCCTGAGCCTCCAGCACGGCCCGGGAAACGATGTTCTCCGAGGCGATCAGTTCGATGTCCTGCCGCTGGCGGCCAAGTTCGTTGTCGATGGCGGCCGCGATGTCCGGATCCACCTCGGCCAGCGTTGCGTCAAAAAATTGCGACTGTGGCGCCCCAGTCGCCGGTTCGCTCATGGACATCGGGCAAGGTATTCCTGTTCGGGAAATGTCGACGGCCGGCCCGTCGATCGGACCGGCCCGCCATTATCACATCCAACCGCGCAGCGCCAAGCCGTTCGGCAGGTCGGCGAACCTTCGATCCGCCGCGCCCGGCCGGCTAATCCGCGACCGCCTTCACAAGCGGTGGATGGGCCCCACCGAGGAGTATTGCTCGAGCCCGTCGAGATTGTAGATGTCGTTGCGGAACTGGACGACGCCGTCGGTCACGGCCCAAGCGGTAATGTAGGTAAAGAACACCGGAACTTTTTGCGACAGCGCAAGGTTGAGCCTTTCGCCTGTCCTGTACATCGTGTCGATCTGCGAACGGTCCCAACCGTCGTTTCCCTTGGCGAGCCAGGTGATCAGCTCGCGCACGTTCTGCACCCGCACGCAGCCGGACGAAAAGAACCTCGTCTCCTGGCGGAACAGCCCCTTGTTGGGCGTGTCGTGCATGTAGACGGCGTGCGAATTGTTGAAATTGATACGAACCTGACCGAGCGAGTTGAAATCGCCCGGATCCTGTCGGAACATGTAGTTGACCGCTTCGTCGGTTTGCCAGTCGATCTGTTCCGGCTGCAGCTCATCACCCGAATTGGTGTAGATGCGAATCCGTTGCTCGGCCAGATAGTTCGGCTGGGTTTGCATC
Source organism: uncultured Bauldia sp. (assembly GCA_963663975.2). GTDB lineage: Bacteria > Pseudomonadota > Alphaproteobacteria > Rhizobiales > Kaistiaceae > JANQRX01. The sequence goes on along the minus strand of CAXXRA010000010.1, from coordinate 1,790 downwards.
AACGGAATCAGATCCCTCTTGATGATGCTCTTGGGCACCGTCCAGAAGGGGTTGAAATTGATCTCGTAGATCTTGCTGTTGAGGATCGGCGTTTGGCGGTCGGATTTGCCGACGATGGCCGTGTGCCGCAACGCCACGAAACCGTCTTCGACCGCCTCGATCGTAGCGGCGGGCACATTGACCATGACAAAGCGCGGTGGCAGCGCCGAGGTCAGCATCCTCAGCCGGGTGAGATTGGTCGCAAGCTGGTTGAGGCGAATGGTCGAGGGAATATTGAGCGCTTCGAAGGTTGAGGTGCCGATGATGCCATCTGACGGAATGCCGTGGCGTGCCTGGAATCGCTTGACCGCAGCCTGGACGTAGGAATCGAACGCATCCGACACACCGGGCGCCGGCGGCAGATCGCCGGAGATTGCCAGGCGCTGGCGCAGAACGCTCACCGCCGGATCGCGGACACCGATCCGGAGAACCTGCTCGGCCGGGACCGTGGGCCAGCCTCCGCGCGCCGTGATCTCCGCATATTGAGCGATCGCGGTCTGCAGCGAGGCTACGATCTGTGGCGACATGGTGGGAATCGACGTTCTCACGTCGGCGGCACCGACAGAGGCGGAATCAAATCCGTCCGACCACTCCGCACCACGATTCTGCTGAAGAACCTGACTGATCGGGTTCTCGGCCAACGCAGGCGTAGCTATTGCCACCAACATCGCGGCCGCCGGAAGAGACACTACCGATGCTGTTTTCTCGATCAGCGCGTTGATGTTTGCCAGGGCTTTCATAATGTATCCGTCGTCCCGCTCGTTTTTGCCGCCTGCTGCAGGCGAACGATCGGTCCCAGCGCCGAACCGCGCCATCGATGGGCTTGAGAACCGAACTGGGGAGAGTACCAAACTCCCTACAGCGATTGCCGGCCCACGTCCAAAGCGAATTGCGCCAAATAATATGGCACTTTCGCGGCGCGGCGTGCGTGCTGGCCACAATAAACTGTGAACACGTTGTGACGCCGGTGCAACAAAAAAAGCCCGGCGGCGGCCGGGCTTCTTCCGTTTCGGCTGGCTGCCTCAGAGGCGGTAGAGGATCTGATCGGTCCAGAAACGCTCAAGACGCTGCAGCGATCGGTTGAGGCGGGCGAAATCCTCGGCGCCAACTTCGCCAACCTGATCGATGGAACCGACATGCTTCTCGTACAGCCGGTCGACGATGTTGGCGACTTCGCGGCCCTTGTCGGTGAGGCTGACCCGCACCGAGCGCCGGTCGACGCGAGAGCGCTGGTGATGAATGAACCCCATTTCAACCAGCTTCTTGAGATTGTAGGAAACGTTGGACCCCAGATAGTAGCCACGGGTCCGCAGTTCGCCGGCCGTCAATTCCGAATCGCCGATATTGAACAAAAGAAGCGCCTGAACGCTATTGACGTCGGAGCGCCCCTCCCGGTCGAACTCATCCTTGATGACGTCAAGAAGCCGTCGATGGAGGCGCTCCAGAAGAGTCAGCGCTTCCATGTAAAGGGTTTTCAACCCGGCCCCGTCCCGCGTCTCCGCGGCAGCCTCGACTGCCGTGTTACCAACTACCATATCCGCCTCACTTTTTTGGCAGGTGTGCCCCTGCTCGTGAGGTGAACATACCCGCCACGACTAAAAATCGACTTAAGCACCAAGCTTAACGGCGGCTTACCGGAATCGATGTCTTTCTATGGAAAAGCGGCCGTTTTAGCGATCATCCGCGGTGCGTTTGGCAAGCAGGAACAATGCGCCGAATCCGATGAGGGCCCCGGAGTGAAACAGGACGAT
>CAXXRA010000009.1:0-26161 GCA_963663975.2 uncultured Bauldia sp. | reverse complement strand
CAGCGATGGCGTGAAAGACGCGCTCGCGCCGGTCTTTGCCGGGCGCCCGAATCCAGCAGTTCGCGGGCACACGCTCTCAGCCTGTTCGCGGTCGCTTCGTCCACCAGTGTCACCTATGTGTTCAAGCCTCTAGGACAGGGCAAGGGTGGCCCCAGGCCCCCTTATCTGTGTTGGTGACAGTCTCACGTCTAACCTTGCGCCGTCGATACCAAGTTGCCCGACTCACGCCCTCGGCACCCCACGGCCGCAGCGCCTCATTGCTGCCGTCGGGTGATGCGCTTCGCTTCCGTGCTCTGCCAGTCTGTTTTGCCGAGCGTGCCGCCTGCCTCGCGATCCAGCGCGGGCAGTGCCAGCCACGGGCCGCCCACCGCTTGCGGTACTTCTCGATTGATCGTGCCGTCGCCTGCACTTCCGAAAGAGGGAGAGGGTGTTGAAACTCTTGGTTGGTGGTGAGCAGGGCCGGAAGGACGGGCAGGCCCTGGTTGGTCTGGCGACCAGCCCATCGCATCCCGGCCTCGAATAGATCGACGTTCCGGCCGATGCCCGTCTGCCGTACCGTTGGAGGTTCCCAATTGAACGGAATGACGGACGCGAGCTGGTCGAGGGTGTAGGGCTCCTCGCGACCCCAAGTCGTCCTGTATGGCCCCTTGAATAGTGGGGCGGGGTTGTGGGCGAGCACGCCCGAATAGGCCGGGTCGGCGCCAACGGCGTACGCGTAGTATTCAGCGATTCCAGCGAGATACCGGAGCGGGTCGATGCGTGCAGCCGGGTATCTGTGCACCGGCTCCGCCAGACACCACACAATATGGGCATGGTCGTTGGCCGGACGCCGCACGAGCCACGAGTAGGGCGGCAGGTCACAGACGCCCACGCGCCATGCCTTCGGCCTGTCGCAATCCAGAACGAGCGCCGCGAACGATGATCCCGCATTCCCATATTCAAGCTCGGGATATTGCCACGCCCTCTCAGGTGGCACTCGGAAGGAAACGAACGGACGCCCGGCACGCTTGCCCGGCGACACCAACGGCCGGAGGTGCGCTGCGCGTAGGCCGTGATCGCGCACGGGCTCAGGCGCAAAGTCGAGCGGCAGGGAGAGTTGAGCTGCGGCCATCGTCTAGCGGCCGCTCGCAGGCCAATCTGGCCTGAAACTGTGACATGTTACAGTTATTGTGCGAATTCTGGGTGTGGACGAATCCGCTAAGTCATTGAAAAAATTGGCGCACCCGACAGGATTCGAACCTGTGACCTCTGCCTTCGGAGGGCAGCGCTCTATCCAGCTGAGCTACGGGTGCCAAACGCTCGTGAACGCGTCAATCAACTGATAGCGCATGGCGGGGCGGCAAACAATGCGGGCAGCAAATGATGGTCTCTCACCCACACCTCACGGCCGGATCACCGCTACGCGGCCTCCGGCCAGGCCGGCGACGAACACCGGCCGGCATCGCCTAGTGCAGCTTGAAGCCGAATGTGCCGACGATGCTGTGTCCGCGCCAACCAACTTCTACCCCGTAATCCTCCTTGCCGACCGAATAGTGGGTGTATCTCGCCCCGATCAGCCAGCGATCGCCATGGGCGTAGTTGAGACCAACGCCGGCGTTGTGACCGGAGTGCGTATTCGATCTTGGGCGTGTAGAAACGGCTGACGTTTTTCGATCGGATCTCCGAGCCGCCGATATTTGGGCAATGAGAAGCGGCGGGCGAGTTTGGGCTCGGATCGGCGCCGAGCAGGCCGCTATTGGGGTCTGGGATGCGCGAGCGAGGTCAAACTGCCGGTGTGACGGCCCTCACGCCCGGATCGCCGCCATCAGCGGGCGGATGCCGATGATGTTCATGACCCGGGTGAGATTGTAGGCGAGCACATTCAGCGCCATCTCGGTGCGGACGTTTTTGAGTCGCTTCATCAAGAAGTGGGTCGCGCCCATCCACATCTTGATCGTGCCGAAGGGATGCTCGACCGTCTCGCGACGCTGGCGCATCTTGTCCGGGTTCTCATCAAGCCGCCGCTGAACAGCTTCGAGAAGATGTTCATGCTCCCAGCGAGCGACCCGGCGCTCCTTGCCGGTGGTGCACTTGTCCTTGATGGCGCATGTCTGACACACATTGGTCCAGTACCGGCGTAGGACCAACCCATTCTCCTCGGTCGTGTAGCGATAGGTCAGCCGTTCGCCGGCGGGGCAGATGTAGACGTCGTCCTCAACCACATAACGGAAGTCCTGCTTGCCATAGCGACCTTTGGCCTTGACGCCTGAGGTGATCGGTTTGGGCAACGTGACCGTGATGTCCGCCTCGTGGCAGGCCAGGATCTCCAGACTTGAGAAGTAGCCCCGATCGGCAACGACATCGAGTTCGTCCACCCCCAGGACGGCCTTGGTCTTCTTGGACATCGGTGACAGCTGCGCCCGATCGGTCCCGACGTTCGTCACATCATGGGCAACGATCAGATGGTGATCGATCTCAACGCTGGCCTGGACATTGTAGCCGACAACGCCCGATCCCCGGCCGCTGGTCGCCATGGAGCGCGCATCTGGATCGGTAAGCGAGATCTGCCTGTCGGGCGTTGCAAGCATCCGGGCTTTAAGGCCCTCAAGACGCACCATCTCTTGCTTGAGCCGTCCAATCTTCTCCTTCAGCTGTTCGGTCTTGGCCGCCAATGCCTCCGACGGTTCCTGCCGGTCGGCGGTGTCGAGCTGATGTAGATAGCGTGCGACGCTGTCCTCGATCTGCAGCAGGCGTCGCTGCATCTTAGCGCGAGTGAAGTTCCGGTCCCGGTTGTTGACTGCCTTGAACTTGGAACCGTCGATCGCGACGCTGGCCGCAGCAAGCAGGCCCAGCTGCCGGCACAGCTGCACGAACTGCGCGCAAACCCGGCGGATCGCACGGCCATTGTCCTTGCGGAAGTCGGCAATCGTTTTGTGATCAGGAGCCAGACGGCCCGTCAGCCACATCACTTCGACATTGCGACCGGCTTCACGCTCGAGACGGCGGCTCGACTGAACTCGGTTGAGATAACCGTAGATGTAAAGCTTCAGGAGAACCGATGGGTGGTACGACGGCCGACCGGTCGCCTTTGGATCGACACCGCCGAACCCGAGTTCGCCGAGATCGAGTTCGTCAACAAAAACGTCAATCACCCGAACCGGATTGTCTTCATCAATCCAGTCGTCCAGCAGCACCGGGAACAAAGTGCCTTGCTCGCGATCAACGCCTTCCACAAAACGCTTCATCAGACCCTCCCGCCGCACGGATCAGGAGAATCATAACACCCGCAGCGTTTTTACACAGCCAGGATCCAGAACCGTCGGTCGTCACCGAGGTCGTAAACCCACCAAGGAAAACATAGGGAAGCCAGCGATCCAAGGCGTAGCCGAGCCGTACACCGGCGTTGGCTGCAAAGGTGACGTCGATGTCGGTGCCGAACACCGTTGCGGTCTGAACCGGCAGCATCAGCACCGCAAACGGCGACACCACCCAGTTGCCGTGCTGGGCGTTGTAGAACACCTCGACCCCGCTGTCGGGTCCCATGATCTCGCCGTCAGGCGCACCGGTAAAGTCATCATCCAAAAAATCGCCGATGTAGCCGCCGAGATACCATCCGGTCCAATCGTGGTCCCCGTGGGCGGCGGCAAATCGGTCGGCGGCCAACGCCGCGCCGCCGCTCATGGCCATCGCTACCAGTCCAATTGCGAATCGCTTCATTCGTTTTGGCGCCACCGTGGATTCGTATCGTGGCACCATAACCACCGATCCAGCCCTAGAACAAGTGCCTGCCAGAAGAGGAAACGAGGCGAAGCGCAACGTTTTCGGGTCGCTTTCGGCTCGCGATAGCGCGACACGTGCGCTCACGGACGGATCACCGCCAGGCGGCCGTCGGCCAGACCGGCGATGAAGACCGCCCGGCCGCCGTCGAGCAGCACGCCGATGGCGGTGTCGAGCCGCGCCGGCAGGTCGATGCGGGCGATCTCGGTCAGCGCGCCGCCGGGCGAGGCGAGCACGCGTAAGGCGCCGCGGCTGGCATCGGGCACGGCGAGATCGACGATGCCGTCGCCATCGACGTCGGCGGTGGCCGACAGGCCGAGTTCGGTCGAGCCGATGGCGTGGTTGGAAAAACCCTGGCCGCTCGCCAGCCGCCTGAGGCGATCGCTGGCCAGCGTCCACAGTTCGTAGCGGCCGCCGATATGGGGCGTCTTGACGATGGCGATGGCGGGCCGTCCGTCGCCCGAATAGTCGGCGATGCCGGCGACGTTGAGCCAGCGGTGGGACAGACCGATCGGCGGGATGGCGGCGCGCTCGGTCAGCAAGCCGAACTCGAGGCCGTAGACCGCAATCGCCGCCCCGGCACGGACGTCGGATCGGATCGCCACCACCTCGTTGGCGCCGTCGCCGTCGAGATCGGCGATCCGCGGCGTCAGATCCTCGAACACCTGGTGGTCGGGTAGGACGAAGTCATGGCGGCGTCCGAAATTGTCGATCACTGCCAGTGCGCCGCCTTCGACGCGGTCGCCGAGCACGCCGTGGCCGTAGCGGGTGGTCGGTGCGGTGTACCAGGCGCGGACGATGCCGCGCCCTTGCGCCGTCGCGATGGTTCCGTGGGGGATCCCGTCGGGTGCGCTGCTGGTCGTCGCGGGCGTCGCGGGCGAGGTACAGATGCCCCCATGGGCGCAGAGCCGCACCTGGCGCCAGCCGCCGGCATGGACGAAAACGGCCTCGCTTGTCTGGCGAAGTGCGGTCACCGGCGCGGCAAGATCGACGACGATGACGCGCTCCTGCGCGCCCGACACTGTCGAAGCGGCGAGCACCATGGCGAACACCTGCGGTAGGCGAAGCGGGCGGATCATGGCTCCACCATAAGGCTGGCGGCGCGATGCGCCAGCGCCCGTGGCTCGACTCCCAGGTCGAGGCGGCCTGCCGATTTTTTTGTCGCCGGGGGGAATCCCAAGCGAATCGGCTTGTGTCATCATCGGCCCATGCGACTGATTCGTTTGGGCTTTTAATTCGCCGTGCCGCTGTTCGTGCGCCGTAAACCCGCCGACGACCGGTTCGAGATCGCCACCGAGTCCGGCGTCGTCGCCGTCGATATCCGCCGTCATCCCCGCGCCCGTAATTTTACGCTGCGGGTCGCCGGTCCGGCCCGGCCGCCGATCCTGACCATGCCCAAACGCGGCTCGGTCCGTGACGCGCAGCGGTTTCTGGAGCGCCATTCGGCCTGGCTCACACGCCAACTGGCACGGCTGCCGCGGCCCAACCCGATCGCGGCGGGCGGCGAAATACCGGTGCGCGGCGCCCCCCATGTCATCCGCCATGCCGGCCGCCGCCGCGGCACGGCGGTGCTTCGGCTCGAAGGCGAGCGGCCGGAGCTGGTTGTGGCCGGCGACCCGGCCCATCTCAGCCGCCGGGTGGTCGACTTCCTCAAGCGCGAGGCGCGGCGCGATTTGACCACCGCGGTGAATCGCCATGCCGCCAGGCTCGAGGTGCGGCCGACCGCCGTCCGCCTGCGCGACCAGACCAGCCGCTGGGGCTCGTGCTCGGCCGGCGGCCAGCTGTCCTTCTCGTGGCGGCTGATCATGGCGCCGCCCTTCGTGCTCAACTACCTCGCCGCCCACGAAGTGGCCCATCTCGCCGAGCTCAATCATTCACGCCGGTTCTGGCGACTGGTCGCGGCGCTGTGCCCCGATGTCGAGCAGGCACGAGCGTGGCTGGCCGTCCACGGCGCCTCGCTCCACGCCATCGGGGCGGAGGACAACGCCACCCCCGCGGCGGTGTCTGGTTAGGACGCTTCTCTGCCACTATCGGCAGTGAATAGGGCGTCAAAGCGCGGCTGCTTGCGCAATTCGTCCAGGTCGCTGTCATAAAGACGCATCCATCGGCGCTTGCGTCTTGGCACGCCGAGATCGAGCGTTCTGGCAACGAAGCGCAGGGCCTGCTCGAAATCGCCGAGCACCGAAAAAACACAGGCGATGTTGTAGGTCGAGCGGGAGTCATCGATGTTGTAGGAAGCCGCGACATTGGCCCATCGGGTCGCCTCCGTCTTCTCGCCCAATGCTTCAAGCGCGAAAGCTCCGACATAGGCTGCCTGGTCGTCATAGGGATTGAGGCTCATCCGGCGCCGCGCGAGCCCGATCAAGCGTTCCGCCGTTTCACGTCGCTCCTCCGTCAAGCCAAGCGCCTGCTGACAACTGGTCAGCATCATGCCGGTTTGCAGGTCCTGGCTGGCGAGTTCGAACGCCAGGCGCAATGGCGCAATGGCCTGCCCCGTGCGGCCGCCGTCCAGATACATCATTCCCTGGTGGAAATGGGCTTCCGGCAGAGACGGCGAGATTTCGATCGCCTGCAGGAACTCCGCTTCCGAATCTTCAAGCCGCAGGTCGATGTTGTGAATCCGGCCAAGTGAGCAATGCGCCTCGGCCAGGCCTGGATCAAGCTCCAGTGCCGTGTGGCAATATCCAACGGCACTTTCCAGCAAGGATTCGGCGATCTCGTAGTGGAAACCGAGGGTGGAGATGCTTTCGGCAAGTCCGGCGAACGCCAAAGCGTAGTTTCCGTCGATCGCAATCGCCCGTTCGAAGGATTGCTTCGAGAACTCGACACCGCGGCGGGTCATCTCTCGCAGCAGCGCCCGCCCCCGGAGATAGTGTTCATGCGCCTCCAGACTGCTCGTGCCGCGCGCGGTCGGCTGCCCCGGGGTCGTCGGCGAGAACTGCAGCTGCACGGCCTTGGCGACGTTGGCCGCGATCTCACTCTGCACGTCGAAGACCTTGACCAGTTCGCGGTCATACCGCTCGGCCCAGATCTGGCGGTTGCTGTGCGCTTCGATCAGGCTGGTGGTGATGCGGAGGTCCTTGTCGGACCGGCGAACGCTGCCCTCCAGAATATACCGGACGCCAAGTTCGGCGGCGATTTCGTCGGGTCGCATCCTCGCGCTGCGGTACAACCGGGTGGAGCCGGCAGCGGCGACGGAAAGGTTTGGAACCTTCGACAGATCGGTGACGATGTCCTCCGAAATCCCGTCGGCGAAGTAGTCCTGGTCGGCGTCCCCGCTCATGTTCACAAACGGCAGCACGGCGATGGAGACGGCGCTGCCGTCGCCGGGCGCGGCCGGGACGGGAATGGGGGCGGCAATCCGCTCCGGCCGATCGGCCTCGGTCGCGATTTTCCTCAGTTCGAATCGCGCCGATTGCGATTGAACCGCGATATCGTCGGCGAGCCGGCTCGTCTCCGCCGACGGCTCGACGCCAAGCTCGCGCTGGAGCATCTGGCGACACGACTGAAACTGGGCGACGGCCTTCGACCGCTCGCCGCTATCGGCGTAGAGCCGCATCAGCGTGCGGTGGCTTTTTTCGCTGAGCGGGTCGAGTGACAGGAGTTCCCGCGCCCGCAGAATGGCGAGTTCGACGGAACCGTTTTTTGCCAGCCCTGCGATCGACCTTGCCAGGACCGTAGCGGCGAGGTCGCGGCAGGCGGTGCGCAGCGTGACGATCCAATCCACCGACTCGCTGCCGTCGCCGGCATCGCCGGCATCGGCCAGAAAGTCTCCGCCATAAAAGGAACGCAGCGCCCCTGCGTCGGTGCCCGGATCCGATGATGCAAGCTCCCGCAGTCGCTCGATGTCGGTGGTGACGGTCCCGGCCGCCAGCCGCACCGTGTTGCCCTCGATGACCAGTGCGTCAGCTCCCAGCACCCGGCGGACGTCCGACAGGGCCGTGCGCAGGCTGTTCTTCGCCTGCTCGTCCTGGCGATCACCCCAGAACAGCGTCGCCAGCCTGTCGCGGGGCCATGTCTGATCGGGCTGCGAGGCCAGGCAGGCGAGCAACAGGAGGCTTTTGCGCGTCCTCAACCTGGCCGGCCGTCCGGCCCGATCGGCCAGCACGACCTCGCCCAGTGTCCGCAGCTGGAACGGCGTTTCAGAGATTTTTTCCATCGCGACCACCGATTTAGCGGCTTTTTGCCGGTCCCGTCACGCGGTTTCAGCGATCGCGTTATGGCGCGCGGGCACAGTGGGGGAATTCCAATTGCCACGGCGAACAGACGGAGACAGCAAATGTTCATCGATATCGCGGAGACCCGCTTCAGCCGAACCAAATTTCCCCGTCCCAAGGAGCTCCGGCCCGGCTTCGTGGCCCGATTTGGCGCTTTCCTGCGGTCGAAGCCAACGAGGCTGCCGGTCGCCGACCTCTCCGACCGCGACCTGGCCGATCTCAACCTCCGCCGCGCCGATGTCGCGCCGATCGATCCGCGAGAGGTACGGCTGTTCTAGTGGTTCGAATCGATCGTTTCGAACCGCTATCTATTCTATGGATGGATCAACTTATCGAGACATTACAATGCTTTACGATTCGCTCACCGGCAAGCCTATCAGGACTCAAATGTCTCGGTTGATCCACCAGGACCGGCTGTTGGTTTTCCCCGTCAGGGTCGGATCCGAACGACTCGCCGGCGCAATGGGCACATGATGGCATCCCGTGGCGCTCCCCGTGAAAGCCAGGTGCCCCACACATGCGGTCCGCGGTTGGTCTCCCAGGGGTATCGATTGGTGGGCTGCCACCGGCTCATGCCGGGTCTCTTTGGGCAGGAACCCGGCCAAAAAACCGAGCTACCGATGGCAACCCGCGGACGAATCTATGTGATTCGCAACGGATTTCACTACCGTTTTGTTTTTTTGAGCACCGGCGCTGACGCAAGCGCCCACCGCCACCGCCTCTGGCCTAGCCGCCGAACAGCCGGCTGAGAAAGCCGCGCCGGCGGCGCTGGCGCTGCTGGCCGATCTCCACCGGCGGCAGCGGCGCCCCGGCGTAGGTTCCGCCGGCAAGCGGTACCGCCCAGCCGTCGTCGGAAGGCGGAACGGCGCGAAAATCGTTCCGGGCGAGCCCTTGCGGCTGCGGCACGATCTCCATCGGTCGTCCCTCGGCGGCGCCGACAATGGCCGCCACCGGTCGCGGCGCGACGACCTGGCGCGATTGGACGCCGCCGGCGGTTGGCGCGGCTGCCAGATCACCGCCGGCAAGATAGTTGCCCGGCAGGTCGGTGACCGCCAGCCCCTCCAGGGCCTCGGTCATGAAGCGCTGCCAGGCGATCGCCGGCAGATTGCCGCCCGAGGCGCGGTTGGTCGGCCGCGCGTCGTCATTGCCGAACCACACCCCGGTGGTCATCACCCCGGTGTAGCCGATGAACCAGGCGTCGCGGAAATCCTGGGAGGTTCCGGTCTTGCCGGCCGCCGGCCAGCCGGCGATCTGCGCCCGCCGCCCGGTACCCCGGATCAGCGTGTCGGTGAGCATGGCGTTCATCATGCCGACCTGGACCGGGTCGATGACCTGGCCCGGGCCCGAGCCGGTACGCTGGTACAGTACCTCGCCTTCGGACGTGGTGATCCGCCGGATCACGTGGGGGATGACGCCGCGGCCGCCATTGGAAAACGGCACGAAGGCGGCGGTCAGTTCCAGCGGCGTGACCTCCGAAGTGCCGAGCGCAATCGACGGCGTCTCCATCAACGGCGAGGCGATCCCCAGCCGGCGCGCCGTCGCGGCCACCGCAGGCGCGCCGAATTCGTGGGTCAGTTGCACCGAAACCGTGTTGAGCGACAGCGCCAGCGCGGTCTGCAGGGTGACCGGCCCGAAATACTCCTTGGAGTAGTTTTCAGGCCGCCAGTCGCCGATCGCCACCGGCTGATCGACCCGCACACTGTCCGGCAGAAGGCCGTTTTCCAGCGCCGTCAGATAGACGAAGGGCTTGAACGCCGAGCCGGGCTGGCGATGGGCATCGACGGCGCGGTTGAACGGGCTGGCGGCGTAGTCGCGCCCCCCCACCAGCGCCCGCACCGCCCCTTGCCGATCCATCGCCACCAGCGCCCCCTGGCCGACGCCCTTGTCCGGCCCGAGTTCGTCCAGGGTTTCGGCGATCACCCGCGCCGCCGCGTCCTGGAGACGCAGATCGATCGAGGTGTCGACGATGATGTCCTGGCCCGGCACGCCGACGAAGCCCGGCAGGCGGTCGAGCACCCAGTCGACGACATAGCGGCCGCTGCCCTTGGCGACGTCGGCCACGATCTTGGTTTCGGCGGACAGCGCCAGGCTGGTCTCGCGCGCCGAGATGAAGCCGACATCGTGCATGGCCCTCACCACGGTGGCGGTTCGGGCCGCCGCGGCGTCGGGATTGATGATCGGCGAATAGGTGCCCGGAGCCTTGAGCAGACCGGCCAGTGTGGCGGCTTCGTCCAGGGTCACGTAACGCGCCGATTTGCCGAAATAACGGTGGGCGGCGGCGTCGACGCCAAAGGCACCGGCGCCGAGATAAACCCGGTTGAGGTAGAGTTCGAGGATCTCCTTCTTGGTCAGCTTGGCCTCCAGCCAGACCGCCAGGATGACCTCCTGGACCTTGCGCGCGATGGTTCGTTCCGGCTTGAGGAACAGATTCTTGGCAAGCTGCTGGGTGACGGTCGAACCGCCCTGGACGATGCGGCCGGCCCGAAAATTGGCGACCATCGCCCGGGTCAGGCCGATCGGGTCGATGCCGAAATGCCAGTAGAAGCGCCGGTCCTCGACGGCGATCACCGCTTCGGGCAGATAGGGCGGCAGATCCTCCAGCCCGAGGCGGATGCCGGCGGTATCGCCGCGGTTGGAGATCAGCGCCCCATTGGCGGCCAGGATGCGGACATTTGCAGCGCGCGCCGGCACCGTCCACTGGTCCACCGATGGCAGCTGGCTGGCGTAATAGGCGACCGTGGCGACACCGACCCCGCCGACGATCACCGCGCTGACCACGCCCCAATAGACCACGCGCCTGACGGCGCGCCCGAGCATCGCCATCACGCCGCGCCGGCGCCGCGACCCTCGCCGGCCCCCACCGCGGCTGCGGCTGCTACCACTGCCGCCCCCGCCGCCGCCGAACCTGGCGCTGCGACGGCGATCACCGGTGGGAGCCCGTGGTTTGGCCCGTGGCTTGGCCCGTGACCTGGCTTGCGGCCGGGCCGGGGGCTTGACCTTGGGGACGGGTTTTCTGGTGGCTCGGGCGGGCACGATGCGGTCAGACTCCTTCAACCCGAATGCCAGGGTCCTCGCCGGCGCTTCGTCTTCGGGGCCGAACCGCGGCTCGACCGGTTCGTCCGGCCGGCGGCTGATTGTCATCGCCGGTTCCCTTGTTCTGGCCGCGGCGTTTATTCGCCGCTTACGGGTTGGTGAGAGAGGCTAATTGCGGCGATTTAAGGGGGCGTTAAGCCCCCTCACGGGATTGCCTCACCGGCGCCGCAATCGCGCCGTGGACGGGACACATGGCGGCCGGATTCGGGAGCAGGCAAAGTCCCGTGAAAACACCGGGAAAAGCCGCTCGCCCACTGTCCAAAGCGATTGCCCGCGGGCATAGTCCGGCCATGTCCGAGCCCGCCTTCAGCCCCCGCGACGTCAAGCCCGGCGACCATGTCTTCCTCGTCGACGGCTCGTCCTACATCTTCCGCGCCTACCACGCGCTGCCGCCCCTGACGCGCAAATCCGACGGCCTGCCGGTGGGCGCCATCGCCGGTTTCTGCAACATGTTGTGGAAGTTGCTGCAGGACGCCTCGGCCGGGGTGGGGCCGACCCATGTGGCAGTGGTGTTCGACAAGTCGGAGCACACCTTCCGCAACGAGATGTACGACCAGTACAAGGCCCACCGTCCCGACGCGCCGGAGGATCTGGTGCCCCAGTTCGGGCTGATCCGCCAGGCGGTCGAGGCCTTCAACGTCGCCTCGGTCGAGCAGGCCGGCTACGAGGCCGACGATCTGATCGCCACCTATGCCCGCCAGGGGGAGGCGGCCGGCGCCGAGGTCACCATCGTCGCCTCCGACAAGGATCTGATGCAGCTGGTCAGCCCGACAGTGACCATGTTCGACACCATGAAGGACAAGCGCATCGGCGAGGCCGAGGTCGCCGAGCGCTTCGGCGTGGCGCCCGACCGGGTGATCGACGTCCAGGCACTGGCCGGCGATTCGGTCGACAACGTGCCCGGCGTGCCGGGGATCGGGGTCAAGACCGCGGCGCAGTTGATCAACGAGTATGGCGATCTCGATACACTGTTGGCGCGGGCCGGGGAAATCAAGCAGCCCAAGCGGCGGCAAAATCTGATCGAGCACGCCGACGCTGCGCGCATGTCACGCGAGCTGGTGACGCTGGTCACCGACGTCGATCTCGACGCGCCGATCGAGATACTGGCGGTGCGCGAGCGCGACGGGCCGATGCTGATCGCGTTCTGCAAGGCACTGGAATTCAGCGCCCTGACCAAGCGGGTGGCCGAGGCCACCGACACCGATGTCGACGCGGTCCAGGCGGCCGAGGTGACGGTCTCCGGCTTTGCCAGCCCCAAGGCGGTGGTGCCGGAGCGGCCGGTCTACCGGCCCTATTTCAACGCGGCGGACCGCGGTGCGGCGCCCGGAACCGGCAACGATGGGATCAGCCAGCCGGCGGCACGGGCGGCCGAAGCGGCGGAAAAACTGGCCAAGCTGCCCTTCGATCTCGGTGGTTACGCCTGCCTGACCAGCACCGACGAACTGGACGCCTGGATCGCCGAAGCGTTCGAGCTCGGCCGCGTGGCGATCGACATCGAGGCGACTTCGCTCGACCCGATGCAGGCCGATCTCGCCGGCATCAGCCTGGCGCTGGAGCCGGGCCGGGCGTGCTACGTCCCGGTCGGCCATCGCGAGGGCAAGGACGATCTCCTCGGCGGCGAAATGGTCGAGGGTCAGATCCCGGCCGAGGAGGCGATTGCGCGGCTGAAGCCGCTGCTGGAAGACGGTTCGGTCATCAAGATCGCCCACAATCTCAAATACGACTATCTCGTGCTCAGCCGGCGCGGCATTACGGTCGCGTCCCATGATGACACCATGCTGATGTCCTACGCGCTCGACGGCGGGCGCGGCGGCAGCGGCCTCGACGAACTCAGCACGGCCCTCCTCGACCACACCCCGATCACCTTCAAGGAGGTGGCCGGGTCCGGCAAGGCGATGGTGAGCTTCGACCAGGTGGCGCTCGACAAGGCGACCCAATACGCCGCCGAGGACGCCGACATCGCCATCCGCCTGTGGACGGTGTTCAAGCCGCGGCTGGTGGCGGAGCGCATGACCAGCGTCTACGAGAACCTGGAGCGCGGCATGGTGCCGGTGCTGGCCCGGATGGAGGCGCGCGGCATCAAGGTCGACCGGCAGATCCTGTCGCGCATGTCGGGCGAGTTCGCCCAGAAGCTTGAGGGCCTGGAGGCCGAGATTTACGAACTGGCGGGCGAGGCGTTCAACATCGGTTCGCCGAAGCAGATCGGCGAGATCCTGTTCGGCAAGTTCGGCCTGCCCGGCGGCAAGAAGACCAAGACCGGCGCCTGGTCGACCGGCGCCGACGTGCTCGACGAGCTCGCCGCCGCCGGCAACGAGATTGCGACCAACATTCTCAGCTGGCGCCAGTTGTCGAAACTGAAATCGACCTATACCGACCTGTTGCCGGGCTTCATCCACCCCCAGACCGCCCGCGTCCACACCTCCTACGCCCTGGCCTCGACCACCACCGGGCGGCTGTCATCGTCGGACCCCAATCTTCAGAACATCCCGATCCGGACCGAGGAGGGGCGGCGCATCCGCACCGCCTTCGTTGCCGCCGACGGCACCACGCTGGTGTCGGCCGATTACAGCCAGATCGAATTGCGCGTGGTCGCTCATGTCGCCGAGGTACCCGAACTCAAGGCCGCCTTCGCCGATGGGCTCGACATCCACGCGATGACCGCCTCGGAAATGTTCGGCGTTCCGGTCGAAGGCATGCCGGCCGATGTGCGCCGGCGCGCCAAGGCGATCAATTTCGGCATCATCTACGGCATTTCGGCCTTCGGCCTGGCCAACCAGCTGGGCATAGGGCGGAGCGAGGCCGGTGAGTACATCAAGCGCTATTTCGAGCGCTTTCCCGGCATCCGCGACTACATGGAGGCGATGCGCAGGCAGGTCAAAGCGGACGGGTTCGTGTCGACGCTGTTCGGCCGCAAGATCCATTTCCCGCAAGTTCACTCCAAGAACCCGGCCGAGCGCGCCTTTGTCGAGCGCGCCTCGATCAACGCGCCGATCCAAGGGACCGCGGCCGACGTCATCCGGCGGGCGATGATGCGTATGGAAGCCGCTTTGGGCGATGCCGGCCTCAATGCCAAGATGCTGCTGCAGGTCCACGACGAACTGGTGTTCGAGGTGCCGGAGACGGAAGTCGAAGCCACCATGCCGGTGGTGGTCGAGGTGATGGAGAACGCCGCCGAACCGGCGATCAAGCTGTCGGTACCGCTTCAGGTCGAGGCCCATGCCGGCCGCAATTGGGACGCCGCGCATTAGGGGCGGCTTCCTGTCCGTTGCACCCGATGCCCGGTGCATCAATATAAACGTCAACGGAAATCGCTATACATTACGCAATGATTATGTCCACCATATAGTCAATACCGGACCAAGACTCGTCGGCCGATCAAACCCAATTGAGGAACCCGCGTTGGCTCCCGCGGATCGTCAGACGACAGATAAGACGGAAGGAAAACTATGATGGGTGCCCTGGCTCGGAGGCTTGAGACCATCAAGGAGAAGGCCGCGATGCGAAGCACCGAGGTCGCGCGTTTGCTCGGCACAAGGCCTGAGACGGTTTCAAGATGGAACCAGGGCCGCGCCTATCCTCAGCCGCGCAAGGAAAAGACGCTGCTTGAGTTGGAGTATATCGTCGACCAACTGGCGGATTTTTATGAGCCAGATGAAGCTAGACAGTGGATTTTCGCTCCGCAACAACTTCTGGACGGTCGATCACCAGCGGAGTTGATTCAGAGCGGGCAGATTGATGAGGTCCGTCATCTGGTGAATCAGTTACGCGAAGCGGTGCATATGTAAGGCCATCGGCAAGGGATTTGAGACCGGATCAAGGACTGGCCGAAAAGCTGGCGCAATTCGAGCAGATTTCCTTCGGTGGATCGATTTTTCGAACTACAGGGATGAGCATCAACCCGATGGCTGCCTCGCTAAACGGCGGCCGCTGGGCGCCCAAACCCAACGGTGAGCCTGGATTTCCGGTTCTTTACACCAGCCAGGAACGGGATGGTTCTCTCGCCGAGATCGCCGCATACCTGGCACTGCTAAATCCGATGCCTTCAAAGCTTCTCGCCGTTCACGAATTATCGGTGACGACCAGCAAGACAATCAGCGTCGTGATGGCAGACCTTGAGGAACTCGGTGTCGATCCGAAGCGTTACGGTGAACGGAACTATGCCCGTACCCAAACAATTGGGACTGCAATGAATGATTTGGGCCTCGATGGCCTCATCTCGCCGTCGGCGCGCTGGAATTGCTCAAACCTTACCCTCTTCATGGATCACCATGCGTTGGAAGAAAAACTGGAAGTCGTCAATACAGAGGAGATCGATTGGCGGGAGTGGGCCATAAAGGCTGGGATCATAAAGGTGGCCGGCCGCTGAATACTCATGCGCGCCTTCCACATTCGTTCGATGGCGTCCTTCATGGAAAGATGAAACAGCCTTCGTCTATATGAGCCGAGGCTGTCAGATCGAAGAACCGCGCAGGAAAATTCGTGAAAGCAATTGTACATCGAAGATATGGGTCCCCGGACGTCCTCCAATTGGAAGACATCCAAAAACCGATAATCAAGGACAAGGAAGTTCTCGTCAGAGTGCATGCCACAACGGTGACCTCGGGGGACACAAGAATTCGCGGGTCCAATGTCCCGGCGTTGTTCTGGCTTCCCATGCGACTGGGTTTCGGTCTGACGAAACCGAAGAAACCGATTCCCGGCTCCGAGTTCGCCGGCGAGGTCGAGTCGGTCGGCAAGGATGTCGAACGATTTCAACAGGGCGACCAGGTTTTTGGAACCGCTGGTTTTGGCGCCAATGCACAGTTCGTAGCCGTCGCCGAGAATGGGCGATCGCGGAGAAACCAGCGGCAATGACCTATGGGGGGGGCGGCCGCCATTCCCTTTGGCGCGCTTTCGGCGTTGGTTTTCTTGAGAGACATGGGGAAAATTCAAGGCGGACGGAAGGTGCTCGTCAACGGCGCCTCGGGAGCGGTGGGTGTCTATTCGGTCCAGCTCGCCAAGCACTTCGGCGCGGATGTCACCGGGGTCTCAAGCACCGCGAATCTGGACCTGGTGAAGTCGCTGGGTGCGGACGGGGTGATCGACTACACGCAAGAGGATTTCACCAAGAGCGGTGAGACCTACGACATCATCTTCGACACGGTCGGGACGACCTCGTTCTCGCGCTGCAAGGACTCCCTTACCGAAAAAGGGCGCCATCTTTTTCTCGTCTTCGGACTGAGGGAGATTCTGCAAATGCTGTGGACCTCGATGGCCGGCAGCAGAAAGGTCGTGATCGGCGTGGCAGCCGATACCAAGGAGGATTTGCTGGTTATCAAAGATCTGCTCGACGCGGGAAGCATCAAGCCGGTTATCGATCGGCGCTATCCGTTGGAACAAACCGCCGAGGCGCATCGCTACGTCGACAAGGGCCACAAGAAGGGAGCCGTCGTCATCATGGTTGAGCACAGTAACCAAGGCTGACAGACCGCTGCGTCAACCGGTGGCGCCTGTCGGTTCGCACTCGGCGACCTCCCGGCCAACCGTTCAAAAATTCAATGACTAGCGTTACGTCGTGATTCTCGGGATTTGGTCCGAGCCCTTTTTGAATCAGGCTGATTTTTCGACCTGCCGTCAATGGTTCCCTTGCAATCCGGGTAGTTGGTGCAACCGTAGAAAGGGCCATACCTGCCCGCGCGGTGGCGGGTTGGCGAACCGCACAACGGGCAAGGAGGCCCTTCTTTGGGTAGGCTCGATCTCTCCGTCGCCTCCCAGTCCGCCCCTCGATCCAGTTGTCGCTGATTGCCTTTCCAGCCACACTCAGATTCACACGTATAGTAAGGACCGTGCTTCCCTTCGTGGTATATTGTCCTTGAGCCACAAACAGGGCACCTGGGATTTTCTGCCTGAGCGATCGCCGCCGCCGCTTTCCCCTCTGACATGCGGCGTTTGGACATGTGGGCTGCCAAAGCGGCACCATAGCCCGCGTCAACAGCTCTCGTCATTGTCTCGTCAGCGCGCCCCGCGTGACTAAGCGCGTTTAGCGATCCCTGCCAGACAATTCGGTTGTCAATCAGGCACACTTTCTGGTGAATCTTCGCGCGGCAGTCGACAGTAACGCCGATCCCCTCAAGCATGTCCAACGCCTCGCGCCCCAGTTCGCGCGGAATGGAGCCATTAGTTTGCGGCGGGCGAGTTACGCAGCGAACACTCACGCCTTCCAAAATTTTGCTACGGAAGAGGTCTCCCAGCTGGCCAGCCCGTGACGGTGTTACATAGCCCGAGTAAATCACGACTGATTCTTTCGCCATCGATATATCGTGGCGTATTGCGCGCTCAAACGCGGCCTCATCGAAGATTCCGAGTGTTTCAGTGATCTGCTCAAAGGGTAATTGATGGATAAGACCCGCCAGGTCGCTTTCGATCGGTCGCAGCGCTAGCAACTCGACTCCTGAAACAACGTGCCCGTGCTCCTGCATATCAAACAGTATTGAACGGAGCAGCGAACCAGAGGGGAGCTTCTTGTCGAGGTAGGTCAGGTTCGCCATGACAAACAGGCGGCACTGTGCACGACTAACTGCCACATTGATAAGTCGGGCCCCCTCCTGCTCCTGCGGTATCCCCTGAATTAACCGACCGGGGTACGGGGCGCCGCCATACGACTCCGGAATGTCCAGCAGCATCATGCGACGCTCGTCGCCTTGAAAGCGGTGAACCGTGCCTACCTGAACGTAGTTATCAAGCAGTTCGCCCTGAGTGAGTTTTTGGATGAGCTTGGCCTGCGCTGCGTACGGCGTGCAAATTCCAAGGTCTAGTTTAGATGAGATGGCACCATGTTCACGAAGGTGCCACGCCAGGTTCCTCGCTAGAAGCGCATGCATGAGGTTGAAGCGAGAGAAGAACGCTGTCTGAGTCTCGAAAGGCCAGAGGTCCGACGTGTCTATGACGGTCAACACTGCGTCGAAAGGTGTGGGAACTGAAACCCCACTCACAATGCAGTCCTGCACGTCACGCCCTGCCGCGGTTGTCAGGCGATGAGAGTACATCGGACCGGAAATCAGATCGCAAATCAGCGGGTCCATTCGATATTGCAAACTGAGGTGCACTAGCCTTTGATCGTCAACTTCGATTTGATTTGCCGAGAAAGCATCGAGTCCGACGGTCTGAACGATTGCCTCCTGTTCGCTTTGGATAATTGGTGGAATTTGGCGAAAGTCGCCGCTGATCACGACCCGTTCACGGGATAACCCAGCAACAAACCACGCCAGCGGCAACATAACCATTGACGCTTCGTCAATTATCACGACATCGGCGTGACCAACTTCTCTCACTGACAAGTAGGCCTTGGTACAAGTAGTCCCAACAAGCCGCTGATCACGACCCGTTCACGGGATAACCCAGCAACAAACCACGCCAGCGGCAACATAACCATTGACGCTTCGTCAATTATCACGACATCGGCGTGACCAACTTCTCTCACTGACAAGTAGGCCTTGGTACAAGTAGTTCCAACAACGCGAGCTTCGGCCAGTATTGATTTCTTAAGTGCTGAAATTTTCGTCTCGATCTCGCGTAGTTCGGACACGAATGCGCCACGCTCATCTTCGCCGAACTTCACAAGGGAAATCGCCTTCTGCCTATCTTCAGAAGCCAGTTCGCGCCGGAGTCGGTCGCGATCTGCGACCGCTACACCATACTTTTCCCGCGCCGACTCATAGGTGTCGGCCAAATTCACCGATCCCTTTGCGAACTCCGATTGTCGCGCAGCGCATGTTCTAAGGTCTCTTTCAATCGCAGCTTCGTTCCGTTTGAAGAGCCCAAACACCGCGTTCTTTCGAGCACTCAATTCGACCTCTAATGCGCGCAAGCGGTCATCATTAGCTGCGATATCCGCTTCAGCCTGCTTTTGCTGGCGTGCGATCTCGTTCACGCGCTGTCCCTGATCGGCAACCAATCTCTCCGCGCGATCAAGATCGTCAAATCTCGCAGCAATTTCTCTGGCGCGCTTAGTTCGGGAGTCGATCCTGGCTATCTGCACGTCGATGTCGACTCGGCGCCGGTTTAGCTCCCTTGAGCGGCGCTCCACGATGCCGTCGACGGTCACATACTGCGCGTATTCATCTCGGAGCCTGTCGTCGGCGATGCGGCCCAGACGCACCACTTGACCATTTTCCATCGCGTCGTGCTCTGTGCCTAACGAGTGGCAAACACGGTAGAGCAATTGGTCGACGGCTTTGTTGGTATTCGAGCAGACAAGAACGCGACGTTTCCCCTCGAACGCTGCGCGCACAATCTGACCCAGCGTCATGGTTTTGCCACACCCGGGGGGGCCCATGATCCAAGTGACTGATGGGCACCTCTAAAAATCCCTGTTCCGAGCCTTGATCGGTTATAATCCGGACGGTTTGGCGCGTAGATGTGGGGAACCGATCAGCCGTAGGATTTTCCATGGGCCAAATGGGCTTTTTCGACATCGCGAATCGGTATGCCGGCCTGGACGCCAAGAACGATCCTTTGGCGAGGATCGACGCGAACGACAACCGGCTTTTTCGACATCGCGAATCGGTATGCCGGCCTGGACGCCAAGAACGATCCTTTGGCGAGGATCGACGCGGTGGTTCCGTGGGAGAATTTCCGTGCCCGCCTGGAGGCGATCTGGCGCAAGCCGGCCGAGGAACGGAAGTCGCCGGCGGGGCGAAAGCCCTGGGACGCGGTGGCGATGTTCAAGGCGATCGTTCTCTGCGAGCTTTACAATCTCTCGGACGACCAAGTGGAGTACCAGCTTCGCGACCGCCTCTCGTTCATGCGGTTCGTAGGGTTCGGTCTTGAGGACAAGGTCCCCGACGCCAAGACGGTGTGGCTCTACCGGGAACAGTTGGCGCGGGCGGGCATGGTCGAGGCGTTGTTCGAGGACTTCGACGGCTATCTGGAGAAGCAGGGCTACCTGGCGATGGGCGGCCAGATCATCGACGCGTCGATCGTACCGGTCCCCAAGCAGCGCAACAGCCGTGACGACAACGCGCGGATCAAGGATGGCGAGACGCCGGAGGGCTGGAAGGACCAGCCGGCCAAGCGGTCGCAGAAGGACACGGACGCACGGTGGACAAAGAAGCATGGCAAGAGCCACTACGGTTACAAGAACCATGTCAACGTGGACCGCCGGCACAAGCTGGTGCGGCGTTACCAGGTGACCGACGCGGCGGTGCACGACAGCCAGGTCGTGGAGGACATCCTTGATCCGGACAACACGGCCTCGGACGTGTGGGCGGACAGCGCCTATCGGTCGGCGGAGATCGAGGCGAAGCTGAAGGAGAAGGGCCTGAACAGCCGCATCCACCGCAAGGGGCATCGCGACAAGCCGCTGAGCGAGCGGGAGAAGCGGGGCAACAAGGCCCGTTCGAAGGTGCGGGCGCGCGTCGAGCACGTGTTCGGGGCCCAGAGCAACGACATGGGCGGGACGCTGGTGCGCAGTATCGGGCTGGTACGGGCGAGGGCGCGGATCGGGCTGAAGAACCTCGCCTACAACATGCGCCGCCTGGTGCAGCTGGAGCGTCTCGCCGCGGCGGCGCCAACGTGATGGTCATCAGGGGAGAAGTCTGCCTGGAGCCCCCATTGACAGGGAAACAGACCCGCCGGGGAGCCGGAGAAGGCCGAAAACCCAGACGCCAACCCCGCTCATGACCCGCGAGAACCGCACAACCTGTCGAGTTTCACGTCAGTCGCATTATTTTTCGAGGTGCCCTTATGCCCGCGGCCGCTCCGGCGTCATCACCGCCACCCACGGCGCCCACGTGCTGCCCGATGCGGCGGCCCATGGTGAGCCACGAGCCGAGCCGCTCTACACGGTCCGTTTCCGCTTGAGCGATCTCTTCCCCGAGCGACAGGGTTCGCTCGACCAGGTCCATCTCGACCTTTGGCAAAGCTATCTTGACGCCGACCGATGAGATCGGGGGACGCGGAGCGCCGCCCTTCGACGCGCCGTGGCAGTCGCAGACCTATGCCATGGCACAGGTGCTGATCGAGAGCGGCCGGATCGCGTCCTCCGACTGGTCGGCGGCGCTCGGCGCGGCGATCAGACGACGGCTGGCCGCCGGTGCTGCCGATACCACCGAGACCTATTTCGCAGCCGTTACCGAGGCCTTGGAAACCGTTCTGGCTGTGGACGGAGACGAGGTTGGGGCGGGTGTCGAGGCCTGGCGCCAGGCCTATGAAACCACGCCCCATGGCAAGCCGGTCAGGCTGAAATCGGACAAGTCCTGACGCGTTCGGCTGCCGCGCTGGTCGCGCGCCCAGCGGATCGAGTGGTGAGGTGCTGATCGCAGGCGGAGGTGCTTAGTTCTGGGGCTGACAGTTTGGGTGTCAGTACGTTGGATAAGAAACGCGAATTAAGCCTACATCCCGAAGCGGCCGGCGGGCGAGGCCGCTGACCAACCAAGCCTAAACTATGACTTCGCCGATGAGTATTTGCGGCTGGCCGCTGTAGAAATTCGGACTGTCCGCTACTATCGGTCCCATCGCGGCCAAGGCGGCATCCAGAGCAGCCTGTTCCGCGAAGGTAATGGTGGCTACGACATGGAAACCAGCAGGCGTGTCCGGTCCTCCAGACAGCCCTTTTGTAATCAATGTTTTTTCGATATGCGGACCCATATTTTCGCCCACAATCTCCATTTGTTTTGTCGTGTAATAGGCATGGTCGAAAGTCGTGCCGTTGTCGGCCGGATAAAATACCTGCATTGAAACGGACATGGCTTATCTCCT
Source organism: uncultured Bauldia sp. (assembly GCA_963663975.2). Lineage (GTDB taxonomy): Bacteria > Pseudomonadota > Alphaproteobacteria > Rhizobiales > Kaistiaceae > JANQRX01. Next base: position 4,358 of record CAXXRA010000009.1, on the reverse strand, counting down.
GACTGTTGTTCGTTTTCCAATTGATCTAATCCGGGATTCCCCAGATGGCTCCTGCCAATCGCCGACCATGCTAGCGAAATTGGCGTCCGACCGCCATGGGTCGGGCTGACGCTTGAGTCCATGTCGAGGATGATCATCTTCGGCGGGTGCTGATCTCAGGCGGAGGTGCTTTGTGGATCGGTTGGACGAACTAGCGACTATTCGGCGAGCGTACGCCAAACAGATAATGGGAGTAGCTGAGCGCACCGATCCGCGCGTGGAGGCGGCATTCGCAACTATCCGACGCGAAGATTTTCTCGGGCCAGGCCCGTGGCAAATCATGCGGTGGCTGGGCGGATATCGCACGACACCCGATCCGGATCCCGTTCACCTCTACGCAAACGTGGTGGTCGGCATCATCCCGGAGCGGGGGATCACCAATGGGGAACCGTCGCTACACGCAAAACTGATTTCCATTGCAGCGCCGCAAGCGGGACAGCACGTCGTTCACGTCGGTGCCGGCCTTGGTTATTACACCGCGATATTGGCAGAGCTTGTCGGAGCGACCGGTAAGGTGACGGCAATCGAGTTCGACGCTGATTTGGCGGCAAGAGCCGCAGACAACCTGCGTTCGCGACCCAACGTGGTGGTCGTTCACGGCGACGCCACAATAGCGGATTTCGACCCGGTTGACCTCATTTACGTAAGTGCAGGGGTGACACGTCCACCGGACAAGTGGCTTGATAGTCTTCGCGATCGTGGCCAACTGCTCGTGCCTCTAACCACCAACAATCAGCCCGACCTCAAGGATCCGACGAAGTTCCAGCGTCAGGGTGTGTTGATCGGCGTGGAATATTGACCCCCTTGGTGGGGTAATCGGCGTCCAAAATTGACCCCCCTGGTTTTGTGATTTTTAACACACCTCGTTGTTTGGACAGACGAGGTGGGGGAGATGCTGGTTGTGGAGACGATCGCACGGATACGTCGGGATCATCTGGTGAGGGGCGTTCCGATCAAGAAGATCGCCCGGGATTTGAGGGTTTCGAAGAACACGGTGCGCAAGGTGGTGCGGGGCGATGAGACCTCGTACAGCTACGAGCGCAAGATCCAGCCGATGCCGAAGCTTGGGCCGTGGGTGGATGAGCTCGAGCGCCAGCTGGAGGCCAACGAGAAGAGGCCGCGCCGGGATCGGCTGTCTCTGCTGCGGATTCATGAAGACCTTGCGGCTCTGGGCTATGGCGGCGGCTACGACGCAGTGCGCCGCTACGCCAGGACCTGGCGTCGGCGGTGGCGGCTGTTGTCGCCGTCGCAGGGTTTTGTGCCGCTGAGCTTCGATCCCGGCGAGGCCTACCAGTTCGACTGGAGCCACGAGTACGCGCGCCTGTCGGGTGTGACGACCAAGGTGAAGGCGGCGCACATGCGGCTCTGCTACAGCCGCATGCAGCTGGTTCAGATCTTCCCGCGCGAGAGCCAGGAGATGGTGTTCGAGGCGCACGAACGGGCCTTCCACTTCTTCGGCGGGGTCTGCCGGCGGGGCATCTACGACAACATGAAGACGGCGGTGAGCATGGTCTTCGTCGGCAAGGAGCGCGCCTACAATCGGCGCTTTCTGGAGCTGTGCTCCCACCATCTGGTGGAGCCGGTGGCGTGCACTCCGGGTGCGGGCTGGGAGAAGGGGCAGGTCGAGAGGCAGGTGGGTGACGTCCGCGGCCGCCTGTTCGTGCCCATCCCGCGGGGCCGCTCCTACGTCGAGATCAACGAGTGGCTGATGGATCGGTGTATCGAGGACGCCAAGAAGCGGCCGCATCCGACGATCGAGAGCAAGACGGTGTGGCAGGTGTTCGAGGAGGAGCGGCCCTTCTTGATGGCCTATCGCGGCCCCTTCGACGGCTTCCACGCCACCGAGGTGGCGGTGTCCAAGACCTGTCTGGTGCGCTTCGACAACAACCACTACAGCGTCGCCGCCCGTGCCGTCGGGCGGCCGGTCGACGTGCGGGCCTACGCCGATCGGATCGTCATCCGCCAGGACGGCGAGACCGTCGCCGAGCATCCCCGCAGCTTCGGGCGCGGCCAGGTCGCCTACGATCCGTGGCACTACGTGCCGATCCTGACGAGGAAGCCCGGCGCGCTGCGCAATGGCGCGCCCTTCAAGGGCTGGCAACTGCCCGGCGCGCTCGGCCGCATACGGGCCCGGCTGACGGGTTGCGACGACGGTGACAGGCAGTTCGTGAGGATCCTCGCGGCGGTTCAGGAGGACGGGCTGGAGGCGGTCGAGGCGGCCTGTGCCGAGGCGCTCGACTGCGGCGCCTGCAGCGCCGACGTCGAGCTCAACATCCTCGCCCGGCAGTGCCAGCCGGCACCGCCGGCGACCATCCCGACGCCCGAGGGCCTGCAGCTTCGCCACCGGCCGGTGGCCGACTGTCAGCGCTACGATCGCCTGAGGGAGGCCGGTCATGGAGCGTCATGAGGTGCTGGCGATGATGACGGCGTTGAAGCTCGCGGGCATGCGCGCCGCCTACGACGACATCCTTGCCGACGGGCTCAAGCGTCGTCATCCGGTGCAGCAGATCATCGGTACGCTGCTGCAGGTCGAGATCGCCGACAAGACGGCGCGCTCGATCAAGTACCAGATGGCGTCCGCCAGGTTGCCAACGGCCAAGGAGCTGGCCGACTTCGACTTCGCCGCCTCGCCAGTCAACGAGCCCCTGATCCAGGAGCTCGCCGGCGGCGGCTTCCTGGAGGGCAAGCGCAACATCGTGCTGGTCGGCGGCACCGGCACCGGCAAGACCCATCTCGCCGTCGCCATCGCGCGCTCCTGCATCCGCAAGGGCGCCCGGGGCCGCTGCTACAACGTCGTCGACCTGGTCAACCACCTCGAGGCCGAGCTCCGCGCCGGACGCCAGGGCCGCACCGCAGATCAGCTTGTACGCCGCGACTTCGTCATCCTCGACGAACTCGGCTACCTGCCCTTCGCCCAGGCCGGCGGGCAGCTGCTCTTCCACCTCATGAGCCGGCTCTACGAGCGCACCTCTATCGTCATCACCACCAACCTCGCCTTCGGCGAATGGCCATCCGTCTTCGGCGACCCCAAGATGACCACAGCCCTGCTCGACCGTCTCACCCATCATTGCGAGATCATCGAGACCGGCAACGAGAGCTGGCGCTTCAAGAACCGCTCCTGAGCCGCCGCCGGCCGTGCCTGCGGCCCGGTTGCCCCGGTGGGTCAACAGGTACCCCCCCTATTGACTACCGGGACAACCTCCGCCGTGCCGCTCAGGGGAGTCAATTTTGCACGCCGATCGGGGGTCAATATTGAAAGCCGTTTGACATCAGGGTGCAATGTTCCTGTTTACCAGGAGGGGATCGTCCTACTCTGCGCGATGGATCATGGCGGCATGGTTCATTCCGTGCGAGAGCGCGCGTGACCAAGCGTCGGAGGCGGCGCTAGCCAAAGCGTTGGCGGCCGGCGGTTGGGAGACCGTGACGGGCCTTCATCGCGGCAGTGACGTTCCCGAGAATTCGTGCTGGCTTCGAGGACCCGACTGGTGCTTGACGCGAGACGTGCATTAGGCACGGCCTTGGACGGAGACGAGGTTGGGGCGGGTGTCGAGGCCTGGCGCCACGCCTATGAAACCACGCCCCATGGCAAGCCGGTCAGCCTGAAATCGGACAAGTCCTGACGCGTTCGGCTCCGCGGTGACCTCCGCGACATTTTCTTTTCAACTAGAGCATCTTCCGACCAATTTGACCCATTCTGACGGAGCTTCTTTGTGACAAGATCAAGCAAGGGATTGACGAGCGTATCTGGATACGGTCGAGAGACCTTGCGCAGGAATTGGCGCAAAATAGTCCGTCCCTCCGGGTTTCCGATTGACGGCCACCCAATGCCGAACAAATCTCGAACGATGCGGTGCATCGCCCTTCGATCGTTTCAACACTGGATCGCCTCCCCAATCGTGAAACAGAATTGCGTCTAATTGGTCGGAAAATGCTCTAGGTTTTTTCTGCCCGTAACTCTGCGAACAGCTCATCCATGAGTGAATAACCGCTCTCCCATCCCTTGCCCATATTGGCCATAGCGCCGGCAAAACAGGCAATCTCGGCCTCGGTTGCGTCAAAAGGTACCCACGTCAGGCGCACATTTGTTGTGTCGCCCCTGTCCTCAAATGTCACCGTCGTCAGAATGACCCGGGGCCAATCAGCCATCATCGGGCTGGTGATGATGTTCCAATCAGGATCTGAAGAAGAATGATGCCAAACCAGCTTCTCCGGTTGGGTAACTTCCTGAAAAACCACTTTACTGAAATTGGAGTTGCTACCCCACTTGGCGATGTCCCTATCTCTGTTGAAATTCGTGGGGCAGGCGTCGCTGGTTGATG
>CAXXRA010000008.1:0-35782 GCA_963663975.2 uncultured Bauldia sp. | reverse complement strand
GCTGATAAGAACCGGCGCTCCACTCGCACCACGTCAGCGCGACAAATGAGCGGCCTTCGGGGTCGTTCGTTCAGGCGCGGGTGACAGCATCGGGTCACGAACGGAAGTGACCGCCGGCGAAATTGACGTCCGCTGTTCCCCCAACACCGGTCATGCTCGGGTCGAACCGCCACGGCCGAAAAGTGCCGATTGTGTTGATAAAGTATTTTCGGCGCCGGCATTCATCACTCCGATAGAAAACAATTCCGCTAACGCAAACATCACGAAATCTGGATTCAGAAGAGCGGTCTGAGGCGAAGAAGATTCTACAGAATTTAGTCGTTTTCAGATCTCGGCGACTTTATCAACACAATCTGCCAATAGGCGACATTCTCGCTCTCCGTTAAGTTCTCAATCCGTGAAGGGCTGCCTCTGCGCCCTCGGCGATCTCACGCACAATGTCGGCGGCAGGTTGCACGTTGCGCAACATACCCACGCTCTGACCGGCAAAGAGCGAGAACGCCTCAATGTCGCCGCTTGCATCTGCCGGTGGCGTGGTCGACTGATAGCGAACGATCGGGCCCCGCGCCTGGGATTTGCCAAGCAGTTCGCCCTCGCCCGGCCGTTTGCCTGAAGGGGGTCTACCGGCAGCCTCCCAAGCATCCAGTGTCTTGTTGCGTAGTACCCGGTGGGGCCGGCCGGGCCACCCAATATCGAACAACTGGGTGTAGGCCGTGTCAGTCTCCTTGGATGCCAGAAGCATCTCGCGAAAGCGTGGATGAATTGCGGCTTCTTGGCTCGCCATGAACCGTGTACCAATCCATGCGCCTGAGGCGCCCAGGACGAGTGCGGCGGCGAGCCCCGGTCCGTCGGCGATGCCGCCAGCGGCGACGGACCGGGGGTCGGCGCGACAGCACGTACGACCGCGCGGACCAGCGGCAACGTCGCGACCTGACCTGCAACATGTCCGCCTGCCTCCCATCCCTGCGCAACGACAAAATCGACCCCGCCTGCGGCTGCCGCTCGTGCGTCCTCTCCACTTCCAACAGTGACGCAAACGAGTGCGCCAGCGGAGTGTATTTGCTCGACTAGGGGGAGAGCGTCGCCGAAGAAGAACGAGATAACCGGAACGTGTTCCTCAAGACAGATCGCAAGTCTTTCTTCTTGTGGCCAATCAAGGACAAGATTTATGCCGAATGGGCGTTGCGTGAGGCGTCGTGTTTCGCGAATGACTCGGCGAACATCATCGGGCTTGGTCCACGAAAGCGCCAAGGTGCCAAGTCCGCCGGCATTGCTCACCGCCGCAGCGAGGGCCGGACAGCTCGCGCTTCCCATTGGAGCCTGAATTATCGGCAGTTCGATGCCGAGCAAGTCGCAGAGGTCCGTCCTCATGAACGTCTCTCATAATCAGCCGCTTGGAGCATCATAGCTGATTATCAATCTAGCGCGGGCTCTTGAACTCACGGTCACGGCAGAGGGGATTGAGACAGCGGACCAGTACCGCCTGTTACAGGCAGCGGGCTGCTCGCAGATGCAGGGTTTTCTGGTTCTACAAGCCAATGTTGCCCGATGAGATCGACCTAGTTGGCCGCCTCGTCGGCCACGATATGGGTGCCGGTTTCCCCTCGCAGCGCCGGCATCGCTTCCTCCAGATCGGCGATGATCGCCCGCTTGCCGCCGCCTTCAATGAAGCCGATGGCGGCGTCGACCTTGGGCCCCATGCTGCCGGCGTGGAAATGCCCTTCCGAGGCATATTGTCGGGCCTCGGACACGGTGATCGTGTCAAGGTCGCGCTGGTCGGGTTTGCCGAAATTGATGGCCACCTTGGAGACCGCGGTCAGGATCATCATGACGTCGAGGTCGAGCACACTGGCCATCAGCGCCGAGCTCAAATCCTTGTCGACCACCGCTTCGATGCCGTGGCGCATGCCCTGTTCGTTGCGCACCACCGGAACGCCGCCGCCGCCGGCGGCGATCACCACCGCGCCGCTCTTCATCACCGTCTCGACCAGTGAGATGTCGCAAATGTGGGTGGGCACCGGAGAGGGCACCACCAGGCGCCAGCCGCGACCGGCATCTTCGCGCATCGTCCAGCCCATCTCGCCGGCCAGTTCGTCGGCCTGTTCCTTCGAGAAGAAGTAGCCCACCGGCTTGGTCGGGTTGGTGAGCGCGGGGTCGTCCGGGCTCACCTCGACCTGGGTCACGAGGCCGACCACGTGGCGCTGATTGCCCTTCTCGCGCAGGGCGTTTTCGAACGCCTGGCCGAGAATGTAGGCGGTCACCCCTTGGGTGCTGGCCACGCAGATGTCGAGCGACATCGGCACCACATCGGGTTGCGCCAGCGCCTGGCGCATCAGCACCTTGCCCACCGCCGGGCCGTTGCCATGGGTGACGATGAGCTCGTTGTCGAGTTCCAGAAGCGGCAGCAGCGCGCGTCCGGCCTCCAGCGCAATCGCCACCTGTTCTTCCGACGTGCCGCGCTTGCCCGCCAGCTGGATCGCATTGCCGCCAACGGCGACCAACAGTCGTCGCGGTAGTTCGAACTCACCTGCCATCTCGCGTTTCCCTTTGTCGCTTCATGCCTCGCCCGGCGCCTCGCCCCCAAGCTGCCCCAGCATTTCGGCCACACCGGCGGCCGAAAGTCCCTCGGCCAATGCCAGTGACAGCAGAACCGCTGATTTGGCCGGATTGAGGATGCCGGAGGGCAGCAGACCGGCGCCTGGGGCCGTCATCGTTTCCGGCTGTACAACGACCTCGCCGACCCGCGAAGAGACGATGATCACGCAGCCCTCTTCGGCCATCTGCCGAGCCAATTCGGCCATTTCGACCGGCATGGTGCCGGCACCGAATGCGGCGATCACCAGACCCCCGACCTTCGCCTCCCGCCACCGGCGCCGGCGATGGTGCCGCCCGCTGCCACGACTGCGATTCTTGGTCTGTCCTTCATCGACACGGCTCCCGGTCTGCCGCCGCTCAGACGCCGACGATGTTGGCCAGGATCGACATGCGCAACGGCACCGAGAACGCGATCTGTTTGAAATAAAGTTCGTGGTGGCTGTCATCGATGGCGAAATCGAACTCGCCCTCATTGCGCGGCAGCGAGTGCATGATCCCCACGGCCTTGCCCGTTTTTTCGTGGATTTTTCTCAGACCGTCGGCGGTAAAGTAGAACTCCTCCATCTTCTTCATGAATTCGTCGCGGCCGGGATCGCCATTCTTCACCGAACAGCCGGGCAGATACACCAGGTCGACGCCCTCGTCGGCGATCAGCTCCTCATGCTGGGCGATCGTCAGGTCGTTGACCTCGCTGTAGTCGGCGCCCATGCCGTCGAGCTTGACGCGGATGAGATCCGGCGTCGGCAGATCGGCGGTGCCGGCGTAGATCAGCTTGGCGCCCATGCGCGCCAGGCCGAGGCCGAAGGACTGGCCCGAGCGCGCCCGCGACAGATCGGGGGTGGCGATCATCACCGTCATGTTGGCAAAATCGCCGCCAAGGACCCGGTAGGCGGTGTACATGTCGAGCAGCCCCTGGGTCGGGTGGGTTGCATTGCCATAGCCGCCGCTGATGATCGGAACTGTCCTGTCACCGAGTTCGGTGACCACCGCGGCCACGCTTTCGTCGGGATGGCGCAGCACGATCACGTCGGAATACTGGCTGATGACCCGCAAGGCATCGGACAGCGATTCACCCTTGGCCACCGAGGAGGAAACCAGCGGGTTGGATTCGGTGATGACATTGCCGCCGAGCCGGAACATCGCCGTTTCATGGCTGAAACGGGTGCGGGTGCTGGGCTGGAAGAACTGGGTGCACAGGATCTTGCCCTCGAGCAGCGGAATCCGGCTGCGCCAATAGGGTTCGAGGAGGTGTGCGGTCTTGAACAAGCCGTTCAGTTCATCGGGCGAGAAATCGTCGATGAACGTCAGATGACGACCTTGAATGCCGGTCGCCGCGATCTGATCGTGAATGTCGGTGGGCCCGAAATCTGCGGTAAGCGCCATGGTTTTTCTTGCCTTGCTTTTGACCGTCACAACTTGCGGATTGGTGGCACGCGGGCGGCCGCCTGGAACGAATGGAAGGCCGATCGCCGCGTGCACTTGAATTGTGGGCTCGCAGATATCACGCATCGCTGTGTGACGCGACTGGTTGGACATCCCTCGATCGAACGCCTGCGAGGATACCCGGCTTCGAGGCGTCAAATAGGCACCGTTGGCGACGGCATCGCCGGCGCTCGCCTCAACCTTCGAACACGATGTCCTGGGCGCCCTCCCATAGGGTCAGCTTGCCCAATGCCTCCAGATTCTCGTTGCCCTTGGTGATGGTCAGGAAATGATTGCCGGCAAGCTGGCCGACCTTGCTGGCAAAATGCACGGCGCCGTAGGCAAGCAGGAACTCGAACTCGCTGATGCCGCCGGGGTAGAGGATGATCTGGCCCGGCGCCGGGTAGCTGGTGTGGTTCTCCTGCGGCAGCCCGAGATCGAGGTCACCAAGCGGAATCCAGCAGCCTTCGCCGCTCCAGCGGACGTGGATGATTTTCTGCCGGTAGGGAAGCAGGGTCGTGAACTTGGTGCAGGTCAGCGGAGCGGCCTCCTCCTCCAACCGCGCCTCGAACCGGTAGGGACCCGCTTCAATCTTGATCATGGTCATGGATCGGCTTTCTCCTTCGCGCCAAACCGGATTGGGAAGCGCCTCGGTTCGTCAAGGCAATCCGCTTTGGTTCGGCTATCGCAACAACAAAATTCCGCGCTGGAATGAGCACCCGAACGGTTGGGCCACAAAACCAGGTCATGCACATGTGGTTGGGCGGCGAATCCCATCGGTCCAGACACCCCGGATGTCAATGGCGCCGCCGCCGCATCGCCGGCGCGGCTAGCGATTGAACCCTGGCCCGTTTCTTAGAAAACTGGAGCGGGTGAGGAGAATCGAACTCCCGTATGCAGCTTGGGAAGCGGGGCATTATCATGCCAGTTCAAACGCTTGCCTGCAAAACTGAGATTATCCGACCTCAATCGTGCCAATGGGTTAGACGGCGACCGCAAAACTAGCGATCTGCCCGACAGCGAAACCTGAGGCAACGCGAAATCCCGCGTTGATCGGTTTTGCATGCCCCTGTTTGCCGGGTCTGCTCGGAGGTTCCCGCCGGTAAGACATACCGCAGGCCGATCACCGCGATCAAGCGGTGGTCTTCTCGCTGATCTTGTCCCACCGCTCGCCCATCTGGCGCTGATGAATGATCGCCGGGTTCTGATCCGCCTTAGACGAAAGGATCGGGCGTAACGGATGCGGTCCGCCGTGAGTATCAAGACCGAAACAAATTAAATGCTGGCTCTGGTGTGCCAATTCCAACCAGCACCTGCCGTATGGAAGCCGGGCAACCCCCGGACTCGGTCGAGCAGTCGGCCAATGATTGTCAGCGGGATGGCAACCCGCCCAATCTTGACCGGCGTGAGCGCCGAAAAAAGCTCACCGGCGGACGAAGCAGGGACAATGCTTCGGGACCTGAGTGTCAAAGGGAAGCTAGTACGCGGGACCACCAAGGTCCTTCCCTTAGCCAGGGACTGACGGTGAGGTTAGCGACCCCATACCGGCAGGCGGAAAGGGCGGGCCTATGGAAGAACGCTTATGGCTCTCCTAAGGAGCACGGACCATCCAGTGAATCGAGGCGGCAACCGGCAAACCGCAGTATGCGACAGCCAAGAGAGTGCGAATCTCCCTTTGATCGGACGATTCATCAATAGAAGAAAATTTCATACAGGGCTTGCAATAATCAATATATTCAGTTAAATCAGTGGTCTCTTTTATCTTCGCAATGCTAATCAAAGCGGCGTGGACTGGAATTCAATGACGAACTGCCCGAGTATCGTAACGATCGCTTTCAACCATCATTATGATGGCCGGTTTATTCCGTGGCGGAATTTGGTATTGAGACTCTACTTCACAGCGGCGGACTGCGATGCCGGTCATAATGACAGCGGCCACAGCGGCCAAGGCCATGATAAGCTGCGCGCAAACGCCGAGATCGGGCCATTTCATTTTAGCGGTTCCTTGGACTGTGCATTCGGCAGTTAGTGATAGCAGACCATAAAATATCAACTACAATATGTCAATATCAATTAATTAAGTTCTAGGGGGGCTAAGATAGGGGCACGGCCATGCAGACGTTACCGAACCTAGGAGAGACCGCACTATCATGACCATCGTCCCCGACGAGAAGCGCCAGAATTTTTATAGAATCTTTAAGCAGCTTGGCCTGAAACAGCGTGGCGTCGCTGCTGCGATTGATATGAGCCCTGCGGCGATCAGCAAATATCTGGTGGTCGGGTCAGGGCATATTGGCTTGCGTCGTAAGAATGAACAAAAGCTGCTTGATGTCCTGAAAAAGCGCTTGGACGAGTTCCACAAAATAAGGTCCGCAACCGCGGAACAACTCCGTGTCAGGGGGGAAGAGTGGGACAAATCCACAGTCAATGCTGCCTTATCATTGTCCCCGGACTCGATCACGGCCCTGGAAACTGAGCTGGCGAGCCTCTTGGAGCCTGATATTGTTCTTCAATTACCAGACCCAGTTCTCTTCACCCCTGGTGGGGCTCTTCCGCCCCACGCAGTGAACTATGTCAAACGCGCGACCGATTATGAAATCGACGCCATTTTAGAAGATGGCAGCTCGCCGGCGAGCATCGTCATTAGCCCAATCAATGGTGGGACATCGTCTTTTCTGAACCGAGTGTACCAGCAGGCGCAGGTGGTACAGGATTGCTGGGTAGGTTTTGTGCATCTGGACGCGGCCTTTGCCGAAGGCGAAAAGTTCACTCAGTTCGACCTGTTCAAGTACGTGTTCCTCAGGGTCGGTATGCCGGATGACATCTTCGCGGACGACAGTCTCGACGTGGAAGGTATGAAGTTCGCTTTTGACACTTGGGTGCGGCAGGAGTGGAAGGATGCATCCCGGATCGTGCTGATCATCGATGGGCTCAATCAGGTTTTCGAGAATGCCGGGTCCATCGCCGACCCGCTCGCCTTGATCAATTGGCTGACTGCGCTGCGAAACGAAACTGCAGTCGGGCACTCCCCCTACAATAAGCTGGCGTTGTTCGTCGCGCTCACCGGCAAGACATGGAGTGCAGCACATGCCTCGCCCTATGCGTCCCAAGCAGGCCACCTGTTGCTAAAGAAATTTACGGCGAAGGAAGTCGCAATGCTGTTCGAGCAAATCGGTATCGAGCAAAACTGTTACAGCGCTGAGGAAGTGCATTCACTATTCTTCGGCCATCCATATTTGACACAGCTCTTCGCCTGGTCGATTAGAAGCGGATCAACCGCAGATGAAGCCAAACAAGCAGCGCTAGCCTTGGATGGGGCCTACGAGACGCACTGGGAGCGGATGAAATCTGAAGTTCAGTTCCTGATCGGCAAAAATTATGAATTGAGTGAAGTTCTTACTGTCGTTTTTGAAGTCTCTAATCGGCAAAGTTATGACCCGCTCAACTATAACCAGAGTCAGATATGGCAAGGCTATCGCCGCGATCTTCGGGTTTTCGGCCTCTTGGACGGCACGGTAAACACGCCAAACATTTGCGAGTTCTACGAGACTGCTATCAAGCGAGAGAAAAACGCGGTCGCAGGTGAAAGCGTTGTGAAGCGCCATAGCTTGAGAGTGCCGTCAGATGCCAATTGAGGAGGCCGATGGAATGCCCCGTTCGTCGCCCGAAAAGCCAGGCGGTGCCTTGTCAATCAAAGCACTGAATTATGTCCAGCGGGTGCCGACCACGAGATCGGCGCCATCTTGAATGACGGCAGCTCGCCGGCGAGCATCGTCATTAGCCCAATCAATGGTGGGACATCGTCTTTTCTGAACCGAGTGTACCAGCAGGCGCAGGTGGTACAGGATTGCTGGGTAGGTTTTGTGCATCTGGACGCAGCAAAACTGCTACAGCGCTGAGGAAGTGCATTCACTATTCTTCGGCCATCCTTATTTGACACAGCTCTTCGCCTGGTCGATTAGAAGCGGATCAACCGCAGATGAAGCCAAACAAGCAGCGCTAGCCTTGGATGGGGCCTACGAGACGCACTGGGAGCGGATGAAATCTGAAGTCCAGTTCCTGATCGGCAAGAATTATGAATTGAGTGAAGTTCTTGCTGTCGTTTTTGAAGTGTCTAATCGGCAAAGTTATGACCCGCTCAACTATAACCAGAGTCAGATATGGCAAGGCTATCGCCGCGATCTTCGGGTTTTCGGCCTCTTGGACGGCACGGTAAACACGCCAAACATTTGCGAGTTCTACGGAGAGGCCATCTTGAATGCACAAAAATAGACGCCAACCGTCGCCCGCAGGGGTAAGATATGAGTTTTCGGGTGGACCTGTTCGTCGCGATCATGCGCTGTATGTCAAGCGGAGCGCGGACCAGACATTTCAAAGTGCGCTGGAAAAAAAGCGTGACGTGTTCGTCATCACGGCGCCGCGGCAGACCGGTAAGACCAGCCTTTGGCTCAACGCAGCCAACGATTTGCAGGCTCAGGGTTATAAGACGGGCTCCTTGGACTTTCGCGTCGCCTTCGGTCATCCGGAAGAGAACACCCGCTCCTCTAGATGTGAATTTTCAGGGTGGCGTCCTGTCGAGAGACGCTCAGTTGGACCAGAATGCCCATCTTACGCCGAAAGGTCGCCAACATGACGAAGGCTCAGGCCGCACGCCGTTTCTTCGGCCAAGCCGTCGCCAAGTTTGATTTCGCGCGGAGGGAAGACCGGTCCTCCAGGCCCCATTCCTCGCCAAGCCAAACGCCTTGGACCGGCGAAGCGGTCGAGGTCTTGCGCCGGGCTCGTTGCACGCAGGACCACATCGCCCAGGAACTCGGCCTCAGCAACGGGCGACCGTCAGCCGTATTCTCAACGGCGTGGCCTCAGCCTGTTGTCCGCCCTCGAGCCCAACCAGCCACGCCCGCGCTATGAGCGCGAAACGCCAGGCGAAATCATCCATATGGAATCAAGAAGCTCGGTCGCTTCAATCGTGTCGGCCATTCGCATCACCGGCGATCGCAGGCGCCAGAGCAACCAGCGCCATAACGGCACCGCGCCCGGTTGGGAGTATGTCCACGTCGCCATCGACGGCATCGGCTTTGCCGACATCTTCCCGAACGAGAAAAAGGAAAGCGCCGTGGCCTTCCTCGAAGCCGCCGTAACCTACTTTGCCACCCTTTACCATCACCCGCGTCATGACCGACAATGGATCATGCTACAGATCCAAGGCCTTCCGCGATGCCTTCAAGCATATCCGGACCAAACCCTACACGCCTCAGACCAACGGCACGGCCGAACGCTTCATCCAGACAAGGGGCCATGGGCCTATCGCAACCGAATTCCACAACTCAGACCAGCGAAAAGCAGATCTGCCGAAATGGCAGCACCGCTACAACTGGCAACCCCATGCCAGCCTCAATCGACAAACACCAATCAGCCGACTCGATTGATCTGGAAGAGCTCAGGAACTCGCGAACGCCGAGCGCGCGACAACGGATTTGATCGTTACGTTTTTTGCGGAGTTCTTCCGTACGCGACTGAAGGGGCCAATCGTCGTTGCGTTCGACGAAATCGATGTCGTTCAGCTCTACCACTATTACACCGATAACTTTTTCGAGGCTGTACGCGCGCTAGCGGCTCAGCGTGACGCCCTCGATATGAGCTTTGTGCTGATTGGACTCAATCATCCGAAGGATTTGTTTAAAACCACATCGTCGGGCGCTTTCAACATTTCCGGTCTGCACATCGCACTTGATGATTTCGACGCCGAAGATGCCGCAACGGTGGACGCTTGGGCGCAGGGCTATTCGGCCGAAAACGATGCCGACCGGCTAGCGATAGCGAAGACGATTCTCATCGCAACCGGCGGTCAGCCTTTCTTGACATCTTGGATTTTCGACAAAGCGCGAAAGAACGCCATCCAGAAGCCGAATCTCATCGCGCCACTCGTCGAAGAACTTATCGAAGACGCCAAGAACGGGGAAGGTATAGCTGCCCATTTTCAATCCGCACGGGACATCATTCTGGAGCGGCCCAATCTCACCTTTCGTATCATGGAGATCGTCGAAAATGCGCGCGAGAAGCCGGTCCCGGTGGCGAATATGCGCGGCGACGTGCGTGCAGCGCTTGTGAGCACCGGTGTGGTCCGAGAACGAAATCGCGCTTTCGTGGTCAAGTCTCCGATCTACAGGTCTTTTTTCGATTCAGAATGGATCCTCGATCTGAAGAAATCAATCGGCATGGCGGTGTCAACGGAAGGCCTTCCATTCTTCGAAATTACGCGCGGCCCAAAAAAGCAGGTCTGTATCATCAACACCGGCGGCATGATCTCGATGGAATTGCGGCCGGATGGAATAATCGACGCCCCACACGATTTGACCGTTTTTTTCCGCAAATTCCCTGATCTGTTTGCCATCGCGGATTTCGATGCCGTGCCCTTGATGTTCAAGGACAGTTCTAACATGAACCCGGACGACTGGTCGCTGATCGCTGAAGCGATCTACCAGCGCCGCGACGACGGCTATAGCGGTTTTGTGGTTGTCCACGGCACTGATACGCTGCCACATACTGCGTCGGCAGTTGCCTACGCACTCGGCGATGGCCTCAACTTTCCAGTGGTCTTTGTTGGCTCGCAAACGGCGCCGCACGTGATCCATGGCGATGCGCGTATCAACCTGATGCGCGCCTGCACCGTTGCGACTCTGGAGAATATCCCTGAGGTCGTTGCTGTTGTCGGCGACCACATTCATAGAGCCGTTCGAGTTCAGAAGAAAGATGATTACCGGTTTGAAGGCATGCATTCGCCGACATTTGAGCCTCTCGGAATAATCGCCGACAATATTGAAATCAATAAATCTGTAGTGCGCCAGCCGGACAAACTGCTTGAGATCGATTTGCGCAAGGAATTTTCACACAACGTTTTCAAAGTCGGCCTTTATCCCGGTCTGGATCCCCAGTTTCTCAAGCCCATTCTTGAGATTACGGAGCTGGAGGGTGTCATCATCGAGACTTTGGGGATCGGCAATGTGCCCGTCGAAGGCAAATGGAGTCTCATTCCTTTCATCGAAGAGGCGATAAGCGCAAACATTCCGGTATTGCTGGCCTCACAGTTCCCAATCCAGACGGAAATGACCGCCAAATACGAACCGGCATCGGCGCCGCTTGCCGCCGGCGCGATTGGCGCCGTTAACATGGCGCCGCCAGCGGCGGTGACGAAATTTATGTGGGTGCTGCCGCAGATCAAAGAACGCATCAAATCAGGAAAAATTCGTGACGACAGGAAGCGCGATGAGATCGCCAAATGGATGGACCTCGATTTTGTCGGTGAAGTTGGCTCTCATTAAATTCTATAGAATTGAGAAGAAAGAGGAATGATAACATGCCCAAGAAATCTACCTCTGAAAACAACGAAGTAATTAATAAGGAGGTGCCGATTGTTACGAAAGTTTATGTCCTCTATACGGGCGGTACGTTTGGCATGAAACCGGACTTGTCGAAGCCGGGTCACCCTTTCAGCACAATGGAATTGGATGAACTGAGGAGGAATATACCCGAGGCAGATAAAGTGGCTCCTGGAGCAAAAGTTAAACTTGAACGCTTTGACAGACTCCTCGATTCATCCAGTATGACCCCAAATGACTGGGTTAACATTGCGCGGAAAATTGAAAAAAATTACGAGAACTATGACGGGTTCATTGTTATTCAAGGGACAGACACCCTTGCGTATACGGCGTCGGCACTCAGTTTTATGCTGGAAAATCTCTCCAAGCCCATAATTATTACGGGTTCGCAGCTGCCTCTGCCAAACCCGCGAACGGATGCCAAGCTCAACTACGGGCACGCGCTGATGATTGCTGCATACAAGGCGACCGACCTGCCACGTATTCCAGAGGTGATTGTCGTCTTTGCGGACAAGGTCCTGCGCGGTTGTCGGACGCGAAAAATGAGCGCCAGTTCCTGGACCGGCTTCGACACGCCTAATTGCCCACCACTCGGTGAAATCGGTGAGCATGTCCGCATCTTCGAAAACCAGATTAGGCCTGCACCTGCCACCGGTCTTGATATGCAGGTCAATTCAGCGCTTGATCCTGACGTTTTGGATATATCCCTTTATCCTGGGCTTAGGCCAGAGCATCTGGAGGCCATCCTGAGCCTCGACAGCGTCAAGGGCGTCATCTTACGCAGCTACGGCACCGGCAATGCGCCGGAAGATCCTAAATTCCTCGATGCTCTTAAGACCGAGATAGAGAAAGACAACAAGGTTGTGGTCAATATTACCCAATGCCCGCAGGGTTCGGTGGAAATGGGGCTCTATGCCGCGAGTGTCGGTCTCATGGACAATGGGGTGATTTCCGGCTTGGATATGACGCCGGAGGCCGCCCTGACCAAGCTGATGGTCACCATGGGGTCGCGCATCGGTGATCAGGTGAAATTGCAGATGCAGATCAACCAGCGTGGTGAGCAGTCGCAAAATCTGTTCGATTTCAACCTCAAAACGACCGGCATGACCGGCAAGCCTTTTTCCGACTTTATTGTGCCGGACCGTCGGTTTGACCCGGCGGCGCTGAGCGCGGCCGTCTTGCGCATGAAAAACGTAAAGTTTTAAATTGACAAGGATTTGCCGAGCCCCATTTTCGATGTGTATATGAACTTTCCGACCGCCAACATTGACGCGATGGAGAAGGATGACCATCCGCGGCGGATACACCGAATTCATCTTAATCAGAACGCGACCTTCGACGTGGTCGAACAGCTCAGCAAGGAAAAGGTCAAGAACGTCATTGGCGACAGTGACGTGGTTCTGACATTCGTCGCGTCACCTGGCGTCAAGTTCGGCTTCGAAAAACTGTCGCTATCGATGTTTACGAGAACGTAGCCGCGTCTTACGCACCCACGAGCAACGCCAGATGAAACCGAAATCTCGCAACAGCAACTCGAACGCCAGAAATGAAGCAGTCCGCAAAACTTGAACCTGAAACGAATGCTGACGAGAGCCCGGCCTCGGTTTCGATAGCAGAACAGCAAAATTTCCTTCGCAAACGAACGTTATCGGCGACGGAGTTGATTGCGACCTGTTTTGACGAAATGGATCAGAAGCGCCACCTCAATATATTCATCACCGAGACTAGAGAGAGGTCGCTGGAGCAAGCAAATGAATCTGACAAACGGATTGCTGAAGGTAAGCAAAGACCTCTCGTCGGCGATCAGCTCCTCATGCTCGGCAATCGTCAGATCGTTGACCACGCTGTAGTCGGCGCCCATGCCGTCGACGCGCCTGGCCTACCGCGACCGCAGCGCGGTTCTGGCCGATCTCAGATTCCTCGACATTCCCGTCGATCAGTGGCTGTCGGAGGCGTACAGCGCCACGGAGCGTGCGCTGATCGACCGATCGCGACGGCTACCGGATCTGCCGCCGTCAAGTTTGCCCCGGCACTACGACACGGTCTATCTGACGGTGGTCGATAAGGACCGCAACGCGGTCAGCTTCATCAACACCCTGGTCTACTTGTTCGGCTCCGGGCTGACCGCCCCGAAAAGCAGCGTCGTCCTGCACAACCGCGGCCAAGGATTCGTCATCGAGCCAGGCCACCCGAACTGCATCGCCCCCGGGCAAGCGGCCGATGCACACCATCATCCCGGGCATGCTGGTCAAGGACGGCCGCGCCCAGATGCCGTTCGGGGTGATGGGCGGCGGCTACCAGGCCTGCGGCCACGCGCACTTTCTCACCAACCTCTTGATTTACGGGATGGACCTTCAGGAGGCGATCGATTTCACCCGAGTCTTTCCCGATGCGAACGAGGCGGAAGGCCAGGTCCAGATCGAAAGCAGCCTGCCGGCCGATGTCAGAAGCGAGCTCGAGGCCCTCGGCCACAAGACCTACACGCCGCCCCGCCCGATCGGCGGTGCCCAGGCCATCTGGATCGATTGGCAGAACGGCGTCCTCAAGGGCGGTTCCGAACCGCGCAAGGACGGCATGGCCATCGGCTACTAGCTGAGCGGAATCGGTTCCGGCCAACCCGCTCTTGGCTCACTGGAGAAACGGTAAGATGAAACTCGTCACGTTCGAAATCGACGGCAATCGGGGCGTTGGCGCGGTTGAGGGTGAATCTCAACTCGTCGGTCTGTCCGATGCCGGTATGCCGCCGGACATGATCGAGTTCATTGCTTTGGGCGATATCGGCCTTGATCGGGCCAGAACCATTGTTGGTGATCCGGCCGCGCGCCGGGTTCGCCTCGACCAGGTCAATCTGCTGGCACCGATCCCGACGCCGAAACGCAATATTTTCTGCGTCGGCAAGAACTATCACGAGCATGTCGGAGAGTTCGAAGGCA
Organism: uncultured Bauldia sp.; assembly: GCA_963663975.2. Lineage (GTDB taxonomy): Bacteria > Pseudomonadota > Alphaproteobacteria > Rhizobiales > Kaistiaceae > JANQRX01. Next base: position 21,456 of record CAXXRA010000008.1, on the reverse strand, counting down.
GCGGGTTTGACAAGTCAGCCACCGGCGCCACGCCCGAATATCCGGTCTTCTTTTCAAAGCCACCCTCTACGGTCATTGGCCATGGCCAGCCCATTCCGAGCGAAAACGATCCGACCAACACCATCGATTACGAGGGCGAGCTGGGTGTCGTCATTGGAGCGAGTGGTAAGAACATCACCCGCCAGAACGCTTTGTCGCACGTGTACGGCTACACCGTGATCAACGATGTGACCGCGCGGGGCCTGCAGAAGCGACACCAGCAATGGTTTTTGGGCAAGAGTCCGGACGGTTTCTGTCCGATGGGGCCATATCTGGTCACCGCCGATGAAGTCGGCGATCTGACGCGGTCGAAACTGGAAACCCGCGTCAACGGCGATCTTCGTCAAAGCGCGACGATTGGCCAGCTCATCTTCGGCATTCCAGACCTGATCGAATCGATCTCCGGCAGCATCGAACTGGCGCCTGGAGATGTTCTGGCGACGGGCACTCCGGCCGGTGTCGGGATCGGATACGACCCACCCATCTATCTGACCAAGGGCGACGTCGTCACGATTTCGATCGACAAGGTGGGCACGCTCGAAAACGTCATCGGCTAGAGGACGAGGGGACGGATGATGGAGACAAAAGCGGAGGTGTTACCTGACCTGGAAGAACAAGGCGTCGGACACCACGCGGCAAGACCTTGCCGTTACCCATGCCACCGGCCCGGATCTGGGGGATTCTGGAGCGGGTGAAGGGAATCGAACCCTCGTATGCAGCTTGGGAAGCTGCCGTTCTGCCATTGAACTACACCCGCGCCGACGCCGTCATGAGTACAGCCTTTGGCAGGTGTTTCCAAGCGCCCGGCTCCGGGCCGGTCCCTCGACGAATGGCAAGCGAAGAATTGGTCGATGCGCCCATTGGACCGCCACGATTTCTCGCCATATAACCAAAAGGGAGATGAGCAGCGGAGCCCCGCATCATATGAACCAGCTGTCGCTCAATCGGTTCCTCGGCGGCACACCGGCCAGCGTCTTGGCGCGTCTGGTGGTGATGTCGTTTATCCTTGGCATCGTGCTGAGCGCCTTCGGGGTTTCACCGTTCGACATCGTCAGTGGCCTGCGCGACCTTGCCGCGCGCATCTACAATTTGGGCTTTGGGACCGTCGAGTGGGTGCTGCGCTATTTCCTGCTCGGCGCGGTGATCGTCTTTCCGGTCTGGCTGATCGCCCGGCTGCTTAAAATGGGCCGCCGCGATCCGGAGTTCTAGGTCCTGTTGACAGTTATCGGAGCCAGATGATGGCACCGACAAGAAACAGCATGGCCATGTAGGCCGTTGCGGTTTTTTCATAGCGCGTGGCGATGCGCCGGAAGTGTTTGATTTTGTTTATGTAACATTCGACGAGATGTCTTTCTTTGTAGAGTTCGGCATCGTAGGGGATGGCTTGCGCCCGTGACGGGTTGGATGGGATCACCGCCACTATTCCGGCATCGTTGAGACGGGCGCGGAGATGATCGGCATCATAGGCCGTGTCGGCGATGAGGTTTGCGCCGGCCACGTCGGCGATCAACTCTTCAGCCTGGGTGACATCGCCAACCTGACCGCCGGTGAGGATGAACCGTAATGGATTGCCGAGCCCATCGACAGCGATGTGAACCTTGCTCGTCAAGCCGCCGCGCGAACGTCCGATGGCCTGATTTTGAGTCCCCCTTTTGCGCCCGACGCATGTTGATGTGCCCGCACAATGGTTGAATCGATGATCAGGTATTCGAAGTCCGGATCGTCCACCAAGGCCTTGAAAAGACTCTCCCATGCCCCTTGTTTGGCCCACCGGGAAAAGCGCACGTACACGCTGTTCCAATTGCCGAACGCGTCCGGCAGGTCGCGCCATGGCGAACTCGTGCGTGCAATCCACAATACCGCATCCACGAACAGACGATTGTCCCGTCCCGTGGATCCGCAATCCGACGCCTTGCCGGGTACCAAATCCGATATCCGTTCCCATTGAACGTCCGTCAATTCCCTGCGAAGCATGACCGGTTCCTCCTCCACACCCAGGTCTTGCTTGAATCACAACCGCCATTAATAAACCGTTAACTGTCAACAGCACCTAGAGGGCTCTGGTCAGCCCGTGTCCAGCCACTTGCCGCTGTCGGTACCGACGATCTCGGACACCGAGGCCACGCCCTCACGGCCAAGGCGGGCAGCCAGTTCGGTCGCGATGCGCGCCGCCAGCCCCGGGCCCTGATAGATCATGGCGGTGTAGAACTGCACCAGATCGGCCCCGGCGGCCATCTTGGCCCACGCGGTGTCGCCCGATTCAACCCCACCGACGCCGACCAGAACAAGCGAATCGCCGGCAATGTCGCGAACCCTGGCGAGCTGCCGGGTCGAACGGGCGAACAGCGGCCGGCCCGATAACCCGCCCTCCTGGCGCGCAAGGGTGGTGTCCAATCCGTCGCGGTGAACACTGGTATTCGACACGATGATGCCGTCGATCCCATGGCGCACCGCCGCCTCGACGATCGCACCGAGATCGCCGGCGGGTTCGATGTCCGGTGAGATCTTGACGAGCAACGGGACGGGTTGCGCGGCGGCCTCCCGCGCACCGGCCACCGCGCCGAGCAGGTGATGCAAATCCGCCCCGGCCTGCAGGTCCCTCAGCCCCGGCGTGTTCGGCGAGGAAATGTTGATCGTGATGTAGTCGGCAACCGCCGAGAAACGAGCAACCCCGGCGGCATAATCATCGATGCGGTTGGGGCTGTCGCGATTGGCGCCGACATTGACGCCGACGATCCCGCCTCGCGGCCGCCGCTGAAGCTTGTCGAAGGCCGCATCGAAGCCTGAATTGTTGAAGCCGAGCCGATTGATCAGCGCCTTCTGGCCGATCAGCCGGAACAGCCGGGGCCGGGCATTGCCGGCCTGCGCCTGCGGCGTCACCGTGCCCGTCTCGACGAACCCGAAGCCAAGCGCGAGCGTAGCATTGGCCGCTTCGGCGTTCTTGTCGAAGCCCGCCGCCAGACCGATCGGGCTGGGAAAATCGAGGCCCATGACCGTGCACCCGAGGCAGGCGTCGGGCTGCGGCGCCCGCCGGTACACCCCGGCGGCGAGGGCTCGCAAGGCGAGGCGGTGCGCCCGCTCCGGCTCGAACCCGAACAGCGCCGGGCGCAACAGCGGGTAAAACTTCATGCGGGCAGGACGGGGTTGCCGTCGTCGTCGCGTTGAAGCGGCCAGACCCTGAGCGCGGCGGCGGGATCGAGCGTCCCGTACAGATGCGGAAACAATTCGCCCCCGCGCGCCGGTTCGTAGCGGAGGCCGTCGCCAAGGCCGTCGTCATGAAAAGCGACGATGACCAGCCCATCGACGCCGTCGAAATGACGCCTCAACGTTTCGCCAAGCTGGCCGGCGGTCGAGAAATGGATGAAGCCATCCTCCAGATCGGCCGGCGCGCCGCGATAAACGCGCTCCGCGACCGCGATCCGCCATTCGACATCGGTGCAAATTTTGTAGATGAGCGTCATCGACGAGCCCGTTCCGCCGAGCGAAGCGTAATCACGCTCGCCGAGTCGGGCAATTGTCGCTCAGCCCGGCGGTCATCGATGTGCTATCATGCCCGGGCTCAGGGCTTGTCTCAAAAAAATAGGAGGTGGGAGCCATGTTGGGCCGGATCGCGGTGTTTCTCGGGCTGCTGCTCGCCGTTTCGGCAGCGCAGGCTGATGACGCTTCCGCACCGCCGGGTCGCTACACGATCGCACCCAGCGAGACCGGCTTCGTGCGCATGGATACCCAGACCGGGCGGTCCTCCCATTGCGGCAAGCGCGACGGGACATGGATCTGCGAACCGATCGCCGAAGTCGGCGCCCGTATCGAGGACAAGGTCGACGCTCTCGGCATCGCCCTCGGCCGGCTGGAACGGCAAATCGACGACCTCGCGGCAAGCGTCACCGAGTTGAAGCAGGCCAAAGAAGAGCGTGTGGCGAACGCGGTGGCCGAACAAAAGGGTTTCGCCACCACGTTGGTCGATCGCTTCGTCGGCATGGTGCGCGAGCTCAAGCACGGCAGCGGCTCCTGATCGCGGCGGCGGGTGAGGAGCCCGATCACCGGTCGCGGTAGGCGTCGGTAGCGCGAACGAGTTCGCCGATGATGCCCGGCTCCGTCATGGCGTGACCGGCATCGTCCACCACCCGTAATTCGGCCCGCGGCCACGCCCTGTGGAGATCCCAGGCGCTGGAGATCGGCGTGCACAGATCATAGCGTCCGTGGACGATCGTCCCCGGGATGTCGGCGAGCCGGTGAGCGTTGGCCAGGATCTGGTCGTCGCGCTCGAAAAAGCCGCGGTTGACGAAGTAATGGGTTTCGATACGGGCGAAGGCGACCGCAAAGCCGGGCTTGCTCCATTCGGTGACCCGGCGCTCGTCTGGTAGCAGCGAAATCGCTTCCGCTTCCCACGCCGTCCATGCCCGCGCGCAGCGCTCGATTTCGCCCTGATCGCTGCCGGTCAGGCGACGGTGAAAGGCCGAAATCAGGTCGCCGCGCTCCTCCGGCGGGATCGGCGCGACATATCGTTCGAACGCCTCGGGAAGAATCTGAGAGGCGCCGTCCTGGTAGAACCATGCCAGTTCCCGGCGGCGCAGCATGAAGATTCCGCGCATGACCAATTCGCTCACCCTGCCGGGGTGGGTTTGGGCATAGATGAGTCCAAGGCACGATCCCCACGATCCTCCGAACACCTGCCAGCGATCGATCCCCAATTGCTGCCGGATGGATTCCATGTCCGCCACCAGGTCCCAGGTGGTGTTCTGCCGAAGTTCGGCATAGGGCGTCGACTGTCCGCATCCGCGCTGGTCGAACACAATGATGCGATAGATGTTGGGATCGTGAAAACGCGGCATCGTTGGACTGACCCCGGCGCCGGGGCCGCCGTGGAGAAGAACGGCCGGCTTGCCGTTCGGATCGCCAAATTCCTGCACCTGGATTTCGTGCAGGGCCGAGACCTTGATGCGATGGGTGGCAAAGGGCTTGGTCGGCGGATACAGGCCGGGTCGGGACTTTGGCATCACCAATTTCCGTCCGGGGCCTTCAGTCGACCTCGCCGGCGGCCGCCGACAGGCCGCCGGGACGGCGGATCGCATCCAGGACCGCAAGCCGCTTTGGCGTTGGTCGCGGCGTCATCAGGCTCACCGCTACCGTCACCACCGATCCTGCCAACGCGCCGAAAAAACCGACCGACAGAGACGAAAGTCCGACGCGGGTAACGTCCAGCCAGGCCAGGCTCGTGGTGCCCGGCATGCGGTGCTCGATCAACATCGCCAGGCTCAGGCCGAATCCGGCGATCATTCCGGCAATCGCACCGGCGCCATTGGCCCGGCGCCACCAGACCGCCAGCACCATCGCCGGAAACAGCCCGCCGGCGACCAGTGAAACCGCCCAGTTCGCCATCCCCAGGACATCGTCGGGAAACGCGACCGCCAGGCGCGCCGCCCCCAACAGGGCAACGACAATGAAAATGCGGGTGACGATCAGCCTCCGTCCGGCCGATGATTTGGCCGCGATCAGGCGTCCAAACAGATCGTGACCGAGGGCGTGGGCGATGGCCAGGGTCAGGGCGCCGCACGCCGCAAGAAGGGCCGACAGCGCACCCACGCCCAACAGGGCCGTGGCAATGTGCGGCAGCCCCAGCATCGCCGGCCAGGCCGGTATCAGCGCATCCCGGGCGATGGCGATGTCGGATCCGAGCAGGGTCCCGGCGGTACTGTCGGTCGCGGCGCAAGCTGCCATGACCTGCGCTGGTGATTCCGGATTGGCCGCGCAAATCTCGACCAGACCCCGGCGGCCATACTCGATGACCCAATCCGGCAAATCGAAGATCTGTGAGCCCGCAAGTTCGGTGAGTACGCCGAGTCTGGCCAGAGCCGCGTAGGCCGGTGCCGTGAGCGCCACCACAAGGATGAACACCAGCGCCCAACCCGCCGCTCGGCGCGCGCCGTTGCCGTCGGCCGCGGCTGCGCCGCGCATGACCAGATGGGGCAGGGCGGCGATGCCCGCTGCCAACGAAGCGATCACCGTGACAAAACTGGCCGCGCCGGCAGGAATGGCGGGCAGAAACCTGCCGGGAAGAGGGCTGGCGATATCGTGCCCGATGTTGGCCGCGATCAGGTTTGCCTCCTGCAGCGCGAACCCGGAGCTGAGTTGGGGGATCGGCATCGACACGCGTGTCGCGGCGACCAGGGCGGCCGGGACAAGAAATGCGACGGCCAGCGCCAGATACTGAAGGATGGCCACCGAGGTCAGCGACCGCATGCCGCCCAGAATCGTGATCGCGGCCGTCAGCAGGACCGCGACCGCAAGCCCCGTCGAGGTCTCCAGTCCGAACATTTTGGTTTCGACCCAGGCCGTGGCGGCAAGCGCCGAGGCCAGCGCCGCCGTCAGCGCTGCCACGATGATGGCAACCGCGACCAGGCGGATTGTGCGGCCGCCGTAGCGGATTGTCAGAAAGCCGGCTACGCCGAACGCGCCGGAACGGCGGAAATAAGGTGCGATCAGCACCGCCATGAAGAGAAAACCGAGTGACCAACCGAAAATCAGCGCGAGCGCACTGCCGCTATTGTCGAAAAACGCGCCGGCCAGCCCAAGATAAACGCCCGCCGACATAAAGGCCGCGGCCGTCGCCATGCCGTTGCCGGGCGCGGTAAGCCCGCGGTTGGCAACGAAGAATGCCGTCGCGTCCATGGTTCGGCTGCCGAACGCTGCGGTCAGGAAGGAGGCGACGACAACCGCCGTCAGGATAACGGCGATCGCCCCGTCGGGGAGGCCGAAATGGCCGAGCAGCGCCAGCACCACCAGTGCCAGCACGAAGGCGGCCGCAAACAACCCGGAGGAGCCGCTCGCTTCCGCGCTCCTGTCGACCTTGGCCATGTCCTTTGGACCCGATCCCGCTATAGCCCTCGAGCCCAACCAGCCACGCCCGCGCTTCAACCAACCCGGAGTCAATCGTGAAACCCGAAGGGACGGGCTATTTTGCGCCAATTCCTGTGCCAAGCCCCTCGACAATATCCAGATACGCTCATCAAACCTTCACTTGATCTTGTCACAAAATCGCTCCGTCAGAATGGCTCGGAGTTGGTCGAAAGGGCTCTAGATGTGAATTTTCAGGACGTTGTCCATTCGGTCCTGTCGAGAGAAGCTGATGTCAGCCAACGTCAGTGATTCTCCGGAGGACCGAATGGACGTTCACCAGAATGCCCATCTTACGCCGAAAGGTCGAGAGGCCATGGTTCGCGCCGTCATGGATGAGGCCATGACGAAGGCTCAGGCCGCACGCCGTTTCAAGACAACGGCCAAGACCGTCGCCAAGTGGTTGGGCCGGTTTCGCGCGGAGGGCATTGCCGGGCTTGCCGACCGGTCCTCCAGGCCCCATTCCTCGCCAAGCCAAACGCCTTGGGCCACCGGCGAAGCGGTCGAGGTCTTGCGCCGGGCTCGTTGCACGCAGGACCACATCGCCCAGGAACTCGGCCTCAGCCGGGCGACCGTCAGCCGTATTCTCAAGCGGCGTGGCCTCAGCCTGTTGTCCGCCCTCGAGCCCAACCAGCCACGCCCGCGCTATGAGCGCGAAACGCCAGGCGAAATCATCCATATGGACATCAAGAAGCTCGGTCGCTTCAATCGTGTCGGCCATCGCATCACCGGCGATCGCAGGCGCCAGAGCAACCAGCGCCATAACGGCACCGCGCCCGGTTGGGAGTATGTCCACGTCGCCATCGACGACCATTCCCGCATCGGCTTTGCCGACATCTTCCCGAACGAGAAAAAGGAAAGCGCCGTGGCCTTCCTCGAAGCCGCCGTAACCTACTTTGCCACCCTCGGCGTTACCATCACCCGCGTCATGACCGACAATGGATCATGCTACAGATCCAAGGCCTTCCGCGATGCCTGCCGAAGGCTCACCATCAAGCATATCCGCACCAAACCCTACACGCCTCAGACCAACGGCAAGGCCGAACGCTTCATCCAGACAATGTTGCGAGAATGGGCCTACGCAACCGAATTCCACAACTCAGACCAGCGAAAAGCAGATCTGCCGAAATGGCAGCACCGCTACAACTGGCATCGACCCCATGCCAGCCTCAATCGACAAACACCAATCAGCCGACTCGGCCTGAACCGGGACAACCTGTTGAAGCTTCACATCTAGACGCCCGAACTATGGTGGCGTCGGTCGAGCCTCTCCTGCCTTCCGGATATCAAGAATATGGTTGCGGCCGTGGCCAAGGGAACCATGATCACGGCCAGGAAATAACCGAGTGGCATGCCGAACGCGGTGGCCTCGGTGGACACCATCAACGGCGAGATTATGACGAAAACCAAGGCGGCAAGGGAGAGCCCGGTCAAGGCCTCCGTCTCCTGCCACAATCGCGCCTGCTGATCTTTGCTCATGAGCGCCGTTCGAAGGACCGGCGGGGAACAAGAAACGAATCACCCGAGACAACGCCAAAATCGCATGTCGGCGCCCCGCCGCCTAGAGCGCTTTCAACCAACTCCGAGCCATTCTGACGGAGCAATTTTGTGACAAGATCAAGTGAAGGCCCGAAGAGCGTATCTGGATACGGGCAAGGGGCTTTACGCAGGAATTGGCGCAAAATAGCCCGTCCCTCCGGGTTTCCGATCGGCGGGCGCCCAACGCCGAAGCGTCCTCGGACGATGCAGGAGCATCGCCCTTCGATCGTTTCGACGCCGGATCGCCCGCCGATCGCGAAACAGAATTGACCCGGAGTTGGTCGAAAACGCTCTTGCTCCGGTTTGGCCCTCGCCGATTGCCGCCCGCCCCAACCGCGGCTAGACCGGTTTGCCGGTCCCGGCAGCGAGGAGGGGTGTCCGCCTCGTTGGTGCCGGCTCACTGAAGGGGAGTGCACGATGCTCAAGGAATTTCGCGAATTCGCGCTCAAGGGCAATATGGTCGATCTGGCAATCGGCATCATCATCGGGACGGCGTTCGGGGCGCTGGTCAAGTCGATCGTCAACGACATCCTGATGCCGTTTGTCGGGCTGTTTACCGGCGGCATCGACTTTTCACAACTCTACCTTCAGCTTGCCGGTGAAGCGCAGCCCACGCTCGACGCCGCGCGCGAAGCCGGCGCCACCATCGCCTACGGCAATCTCGTCACCCTGATCATCAATTTCCTCATCGTCGCCTGGGTGGTGTTTCTGGTGGTCAAGGTGATGAACCGGATCAAGCGCGAAGAGCAGCCGGCTCCGTCCAAGCCGCCCGAGCCCCCCAGGGAGGAGGTTCTTCTCGGCGAGATCAGGGATCTTCTGGCCAAGGGCTGATACCTGCCGGATAATCCCCAGACTCATCAGCCGTCCGCGCAACGGATAGGCAGTTGCTGGAGGGATCGGGTGAACACGCCGGATCTGATTGCCGCGCTCCGCGCCGAGGCCCGCGAAGCGCCCGATAGCGGGATCTTCCAGGTCATCGACCACGCCCGCGGGCGTGACGGCGTGTTGCCGTTGTGGGTTGGCGAAGGCGATTTGCCGACCCCCGGCTTCATCGCCGACGCCGCCTCGCGATCGCTCGAACACGGCGAGACCTTCTACACCGACCAGCGCGGTATCCCGGCGCTGCGCAAGGCGCTGGCCCGCTATCACCAGCGCTTCTACGGGCGCGAGTTTCCGCCCGAGCGCTTCTTCGTCACCGGCTCGGGCATGCAGGCGGTGCAGATCGCCGCCCGCATGGTCGCCGGTCGTGGCGACGAAGTCGTGGTGCCGACGCCGAGCTGGCCCAATATCGCCGCAGCGGTCAGCATTGCCGGTGCGCGTGCCGTATCGGTGCCGCTTGAATTCGCCGGTCGGGGCTGGCGCCTGGACCTGGAGCGTTTGTTCGCCGCGGTCGGGCCGCGCACCCGCGCACTGTTCATCAACAGCCCGGCCAATCCCACCGGATGGACTGCAACGGCCGACGACATCACGGCGATTGTCGACTTCTGCGACCGCCGCGGATTGTGGATCATCGCCGACGAGGTTTACCACCGCTTCCACTACGCCGACGGTCGCGCGGCGTCGTTTTACGACCACACCGCCCCCGATCAACGGGTTCTCTACATCAACACTTTCTCGAAGAATTGGGCGATGACCGGCTGGCGGGTCGGCTGGATCTCGGCACCACCGGCGCTTGGGCAGGTTATCGAAAACCTCATACAGTACTCGACCTCCGGCGTGGCCGTGTTCATGCAGCGCGCGGCGGTGGCGGCGCTCGACAATGGCGAACAGTTCATCGGCGAGCAGGTCGGGCGGGCGCGCCAGGGCCGCGAAATCGTATGCGGCCGGCTGGCTGCAACCGGGCGGACTCGCCTGGCCGAGCCGTCCGGCGCGTTCTATCTGCTGTTCGGGATCGAAGGTGAGAACGATGCCCGCGTGCTGGCCTTGCGCCTGGTCGACGAGGCACGCATCGGGCTGGCTCCAGGTGACGCTTTTGGACTTGGTGGAGAGGGCTTTTTGCGGCTCTGTTTTGCGCGTCAAGCGAGCGGTTTATCTGACGCCATGGATCGTCTGACCGGCTGGTTGGCTGAAAGGTAGGGCGTGATCCGCTGGTTTCGTGATCAGCCGCCGGCCGGCGGAAATACCGCCATTTGTGCGTTGCTTCCCGCCACCGCTTGACGCGGCGAGGCGGCCTTGCCGGTGTCGTCGCGTTGCAATTCGAGCCGCTGCCAGACGTCAACCAGGGCGTTGACCAGAGCGTCGATCAACGCCTCGCCATGGAACGGCGTCGGGGTGATGCGCAACCGCTCGGTTCCGCGCGGCACCGTCGGGTAATTGATCGGCTGGATGTAGATCCCATGATCCTTCAGCAGAAGGTCGCTGGCCTGGCGGCACAGATCGGCGTCGCCGACCAGGAGCGGAACGATGTGGGTGTCGTTCGCCATCAGCGGCAGTCCCGCCTCCAACAGGGCGGCCTTGGTACGGGCGGCATTACGCTGCTGCGCATCGCGCTCGACGCTCGACTGTTTCAGGTGCCGTATCGAGGTCAGCGCTGCCGCGGCGATTCCGGGGGGAAGTGCGGTGGTGAAGATGAAACCGGGAGCATAGCTTCGAATAGCGTCGACGATCGCCCGGCTGGCCGCCACATAACCGCCAAGCGCTCCGAAAGCCTTGGCCAGCGTCCCTTCGATGACGTCGACACGATCGGCCACGCCATCGCGTTCGGCAATGCCGCCGCCGCGCGAGCCATACATGCCCACCGCGTGGACTTCGTCGAGATAGGTCATCGCCCCGTAGGTATCGGCCAGGTCGCAGATTTTCGCGATCGGCGCGATGTCGCCGTCCATCGAGTAGACCGATTCGAAGACGATCAGCTTGGCGCGATCGGGCGACACCGATTGCAGCATCGATTCCAGATGCTCGAGGTCATTGTGGCGAAAGATCATCTTCTTGGCGCCGGACCGCCGCACGCCCTCGATCATCGAGGCGTGGTTGAACTCGTCGGAGAAGATCACGCAATCGGGCAGCAGCTTGGCGATGGTCGATATGGACGCCTCGTTGGAGATGAATCCCGAGGTGAAAACCAGCGCGGCCTCCTTGCGATGGAGGTCGGCGAGCTCGGTTTCAAGTTCGACCAGGGGATGGTTGGTGCCCGATATGTTCCGCGTGCCGCCGGCACCGGCACCCATGCGCCGGGCCGTCTCGCTGAATGCTTCGATGACGCGCTCATTCTGGCCCATGCCGAGATAGTCGTTCGAGCACCACACGACGATTTCCCGGGCGCCCTGGTCGGAGCGCCACAGGGCGTGCGGAAACCGCCCCGCGATTCGCTCCAGATCGGCGAAGATGCGGTAGCGCTTTTCGGCATGCAGCGCTTGAATGGCGTCGGCAAATATCGAATGGTAGTCCATCGGGCAGCCCTGTTGTTGAGCAGGTCAGAAACCTAGTGGTCCGGGGCGGTCAAGTCCATCGGCACTTTGACGCGTTTCGGCACGGCGGGAATTGAGGCCGGTCAACTTTACGTGACGGTTCGGGCGCTTTACATGGGTCGGCGCCAGAGGTTGGGACCGTTGAAGTCGACGGTTCGTGGTTCCGGCTCCCGAAACCCCATTGCGCAGTCCTTTCACCCGCGATTCGCAACTCTGGCAAGACGGTTCGCCAGCGGGATCCCACCCGGGGACCCCATGACAAAGGTGAGACATGTCCGACGACTACTATGACCTCGGCTCCCACCGCCGCCCGGTTACGACCGGCTCGACCGACGCCCAGGACTGGTTCAATCGCGGGCTGAACTGGTGCTACGGCTACAATCATGACGAGGCTGCGGCGTGTTTCGAGCGTGCGGTGGAGATCGACCCCGGCTGCGCGATGGCCCATTGGGGCCTCGGCTATTGCGTCGGGCCCAACTACAACAAGCCGTGGGAAGCGTTTGACGAGGATGACAAGACACGGTCGCTGGAACGGGCGCGATCAGCGGTGGCGGCCGCCCAAAAGGCCGCCGGGGCCGCCACGCCGGTCGAACGCGACCTGATCGCAGCGCTTGCCCAGCGCTATCCCGACAGTCCCGACGTCGCCGACTTCAGCCCTTGGAACGACCGCTATGCGGCGGCGATGCGGAAGGTCTTCGCCGACCACAAGGATGATCTCGACGTGCGGGCGCTGTTCGCCGAAGCGATCATGAACCGCACGCCATGGGCGTTGTGGGAGCTGGAGACCGGTGAGGTCGCCGAGGGCGCCGACACGCTGGAGGCGATCGAGGTCCTGGAAACCGCCTTTGCCGAATACGATGTCGACGGCGCCAACCGCCACCCCGGCCTGCTCCACATGTATCTCCACCTGATGGAGATGTCGCCCCATCCCGAACGCGCGCTGAAGGCCGGCGACGCCTTGCGCGACCTGGTTCCGGACGCCGATCATCTGCGCCACATGCCGACCCACATCGATGTTTTGTGCGGACACTATCAGGCGGTCGTGGCGTCCAACGACAAGGCGATCATTGCCGATCGGAAATTTCTGGAGAGGGAAGGGCCGGTCAATTTCTACTCCGCCTACCGCTGTCACGACTACCACTTCAAGATTTATGGCGCGATGTTCCTTGGTCAGTTCCAGGTGGCGCTCGAAACCGCCGAGGAGATGATCGCGACGCTACCCCACGCGGTTCTGACCATGGGTTCGCCGCCGATGGCGGATTGGCTGGAGGGCTTCGTGCCGATGAAGCAGCACGTGCTGATCCGGTTCGGCAAATGGAGCGACATCCTGGCACAGGAACTGCCGGGGGATCGCGACCTTTTCTGTGTAACGAGCGCCATGATGCACTATGCGCGCACGGTCGCCTATGCCGCGACCGGTCGGATCACCGAAGCGGACGGCGAACGTCGACACTTCCTGGCAGCGCGTGAGCGCGTGCCGGAATCGCGCACGCTGTTCAACAACACCTGCCTCGACATCCTGGCGGTCGCCGAGGCGATGATGGACGGCGAGGTCGAGTATCGCCGGAAGAATTACGAAGTCGCCTTCGATTACCTGCGCAAATCGGTCGAACTCGACGACAAGCTTCCCTATGACGAACCGTGGGGGTGGATGCAGCCGACCCGCCATGCCCTGGGCGCGCTGCTGATCGAGCAGGGGCGGTTCGAAGAAGCCGAAGCGGTCTATCGCGCCGACCTTGGCCTCGACGCCACGCTCAACCGAGCCAGTCAGCATCCGGACAATGTATGGAGCCTGCACGGCCTGCACGAATGCCTGATGGACCGCGGTGAGAGGGTCGAATCCAGGCTGATCAAGCAGCGACTCGATCTCGCCAACGCCCGTGCCGACGTCGCCATCAACGCCTCGTGTTACTGCCGAATGGAGCAAGCAGCCTGACCAGGGGATGTCCCGGTCGATGTTGAAAAGTTGAGGTAGGTGTCGCTCTCCTGGAGCCGTTAGGCTCCGGGTGCTGCAAACCCAAAAGGGAGAACGACACCATGGGAAATAATATCCGTAGTTCCAGCCGGCCCGAAAGCCCTTGCCCCCTCGATTCCTATGCCGCCGCTGGCGGACGCGATGGACGCAGTCCATCTCAGCGTGGATCGGTTTTGTCTTCTGGCCGGGGTCGAGGCCTTGGCCGAGATGATGGAGGAGGACGCCACGACCGTGTGCGGGGCCCGACATCGCCGCCATGGGGACCGTCGAGGTTATCGCTGGGGCAGGACACATAGCGAGATCGGCTACCACGGCGGCAAAGTGAAGGTGGCCCGGCCACGGGTTCGTGACCGGGCGGGCAAAGAGGTGAGCTTGGAGAGTTGGCAGGCGCCTACGCGATGGCAACCTGTTGCTCGAGTGGGCGCTCAACCTGATGGTCCTGAACGTGTCGACCCGCAAGTACCACCGCGCGGTCCGTCTGCCCGAGGGCGACCTGGCGAAAGCGCGTGGCGACGGCACCTCGAAGTCGGCCGTTTCCCGGCGCTTTGTGGCGCTGTCACGCAAGAAGATGAAGGCCTGGCTCGCCTCGGATTTCTCGGAACTCGACCTGCTAGTCATCCAGATCGACGGTCTGCATGTCGGCGATCATGTCCTGATGGCGGCGATCGGCGTCGATGGCAACGGCGACAAGCATGTCCTGGCCGTGGTCGAGGGGGCGACGGAGAACACTGTCGTCGTCCAGGCCTTGATCGACAATCTCCTCGCCAGGGGGCTCGATCCGACACTGCCCCGGCTGTTCATCGTCGATGGCGCGAAGGCGCTCAGCAAAGCGATCCGAAACACCTTCGGTGTGGCCGCCGCCATCCAGCGCTGCCAGGTCCACAAGGGCCGTAACATCATCGAGCGCCTGCCCCAACATTTGCACGCGAGCGTCAAGAAGGCGCTCCGTCAGGCCTGGGACCAGGACGACGCAAACAAGGCCGAGCGGCTCTTGCGCAACCTGGCCCGGCGTCTGGAGCATGAGGAACCGGGCGTCTCGGGCAGCATCCTGGAGGGGCTGGACGAGATCCTCACCATCATCCGCCTCGGCCTGCCGCACGAACTCCGGCGCTCGCTTGCCTGCACCAACATCATCGAGAACGCGCTCGGCACGGTGCGTCAGGTCACCCGCAACGTCAAACGCTGGAGGAACGCCGAGATGGCGCTCAGATGGACCGCCGCCGGCTTGCTGGAGGCCCAGAAGACCTTCCGTCGCCTCAAGGCCTATCGTCAGCTGCCCATACTCCGAAACGCTCTCCAGGAGCACTTGAGAAAGGCTCACGCCGACAGTGCCATTGAAACCATCATGAAGGCAGCATAGCATCATCAACCAGCGACGCCTGCCCCACGAATTTCAACAGAGATAGGGACATCGCCCCTGACCATGTCGATCACCATCACCGCGGACGATCCCAAGGTCGCCGAATCAGGTACCGGGCTCATGCCCACCGGACTGATCGCCCCCAATTTGACCCCGTTCAACGCCGATTTCTCGATCGACACCGCACGATATATCGAGCACGCCCAATTTCTGCTGGCCGCCGGCTGCGTCGGCCTGGCGCCGTTCGGGACCACGGGCGAGGCGTTGTCGGTGGGGATCGACGAGCGCATCGCGACCTTGCAGGCTGTGGTCGATGCCGGCGTCGATCCCGCCAGGCTCATGCCCGGCACCGGGCTGACCAACCTTGCCGATACGGCGCGGCTGACAACCGCCTGCATGGACTTGGGCTGCGCCGGCGTGATGGTCCTGCCGCCGTTCTATTTCAAGAACGTCCCCGACGAGGGGCTGTATGCCTATATTGCCGGGCTGATCAAAACCGTCGATCGCAACGATCTCAAAATCTGCCTCTATCACATTCCGCCGGTGGCCGTGGTCGGGTTCCCCCTCGCCCTCGTTGCCCGACTGCGCTCAGCCTTCCCGGAGCAGATCGTGGCGATCAAGGACAGTTCTGGCGACTGGTCGAATGTCGAGGCGTTGTTCGGCGTTGACGGCCTGGCGGTGTATCCGGGCACCGAACTTTTCGTCATCGAGGCGATGAAGCGCGGCGCGCCCGGCTGCATCTCGGCGCTCGCCAACATCAACAGCCGGGCGATCGCCGATGTCATCGAGGCGTTTGCCGCCGGGCGGTTGGATGAAGCGGAAACGCTCCAGACCCCGGTGGCGGAGCTGCGCCAACTGGTTCAGCAATACGCGCCGATCAACGCCCAGAAACGGCTGCTGGCGCTGGAAACGGGCGATGCATCGTGGGCGATCGTGCGGCCGCCCCTGGTGCCGTTGCCCGAGGCGCGCGGCCGCGAATTGCTGGAGCGGCTGGCACCCCTGCGCTGAAAATGCTGGCCTTTGCCCGGACGCGTGATGACCGGGAAACGCTCTTTCAACCGCAGTCGACCCATCCGCCGGTGCGGGTTGATCGCAACGCTGCGTCGATGAACTTCATCGTCGCGACACCGTCCTCGAGCGTTGGGAAATCGAGCGTCGGCGGATCGGGTGTTTCACCCAGCCGGCGTGCGACGACCGCCGCGGCGGCATCGGCATAGAGGACCGCGAACGCTTCCTGGTAGCCCTCCGGATGGCCGATGCCGACGCGCGCCGCGCGTCGAGCCTCCGCCTTCAGGCCCGGGCCGTTGCGCTCGAAGCTCACGGCAGGTTCTCCGAGCCGGGTGTGGAGCAACCGGTTGGGCGCCTCCTGCAACCACTCCAGACCGCCACGTTCGCAGAAAATCCTGAACTTCAGCCCGGGCGCCGCGCCGGCAGCCGCCTGGGTGGCGAGCAGCACGCCCGGGCCCCGTTTGCCAGCTTGAACAGTACGCCGGCATAGTCGTGGGCGTTGCGCCCGGAGACGATCGCGCCGACATCGGCCGTCACCGTCCGCATCGACTGCCCGGAGACGTAGCACGCCATGTGATGGGCGTGGCTGCCGATATCGCTGAGGATCAGCGAGGAACCGACCCTTTCCGGCAGCAAACGCCAATTGGCGGAAGGATCGCTGGTCTCGGCATCGGTGAGTGCGGCGTTGTGACCCTGGACGTACTCGACCTGAACCATCCGGACCTCTCCGAGGTCGCCGTCCCGGATCATCGCTTTCGCCTGGCGAACCAGTGGGAAGCTGGTGCAGTTGAAAGTCTGGCAGAAGACGAGCCCGGATTTCCGCACCCGATCGGCAAGGTCGACGGCATCGTCGAGACTGGTCGCCAGAGGCTTGTCGCAGATGATGTCGAGGCCGCTCTCGATTGCGGCGCAAGAGAGCGCGTAGTGGCTGTCGTTCGGCGTCATGATCGCCACCACCTCGATGCCGTCATCGCGCGTGGTTTCGCCGGCGAACATGTCGCCCGGCGTGCCATAGGCTCGATCGGCGGCGACGCCGATCTTGACGCCCTCGGCGGCCGAGCGTTCCGGGTTGGACGACAGCACCGAGGCGACGATTTCATAGTGATCGTCGAGCCGGGCGGCGCTTCGGTGAACCCGTCCGATGCGGGATCCGGGCCCGCCGCCGATGACACCAAGCCGGAGGCGCCGCCCCCATCGTTCGATCGTACTCATCATATCTGCTCCGATCCTGCGATTTTGCCGGTCCCTCCATGGTGCATGCGGGATCGATTGCAGCCGCTTCGAAGATTTCCCCGCACGCCGTTTTCAGCCATTCCGTTCCGAATACCACGACCTTGCCGGACCCGGTTACACGCCGAGGCGTTTTGGCCGGCGAGGACACGGCCGGTCCGGCTCGGACAACGTGGCACTTGCCGATGAAGCGGATGCCGCCACGGTTGTCTCCATCACCACGGGCGCGTACGAGTGGACGCCGGGCGACGCCTGGTGGGACGTCGGCGTGCCCGAAGTGAGCGAGCGCGAGGCGGCCAGGGCGGCACGCACCGAGCACCAGAAGGGCTCAGTGTTGGTCGGAAGGGCTCCAGGTCCGAATCATGAAAGCCAAGCTCGGCATCGCACCGATCGGATGGACCAATGACGACCTGCCGGAGCTCGGCGGCGATACGCCGCTCGGTGTGTGCCTGTCGGAGAGCCGCCAGGCCGGCTTCACCGGTGTTGAGTTGGGAGGAAAATTCCCTCGCACCACGCCGGAACTCCGCCGTGTGCTCGATGAGCATGGCCTGAAGCTTGCCTCCGGCTGGTATTCCGGCACCGTGCTCGACAACGATGTGGAGGCCGAAAAGGACCAGGTCCGCGCCCAGCTGGAGCTGTTCCGGGACCTCGACGCCCCTTGTATCGTCTATGGCGAGACCGCCGGCACGATCCAGGGACGACGCGAGGCGCCGCTCAACACCCGCCGCCGGCTCGATGAGGATCAGATCCGTGCCTATGGCCGGAACCTGACCTTATTCGCCGAGCATTGCGCCGACACCGGCGTGCCGCTGGCATTTCATCATCACATGGCCACCGCGATCGAAACCGAACGCGATTTGGATCTGCTGATGGCCGCCACCGGCGAGGCGGTGGGCTTGCTGTTCGACGCCGGTCACATGGCCTTCGCCGGCGGCGACAATTTGAGGGTGATCGCCCATCACGGCGGCCGAATCGTGCACGTCCACACCAAGGATATCCGCGCCGACGTGATGAACGGCATCGACCGGAACTCCGAATCGTTCCTCGACGCGGTGCTCAAGGGCGTGTTCACCGTCCCCGGCGACGGCGCGATCGACTTCGACGATATCGTCAAGCGGATCTTCGACACCGGCTATGAGGGCTGGTTCGTCGTCGAAGCCGAGCAGGATCCGGCCAAGGCGCCGCCGCTCGAATATGCGCGTATCGGCTATCGGGCGCTCTCAGGCGCGGTTACCGCGGCCGGCTACACGATCGAGGAATAGAGCCCTTTCAACCAACTCTGAGCCATTCTGACGGAGCGATTTTGTGACAAGATCAAGTAGAAGACTCGAAGAGCGTATCTGGATACGGTCAAGGGGCTTTGCGCAGGAATCGGCGCAAAATCGCCCGTCCCTTCGGGTTTCCGATTGGCGGGCACCCAACGCCGAACCAATCTCGAACGATGCTGTGGCATCGCCCGTCGATCGTTTCGACGATTGCTCGCCTCGCCAGTCGAGAAACAGAATTGACCCAGAGTTGGTCGAAAGGGCTCTAGCATCATGAGCCAGTTGAACGGAAAGATCGCCGTCGTCAGTGGCGGCACCCAGGGCCTGGGCGCGGCGATCGCCCGCACCTTCGCCGAGCGCGGTGCGGCGGCAATCGTCACCTGCGGACGCAATCGCGAAAAGGGCGAGGCGGTCGCCGCGACCATTGGCCGGGACACCGGTCGCGAAGTGCGCTTCGTTGAGGCTGACCTGAGTTCGGTCGAGGATTGCCGCAAGGTGATCGCCGAGGCGGATCAGGGGTTCGGCCGGCTCGACATTCTGGTCAATGCCGCCGGGGTGACCGACCGCGGCACTATCCTCAACACCTCGCAGGAGCGCTTCGACAGCATTTTCGCGGTCAATCTGCGGGCGCCGTTCTTCCTCATGCAGGACGCGGCCAGGATCATGGTCCGCGACGGGATCGAGGGCGCGATCGTCAATATCGGATCGACCTCGGCGATGACCGGCCAGCCCTTCATCGCCGCCTATTCCGCCTCCAAGGGGGCGCTGTCGACCCTCACCCGCAACACCGCGTTTGCGCTGCTGCGCAACCGCATCCGGGTCAACCAGCTGAACATCGGCTGGATGTCGACCGAGGGCGAGGACCGGATCCAGCGCGAGTACCACGGTGCCGGCGACGACTGGCTCGACCGGGCGGCCGCCGCCCAGCCTTTCGGGCGTCTGCTCGAACCGGCCGAAGTTGCCAAGGCGGTGGCCTTTCTGGTCTCGGACGAGTCGGGGATGATGACCGGCACGGTGGCCAATTTCGACCAATCGGTGTGGGGCGGCTATCCGGGCGCGCCGCCGACGCCGGCCGGACCATTGTCGCTGGACGAGGACGAAGCCGGGGCGATGGTGTGAGGCGGGGGTCCGGTCGTTGCAGCGGACCGGGTCAATACCTGGCCTCTGTGTTGATCCGACCGGCGCCGAGCGCATCCACGCCAATTTGGCGCCCCTACGTCAGCCAACGCGCTGGGCGGGCCGGGTGCCGTCGGAGCACCAGGATCAGAGGCGCTGCCAACAGCGACACGGCGGCCATGGCCGACATGGTCATGGCCAGTCCGAAATGGTCGCCCACCAGGCCGAAGACCACCGGCCCGACGATCGCCGACAGACTGGACACCGAATAGATCACGGCGAAGGCGCGCGATGACCTGTCGCCGTCAACAAAGTCGCTGACCGAGCCATAGGTGATCGATGTCGAGCCTTGCAGGAAAATCCCGAGGACCGGCAGCAGCGCGAACGCCAGCCAGGTCGGCAGCAGCAGGAGCGCGATGATGCCGACCGCGGTCGCGCATTGGACCAGCACGAACGATGGGGCCACGCCCATGCGTTCGGCCAGATAACCGCAGCCGGCCTTGCCGAACATGCCGCCGATCAGGGTCAGCACCACCGCGACCGCGGCAAGGTTGGTGGGCACGCCGCGCGTGGCGATCAGGAAAGCGACAAAGGTCAGGAAGCCGGCCTGCACCGCGGTATCGAAGAACACGATCACGCTTAGCGCCATGAACCCGGTCGGGTGTCGGATGCCCCATTTGTTGAGCCGGGCTTTGGGCTTGCCGTCGACCGCCGGCCGATGGTGGCCAACGGAGAGACCGCGCAGGGTGAACAACACCGCAACGGCAGAAGCCAGCGCAATCAATCCGAAGCCGGTGATCACGCCCTGCCACGCCAGTCCGACGCCGATCGCCAGGCTGAACATGCCGGTGAACGCCCAGCTTTCCGGCATCGCCGGAGGAGTTGTAAAGGCCCAGGGCCGGTCGGCGGCCGCCATCTTCGAAGACGTGGCTGATCACCGACGATGACAGCGCATGCTGAAACGCCGAACCCGCGCCCGACGATGAGCAGGCTGATGAGAACCATCCCGATGCTGTCGGCGCTGCCGAGAAGCAAGTAGCCGACGCCGGCGCAGGCCAGTCCGAAAACGAGCAGCCGTCGCTCGCCGAACCATTCGGCCAGCATGCCGGAAGGCAGTTCGAGGAGCGTTGCGGTGACCGTCTTGGTCGCCCGGACGATGCCGACCTCGGCGTAACTCAGGCCGAAGGTCTGCGCCAGGATCGGCAGGAGAACGAACAAAGTGGCGCTCAGGCCGTCCTGGATGCCGTGCGCCCAGGAGCACGTCGCCAGCGTCAGTTTGCGTCGGGTCTGTGTTTCCATGACGGCCCTTGTGTCCGGTATCGACGGTCCTGTTGAAGCAGAGGCGAGCCGTGCCGTCACCTCTGACGAGGCACCAGCCGGGTGATGCCCGAGAGACAGCGCCCACCGCCAGGTGTGTTGCGAATGGTCAACGCGGTGTCCTGCCCGGGCGTGACGATCACCATTGCCGAAATCGCCAGGAATGTGAAAAATGATCCATCCAAGAGAGCTCGCCCGTCTGTTCACTCGGCCATGGGATTGCGATCGCAACGCCTGGAGCCCAGGTCTGTCACATTGCCAAAATATCGCAACGGTTTCGGTTCATGGCGGGGCGTTCGGCGGGCT
>CAXXRA010000007.1:0-5649 GCA_963663975.2 uncultured Bauldia sp. | reverse complement strand
CCACCCGATGACCCGCGAGGAGCTGGTCGAAGCGGTCCAAAAGGCCGATATCCTGGTGCCGACGCTGACCGACGGTATTGACAAGGGTATCCTGGCCCAGGCCGGCGAGAACCTGAGGCTGATCGCCAACTTCGCCACCGGTGTCGATCATATCGACTTGGCCGCGGCCAGGGAACGGGGCATTACGGTCACCAACACACCGGGCGTGTTGACCGAGGACACCGCCGATATGACCATGGCGCTGATCCTGGCCGTCATCCGGCGCGTCAGCGAAGGCGAGCGGTTGATCAGGAACGGCGAATGGACCGGCTGGGGACCGAACTTCATGCTCGGCCACCGGCTGTGGGGCAAGCGGCTCGGCATTGTCGGCATGGGCCGGATCGGATCGGCGGTCGCTCGGCGCGCCCGGGGTTTCGGACTTTCGATCCACTATCACAACCGGCGCCAGCTGCCCGAATCGACCGAGAGCGCGCTCGATGCCACCTATTGGGAGAGCCTCGACCAGATGCTGGCCCGCATGGATATCATCTCGGTCAATTGTCCGCATACTCCGGCGACCTTTCACCTGCTCTCGGCGCGCCGCTTGAAGCTGCTCAAGAAGACCGCCGTCATCGTCAACACGTCGCGCGGCGAGGTCATCGACGAGCAGGCCTTGACCCGCATGCTGCGTGCCAAGGAACTGGCCGGCGCCGGCCTCGACGTCTTTGAGCACGAACCGGCGGTGAACCCCAGGCTGCTCGACCTGCCCAACGTGGTCCTGTTGCCCCATATGGGCTCGGCCACCATCGAAGGCCGGATCGACATGGGCGAAAAGGTCATCATCAACATCAAGACCTTCGTCGATGGCCACAAACCACCCGACCGTGTGATCGATACGTTGCTTTAGGTCACCAACACCGAGCCCCGGCTTGGTCTCTTACGAGCCAAGCCTGCACAACCCTCTCGCCAATAGGGGCGAAGGGGCGTGGCTACAACCGTACGTCCCCTCGCCCGATTTTCGGGAGAGGGAGGGACCCGGCGCGAAGCGATGGGAGGGTGAGGGCCGGCGCGAACCGCGACCCGATCACACGAACAGCGTCTGGCCCGCCGCATCCGTCTGGTTGAAGAAGGTGACCAGCCCGGTCACGTCGATCTCGAGGTCGTCGCGCAGGTCGCCCGGCGCCATGTCCTCGGCTTTCAGACCGGCCTCGCAGACCATGAAGACGACGTCCATGGCGGCGCACGATTGGAGAAGTGTTTCGAAATCGGCAATCTGGCGCTGCTTCAGGTGATCGTCCCACTCGGCGCCGGAAAGATTGACCCAACCGTCCGGCCGCCTGAGCGCCTGGACGGCACCCATGGTGAAAAAGAGCGTGACAGGGCGGTCGATGGCGGCGGCCGCGGCGGCCATCATCAGCGCATAATGCACCCGGCCGAAATCGCCCGCATAGACGACGATCGAGAGGCGGCCCTGGTCAGCCATGGGCATGCCCCGACAGATCGGTCAACGTCGCCTGGGGACCGCAGAGCGCGCAATCGGGATCGCGGGTATAGGTCACCCGTCGAAATTCGGCGGCGAGCGCATCATAGATTACCAGCGTACCGTTGAGCCGGTCGCCAAGTTCCAGGATTTCCTTCAAAACCTCGACCGCCTGGAGCGAGCCCATGACGCCAGCAATGGCACCGAAGATACCGGCTTGCGAACAGGACGGAATGATGCCCTCGGGCGGCGCATTCGGGAACAGGCAGCGGTAACAGGGTTTGTCGCCGTCTTCATAGGCCCGAAAGGTCGTGAGCTGGCCGTCGAAGCGCAGCATGGCGGCACTGACCAACGGTTTTTTAGCCAGAAAACAGGCATCGTTGATCAGGTAACGGGTCGCGAAGTTGTCGGTGCCGTCACAGACCACGTCATAACCTTCGAGGATGCCAAGCGCGTTGTCGGCCTCGAAGCGCTCGTGGTGGCTGATCACCCGGATATCCGGGTTGAGCGCGCGGATCGCCTGTTCGGCGCTCTCGGTCTTCGCCACGCCGATCCGCTCGCTGGTGTGGATCACCTGGCGTTGCAGGTTGGAAAGCTCGACTGCGTCGTTATCGACCACGCCCAAGGTGCCAACGCCGGCTGCGGCCAGATACATCAAAAGCGGCGCGCCCAGCCCGCCGGCGCCGATCACCAGCACCCGGGCGTTCAGCAGCTTGACCTGGCCGGTGCCGCCGACCTCCGGCATGACAATATGCCGGGCATAACGGTGCAGCTGATCTTCGGTAAAGTCGGCGATATCCATCAGCCGGTTCCGGTCGACCCATGACCGCCCGCGCCCCGCCCCGTGGTGTCCAGGGTCTCGACCTCGACCAGGCTGGCGCGCGTCACCGGAGCGATGACCATCTGGGCTATCCTTGCGCCGTGCTCGATGACATAGGTTTCCTGCCCCAGATTGATCAGCATGACCATGATCTCGCCGCGGTAGTCGGCATCGACCGTGCCCGGGCTGTTGAGGACGGTGAGTCCATGTTTTAGCGCCAGGCCCGATCGCGGCCTGATCTGGGCCTCTGTACCGGACGGCAGCGCGATGGTGATGCCGGTTGGAACAAGCGCGCGGGCACCCATGACAAGATCCAACGGTTCGGCGACGGCCGCGCGCAGATCAAGGCCGGCGGCGGCCTCCGTCGCGTAGTCGGGAAGCTCCAGATCGGCGCCGTGAGGCAGCCGCACGATCTCGACGCGCTGACTCATGCGGCTAGGCACTCGGCGATGCGCCGGGCAAGCCGGGCCGCAACCTCGGTCTTCGACATGCGCGGCCAGGTCTCGACGGTATCCGGCGTCACCAGTGAGACGGTGTTGTCATCGCCGCCGAAGGTGCCAGAACCGTTGGAGACATCGTTGGCGACGATCCAGTCGCAGCCCTTGGCGACCAGTTTGCCCTGGGCATAGGCGACGACGTCATTGGTCTCGGCGGCGAAACCGACAACGAGCCGCGGCCGGCCATCGTTGCGCGCCGCGAGAGTGGCCAGGATATCGGGGTTTTCCGCCATTTCCAGCAGGGGCGCCCCGGCCGCGCCCTTTTTAAGTTTGGCGGCGGCTTCGTGGGCGACGCGCCAGTCGGCGACGGCGGCGGCACAAATTGCCACATCGGCCGGCAAGGCCACCTCGCACGCCGCCAGCATGTCGCGCGCGGTCTCGACCCGGACCACGCGCACGCCGGCCGGATCGGGCTGGATGGTCGGTCCTGAGACGAGCGTGACCTGGGCTCCCAGTTGGGCGCAGGCCGCCGCGATGGCATGACCCTGTTTGCCTGAGGATCGGTTGGCGATATAACGCACCGGATCGATCGGCTCATGGGTCGGCCCGCTGGTGACAAGCGTGTGCAGGCCGGCAAGCGGGCGCTCCGCGCCCTCAGGCCGGCCGGCTTGAAAAAAAGCTTCGATGGCCTCGAGGATCGCCATCAGTTCGGCCATGCGGCCCTTGCCGACTTCGCCGCAGGCAAGATCACCCTCAGCTGAATCGACAAACAGGACACCGTCATCCTTGAGGCGGGCCATGTTGCGTTGGGTCGCCGGGTGTTGCCACATGCGCGTGTTCATGGTCGGCGCGACCAGGACCGGTTTGTCCGTCGCCAACAGGACCGTGGCGGCTAGATCGTCGGACATGCCGGCCGCCATGCGCGCCATCAAATCGGCCGAGGCCGGCGCGACGACGATCAGGTCCGCCTCGCGCGACAGGCGGATATGGCCCATATCGCTCTCGTCGGTGAGCGAAAAAAGATCGCCATAAACCTTGTCGCCGGAAAGTGCCGCAACCGAAAGCGGCGTCACGAACTGGGCACCCCCGGCCGTCAAGACGCAGCGCACCGCCGCGCCATGTTCTTTCAAGCGTCGAATCAACTCCAGCGACTTATAGGCCGCAATGCCGCCGGAGATGATCAACAGAAGACGTTTGCCGTCCAGCATCGGGGCCTCCTCGGTTCGTGGCCATGCTGCACCTGCGAAAAGGTAGATCAGAATTGGGCCAAGGGAAACGCATTTGGCGAAATCTAAGACCCACCTAGTGTCCTGATCGATAAATTGATATGATTATGTCTCTATTTGTTTTCAGGAGGCGCGATTGATGGCGAGAGTGGCGGTGACGATCTCTTTGAGCGATGACGAGCGCGCCGAATTGGAGGCGCTGTCTCGTCGTCGCAAGACGTCGCAGGGGCTTGCGCGGCGGGCTCGGATCGTCTTGGCGGCGGCGGAAGGGTTGGAGAACAAGGAGATCGCCGTTCGTCTCGAGGCGAGCGCGGACACCGTGGGCAAGTGGCGTCGCCGCTATGCGGCGGAGGGCCTCGACGGTCTGTACGACGAACCCCGCCCCGGCGCGCCGCGTCAAATCGGCGATGACGCCATCGCGGAAGCGGTCCGGCTGACGCTGGAAGAGACGCCGCCGGACGCGACCCATTGGAGCCTTCGCTCGATGGCGCGGGCGAGCGGCAACGCGCCCTCGACCATTCATCGCATCTGGCGGGCCTTCGGCTTGCAGCCGCATCGCTCGGAGACCTTCAAGCTGTCGAGCGATCCCTTCTTCGTGGAGAAGGTCCGCGACATCGTCGGTCTGTATTTGGCGCCGCCGGATCGTGCCCTGGTTCTCTGTGTCGACGAAAAGAGCCAGATCCAGGCCTTGGACCGTTCCCAGCCCCTCTTGCCGATGCGCCCCGGGCAGGCGGAGCGGCGCAGCCACGACTACAAGCGCCACGGCACGACCTCTCTCTTCGCGGCCCTCGACATCGCCACGGGAGAGATCATCGGCAAATGTTTCCCGCGCCATCGGGCCCGAGAGTTCCGCAAATTCCTCGACCTCGTCGAGGCGAACGTCCCTGGTGATCTCGACATCCACATCGTCATGGACAACTACGGGACCCACAAGACCAAGGCGATCCGCGACTGGTTCGCCAAACGGCCGCGCTGGCAGGCCCATTTCACACCCACCAGCGCCTCCTGGCTCAACCAGGTCGAGCGCTGGTTCGGGCTGCTGACCGACAAGCAGATCAGGCGCGGCGTCCATCGCTCCACCAAGGAGTTGGAGCGCACCATCCTCGACTACATCGACACGACAAACCAGAACCCCAAACCCTTCAAATGGACCAAATCCGCCGATGACATCCTCGCCGCCATCCAGCGCTTCTGCCTCCGAACAATCGAAATCTAAGACCCACCTAGTCCCAAATACGATTGATGCAACGTGCATATGGGCATTGTCGGGCCGGATTCTCGGCCAAACTGAAAAGAATTGGTTGTCAGGTCGTTATTTACATTATAATAATTCTAAATAGTAACTCGTGGCCGAATATGCCGGCCGAAACCCGACAGGACGACTGACAAAGGACGAGACCCATGCCCAAGCGCCCCATTTTGACCTCATCGGCCGGCATTGCCATCGCCGACAATCAGAACAGCCTGACCGCCGGTCCGCGCGGTCCCCTGCTGGTGCAGGACTGGCAACTCTTCGAAAAACACGCCCATTTCAACTGAGAGCGAATTCCCGAACGCATCGTGCACGCCAAGGGCTCCGGCGCTTACGGCACGTTTCGGTAACCGGCGACATCAGCGCCTACACCAAGGCCTCGATCTTCTCCGAGATCGGCAAGGAAACCGGCTGCCTGATCCGGTTTTCCACGGTTGCCGGCGAACGTGGCGCCG
>CAXXRA010000006.1:0-509908 GCA_963663975.2 uncultured Bauldia sp. | reverse complement strand
CGTTCGCACCCGAGGTGTTGGAGCGGATCTCGGCGATGAAAAAAGAGGATCGGGCCGGCTTCGAGGCTCTACGGGTACAGTTGAAGAAAGCCGGATGCCGTGTCACCGCCCTCGACAAGGCAAGTATGGAGGAAAGCGGCGACGGCGGGCGGAGACCGACTCAGGCCGACATCCTGATCGACCTTGCCGAGGCCGCCGAGTTATTCCATTCCGCCGACGGTACCGCCTTCGCCGACCTCGACATCAACGGTCACCGGGAAACCTGGCCCGTTCGCACCAAGGGGTTCAAGCGGTGGCTGGCGCGGCAATTCTACGAGACGACGGATGGCGCACCAAGTTCGGAGGCGCTGCAATCGGCGCTAAACGTGGTCGAGGCGAAGGCTCACTTCGACGCCCCGGAACGGCCGGTTTACATCCGCGTCGGCGGGATCGACGGGAGCCTCTATCTCGACCTCGGTGACGAGGCTTGGCGCGCCATCGAAATCACCACGACCGGATGGCGCGTGGTCGAAAGCCCTCCGGTGCGGTTCCGTCGCGCCGCCGGGATGCAGCCTTTGCCGGTTCCCGCACCGGGCGGCTCGGTCGAGACCCTGCGATCCTTCCTCAACTTGCAATCGGATACGGATTTCGTGCTCGTGGTTGCCTGGGCGTTGGCCGTGCTTCGCGATCGCGGTCCCTATCCCATGATCGTGCTGTCGGGTGAGCAGGGTTCGGCCAAGTCCACCTTCTCAGCCATTCTGCGATCGCTGCTCGATCCGAATACGGCTCCCTTGCGCGCCCTACCGCGAGAGGACCGCGATCTGTTTATCGCCGCCAGCAATGGTCATGTGTTGGCCTTCGACAACGTCTCGGGATTACCGTCCTGGATATCAGATACGCTCTGCCGGCTGGCCACCGGCGGTGGTTTCGCCGTTCGACAGCTCTACACCGACCAGGACGAGGTACTGTTCGACGCGGCCCGCCCAGTGATCCTGAACGGCATCGAGGACACTGTGACCCGGCCCGATCTGGCCGACCGGGCGGTGTTCCTGACCCTGGAGGCCATCCCAGAGGAGCAACGCCGCTCCGAGGCGGAATTGTGGGCCGCGTTCGACGCCGAGCGTCCGCGCATTCTGGGCGCGCTGCTCGACGCGGCGGTTCAGGGCCTGAAGATGCTCCCCGATATAACGCTGGAACGGTTGCCCCGAATGGCGGATTTCGCCTTGTGGGCATCGGCCTGCGAGACCGCCATCTGGCCCGCCGGCACCTTCTGGTCGGCCTATTGTGGCAACCGGAGCGAGGTAGTCGATAACGTGATCGAGGCCGATCCGGTCGCGGCCGCTGTCCGCGCGGTGATGGAGGCGCGGACGGGGTGGACGGGCACGGCAACGGATCTTCTGGGCGCCCTTGCCGAATCAGCCGGGGAGCGTGTCGCCAAGTCCAAGACCTGGCCCGCCAGCCCTCGGGCATTGTCCGGACGCCTCCGTCAGGCCGCGACCTTCCTGCGCAAGATCGGCATTGAGATCGACCACGTCAAGGAAGGCCGGGCGCGTACCAGGATCATTCACATCAAGGCCGGAGGAAATTCCGGCGGCCCGGATTATCGCGGGCTGCAACCGTCCGCACCGTCCGCATCGTCCGCGAACCCACCGAAAGGCAATGGAACCAACGCATTCGCGGAAAACAAGTGGCGGACGGTTGGAGAGCTTGCGGACGGTAAGGGAGACGATTTCGGCACGGAAGCCGGCTCGACCGTCCGCGCCAAACCTTTGAAATCCGCTAATACGGACGGTGCGGACGCAAAGGACGCAAATCTTCCCTCGCAAACCGGACCGGAGAAAAACGAGCACCAGGGCTGGAGGGCGACCCTATGACGGCGGCTGAAGCCCTCCGGACGGCTCGGGCCGCTGGTGTCGAAATCGCGCTCGACGGCGATGACTTGGTTCTCGAAGCCTCCTCACCCCCGCCGGAACCCGTTCTCGAAGCCCTTTCCAGAAACAAGGCTGGGATTGTCGCCCTGCTGCGTCCCGGTGGCGATGGTTGGTCGGCCGAGGACTGGCAGGTCTATTTCGACGAACGGGCCGGGATCGCCGAGTTTTACGGGGGCCTCCCGCGTCCGGCAGCGGAGGCCCAGGCGTTTGCCTGCTGCGTCAGCGAAGGGATGAACCGTCATCCGGCGACATCGTCTCCAGAGCGTTGCCTCGCCTGTGGAGGTGGTGACCGGCTCGGCGATCCCTTGTTGCCCCATGGGACGGGATGATCTTGCGGCGACATTTCATGATCGATCGCATCCGGGCGCTTCACGAGATCGGCGGCCTGCTCGACGAGTCGGCGAAGCTGAAGCCCGGCGAGCAAAACGAGACAGCGCACTCGTCATGTAACTGGCAGGTGGCGGCACCATCCGCAGCCTGTCACTCGAGATGAAGACGGGGCGGTGGTCGTACAGCGCGCCATTGGTTGTGGTCGAACGAGGTCACAAAATGTGCGACCCGAACAGTTCACCGTCGCGAAGTCGCGGACAACGGCAACCAGCATCTCCCCCACCTCGTCTGTCCAAACAACGAGGTGTGTTAAAAATTACAAAACCAGGGGGGTCAATTTTGGACGCCGATTACCCCACCAAGGGGGTCAATATTCCACGCCGATCAACAGGCGTGAGACAAAAGCCAACACAGATAAGGGGCCCCTGGGGCCACCCTTTTGGTAACTTAGGTGCGGAGAAAAATTTGGTAACTTAGGTGCGGAGAGACCCCATGCGAAGCCCCATTGCCATCGCGGTCGTCACGGCGGCCGCAATATCCCTTGCCACGCCGGCGCAGGCTGACGCTTGTTCCGACTACCGCTTAGCCTTAGCTGCGCGCGATGCAGCAAATCAACTCCTCAACGAACGAATGGCCGCAGGATACGTCGGGGGCACACCAGAAAAAGAGACCTTGCTGCAATTGCTCAACGAAACAGGAGACAGACGTGACGAAGCGCAGCGGGCCGTGCGCGCCACTCTAAGTGATCAAGCTGCTGCTTCAACTATAGATTCGCTATTGGCCGTCGAAGCCGCCAATGCAAAGGCATGGGACGCTATGGCGGATTGGGTCGGGGCTCCCAGCGAAGCTCTGGAACAACCTATGGGCTATCTATTTGACATCACTGTTGCGATCCACGATGCACGCGAATGGGTGTTCAATGAGGTTTGTCGTCACTAACGTCGCCCTGCGGGGCGGCACAAGGGTGAGCGAAGAGCTGAGATTTTTGCATAAATCGACCACCTCACGATGGCACCGCGCCGCTTGCGAGCGGGGCGCTTGATCGCTGGGCGATGTCCCTATCTCTGTTGAAATTCGTGGGGCAGGCGTCGCTGGTTGATGATGCTATGCTGCCTTCATGATGGTTTCAATGGCACTGTCGGCGTGAGCCTTTCTCAAGTGCTCCTGGAGAGCGTTTCGGAGTATGGGCAGCTGACGATAGGCCTTGAGGCGACGGAAGGCTGGGCCTCCAGCAAGCCGGCGGCGGTCCATCTGAGCGCCATCTCGGCGTTCCTCCAGCGTTTGACGTTGCGGGTGACCTGACGCACCGTGCCGAGCGCGTTCTCGATGATGTTGGTGCAGGCAAGCGAGCGCCGGAGTTCGTGCGGCAGGCCGAGGCGGATGATGGTGAGGATCTCGTCCAGCCCCTCCAGGATGCTGCCCGAGACGCCCGGTTCCTCATGCTCCAGACGCCGGGCCAGGTTGCGCAAGAGCCGCTCGGCCTTGTTTGCGTCGTCCTGGTCCCAGGCCTGACGGAGCGCCTTCTTGACGCTCGCGTGCAAATGTTGGGGCAGGCGCTCGATGATGTTACGGCCCTTGTGGACCTGGCAGCGCTGGATGGCGGCGGCCACACCGAAGGTGTTTCGGATCGCTTTGCTGAGCGCCTTCGCGCCATCGACGATGAACAGCCGGGGCAGTGTCGGATCGAGCCCCCTGGCGAGGAGATTGTCGATCAAGGCCTGGACGACGACAGTGTTCTCCGTCGCCCCCTCGACCACGGCCAGGACATGCTTGTCGCCGTTGCCATCGACGCCGATCGCCGCCATCAGGACATGATCGCCGACATGCAGACCGTCGATCTGGATGACTAGCAGGTCGAGTTCCGAGAAATCCGAGGCGAGCCAGGCCTTCATCTTCTTGCGTGACAGCGCCACAAAGCGCCGGGAAACGGCCGACTTCGAGGTGCCGTCGCCACGCGCTTTCGCCAGGTCGCCCTCGGGCAGACGGACCGCGCGGTGGTACTTGCGGGTCGACACGTTCAGGACCATCAGGTTGAGCGCCCACTCGAGCAACAGGTTGCCATCGCGTAGCGCCTGCCAACTCTCCAAGCTCACCTCTTTGCCCGCCCGGTCACGAACCCGTGGCCGGGCCACCTTCACTTTGCCGCCGTGGTAGCCGATCTCGCTATGTGTCCTGCCCCAGCGATAACCTCGACGGTCCCCATGGCGGCGATGTCGGGCCCCGCACACGGTCGTGGCGTCCTCCTCCATCATCTCGGCCAAGGCCTCGACCCCGGCCAGAAGCAAAACCGATCCACGCTGAGATGGACTGCGTCCATCGCGTCCGCCAGCGGCGGCATAGGAATCGAGGGGGCAAGGGCTTTCGGGCGGCTGGAACTACGGATATTATTTCCCATGGTGTCGTTCTCCCTTTTGGGTTTGCAGCACCCGGAGCCTAACGGCTCCAGGAGAGCGACACCTACCTCAACTTTTCAACATCGACCGGGACATCCCCGGATCGCTGTGGGGGGCTCCCTCTCTGCGAACGCCCTAACGCCGTAACGACGGGGTGACGGATCGATGCCCTACAAGGACCCCGCTGCTGCGCGGCTCGCGAGCCGTGAGCGGCAACGCCGGTATCGGGAGCGGCAACGGGCGGCGAAGGCGCGGGCACCCGAGGCGGTGCTCCCCGTGCCGGCACCGGCCGATCCGGTGGGCGAGCTGGCGAGCTGGGCCGCGTCGACGCTCAAGGTTCCGCCCGGGCATCCGCTGGCCGGCCAGCCGGTGGCGCTCCCGGATTTCGCGGTCGACTTCCTGCGGGCCGGTTGGGGAGCGCACGAATCGGCGCTTTGTGTCGCCCGCAAGAACGCGAAAAGCGCCGTCTGTGCGGTGCTGGCGCTCGGGCATCTTGTCGGCCCGCTGCGCTCGCACGGCTGGCGCGGCGCAATCGCTTCGGTCTCGAAAGAAAAAGCCGCCGAACTGCGCTCGCAAGTAGCAGCGATCGCCGAGGCGAGCGGGCTGTCGGAGGTCGATATTCGGCGCTCGCCCTATCCCGGCAAGATCCTGTCGGCGACGGGGAGCTTGGAGACCCTGGCGGCGGAGCGGACGGCCGGGCATTCGTCGAGCTTCGATCTTGTGATCGTCGATGAGACCGGCTTGATGCCGGAGCGGTCGCGCGAGCTCCTGGCGGGGCTCCGGTCGAGTGTGAGCGCGAAGGCCGGGCGGATTATCCATATCAGCGTGAGGGGCGATAGCCCGTTGTTCGCCGAGGTCCTGGACAACCCCGCGACCGTTTCGAGGGATCTTCGCCGCGCCGGAAGCGGCCACCATAGACGATCAAGCGGCGTGGCATGCTGCGAATCCGGGCATTGCGGCCGGGATCAAACAGCTTGGATACATGGCACACGAGGTCAACCGCGTCCGGGGTGCGCCGGCAGACGAGCCGAGCTTCCGAGCCTTCGACCTGAATCAGAATCTCGACCCGACGCGGGAAATGATCCTGAGCCCGGACGATCTTCGGGCGTGCTTCGTCGACGACCTCCCCCCGCGCGATGGGCCGGCCTTCCTGGGGTTCGATTTCGGGGAGGCGACAAGCTCGACTGCGGCGGCGGCGATCTGGCCGGCGACGGGGCGGGTTGAAACCTGGATGGCCTTCGGCGACGTGCCGGCCCTGATAGAGCGCCCGCGGCGCGACAGCGCTCCCTACGTTGCGATGGAGCGGCGCGGGGAGCTTCGGACCTACTCGGGGCGGATCGTGCGCCCTGACGCCTTCCTGGCCGATCTGGCGGGCGATCTGGCGGGGGTCCGCGTCGCGGCGGCGGCGGCGGACTCCTACAAGGATTCAGAGGTCCGCGATTTCCTCGACCGGGCGGCGGTGCGCTGGCCTATCGACTTTCGCCGCGTCGGCGCCGGCCGGGATGGCGGTCGGGACATCCGAGCGTTCCAGCGGTTGGTGCATCAGCGCAAGTTTGCGATGGCCGAAAACCTTTCGCTCGCGACGGCGATCTCGAAATCGACGCTGCGCCGGGACCCGAACGGAAATCCGGGGCTCGACCGGGCGAACTCCCGGGGGCGCATCGATGTTTTAAGTGCCTGTGTGATCGCTGCGGGGCTGGCCGAGCACGCCTTCGACCGGCCGCCGCGGCGGCGGCTTCGATATGCGCTGGCGGGGTGAGTCCGCCACTTACACGTGCGTTTACTAAAGATCGGGAGCACTATGACAAGCAAAATGCCGCCCCCACCACGCTGGGGTAACGATGAACTCACGAATTTTCTAGACACTGCTCGTGTGAATCAGTTCGCGACATTCGCGAACAAAATAGCGGAAACTAAACAGATTGTTAAAATTGACGAGACATTTTCGAATGTAATTAAAGAGGGTTCGAACCCCATGTACCTGTGTGCCCCTTACTTCTTGTTGATCAGGGCACACTCGGCTTATCGGATGGCGGCAAGCTGTGCGTTTTCTGGCCAAGCCGCTGAGTTGCATCCATTGCTTAGACTAATGCTAGAGCAAGGGGGATACGCATCCCTGATATTTCGAAAGCCCGAGCTGCTAGATGTGTGGATGGATCGTAAGGCTAACCTTTCCAAAGTCAAAAAGGAATTCAAGATAGGAAATATTAAGACAATTCTTGCGTCATCGGATGCAAGTCTTAAGAGCTGTTTTGATGAACTCTACGAAGAGGCAATCGACTTTGGAGCTCATCCAAACGAGATGAGCGTAACTTCTAGCATTAAAAAAGAAGAACACGAAGGTCTAAAAACCTTCAAAATACTTTACTCGCATCCCGATGGAACTGTGCTTGATCATTCATTGCGAAACCTGACGAGAGTTGGGATGTGCGTCCTCTTACTCTTCCACAATATATTTCCACAGCTATTTGAGTTATCGGGCACTTCTTCCGCGCTGATGAATTACCGGAGGGCGCTTTTGGGTCCAGAAGAGTGAGCCGCCATCACGCCCATCTGAACACCCGCCGGTGGGCCGCCGTGCGCCGCGCCGCGTTCCGGCGGGACGGCTACCGCTGCACCGCGTGCGGCAAGGCCGGGCGCCTGGAGTGCGACCACATCACCCCGCTTCAGCGGGAGCCCGGGCAGGACCCCTTCGACCCCGACGCGCTACAGACGTTGTGCAGGTCGTGCCATGTCGCGAAGACTCGCGAGGAAAACCGCCGCCCGCTGACCGAGGCGGAACGGGCGTGGCGCGAGCTGGTCGCGGAACTGTCTTGACTGGGAAACATAGCGTCGGGTAGGTTCTTATCTGATCCTTTTGCGAGGGGGGGTCGCCTGTCACCTCTTGCGCAAGGATTATTCCCAGATGACGCCTACTCAAAAACGGCTTCGCGATCTTCGCGACCGGCAATCCCGCGAACGCGGCCGCATGGCCGAGCTTGCCATCGTCGACGATCTCACTGACGAGCAGCGCAGCGAACTCGACACAATGCGGGCTTTGCGGTTGCTGTAGCGCGCGCGCGCGCGAGCTGGGCCGGGGAGTTCACCGCGAAGGCCGAGGCCAAGACCGAGTTGCTGTAGCGCGCGCGCGCGAGCTGGGCCGGCAAGGCTGGCGCGCCCTGGCCGGTGTCCGTGAAGCTGATCGCGTTCGTCGGTTAGCGGATCGTTCGGCCAGGTTTGATGCCGGTCAAGCCGCCGAGGTCGCCGTGCTCGACGATAAGGCTCTTGTCATCTTCGCCGCTCGACGTCGGCGAGATTGGCGCGTTGTTCGCAACGTGCGCCGACGGGACCGCGGCCGGCGCCAGAGATGCCGCGGCCTTCGCGCTCATGTTCGGTTGCGGCCTTCGCCGCTCCGAAGCCGCCGCCGTCCAGGTCGAGGATTTCGACGCGGCACGCGGCGGCCTTCGCATCATCGGTAAGGGGAATCGAGAGCGCACTGTCTACGCCACGAACGGCGGGCGGGCCGCGGTAGACGCATGGATTGCCATCAGGGGCGAGGCTCCGGGTCCGCTACTGGCGCCCGTGTCGAAGTCCGGGACCATCGCGGCCGGCGCCGGCATGACGCCGCACGCGCTCATGAAGCGGTTGCAGCGCCGCTCCCGGGGCGCCGCCATCGCCGCGTGCACACCGCATGACCTTCGCCGCTCGTTCGTGTCGAGTGCGCTGGAATCCGGGGCGGACCTCGCGATGGTCCAGGCACTCGCCGGCCACGCTTCGCCCGTCACCACCGCGCGGTATGACCGCCGCCCCGAAGCCGCCAAGCTCGCCGCCGCCAAGCTCGTTCACGTCCCGTACCACGCACCCGCCGCGTAACCCTCCAGATCAAGGACAATCATGCCTCGATTCACCAGATTTCGGCCTGATGTGCGCTTCCTGGGGTCTACTCTGACGCTGGTACTCGGGGCTATGTACTTCCTCAGTACCGTTAGTCAGATAGCGGAAGGTGTGCTTCCACCGAACAATGCCGGCCCCATTGTGGGGCCAATGATGTTTCTGGGTGCACTCGCTTACCGGTCACGGAAACGGCGTCGTCTCGGTCTGCGACGGGCCAGTGTACTCCGGTGGAGTCTGGAAATGCTCACCCTGTGTTCGATTGTGGCGGTGTGGCTGCTCCAACAGGACATCAAATGGCTGATCGCCACTGATCCGGTACCGCAGTCTGCTCATACCGTTGTGGATCATCGCGGCCTATTTCTGCGCTGGCGAATTTCGTCGCAGAAGACCCAAAACTGGCTGATCCATCTGGGAGGTCCGTTGCGCAGCCCGGCTTTTCTTTGTCTGAAAGGTGCTTACGCCCTCCGCGCGCCCGAAGGCGCCCAGGTGGCGAGCGCGAGGGTAGTTGGATTTGCCAATACCCTGCCAACAAGGCTGGCCTGCCCATCTAACGATCGCCACTAATTCTCCTTATATATCAAACTGTTAGTTGGTGGGTGTAGCAGGGCTCGAACCTGCGACCCGCTGATTAAGAGTCAGCTGCTCTGCCAACTGAGCTATACACCCGCCGTGCCGCGGTCGTGAGGGGGCCGCGAACGAACGGAGTGCTACCAAAGCCCACAGCCAGTGTCCAGCCGATGGACGGCATGGGTCACCTCGCCCGCGGACACAAGAATCGATCCATCACGCCGTCGCTGCAAGCCTTTGTTTTATCATGGATAAAAGGCGCCACCCCGGACAACGCATGGGGTCGGCTGCCAGCTCAGTTTCCGTTGTTTTTCGCCCGGCCATCGGCCGATGGCGAATGAGAGGCGCGTGTTCAGCCGACCGGCGGCAGCGCCCGCGCAACAGGAATCGATTTGTCACGCCATCGCGGCAAGCCGTTGTTTTATTTTCGACAACCCCCCGCCAACCGGCGAAGTGGAGCCGCCTCAATCGGCCCGCCGCCGCCTGCCATCCGCTCACGGTTGAGGGCGAAGAAGCTGAATGCGGTGTCCGCCGACCGCGATCCGGCCCTCCTTGACCAGCGCCCGCAGCTGCTTGTTGACCGCCTCGCGACTGGCGCCGAGCATCTGGGCGAGCGTCCCCTGGGTCAGATCGAGATCGACCACCGACATGTCGTGTTCGATCTGCC
The DNA here is from genome assembly GCA_963663975.2 of uncultured Bauldia sp. Classification (GTDB taxonomy): domain Bacteria; phylum Pseudomonadota; class Alphaproteobacteria; order Rhizobiales; family Kaistiaceae; genus JANQRX01. The sequence continues at coordinate 500,168 of CAXXRA010000006.1, read as the reverse complement.
CGTGGATGACGGCGAGCTGGCGCAGCAGCATCACCAGGCGGTAGCGCAGATCGTGGAACATCGCCTCGTCGACCTTGGCGTTGGCCGCCCGCAGGCGCTCGCACAGCAACAGGATGATCTGGCGCCCGAGCCTGCTGGACTTGTCGAGGAGTTCGAGAAACGGTCGGCGCGGGATGAACACCAGCCTCGCGGCGGTCAGTGCCGCCGCCCCGGCGCTTCTTGGCAGCCCGTCGAGCAGCGCCATTTCGCCGATGACGTCGCCTTCCTCCGACAAATTGACCGTGGCTTCGCGGCCGTCATCGGCGGTCAGGAAAACGCGAAGAATGCCGTCCGTGATGACGAAGAGCCCGTCGGACTCGTCGCCCTGCTGGAACAGCACCTCGCCCTCCGCGAGACCCGAGCGGCGGGCAATCGCCGCCAGCCGTTTGAGCTCAACCTCATCCAGCCCGTTGAACAGCACGGTCCGGCCAAGGAGCGTCTCCAGATCGGGTTTGGTCATGCAAAAAATCCCATGGAGCGTCGCCGGCGCTTGTACCACGCTTTGCCTCCTTATCGCGCCGCAGCATCGGGCGCCAAGGCCGCGGGGGCTTGATCCGGCGACTGGCGGATGGTTCAGGTAGGGCTTCAAACCAAACAATGCGGACAGAGGCCATCATGGACCTGATCGACACCACCACGACGGCCGCTTCGGCGGCGTGGGCGTGGTTCATCCAACTCCTGCCGGGGGCCGCCGCTGCGCTCGCGGTTTTCATCTTCGGGTATCTGTTCGCAATCTGGGCCGGCCGCACCGTGCGCCGCCTGCTGGAGCGAACCGGGCGTCTCGACGCCACCGTGCTGCCGGTGATCGGCGCCGTCGTCCGCTACGGGATCTTCATCATGGTCATCGTCGCCGCGTTGGGACAGCTCGGCGTGCCGACGACATCGATCCTGGCCGCCCTCGGCGCCGCCGGCCTGGCGATCGGCCTGGCGCTCCAGGGCACCTTGTCCAACATCGCCGCCGGGATCATGCTGCTGTGGCTGAAGCCCTTCCGCGCCGGCGAGTCCATCGACGCCGGTGGCATCGCCGGTTCGGTGCGTGAGATCGGGCTGTTCGCCACCGAAATGGACACCTTCGACGGCATCTATCGGTTCGTCCCGAATTCCGAACTGTGGAACAAACCGCTCTACAACTACAGTCGCAACCCCATCCGCAGGACCAACATGGAAATCGGGGTGAGCTACGGCGCCGACGTGGAGCAAGCCCGACAGATCATGCTCGACCTCGCCAACGAGCAAGAATTCGTCGTCGAAGATCCTTCGCCGTCGGTCTTTGTCGACAACCTCGGCGACAGCGCGGTGACACTGCGCTTCCGCGTCTGGATCCGAACCGACGAGTTTTGGGGAACCCAACGCTTCATGCTGGAGGAGGTGAAACGGCGCCTGGCTGCCGCCGGTATCGAGATCCCGTTCCCGCAGCGGGTCGTCCACGTGACCCATGACGCGATGTCGGGACCACCGGCGGCCAGCGGCGGTAAAGCCGAAGCGGCGGCGCTCGAATAACAACGGCCGCGCCAACGCGACGCGACCGTCGCGGGCGATACCGAGTAGGCGGCTTCAGACCAATCGCGAATCGGTCATCTCATCGCGCCCTGACCGCGTTGCGTTGCTACGCAACAAGCGCATATCGGGTATGCGATATTTCCTCTGCACAACCTCGGATCGACACCTAGTTTGGTGCTCGCAAGATGGAGGCACCGCCGCCGTCTCAACGGGTTTGAAACCGCAAGGGTACGATCATGGCCAACAGACTTGTCGCCAAATACCGGAATTGGCGCCGGTATCGCGAGACCTTCAACGAGCAGAGCCGCCTCCCCAGCCATGAGACGGCTGTACGTTCACTTCATTTTCAGCAAATAATCTTCGCCAGGACAATACCGACCGATCACCTGGAACCGTGATCCGGTCGAATCGCACCGTCTGCGTGACGATGGGTTGGGACCATCAGCGGCCAGTGGCGGTAAAGCTGGAGCGGCGGCGCTCGAACAACAACGGCCGCGCCGACGCGGCGCGACCGCCGAGGGCGATGGCGAGTCAGCGGCCTCAGACCGCTTCCATGGCCTCCGGCTTCGACTTCTGGCGCCGGGTCATCAGCTTGTTGACGCACGAGATGTAGGCCTTGGCCGAGGCCACCAGCGTGTCGGGATCGGCGGCCCGTCCTGTGACGGTCTTGCCGTCCTCCTCCAGCCGGACGGAAACCTCGGCCTGGGCGTCGGTGCCCTCGGTCACCGCGTGCACCTGGAAAAGCTGCAGCTTGGCCTGGTTGGGGACGATCGACTGAATCGCGTTGAAGGTCGCGTCGACCGGACCGTTGCCGGTCGCCTCGCGGGTCTCGTGGCGGCCCTCGACGTCGAGGGTGATGATCGCTTTCTGGGGCCCGCCGGTGCCGGCGATCACGGTCAGCGCCATGACGCGGATCAACTCGCTCGCCGCGGCGACCTCATCCTCGACCAGCGCCTCGATGTCCTCGTCGAAGACGTGCTTCTTGCGATCGGCCAGATCCTTGAAGCGGCGGAAGGCGTCCTCGAAGGCGTTGTCGCCCAGTTCAAAACCGAGATCGCCGAGTTTCTGGCGGAACGCATGGCGGCCCGAATGCTTGCCCATCACCAAGGAGGTTTCCTTTACCCCGACGTCTTCGGGCCGCATGATCTCGTAGGTCTGGGCGTGCTTGAGCATGCCGTCCTGATGGATACCGGCCTCGTGCGCGAAGGCGTTCTTGCCGACGATCGCCTTGTTGTACTGGACCGGAAAGGCCGACACCGTCGACACCAGTTTGGAGGCCCGCATCAGCAGCGGGGCCTTGATCCCGGTGGTGAACGGCATGACGTCGTTACGGGTGCGCAGCGCCATGACGATCTCCTCGAGCGCGGCATTGCCGGCCCGTTCGCCGAGCCCGTTGATCGTGCACTCGACCTGCCGCGCGCCGGCGCGTACCCCGGCCAGTGAGTTGGCGACCGCCAGGCCGAGATCGTTGTGACAATGGGTCGAAAACACCGCCTTGTCGGCATTCGGCACCCTGTCGAACAGCATCCGCATGATGTCGTAGAACTCGTCCGGCACCGAATAGCCGACCGTATCGGGGATGTTGATCGTGGTGGCGCCGGCATCGATCGCCGCCTCGACGCAGCGGCAGAGAAAATCATGCTCGGTGCGCGTCCCGTCCTCCGGCGACCATTCGACGTCATCGGTGTGGTTGCGCGCCCTGGTCACACTCGAAATCACCGCCTCGTAGACGGCTTCGGGCTCCATCTGCAGCTTGAATTTCATGTGCAGCGGGCTGGTGGAGATGAAGGTGTGGATGCGCCCGCGCCGGGCGTGAACCAACGCCTCGGCCGCCCGGTCGATGTCCTTCTGACCGGCGCGGGCGAGGCCGCACACCACGGCGTTGCGGATGGTCCTGCCGATCTCGGTCACGGCTTCGAAATCGCCGTTGGAGGCGATCGGAAAACCGGCCTCGATGATGTCGACCCCCATCTCGTCGAGCAGGCGGGCGACCTGGATCTTTTCTTCCAGGGTCATCGAAGCGCCGGGCGACTGTTCGCCGTCACGCAAGGTAGTGTCGAAGATGACGACGCGCTCGGATGCCGGCGTCGTCTGTCGATCGGTGGCCATGAGAGGTGATCCTTGTTGTCTGCCCGCATCGGTCCGGCGGGCTGCTGCCGGGTTTCGCTTCAAACGATCCCCTGAGTGCCCGTCCGAAAAGGACAGCCGACGCTCAGGGGCGTCTAAGGAGCAGGATCAGGCCAAGCAGCGGGGTCCGGCCCAACAACAGCGGTGCACCGGTCTCACGACCGGTGTCGTCCGAAACTGAAGTCGTGCCGCAAGCGTCCATCGGGACCGGCTCTGATTTTGGGCCACATCAAGCGTGGCCGCGCCACTGGCGCCGGTATTAGTGCCAAGGCCCGTTCAAAAACGCAACCAAAACCGAAGATCGCGTTAATTGAAGGTGATGACGGCGAAGATCAAGATCCACAGCAGGGTGAGGCCGGCGATCCGCCCGAGCAACGGCAATTGTGCCGCTGCCGACATGTCGCCCTTTTGGACCTTCCGGATCCGAAGATCGATCATCACCACCAGCACGGTGATGACGACGGCGCCGAGAAGCTTGAGCCAGAAAGCCGGTGAAATCCCGGCCCCCCCGTCATATTTGCTCCACAGCAGGATGGGTCCAGTGATCCACAGAAGGGCCAGGCCGATCTGGCCGATCCGCGCCAGAATCGGGGGAATCCGCTGAAACACAGGCGCATCGCCGGGCGAAGCGGCGATCTGGGCGCCAACCACTCCATTGCCGATACCAGCCGCTGCGGCCGCGCCGAAGCCCAGAAGATGAAGGATGAGAAGAACCTGGTTCATGCCGCGCCCCTCCGCGATGGTGAGTCGTCAATGGCGAAAAGTTTAGCAGAACAGCCGATCGGTCGCGATATCTCCCGATCTCACACGTCGATCGAGCCTTCCGCGATCAGCACCGCATCGCCGCCGACCCGGGCGGCTTCGATCCTCCCCCCGGTGACATCGATTTCGAGCACGATCAGGCTGGGCCGGCCCATCTCGATCCCCTGCTCGATCACGAAGCGATGCGACCCTGGCCGCAGGCCGTCGAACTTGTGAATAACGCCGGCCAGCGCCGCCACCGCGCTTCCGGTTGCCGGGTCTTCGCCGATCCCGGCCATGGGGGCAAACATGCGCGCGCGGAAATCTCGCTGGTGATGGGCGCTCTGTCGGCAATAGACATAGGTGGAGTTCGGCAACTCGCCGAAAGCCGCCGGCCACAGCGAAGGGTTGGGCGCCGCCTTGGCGAGCGTGTCGAGATCGCGCACCGGCACGATGCGATACGGAAACCCGGCCGAATAAACCACCGGCAGATGATTCTCGAAGCCGATCTCGCTCGACGCCAGGCCGAGTGCCCCGGCAACCGCGTCCCGGTCGAGTTCACGCCTCATTGGTTCGGGCAGCCGCGGCAAATCGAAAATCGCGTGGGCGACATTTTCGCTACGCAGGAAAACCCCGCACCGCACCGTGCCCACTTCCTCCTCGAGCACCACCACCATTTCCGGCTGGCCGGGTGCGTCGCGACCACGCAGGAGCCCGATCAGGACCGCCGTCCCGACCGTGGGGTGGCCGGCGAACGGCATTTCGTGCGCCGGTGTGAAGATCCGGATGCGGGCGCTGTGAACGGAATTCTCCGCCGGCAGGACGAACACGGTCTCGCTGAGATTGAACTCGCGCGCGATTCGCTGCATCCGCTGCTGATCGAGCCCGTCGCAGTCGCTGACGACGGCAAGCGGATTGCCCTCCAGCGGCGTGTCGGCAAAAACGTCGAGAATGGCGTAGCGTCGTTTCATGTTGCCCCGTTCCCACCTGCTGGGCCACACCTGCTGGCGCCAACTGCTGACGACGGCTTGTGGCGTGGGCCGCCCGGCCCGTCAAGCCGGATTGGCGGGTTTCAAGGTCTTCAGCCGTCGTTCAGGATACGTTCATCATATCGATGGCAGGGTGGCATAAGTGCGCCAGTGTGGGCGCAGTTGTCATATGTCTTTGGAGAGTGGCCCATGCGAAAATCCGTTTCCCTGGCCCTTGCCGGCGCGCTGGCGGCGGCCACCATCACGGCGGGCACGGTCACGGCCGAGGCCCACAAAGGGCACCACCACGGCGGCAACAACGTCGGGGCGGCGATCATCTTCGGGCTTGCGGCGGGTGCACTTGCCGGCTCGCTGTATGTACCCCGCCCGTACTATGAACCCTACCCGTACTATGCACCCTATCCGCCGCCCTATGGCTACTACCCGGCTCCGGTCCACAGCCATCATTCGTCGTGGTGCGCATCGCAATATAGAAGCTACAACCACGGCACCAACACCTGGGTCGACTTCCACGGCCGGATAAGGGTCTGTTACAGCCCCTACTGAACAGCGGCGCGTCAGCCTCAATCAAAAAAACCCCCGGAACACGCCCGGGGGTTTTTTTCGTGCGTGCGAACAACCCGTCAGTTCTTGTCCTTGTCGACCAGCTTGTTGGCGCCGATCCACGGCATCATGGCGCGCAGGCGCTCGCCGACCTCCTCGATCGAGTGGGCATCGTTGAGCCGTCGGATCGCCTTGAACTTCGGCTGACCGGCCCTGTTTTCCCGCATCCATTCGGTGGTGAAGGCGCCGGTCTGAATGTCCTTGAGGATGCGGCGCATTTCGGCCCGGGTCTCATCGGTAACAATCCGCGGTCCGGAAATGTACTCGCCGAATTCGGCGGTGTTGGAGATCGAGTAGTTCATGTTGGCGATGCCGCCCTCATAGATCAGGTCGACAATCAGTTTGACCTCGTGAAGGCACTCGAAATAGGCCATCTCGGGTGCATAACCAGCCTCGATCAGGGTTTCGTAACCGGCCCGGATCAGCTCCACCAGGCCGCCGCACAGGACCACCTGCTCGCCGAACAAATCGGTTTCGCACTCCTCCTGGAACGTCGTCTCGATGATCCCGGAACGGCCGCCGCCGATGGCGCTGGCATAGGACAGACAAAGGTCGTGGGCGTTGCCCGAGGCGTCCTGAGCGATCGCCATCAGGCACGGCACGCCGCCGCCCTTCTGGTATTCGCCGCGCACGGTATGACCGGGCCCCTTGGGCGCGATCATGATCACGTCGACCGATTTCTTCGCTTCGATCAGGTTGAAGTGGACGTTGAGGCCGTGGGCGAACCCGATCGCCGCGCCGTCGCGGATGTTGTCTGCGATGTGGTCCCGCCAGATATCGGCCTGCAATTCGTCCGGCGTGCACATCATCAGGAGATCGGCCCGGCCGGCAGCTTCGGCCACGCTCGTCACGGTCAGACCGGCAGCTTCCGCCTTGGCGGCCGAGGACGATCCTTCGCGCAGCGCGATCACGAGGTCCTGGACGCCGGAATCCTTGAGGTTCAACGCGTGGGCATGGCCCTGGCTGCCATAGCCGATGATGGCCACCTTCTTCGACTTGATCAGATTGAGATCGGCATCCCGATCGTAATAGACGCGCATGAAGTATCCCTTCTTTCCAATGAACTCCGGCCGGCCGGCCAGCGTCCGAATTGGCTAGAGCCCTTTCGACCAACTCAGGGTCAATTCTGTTTCACGATTGGCGAGGTGATTCCAGGGTCGAAACGGTCGACTGGCGATGCTTGAGCATCGTCGGAGATCGTTTCGGCATTGGGCGCCCGCCAATCGTGAAACAGAATTGACCCTGAGTTGGTCGAAAGGGCTCTAGATCCGCGCGTTTCTACCGGCGGACGGTGGTCGCGCAATGTCGCGGCGCGGGGTCGCGAACTTGGCAGCCCTTTCGGTCCAGAGGGCTCTAATCGAGCGCCTTCCAGCCGAAGCGCAGCAATGGCAGTGCGCGTCCGGCAAAATCGACGATCGTCTCGGCCAGCTTGGGCGATTTGATCGCCCGCGCAGCAATCCTTTCCTCGGTCATGAACGACTTGAGGCGGATGATTTCGTCGAGTGGCCCATCCTTCAGCTCCTCGAAACCGCGCGGTACGCGTTGGAGCCGGGAGCTGGCCGACAACTCGAGCCCGCCTTTGTCGAGCAAGGTCAGTACGCGTCTGAAGCCGCGCTGATTGGAAGCGATCGCCTGTCTGACCCGGGGCAATTCGGGCGATGCCGGGGTGTAAAAACCGGCCACCACGAAACAGCCTTCCGGATCGATGTGGATGTAGAGCAGCCCGTTCTCGTTCTTGCCGCCGCTGCGGGTCATCACCGCCCCGGCATGGGTCTTGTACGGGCTCTTGTCCTTGGCGAAGCGCACGTCGCGGTGAATGCGGAAAATCGAACGTTTGCCGTCGGCCCTGAGCGGAATGCGGCGCTTGCCGAAGCGCTCCGTCAGATCGTCGAGCAGGGCAATCATCGGATCGAGCACCTCGCTCTGATAGAGGCTGCGATTGTCCTGGAACCAATCCTTGCTCTGGTGAAACTTCAGCGCCTTGAAGAAATCGAGCGCCTTGGGCCCGAAGCCCCTGAAATCGGACATCGACCGGCTCCTCAGGTGGCGTGCCCGGCGAGCACCGGATAGAGCGAAGCGACCAGCGCCAGCGCCATGACGAGGTTCACAACGCGAACCGCGCGCGGGTTCCTGACCAGCCGCTTGATCCCCAGCCCGAACAGCACCCAGGTCCACGCCGACAGGAACCCGATGGTCGCGAACACGGCCGAGATCGCCAGGATGTTGAGCGGAAAGGCCAACAGCGCCGCATAAACCGTCACCGAGGCGATCGCATCACCCAAGCCTTCGGGTTCACCCATTGGAAGGCGACGGCCTGCAGGAATGTCATCGGCCGCCGGATCGAACCACCGTTTTCCTCGAACGGCCCCGCCGTCGCGATGCGCCAGGCGAGGAACAGAAGGTAGGCCGCGCCGACGAAGCGCAGGACCGAGTAGAGGATCGGATAGGCGGAAAAAATCGCGCCGATGCCAAGACCGACGAGCAGAACCATGAAGCCGAAGCCGAGCGCCACCCCGGTGGCATGGGGCTGGGTCCGCTCGAACCCGTAGTTCAAGCCGGACGCCATCAGCATCAGGTTGTTGGGACCGGGCGTGAACAGGGTCACGACGGCGAAGCCGATCAGGCCGACCGCGAGCTCGACCGACATTTCTCAGCCCTGGCCCATGCTGTCGGCACCGCGCCCGACGGCGGCAACACCGGTGCGGCAGACCTCGACCAGCCCCAGCGGCGCCATGATGCTGACGAACTGCTCAATCTTGGACGAACGCCCGGTCACCTCGAAAACAAAGTGCTCGACCGTGGCGTCGATGACGGTGGCGCCAAACGCATCGGCCAGCCGCAGCGCCTCGACCCGATCGTTGCCCGCCCCGCGCACCTTGACCAGCGCCAGCTCGCGTTCGAGCGGCCGCCCCATTTCCGTCAGGTCATAGACCGAGTGCACCGGCACCATCCGTTCAAGCTGATGCTTGATCTGGGTGAGCACCGCCGGCGTGCCGGTGGTGACCACGGTGATCCGCGACAGATGGCGGGCGTGCTCGGTTTCGGAGACCGTCAGGCTGTCGATATTGTAGCCGCGGCCGGAGAACAGCCCGATCACCCGGGCCAGCACGCCGGGTTCGTTGTCGACCTCAACCGACAGCGTGTGGGTCTCACTGCGGTCATGGACCTCCTCGATGAAATAGGCCGAGGCCGGCGGTTGAACCGGTTTGCGGACCTTCAACGAGTCCTTGGTCCTGGCTGACGCCCGCCGGCTGGATTTGGCACCCTTGCCGCGCGCCGGTGTGATCGCCTTGGTCACACCAGCACCTTCCCTTCGGCACCGATCGCACGGCTGATATCTTCGCGCTTCACCGCATCGCCAAGCAGCATCTCGTTATGCGCCTTTCCGGAAGGAATCATCGGGAAACAGTTGGCCAGTGCCGCCACCCGGCAATCGAAGATGACCGGTTTTTTGACGGCTAGCATCTCGTCGATGGCGTCGTCCAGATCAGCGGGCTTTTCGGCCCGGATGCCGATGGCGCCATAGGCCTCTGCCAGCTTCACGAAATCCGGCAGCGAGTCCATGTAGGAATGCGAGACCCGGTTGCCGTGCAACAGCTCCTGCCACTGGCGGACCATGCCCATATACTGGTTGTTGAGGATGAAGATCTTGATCGGCAGGTCATGCTGAACCGCGGTCGACATCTCCTGCATGGTCATCAGCACCGAAGCATCGCCGGCGATATCGATCACCAGTGACTTCGGATGCGCGACTTGAACGCCGACCGCTGAAGGCAGGCCATAACCCATCGTGCCCAGGCCGCCCGAGGTCATCCAGTGGTTGGGCTCCTCGAAACCGAAGAACTGCGCCGCCCACATCTGGTGCTGGCCGACCTCGGTGGTGATGTAGACATCGCGGTCGCGGGTGTGTGCGTACAGGCGCTCGACGGCGCGCTGCGGCATGATGAAGTCTTGGCTGTCGCGATAGGCCAGGCATTCACGGGCGCGCCAGATGTCGATCTGACGCCACCAGTTCTTGAGCGCGGTGCGGTCGATGCGCCGCCGCTTTGACGTCCATTCCGCGATCATGGCTCTGAGGACATGCGTCACGTCACCGATGATGGGGATGTCGACATGGATGTTCTTGTTGATCGACGACGGGTCGATATCGATGTGGATTTTTTTCGATCCGGGAGAAAAGGCGTCGACGCGGCCGGTGATACGGTCGTCGAAACGGGAACCGATGGCGACCATCACGTCGCAATCATGCATGACGTTGTTGGCCTCGAAGGTGCCGTGCATGCCCAGCATGCCCAGCCATTGCTTGTCCGATGCCGGATAGGCGCCCAGGCCCATCAGCGTCGAGGTGATCGGATAGCCGGTGGTGCGCACGAACTCGCGCAGCAGTTCAGTGGCTTCCGGTCCGGAATTGATTACCCCGCCGCCGGTGTAGAAAACCGGCCGCTTGGCGGCGGCGATCAGGTCGACAGCGGCACGGATGGCATCGGCATCGCCCTCGACCCGCGGGTGGTAGGTTCGGTGCACGACGTTTTTGGGTGAGATATAGACGCCGGTGGCAAACTGGACGTCCTTGGGAACGTCGACCACCACCGGACCGGGACGGCCATGTGATGCGACGTAAAAGGCCTCGTGAATGACCCGGGCGAGATCGTTGACGTCGCGCACCAGCCAATTGTGCTTGGTGCTCGGCCGGGTGATGCCGACGGTGTCGCACTCCTGAAACGCGTCATTGCCGATCAGATGGGTCGGGACCTGGCCGGTGATGCAGACCAGGGGAACGGAATCCATCATCGCGTCGGTCAGCGGGGTCACCATGTTGGTGGCACCGGGACCCGAGGTGACCAGGGCCACGCCGACCCGACCGGACGAGCGGGCATAGCCCTCGGCCGCGTGACCGGCCCCCTGCTCGTGGCGCACCAGGACGTGTTTCAGTTTCTCCTGCTGAATGATCTCGTCATAGATCGGCAGGACCGCCCCTCCGGGATAGCCAAAAATATGTTTCACGCCCTGGTCGATCAGCGCCTGAACGACAATCGCCGCGCCCGTCATTTCCCGTGCCATGTCTCGCTCCACTCACCGCAACGTCCAGCCCGCGAAAATCGCATCAGCCAATAAAAAAGGCCCTAACGGGCCTATGTGCGCACCACCGTTCGTGACGACCCTATGGGGCCGCCCCGGCGGTGCGCCTGACTACTACGATGATCGCCGATCTGGTCATGCGGCTTGTTTAGGCGGCCCGGCGAACGAGGTCAAGCACCGCCGGCGCATCCTGTGCCACGGTCCAATCCGCCATCTGGTTGCGGAACCACGTCGATTGGCGCTTGGTGTAGCGCCGGGTCTCGGTCTTCATCGCCGCCACCGCCTCATCGAGCGATACCTCACCGCGCCAGTGGGCGATCAGCTGGCGAACGCCAATCGCCTTCATGGCGGGAAGAGCCGGATCGAGGTCGAGCCGCATCAACGCCTCCACCTCTCCGGCCGCGCCGGCCGATATCATCTGCTCGGTCCGCTCCGAGATTCGCCGGTGAAGTGTCGGGCGCTCCGGGTTGAGGACAATTCTGGCGGCGCCACGCGCATCCAGAACCGGCCGAACCTGCTCGGCGCGTTGCCACGCCGCCAGTGACCGGCCGGTTGCTTCGAAGACTTCCAGCGCCCGGACAATACGCCCTCGGTCTCCCGGCCCGATCCGCTCGGCATCCTCCGGATCGCTGGCGGCCAGGCGCTCATGCAACTGGCGGCTGCTGAGTCCGGCGGACATGTCCTGCAAGCGCGTCCTGACCTCGTCAGGGATCGGCGGAACCGCGGCCAGCCCATCGGTGAGAGCCTTGAAATACAGTCCGGTACCACCGACCACGATCGGCAGCCGTCCGGCCGAACGGATCTCGGACAGCACCGCGGCAGCATCGCTGCACCATTGGCCAACGGAATAGCGCACGCTCACCGCGATGTGACCGTACAGGCGATGCTCCACCGCCGTTGCGTCGTTGGCGTCCGGACGGGCGCTGAGTATCCTCAATTCGCGGTAGACCTGAATGGCGTCGGCATTGACGATGACGCCATTCATCCGCCGCGCCAGGTCGAGCGCCAGCCGCGACTTGCCGCTCGCGGTGGGCCCCGCTAAGAGGACCGCGCTCGCCGCCATGCGGCCCGTCGCTTGGCTCATCCCGACCCGGCTGTTCTGTTTTTGGCCATGACCGAACTCGTCGCCACGTACATAGCACGGCCGGACGGCGGGCAAGATTTGGCCGCGGTGCTGGCAGCGTGCGCGGACATCATGAAGCCCGACCGGATCGAACAGCTTGCGGCGGACGAGGCCGCCGACGTCTTCTTCCGAACCGACGACCATCTCGGCACCGTGCGCGCCCGGTTGTTGACGATAGCCTCGCAACATCGGACCGACGTCGTTGTTCAGCCGGTCGCCGGCCGCCGCAAGAAACTTCTGCTTGCCGACATGGATTCCACCATGATCGGTCAGGAGTGCATCGACGAACTGGCCGATTTCGCGGGTGTCAAGCGTGGCGTGGCGACCATCACCGAACGCGCCATGCACGGTGAGATTGAGTTCGAGGAGGCGTTGCGGGAGCGTGCCGCCCTGTTCGCCGGGCTCGACGCGGCCGTCATCACCCGCGTGATCGCGGAGCGCATCACGGTCAGCCCCGGAGCCCGCGATCTGGTGTGGACGATGCGCGCCAGTGGCGCCACCACGATCCTGGTATCAGGCGGTTTCACCGCGTTTGCCGAACCGGTCGGCGAAATGATCGGATTCGACGAAGTGCGGGCGAACACGCTGCTGGTCGCCGACGGCCGGGTGACCGCGAGGTCGCTGAACCGATCCTCGGCCGCACCACCAAGCTGGCCACGCTCGAGGATGCGATCATCCGCCGCAAACTCAGCGCCGGCCAAACCATGGCGGTTGGCGACGGCGCCAACGATGTGGCGGTGATCAGGCGCGCCGGGCTGGGGGTCGCCACCCCGCCAAGCCCGAGGTCAAAGCGGCGGCCGATGCCCGGATCGAATACGCGAACCTGGCCGCACTGCTCTACGCACAGGGTTACCGCAAGAGCGACTTCGTTCGCTAGGTCCTGTTGACAGTTATCGGAGCCAGATGATGGCACCGACAAGAAACAGCATGGCCATGTAGGCCGTTGCGGTTTTTTCATAGCGCGTGGCGATGCGCCGGAAGTGTTTGATTTTGTTTATGTAACATTCGACGAGATGTCTTTCTTTGTAGAGTTCGGCATCGTAGGGGATGGCTTGCGCCCGTGACGGGTTGGATGGAATCACCGCCACTATTCCGGCATCGTTGAGACGAGCGCGGAGATGATCGGCATCATAGGCCGTGTCGGCGATGAGGTTTGCGCCGGCCACGTCGGCGATCAACTCTTCAGCCTGGGTGACATCGCCAACCTGACCGCCGGTGAGGATGAACCGTAATGGATTGCCGAGCCCATCGACAGCGATGTGAACCTTGCTCGTCAAGCCGCCGCGCGAACGTCCGATGGCCTGATTTTGAGTCCCCCTTTTGCGCCCGACGCATGTTGATGTGCCCGCACAATGGTTGAATCGATGATCAGGTATTCGAAGTCCGGATCGTCCACCAAGGCCTTGAAAAGACTCTCCCATGCCCCTTGTTTGGCCCACCGGGAAAAGCGCACGTACACGCTGTTCCAATTGCCGAACGCGTCCGGCAGGTCGCGCCATGGCGAACTCGTGCGTGCAATCCACAATACCGCATCCACGAACAGACGATTGTCCCGTCCCGTGGATCCGCAATCCGACGCCTTGCGGGTACCAAATCCGATATCCGTTCCCATTGAACGTCCGTCAATTCCCTGCGAAGCATGACCGGTTCCTCCTCCACACCCAGGTCTTGCTTGAATCACAACCGCCATTAATAAACCGTTAACTGTCAACAGCACCTAGAGCCCTTTCAACCAACTCGTGTGGGCCGTCCTTCAGTCGAGCTTGACCGCAACGAAGCGCAGATCTCCGGCCTTGTTGGCAAGCAGAAACAGCGCCGAGCCCCGGCCCTCCGCCTTGAGCGCCTCGATGCGTTCTTCGACATTGGTGGCCGCCTCGACCCTTTCCTGGGCAATCTCGACGATCACGTCTCCCCGGCGGAACCTCTTCTCGTCGGCCGCTCCGCCCTCCTCGACGTCGGTCACCACCACGCCATCGATCTGGTGATCAATCTTGAATTCATTGCGCAGGTCGTCGGTGAGATCAGCCAGTTTGAGGCCGAACGGCCCATTGATGACGTTCGTGACCGGCTCGTCGACGAGGTCATCCGTGGCAACCGAGGCCAGTTGCTGCGAGTCCTCCAGCCGACCGAGGACGACCGGTATGACCAACTCCTCGCCTCCGCGCAGGACAAGGACGTCGACCTGGCTGCCGATCGCCTTGTAGGCGACCATGCGCGGCAGTTCGCTGTCTCGGGTGACCCTTTCGCCGTCAAATTCCAGAATGACGTCACCGGCCGCGATCCCGGCCTCTTCCGCCGGACCGTCGACGGTGACCCCGGCGACCAGGGCGCCGCGTGCTTCGCTGAGCTGCAGGCCCTGGGCCATAATATCGGTGACCGGCTGGATGCGAACGCCAAGCCAGCCGCGTCTGGTTTCACCGAACTGGCGCAACTGATCGATCACCACGATCGCTGTCTGCGCCGGAACTGCGAATCCGATGCCGATCGATCCACCGGTCGGCGAAATGATGGCGGTGTTGATACCCACCACCTCGCCGTCCATGTTGAACAGCGGACCGCCCGAATTGCCGCGATTGATGGCGGCGTCGGTCTGGATGAAATTGTCGTAGGGGCCGGAATTGATGTCCCGGTTGCGGGCCGACACGATCCCCAGCGTCACCGACCCGCCGAGGCCGAACGGATTGCCGATCGCCATCACCCAGTCGCCAACCCGCAATTCGTCCGAATGACCGAAGCTGACGGCCGCGAGCGGATCCTCCGGCTCAACTTTGAGAACGGCGATGTCGATTTTGTCGTCGGCGCCGATCAGCGTCGCCTTCATGCTGGTGCCGTCGTTGAAAATGGCGGTGATCTCGTCGGCATCCTCGATGACGTGATTGTTGGTCACGATGATGCCGCCGGAATCGATCACGAAGCCGGAGCCCATCGACTGAACCCGGCGCGGTCGGGCAGGGCTCTCGTTTCGCCGGCTGAAGAATTCGTCGAAGAATTCCTGGAAAGGCGATCCGTCCGGTACCCGTGGCGACGGAACCCCGCGGCGGGATCCGGTGACGGTTTGTGAGGTCGATATGTTGACCACCGAATCGAGCAGTCCGGCGGCAATATGGGAGACCGATTCGGGACCGGCGGCCAAGGTAGCCGAGGCAGGCAGGAGGACGACGCCGGCCGCTATTGCGACAGCGGTGAGTGTGGCTCGACCGAGTAAGTTGGCCATCGTGTTCTCCACCAACCGGCGGCGCGCCGGCATGCCCGTGACCGCTACTGTGCACCAACCATCGCAACATTTCGCGCGTCGACTGCGGCCCGCCACCGGCAATGGCAGTCAGCGGTTATGGCGGTGCCGTCGCCGCCGCTCCATCGGTGGTCCCGGCAACGCCCTGGGGAGCCACGGTTGCCGGCGACCCGAAGAGGGTCCTTTCCGCCGCCGTGCCGCCACCGGCGCTGTTGAAGTATCGGAAGAACTCCGAATCCGGTGAGATCACCAGCCTGGTGTCCCCCGACCCCAGGCCCGCCCGGTAGGCCAGCATCGAACGGTAGAAGCTGAAGAACTCAGGATCGCGGCCAAAGGCGACGGCGAAGATGCGGTTGCTTTGACCATCGCCATCGCCGCGCAGACGCTCCGATTCCCGGTTCGCCTCGGCCACGATCACCGTCGCGGCTCTGTCGGCCTCGGCGCGGATGCGGCGTGCCGCCTCCTCACCCCGGGCACGGATATCCGTCGCTTCTCGCTGACGTTCGGTCTGCATCCGCTGGTAGATCGCCTGGCTGTTGGCCTCCGGCAGATCGGCGCGCCGGATCTTCACGTCGATCACCTCGACACCGAGCCGTTGGCCCTCGCGGTTCACCTGGGCGGTGATGAGGGCCATCAGATCGGCGCGTTGGTCACGAACGAGCTGGATGAAGGTCGATTCGCCGAGCACCCGCCGGATGGCCGAGTTGAGGATGACGGCCAGGCGCTGATCGGCGACCTGCACGCTGCCGAGCGATTGGAAGAAAAGCAGCGGGTCGATGATCTTGTAGCGGCCGAAAGCATCGACCACGAGCCGCTTCTGATCCGAGGCGATGATTTCCAGCGGCGGCGAATCGAGATCGATAACCCGCTTATCCAGGTACAACACGTTGTCGATCAGCGGCAGCTTCACAAACAGGCCGGGTTCGATACGGGTGCCGACGACATCGCCGAAGCGAAGCACCAGCGCCTGTTGGGTTACGGTGACCACGAAGAGCGCTTGATAAGCCAGAAAGCCGATCACGGCGAGAGTGACCAGGCCGACGCCTCCAAAGATGCTGCGTCTCATTGGTTGCCTCCCGCGCTGGAGCGAAGCGCCTCGAGCGGCAGGTAGGGGATGACGCCCCCGCCCTCGCCGCTTTCGTCGATGATGACCTTGTCCATCCCAGCGAAAACTTCCTCCAGTGTTTCCAGATACATGCGCCGCCGGGTCACCTCCGGCGCGATGATGTAACTGTCATAGACCTTGTCAAAGCGGTCGGCCTGACCCTCCGCCTCGGCGATGATGCGATCGCGATAGGCGAACGCCGCCTCGGTGACCTGCGCCCCCTGGCCCCGAGCCTCCGGTATTACCCGATTGGAATAGGTCTGCGCCTCGTTCTGCAGGCGCTCCTGATCGGCGCGCGCCGCCTGAACATCTCGAAAAGACGCGATCACTTCGGACGGCGGATCGACCTTCAGCAACTGCACCTGGGTGACCTCGATACCAGCGCCATAGTCATCCAGCGTATCCTGAATCAGCGTCTGGACGTCGGTTTCGGTGATCAGCCGCGCCTGGGTCAGCAGCGGCTGGATGGCCGATCGGCCGACCACTTCGCGCATCGCGCTCTCGCCGACCTCCTTCACCGACACTTCGGGCTCGACCATGTTGAACAGATAGTTGGAGGCCGTCTTGATACGCCAGAAAACCGAAAAATCGATGTCGACGATGTTCTCGTCACCGGTCAGCATCAGGCTTTCCTCGGCGATGTCGCGGCCCGCAGCACCTCCGCGCTCATCCGACGAGATGCCGATCGTCACCCGGTTGACGCGGGTGACGCTTGGCGTGAACACCGTCTCGATCGGATAGGGCAGCCGAAAGTTCAAGCCCGGGGTGGCAGTGCGGGTGAACGCGCCAAAGCGGAGCACCACGCCCTGCTCGTCGGGTTGGACCCGGAACGTGAACAAGAAATAGGCGGCGACAGCAACCGCTATGGCGATGATGGCGACCAGCGCCACCGGGCTGAGGCCGGAGCCGAGCCCGCGGCCCCCGCCGCCGGGCAGGACCTGCTTGAGCCGGTCCTGGCCGCGCCGCAAAAGCTCCTCGAGATCCGGCGGACCGCCACCGCCGCCGCCGGTGTTTCGCGGTCCCTGCCCCCAGGGTCCGCCATTGCTGCGACCGCAGTCGCCGCCGGTTAGATCGCTCCAGGGCATCACTGTTCCTTTGAAGAGTTAAGACCTCACCGGCCGGATTTCAGCCGGTCTCAGTTCGGCGCGGGTTATAGGCAGTTTGTGCCGCCCTTTCAACGGGCGCCATGCTCGGCCGCGCCATCATAGTACAGACAATTGGGGCTGGTGCCATAGCCTGTCAACCGGTGGCGGGACGCACGCGATCATAGACGACAAACCGCGACGCCGCACTGTCGCTCTCGCCGGCCGGCACATAATCCTCGTTTGTCCGCTTCCATAGGCCCGAATCGATCTCGGGAAAGAAAACATCGCCCGCCGGCTGCAGCGCAACATGGGTCACGTAAAGCCTGTCGGCCAGTTCCATGGTCGCGGCGTAAATTTCACCGCCGCCGATCACCATTACCTCCGCCTTGGCCGCCACCACCGCCGCCGCCAGCGCCGCCTCGACCGAGGGGTAGATTGCCGCCCCGTCCGGGCGGTATCCCCGTCGAGCGGACACCACGACGTTCAACCGGCCGTCGAGCGGAGCCGGCAGGGTCTGGAAGGTTTTGCGGCCCATCACCACCGGTTTGCCGAGCGTGAGCTTTCGGAGTCGCCGCATGTCGGTGGACAAGCGCCACGGTATCGTCCGCCCTTCGCCAATGACGCCGTTATCCGCCACCGCGGCAATCAGCGAAACCCGAATACCGTTCCTCACACCGCCACGTCCGCCTTGATGCGGGCATGGGGCTGATATCCCTCCAGCGTAATGTCGTCATAGACGAAATCGAACAGTGAATTGATGTCGGGATTGAGCCGCAGGGCGGGCACAGGCCGCGGCGCTCTGGTGAGCTGCAGGCGCGCCTGATCGAGGTGGTTGAGGTAGAGGTGGGCATCGCCGAGCGTGTGAACGAACGCACCCGGCTCAAGCCCGCACACCTGCGCCATCATCATCGTCAGGAGTGCATAGGACGCGATGTTGAACGGCAGTCCGAGGAAAACATCGGCCGAACGTTGGTAGAGCTGGCAGTTCAGGCGGCCGTCGGCGACATGGAACTGAAACAGGCAATGACAGGGCGGCAATGCCATGCGGTCGATGTCGGCCGGGTTCCAAGCCGTGACGATGTGGCGGCGTGAATCGGGATCGGAACGGATCGCCTCAACCACCTGCCGAAGCTGGTCAATCTGACCGCCATCGGGGGTCGCCCACGAACGCCATTGGGCGCCGTAAACCGGGCCCAGACTGCCCCGCTCGTCCGCCCATTCGTCCCAGATGCGTACACCATTGCGGTTGAGATAGGCGATGTTGGTATCACCGGCGATGAACCACAGCAGTTCGTGGATCACCGATTTGACGTGAATCTTCTTGGTCGTCACCAGCGGAAATCCGTCGGCGAGCTCGAAGCGCATCTGGCGGCCGAAAACCGACAACGTGCCGGTTCCCGTCCGGTCGCCCTTGCTTGCGCCATTGTCCAGCACGTCACCAACAAGGTCGAGATATTGTCTCACGCCGAATCTCCCGCGCCGAGGGAGTTTACACCCAAAGCGACCAAAGGGATCACTCCGCCGGCAGGCTTTGTCCGCCGCGGAGCACCGTCATCGAGGTGACCATCGCAATGGTGGCGAAGACCGCAATCGTGCCCACCATGTGCACGATCGAGCCCTGGGTGCCGGCGCTGACCAGGGCGACCGCCACTGCCCCCGATCCGAACTGGATCGTCCCCAGCAGCGAGGATGCCGTCCCCGCCGTTGGACCATAATTCTCCAGGGCCAGCACCGTGGCCGCCGGAATGATCAGTCCCAGTGAGGCGAACGCCAGGAACAGGCCGACGACAAGAACCTGGATACTGTCGCCACCAGCCATGAAATAGGCCAGCAGGGCGACCGAAATGAGCCAGAAGAAACTCGCGGCAGCGCGCACCATCCGGCGCAATCCGATCGCCGCGCCGAGTCGCCCATTGAGTTGGGCCACCGAAAAGAAGCCGATCGCGTTCACCGAAAACAGCATGCTGGAGGTCGTCGGGCTTACTCCGTAATGGCCGATGTAGACGAACGAAGAACCGGCGATGAAGGCGAAAAACCCCGACAGCGCGCAGCCGCCGACCAGGCTGACGCCGAGGAAATGCGGATCACGCACGAGTTCGGCGTATCCCGCCATCGCGGTTTTCACGTTCGACGACAGGCGTTTGTCCGCCGTACGGGTCTCGGGCAAGGCGACGGTCAGCAGGATCAGCGCGGCCACGCCGATGACCGACATCACAGCGAAGATCGCCCGCCAGCCGAGGGCCTCGGCGATGAGGCTGCCGAAGAACGGTGCCAGGATCGGCCCGACACCGAAGACGAGCAGGATCAGCGCCATCAGCCGCGCCGCCGTCACACCGGTGTAGAGATCACGCACCACTGCCCTGGGGATGACCATGCAGGCGCAGCCGCCGACGCCCTGCACGAAGCGAAGGGCGACCAGCACATCGATACTGGGCGCAAACGCGGCTCCTACTCCGGCCGCCACATAGAGAAGGAGGCCAAAGAACAGTGGCCGCCGCCGACCGATCATGTCGGAAACGGGACCATACAGCGGCTGAAATGCCGCCACGGCGACGAAATACGCCATCAGGCTCAACTGCGTGCTGGCCGACGTCGCTGCCAGGTCGGTTGTCATCGCCGGCAGCGCCGGCAGATACATGTCGATGGCGATCGGCCCGACCGTCGACAGAAGACCGAGCACGATCGCGGCGCGAACGAAACTGATGGGCATGGGATGGACTTTCCGGAAGGGGGCGCGGCTGACGCAGGCGTCCTTGGTTTTGCGCCAGCCTATCGCGCGCCCGATCGGGCCGCAACGCCGGCATGGGTCTGGCGCCTGGCGACACCGTCCGATGGCCGCTGTTCCACAGCGGAAAAAGACCAACCGGCCGAACCGGGCCGCCCAAAGCGCTGGCCGGTAACCGAAATTGATTGTCGCGCCTTTTCAAAACCGACACGAATCCTTATATTTGGGATGCCGGTGCGAACCGGCTATGGCGATAAACGGCCATCGTAATAAACCTTGCGGACCCGGGGGCAGTACCCGGCGCCTCCACCAAAACCCGCCTGCCGCGCGAGCCGGCCTGCGGGTTTTCATGGGGGCGAAACAGGATCGACGAGGGCGTAAAGGGTGTGTTTTCGCTCGGCATGGTACCGCCGTTATCGGGCCGATTTATAGTTGCTAACGACAACTATGCGGAGGCTCGCCTCGCTGCGTAATGCGGCGATGCAACCTCATCTGAAGCCCTTGCGGTTCGCTCCGTAAGGCGGGGTTCGGAGGCACCTGGCAACAGAAGCCTCCACTCAAAACTGCAGGCCGTTTGGGCCTCGATCTGACGTTGGGGTCATGGCTGAAGATTTCATTCGATACGACATTCTCACGCAGGACGCGCTGCGCGGCGTGGTCCGCAAGGTTCTGGCCGAAGCGGCAAAAACCGGCCTGCCCGGCGAGCATCATTTCTATGTCAGCTTCGACACCACCGCGCCCGGCGTGCGGATTTCAAGTCGCCTCCTGGCGCAATATCCGGAGGAGATAACAATTGTCATCCAGCACCAGTTCTGGGATCTCAAGGTGAGCGAGCATTCCTTTGAAATCGAACTCTCTTTCGACGGGACGTCTGAGAGATTATTGGTTCCATTCAATGCTTTAAAAGGCTTTCTTGATCCATCGGTTAAGTTTGGATTGCAGTTCCAGAAGGCCGACGGCGAAGGCCAGCAGCAGGCCCCGGCCGAGCCCGCCGGGAGTGGCGTAGCGCCCGCTCCGGCCGCCGCCCAAGACGGCGATGCTGATGTCGCGCCCGCTCCGGCCGCCGCCCAAGACGGCGATGCTGATGTCGCGCCCGCGCCCGCGCCCGCGCCCGCCAAGCCCACCGCCGTCGAGGGCCAGACCCAGGCCCGGCCGGAACCGGATACGGGCCGCGCGGATGGCCAGCCGGTGGATGGCGACGGCGACGAGGACGAAGATGTCCGCGAGGCGGAGGTTGTCAGCCTTGACGCCTTCCGCAAGAAGTAAGACCGCTCCAAGGATGCGCCGCGAGCCGGCAGCGACCCGTACCGAGACCGACACGTTCGGTCCCGTCGAGGTTCCAGCGGACCGTTATTGGGGCGCCCAATCGCAACGCTCGCTCGGCAACTTCCCAATCGGCTGGGAGCGACAGCCGGCCCCGGTGATCCGCGGCCTCGGCATCATCAAACGCGCCGCGGCGGAGGTAAATATGGACCTCGGCCAGCTCGACCGGTCGATCGGCGCGGCGATCATCGCGGCCGCCCAGGAGGTCGCCGAAGGCAAGCTGGACGATCATTTTCCCCTGGTGGTGTGGCAGACCGGATCGGGCACCCAGTCGAACATGAACGCCAACGAGGTCATCGCCAACCGGGCGATCGAGATCCTCGGCGGTGAATTGGGATCGAAGACGCCGGTCCATCCCAACGATCACTGCAATATGAGCCAGTCGTCGAACGATACCTTCCCGACCGCGATGTACATCGCCTCGGCCGAAGAGATCGAGCACCGCCTGCTGCCTGGATTGCAACAATTGCGCAACGCGCTCAACGACAAGGCGCAGCAATGGGCGGGCCTCATCAAGATCGGCCGGACCCACACCCAGGACGCCACGCCTCTGACGCTCGGGCAGGAGTTCTCGGGCTATACCGCTCAGCTCGACAACGGCATCGAGCGCGTTACACAGACCATGCCGGCGCTGATGCAACTTGCTCAGGGCGGCACCGCCGTGGGCACCGGCCTCAATGCGCCGGCCGAATTCGCCGAGCGCGTCGCCGACCGCATCGCCGCCATCACCGGGATGAAGTTCACCACCGCGCCCAACAAGTTTGAGGCGCTGGCGGCCCATGATGCGATGGTCTTTACCCACGGCGCACTCAACACCGTCGCCGCCAGCCTGTTCAAGATCGCCAACGACATCAGGTTTCTCGGCTCGGGCCCGCGTTCGGGACTGGGTGAGATTTCGCTCCCCGAGAACGAGCCCGGCTCTTCGATCATGCCGGGCAAGGTCAATCCAACCCAGTGTGAGGCGCTGACGCAGGTCTGCGTCCAGGTTTTCGGCAACCAGGGGGCGATCACGTTTGCCGGTAGCCAGGGGCATTTCGAACTCAACGTGTTCAATCCGGTCATGGCCTACAATTTACTGCAGTCAATCCGGCTGCTGGCCGATGCCGCGGCCAGTTTTGCTGAACGCTGCGTCGTCGGCATCGAGGCCAACGAAGACCATATCCAGGCATTGATGGAGCGCTCGCTCATGCTGGTCACGGCGCTTGCGCCCAAGATCGGCTATGACCGGGCGGCCGAAATCGCCAAGACGGCGCACCACAACGGAACCACGCTCAAGCAGGAGGCGGTTCGTCTGGGATATGTGACCGCGGACGAATTCGACCAGATCGTCAGGCCGGAAGACATGATCGGGCCCAAGACCTGATCGCCTCGGATATCGCCTTGGGAGCAGCAGCCGGTGGCCAAACATTCGACCACAATCGCCGGTCATCGGACCAGTATTTCGCTCGAACAGCCCTTTTGGCAGGCAGTCGGCGATATTGCCGTGACCATGAACTGCAGCCGGGCGGCGCTGATCGAGGTCATCGACCGCAATCGTACGCCCGATTCAAACCTATCCTCCGCAATCCGCCTGTTCGTGCTTGACTGGTATCGCAGCGGTCGCGGCTCCGGACCTCTTTCGACCAACTCTAGGGACTCGGATCGACCGTCGGGGTGATGCTCAGCGGTTGATCCGGCCGCAGCCGCGGTGCCGGCGGGGCGATTTCAGCCGATTGAACCGGAGAGCCGGTCAGTGTCGTCAACGCGGCGTCCTTTGCGCCGCCGACGGCATCGGTCCGTGTATCCCCGGCATCATCCTGAAAGTCAGGATAGGTCGCCGGCTCGTCAAACGGTCCCAGGCCGCCCGATACCCGTTCGGCTAATTCGCGCGCGCGCTCCGCCGTGGCCGAAAGCGCTTCGGCCGCCGCACCGGCCTCGGTGGCCGACACCTCCGCGACGGCAGCCTCGCTGTCGCTGGCAACAGCGCTGTCCTGGGCCGCGTCCCGCGCCGCCGTGGTTGTCATGACAAGGTCCCGCGCGCCATCGTGAATTTCGCGCGCCGAGGTGAATTCCTCTTCGGCGACAGCGAAGGCCGACTCCGACCTGGCCAGCGCTTCGGCTGCCGATGCGCCTTCATCCTCGGCCGTCGATCTGACCGAGATCGCGCCCTCCGCCGTGTCCGCGGCCGCACGCGCCGCATCCGAGGCAAGCACCGCATTTTTGGCGGTTGTCTCCCGGTCGGCGTTTGCGGCCTGCGCCTCGCCCAGTAGACCAGCGAGCCGGCTGGCAAGCTCACGGACCAAGTGCTGGCTGTCATCTCGGCGTTGCCGGGCGTCCGAGGCTGCCGCCCGCGCATCCGCAAGCACGGCGGCGGCCGCGTCGTGTTCGCCGGCCAGTGAAACCGCCGCCTGCTCCGCCGGCCCGCGCGCCGCAGCGGCCAAGCGGGCCGCGGCCTGGGCATTGGCCAGCGCGGCAACCGCACCGCGACGCTCGTTGTCCCGCGCGGCCGCCTGTTCGATCGATTCTGCGGCGCTGGCGGCAGCGGCATCCAGGACCGACTGCGCCTGTGCGTGGGCCCGGCCGGCGGTTTCGGCCGCCGTTGCCGCTTCCGCCGCCTGCCTGCGTGCCTCGGTTTCGAGTGTGGCGGCAAGCTGGCGGTTGGCGTCCGTGACATCAACCGGATCGGTCATCTGGGCGCCCAATTGGATGGCGAGATCGATCGCCCCTGCGGACCGAATGGCCCTCTCCTCGGCCTCCTCAAGTGCCGCCTGTAGTGTCTGCAAGGTCTCGATCGCCTGTTGCCGCAGCGCCCTGTCGGCCGTCGCCCGCTGGCCGGCGCTGGTCGCGGCAATTTCGGCGCGGGCCAGCCCGTCGGTTGTTTCGATCACCGCCCACGCCGCGGCGATATCGGCGTCGACCGCCGCACCTAGCGCGGCCGCCGCGGTCGTGTAACCGGCCTCGGCTCCACTCCAGTTGCGGTCGGCATCGGCCAGGGTCGTGGCAGCCCCGTCGAGCTCCTCTTCGATACCCGACAGGAAAGCGCTCGCCTGTTCGGCCGCGACACGCGCCTCGGCCACCGTCTCGGCGACCGCCGCTGCAAGTGCATCGGCCTTCTCGCTTGAGGTCGATTCCAGCTCCAGCCGGCGCGCCGCACCGGCCGCGACATCGGTCGTTTCGGTTTCCCTTGTCCGGGCGGCCGTGAGCTCTGTTTCGGCGCGCCCGAACCGTTCGCTTGCATCGACAAGTTCTTGCTCCGCCTGGGCGTAGACGGCGCCTGTCCGCGCCGCCTCGTTGGCCGCCTCTTCGGCCGCGGCAATGACCGCATGGGTCTCCTCGACGGAAATTCTCAACGTCGCGGCGGCAGCGTCGGCGGCTTGACGGGCAGCCTGCGTAACTTCAAGCCGTTCCTCGGCCCAGGCGCGGGCGAGCGCCGCCGCTTGCTCTGCCCTGTCGGCCGCGGTCAGGACATCGCGTTCGCGCTTGCGGATTGCGGCGGCGGTACTCTCGGTGTGCAGGGTGTCGAGCGCGGCCAGGGAGGCCAACGCCGATTCCATTCTGCTTTTCTCGGCTTCCTCGGCCTCGATCCGTGCGATCTCCCGGCGCACGGCATCTTCTTCGAATTTCCGCACCAGCCGGCGCAATCGTCCCGCCTCGAGCCGGGCCGCCTCTTCCAACTCGATGATCTCAAGCATCCGAGCCTCAAGCCGCATATTGAGATAGGAATCGAACGGCAGCACGTCGACAAACCGCTCCGGCGCCGCGATCGGACCGCGAAAAACAAGCCCTAGCTTCGGGATGGTGCCTTCGACCTTGGTGTCGCCAGGGTCGAAGGAAAGTGTCCAGTCGCTGTCCATCCTCATCGTATTGAAGTCGAGAACCGCACTGCCCCTGGCGTCCATCTTGTCCGCCCGAAGGCTGATGTTCTTGAGCCGGACCGTGCCGGCCGCGATATCGAAGACCTCGTCGGTACTGCCGAAGTCGAGGGCGTCGGCGTCGAGCATGTCGGTGAGCGTGATGCGGAGCGAATCCTCCGTGAAAGCCTGCCCCACATCCGACTCCCGGATGACCGGTCGGGCCGCGCTCGGGTTGAGGTAGCGCGCCTGGCCCTCGCGGATCGAGATCGCGCCACCGCCGGTGAGGCTCGACACGAGCCCCGCCGGCGAACGTCCGGTGGCCTCGAAATTCGCCTGGAGGTCGAACGTGCCGGTGGCGATCGCACGATCGCCCCGATGCCAGATGAAGGAATCCAGCGCAGCTCCGCGCAGGTCGAAGGAGCCGGCGACGCGGGCATTGCCGCCGACATTGTGGATGGCAAGTTTTGCCGAGCCCTGGCCGCCGGCGACCTCGCCATGGGTGAGATCGATCGCCAAACGCTGCGGGGCGAGGCGCACGTCAAAGCGGGAGTTCACCAGATCGACCTGATCGGAAACGTAGAAATGATCCGACTCGACCGCCAAGGCGCCGATGATCGGGCCGAAAGCGGGCGAAGCGAAGGGCGTTCTGGACCAGGGTGCGTCGGCATTTCCGGTCGGAACGGGCGCAAAACCAAGCCCCAGCGCGGTCAGCCAGTCGAGATCGATCTCACTGACGGAGAGCGCACCGTCAAGCTGCCATCCACGGACGGGGTCGACCAGCCATTCGACGTCGCCGCTGACCTGCCGGTCGGCCAGCACGGCGTTCTGCCACAGCAGCGCGACACGGCCCCGGTGCACCTCGATCGCCACGTCCTCGGCTTCGAGCGAGGTCCCCAACGCGGCACCGGGCGCGGCGAGCCCGAGCAGCGCCACGGCCGGGTCGATGTCGTCGGAGGATACGCCGATGGTTCCAGAAAACGCCGGCGTGCCGTCCTCATCGACCCGAAAGGAGCCGGAAACATTACCGATGACGCCGGCGATTTCGGCGATGATCGTGGTTCTTATGCCCTCTGCCGGTCGGCCGCGACCCTGGATTTCGATATGCCCGCCGGGATCAACGGCAAGATCGGCGGTATCGATGCCGAGCTGATTCAGGAGCGCGGTCGAATCGGGCGAGTCGAGGATGAGATCGACTCGAATCTCTTCCTCGCGCCATTTTTCCGGATCGACATTGGCATCGACGCTGATCGCCAACGTCGTCGCCCCGGCTACGCCGCCCATGGTGAAACGCATCCCGCTCGCACCGATCTCCGGCGGCGCGGTGATCTCGGTTGTGATAACGGCAGGAACCAGATCGGCGCCCGACGCGGTCAGCCATTTCGCCACCAGGCTGTCAGGTGCCAACCGATTGGCCAGACGGGTCAGCCCGTCGAGACTGTCGGCCTGAAGCAGACCCTCCAGAACGCCGCTGGGGCTGGATGTGGTCGCCCCTTTGATCTGGCCCGATGTCACCCGGTAGCTGGCTCCGCCGATGTCGCCGATGGCAAGCTGAATGACCGTCAACACGTCCCCGGTGTAGGCGGCATCGACGACCACGTCGCGAACGACCAGATCCTCGGTCGCGAATTCGTCCGCCGAAATCCGTATCTGGTAGTCGTCGGCAAGGATGGCGGCGTCATCGAGATCACGGCCGGCCAGCATTTCGGCGAGGGCCTTGAGCTGAACGAAATCGATGCGGTCGGCATCCAGATCGGCGCCCAGGACCCGTCGTCCGCCAGCCTGCTCGCCCCATTCGAACGACCCCGTGATCTCGGCCGATCCAATCCGGGTGCGCATGTGGTCGATCGAAATCCTGCCGGGCCTGAGATCGGCGCGCCCCGACAGGTCGAAGGCCGACAGCAGCCGGCCTGTAACATCCTCGCTTCCCGTCCGACCGCGCCACCAGCCGGCGAAGGTGGCAGGTTGCAGCACCACCAGGCGCACATCGCCCTGGAAACCGACGCGCTCGGCCACCCGCAGGCGCCCGCTCAGTTCCAGCCGCGCCTGGCCCGGAAGCCGGGCGCGGAGGTCGGATATCTGCAGTCCCTCGCCGTCGATCGAAGCGGCGAAACCGAGGTCCTGGATGATCGAACCGCCCATGACGATGACCGGCACGTTGAAAGCGACCCTGCCGTGGAAGGCGGGCGGCGGCACCTGCTTGAGCCAGGCGACCATGCGCTCGACCGCGACCGGCACCTTCAGCGGCTCCGATGGACCCGCGCCGAGGGTTCTGTCGAGATCGATCTGGTTGGCTTCGATGGAAGCCGAGAACGTCGGCGTTTCGCCGAAATCGACCGACAGCGCACCGGCCAGGCTGAGCGGCCGGTCTGGCGGTCCGGTTGACCAGATCGCCCTGTCGATCACCAGACGTTCGCCGTTCAGGCGAAAGGCGCCTTCGCTACGCCAGCCAGGCGTGACGATGCCCTGCTGCGCCCTTGTGTTGACCTCGCGGACGGCGAACGTTCCCTCGTAGAAGAGACCTTCCACCGGGTCGTGGCCGACCTTGCCGTCGGCCGACAGATCAACCGGCCATTGCGGCGGCTGGACGTCCGCGGTGACGCGAATGGACCCGTCTGCCAGGCGGCGGCCGGTCGCCAGGCTAAACTGAACCCGTTGTCCGTCATCGACATAGGAGGCGTCGTCGACCTTCCACGGCCCCGAGAGGCTGCGGGCGCTCACTGTCGCCATGACGCCGCTGAAGGTCCGCTGGGCGCCCGAACGGGCATCGACATAAGTCAGTGCGCCGTCCTCGATCGCAACCGTCTCCAGAATCACCCTGTCAGCGTCCAGAGGCAGCGCCTCCGGGCCCCGCTCAAGCCAGTTGATTTGCCCGCTTGCCGCCACCCGGACGGTCACTTCCGGCCGCTGGAGCTTCATCGAGATGACCCGGATTTCGCCCTGCAGCAGCGGCATCAGCTCGATCGTGACCTCGAACCTTTCCACCTTGGCCATCGGATTGCCATCGGCATCGCTGACGACCACGTCGGTGAAGGTCAGTGACGGCGCCGGCAGGATAGTGGCGTCAGCGCCGCCATTGACGACAACCGTATGGCCCAGAATCTGGCTGGCCTCGGCCTCAAAGGAATCGCGAAAGTTGTTCCAGTCGACGAACCACGGCACGACCAGTGCCGCGAACAGCGCGACGACCAGCCCGCCGCCAAGGATAAGATAGAGCCTGCTCAGACCTACCTCCTTGGGTTGTGGCGCCGCCTCATGCGGAGCCGAAGATCTTGCCGGGGTTCATAATGCCATCCGGGTCGATCGCTTCCTTGACGGCTTTCATAACGTCAACGGCGCCGCCGTGCTCCATGGGAAGATAGGCCATCTTGCCCTGACCGACGCCATGCTCGCCGGTGCAGGTTCCGTCCATCGCCAGCGCGCGTTGATTGAGCCTGTCGACAAAATCGTGCGCGGCTTCGAGCTCGGCGTCGCTTTCCGGGTCGACCAGCAGACAGACGTGAAAATTACCGTCCCCGACGTGACCGACGATGGGCGCCACCAGACCGGATGCTTCTATGTCCTCTTTGGCCGCGGTGACGATCTCAGCGAGACGCGAAATCGGCACGCAAACGTCGGTCGAGTGCGCTTCGGCGCCGGGGCGCAGTTTTCTAGCCGCCCAGTAGATATCGTGGCGCGTCTGCCACAGCTTTGCCCGTTCTTCCTGGGTCGCCGACCATACCAGATCGCCGCCGCCGAACAGGCGCGCAATCTCGCCAAACTGTTCGGATTGCTCGCGCACCGAGGCGTGACTGCCGTGGAACTCCACGAACAGTGTGGGGACCTCGGCAAGCCCGATATTGGAGTGGGCATTGGCGCCACGGACCATCAGTTCATCGAGCAATTCGATCCGCGCCATCGGGATACCGCTTTGGATCGCCAGCACGGACGCCTCGCAGGCTCCCTTGACGGTTTCGAACTGAACAACACCGCCCGAGATCGCCTCGGGAACGCCGTAGAGCCGCAATGTCAACTCGGTGATCACGCCAAGCGTGCCCTCCGAGCCGACAAACAACCGGGTCAGATCATAGCCGGCGGAAGATTTTCTGGCGCGTCCGCCGGTCTTGATGATGGTTCCATCGTAAAGCACCGCGGTCAGATTGATGACGTTGTGGAGCATTGTGCCATAGCGGACCGCATTGGTGCCCGAGGCGCGCGTGGCGGCCATGCCGCCCATCGTCGCGTCGGCACCGGGATCGATGGGGAAGAAAACGCCCTGGTCACGGAGATAAATGTTGAGGCTCTTGCGCGTAAGGCCCGGCTGGACGACGCAATCGAGATCGTCCACATGCACCGCCAGGACTTTGTTCATGCGGGCAAAATCCAGCGTGATTATCCCCTTGACGTACGTTGATGGGATGCCTATATTGAGTGTCAGGAGGCAATGCCATGACACTCACCGTTACCGACTTCTTCCGCCAGTTCCCGACAGACGATGCCTGCTTGGAGCATCTTTGGAACGTCCGGTTTGGGGATGAGGTCGAGTGCGAGAAATGCGGGAAGGTTGGCAAGTTTTACCGCCTTCGCAAAGAGCCGGCCTACTCGTGCCCGCGCTGCGGCCACCACATTCATCCGATGGTTGGGACACCATTCGCAAAGAGCCGCACGCCGCTTCAGAAGTGGTTCTATGCCATGTATCTGTTCACCACGACTCGGCATGGCGTAGCGGCGAAGGAACTCCAGCGCCAGCTTGGCGTGACGTACAAGACCGCATGGCGCATGGGCCACTTGATCCGCAAGCACATGGCCGATACGGACGGCGAGTGGCAGTTGGTCGGGACCGTCGAGGTTGACGAGACCTACGTGGGCGGGAAGCGCTCGGGCGGCAAGCGCGGGCGCGGAGCTCCGGGCAAGACGGTTGTGTTCGGGATGCTGGAACGTGACGGCGATGTGATGGCGAAGGTTGTCCCGAACGTTCGCAAAAAGACGCTGCATACGATCATCAAAGAGAACGTCGAGAAGGGCAGCACGGTCAACAGCGACGAGTTGGCGTCCTACAACGGGCTGGACAAGGCCGGTTTTGAGCATGAGACGGTGAACCATGGGGCGGGCCAGTATGTTGATGGCGATTGCCACGTTAACGGGATCGAGGGGTTTTGGGCGCGGTTGAAGCTGTCGATCCGTGGGACGCACGTTCACGTTTCCCGGAAGCACCTTCAGAATTACGTGAAGGAATTTGAGTATCGCTACAACATGCGGAAGACTCCTGATCGGATGTTCGATCGGTTGCTGGCCGCCTTCTAACCCGTCGAATGGAGTCAGGCCGCCGCCCTCCTGACATTGCTTTGAGAAGGGTTGAAAATTTATCGGCATCGCCTTCGCTGGGGTGCTCTTTGGCGAACCGGACAAGCTTCCTAGCGGTGCGGGCTTCCTCCAGGCTCAAATATCTACCTATCGCCATCGTCTCTCTCTGTGTCTCCAAGCGGAATGGTTCTATGCAAAGCGAGCAGTCCGTATGCCGTGGCCTCGCCATCAACGTATTTGGCGTTCACGTCAACGAAGAAGCCCAAATTGAAGGGATTCTCCCTCGTTTCCATCATTTCGCGCTTCAAAGAGGCCGTTTCTGAGGGGAACAAAGCTGGAAGGGGCTCATGAGATATGCTTGGAACAACAGCTAAATCTCCCGTCCTATCACTATCTTTTCCCTCATCTCTGTTGGTTTGGTGCCAGTACATAAAGGCGTTTCTATGCGTGCTCGTTGTCTTTTTCTTCTTCCCCTCCAGCTCCGCCGCGATCGCCTCTTCCGCTTTCTGGATTTCAGATCCGTCAAACTCGTATTCGCCGAGAATTTCACATTCTGGGGTTGTCTTCCGGATGCGCGCTCTCTTTATGTGAAGTGAGGCGCCGTTGCGCCCTGTCAATGGACGGATGAGGTCTCGTATGTCTCTAGCGTCGCTGGTGTTTAAATCGTCCGGGCGTTCCTCTCCTTTCGCGTAATGGTTCAAAATCTGGCCTATCCTTTTGACCAGCCCATCAAACACCAAGATGTAGTCCGCAGCCGAATACACTTGGCGAAGAATGATCAGTCCTGCCGCAATCTCATACACAATGCTCCCGCTTTCCACCTTCGTCACCAGAAGACGGAGATCGGAATACGGTCCGCGCCGCCCGTCTAGCCGCCAAGTCCTCCTGTACTGGCGGGCAAGTGCCGTTAGGCTGCCGCTCAAATCTTCTATATCAATAGCGTCCCGAGCGTCGTAATGAACGATGATTCGATCTTCTCCTAGTCCGTTAGCCATGCGCCTCCACCATGCTGATAGTTGTTTCAGCATAACGGTACTCCTACGTCACAACGTACGTCAAGGGGATAATCACGAAATCCAGTGACACCCCGCCGAAGGGTGCATTGACGTGGCCCTCGAGGGAGGTTCCCACACCAAACGGAATGACCGGAATCGACCATTGTGCGCAAACGCGGACGATATCGGCCGTTTCCTCCGTCGATTCGGGGAAAACGACGGCATCGGGCGGCTGATTCGGCAGCCAGGTCGTCTGATGGCCGTGCTGGTCGCGAACAGCGGCGGAATCGCTGTAGCGCTCCCCAAAACGCTGCTTGAGGATCGACAGCCCACGGGCGATACCGGCTTGGTCGCGTATCACAGATTCTCCGCCTGTCTGGGTCGTCATCGCGCCTCGTGGTCCGCCCCCCGCCCGCAATCGCTACCGTAGCAAGAAACGCCAGACCGACGCAAAACCCGCAAGAAACGGAATGCACCGCCGATCGGTTCGGCCTAGTCTGCGCGCCCGCCAGCCGAGAGAGTCAAATGTCCGAGAAGATCGACCTCACCATGACGCCTGGCGAGTGGGCCCTTTTGATTGCGCTTTCGGCGATATGGGGCGGCTCCTTCTTCTTCGTCGAAGTCGCGGTGAAAGAGCTGCCACCGCTGTCGATCGTCGCTGCGCGGGTCGGTGGAGCTTCGATTCTCCTCTACGCTGCGCTGAGGCTGACCGGCAAGCGGCTTCCCACGGGCTGGACGCCGTGGCTGGCCTTCGCGATGATGGGCATTCTCAACAATGTCATCCCGTTCTCGCTGATCGCATGGGGCCAGGTCCACATTGCCAGCGGGCTGGCGTCCATCCTCAACGCGACGGCGCCGCTGTTCACCGTCCTAGTCGCCCACTACGCGACCTCCGACGAGCGCATGACGCCGGCCCGCATCACCGGCGTGGTCATTGGATTCCTGGGCGTGGTGGTCATGATCGGTATCGATGTGCTGGCGGACGTGTCGGGTGACCTGCTCGCCCAGTTGGCGGTGCTGGTGGCCTCGCTGGGTCACGCCATGTCGGCAGTCTACGCCCGCCGTTTCAAGACCCTCGGTATCCGCCCGCTCAACGCCGCGGCCGGACAGATGATATCGGCCGCCGCCATCATGATCCCTCTGGCGCTGGTGTTCGATCAGCCATGGACCAACGCGATGCCCTCACCCGGCGTGCTTGGCTCGCTGTTCGGCCTCGCCTTTCTGTCCACCTTCGTTGCCTACATCATCTACTACCGAATCGTTGCGACGGCCGGATCGGTGAACCTGATGCTGGTGACCTTCCTCGTCCCGGTCAGCGCCATTATTCTCGGCACGAGCCTGTTGGGCGAGCGACTGGCGTTCAATCACGTCGTCGGCATGGCTGCCATCGGCCTGGGGTTGGCGGTGCTCGACGGCCGACCGATGGCGATGTTGAAGCTCAGGCTCACACGCAACCGAGCTTGAGGCGACTCGCGGCCGGCCGTACAACGGCCCCGACATGGTCCCGCACTACCTTGAGCTGATCGCCAACGCCCGTCGATCGATAGGGCCCAATCTCGAGCTTTTCCTTCGCACCCGCCAGCCGGTCATCTGGCTGCTGGCGCCGATGGTCGGTCTCGGTGTCGGCGGGGCCGCGGTGCTCTTCCGACTGGCCATCGGGCTGGTTCAGTGGTCCTGGCTGCGCGACATGAGTGAGAACGTCACCTCGGCGGCGGCTGAGCAGCCATGGTGGGTCATCGTCCTGGCGCCGGCCGCCGGCGGCCTGGTGGTTGGTCTGTTGCTGCGCTACGTGCTGACGGCCCGGCGGACCGGCTCGCTTGCCGATGTCATCGAGGCCCGCACCGCCTCGGCCCGCGGCCTTGGGACTGCGTCAGGGTCTGGCGAGCGCCGCAGCAACGGCGATTTCACTCGGCTCCGGTGCCAGCGCCGGTCGCGAAGGGCCGATCGCACATCTCGGCGCGACCCTGGCTGCCGCGGTCTGCGTCCGCCTGCGGCTGTCTGATCAGGCACGGCGCACCCTTTTGGCGTGCGGGGTTGCCGGCGCGGTTTCGGCCTCGTTCAACGCCCCGATCGCCGGCGTCTTGTTCGCCCAGGAGGCCATTCTGGCCCATTTCGCCATCACCAGTTTCGCGCCCCTGGTGATGGCCTCGGTGTCGGCCACCATCGTCTCGCGGATCTGGTTCGGCGACGTGGCTGCCTTCACCGTTCCCGACTATCAGATCACATCGCTGCTCGAAGTGCCGGCCTTCATACTGCTCGGCGTGGTCGCCGCGGCCGTGGCGGTGATATTCCAGGTCTCGCTGGCGATCACCGACCGGGTGGCGCGAGGCACGCCGATCCCGCTGATCGCCCGTCCTGTGGTCGGCGGGCTCATGGTCGGCGTCATCGCGCTGGCCTTTCCCGATGTCCTGGGTGTCGGCTATCAGGCCACCGACGAGGCCCTCAAGCATCAGCTTCCGGTGCTTCTGATGCTGATGTTGCTGGTCGCAAAAACCGCCGCGACGGCGATCACGCTGGCCTCGCGCTTCGGCGGCGGGGTCATTGCGCCAGCCCTGTATCTGGGCGCGATGGCCGGCGGATCGTTCGGCCTGATCGCGGCATCGGCGTTTCCCGACATGGCGTCCAGCGAGGGTCTTTACGCCATGCTGGGTATGGGTGCGGTCGCCGCTGCGGTTCTCGGCGCGCCGATTTCCACCAGCGTCATGGTGTTTGAACTGACCGGCGGTTTCGCACTCAGCCTGGCGCTGCTGTTGACGGTTTCGATCGCCAACGGCCTGACCCTGGCGGTGCTGGGACGGTCCTGGTTTCACGCCCAGCTCGAAGCCCGCGGCGTGGTTTTGCAGGAAGGGCCCCACAAATTGCTGGTCCGCACCAAACGGGTAGCCGATTTCATGGACGAGGTGGCCGACGGCGAAGCGAGCGCCCGCGATCCCTCGGATGAATCGCCGGTGCTCAGTTCGCGCGACACCCTGGAGACTGCGCTGCGTCTTTTCGACAGCCATGGCGACGAACGCATCGCGGTGGTTGACGAGGACCCTGCCAAAATCATCGGCTGGGCACGGCAGATCGAAGCGCTGGCCCTGTTCAACCGGGAGCTCATCGCGACCAGCGTCGAAGAGCACCGCTGAAAGTTTCCGGACGCCCGCGGCCATCCCATATGTTGCTATAGTGTTCTCCCGACAAACGAGATTCGAGCCATGCCATGAATGATCCCGTCGAGCGCCTGGACGGCGATCGGCCGGCCGCCAGAACGGACGGCATCGCCGCCCGAGCTGCGCGCGGGCGCGGGACCTCCTATCTCGACGGGCTGAACCCCGAGCAGCGGACCGCGGTCGAGGAAACCGATGGCCCGGTGCTGGTGCTGGCCGGAGCCGGCACCGGCAAGACGCGTGTGCTGACCACCCGTGTCGCCCATCTGCTCGCCTCCGGCCGGGCGCGACCGTGGCAGATCCTGTCGGTCACCTTCACCAACAAGGCGGCGCGGGAAATGAAGCAACGTGTCGGCGGTCTGATCGGCGGCGTGGTGGAAGGTATGCAGTGGCTCGGCACCTTCCACTCGATCGGCGCAAGGATGCTCCGCCGGCACGCCGAAATGGCCAATCTAAGATCCGATTTCACTATCCTGGACGCCGACGACCAGGTCCGTCTGATGAAGCAGATCATCCAGGCAGCCAATATCGACGAAAAACGGTGGCCGGCCCGTCAGCTGGCCGGATTGATCGACCACTGGAAGAACCGCGGGCTGACGCCCGCCGAGGTGCCCGAAGCCGACGGCCGCGCTTTTGCCGACGGGCGCGGCCGGAAGCTCTACGCGGCCTATCAGGAGCGCCTCAAGATCCTCAACGCGGCCGATTTCGGCGATCTGGTGTTGGAGCCGCTGACAATCATGCGGCGGCATGGCGACGTTCTGGCCGATTATCAACAGCGCTTCGCCTACATGCTGGTCGACGAATATCAGGACACCAATGTCGCCCAGTATCTCTGGCTTCGCCTGCTCGCCCAGGGCAAGCGCAACATCTGCTGCGTCGGCGACGATGATCAGTCGATCTATGGCTGGCGTGGCGCCGAAGTCGACAACATCCTGCGCTTCGAAAAGGATTTTCCCGGAGCCCGCGTGATCCGGCTCGAACGCAATTACCGCTCGACGGCACACATTCTGGGGGCAGCATCCCATTTGATCGCCCACAATGAGGGCCGTCTGGGCAAGACGCTGTTCACCGAAATCAGCGATCCCGAGGACGCAAAGGTGACGGTGGCCTCGTCGTGGGACTCCGAAGAAGAGGCCCGTGCCGTCGGCGAGGCGATCGAGCAGCTTCAGCGGGACGAGCACGCCCTCGACGAAATCGCCATCCTGGTGCGCGCCTCCTTCCAGATGCGCTCCTTCGAGGACCGTTTTGTCACCCTGGGACTGAACTACCGGGTGATCGGTGGTCCGCGATTCTATGAGCGGGCGGAAATCCGCGACGCCCTCGCCTATTTCCGCGCGACTGTCCAGCCCGCCGACGACCTCGCCTTCGAGCGCGTCGTCAACACGCCGCGGCGCGGGATCGGCGCGGCGACGGTGAAGCTGCTGCACAATCGCGCCCGCGCGACCAAGGTCCCGCTGATGCAAGCGGCAACCGATATGGTCGAGACCGACGAGATCAGTTCCAGAGCACGCGCCTCGCTGCGCGATCTACTGGCCTCGTTCGCACGCTGGCGTGGACAACTTTCCGCCGTGCCCCACACCGAACTCGCCGAGATCGTTCTGGAGGAATCCGGCTACACCGAGATGTGGCAGGCCGACCGTGCCGCCGACGCACCCGGTCGCCTTGAAAACCTCAAGGAACTGGTGCGGTCGATGGACCAGTTCGAATCGATGACCGGCTTTCTCGAGCACGTGTCGCTGGTGATGGACACGGACGCGGCCGGCAATGTCGACGCCGTCAACATCATGACGCTCCATTCGGCCAAGGGGCTGGAATTCGACACCGTCATCCTGCCGGGCTGGGAGGATGGCCTGTTTCCGTCCCAGCGTACCCTCGATGAGAGTGGCCGGGCCGGGCTTGAGGAGGAGCGCCGCCTGGCCTATGTCGGCATCACCAGGGCACGCAAACGCGCCCTCATCCGGTTCGCGTCCAACCGGCGCATGCACGGCTTGTGGCAGTCGACGATTCCCTCACGGTTCCTCGATGAGCTGCCCGAGGCCCATGTCGATGTCGTCGAGGGGGATTCCGGCTATGGCGGCTACGGATCGGGATCATACGGTGCCAGCCGGTTCGATCTGCGCGACCCGTTTTCCAATACCTATGCCACCCCCGGCTGGCGGCGCGCCCAACGCAATCAGCGCGCCAATGCCGAGGCCAGGCCGGCCGGACGTCATGACGGACCGCTGACATCGGGCCCGCGGCTGATCGAAGGCGAACTGGTGGCCAAGAGCGTCATTGGCGGCGAATCCGACTACGAGGCCGGCGAGCGCGTTTTTCATCAGAAGTTCGGCTATGGCCGGATCGCCGTCATCGACGGCAACAAACTCATCATCGATTTCGAGAAAGCCGGCCGCAAGCGCGTGCTCGACTCGTTCGTCGAACGCCATTAATCCGGCCGCGCCCACGGTGATGAGCACCGTCAGCTACACCGCGACCATGGTCCTGCCGATGGCTGTCGCTCGGTCCCTGGCCGCCGGTCTCGGCGGTGAACTTCGCTTCGAGGCGCTTCCCGTCGTGGTTCACGAAATCGAGCCCGGCATGGCCGAGGTCACGATCCACTTCAACCGGCCGCCGCCGGCCCGGGCGCTCGAACGGCTGGCGGCACCGATCCTGGTCAAGGCCGGGCTGGACAAGGCATCGTTTGCGGTGAAGAGGCTGGCGACGGCGGACTGGGTCGCGCAAAGCCTCGCCGGGCTCCGCCCGGTCCGCACCGGCAGATTTCTCGTCCACGGCCGGCACGACCGCGACGTTGCCCGGGCCAACGATGTCACCCTCGAGATCGAGGCCGGGCTGGCGTTCGGCACGGGGCATCACGGCACCACGATCGGATGCCTGGCGGCGATCGGCCGAGCGCTGAAACCGCGCACGGCGAGAAACGCCGCCGACATCGGAACGGGCTCCGGCATTCTGGCCATCGCCGTGGCCAAGGCGGCCGGTATTCCCGTCCTGGCGACCGACATCGACCCGGTCGCCGTCGACGCCGCGCGAGCCAATTGTCGCGCCAATTGCGTGCCCGGCCGGGTCCGCATCGTCCAGGCCGCCGGCACCAACCACGCGGCGTTTCGCACGCTGGGGCCGTTCGATCTCATCATCGCCAACATTCTGGCCGCCCCGCTGGCCGATATGGCGCCCTCCTTGTTCCGGGTGGCAGCGCCGGGTGCGACGTTGATCCTGTCCGGCCTCCTGCCCGAGCACATGAGGCGCATCGTCGCGACCTACCGCAATATCGGCTTTCGCCTGATGGACTGGTTGACGGTCGACGGCTGGCGGACCGTTATTGTCGGCAAGCCCGGGCGCGAATTCAAGCGGCCGCGCTTTGTCCCTTGAGCCCTTCCAGCCAACTCGGAGCCATTCTGACGGAGCGAGAGCGTATCGGGGATACGGTCAAGAGATTTGGCGCAGGAATTGGCGCAAAATAGCCCGTCCCTTCGGGTTTGTTGATTGGCTGGCGCCCAACGCCGAACCAATCTAGAACGATGCGGAGGCATCGCCCGTCCATCGTTTCGACGCTGGTTCGCCTCGCCAATCGTGAAACAGAATTGACCCCGAATTGGTTGAAAGGGCTCTAGAAGGTGGCGATGACCGAGCCTTCCCAACCGACCACGACCGTCCATGCCGGGCGCGTCAAGGAGCTGCGCACACTGTTGGCCGCCGACAGCCTCGACGGGTTCCTGGTGCCCCACGCAGACGAACATCAAAGTGAGTATCTGCCGCCTTCGGCCGAACGTCTCGCCTGGTTGACCGGCTTCACCGGCTCGGCCGGAACCGCGATCATCATGAAGGATCGGGCGGCGCTGTTCGTCGACGGCCGCTATACCCTGCAGGCGGCGGGCCAGACCGATACCGACATCTTCGAGCACGTTGATGTCGGCACCATATCGCCATCCGACTGGATCGCCGGACAAATCACC
Organism: uncultured Bauldia sp.; assembly: GCA_963663975.2. Classification (GTDB taxonomy): domain Bacteria; phylum Pseudomonadota; class Alphaproteobacteria; order Rhizobiales; family Kaistiaceae; genus JANQRX01. The sequence goes on along the minus strand of CAXXRA010000006.1, from coordinate 461,290 downwards.
GCGGGTCAACGTATCGGCTACGATCCGTGGCTGACCACGATCGCGCAAGCCGAACGCATGGCGGCCAAATGCCTCGGCGCGGGCGCGGAACTCGTCGCCGTCCCGAACAACCCCATCGACCGGTTGTGGAAGGACCGGCCCGACCCGCCGGCGGGTGCGGTGACCCTGCACCCGATTGAGTTTGCCGGCCGCGAGGCGGCCGACAAGATCGCAGCGCTTCAACAGCATCTCGGGGCGAACAAGGCCGACGCCGCGATCCTGACCCAGCCGGACTCGATCGCCTGGACCTTCAATATTCGCGGCACCGATATCGCCCACAATCCAGTCGCGCTGGCCTTTGCCATCCTGCACGCCGCGGCCTCACCCGATCTCTTCATCGACGGTCGCAAGCTCTCCAATTCCGTCCGCGCCTATCTCGCCGGCCACGCCCGCCTGAGGGACATCGGCGAATTGCCGCAGTCGCTGGCCGATCTGGGATCGTCCGCGGTCCTGGTGGACGCCGATGTGACCGCCGATGCCATCGCCACCGCGGTCACCGAGGCCGGCGGCCGCATCCTCAAGGGCCGGGACCCGACCGCCCTGCCCAAGGCTAAAAAGAACGAGACCGAGTTGACGGGCGCCCGCGCCGCTCAGGTGCGCGACGGTGCGGCGATGGTGCGGTTTCTCGCCTGGCTCGACCGTGTCGGCGCAGGCGGTCAGGTCGATGAGATCGCCGCGGCCGAGCGGCTTGCCGCGTTCCGCGTCGAGACAGCCCGCCAGGATCGCTCGGAACTGGTCGACGTTTCGTTCGACACCATTTCCGGTGCCGGTCCGAACGGAGCCATCGTCCACTATCGGGTCACGCCCGAAACCTCGCTGAAACTGACGCCGGGATCGTTGTACCTCACCGATTCCGGCGGCCAGTACCGCGACGGCACCACCGACATCACCAGGACCGTGCCGATCGGCACGCCAAGCGACGAAATTCGCGATCGCTTCACCCGCGTGCTGAAGGGCCACATCGCCCTCGCCACCGCCATCTTTCCGACCGGAACCAGCGGCGCGCAGATCGACACGCTGGCGCGTCAGTCACTATGGCAGGCCGGGCTCGACTACGATCACGGCACCGGGCACGGCATCGGATCGTTTCTGTCCGTCCATGAAGGTCCGGCACGTATCTCCAAGCTCGGATCGGTGGCGCTGGAGACGGGCATGATCCTGTCCAACGAGCCCGGCTACTACAAGGCCGGCAGTTACGGCATCCGGATCGAAAACCTGATCGTTGTCCGGCAGAGCCGACCGATCCCGGACGGCGAGCGCGACATGCTCGAATTCGAGACGATCTCGCTCTGTCCGATCGACCGTCGTCTCGTCGATGTGTCGTTGCTGAACGCGGATGAGATCGGTTGGCTGGATGCCTATCACGCCGGGCTGAGCGCTCGTCTGGACCATCTCCTCGATGACGCCGAGCGGGCATGGCTGGCCGAAGCGACACGCCCGCTGGACAGCTGATCAGACCCATGGTGCGGGTTAGCCCGGACTTCCGGTCTAGACCTCGCCGACCAGCTCGAACCAGCCATCCTCGTCGATCACCTCGACGCCGTGCTTCTGTGCCTGCTTGAGTTTGGACCCGGCGCCGGGCCCGGCGATCACCAGTTTGGTCTTCGACGACACCGAGCCGGCAACCTTTGCGCCCAACCTCTCCGCCATCGCCTTGGCTTCATCGCGGGACATACGTTCCAACGAGCCGGTAAACACGACGGTCTGACCGGCAATCGGCGAGGCCGTCGTGTCCGTCTGCTCAGCCACCTCAACGGTCAATTCGGCGAGCAGTGCCGCGATGGCGTCGCGATTGTGCTCCTCGGCATAGAACTCGACCAGCGCCTGGCCGACCACGTCGCCGATGCCGTCAATGGCGACCAAATCCACGTACGCTTCCGACTGGGTATCGGCGGCCTCGACCAGCGCCGCCTGGAACGCCTGGTAGGACCCGTAATTGCGCGCCAGCAGCTTCGCAATACCCTCACCCACATGGCGGATACCCAGGGCGAAGATGAATCGGTGCAGGGAGATGGTTCGCCGTTCGTCGATGGCGGCGAACAGATTGTCGACAGAGGTCGCGCCGTAGCCTTCGCGCTCGGCAAGTTTCGTCTTCGACGCCTGGTCCCGCCGCCTCAGCGAGAAGATGTCCGCCGCCGTGGTGATCAGCCCCTCGTCGTGGAAGGCAACGATCTGCTTGGAGCCCAGGCCTTCGATATCGAAGGCATTGCGCGAGACGAAGTGCTTGAGGCGCTGGACCGACTGGGCCGGGCAAATCAACGCGCCGGTGCAACGAGTGACGGCGTCGGCCCGACCTGTCTTGGGGTTGATCTCGCGGGCAGCATGGCTGTCGCAGCGGGGACAACGATCCGGGAAAACATAGGGCACGGCGGCCGCCGGACGCTTGGTCAGATCGACATCGACAACCTGCGGAATGACGTCGCCGGCGCGCTGCACCGTGACGGTGTCGCCGATGCGAAGATCCTTGCCGTCGCGGATCGGACTTCCATCCGAGCCAAGGCCCTTGATGTAGTCGGCGTTGTGAAGCGTCGCATTGGTGACCACGACCCCGCCCACCGTGACCGGTTCGAGGCGGGCCACCGGCGACAACGCGCCTGTCCTGCCAACCTGGATATCGATGCCGCGCAGGATGGTAATCGCCTGCTCGGCGGCGAATTTATGGGCGATCGCCCAGCGCGGATTTCGCGTGACAAAGCCGAGGCGTTCCTGCCAGTCGAGGCGATCGATCTTGTAGACGACGCCGTCGATGTCGTAGCCGAGCGTCGCCCGCCGGCCTTCGACATCGCGGTAGAATTCAAGCGCCTCCTCTACCGATCGGCATACCCGCATCATCGGGTTGGTCGGAAACCCCCACGCGGCGAAGGCCTCGACCATGCCGCTCTGGGTGAGGCTCGGCAAGTCGTCGATCTCTCCCCAGGCATAGGCGAAAAACCGCAGATTGCGGGAGGCCGTCACCGATGGGTCGATCTGGCGCAGCGATCCGGCGGCCGAGGCACGCGGATTGGCATACGTGCGACCGTTCTCCCTCGCCGCCCGCTCATTCAGCGCCGCAAAATCGTCATGGCTCATGAACACTTCGCCGCGGACCTCGATGATCGCCGGCGCGTCATCAGGCAGGCGCTCCGGGATGCCCTCCAGTGTGCGGAAATTGGCGGTCACGTCCTCGCCTTCAAAGCCGTCGCCGCGGGTGGCGGCGGTGACCAGCGATTGCTGCTCATAACGCACCGAACAGGACAGGCCGTCGATTTTGGGCTCGGCCGCAATTTCGACCACGTCGTCCCCGGCCAACCCCAGGAAGCGCCGGACTTTGGCGACAAAGTCAGCCACGTCTTCGGGCGCGAAGGCGTTGCCGAGCGACAGCATGGGCACGGCGTGGGTGACCTTGGCGAAGCCGCTGGCGGGTGCCGAACCGACCCTGGCGCTCGGGCTGTCGCTTCGCTTGAGCAGCGGAAAGGACGCTTCTATTGCGGCGTTTCGCCGGCGCAACGCGTCATAGTCGGCGTCGCTGACGCTCGGTGCGTCCTGCTGATAGTAGCGGCGGTCGTGGGCCGCGATCTCGCCGGCAAGACGTTTGAGTTCGGCTTTCGCCTGGGCCTCGGTCAGGTCTTCGACCGGCCGCAATGTGATCTTGTCGGTCAATGGCGCACCCTGTGATCGGTCAGAATTTTACTCATTCGATACGCCACGGCATGCCGCCGGCGCAGCTCATTCTATCTGTTTGTGTCCCCATTCGGGTGATCCCGCCAGTAAGGACCCAGCGCGACCGCAAACAACGGCGCGCCGACCAGAAAGGCGCTTCCGCGCAGGCGCACCGGAGCGCATTGACCGATGAAGAAGCCGAACAGCCCCCCGCCTACCAGCGGTCCGACAACGCCGCTGGCGGTCGCCGTACTGGTCAGCGAACGAGCAGTACCGCCGCCCACCCCCACACGATGGCTCAGGCAGCGCCGAGAATCAGCCGGTCCGCCGCCGCACGAGCTTCATCGGTCACGGTCGCCCCGGCAAGCATGCGGGCGATTTCCTCGCGCCGTGAATCGCCGCTCAATCCGGCCACGCTGGTCGCCACTTTCGTGCCCCGCTCGATGGCTTCCTTGGCGACCAGCAGATGAGCACCGGCGCGTGCCGCCACTTGTGGCGCATGGGTCACCGAAACCACCTGCACCCGATCGGCAAGCCGCGCCAGGCGCGAACCGATAGCATCGGCGACCGCACCGCCGACCGCGGTGTCGACTTCGTCGAACACCAGGGTCGGTGCCGACCCCCTGTCGGACAGCGCGACTTTCAGCGCCAGCAGGAATCGCGATAGCTCGCCACCGGAGGCAACCTTCATCAACGGGCCCTGCCGTTGGCCGGGATTGGTCTGCACCACAAACGCCACCGCGTCGGCGCCGACCTCTGAAACACGCTCCGTATCAGTCGCGATTTCGACGTTGAAACTCGCCCGCTCGAGCTTGAGATCGGGAAGCTCGGCCGCCACCGCCGTGGCCAGCAATTCGCCGGCACGCCGACGCGCCGCCGACAGCGCCGCCGCATTGGTCCGATAATTGTCGAGCGCCCGACCGGTTTCGGCTTCGAGCGCCTTCAGCCGTTCCTCGCCGGTCTCGAGAGCGGAGAGATCGGCCGCCAATCGACTAGTCAGATCGGCCAGTTCCGATACCGGAACGGCGTGTTTGCGCGAGGCGGCGCGAAGCGCGAACAGCCGTTCCTCGCTGCGTTCAAGTTCACCCGGATCGATCGTCACCGCCGCCATCGCGTTCGCCAAAACCGCTTCGGCCTCCTGCAACGCCGAAAGCGCCGCGTCGAGCGCCTGGACGGAGGCATCAAGCACCCCATCGGCCGCCTCCGCCTTGCGCTCCAGTCGCCGAACGAGGCTGGCCAGAATCGGAATCGGCGAAGCATCACCGGTGACGACATCGCGGGCCTCGGCAATGTCGGAGGCAATCCTATCCACCCGCATCATCCGCTGTCGGGCGTCGGCCAGGTGGGTTTCCTCGGCGGGTTGGGGGGCCAATTCGACGAGTTCATCGACGGCGGCGCGCAGATACTCCCGGTCGGCACGGGCGACCGCGATCCGTTCGCCCAACTCCTTCAGGTCCTGGCTGCGCCGACGCCACTCCGCGAAGGCCTCTGCCACCATGGTGGTTTCCTTGGCCAATCCGCCATAGGCGTCGAGCAGCGCCCGGTGCCTGGCGCCATCGACCATCGCGCGGTCGTCGTGCTGGCCGTGGATCTCGACCAACCTGACACCGATGTCACGCATCAGGCCCACCGACACCGGCTCGTCGTTGACGAAGGCGCGGCTGCGACCGTCGGCATTCTGAACCCGTCGAAGAATCAGTTGATCGCCGACCGCAAGACCCCGCTCATCAAGCAGCGCCTGTACGGGATGGTCGGCGGCAAGGTCGAAGACCGCCGCCACCTCGCCCTGTTTCGCCCCGGCACGGACCAGCGAAGCGTCACCGCGCGCACCCAGGGCCAGCGACAGGGCATCGAGCAGGATGGACTTGCCGGCGCCCGTCTCTCCGGTGAAGACGGTCATGCCGGTTCCGAAACTGATGCTCAGCCGGTCAATGACGACAATGTCGCGAATGGTGAGCGCGACCAGCATTTAGGCGGCCGCAGCCCCAAGCCAGCTACGAGGACCGGAAAATCCGTGACAGCAGCGAGCCCTCGCTTTCGCGCGGTTCGAGCCCGCCGGTCTGGAGCAGCTGGTAGGCATCCTCGTACCATTCGCTGTCAGGGAAGTTATGCCCGAGAATGGCCGCCGCATTCTGGGCTTCGGCCACCAATCCCAGCGCCAGATTGGCTTCGGTCAGCCGCTGCAGGGCCTCCTCCACATGGCGGGTGTCCTGATAGTCGACAACCACCCCCTGGAACCGGTTGATGGCTGCGGTGTACTCGCGGCGTTCCAGGTAATAGCGACCGATCTGCATCTCCTTGCCGGCAATCTGGTCGCGGGCGACGATAATTTTTTTCTGCGCATCGGCGGCGTATTCGGAATCCGGGTATTGAGTGACGATTTCCCTGAGTGACTGGATAGCGTGGCGTGTTTCATCCTGGTCGCGCGTGACGTCTGGGATTCGTTTGAAATAGGACGAGCCGATCAGATAGTGGGCATAAGGCGCGTCGGAACTGCCCGGATACAGCGAAAGATAGCGTTCGGCCGATGAAACGGCTTCGTCGTATTTCGATCGGCGGTAGTTCGCAAAAGCGTTCATGATCAAAGCCTTGCGCGCCCAATCCGAGTAGGGGTGCTGGCGGTCGACTTCCGTGAAGCTGTCGGCCGCATCCTCAAGCTGACCCTCGTTCAGGTAAGCCAGGCCCTCATTGTAGAGGACCCCTGCCGGCCGATCGTCGGCGAAGGCGTCGGTTTCGCTCTTGGAGGTCGAGCACGCGACGAGGATGAACGCTGCCACGATCACAGTGGAGACGGTGGACAAACGGCCGGTCGGGCGCAATCGCATTTTGGGAGTCGTTGTTTCCATGCCGGCCGTGCCGTTTTCGCTGCGCCCTCAGGCCCTGCCGGGATGTTTAGACGAAAGCGGCGCGCTTCGCCACTGACACGTCAAATCGTTCGAATTTGTGGCAAAGGCCGAACCGTTCAGGAGGCGTCGGGTCCGTAAGCCGGAACGCCGATGCCGGCGTGCAGGTCCGCGTGGCTGGTTTTCCGACGAACCGGTTGTTCCGAGTAGGTCCACGCCTCATCATGGGCCAGCAGTTCCTCCACCGCCCTGACGTTGAGTTTGTGGCTGCCGCGATAGGATTTGTAACGCGCCAGGATCGGTGCGCCGGCGAGCGCCAGATCACCCATCGCATCAAGGGCCTTGTGACGGGCGAACTCGTTGGGAAACCGCAGGCCTTCAGGATTGACGACCTTGTCGTCGCCGATGACCACCGCGTTTTCCAGTGACGCGCCGAGCGCAAATCCACGCTTCCACATGTCTTCGACCTGCGACAGGAAACCGAACGTGCGGGCCCGCGCCAGTTCGATTCGAAAGGTATCGGGATCGATATCGGAGGCGAAGCTTTGCCGCCCGATCAGCGGGCAATCGAAGTCGATCTCCACTTCCAGCCGAAGGCCGTCGTGGGGCAAGAATTCGGCGTGGGAGTCGCCGATCTGCGTGCACACCGGCCTGAGAACCTGAATATACCGCCTGGGAGCGGCGAGCCGGATCAGACCGGCCTGCTCGATGGCCTGGACGAACTGCGCGGCGCTGCCGTCCATGACGGGCACCTCCGGACCGTCGACCTCGACCATCACGTTGTCGACCTCGAGCGCCCGAAGCGCCGCCATCAGATGCTCGACCGTGGCGATCGAGGACGCTCCGCTGCCGATCGTGATACACAGATCCGTCGCGCCGACAGACCTGACATCGGCCCGGACCTCACGATCCTTACCGTCGGAACAACTGCGGACGAAGTGGATGCCGCTGCCGGACTCGGCCGGATGCAGCGTCAGTGAGGCATCGCGGCCGGTGTGGACGCCCACACCCGACAGGCTCGTGCTCGCTCGAAGGGTGGTCTGGAAACCAGACTTTCCGCCCGCCATGCTGAACGTCGTCCCCCCTACCAACCGCCGGTCCGATGCCATCACCGGCATTTCGCGGATGGCGCGCTGCGCCAGGGCCCGGCGGTACGGTCGGGGAAGACTAGATCGGGGATCGGAGATCAACAAATCACGGTTTCTAACTCGTTGTTACGCCATGACCGAGGCGCACAATAATGTGAAATGTCAAAGTATCAGGGCCGATGCCCCAACCGGGCACCGACCCTCACATGTTTGTAGCCGGACGCTGTTCAGTTGGCCTGCCGCCGCAGAAACGCGGGGATTTCCAGTTCGTCGTCAAGTGGCCGGTTCTGGCGCGGCGGTGGCCGACCGTGATCATCGAGGTTGCCCTCGGCGGGCCGGTAGTGGCCGCCCTTGTGCTCCGGTGCCGGACGCCCGCCCTGCGCCGGTCGCTGGGCGGGAGGCTGGTCCTGCGGTGGCTTGGCGGTCCGCGGTCGCGATTGGCGAGCGCCGCCAGCCCGCCCCCGAGCCGGCTTCGACCCGCCGAGCGGACTTTCTTCTCGCCGACCCAGGCCGACCGTCGCCAACCTTTTGAGCAAGCCCAGCGGTCCTCGATCCCCGTCCGGATCGGCATTCTCACCTCGCTCGTGGTCAGCCGCCATCTGCTGGCGTGCGATGGGCGGGAAATCCTGGACGCGAGGAATGCGCGGGGCGGGAGCCTCCGCGGCCGGGGGCACGAACGGCTCTTCGGTGTGCGGTAGATCCTCCTCGGCCGGCGCTCGAGCCAGCGAATCGATCTCGGTCGGGCTGTGATGAATCGGTCCCGGATCAAAGGGCTGAATGGTGATGTCGGGATCGTCCGCCGCCGGCTTTTGGCCCGTACGCAGTCGCGCCCCGGCCGGCTGCACTGGTGCGGTATCCGGTCGTGGACTGGCCCCGACAGCCGATTGGGCCAGCTCGGCCGCCGGCTGTGGGGCGACCTGCGCCGGAGCCGCGGTCCGGGCTGCGGCGGGCTCTGCGATCGGTTCATCACCATGCTCCGCCGACGCGGCAGGTTGCGGCCGCGCGGCCGCCCGCAGACGCTCGCCCATGTGCTCGATGCGATGATGCTCCGCAGGCAACGCCGCCGGCTCCTCACTATCGATCCCGGTGGCCACCACCGATACCCGGATGACGCCGTCAAGGCTTTCGTCAAAGGTTGCGCCGAGGATGATGTTGGCCTCCGGATCCACCTCTTCGCGAATCCGAGTGGCCGCTTCATCGACCTCAAACAGGGTCAGATCCTTGCCGCCGGTGATCGAGATCAGCAGGCCCTTGGCGCCCTTCATCGAGGTCTCGTCGAGCAGCGGATTGGCAATGGCGGCTTCGGCCGCCTGGGTGGCGCGGCGATCGCCTGCGGACTCGCCGGTGCCCATCATGGCCTTGCCCATCTCGCGCATGACCGAGCGGACGTCGGCGAAGTCGAGATTGATCAGGCCTTCCTTGACCATCAGATCGGTGATGCATGCCACACCCGAGTAGAGCACCTGGTCGGCCATGGCGAAGGCATCGGCAAAAGTGGTCTTTTCGTTGGCCACCCGGAACAGGTTCTGGTTGGGGATGACGATCAGCGTATCGACGCAGGCCTGGAGTTCCTCGATGCCGGTATCGGCGACCCGCATCCGTCGGGCACCCTCGAACTGGAACGGTTTGGTGACCACGCCGACCGTCAGGATACCTTGGTCACGGGCCGTGCGGGCGATCACGGGAGCGGCACCGGTTCCCGTTCCACCGCCCATCCCGGCGGTGACGAACACCATGTGCGACCCGCCGAGATGATCGTTGATCTCGTCGAGCGCCTCTTCGGCCGCGGCCCGCCCGACCTCCGGCTGTGAACCGGCACCGAGGCCCTCGGTGACCGACGCGCCCATCTGGATCATGCGCTCCGCCTTCGAGGTATGGAGCGCCTGCGAATCGGTGTTGGCGACCACGAAATCGCACCCCAGAAGACCGGAGTTGATCATGTTGTTGACGGCGTTGCCGCCGGCGCCGCCGACGCCGAAAACGGTGATCTTGGGCTTAAGTTCCCTGATTTCGGGCTTATCTAGATCGATGGTCATTTTCTTACCTCGTTGTGATCACCTTTGGCCGCTCGACGGTCCGCCGGCCAATGTCGCACTCGTTCAGCGCCGCCACGCCGCCACGTCAAAAACTCTCCTGAAACCAACGTCCCACCCTTGCGAACATGCCGCCCGTTCCGGTCAGCCGGGTCGAGGCTGCCGGGCCCGTGTCGATCTGTTCCATCTCGGCCACCTGCGGGTAAATCAGCAGGCCGACGGCGGTGGCAAAAGCTGGTCCCTTGGCCGCATCCGGCAGGCCGGCGATCCCCAATGGCCGCCCGGTCCTGACACTGCGGGCGAGAATTCGCCGCGCCGCTTCGCCGAGGCCGTTGAGCTGGCTTGCCCCACCGGTCAGCACCATGCGTCGCCCCACCAGCCCGGCAAATCCGGACGTGTTCAGCCTGTCGCGCACAAGCTCGAGGATTTCCTCGACCCGCGGCCGGATGATCCTGGTCAACGAAGACCGCGGAACGTCGTTGGGGACGTCGTCGCCATCATCACCGATCGGCGGAACGGAGAGGATGTCGCGGTCGTCCGAAACGCCCGGCAAGGCGCTGCCGTAAACCGTCTTCAGTCGTTCCGCGCATGCGATGCGGGTCGAAAGCCCGCGTGCGATATCGGTGGTAATGTGGGCACCGCCGACGGCGATAGCGTCGACATGGACAAACTGCCCGCGATTGAACACGGAGATCGTGGTCGTCCCGCCGCCGAAATCGATCACCGCGCAGCCGAGTTGGGCTTCGTCGTCGACGAGCACCGAAAGTCCGCTCGCAAAAGGCGAGGCCACCATGCGTTCCACCGAGAGATGGCAACGATTGATGCAGAGTTCGAGGTTGCGCAGCGGCGGCGATTCGCCGGTCACAAGATGCATGTCGACACCCAGGCGGTCGCCGAACATTCCGCGTGGATCGACGATGCCCTGGCTGTCGTCGAGCGTGTAGCCGATCGGCAGCCCGTGTACGGCAGTGCGGTCCTCCGTGACCGAGTGCCGACGACCCGCGGCCAAGACCCGGCCGATATCGGTGTCGGAGATCGCCTGGCCGCCGAGGGCGACGGAGGCGGAGTAGGTTTCGCTCGCCAGACGGCCGCAGGAAACGTTCACAATCAGTGATTCGATGGTCACGCCGGCCATGCGTTCGGCGGCATCGACGGTCGTGCGTATCGCCTGCTCGGCACTATCAAGGTTGGCCACGACGCCCGACTTGACGCCCATCGAGCGCTGATGCCCAACGCCCAGCACCTCGATCGTGTGGGTCCGGCCGGGCAGCGCTTCGCCTGGATCTCGTGGCCGGAGCCGCGCAATCAGGCAACACATCTTGCTCGAGCCCACGTCAAGCACCGACACCAGCGAGCGGCGGCGCGAGGCACCCCGATCACCATTGTTGTCGAGACCGGAGAACAGACCCATCATGTGCTGGTCCTCCGGCGTTTGGCATCGGCAGCGCGCGACTCCAGCAATGATTTGCGTTCCGCAATGCCCCTGTCCGTCAGGCGCACGATGACCTTGTCGGCAAAGCGAAAATCGACCGCAGCGATCTCACGCGAGAGAAGTGCGGTATCGGTGTCCAGGGCAGCAATGCGACGCAGCGCTGTTTCAGGGTCCTCCTGCGGCAACAACAATTCGATTCCGCTTTTTAGAACCAGCGTCCACCGCCGTTCGGAGATCAGCATGCCGGCCCGGATGCGATCGCTGAGCGCTGGCACCGCAGCGATCAGCCTGATGAACTCGTCCATGCGATCGGCCGCCCGCGGTCCAACCACATAGGGAAGTTCGCGATACCGGTCGCGAAGTCCTTCGGCGATGATCGCGCCCTCGTCGTCGACCAGGTACACGACGCCGTTATTCTGCCAGATCCCGGCGGGCGCACGCTCGCTCACGGCCACCAGAAGCGTATTGGGAAAAAGCTTTGTCAGTGTCGCCGTCTCAATCCAGGACAGATCCTCGACCCGGCTGCGCGCCGTCTCCAGATCGAATGTGAGCAATGACGGGAACCGCCCGATGCCGAGCCTGTCGAGGATTTCGACCTCGGAGGCATCGCTCTGTCCGGTGATCTTGATTTCCTGGATGCTGAGCCCGAACCATGTCGTCACCGCGGCCGCGACGGTGAGGGCATGTCCACCGAGGACGACGCCAGCCAGGCCGGTGGTCAGAAAAAGAGCGAGCGCGCCCTTGACGCCGGCGTTGCTGGGCAATCGCCAGTTGATGCGCCTGAATCGTCGGGCCCATTTGCGTAAGCTCGGCGGCAGCAACAGCCGAGGCGACGCCTGCGGCGTGTGGCCCTCTTCCCCGACATTGTTAGGCCTGCCAGCGCTCAGCGGTTGCACGAAGCGTCCTCTACCATCCAATGCACCAGTGCCGGGAAGTCCATGCCCGCATGGGCAGCCATCTCCGGCACCAGCGATGTGGCCGTCATGCCGGGCTGCGTGTTGACCTCGAGGCAAACGAGACCCTCGATCCCCTCAAGGCGGTCATCGAACCGGAAGTCGGCTCGGCTGACCCCACGACAGCCCAAAGTCTGATGGGCCCGTAGAGCAAGCTTTTGTACATTTTGGTAAACAAAGGATGAAAGCTCGGCCGGCAAGATGTGGGTTGAGCCACCCACCGCATATTTGGCATCATAGTCGTAGAATTTGTGTTCTGTAACGATATCAATGACATCGAGCGGTTCGTCGCCACGAACTCCGCACGTAAGCTCGCGCCCGGCCAGAAATTTTTCGACCATCACCACATCGCCATAGGGCCAATCGTCCGCATAGAGCTGCTGCGGCGGGTGAATCGCATCCTGCTTGACGATCAGCACGCCGAAACTCGACCCCTCGTTGGGCGGCTTGACCACGTAGGGCGGTTCGATGGGATGGGCTTTGGCGGCATCGAAGCGGTTGATGAGAATCGATCGGGCCACCGGGACCCCGGCGGCGCCGAGCACATCTTTCGCCCTGGGCTTGTTCATGGCCAGCGCCGAGGCCAAAACCCCGGAATGGGTATAGGGGATCGTCAGCGTCTCTAGAATTCCCTGGACGCAGCCATCCTCTCCGAACGGCCCGTGCATGGCATTGAAGGCGGCATCCGGCCGGAGGGCGGCGAGCACTTCGGCCACGTCCCGTCCCACATCGACCGGCGTCACCCGGTACCCCGCCGCCGCCAGCGCCTCGGCACAGGCATGTCCCGAGGACAGCGATACCGGCCGTTCGTTCGACCACCCTCCCATCAGCACGGCGACGTGTTGGGTCATTGGCCGAGAAACTCCTCGATCGGCTCTTCGGCAAAGGAGCCGACGCGTCGGATCTCCCAGGACAGCCGCACGCCGCTGGTCTCAAGCACCCGCGCCCGCACCGTTTCCCCAAGCCGTTCGAGGTCGGCTGCCGATGCGTGGCCGAGATTGATCAGGAAATTGCAATGCTTGTCGGACACCATCGCGTCACCGATTTGCAGGCCGCGGCAGCCGGCCGCCTCAATCAGCTCCCAGGCGCGCGCGCCGGCAGGGTTGGTGAATGTCGAGCCGCCCGTCTTGTCGCGGATCGGCTGAGCGCGCTCGCGGTGGTCCTCGACCTCGTCCATGTCCCGTTTGATGTCGGTGGCCGACGCGGGCCGCCCCTGAAACAGTGCGGAGGTGAAGATGAAATCATCCGGCGCCGCGCTGCGGCGGTAGGCGAAGCCCATTTCCGAGTTGGACAGACGGTGCCGAACCCCGTCGCGGCCGATCGCCTCGGCCCGAATCAGAATGTCGCGGATTTCGGCGTCATTGGCTCCGGCGTTCATTCTCAACGCGCCGCCGATGGTCCCGGGAATACCGTGCAGAAAGGCCAACCCTGCCAACCCCTCATTGAGGGCGTAGGCGGCAAGGCGTTTGTCGGGGAGTGCCGCGCCGGCGCGAAGTTGATCGCCGGGTTGACGTTCGGCATATCCAAAGCCGCGCGCGGACAGGCGAATGACGGCGCCGGCGACACCGCCATCGCGAACCAGCAAGTTTGATCCAACCCCGATGACGTTGACGGAAATGTCGGGATCGAGCTGGCGGAGGAAGAGCGACAGGTCGTCCTCGTCGGCCGGCTGAAACAGCAGTTCCGCCGGACCGCCAACCCGAAACCAGGTGAACGGCGCCAGCGGCGCGTGGTCAGCGAGCCGCCCCCGGACACCGCCGAAGTTGCCAAAACGGCGGGCGGCGCCGGTGATGGCGGTCAACGGCAATCTCCCAGCCCCGCCAACTGCGCCGGCAGCGCGTTCGCCCACTGGCTGATCGAGCCCGCCCCAAGGCACACCACACAGTCTCCGGGCGAGGCCAGCTCGCGCACGACCTGCGGCAGGGCATCGGCACCCGACAGCCTCTGGGCGCCGCGGTGACCGCGATTGCGCAGCCCTTCGGCCAGCGCGTCGGCGTCGAACCCTTCCAGCTTCTGCTCGCCAGCCGCATAGACCGGCGCCACCAGCACGATATCGGCATCGTTGAAACAGGTGCAGAAATCGTCGAACAGATCGCGCAGGCGGGTGAACCGGTGGGGCTGGACAACGGCGATGACCTGTCCTTCGGACACCGAACGCGCGGCCTCCAGGACGGCCCTGATTTCGGTCGGGTGATGGGCGTAATCGTCAATGATCTCGACGCCGTTCCACGAACCGGTGCAGGTGAAACGTCGCTTGACGCCGCCGAAGGCAGCCAGGCCCGAACGGATGGCCTCGTCGGTCATTCCCAGGTGATGGGCAACCGCGATGGCACCGGTGGCGTTCTGGACATTGTATTCGCCCGGCATCGGCATCGACAGCCCTTCCACCGTCCGCTGCTCGCCGCTGATCCGATCGCCGATCAGCGCGGAGAAAATCGTGCGGCGGCCGTCGACCCGCAGATCCAGATACCGCACGTCGGCCTGCGAATTGGCGCCATAGGTAATGATGCGTCGATCCTCGATCCGGCCGATCATCGCCTGGACTTCGGGATGATCGATGCACATGGCGGCGAACCCGTAGAAGGGAACGTTCTCGATAAACTGCTGAAAGGCGTCGCGCACCCGATCGAACGAGCCGTAATGGTCGAGGTGCTCCGGATCGATGCTGGTGACCAGCGCGATGTCGGCCGGCAGCTTGACGAAACTGCCGTCGGACTCGTCCGCCTCGACCACCATCCAGTCGCTCGCCCCCATCCTGGCATTGGTGCCGTAGGCGTTGATGATACCGCCATTGATGACGGTCGGATCGAAACCGCCGGCATCGAGGAGGGCGGCGACGATCGAGGTGGTGGTCGTCTTGCCGTGGGTGCCGGCGATGGTGACCGACCGCTTGAGGCGCATCAGTTCGGCCAGCATCTCGGCCCGCCGGACGACCGGGACCAATCTCGCCCGCGCCGCGACAAGCTCCGGATTGTCCCGCTGGATGGCTGAGGAGACCACCACCACCTGAGCCTCGCCGAGATGGTCGGCGTGGTGACCGATCCGGATTTCGACGTCCATCTCCCTGAGTCTGACAACGTTGGCGCCCTCGACGACATCTGAGCCCTGGACGCGATAGCCGAGATTGACCAGCACCTCGGCGATACCGCTCATGCCAATGCCGCCGATGCCGACGAAATGGATCGGCCCGATGTCGAGCGGTATCTTCATGCGGCCACCTGGCGGGGGCCGTCGCGGTGCCGCCCGGACGCGGCTCGTTCCACCAAATCGGCCAGTCGCTCCGCGCCATCGGCTCGCGCCAGGGCCCTGGCCCGACCGGCAGCGCCGGAAAGTTTGGCCGGCGCGGCGACGAATTCGGTGAGCATGGCGGCCAGACGCTGGGGCGTCATCTCCGACTGCGCAACCATCCACCCGCCGCCCGCCTCGTCGATGCGGCTGGCGTTTTCGGCCTGATCCTGATCGAGCGCTCCGGGCAGCGGCACCATGATCGCCGGCCGACCAATCACGGTTAGTTCGGCGCAAGTCGAGGCGCCCGAGCGGCTGATCACCAGATGGCACTCGGCCATGCGTCGCGGCAGGTCGTCGAAGAATTGGTGCAGTTCGGCGCCCACGCCGAGGGCCTGGTAGGCGTCTTTGACCAGATCAAGATCCTCCCCGCGGGATTGCTGCACGATGGTCACGCGCCGCCGCAGGGCGTCGGGCAATTCGGCGATCGCCGCCGGCAGCAGCTCTGAGAGAAACCGCGCGCCCTGGCTGCCGCCGAATACAAGTAGCCGAAAGGTGTCGCCGGGCGCCCGATCGGGATAGGCGACTTTCGCCGCCTCGCCGACCGCCGGCCGAACCGGATTGCCCGTTTCCACCACCCGATCCGATGCGGCCTCGGCACCTTTCACGCCGGCCACGCTGGTCGCGACAAAATCCACACGCGCCGCCAGAAAACGATTGGCACGGCCCAAAACGGCGTTCTGGTCGTGGACGATGGTGGGAATTCCGGCTCTGACTGCGGCCAGGATCGGCGGCAGCGTCGGGTACCCGCCAAAGCCCACGGCGACATTCGGCCGCAAGCGTCGGACAAGTCGCCATGATTGTACCAACCCGGCACCAAGCCGAAAGGCCGCACCGGCGATCTGGGTGAGCGAGCCGGTGACGGTGGCCGAGCGGATCATGTGGACCGCCTCGGCCGGAAAGTCGTCACCATAGGAATCCACGCGATGGTCGGTGGCGAGTTGAATCCGCCAGCCCCTGGCCGATAAGGCAATGGCGAGTGCCTCAGCCGGGAACAGATGGCCACCGGTTCCACCGGCCGCCAGTAGGGCGAGCCGACCCGAATCCATCCCCGCAACGTCAGGCATGCCCGGCAATGGCAATCTGCGAACCGTCGACGCGCCGCATGACCTGGCGCGGCTCCGGCCGCCGGCGAGTCAGGGCGAGCAGCAGGCCCATACCGAATGCGATCGCGACCATGGAAGACCCGCCATAGGAGATAAAGGGAAGCGTCATTCCCTTGGCCGGCAACAGATTGAGGTTGACCGCCAGGTTGATGGCCGACTGGATCCCGAACAGGATCACCAGCCCCGATGATGCCAGGCGGACAAACGGATCGGTCTGCCTGGCGCTGATCGACAAACCTCTGAGCACAACCAGGGCAAAGACCAGCACCAGCACGATCGACATGACGATTCCGAATTCCTCAGCCGCGACGGCAAAAATGAAGTCGGTGTGGGCATCCGGCAGCACACGCTTGACCACCCCCTCGCCCGGCCCCTGACCGAGCCAGCCGCCGCCGATCACCGACTCCAGCGCCCGGTCGACCTGATAGGTGTCGCCCGATTGCGGCGAGACAAAACGGTCGATGCGCGCCGCCACGTGAGGCAAGGTCGCGTAGGCCGCCACCACTCCGGCGATCGCCGCTGCACCCAGAACCACGATCCACAGCCACGGCACCCCGGCCAGAAAGAACAGTCCCCCCCAGGCGATTACGATCAGCATGGTCTGCCCGAAATCGGGTTCCGCAATCAGCAGCGCCGCGACAATCGCCAACAGGATGAGCGCGAACAGATTGCCCGGAATATCCTTTCGCCGCGCGTTTTCCGTAAACAGCCACGCGACCACAACGACGAAGGCCGGTTTCATGAATTCGGATGGCTGGATGGAAAGCTCGCCGACGCTGATCCACCGCCGCGCACCGTTGATCTCGTAACCGATGAACAGCGTCGCCACCATCAGGACCAGGGCAATGCCGAGGACGACCAAAGCGACGCGACGGACGAAACGGGCGCTCAGGAAAGACGCTGCGATCAGCACCGCCAGCGCCGGGGCGGAAAACAAAAGATGCCGCCAGAAAAAATGGAAGCTGTCGTAGCCGAGCCGTTCGGCGACGGCGGGGCTGCCGGCCAGCGACAGAACCACTCCGCCCAGCATCAGAACGACGAAACTACCCAGCAGAACCTTGTCCACCGTCCACGACCATTCGGCAAAGGCACTGCGATCGGTGCGGCTCACCATCAAGCTGGCTCCTTCTCCTTGGGTGCCGACAATTCCAGCACAAGGTCGCGAAACTTGTCCCCGCGCTCTTCGAAATTCCTGAACTGATCGAACGAGGCGCAAGCCGGAGACAGGAGCACCGCCACCTGCGCAGCCGAATCGTCGGCTGCGTCCGAGGCGGCAGCATCGACCGCGGCCGAGAGCGTCCCGCTGATCACGTAGGGCAACCGGTCGGCGAGACCGGCGACCATGCTTTCGGCAGCCTCGCCGATCAGGTAGGCGCGGGCGATGCGTGGGAAAAAGTCGGCCAGGAGCGAGATGTCACCCTTGATCTCCTGCCCCCCGGCAATCCAGTAAATGCGCTGGAAACTGGCCAGCGCCACGGCCGCCGCGTCGACATTGGTTGCCTTGGAGTCGTTGACGAACAACACCGAACCAAGCCGCAGGACCTCTTCCATGCGATGACGCAGACCTGGAAACGTGGCCAGGCCCGAACGGATATCGCCATCGTCGAGACCCAGAGCACGGACGGCGGCCGCGGCCGCGACCGCATTTTGAGCGTTGTGGGCACCACGCAGCGTGGTGACACCGGCCAGTCGCGCGATCTCGGTGGCTGAGCCGTCTTCGGCGGCGACCACCGCTTCGCCAGCGGCATAGAACCCGTGCGCCAGCGGACGGCGGGCCGAAATACGGACGACCTTGCGCCCCAGTCCTGCGACCCGATCGGCGATTGCCTGGGACCAGTTGTCGTCGACCCCGACGATGGCGGTCTCGGCGGCCGCCACCAACCGCTCCTTGATCCGCGCATAGGTCGCCATCGAGCCATGGCGGTCGAGGTGATCCGGGCTCAGATTGAGATGGACACCCACCGTCGGCGCCAGACCGGGGGCAAGATCGATCTGATAGGAGGAACATTCGGCAACGTGCGTCCGGCCCATTTTGGGCGGGTCGAGGTCCATGATCGACGTTCCGATATTGCCGCCCAAGGCCGCCACCCGGCCGGCCGTGGTCAACAGATGCGCGATCAGCGCGGCGGTGGTCGACTTTCCGTTGGTTCCGGTCACGGCGACGAATTCGGCCTGGGGAACGTGTACGCGACGTTCCCTTGAAAACAGTTCCAGGTCACCGATGATCTCGATTCCGGCCGATCGTGCGCTCACCACCGCCCAGTGCGGCTTGGGGTGGGTCAGGGGCACGCCCGGCGCCAGCACGAGCGCGGCGAAGCTCTGCCAGTCGACGGTTCTGAGGTCCGCCACGTCGATATCCTCGGCTCGCGCCGCCTCGACAGCGGCGGGGCTGTCGTCCCAGGCGGTTACGTTGGCGCCACCGGCAAACAGCGATCGGGCGGCGGCGCGGCCACTGCCGCCGAGCCCGAAAACCGCGACATTGCGGTTGCGGAAGCTGGTTGCCGGGATCATGCCGGAGCTACCTGATCTTCAGACTGGTCAGACCGACCAGGGCCAGCAGAACGGAAATGATCCAGAAGCGGATCACGATCTGCGCCTCGGTCCAGCCTATCTGCTCGAAGTGATGATGGATCGGCGCCATGCGGAAAACCCTTTTGCCCGTCAGCTTGAAGGACGCCACCTGAATGATCACCGACACCGCCTCAAGCACGAACAGACCGCCGACGATGGCAAGCACGATCTCGTGTTTGGTGGCCACGGCGATCGCACCGAGCAGACCGCCCAGGCCGAGCGACCCGGTATCGCCCATGAAGATGGCGGCAGGTGGAGCGTTGAACCACAGGAAGCCGAGGCCGGCGCCAATCAACGCGCCGCACACGACCGACAACTCGCCGGTTCCCGGTATCGCGTGGATTTGCAGATAACTGGCGAAGAAATCGTTTCCCGACAGATAGGCGATCGCGGCAAAGCTCGCTCCGGCGATCATCACCGGCACGATCGCCAGGCCGTCGAGCCCGTCGGTCAGATTGACCGCATTGCCGGCTCCGACGATCACGAACGCGGCGAACGGCACGAAGAACCAGCTGAGATTGACCACCAGATCCTTGAAGAAGGGAAAGGTCAGCGACGTCGCCAGCGGCGGCGTTCCGATGCCGACCAGGATAAGGCACGCGACCAGCGCGACCGCCGCCTCGATCGCCAGCCGGGCCCGCCGCGAGAACCCGCGCTCGGTGGCTGCGTGAACCTTGAGATAGTCGTCGTAAAGACCGATCAGGCCGAAGCACACCGTGACGCCGAGCACCACCCAGACATAGGCGTTGCGCGGATCCGCCCACAGCAGGCTGGAGACGACCACGCCGGACAGGATCATGAGGCCGCCCATCGTCGGCGTGCCCTTTTTGGTCACCAGATGATTGTGGGGACCGTCTTCGCGAATCGGCTGGCCCTTGCCCTGGCGCGACCTCAACGCGGCGATCATGGTCGGGCCGAACAGGAAGACGAACAGGAGCGCCGTCATCGTCGCGCCGGCGGTGCGGAATGTGATGTAGCGAAAGACGTTGAAAACCGAAAACGGGTCACCGATTTGGCTTAGGAATGTGAGCATCAGGCGGTTTCCTCTTGGGGTGCATCCGCCTGCGGGGCGGGGCGATGTTGCAGCCGTAGCGAATCGACCAGGGGACCAAGCCGAATGCCGTTTGATCCCTTGACCATAACCACGTCGCCCGGCGCGAGCGCATCCCGCAACGGCCCCTCCAATTCCGTGGCGCTGTCGGCATAGCTCCCCTTGAGATGTCTTGGAAGAGCCTCCCACAAAGTGCTCATCAGCGGCCCCGCGGCGAACACCAGGTCGACACCGGCAGCGGCCAGTGATTCGGCCAGTGCAGCGTGCATCTGAGGAGCCTGCCGGCCCAATTCCAGCATGTCGCCAAGGACCGCGATCCGCCGCCCGACCCTGCCCGGTTCGGCGCTCGCCAGAAGCTGGATCGCCGCTGCCATCGAGGCCGGATTGGCGTTGTAGCTCTCGTCGATCAACAACGCTTGGCCGCCGCTGAGGGAGAGCGCATAGCGCCGCCCTCTGCCCTTTGGCAGCTCCAGTCGCGCCAGTGAAAGTGCAGCTCGGGCGATGTCGCCACCGATCAGCGAGACCGCTCCCAGAACCGCCAGACTGTTCTGGACAAGGTGCCGCCCGGGCGCGCCGATTTTGTAGGCAACGGGCTCGCCCAGCACGGTGACGGCAACCGTCGAGCAACCCGGTTTGAGGACCACCCGGTCGAGGCGAATATCGGCATCGGCGCTCTGGCCAAACCCGACGATGCGAGCGACCCCGGCAGCGCGGGCCAGCTCCGCCAGCAGATCGAAATGGGAATTGTCGCGGTTGATCACCGCCGCACCGCCTGCCGTCACGCCGGAGAATATCTCCGCCTTGGCGCGGGCGATCGATTCGACGTCGTCGAAGGCCTCCAGGTGGACCGGTTCGACCGTGGTGATGATGGCCACGCGGGGCCGCACCATCCGTGCCAGCGGCTCGATCTCGCCCGGGTGGTTCATCCCGATTTCGAAGACCGCGTAACGCGCCCGTTCCGGCATGCGTGCCAGCGTTAGCGGCACACCCCAATGGTTGTTGAACGAGGCCGGCGAGTGATGGACGGCCGCTTCCGCGCCGAGCGCTACGGCGAGCATGTCCTTGGTGCCCGTTTTTCCCACGCTGCCGGTCACGGCGACGACCTCGGCCCGGCTGCGGGAACGGGCCGCTCGTCCGAGCCGGCGCAACCCCTCCATGACATCGGGGACGAGGATCAGGGAGGCGGCGGCATCGACCAACTCCCCTGCATGGTCCTGGCCGACGACGGCGGTGGCGGCGCCGCGGGCAAACGCCTGCGCGACGAAGTCATGACCGTCGAAGCGCTCCCCGCGAATGGCAAAGAAAGCTTCACCCCGGCCGATGGTACGACTGTCGATCGAGATCCCGGTGATGTCGTCGGGCACAGCGCCGAGCGGACGCCCTGCGATGGCGGTGAGCAAATCATGGGTGGTCCACAGAGGTGCGCTCATGCCGCCTCTCCGGCGAGCGCCGCGCGCACCGCCTCGTGGTCCGAATAGGGGATCGAACGGTCGCCGATGATCTGCCCGGTTTCATGGCCCTTGCCGGCCACGCAAAGGACGTCGCCGGGGCCGAGCATCGCCACTGCCTGCGCCACCGCCGCACCGCGATCACCAATTTCCATGGCACCCGGCGCAGCGTCCACAATGGCCCGGCGGATGGCCGCCGGGTCTTCCGAGCGCGGATTGTCGTCGGTGACGATCACATGATCGGCGCCAGCCGCGGCGGCCCGCCCCATCAGCGGACGCTTGCCCGGATCACGATCTCCACCGGCACCGAACACAATCACCAGCCGGTTTTCGGTCATCGGACGCAGGGCCGACAGCGCGTGGACCAGCGCCTCCGGCTTGTGGGCATAGTCGACGAAGACCATCGCGCCATTGGCTTTGCGCCCCACGAATTCCAGCCGCCCCGGTGCTCCATTCAAGCCTTCCAGGCTCGCCGAGGCGGCATCCGCTTCGACACCGACGGCGATTGCCAGGCCGACCGCCATCAGTGCGTTCGACACCTGGAAGGTACCGGCCAGGGGAATCGTCATGTTGGCGTCGCGGCCAAATACATTCAGCTCGACCCGCTGTCCGAACCCGTCGGCAACCGACCGGACGAGCCGAATGTCGGTTCCTTTTCGGCCGACCGACATGACCTTCTGGCCGCGGCCACCGGCGAGCGATGCCACCGCTTGTGCGTGTTTGTCATCCATGTCGATCACGACGGTGCCGTCGGCGGGCAGAATGTCTGAGAACAGCCGCAATTTTGCGGCCATGTAGTCGGCCTCGTCGCGGTGATAATCCAGGTGGTCGCGGCCGAGGTTGGTGAAGCCGGCAGCCTCGAGCCGGAGGCCGTCGAGGCGGCGCTGATCCAGCCCGTGGCTCGACGCCTCGATCGCAGCGTCGCTTACGCCGCCGCGTGTCAGCCGATCCAACTCGGCGTGCAGCGCCACCGGATCGGGCGTCGTCAGACCGCCGGGACGGGTGGCCCGCGAGGTCACGATGCCGAGCGTGCCGATACTGGCCGCCTCACGTCCGGCCGCGGCGAGAATCTGGCGCGCGAATTCGACGACGGAGGTCTTCCCGCTGGTCCCGGTGACCGCGACCATGCGCTCGGGCTGAGCGGGATGGAACCGGGCCGCAAACAGCGCCAATGTGCGCTGCGGATCGTCCGAACGGATCACGGCAATGTCCGATGGTACTTCGATCTCTGCGTCGATCGCTGCCAGGATCACCACGGCGCCGCGATCGACCGCGTCGGCGGCAAAAACGGCGCCGTCGGCAGAGGCTCCCGATAGGGCCGCAAACAGAAAACCGGGCTTGACCAGGCGGCTGTCGGCCGACAGGCCGGAAATGTCGATCGCCCTGGGGTTCGCGAGCACGCCAGGATCAGCGCCGGCGAGGTCTCCAAGAAGCATCAAGTCCCCGGTGTTCGTCTCAGGTCTTCACGGAACGCGCGCTCACTACATCGCGATGTCAATTGGACACCAATAAGGCGGTGATGTCGTCTTCGACCCTGGGATCGACCCCGAGCAGCGCCGCGGACCGCCGGATCACCGCCGCCACGGTAGGCGCGGCGTTGGTTCCGGCGGTAGTACCGCCGCCTTCGCGCGGCGCCTTGGGTTCGTCCAGCACGACCAGAATCACATATTGCGGGTCATCCATCGGGAAGGCTGCAAGGAATGAGTTCAGCCGCTTGGTCGAGGAATACTTGCCGTTCTCGACCTTTTCCGCGGTTCCGGTCTTGCCGCCGACCACATAGCCGGGCACGGCCGCGCGGCGGCCGGAGCCTTTCTCGACGTTGAGGCGCAGGAGATAGCGCAATTGAGTGCTGGTTTCGGGCGAAATCACCTGGCGCGTGAGCCGTTCGGTCTCGGCCGGCGAGCGCGGCACGAAGGTCGGAGGGATCAGCTTGCCGCCATTGACCAGCGCCGCGTCGGCAACCGCAATCTGCAACGGTGCGACCGCCAGGCCGTGGCCGAAGGCAACCGTCATGGCGGTAATTTCGGACCATTTCTTGGGCACGATCGGACGTGCGGTCTCGGGAAGGTCGGTGGCGACCCGGTCCAGCATGCCAAGCTTGTCCAGGAACGCCCGCTGGCCGGTCGGCCCCACCATCAGCGCCATGCGCGCCGCGCCGATATTAGAGGAATAGATGAACACCTCAGGAACGGTCAGCACCCTTCTCTTGGCGTGGAAGTCGCTGATGGTGAACCGCCCGACCCGGATCGGCCGGGTCGCATCGATCGTGTCGTCCAGGGTCACCGCTCCGGCATCCAGGGCCATGGCAAAGGTAAAGCTCTTGAACACCGAACCGAGCTCGTAGACGCCGGCGACCATGCGATTGAGCCGATCCGGCTTCAGCGCATCGACCGGATTGTTCGGGTCGTAATCCGGCAAGGACACCATGGCGAGCACTTCGCCGTTTCGCACGTCGAGAATGATTCCGGTCGCGGCGATCGCACTGTAGCGGTCCATCGCCCGTGACAGTTCATCGTGCAGGATGTGTTGTACCCTGAGGTCGATCGTAAGCCGGATCGGCTCCAGTTCCTCGCCGCGAGCGAAGCCGGCGGCGTGCAGGTCGGCCAGGCCGCGATCGTCGACCGTTTTCTCGAAGCCGGCGATGCCCCTGTTGTCGATATCGACCAGGCCGACGATATGGGCGGCGGTCGAACCGCCGGGATAAAAGCGCCGACTTTCGGTGAGAAAGCCGACGCCGGGAATGCCAAGCGCGTGGATCTGCTGTTTCTGCAACGGTGTGATTTCACGCTTGAGCCAAACGAACCCGGCATCGCCGGTCAGGCGCTTGCGCATGGCGCCAGCGTCCAGATCCGGCAGCACGCTCGAAATCAGCTCCGAAGCCTCATCGGGATCGATGATGTTGCGCGGCTCGGCATAGAGCGAGGCCATGTTGATATCCGCAGCGAGAATTTCGCCGTTGCGGTCAATGAGGTCGGGTCGGCTGGTGGCGATCGCCTCATTGGGGTCAACGTAGGCATGCTCGCTTGCCGGCTCCGCCAACCCGAACATGACCAGCCGCCCGATGATGACCAGATAGATCATGGCGAATAAGATGGCGGCGACCCTGATGCGGATCCGAATCTCGTCGCGCTGCGGTTGAAACCGTTGCTTGGCCCTGTCCTGCCGGTTTGCTTCGGAGGGCATGGCGCGCATGTCGATTTCGCTCACTGGCGTGCCTCCCCGATTGCGGGATCGCCATCGAATCCTGCTGCCAGCCGTGCCAGCGTCGCGCGCGCCTCCTCGTCAGGGGCACCGGAACGCAGAGGAATCTCTTCGATGAGGCCGATCTGGTTTGGCGAAAACGGCACCAGGCCGAACCGCTCGGGATACTGTTCGACCGCCGCCTGGATGCGCCCCGGCTGCATCAGCATGCTCAACTCGGCACGTAGCAGGTTGATTTCGGCCTTCTCGCGCGCGATGTCGGAGCGAAGACGCGCCACCTCTTCAGCCGAATTCTCGGCGCGGTGCTTCATGTCGTAGGTGATGATTGCGCCGGCGATCATGCCGGCCAGCAAGATCAGATTGAAGGCCCGCCCCATGTCATCACCTCCCAGTTTCGACTTGACCGAGGTCGGGAACACCAAGTGCGCGATAGTCGACCTGCTGCGCGATTGCGTCGGTGCGCCGTGCGGCTCGCAGTCGGGCTGAGCGGGCGCGCGGATTGGCGATTGTTTCGGCTTCGCTCGGCCGCACGGCGTTCCTGGTCAGGCGTTCAAACGACGGTGCCGGAATCTCGCGCGCCGGACGATGGCGCGATCCGCCGCCCGCCAACGCCGATCGCTCGGCGATGAACCGCTTGACGATCCGATCCTCGAGCGAGTGAAACGAAATCACGACCAGCCGACCGCCGGCCGCCAATATGCGTTCCGAAGCGGCCAGCGCATCGGCCAGTTCGCCGAGTTCGCGGTTGACGAAGATCCGCAGCGCCTGAAATGTGCGGGTGGCGGGATGAATCCTGTCGCGACCACTTCGGCCGATCGCCCGAGCGACGATTTCCGCCAGTTCGGCGGTACCGGTCAACGGCTTCTGCGCCCGCGCGTGATCGATGGCAGCGGCCACGGTGCGGGCGCGTTTTTCCTCGCCCAGCACCGCGATCACCCGCGCCAACGTCTTGCGATCCATGGTGTTGACGACATCGG
Organism: uncultured Bauldia sp.; assembly: GCA_963663975.2. Taxonomy (GTDB): domain Bacteria; phylum Pseudomonadota; class Alphaproteobacteria; order Rhizobiales; family Kaistiaceae; genus JANQRX01. Next base: position 435,624 of record CAXXRA010000006.1, on the reverse strand, counting down.
CGGCGGTCGGCCCTGCCGACTCCATGCGCATGTCGAGAGGTCCGTTGCGAGCAAAGGAAAAGCCGCGCTCGGATCGGTCGAGCTGCATCGAGGAGATCCCGGAATCGAGGACCACCCCGTCGACCTTTTCGTGCCCCAGTTCGGCGGCGATGCGATCGAGTTGAGAAAACCGACCGCGAACGAGGCTGAGCCGGCCGGCATATTCGGTGGCCATCGGGCGAGCTTCGTCGATCGCCTCGGGATCGCGGTCGATGCCGACGACCGCCGCGCCAGTATCCAGGATCGCCCTGGCGTAGCCGCCGGCGCCGAAGGTCGCATCGACAAAGGTCTCGCCCGGCCGCGGCGCCGCGTGGCGCATCCCCTGATCAAGCAGAACCGGAATGTGGCGGGCTGGTCCGCCAGCGACACCACCGGTCCCGATGTCGCTGCCCACCATCATTCCGCCGTTCCCGGACGCCGGCCGCCCGGAGCGAGCCGCTTGCGAATGTCGCGCAAGCGCTCCTTGGCCTCCTCGCGATAGGCGGAAAATCGCTCCGGCTCCCAAATCTGAAACTTGTAGCCCTGCCCGACGAAGGTAACGCTGTCGGCAATGCCGGCGTGGTGCCTGATCGCCTCGCTCAGGATCACCCGCCCGTCGCGATCGATCTTGAGAATCTCACTCTCGCCAATCAGCGTCGTCGACAGATATTCGTGGTCCTCCGAGAATGGCTCAAAATTCGAGAGGCTTGCGCCGATTGCCTCGCGCAGGCGGTTACCGCCGGCATCGACTGCCTGGCGGTCAAGGGTCGGGCAGCAGTAAAGGCCGTCAAAGCCGTCCACCGCCATCACCGCGCGGAACTGGGCTGGCACCGACACTCGTCCCTTGGCGTCGAGACGATTGGTGTAGGTCGATACAAACTCGTCCATCGCCCTCGTGCCCCGTGAACCGCAGGCGGCCGATGATCAGCCGGCTGCGGCCGCTCCCCCGCTGGCAGGTCATCGTGGTCGCCCCAAGCTTCCTCGATCACCACCGTGCTGACCCGTTCGGGCGGCCAGCAATTCGGGATTTCATGGGATACCATGGGATTTCAAGGGAGGTCAATGGATCGAGGGTCGGCGACTGGGGCCCAGCCTCGCCTGGCAAGGTGTTGATCGGCGTGGAATATTGACCCCCTTGGTGGGGTAATCGGCGTCCAAAATTGACCCCCCTGGTTTTGTGATTTTTAACACACCTCGTTGTTTGGACAGACGAGGTGGGGGAGATGCTGGTTGTGGAGACGATCGCACGGATACGTCGGGATCATCTGGTGAGGGGCGTTCCGATCAAGAAGATCGCCCGGGATTTGAGGGTTTCGAAGAACACGGTGCGCAAGGTGGTGCGGGGCGATGAGACCTCGTACAGCTACGAGCGCAAGATCCAGCCGATGCCGAAGCTTGGGCCGTGGGTGGATGAGCTCGAGCGCCAGCTGGAGGCCAACGAGAAGAGGCCGCGCCGGGATCGGCTGTCTCTGCTGCGGATTCATGAAGACCTTGCGGCTCTGGGCTATGGCGGCGGCTACGACGCAGTGCGCCGCTACGCCAGGACCTGGCGTCGGCGGTGGCGGCTGTTGTCGCCGTCGCAGGGTTTTGTGCCGCTGAGCTTCGATCCCGGCGAGGCCTACCAGTTCGACTGGAGCCACGAGTACGCGCGCCTGTCGGGTGTGACGACCAAGGTGAAGGCGGCGCACATGCGGCTCTGCTACAGCCGCATGCAGCTGGTTCAGATCTTCCCGCGCGAGAGCCAGGAGATGGTGTTCGAGGCGCACGAACGGGCCTTCCACTTCTTCGGCGGGGTCTGCCGGCGGGGCATCTACGACAACATGAAGACGGCGGTGAGCATGGTCTTCGTCGGCAAGGAGCGCGCCTACAATCGGCGCTTTCTGGAGCTGTGCTCCCACCATCTGGTGGAGCCGGTGGCGTGCACTCCGGGTGCGGGCTGGGAGAAGGGGCAGGTCGAGAGGCAGGTGGGTGACGTCCGCGGCCGCCTGTTCGTGCCCATCCCGCGGGGCCGCTCCTACGTCGAGATCAACGAGTGGCTGATGGATCGGTGTATCGAGGACGCCAAGAAGCGGCCGCATCCGACGATCGAGAGCAAGACGGTGTGGCAGGTGTTCGAGGAGGAGCGGCCCTTCTTGATGGCCTATCGCGGCCCCTTCGACGGCTTCCACGCCACCGAGGTGGCGGTGTCCAAGACCTGTCTGGTGCGCTTCGACAACAACCACTACAGCGTCGCCGCCCGTGCCGTCGGGCGGCCGGTCGACGTGCGGGCCTACGCCGATCGGATCGTCATCCGCCAGGACGGCGAGACCGTCGCCGAGCATCCCCGCAGCTTCGGGCGCGGCCAGGTCGCCTACGATCCGTGGCACTACGTGCCGATCCTGACGAGGAAGCCCGGCGCGCTGCGCAATGGCGCGCCCTTCAAGGGCTGGCAACTGCCCGGCGCGCTCGGCCGCATACGGGCCCGGCTGACGGGTTGCGACGACGGTGACAGGCAGTTCGTGAGGATCCTCGCGGCGGTTCAGGAGGACGGGCTGGAGGCGGTCGAGGCGGCCTGTGCCGAGGCGCTCGACTGCGGCGCCTGCAGCGCCGACGTCGAGCTCAACATCCTCGCCCGGCAGTGCCAGCCGGCACCGCCGGCGACCATCCCGACGCCCGAGGGCCTGCAGCTTCGCCACCGGCCGGTGGCCGACTGTCAGCGCTACGATCGCCTGAGGGAGGCCGGTCATGGAGCGTCATGAGGTGCTGGCGATGATGACGGCGTTGAAGCTCGCGGGCATGCGCGCCGCCTACGACGACATCCTTGCCGACGGGCTCAAGCGTCGTCATCCGGTGCAGCAGATCATCGGTACGCTGCTGCAGGTCGAGATCGCCGACAAGACGGCGCGCTCGATCAAGTACCAGATGGCGTCCGCCAGGTTGCCAACGGCCAAGGAGCTGGCCGACTTCGACTTCGCCGCCTCGCCAGTCAACGAGCCCCTGATCCAGGAGCTCGCCGGCGGCGGCTTCCTGGAGGGCAAGCGCAACATCGTGCTGGTCGGCGGCACCGGCACCGGCAAGACCCATCTCGCCGTCGCCATCGCGCGCTCCTGCATCCGCAAGGGCGCCCGGGGCCGCTGCTACAACGTCGTCGACCTGGTCAACCACCTCGAGGCCGAGCTCCGCGCCGGACGCCAGGGCCGCACCGCAGATCAGCTTGTACGCCGCGACTTCGTCATCCTCGACGAACTCGGCTACCTGCCCTTCGCCCAGGCCGGCGGGCAGCTGCTCTTCCACCTCATGAGCCGGCTCTACGAGCGCACCTCTATCGTCATCACCACCAACCTCGCCTTCGGCGAATGGCCATCCGTCTTCGGCGACCCCAAGATGACCACAGCCCTGCTCGACCGTCTCACCCATCATTGCGAGATCATCGAGACCGGCAACGAGAGCTGGCGCTTCAAGAACCGCTCCTGAGCCGCCGCCGGCCGTGCCTGCGGCCCGGTTGCCCCGGTGGGTCAACAGGTACCCCCCCTATTGACTACCGGGACAACCTCCGCCGTGCCGCTCAGGGGAGTCAATTTTGCACGCCGATCGGGGGTCAATATTGAAAGCCGTTTGACAGGCAAGGTTTCCATTCCCCTAACGCGCGCCAAGATGGGGCGATGCCGCCGCCCTTGCCGGGCGACGACACCACAGTGGTCAATGTTTCGAAACCTCGAAACGATGCCAGTCGGCCTGTAAGCCGGGTTCTGTATGGCGACGGTTGCCCGCCGCGCGACGGCCATTCATCTGGGGCGTCCGTTGCCGAACGCCTCGTGCAACCAACCCGGGCGACTGACCTGAAAACCGGCCGGGCACGAAGCCCGCGTCGCCCCTATTCGGTTTTGCTCCCGGTGGGGTTTGCCATGCCGGTCCCGTTGCCGGTCCCGCGGTGGGCTCTTACCCCACCCTTTCACCCTTACCCGCGATGGATCGCAACCCAGCGGGCGGTTTGCTTTCTGCGGCACTTTCCCTGGGGTCGCCCCCGCCGGGCGTTACCCGGCACCGTGTTTCCATGGAGCCCGGACTTTCCTCCCCGACAGCCTTTCGGCGATTTGCCGGAGCGACCGTCCAGCCGACTGGCGGAGTTGAGATAGGTGCTTGGCGGGGCCCTGGTCAAGTGTCGGCCGCCAACCGACCAAGCAGCCGGTCGAGAGTGTCGGCGGTCGACCAGTCGGCAACACCGTCGACTTGATCCTGGCGAAAATGGCGCTGAAAGGCGGTCACGACCAATGCCAATTCGCTGTCGAGTTCCCCTTTTTCGCCAATGCGATAGCCGTATCGGCGGAATCCGCGCCTGAGAGAATTGGCATCGGGATGCCAGCCCTGGTTGACGCTGTCCACCGGCGTCGGCGGTAGCCACAGCCCGATCCCGCGCGCGCTCAGGCGCTGCCACGGAAACAATTCGCCCGGGTCCTGCTTGCGCTCGGGAGCGACGTCGGAATGGGCGAGCACCCGTTCCGGTCTGATGCCGTGACGGCCGACGACCTCGCCGCAAAGCGCGACGACGGCGGCGATTTGAGCATCCGGGAACGGGCGATAACCGAATTGATGGCCGGGGTTGGCGATCTCGATTCCGATCGACCGCGAATTGATATCGCGCTCACCGGCCCAGAACGACCTGCCCGCGTGCCATGCCCGCCGCCCCTCCTCGACCATCTGCACCACGCCGCCGTCCTCGCCGACCAGGTAGTGCGAGGAAACCTTCGATCGGGGAGAACACAACCGGTCGAGCGCCGCCTCTGCCGACGTCATCCCGGTGTAGTGAAGAAGCAGGATATCGGTCGCCTTGCCTGCCGCACGTTCCCCGTGGTTGGGCGAGGGGCGCCATTCAACCGCGGCCATCGGGCGCCTTCAACCCGACACCGGACGCGGCGCGCGTTCTTTCTTGACCCGCTCCCACGCCGCGTTGATCGCCGCCAGCCGGTCATTGGCGATGGCAATGAACTCTTCCGGCATGCCCCGGCCGATCAGCCGATCGGGGTGATTGTCGGCCACCAGGCGGCGAAACTGCGTCCGGATTTCACTCAGCGGCCAATCTCGGTCCGATTCCAGGACGAGATATGGATCACCCTCTTCGGGGACCACGTGGCGCGCCACCACGCGCTCGAAATCCGCTTCCAAGACCCCCAGGATGAGGGCGACATCTTCCAGATAGGCCAGTTCCGCCTCGTGCACCGCGCCATCCGCCTTGGCGATCATGAACAGACCGTCGAGCACGTCCTCAAGAACCGAGGCGTCCTTGCTGTACAGTCGGGCGATCTGTCGGGCATAGGCATCGAAGCCGGCGACATCGCGCTTGGCCAGATCGAACAGCCGCCGGACATTCCTCGCCTCGGACGGCGGCACCTCGAACAGGCGCTGGAACGCCGCCTCCTCATCGGCGGTGACGACACCGTCGGCTTTGGCCATCTTGGCCGCAAGCGCGATCAGCGCCATCGAAAAAGCAACCCGGCGCCTGGTATCGGGGTCGCCGATGCCGACGACAAACCCTCCGGCCCGGCCGAGAAAGGCGCCGATCGTGCCGGCACCTCCTTCGGCGACCTGACCGACCCGGTGCCAGATGTTCTCGGCCTCACTCCGCCAGGGCCGCGCCCGATCTCGATCAAGCGGCACGGACGATGGTTGCCCCGGCCGGCCAAAGGGGAGCCGCGCCCGGGTTGTCTCAGACCGCGTTCATCGCTCACGGGGTGGTCACGCGCAGCGCATCGAAGGCGAAGATCGCGCGGCCTGCCACCGGTGAACTGGCGAACACGCCGATCTGCTGGCCACGCTCCGGCGGCATCCCGTCGAGCGCCTTGAACTGGCTGCCATTGACGTAGAAGACGGCCTGTTCTCCGACCGTCGTCACACGCAATTCGTTGACCCCTCCGTCGCCCTCATTGGCCGACTCGACCCGTTGCCAGGCGACCTGTTCCAGCCAGGCGCCGCGCTGCCGGCGCCACACCGAGGCCCGGCGATTGGGCGCAATCTGAAACACATAGAAGTTGTTGACGTCCTGGTACCAGAAAACCGCCCCGGCCCTGGCCTCGGTTTCATCGACGCCGTCCAGGACCGTCACGGTCACGCAAAAGTCGATATCGTCGTAGAAGGCGGCATTGTTCTGACGCCAGAAATCGGTGCCCGATTCCGGTGACAGAATGAGATGTCCCGCCTCCACTTTCAGTTGCCGTCCGGCGTCGCCCCAGGTCGGTTTCAATTGATCGAATCCATCCTCGATCAACACATCCAGGCCAGGGCACACGGCATGCGCCGCGCCGACGAACCCGATCAGGAACACCGCCACCAGACCGGACCGAACTCCAGGCATCACTCGCTCCGCCAACTCTTCCGAACCAGGCTAGTTGCCGCCGACGTCCTTCCTAACCCGGCAGCCGGTCGGAATGGAAGCGCTTGGGGTTGCGAGCCCTCCAAACCGTAACAAACTTCATTGTCGGTGACGGCTCGAACGATGGTTGAGGCCGCCCCTGGACCCGAACGTTCAATGCTTGTCCAGCCGCCATGCGTCTCTTCAGCGCCTCACCTTTTGGCCGCCCTTGTTTCCGCTCTGCTCCTGGAGTGCCTTTTCAATCGCCTCACGAATGAAACGTTGATACGGAATACCGCGCGAGCGGGCACGAATTTTGATGGCTGCAACCAGTCGCTCCGGCATCCGCAAGTTGACCTGCTTGGTCTTTCTTTCGAACTCGAAGTGCATCGGTTCGAAGCCGGAAAGATCGTATTCGTTCAGATCCGCTTCTTCGACAAACCGTTCGGCGTCTTCATCGGTCAAAAGAGGCGGCATTGGTTTAAGTTTCTTGTTGTTGTTGTTGTTCATAGTGCCTCACTTCTCTGTCGCGCATGAATCTGGCACTGACCGGCCGGACTACCCTTCGACCGCGACCGCCGCGGATGGTGAAGGCCACAAATATGTACCGTCCGTCACGATTGCGGCCGATCGCTCTCAACCGCTGCTCTTCCAATGAATGGGCTGGATCGGCATAAACGACCGGCCGATCTCTGAACACGGCTTCGATCTCGGCTTTTGAAACGCCATGCCTTCCGCACTTCGGCCAGTTGCCGCTGTCCCATTCAAATCCGTCGAACTTCATTCCGGGAGCACGCCGTTGATAGTCATTTATGTATACAAATAGCTAGAATCAAGCCGCTCGCAAGCCCAATTCGATCCGGCCCGAAACCTGTTGCCCGCAGCCGACGACCGGAGGCTCGGTCGCATTGCTGGACCGCCTCCTTCCCAACCCGGCAGCCGGTCGGAATGGAAGCGCTTGAGGGTATGGGCTCACACATGCCAGTTTGCGGGAGGGGTTGGGGGAACGAGATGGATTCGGCCGGCAGCGGCAAATGGGATTTCTGGATCGATCGCGGCGGCACCTTCACCGACATCGTCGCCAATGATCCCGATGGAAGGATTCGCTCGGCCAAGCTGCTGTCGGAGAATCCCGGCGCCTATCGCGACGCCTCCATCGCCGGCATCCGGCGCCTGCTCGGCGTGCCGCCGGAGATGCCGATCCCGGCCGCTGCCATCGCAACGATCAAGATGGGCACGACCGTGGCCACCAATGCGCTGCTGGAGCGCAAGGGCGACCGCACGCTGCTGCTGATAACCCATGGGTTTCGAGACGCGCTGAGGATCGGCTATCAGGCGCGGTCGGACATCTTCGCCAAGAAGATCGTCAAACCCGACATGCTCTACGAACGCGTCGAGGAGGTGGACGAGCGGGTGCTGGCCGACGGAACGGTGGAGAAGACGCCGGACCCGGATGCGATCCGCGAGGCGCTGGTCACTGCCCACAGCGACGGGTTTCGCGCGGTGGCGATCGTCTTCATGCACGCCTGGAAGCATCCCCGCCACGAGCAGGCCGTGGTCGAGATCGCCGCCGAGGTCGGCTTCACCCAGATCTCGGCCAGCCACGCGGTCTCGCCGCTGATCAAACTGGTCGGCCGCGGTGACACCACCGTGGTCGACGCCTATCTGTCGCCGATCCTGAGCCGGTATGTCGACGAGGTCGCCGCGGAGCTTTCCGATGGGGCGACCGGCGGCGCGGCGCCGAGGCTGATGTTCATGCAGTCCTCCGGCGGCCTGACCGCGGCGCACATGTTCCGTGGCAAGGACGCCATCCTGTCGGGGCCGGCCGGCGGCGTGGTGGCCGCCATCGAGACCGCCAAGATCGCCGGATTCGACAAGGTCATCGGGTTCGACATGGGCGGCACCTCGACCGACGTCTCCCATTCCGAGGGCGACTACGAGCGCACCTTCGAGACCGAAGTCGCCGGTGTGCGCATGCGCGCCCCGATGATGCGCATCCACACCGTCGCCGCCGGCGGTGGATCGCTGTTGAAATTCGAACAGGGCCGGTTCCAGGTCGGTCCGGAATCCGCCGGTGCCGATCCGGGGCCGGCCTGTTACCGCAGGGGCGGACCGCTCGCCATCACCGACGCCAACCTCGCCGTCGGCAAACTCATGCCGGAATATTTTCCCGCCATCTTCGGTGCGGAACGCAACCAGCCGCTCGACCCGGTGGCGACCCACGAACATTTCCGCGCGGTCGCGCAACTGACCGGCGATCGCCGCTCGGTCGAGGAGATCGCCGATGGTTTTCTGCAGGTCGCGGTTGAGAACATGGCCAATGCGATCAAGAAGATCTCCGTCGCCCGCGGCTACGACGTCACCGAGTATGCGATGAACTGCTTCGGCGGCGCCGGCGGCCAGCATGCCTGTATGGTCGCCGACGCGCTGGCCATCAAGACCATCCTGATCCACCCCCTGTCCGGCATCCTGTCGGCCTACGGCATGGGGCTGGCCGATATCCGCGCCACCCGCAACCGCGCCCTGCTGGCAACGCTGAAGCCCGACGCCGAAGAGTTGCTGGACACCATCGAGGTCATCCTCGCCGACCAGGTGCTGGAGGAGCTCGCCAGGCAGGGCGTGCCGGAAACCGAGACCACCGTCTTCGTCCGCGCCCATCTGCGCTACGACGGAACCGATACCACATTGCCGGTGACCATCGCCGAGGGCGCACCCGAGGCCCGCATCCGGTTGACGCTACCGGAGATGCGCTCGCGCTTCGAGGCACGGCACCGGGCGCAATTCGGTTTTGTTTTCCACGACAAGGAGATCGTGGTGGAGAGCCTCGAAGTCGAGGCGGTGGGCGGCGGCGCCAGGATCGCCGAACCCGATGAGGCGGCCGAACCGAGCGAGCCCGAGCCGCATTCCACCACCCGGTTCTATTCGGCCGGCGCCTGGTGCAGTGCCGCCGTCCACCTGCGCGCCGATCTGATGCGGGGCGCCCGCGTGGCCGGCCCCGCGCTGATCATCGAGCCTCACCAAACGATCGTGGTCGAGCCCGGCTGGCAGGCCGATGTCAGCGACCGCAATCACATCATCCTCGACCGCGTCGCGCCGCAAGCCGCACGCGCCGCGATCGGCACCGACGCCGATCCGGTCATGCTCGAGGTCTTCAACAATCTCTTCATGTCGATCGCCGAGCAGATGGGGGTCACGCTGCAGAACACGGCCCACTCGGTCAACATCAAGGAGCGGCTGGATTTCTCCTGCGCGGTGTTCGACCGCGACGGCCGGCTGGTCGCCAACGCCCCACATATGCCGGTTCATCTGGGCTCGATGGACCGATCGGTCGAAACCGTCATCGCTCAGAATGCGGACGACATTCGTCCCGGCGACGTGTTCGCGCTCAACGCACCGTACAATGGCGGCACCCACCTGCCCGATATCACCGTCTGCACCCCGGTCTTCAAAAACGAGACCGACGAGGCGATCGACAATCCCATCATCTTCTGGGTCGCGGCCCGCGGTCATCATGCCGATGTCGGCGGCACGGCGCCGGGCTCGATGACGCCGCGCGCCACCAGCGTGGAACAGGAAGGGGTGCTGATCGACAATTTCCGGCTGGTCGAGCGCGGGCGCTTGCGCGAGGCCGAACTCAGCCAGTTGCTCACCGACCACCCTCACCCGGTCCGCAATCTCAACCAGAACTTGGCCGATCTCAGGGCCCAGATCGCCGCCAACGAAAAGGGCGTTCATGAGCTGCGCCGCGTCATCGAACATTTCGGGCTGGAGGTGGTCAACGCCTATATGGGCCATGTCCAGGACAACGCCGCCGAAAGCGTGCGCCGGGTGATCGCCCGGCTGTCCGATTCCGAGTTCGCACTGGAGACCGATCAAGGCGCGACCATTCGCGTGCGCATCTCGGTCGATCGCAAAAAACGCGAAGCCATTGTCGATTTCACCGGCACCAGTCCCGAGCAGGCGACCAACTTCAATGCCCCCGAACCGGTCACCCGCGCCGCCGTGCTCTACTGCTTCCGCGTCATGGTGGAGAGCACCATCCCGATGAACGCCGGCTGCCTGCGCCCGATCCGGATCGTCCTGCCCGACGCCTCCATGCTGTCGCCGCGCTATCCCGCCGCCGTCGTTGCCGGCAATGTCGAGACCAGCCAGCACATCACCAATTGCCTGTTCGGGGCGCTCAGTGCCATGGCCGCCGCGCAGGGCTCGATGAACAATCTGACCTTCGGCAACGACACCTATCAGTACTATGAGACGATCTGCTCCGGTGCGCCGGCCGGCGTCATGAACGACGGCACCGGCTTCGACGGCGCCGACGGCGTGCACACCCACATGACCAATTCCCGGCTGACCGATCCGGAGATCCTGGAATACCGTTTCCCGGTGGTGCTGGAAGATTTCCGCATCCGTGAAGGCTCCGGCGGCAGCGGCAGATGGTCGGCCGGAGGGGGCACCGTGCGCACCATCCGCTTCCTGACCAGCATGGATTGCGCCATCCTGTCGTCCCATCGCCGCGTTGCGCCGCACGGGCTGGCCGGCGGCGGCCCGGGCTTGGTCGGCAGAACCGAAATTCGCCGACGCGACGGCACCGTGGAAACCCTGGAGGGTTGCGATCAGACGACTGTCGGGCCCGGCGACGCGGTCATCGTCACCACGCCGACCGCCGGCGGCTACGGCGTGGCCGGCTAGCGGCCAGCGGTCGAGTTTACGAGCTACCTGGTTGCGGTGCGTGCCGGCGGCAAGGGCCGCACGATCGGCACCGGCGCGTAGGCCGGCGGACCGTTGGCGGCCCCGATCGATCCGGTCTGGACGGGATCGACCGGCCGGTCGCGGACGAACAGGCCCGGTCGGTAGGGCGCGCGCCGCGGCGGTGCGCCCTCCGGCGTCGGACGGCAATAGCGCGACGTCCCGGCCTTGTCGTGGTGGGCCAGGTCGAGGTGGAAGTGGTCGCTGTGATTGCGCACGCCCGGCCCGAGCACGGTCTTGAACTGCTGGCAGGCGGCAGCGAAGGATTCGCGCAGAAAACTGCGCCCATTGATCTCGCCGCGCCAGTCACGCTTGATGGTGATCTGGCGCCCGCTGGCGAGCCGGAACCCGGCAATGTCGAGTGCGTTGCCGAAGGCGTGCTCGGACAATTTCGCGCGACTCTCATTGTTGCGGCGGCGGCAGGCATAGTCGGCAATCTGCCGGATTTCGACCACCGGCTCGCCGAACCAGGCCATCGCCGCCGGCTGCACCGCGCTCGTCATCCATATTTCCAACGACGCCGTCATCGGGCAGTTGACGGTGGCCGACGGACCGACCGTCACCCGCCCTCCGGTCACCGCCGAAACCTTCAGCGGCCGGTCGATCCCGCAGGCGCCGGGGGCGCGAACCTTGCTGACGCGTTCGATGTATTTGCTGGGCCGCACGTGGCGGCGCACCATGCAGACGCGCTCCTCGGCGTTGCGCCACGCCGCGCGCTTCTCGCCGAGAAGAGAATTTGAGCAGCCCGCCAGCACCACCGCGATGCCGGCCGCCCCCACCGCCAGATACGCAACACGACGGACCATGCCCGCCAGATGCACAGGGTTTGCTTAATGAAGGGTTAGAGCGGGGGTGTCAGGCGCCCCATCCGTTACCTCTCAATCTTTCGTTGGCCGCTCGACAACGAAGACACTATCCGGGTGAGTGTAGGCGGGGAGCATTATATCGCGGTCATAGCGCATACCTATTTTTTCCACGACCCGAACTGCAGCCAAGTTCGCCGGGTCTATCAGCGCAACGATCCGCGGGAGCTGTATGGTCACGAGACCGTGGTCCCGGGCCGCAGTGGCCGCTTCAGTTGCAAACCCGCGGCCCCAATATTGGCGCGCCAGCCGAAAACCCAATTCGGTTCCAGCGCGGTCGGGAAACTGGCTGAGACCACAGTAGCCAATCATCTGGTCGGTTCGTTTTTCGAGAACTGCCCACATGCCAAACCCCCACGATGGATAGCGGTCGGCAACCATGTCTCCGACCCATTCCCGGACCCCCTCGGGAGTTCGGACGCCATCGCTGAACCGCATCACCTCGGCATCGCAGAAAACGGCTTCGAGAGCTGCTGAGTCGTGAAGCGTTAATTCGCGTAGCGCGAGTCTCTCAGTTTCTGCGATTTTCACGACAACCCGAGGAGATTTGTTGCATTTTCTGGTTGATGGGGGCCTGCACCCCTTCTTCCTTGTTGCCTACCCTCACACCACCACCACCCCGGTGAGCTTGGCGCTGCCCTCGGGCTCGACGTGGATGGTGATGTGGGCGTCGGCCATGTCGGCCGACAGCGCCTCCTCGATGCGGTCACAGATGTCGTGGGCGGCGGCGACCGACATGTCGCCCGGCACCACCAGGTGGAACTCGACGAAGGTTCGGCGGCCGGCCTGCCTGGTACGCACGTCATGCGCCTCGATGGCGCCGCCGGCATTGTTGGAGATGACCTTGCGGATGCGCTCGACCGTCTCGGGCGGTGCGGCCTCGTCCATCAGTCCGCCGATGGACTGGCGGATCAGCTTCCAGCCCTGCCACAGAATGTTGAGCGCCACCAGCGCCGCCAGCAGCGGGTCGAGGAACAGCCATCCGGTGGCCAGCGCAAGAACCAGCCCGGCGACCACACCGACCGACGTGATGACATCGGTCATAAGGTGGGTGCCGTCGGCCGCCAGCGCCGGCGAAAGCCGCGCGCGCCCGAGCCGGATAAGCACAAACGCCCACGCCCCGTTGATCGCCGCCGCGACCAGGTTCACCGCCAGTCCGGCGGTCGGCTGGTCGATCGGCCGCGGGTTGCGAAATCCCTCCCAGGCGGCGGTGAAGATGGCGATCGCGGCCATGACGATCAGCACACCCTCCAGCACGACAGAGAAATACTCGACCTTGTGATGACCGAACGGATGGTTGGAATCGGCCGGCCTGGCGCTGAAGCGAATGGCAGCGAAGGTGGCGATGGCAGTGGCCACGTTGACCACGCTTTCCAGAGCGTCGGAGTACAGCGCGACCGAACCGGTCAGCCACCACGCGCCGAGCTTCAGGCCGAGCACCAGCACGCCGACCGCGATGCTGGTGACGGCGATGGTCGAAATATCGGCTGCGAATCGTGTCTGCATGTTCGTGATGTTCGGCGTCCCATGGGGCGCGGTCGTGAAGGCATGGGGCTGGTTTACTATGCACCGCAGCGTGCCGCGACAAGCGTCCTCCACCATAAAAACCTTGCCTCAGCCAAGTCCGGCAAGCCCAAGCGCACCCTTGTGCCGGCGTTTGTCCACAGGATGGAAGCACGGGCTTGCGCAAAGGCGGCTGAGATTGGTTTGCATCGCAGCAAATTCGCCGCATTGCAGCATCGATTTCGTTTCGTGGGGTCCCGGAACCGGTTTAGACTCCTGGCCAGGAGTTAGGATGCGGGAGACACGACCATGAGCCTTGTCCGACCGATCCAGGTGTTGATCATTTGCGCGGCGTTCCTGTTCCTGGGCGCAATTGTTATCGGCGCGTTCTAGAACAACAAACGACAGATCACACAACCGTTTTGGAGCCGGGCGGCCGGAAAAGCCGACCCGGCTCTCTTTATGGCTGGACGCAGGGTCGAGGCCGGGCGTTACCGGTAAAAACTCGGCATGAACAGGATCAGCAGGCTGACGATTTCCAGCCGCCCCATGATCATGGCGAAGGACAACAGCACCTTGGCCGCCTCCGGCAGTGCGCTGTAGGTGCCGGCCGGGCCGATCTCGGCCACCACGCCGGGGCCGATATTGCCGACCGCGGCAATGGCCGCCGACAACGAGGTACCGGCATCGAGGCCAAGCAGGCTGAGCAACATGGCCAGCAGCGCGAACGACAACAGAAACAGGAACAGGAATGTCCCGACCGAGGCGGCCTGCACGTTGTCGACGGCCCGCTCACCGTAACGCAGCGGGCTGATGACATGGGGATGGAAGACGCGGCGAATGTGCTGGACCGCGACGGTGTACATGATCTGCAACCGAAAGACCTTGATGCCGCCGCTGGTCGAGCCCGTGCAACCGCCGATGAAACTCATCATGAAGACCAGCATCGCCGCGAAGGTCCCCCAGCCGACATAGTCGGCCGAGGCGTAGCCGGTGGTGGTGACGATGGCGACGACGTTGAAAGCGGCCTTGGTGATGGCGCGGCCGGGCGCCAGACCCTGATCCGCCATCAGCCACAACGCCAGCGCCGCGACCAGGATCGCCACAAGCGTCAGGAAGACGAATATCTGCGGCTCCACCCGCTGGCGCAGCCGGCCCGGCCTGAAAATTCGCAGATAGGCGAGGAACGGCAGCGCTCCACCGATCATGAACACAATCGCGGTCCATTCGATCGCCGGGCTTTGAAAGGCGGCGAACGACCGGTCGTGGGTCGAATAGCCGCCGGTACACACCGTGGTGAAGGCGTGGTTCAGTGCATCGAACGGGCTCATGCCGAACGCCCAATAGGCGAAGAAGGCGGCAACCGTCATGGCCAGATAAATCGCCACGACGGCCACGGCGATACTCCTCAACCGCGGCATCACCTTGTCGGAACTGTCGGACGATTCAAGCCGGAACAGCGCCATGCCGCCGATCCGCAGGAACGGCAGGATGACGATCGCCAGGCCGATGATGCCGACCCCGCCGATCCACTGCATGGTCGAACGCCAGAGCAGGATGGTGGGCGGCAGATCGTCGAGCCCCGACATCACCGTCGCTCCGGTGGTGGTCAGCCCCGAAACCGCCTCGAAATAGGCGTCGATCGGCGACAGACCGATCGGATCGACAAACAGCGGCAGTGCGGCGAAAGCGGGAACCACCACCCAGGCGACGACGGTCAGCAGCGCGGCGTCGCGAAACCTGAGATCGAAGGCGCGTCCCTTGGTGGTCAGGATGCAGGCGCTGGCGACGGCGCCGGTGACCGCAGCGTTGGCGCCGAAATCGGCCGCCAGTCCATCGCCCAGCGCCAACGACATCAGCGCCATCAGCGCCTCGCCGGCAGCGATGGCCACCAGGATCCAGCCCAGAGTGAGAACGGTCGGCCAGATTTTCGGCAGCACTTTCGGCAGGCGCTCCCCAGCAAGGCGACTCGGCGGGCATGCAGCGCAGTCGCAACCTGGCCCGTTTAGAGTCCTTTCGACCAACTCTGGGTCAATTCTGTTCCCGATTGGGGAGACGATCCAGCGTTGAAGCGATCGACGGGCGATGCCCCCGCATCGTCCTAGATTGGTTCGGCGTTGGGCGCCCGCCAATCGGGAACAGAATTGACCCAGAGTTGGTCGAAAGGACTCTTAGCCTAGATCAGGTCGGTTGTCGCCGTAGGCCGCCTCGAGGCTCACCAGGCGATCGCCCGGCCGTCGCGAAAAAACCCGCCGGTCGGCCGCGCCGGGTCGGTGGCCGCGGCGACAATCGATGCCGCGCCCTGTTCGACGCTACGCCGGGCCGCGGAACCTCCCATGCGCGTCTTCACCCAGCCCGGGCATACGGAATTGACTGCAATGTCGCGAGGAGCCAGTTCGCGCGCCAGGATCCGCGTCAGCGCGTTGACCGCCGCCTTGGACACGCGATACGCCGAGGACGGCCAGCCGGTCGCGCTGACGGTGCCGGCCCCAACCGTATCCGAGAACTCATCGAGGAGCGCCAGGAGGCCGGCCCGGTCGAGATCCGGGGCTATGAACCGAGTGCGGATGTCGGCGCGGTAGGCACTGAGCTCACCCATCCCGCTCGAGACGAAGATAATGGCGCCGCCATCGGCGATCACGGGCAAGAGGGCGTCGGTCAGCTTCATCGCGCCGATAAAATTGACCGACAGCGTCTCGCGCACGACTTGCTCGTTGAAGCCGTCCAGCGCCACCCCGGCATTGTTGACGAGAAGATGAATCGGTCGCCGCCGGCGCTCCAGCTGTCGCGCGACCGCCGCGCGGTCGGCCTCCTTGGTCACGTCCAACTTCACCGGCTCGACCGACAGCCCGGATGCAACCAACGCCTCCGATGCCTGCTCGCCAAGGCGCTCTTCCCGACTACCCATCAGCACGCGATAGCCGTGGCCCTCGGCCAGTTGCCGCGCGGTCGCCAAACCGATGCCGCGATTGGCCCCGGTGACAAGCGCCGTCGGACGATCGGCCACAAGCGTACTCCCTAATATTATCGACCGGCGAGGCCGAGGGCCGCAGCGAGGATGCCGCCATCGGTGCCAAGCGCCGTAGTAACGCTGCCGCCGCGCTCATCACAGGCGGCGCCATCGAGGGACGGGTCGCGCCACGGACCGGTCGATATGGTGATCCCGCGAAAAACCAGCCGGCCATCGACACGCGACAGATGCATGCCGCCCGAGGACGCGCCGCTGGCGTCGCAGTCGGTGCGGAAGAAGTTCGTCGATCCCGACGAAATCGGTACCCGGCGCACCTCGCAGGGCTGTACCACGGGCACCTGCTTGTCGACATGTTCCATGCCCACCGGATGGGCGGTCACCACGATCAGACGATCGCCAGCGGCGACCCGATTGGTTGTTTCGACGGGAAACGCTTGATGCCCGGTGATCGGCCGCGCCAGGCGAACAATTGCGTAGTCATCATTGGAGCCCGGCCGTGGCGGCGCGCCGCCGAAGCGCACACTGCCGGCATCGAGCAGGATGTCGATCCGGTCCGCATCGGGCGTTTGTGCGCGGAAGAAGCAGTTCGACCGCATGCCGCCGGAGGGTTCGAAAAAGATGTGGCCGGCGGTCAGAACCTGGTCATCGGCCACAAAAAGCGTGCCCGATCCGATCGACGGCGATGGCGACAGGCATCCGACATAGCCGAACACGTGGCGGATGCGGTCGATCTCTTCGGGCGCCAGCCCGAGCGCCGGACCGAGCACCAGGATCGAATCGCGGTCGTCGCGACCGTCGATGATGTTGGTGCGGGTGAACGGTTCTGGCAGCGATGCGGCCGCGGCGATGACCGCCAGCATCAGGCAGCGAAAGGGGCCGCCACTTGTCGCGTCACCGCCTATTCCGCCGCCACCAGTGACCCAGGCTGATAGTTGAGGATCGGCGCCAGCCAGCTTTCCGCCTCCTCCACCGTCCAGCCCTTGCGCGCTGCGTAATCCCGGACCTGATCGCGCTCCACCCGGCCGACCCCGAAATAGTGGCTGTCGGGGTGCGAAAAATAGAGCCCGGACACGGACGAGGCCGGCCACATGGCATAGCTCTCGGTCAGCTTGATGCCGGTGGTGGTCTCGGCGCCGAGCAGGTCGAACAGCGCCCGCTTTTCGGTGTGGTCGGGCTGGGCGGGATAGCCGGGGGCCGGACGGATACCGCGATAGGCCTCGCCGATCAGCTGCTCATGGGTCAAAGCCTCATCAGCCGCGTAGGCCCACAGCTCGCGCCGCACCCGCCGATGAAGATATTCGGCAAACGCCTCCGCCAGCCGATCGGCCAGCGCCTGCGAAAGGATTTTCGAATAGTCGTCATCGGCATTGGCAAAGCGCTTGACCAGCGCGTCGCTGCCGAGGCCCGATGTCACTGCAAAACCACCGACATAGTCGGCCCGCCCGGACTCGCGCGGAGCAACGAAATCGGCTAGCGCCAGATGGGCGCGGTCCGATCTGGTACGGGCGATCTGTTGCCGCAGGGTGAACAGCCTGGTGCGCTCAACCTGACGGTCCTGGTCGGCGTAGACGATAATATCGTCACCATCGGCGTTGGCCGGCCAGAAACCGACGACGCCGTTTGCGGTGAGCCAGCGGCGGGCGACGATATCGGCGAGCATCTTGTTCGCGTCGCCGAACAGGGCGCGGGCCGCTTCGCCCACTTTGGCGTCCTCAAGCAGCAGCGGATAGGTGCCCTTGATCTCCCAGGTGGCAAAGAACGGCGTCCAGTCGATGAAGGGCACCAGGTCCGCGATCGGCACATTCTTGAACGCGCGCGTGCCCAGGAAAGTGGGCCGCGGCGGCGCGTAGCCGGCCCAGTCGATGGCGAACCGGTCGGCCCGCGCCTGGCTCAGCGAAATCCGCCGTTTGGCTGCCAGGCCACGCGCATGACCATCGGCAACCTTTTGATATTCATTCCGAATCTCGTCGACATAAGGGACCTTGCCCTCGCCCAGCAGCTTCGAGGCAACGCCGACGGCGCGGCTGGCATCGAGAACATGGATGGTCTGACCGCGCCGGTAATTGGGGTCGATCTTGACAGCGGTGTGGACGCGGCTGGTGGTCGCCCCACCAATCAGCAGCGGCAGATCAAAACCTTCGCGTTCGAACTCTCCGGCAACGTGCACCATTTCGTCGAGCGAGGGCGTGATCAGACCCGACAGGCCGACGATATCAACGTCGTGCTTGCGCGCCTCGTCGATGATCCGGGCCGAGGGCACCATCACGCCGAGATCGATGATCTCGTAATTGTTGCAGCCAAGCACCACGCCGACAATGTTCTTGCCGATGTCATGGACGTCGCCCTTGACCGTGGCCAGCAGAATGCGGCCGGCCGATGAGCGGGCCTCGCCGCTTTCCGCTTTCTCCGCCTCGATGAACGGCGTCAGATAGTTCACCGCCTGTTTCATGACACGCGCCGATTTGACCACCTGGGGCAGGAACATCTTGCCGGCACCGAACAGATCACCGACGACGTTCATGCCGGCCATCAACGAGCCCTCGATGACGTCGAGCGGCCGGACAGCGGATTGGCGCGCCTCTTCGGTGTCGGCTTCGATGAACTCCGTGATGCCGCCGACCAGCGCGTGCTCGATCCGTTTTTCGACCGGCCATGACCGCCAGGTCAGATCGGCTCGGGCTTTTGCGGCGATGCCTCCCTTGTAGCGCTCGGCGGCCTCCAGCAGACGATCGGTGGCGTCCTGGCGGCGATTGAGGATGACGTCCTCGGCGAGTTCACGCAGCTCTGGATCGATATCGTCATAGATCGCCAGGGTGCCGGCATTGACGATGCCCATATCCATACCGGCGCCGATGGCGTGGTAGAGGAACACCGAGTGCATCGCCTGGCGAACCCGCTCATGGCCGCGGAACGAGAACGAAAGGTTGGAGATGCCGCCCGAAACGTGGACGCCGGGAAGGGTTTGCCGGACCTGCCTTGTGGCTTCGATGAAGGCGACGCCGTAGCCGTTGTGCTCGGCGATCCCGGTTGCCACGGCAAACACGTTGAGATCGAAGATGATGTCTTCGGGCGGGAATCCGAGCTCCTCGGTCAGTAGCTTGTAGGCCCGGGTGCAAATCGCGAGCTTGCGCTCGACCGTGTCGGCCTGCCCCTCCTCGTCGAACGCCATCACGATGACCGCGGCGCCGTAGCGGCGAACCTTCTCGGCGTGGTCGAGAAAGGCTTCCTCGCCCTCTTTCAGCGAGATCGAATTGACGATGCCCTTGCCCTGCACACATCGCAGCCCGTCCTCGATGACCGACCATTTTGACGAATCGACCATGACCGGCACGCGGGCTATGTCGGGCTCGGCGGCGGACAGATTGAGGAAGGTGACCATCGCCTGCTCCGAATCGAGCAGGCCCTCGTCCATGTTCACGTCGATCACCTGGGCGCCATTTTCGACCTGATTGCGGGCGACATCGAGCGCGGCCGGGTAGTCGTCCGCGGTGATCAGTTTGCGGAATTTGGCCGAGCCGGTGACGTTGGTCCGCTCGCCGACATTGACGAAGGGAATATCGCCGCTGAAGACGAACGGCTCCAGCCCGGAAAGGCGCAGGAGCGGCTCCACCGTCGGCACCTTGCGCGGCGGCACCCCTTCCACCGCCTCGGCAATGGCGCGGACGTGATCGACCGTGGTACCGCAGCAACCGCCGACGACATTGACGAAGCCGGCGCGCGCGAATTCGCCCAACATGCCGGCCATCGCCTCCGGGCTTTCATCATACTCACCGAACTCGTTGGGCAGGCCGGCATTGGGGTAGGCACAGACCAGCGTGTCGGCGATGCGGGAAATCTCGTCGATATGGGCGCGCATCTCCTTGGCGCCGAGCGCACAGTTGAGTCCGATGGTCAACGGCTGGGCATGGCGGACCGAATGCCAGAACGCGGCCGGCGTCTGGCCCGACAATGTCCGCCCGGAGAGATCGGTGATGGTGCCCGAAATCATCACCGGCAAGCGGATGCCGGTCTCGGCGAAGATTTCCTCGAACGCGTAGATGGCCGCCTTGGCGTTCAGCGTGTCGAAGATCGTCTCGATCAGCAGAATGTCGGCACCGCCCTCGACCAGCCCGCGGGCGGCCTGGCCATAGGCGGCGACCAGGTCGGCGAAGGTGACGGCGCGGTAGCCGGGGTTGCTGATGTCGGGCGAGATCGACGCGGAGCGGTTGGTCGGACCGATGGCGCCGGCCACGAATCGCGGCCGATCAGGCGTCTCGGCGGTGATTGCGTCGGCCGCCGCGCGGGCCAGACGGGCGCCTTCGCGGTTCATTTCATAGGCGATGCCCTGCATGCCGTAATCGGCCTGGGCGATCGAGGTCGAGGTGAAGGTGTTGGTCTCGACGATGTCGGCGCCGGCCCTGAGGTAGTCGATATGGAAGGCGCGGATGGCGTCCGGCCGGGTCAGATTGAGGAGATCGATGTTGCCGCGGACCTCGCGGTGCCAGTCGGCGAAGCGATCACCGCGAAACTGCTCCTCGCTCAGCCGCAGCGACTGGACGGCTGTGCCCATGGCACCGTCGAGAACGACGATGCGCTGGGCGGCAAGCTCGCGCAGGCGTGTTTCGGCTTGGCTACGGACCGGGCTCATCGGATTGACAAACCCTCAGGCGGCGGCTTCGCTCGGCGTCGGCCGTGAGGCGCGAAACCCGAGCAGATGACAAATGGCAAAGACCAGGTCGGCCCGGTTCATGGTGTAGAAATGAAAGTCGGTGATGCCGCGATCGACCAGGTCGAGGACCTGCTCGGCGGCCACCGCGGCCGCCACCAATTGACGCGTGGCCGGGTCGTCTTCCAGGCCATCAAACCGTTGCGCCAGCCATCCCGGCACCGCCGCGCCGGCGTTACCGGCAAACCGTGCAACCTGTTTGAAATTGTGAACCGGAACGATCCCGGGAACGATCGGGATGGTGATACCGGCGTCACGAACCCGGTCGAGATAGGCGGTAAACACGTCGTTTTCGAAGAAGAACTGGGTGATCGCCCGATCGGCACCGGCATCGACCTTGCGCTTCAGCATGTCGATATCGGCGGCCACGTCGGGGCTGTCAGGATGCCTCTCGGGGTAGGCGGCGACGGACACCTCGAAATCGCCGAGCGCCTTGATGCCGGCCACCAGTTCGGCTGAACTCTGATAGCCGCCATCGTGAGGATGATAGGGCGTGCCGATGCCGGTCGCCGGATCGCCGCGCAGCCCGACGATGTGGCGCACGCCCTCGTCGCGGTACTCCCGTACGACCTGGTTCACCTCCTCGCGCGTTGCTCCGACGCAGGTCAGATGCGCCGCCGGCTTGAGGCCTGTCTCCTCCAGGATGCGCTTGATGGTGGCGTGGGTGCGTTCGCGGGTCGAACCGCCCGCGCCATACGTCACCGAGACGAACGAGGGCGACAGCGGCGCCAGGCGCACGATCGAGCGCCACAGCGTCTCCTCCATCTGCTCGGTCTTGGGCGGAAAGAACTCGAACGAAACCCTCAATCCGCCGCCATGATGGAGCCGCCGGCTGGCCCTGAGTTTCTCCTCGCTCATCACGCCACCTCCAGCGAGCCGGCGCTGTCCCGATCGGCCATCGCGACCCGCCGGTCGCGGGCCAGCCACAGGCTCACCGTCAGCCTGGTCTCATCGCCGCTGCCGGACAATTCCCGTTCATCGACAAGGTCGAGTTCGGCACCGGCGACCCATTTCGCCATGGCGCGTCCGCCGATCCCCAGCCGCCGATGGGCGTGCTCGACGCGCAGGAATTCCAGATCGTGGCGGGCAAAATCGACCACCAGGAGCCTTCCGCCGGGGCGCAGCACGCGGGCCGCTTCGGCAATGGCGCGCTCCGGGTCGTCGAGAAAATGCAGCACCTGATGAATCGTCACCAGATCATAGGTGTCGCGGGCGAAGGGCAGGTTGCGAATATCGCCAAGGCGGATTTGGGCGTGGCCGATGCCGGCTCGTCCGAGCTTGGCCCGGGCGACCGCCAGCATGTCGGTCGAGGTGTCGACGCCAACGCCGCGATTGTAAAGCGGCGCCAGAAGTTCAAGCATCCGGCCGGTGCCGGTACCAAGATCCAGCAGGGATTCAAACGGCCTCGATCCGACCGCTTCAAGGACCGCTTTTTCGACCGCATCATCGGCCACGTGCAGTGCGCGAATGGTGTCCCAATCAGCGGCGTTGGCCGCGAAATATTCCTCCGCTGCTGCAGCCTGATGGCGTTTGACCATGGTCAGCCGTTCGCGATCGCGCGCCGGCAGGGGATCGGCATCGTCGACCAGGCCGAGAAGATGCTGGGCCAGTTGTCCGACCGAATCCTCGTCCGACAACCGGTAAAAGACCCACGCGCCTTCCGGGTTTCGGCCGACCAGCCCCGCCTCGACAAGCAGCTTCAGATGCCGCGAAATGCGGGGCTGCGATTGACCGAGGATGGCGGTAAGATCCTTGACCGTGAGTTCGCTGTGCGCCAGCAGGGCAAGGATGCGCAGCCGGGTCTCCTCCCCGGCCGCCTTCAGTCCCGCCAGGACTCCGTCAAAGGATAGTGGCTGCGTCTGGTGCATCGCGACCTCTCAAGACATAAACATATTTATATGTCTTTAGGTCGATTGGCGCAATGGTCGCTTGACAGCCGCCTCGCAACTAATTAACCGTCACGTTAAATAGTTGGAGTCATCCCATGCTGACGCCAAACCTGCCGACCGTTTTCGCCGCGCTCGCCGATCCCACCCGACTGGCCATCGTCGAACGCCTGCTGGCCGAGGGCGAACGCTCCGCCGGCGAAATCGCCGAGCCCTTCGATATCAGCAAGCCGGCGGTATCCAAGCACCTGAAAGTGTTGGAGAATGCCGGCCTGATCGAGCGCCGGGTGGAGCGCCAGTGGCGGGTCTGCCGGGCACGGCCGGAGACGATCAAGATGATGGATGACTGGATGCAACGCTATCGGGCCTTCTGGGAGGGCTCGTTCGACCGCCTCGAGGAACTGCTGACCAAACCTGATCACTAGAGAAGGTGAAATCATGTCGGAGCCCATGAACGCCGCCAGCGCAACCCGCGAAGGCACCATCGAAGACCGCACGCTGATCGTCGAGCGGGTCTTCCGCGCGCCGCCCGAACAGGTGTTTCAGGCGTGGACCGATCCCGAAATTCTGACCAAATGGTGGGGCCCGACCGGGGCGACCATACCCGAGTGCGATCTGGACGCCACGCCGGGCGGCGCCTGGCGCACCGTCATGCCACTCCCGACGGCAACAGGCTCACCGTGTCCGGCCGGTTCCGTGAACTTACGCCGCCCGATCGGCTGGTCATGACCTGGGCCTGGCACCAGGATGACGGCAGTCGCGGCCACGAGACCGAAATCGTTGTGACTTTCGAAGACGTACCGGAAGGCACCAAGCTGCGGCTGGTCCAGAGCATCTTCGAAAACGTCGAGAACCGCGACATGCACGGCATGGGCTGGAACTCGACCTTCGACGATCTGGACAGGCTGTTCGCCTAAATCGGCAGGCGCGCTGCCGTAGGAATTTCGGTAATGTCTGGCGCAGTTGCCCAAATCATTGACGATCTGAAGATCCATGGCGGTCTCAAGACCACCGACGTTGCCAACGTCGCTTCCGTGTCGCCTGCGACCGTGTCGCGCTGGTCCATGGGGAGCGCGTTCCCTCACCCCAAGACACAGCTGATGATCTCGGACCTGCGCTACGTCGTGGATCGATTTGCGGAGTTCTACTCCCCCGAAGAGACCAGAGTCTGGCTCTACTCCAAACACCGCCTGCTCGACTCTGAGCGGCCGCTTGACCTCATCCACGCTGGCCGGGCGGACAAGGTCCTGACGGTGATGGATGGCCTTGACGAAGGGGCCTACACCTGACGGCGTGGCGACGAGCGCGCCAGCCGTAGCCAGGTGCTCGTTATCGCGTCAGGCGCTTGTACTTGACCCGATGGGGTCGGGCGGCGTCGGCGCCCAGACGGCGTACCTTGTCGGCCTCATAGTCCTCGAAATTGCCTTCGAACCATTCGACGTGGCTGTCGCCCTCAAAGGCCAGGATGTGCGTCGCCAGCCGATCGAGAAACATGCGATCATGGCTGATCACCACCGCGCAGCCGGCGTAATCTTCCAGCGCATCCTCCAGCGCTGCCAGCGTCTCCGTGTCGAGATCATTGGTCGGTTCGTCGAGCAGCAGCACGTTGGCGCCGCCCTTCAGCAGTTTGGCCAGGTGCACGCGGTTGCGCTGGCCGCCTGACAGCGATCCGACCTTCTGCTGCTGGTCGCCGCCCTTGAAGTTGAAAGCGCCAACATAGGCGCGCGAGTTCATCTCGCGCTTGCCCAGCCGAATGACGTCCAGCCCCCCCGAAATCTCCTCCCACACCGTTTTGTCGGCGGCCAGGTCATCCCGACTTTGGTCGACATGGCCGAGGTCAACCGTCTCGCCCAGGCGGATTTTTCCCTTATCGGGTTCCTCGGCCCGCGAGATCATGCGGAACAGCGTCGTTTTGCCGACGCCATTGGCCCCGATCACGCCGACAATGCCGCCCGGCGGCAGTTTGAAGGACAGGTCGTCGACCAGCAGGCGGTCGTCATAGCCCTTGGACACGCCATCCAGCTCGATCACCACATCGCCCAGCCGTTGGCCGGGCGGAATGATGATCTGGGCCTGGCCGGGGGCGCGATCCTGATTGCGCTTCAGCAACTCGTCATAGGCGGTGATGCGGGCCTTTGACTTGGCCTGCCGTGCCCGCGGGCTGGCGGCGATCCATTCCCGTTCGCGGGCCAGCGCGCGCTGCCGCGCCGCCCCCTCCCGGCCCTCCTGCTCGAGGCGCTTGGCCTTCTTGCCGAGGTAGGCCGAATAATTGCCCTCATAGGGAATGCCACGGCCGCGATCGAGCTCCAGGATCCAGCCGGTGACGTTGTCGAGAAAATAGCGGTCATGGGTGACGATCAGGATGGCACCGGGATATGCGCGCAGATGCTTCTCCAGCCAGTGCACCGTTTCGGCGTCGAGGTGGTTGGTGGGCTCATCCAGCAACAACAGATCGGGCTGGCGCAGCAGCAGCCGGCAGAGCGCCACCCGGCGGCGCTCCCCACCGGACAGGATCGAGACATCGGCCTCGGCGGGCGGACAGCGCAGCGCGTCCATGGCCTGTTCGACCTGGCCGTCGAGGTCCCAGAGGTCACCGGCGTCGATCTGGTCCTGAAGCCCGCTCGCCTCCTCCGCGGTCTCCTCGGAGTAGTTCATCACCACTTCATTGTAGCGGTCGAGGATCGCCTTCTTGGCGGCGACCCCTTCCATGACGTTGCCGCGCACGTCGAGGGTCTGGTCGAGCAAGGGCTCCTGGGGCAGATAGTCCACGGTCGCCCCTTCGGCCAGCCACGCCTCGCCCTGAAACTCGGTCTCGATACCGGCCATGATGCGCAGCAGCGTCGACTTGCCCGACCCGTTGGGCCCCAGCACGCCGATCTTGGCATCCGGGTAGAACGACAGATTGATGCTGTCGAGGACCTTCTTGCCACCGGTATAGACCTTGGTGGTGGCCTGCATGTGATAGATGAACTGACGCGCCATTTCATAACTCCGCCGCCGGCGAAAAACCCGGACGGCATCAAGTCGGATCGTGGGAAACCGGCGCCCTTCTAGTGGAAGGCGGGCCGCAGCGCAATCGACCCCACGACCGGTGGTGGTCAGTTTGGCATATCTGCGCTGTGCTTTTGTTTGACTTGCCGGCCGACCCGGCCTTCGGCAGCGTCGGCGTTTGCGGATGATCGAGCCGCCCTCATACCCACAGCCCAGGCTCCCAAATTTGGGATACCGGGGTAGGCCTGCGGAATTGTGGCGTGGCCCCCCCGCAATCAGAGAAGATCGTGGGGTTCGATTGATCCGGACATTGATCGCCGAGGGATCAGATCGATTCCAGGAAATAGAATGTCGGCTTATCGATCACCCCGGCTTTCATCATCGCTTCCCTCAGGTCCTCCGAGGCCGCAAACTCCTTGGCTTTGCTCGTGTCGATGTCGTCAAAAATGATGACGAGCTCGTTTGCGTCATCAGCCGACCGCAGGACACGCGGATGGCTGAGACCGGCCGTCCTCCGCGCCTCTTCGTTGGCATCAAACATCGGGCGCCACGCGCTGTAGTCTTTCACTTTGAGACGAGTGATCATCATGCCCATGGTATCTTTCCTCCGCTGTCGCCAAGCATACAGCAGAAACCCTCGCGGGTTCGAGAGCGCGGTCGGCGCCGCCGATTTCAAACCGACGTAACCTCACCTCCATCGGTCAGGAACCGTCGCTGACGTTGTCCAGCAGCCACCGGGTCAGCGGCACCATGGCGGCGTAGTGGTCGGCGCAGAACTCGACAAAACCTGCCTTGCCGGCCACCGCCGGCACCTTGCCCGAAGTACCGACCGTCAGCCCGTTATGGAGCAGCAGAGAAGCGCGCGGATGGTCCTTGTCGAAACCGCGCGGAACGGTTTTGCGCCCCGGCGCGTCAAGTTCGTAAGGGCCGGCAGCCGACACCGCCTTGAGAGTTTTCTCCAGCGATTTGCCTGTCCGCTCATCGACCACCGCTGCACGGAAGGCCTCGGCCTGGAGTTTGTCGAACCGGTGCATGCCGGTGCCCAGCACCAGCCGGTCGGCAGTCAGCCGGAAATAGAACCCCGCGCCCCCCAGCCCTTTCGCTCGCCGTGCCAGAACCACATGTCGAGGTGATTCTTGTACGGCGTCTTGTCCTTGGAAAACCTGATGTCGCGATTGATGCGGAAGATCGAGCCGTTGATCTTGGGCGCGAACTGGACGTGTGGCGAAATCTCCTGCAGCCGCGGCCCCAACGCCGCGACGAAGTCGCGCGCCGGCGCCACGTAGTGGGCGTCATAGTCGCCGCGGTGGGCGTCGAACCAGACCTTGCTGTTGTCGGCCGTCAGGCCCTTCAGAAAACGAAACGTCTCTGCGGGAAATCCCTTGAATGCGTCGTCGCTCACGATCCACCTCCCATGGCTATGCGATCGCGCCCCATCATCTCCTTCAGCAGTTTTTTTAAATTGGTCGCCTCGTCGGTGGCGATCTCCGGCGGCGGCGACAGGCCCGCACCGATCAGCCGCCGGCCGACCACGTGGTCGCCCGCCCGGTTGACCGAGTCGACCGCCACCAGGCGATCCTCGTCATAGTGGAAAACCGAAAAACTGCCCGATGCCATGTCGCCGCGCAGCAGGCTTTGCGAGGCGCCAAACGGCAGCCCCGCCATCTGCAGCTTGACGTCGCCCTGATCCGACCAGAACCAGGGAACGTCGCGATAGGGCTCTCGCTTGCCGACAATCGTGCGCGCCGCCACGCGACCCTGGTCGACTGCGTTCTGCACCGATTCCAGACGGATCCTGCGCTCCAGCTCCCAGTGGGTGAACGAGACGACATCTCCGATCGCCAGGATTTCGGGGGTACTGGTCTCGACGTAATCGTTGACCAGGATACCGTCGTCGCAGTCGAGCCCGGCGGCCTCGGCGAGCGCCATATCGGGGACCGCGCCGATACCGACAATGGCGATGTCGGCGGCGATCCGCGCGCCGGTGGCGGTCTCCACACCGACCAGCCCTCCGCCGTCCGCAACGAACGAACCCACCGGCGTTTCAAGCCGGATGTCGCTTCCCCAGCCGCGATGGAGGTGGAGAAAGTGCTCCGAGATTTCCGGCGCCACCGCACGGCCCATCAGCCGGCCCGCCGCCTCCAGCACGGTCACCGTTTTACCCAGCAGGCGCGCGGTGCCGGCGATCTCCAGACCGATGAACCCGCCGCCGACGACCACACAATCGCTCGCCCGGTGGACGGCATCGCGCAACCGCCGCGCGTCGGTCGCCGTGCGCAGAGTGTAGACGCCTTCAAGATCGATGCCGGACACAGGGGGCACTCGCGGGCGCGATCCCGTCGCCAGGATAACCCGGTCAGCCGGGATCGAACTCCCGTCCGCCAGAGCAACCGCACCGCCGTTGCGGTCGATGGCCGTGGCCGCCTGGCCGAGCCGCAGCTCGATGTCGTTCTTGGTGTAGAACACCTCGGCCCGCAGCGGCAGCAATTGGTGGTCGGGGTCTTTCAGGAACGCCTTTGATAGCGGCGGCCGCTGGTAGGGAATGTCGGGTTCGTTGCAGACCAGCGTGACCTTGCCGTCATAGCCTTCCGAGCGCAGGCCGGCAGCCGCCTCCGATCCTCCGTGACCGCCGCCAATGATGACGATACCCTTCTCGTACACCCTCGGTTCCTCTGAACTTGGTGTGACCCGCGTTTTTGACGCCGGCCGATTCACGATCTCGACGGGTCGCATTAGCCTAGGCTGGTCGGCGATCCAATCTCAAGCGCGTCGCCGGACACTCATGACACAGCGGCAGCGCCAAATCGGATCCCGGAACGGCGGCAGCAGGCGGGTCGTGCATCATCGGGCGCGAGCGCCCAGACGCCACACGACCTGTTCGGGCTCGATCCGCTGCATCTGCGATGGCGCCTGGCCGGCCGGCATCTGTTGGAGATTTGGTCCAAGGTCGGACGCGGTCACGGGTGACGGGCCGTTCCCCAGCGGATCGTCCTCCGCCTCGACGGCGGGGTCGATCAGGCCTTCACCTGTAGTCCTCGAGATTGTCGATCCCGTAGGTGAGCCAGTCCCCTTCGAGGAGGTCACCCTGGCGGACGAACCACAGCCCCTCGATCCACGGCACCGCCTCGGGAACACCCCAGGTCCGCTGCCACGGCTTGTCGCGCGCCTCGAAGGCGAACTTGTCCCCATCCCGCATGGGGACGCCCCAGACCACGTGCTGCTTGAGTCCGAGGACGCGCGTCATCCACTTTGGATTCGCTGGATCCGGCGCGGCAGTCTCCTCGCCGCTGAAGGTGAAGTTCAGGTCCTCCAATCCAGAGAACCATTGCACGTGCTGAGCCTCGAGGGATCCGCCCGGCAAGGGTGATGGCAGATCCTCCACCACGATGGCGTTGCCGTCAAAGTGGAGCTCGGACACGGCTTCGCCCTGACCGAAGGTCACGACCCAGAACACGCCACCGATCTTCGCCGAGCCCTCGTCCTGGTGCATTTCGAAACGCACCAAGGGGCTCCCGCGCCGCATCGTCATGTCCAGATAGGTGCGGGCGCCGTGGGGGAAGGTGAAATGGAGCCTGGCCACGATCTGGTCCGGGGTCTGCGACAGGATTTCGGCGGCCTGAGTTACTTTGTCGAGTTCGGTCCCCAGCCAGCCGGAGCCCTCCACGAGAACCCGATGGTTCAAATTGTTCTTGTTGACGTACCAGCGTCTTTCGCTCGGGTGGTAGAAGTCGAACCACGTGATCCCAACGGGGGTGGTCCGGACCCGCAGGATGCCGTTGTCGCAGGTGATGGTGCCCTCTGCCGCCTTCCGGCTACATTTGGGGGCGGCCGATCGTGGAGATGGCGAAGATTCAGGAGCAGGTGTGGGTGTAGGAGTTGACGCAGCAATGGTACGCACGCCTCCGCCGGGTAGAGGGGGTCGCAACAGCCGAAGCATCAGCGGCTCAAGCACGGGACGAACCGATTGACCAAGTCCTCCGTGGCCTGCCCCATCGACCAGTACGAGATGATTTTCGACACCCGCATCATCGAGATGCCGCGCGAACGATAGGGCGCTCTCCTGGGGCACGACGTCGTCCGCGGTGCCGTGTGCGATCACGAACACGGCGTCGTCGCCGCTAATATGCGAATGAGGTGATGCGCTGATCCAGCGCTTCGCGTCATTCTCGTATGGAGCACCAAGAAACTGAGCCATGATGGCCACTGCGCCAATTTTGCGTTGACCCAGGACGACAAGATCAACCGGGCCGGAGTAGCTGACCGCGAGGACTATGCGACTCCCGGCATCCCGATCCCCGCAGGCGCCTTCGAGGAATGGCTCGTCGCCCTGGAGGGTGCCGAGCAGGGAGGCGAGATGGCCTCCGGCGGAGAACCCCAGCGCGGCAACGCGGTTGGGGTCTATGCGGTACCGCGCGGCATTAGCCTTGATGTGGCGCACGGCGCACACAACGTCCTGCACCGTTGTCGGCCACGACGGTTTTCCGGCGGAACTCTTCTGGTAGTCGATAGAGAAACTCGCGATGCCACGTGAGGCGTAGTAGGCGCCGAGTTTGGCAAGTCCTGTCCGGTCCCCTTGTGTCCACCCACCACCGTGAATCAATACCAGTGCCGGGAAAGGCCCAGTTCCGTCCGGCGTCCAGACAGACATGACGTGATCGGGGTCGGCATCGTCTGCGTACCGGACTTCCTCCACGACGGTGAAGGAGGACACCGGCGGAAGAAATTCACCGCTGCTCCGATGAGATGCGCCAAACGCTGCATCCGGAACCAGCAGCAAGCCCGCGAACGCTGCGATTGGACCACATCGGCTGAAGCGCATTTCGGCTGTGCCCCACATGAGCCCCTGGTGCGTCGAATTGTACCACGATCCAAACACCGCAGCCTAGCCGGATCAATCACCGGGATCGTTTTCGATTCGGATTTCGAACAGCGCTCTCGACCTTCGCCCGCTCCCCGATCTCGGTGAGCCGTTGCTTCAGCGCCTCTGTCCCGAGTGACGCGATCGGCAGTTCGACGAATGCCGAAATGCGATTGGCGAGCAGGCGGTAGGTGTCGGCAAAGACGGCAATCGCCTCCGCCGCACCTCCGGCGACAGTCACCGGATCAGGCATGCCCCAATGTGCGCTCGCCGGGTGGCCGGGCCATACCGGGCACGTCTCCGCCGCGGCCCGGTCGCACACGGTGATGATGACATCCAGCTTTGGCGCGCCCGGCCCGGCGAACGCGTCCCAGCTCTTCGCGTGGAGGTCGAAGGTATCGTGGCCGAGGTCGTTCAGAAGTTTGAGCGCGACCGGATGGACCTCGCCCTTCGGATGCGAGCCGGCCGAGAATCCCTTGAATCTGTGCGCACCCCGATCATTCAGAATGGCCTCGGCGATGATCGACCGGGCCGAATTTCCGGTGCACAGGAAGAGCACATTCAAGGTCCGTTTCATGGCCATCTCCGCCTTGCTTCTACCGTAAACGGCACCCACGCGGCCAGCTTCCCACAGTCGTCGGCAGGCACCCGATTTGATTCTCGGGCCGACCTCTGCTAAACTCCGAAAGCGCTTTCGGAAAACGCCTGAGGAAGAGCGAAACCCGGGAGCCCGGGAGAAGCGGTGTCACCGGAATGCAGAAGCTGAGCCCACGCCGGGCCGTCAGTCTGAGCCAGATTGCCGAAGCGGTTGGCGTCACCGAGGGCACCGCATCGCGCGCTCTCAACGGTTACTCCGACATTGCCGAGTCAACGCGCCAGAAGGTCATGGACGCGGCAAGCGCCCTGAACTACCGCCCGTCGCCGACCGCCCGTCGCCTGGCCCGCGGATCGGTCGAGACCATCGGTTATGTCCTGCCGGCGCACGGGCCGGACCAGACCGATCCGTTCGTCACCGAGATGCTGAACGGGATTTCCCTAGCGCTGGCCGACCGCGACTGGGATTTACTTGTGACCACCGTCGAAAAGTCCGGCGCGGAACTGGAAACCTACCAACGCCTCGCCGATTCCGGCAAGGTCAGCGGTTTGATCGTCACCAGGACCCTCAGCCGGGATCCGCGCGTCGAATTCCTCAAATCCTCGGGCCTGCCCTTCGTGGTTCACGGCCGGACCGCCGATGTGAAGGGTTATGCCTGGCTCGACATCGATAACGAACAGGCCGCGGCCGACGCGGTGAAGCATCTGGCCGATCTCGGGCATACTCGGGTGGCGCTGATTTGCGCCTCGCCCTACTACAATTTCAGCCGGCTCAGGATCGACGGATACCGACGCGGGTTGGCCGAGGCGGGTCTGCAGTTTCGCACCGACTACAGTGTCGAAGCGCCGCTCAGCGCGGAAGGCGGCTTGGCCGCGATGAGGAGCCTCATTGCCCTGCCCGACCGGCCGACGGCGGTGGTTTGCGTCACCGATCTGGTGGCGATCGGCGCCATGCGAGCGGCCCAGAAGGAGGGCCTGCGCGTCGGCAGCGACATCTCGGTCGTCGGTTATGACGGACTGCCGTTCGGCGCTTTCACCGATCCGCCGCTGACCACCATGACCCAGGACGTCATCCGAACCGGACGGCGTCTCACCGAAATCCTGCTTGAGATCCTGGACGGCGCGTCACCGACGCGCTTTCAGGAAATCTGGAACGCGCGTCTCATCCGACGCGCATCAGACGGCCCGCCTTCGTAACGGAGTCGGGATCACCGGCCCGCGCATGCCGCGGGCTCAAAGGGAGGGACATGGAAATGACCATCAGATGGAAGACAGCTTCAGCGGTGGCGGGTGGCCTGCTCGTTTCCACCGTGCTGGTATCGGCCGCGCAGGCCCAGGAAATTCGATTCTGGACGACTGAGGAGCAACCTGCGCGCCTGGCAAGACAGGAAGAACTCGCCGCGGACTTCAAGGCCAAGACCGGCATAACGGTCGCGGTTATTCCGGTCACCGAATCCGATCTTGGAACACGGGCCACCGCGGCATTCGCCGCCGGTGACCTGCCGGACGTCATCTATCACACGCTGCAATACGCACTGCCGTGGAGCGAGGCCGGTATTCTCGATACCGAAGCAGCAACCGAGGTGATCGACGAGCTCGGCCGTCAAACCTTTGCCCCCGGAGCCCTGAGCATGGCCGCCTATGAAGGTGACATCGCCTCGGTGCCGCTCGATGGCTGGACCCAGATGATCCTTTATCGGGCGGACCTGTTCGAGGAGAAGGGCCTCGAGGCGCCGACGACCTACGCCAACGTAGTGGCCGCAATCGAAGCCTTGCACAACCCGCCGGACACGTTCGCTTTCGTTGCCGCCACCAAGGTTGACGAGAACTTCATGAGCCAGGTGCTCGAGCACGTGTTCCTGGCCAATGGCGTCCCGCCGGTCGGTCCGGACGGCTTCAAGCCGCTGGAAGTCGGTCCCACCACCGAGGTGCTGGAGTTCTACAAGGCGATCGCCGATGCCTCGCCACCCGGCGAACTCTACTGGAAGCAGTCGCGTGAGCTCTATTTCGCCGGCAAGGCGGCAATGATCATCTGGTCGCCGTTTATCCTCGATGAACTTGCCGGCCTGCGCGATGCCGCTCCGCCGACCATCAATGACGATCCCACCACCCGCGATCTGGCCGCCGTCACCGGCGTAGTCACCACTTTTGCCGGTCCGTCGAATCCCGGCGGTGCGGCGTGGGGCGATGTTCGCTACTTCGGCATCACGATGGACGCCGATACCGAAGCCGCCCAGGCCTTCGTGAACTACTCGGTCGACGAGGGCATTCTCAAGACGCTGGCGATCGCTCCGGAAGGCAAGTTCCCGGTGCGTCGCGGCACTCCGGACGACCCCGACAAGTTCCAGGAGGCCTGGTCGAAATTGCCGGTCGGCGTGGACCGCAAGGCTCCGCTCACCGAACTCTACCCGGCGGAAACGATCGCGATGATCGTCGACGGTCTTGAAACGGCGCAACGCTGGGGCGTGGCCGAGGGGCAGCTTTCACTCGCCTCCAAGATCATCAACAGCCAGATCATCAATCGTCTGGTGCGCGAATACATCGACGGGGAGCGCGACGCCGCCGCCACCGTTGCCGCGCTCAACGAGGAACTGGCGCAGGTCGAGTAAGCGCGACAAATATCCGCGCGGCCCTATGAAACGAGGGCCGCGCGGCCAATGCGCGTTCAACAGTCGTTCTCGGGCGGCTGAGCCGAGCTCAACAACGCACAGGCGGCTCTGTATGGCGATCGCACAACGCGCCGACCCGGTTTCGCTTGAGGCGGCGCGCAAGCGCACCGGCCCCATTGGGCGCCGCGAGATGCGGCTCGCCTTTGCGATGCTGGCGCCGACCGTTCTCATCGTCGCCGCTGTGGTCTTTCTGCCGCTGGCGGCGAATTTCTGGATCAGCGTCAAACCGATCGGACTGGCGGAACTCCGCGCGCCTGCTCCGATCGTGCGCGAACGCGACCGCGGTGATGCCAAAGCGCCGGGCGACATCATCTCGGTCGAGTACCGCGTCCGCTCGAGTTCGCAGGATCGCCCGGTGACCGACGTCATCATCCGCGACACCCTGCCCGCCGGCCTGACCCCGGTTTCGGTGGACGAGGCCTGTTCGGTCGACAACGGCGATGTCATCTGCCGGATCGACGAACTCATTCCCAAGGAACGATACCGGCTGCGTCTGGAGCTGGAGACCACGGCCGCCTATTTCGATGCCGGTGCGCCGGACGTCCGCGACAGCGACCCGGTCGCCACCGGCACATCGGACAACGTGCTCACCAACTTTGAATTCACCCTCGACAATTTCCGCCGCGTGTTCGATGCCCGCGAATTCTGGACAGTGCTGTGGGTTTCGCTGATCTATACGGTCGGTGGTACCATTGGCGCCCTTCTCCTCGGCCTGTTTGCGGCTCAACTGCTCGATACCGCGTTCCGCGGGCGGGCGATCCTGCGCGGTCTGTTCCTGTTTCCCTACGTCTCTCCGGTGATCGCCGTTGCGTTCACCTGGACGTTTCTGCTCGATCCGTTCTCGGGCAGCGTCAATGCCATCCTGACGACCACCGGCGTCACCGGCGAGGCAATCAACTTCCTCGGTCAGCGCGGCCTGGCTCTGACCACGGTCATCGCGTTTGAATCATGGCGCTATTTCCCGCTCGCCTTTCTCTTCATCCTGGCCCGCATGCAGTCGCTATCGGCCGACCTGTTCGAGGCGGCCGAGATGGACGGCGCGTCGCCGTTCCAGAAATTCTTCTACATTTCGATGCCCCAGCTGGTCGGCATTGTGTCGACCCTGTTCCTGCTGCGGTTCATCTGGACGTTCAACAAGTTCGACGACATCTTCCTGCTCACCGGCGGTGCATCCGGCACCCGCACCTTCACCGTCAACGTGTACGAACAGGCTTTTGCGCTGTCGAACCTTGGCGCCGGCGCGGCGGTCGCGGTGGTGATTTTCTTCGTGCTGGCGATCTTCGTCTTCTCCTACTTCCGCTTCGGACCGAAAGAGGAGGGCATGTGATGCCGGTTCGAGGATTGCTCGTCGGCCTCGGGCTCGGCATGGTCTGGGGCCTGGTCTGGGGCTTCGTCAACGCCATCGTGCTCGGCGTCGCCGTCACCCTGATTTTCAACGTGCCGGCGGCGCTGACCGGTGTGGCCGCTGCCATCGCCGGAGCGGCGGGCGCGGTGGCATGGCTCATGTTCGACGACAACGGGCAGGCGGAGGTTTACGACCGTCGTCGTCTGGCGACGGCCATCGTCTCCTACGCCGTCGTCCTGATGGCGCTGACATTTTTCGCGCCCCTCGGGTTCGTGCTCGCGGAGCGCCCGATCAGCGCCTTGCTGATCCTGATTGCGCTCGGCACCTCAACCGTCCTGGCGGTCGCCGCATGCTTTGCCGACGCGCCGTGGCGGGCGCTGCGCCGCTACAAGCTGGAACAGGTCATCCTGCGCGGCCTGAAGGGATTCGGATTGGTGTTCTTCACCGTCATCGTGGCGTTTCCCTTCTACGTCATGCTGATGACCAGCTTCAAAAAGCAGTCCGATCTTCTGGCCAACCCGATCGACTATTCCATCGATCTCACCCAGGGTCTTGCATCGCTGTTCAACTCGTACATCGAGCTTTTCGTCGACTTCAATTTCGGTCGCTTCGTGATTGTCTCGTCCGTGGTCTCGGTGGTCACGGTCTTGCTCACCCTGGCGGCGTCGATTCCCGGCGCCTACGCCATCGCCCGGCTGAACTTTCCCGGCCGCCTCGCGGTCTCGCGCTCGATTCTGATGATCTACATGGTCCCGGCGATCGTGCTGATCATCCCGCTTTATGCGGTCTTCAGCCAGCTCGGCCTGCGCGACAGCCTGCTGGGGCTGATGATCGTCTATCCGGCGACGACGATTCCGGTCGCCCTCTACATGCTTCAGGGGTACTTCCGCGGCCTCCCCTCCGAGCTTGAGGAAGCCGGCCTCATGGACGGTTGCTCACGCCTCGGCGTGATCTGGCGGATCACCATGCCGCTCAGCCTGCCGGCAATCGCATCGGTGGCGCTCTACGTCTTCATGATCGCCTGGAACGAGTTCCTGTTTGCGTTCATGTTCCTCGACAATCCGGAGATATTTACCCTGTCGCGCGGGGT
Organism: uncultured Bauldia sp.; assembly: GCA_963663975.2. Classification (GTDB taxonomy): domain Bacteria; phylum Pseudomonadota; class Alphaproteobacteria; order Rhizobiales; family Kaistiaceae; genus JANQRX01. Next base: position 399,060 of record CAXXRA010000006.1, on the reverse strand, counting down.
GGTCTCGCTCAACAGCTCCGAGGTCCCGCGCCAGCACCTCATGGCCGGCGCCGTCATCGTCACCATCCCGATCCTGATGATCTTCCTGTGGTTCGAAAGGTTCCTGGTGTCGGGACTGACTGCCGGATCGGTCAAGGGTTGAGGGATGCCGGGGCCTATCTCCGACCTGGACGCCAGGGCCCGCCAGGTGCTCGAGGGCAACGACCGCGGCGGCTACACGGTGCCCACCGCCGGCCTCTACCCTTACCAGTGGAACTGGGACTCGGTCTTCGCCGCGCTCGGTTTTGCAACCTTCGACGAGCACCGCGCCTGGCGCGAGATCGAAACCCTGTTCGAAGCCCAATGGCCCAACGGCATGGTGCCGCACATCATCTTCCGGGGGCACGACCCGGATTATTTTCCCGGGCCGGAGGAGTGGGGGACCGACGGGCTTGGCCTGACCTGGCCAAGCTCCGGCATTTCCCAGCCGCCGGTCGCCGCCTCCGCGATACGCTGGATTCGCGAACGCAGCACCGACCCGGATGCGGCCGACAACCGTTTGCGGGCGCTCAATCCCAGGCTCAACGCCTGGCACCGCTGGTGGCACGACGCCCGCGATCCCGACAGGCTCGGCATCATGGTGGTCTCGCACCCCTGGGAGTCGGGGCGCGACAACCTTCCCGATTGGGACGAACCGGGGCAAGCCATCGATACCAGCGGTGTTGGTGGCTACCGGCGCCGGGATACCGCCCATGTCGATCCCCATATGCGGCCCAACCAGGACGACTACGATCGTTACATGGCGCTGGTCTATTTCGGCCGCGATCGCCAGTGGGACCAGGCCCGCATCGCTGCCGAAAGCCCGTTCTGGGTTGCCGATGTCGGCGTCACGTCGATCCTGCTGCGTGCCGAGCGGGACCTGCTCGCGTTGGCTCGCAGCCTGGGCGAAACAGACATTGCCCGCCAGACCGGCGAACGCCTCTCACGTATGGAAGCCGGCTACGAGCGGTTCTGGTCACAACAGGCCGGTGCGTACGCATCGCTCGATTTGCGCACCCAGGTGCATGCGACACACGCCAATGCGGCAACCCTGCTTTGCTTCTACGCCGGCGCCGGCAACAACGAGCGCCGGCGGCAGATGGTGGATCTGGTGCGGCGTTGGGCTGATGACGTCACCTATCTGACGCCCAGTTTCGATCCCGCCAGCCCGCTGTTCGAGCCGCTGCGCTACTGGCGCGGCCCGGTTTGGGCGACGATCAATTGCTTGATCGGAATTGGTCTCGACGAGACCGGTCACACCGACCTGGCGAACCGGATTCGCAACGACACCGCCCGACTGATCGAGAAGGCAGGATTTGCCGAATACTACTCGGCCGTCGACGGTCAGGGCGCCGGCGGCGGAGCATTCTCATGGACGGCGGCGGTATGGCTCGCCTGGGCCTCGCCGACGACAACACTCCTCAACGGGGATGGAGCTAGATGTGAAGCTTCAACAGGTTGTCCCGGTTCAGGCCGAGTCGGCTGATTGGTGTTTGTCGATTGAGGCTGGCATGGGGTCGATGCCAGTTGTAGCGGTGCTGCCATTTCGGCAGATCTGCTTTTCGCTGGTCTGAGTTGTGGAATTCGGTTGCGTAGGCCCATTCTCGCAACATTGTCTGGATGAAGCGTTCGGCCTTGCCGTTGGTCTGAGGCGTGTAGGGTTTGGTGCGGATATGCTTGATGGTGAGCCTTCGGCAGGCATCGCGGAAGGCCTTGGATCTGTAGCATGATCCATTGTCGGTCATGACGCGGGTGATGGTAACGCCGAGGGTGGCAAAGTAGGTTACGGCGGCTTCGAGGAAGGCCACGGCGCTTTCCTTTTTCTCGTTCGGGAAGATGTCGGCAAAGCCGATGCGGGAATGGTCGTCGATGGCGACGTGGACATACTCCCAACCGGGCGCGGTGCCGTTATGGCGCTGGTTGCTCTGGCGCCTGCGATCGCCGGTGATGCGATGGCCGACACGATTGAAGCGACCGAGCTTCTTGATGTCCATATGGATGATTTCGCCTGGCGTTTCGCGCTCATAGCGCGGGCGTGGCTGGTTGGGCTCGAGGGCGGACAACAGGCTGAGGCCACGCCGCTTGAGAATACGGCTGACGGTCGCCCGGCTGAGGCCGAGTTCCTGGGCGATGTGGTCCTGCGTGCAACGAGCCCGGCGCAAGACCTCGACCGCTTCGCCGGTGGCCCAAGGCGTTTGGCTTGGCGAGGAATGGGGCCTGGAGGACCGGTCGGCAAGCCCGGCAATGCCCTCCGCGCGAAACCGGCCCAACCACTTGGCGACGGTCTTGGCCGTTGTCTTGAAACGGCGTGCGGCCTGAGCCTTCGTCATGGCCTCATCCATGACGGCGCGAACCATGGCCTCTCGACCTTTCGGCGTAAGATGGGCATTCTGGTGAACGTCCATTCGGTCCTCCGGAGAATCACTGACGTTGGCTGACATCAGCTTCTCTCGACAGGACCGAATGGACAACGTCCTGAAAATTCACATCTAGAGATGGCAACGGTCAATCTGCATGACATCCATAAGTTCTTTGGCGAGCAGCACGTCATCAAGGGCGTTGATCTGGGAATGGACGACGGCGAGTTCATCGTCTTCGTTGGCCCGTCGGGATGCGGCAAGTCGACCATGCTCCGCCTCATCTCCGGGTTGGAGGAAGCGACCGCGGGCGAGATCGAGATCGATGGCAAAAACGTCACCGGCCTGGGCGCCTCCGAGCGCGGCCTGGCCATGGTCTTTCAATCCTATGCGCTCTATCCGCACATGACGGTGCGCGAGAACATGGGCTTTGGGTTGAAATTGGCGGGCCGCGCCAAACCGGACATTGAGAATGAGGTCGCCAACGCGGCCGAGATCCTGCAGATCGAGCCACTGCTGGAACGCAGACCCAAGGAGCTTTCCGGCGGGCAGCGCCAGCGCGTGGCGATCGGCCGGGCGATCGTCCGGGCGCCGGCGGTCTTTCTGTTCGACGAGCCGCTCTCCAACCTCGACGCGGCACTGCGGGTGCAGATGCGCATCGAGATCGCCCGCCTGCACAAGCGGCTGTCCAAGACCATGGTCTACGTCACCCATGATCAGGTCGAGGCGATGACCCTGGCCGACCGCATCGTCGTTTTCGACGCCGGATTGATCCAGCAGCAGGGAGCGCCGCTTGATCTCTACCTGAACCCGTCCAATCTGTTCGTTGCGACCTTTATCGGCTCGCCCAAGATGAACATCCTCGACTGCAAGCCCAACGGCTCTCCGTCAACCGCCATTCTGGCCGACGGCTCCAACGTCGCGGTCGAGGCGGAAGGTTTCACCGGCGGCGAGGCGGCGAAGTACGGCATCCGGCCCGAACACATCACGGTCTCCGACCCCGGCGGCGGCGACGTCGACGGCGAAGTCGGCGTGGTGGAACAATTGGGCGGCGACACATTCATCCACGCCGATCCGGCCGGCCTCGATACGGTCACCGTTCGGGTACCGGGCATCGCCAGGGTCAATGAGGGTGACACCATCGGGCTGAAATTCGATCCCGCCCAATCGCACCTATTCGACGGCACCGGCGCAGCGATCACCTCGCGGCGGATCTGAGGGGGGCTTGGCCAAGCCGCTGCCACTTGCAGGTTGCAGCTCGTTGATCCGACCCATCGCTGCGTTTCGCCCGAGCGAGGATGACGAAAACGCTTTATTCGTGGCCGGTGCGCATCAGCGCCACGGCGAACAGCCGCTTGTCGTCGGTAAAGGTGTGCAAGGTTTGCCAACCCACACCCGCGCACGCCGCCGCCATGGCGGCAATATCGAATTTGCGCGAATTCTCGGTGTGAATGCTTTCCTCGGCGTTGAAGAAGAACGCGTGGTCCCCCACCCGGACAAGCTGATCGCGCTTGCCAACCAGATGCATCTCGATGCGTGATTGCCCCGCGTTCCAGCGGGCTTCGTGGGCGAAGCCGTCGAGGTCGAAGGTGGCGCCAAGTTCGCGGTTGATCCGGGCCAGGATGTTGAGGTTGAAGGCGGCGGTTACGCCGGCCGAATCGTCGTAGGCCGGGATCAGGATCGAGGCATTCTTTTTGAGGTCGAACCCGAGTACGAACAGCGCATCGTCGCCGAGATCGCGGCGGGCACGGGCGAGAAAGTCGCGGATCTCAAGGTCGCTGAGATTACCGATGGTCGAGCCCGGGAAAAAGCCGACACGGAAGCCGCGCCCGCTGATTTTGGGTAATTGGATGGGCGCCAGGAAATCGCCGACGACGGGATTGACGGCAACGCCTGGATAGGCCGTCCGGAGTTGGTCGGCAGCGGCCTCGAGAAACGAACCCGACACGTCAATCGGGATGTAGGCCGCCGGGTGGTCGAGGGCGTCGAGCAGCAGCCGGGTTTTCGACACCGCACCGGCACCGTATTCGATCAGTGTCGCACAGGGCCCGGCGGCCGCCGCTATGGCATCCGCATGGGCTCGCAGGATGCCGATCTCGGTGCGGGTCGGATAGTATTCCGGCAGCCGTGTGATGTCCTCGAACAACTCCGAACCGCGCTTGTCGTAAAGCCACTGGCACGGCAGCGTCTTCTGCGGCCGCGACAGACCGTCGACCACGTCGCGCGCGAATCGGGGTTCGGTCGCCTCCGCTGTTGCCGACATCATCTTGCCCGCCTCAGCCAAGATCACGCGCCAGGCGCAATCCGGAGAACTGCCAGCGTTTGTCCGGGTGGAAGAAATTGCGGTAGGTCGGGCGGATGTGGTCGCCCGATGTGGCGCACGATCCGCCGCGCAGCACCATCTGCCCGCTCATGAACTTGCCGTTGTATTCGCCGATCGCACCGGCGGGCACCTGGTAGCGCGGATAGGGAACAAACGGGCTGGCGGTCCACTCCCAGACATCGCCGTAAAGACCGAGCGGGGTCGCCGCCTGGCTCGCGCCGGAGCGTTGCGGTCGCGGTCGAAATCTTCCGCTGGGGGCGAAATTGCCCTCGGCCGGCAGGCCGGCGACCGCGAATTCCCATTCCGCCTCGGTCGGCAGGCGGGCGCCGGCCCAGGTGGCGAAGGCATCGGCCTCGTAGAAGCTCACCTGGCTGACCGGTGCGTCGAGCTCGACCGGCTGTTCGCCGCGCAGGGTCATGGTCCACCAGGTGTCGTCGCGACGGGTCCAATACAGGGGTGCATGCCAACCGTTCGCCTGGACCGCGGCGAAGCCATCCGACAACCAGTGAAGCGGTTCGCCGTAGCCGCCCTCGTTGATGAATGCGAGCCACTCGCGATTGGTCACGGCGCGGCTGGCGAGCGCAAAGGGCTGGATCAGAACCTGGTGAGCGGGGCCCTCGCAATCGAAGGTGAAGCCCTCACCCTGCGCTCCCATCGAAAAGCGCCCGCCTTCATGGTCGTGCCAGCCGATCGGCTGGGGTTCATCGCCGGACACCGGCGCCGGCTCCTGCGGGCGAAAGGCCGGCTTCAACGGATTTTGTGCAAACAGATGCAGGATATCGGTGAGCAGCAATTCCTGGTGCTGCTCCTCATGGGCGTGGCCAAGATCGAGCACCGGTGCGAGCGCCGGATCACCGGCGGCGATGATATCGGCCAAACGCGCGTCCACATGCGCCCGATAGGCCAAAACTTCGTCGAGGCCGGGACGTGTCAGCATGCCCCGCGCCGGGCGGTCGTGGCGGTCACCGACCGAGTTGTAATAGGAGTTGAACAGATAGCTGAAGTCCGGATGGAAGCGCGCCGAATCGCCGAGCCGGGGCGCCACGATAAACTCTTCGAAAAACCATGTGGTGTGGGCCAGGTGCCATTTGACCGGGCTGGCGTCGTCCATCGACTGCACCGTTGCGTCGGCATCCGACAGACCGTCGGCCAGCGCCAGGCTGTTCGCGCGCACCGTCTGGTAGCGGCGTAACGTCTCTGACGGCTGGGTTGCTTGCTCCTGGAGTTGAGGTGCGCTCACGATCCGTCCCCCTGCGTTCAAGGCGCGATCCACCAGAGAAGGTGTGGCAACAAAATGGGGCGCGATCGGTGAAACTCAATCGTCGATTGCGCACCGTTTTCGGGACCGGCCGTTCGATAATTCGACCACCCTGTCAGCCGCGCGTCGGCGAGGCAGCGGCCGGCGCAAGGCCCTGGCCGGACTGGGCGCCGGCCCCCTCGAACAGGCTGCGATGGGCGATGATCGAATCGGCAAGGGCGCGGCGAAACAGACGAAGACGCGCGGTCGTTCTCAAATCCGGGTGAGTGACCATCCACACGTCTCTGGAAGGCCACGCCTTGACCTCGGCCACCCGCCTCAGCCGGGTGTCGAGGTCGCCATGCATGGTGGCCAGAACCGCGTATCCCATGCCGCGGGCGCAGGCCTCGGCCTGACCGATCGGATCGTTGATCTTGTGCCGCGCGGGCATCTTGGGCACCGGGAGTTCCTTGATCCAGGACGGATTGCGGATCCCCTCGACCCAACCCAGCAGGCACGGATGGTCGGGATCGTTCAACCCCGATTTGGCCACGTAGAAAGCCGTATGCGACACCACCAGACGACGCCCAACGAGGTAGTCCGGCGGGGATTTCCCGATCTGCTCGAACCTGATCGCGATATCGGCTTCCCGCCGCGACATGTCGGCAAAGTCATAGGATTGGACGATATCGATGTCGATATCGGGATATTTGGCGGCGAATGCGGCCACATCGTCCATGACCGGCGAGTGCACCACCGGATTGGGCAGGGTCAACCGTATGTCGCCCCCTAACCGGTCGTCCCGCCCCAGGATGTCCCTTTGCAGATCGGCCGCATGGTCCTCGATCGCCTCGGCGATGGGCAGGATGCCCTCGCCGGACTGGGTCAGCATGAATCCATCGGGTGTGCGGTCGAAAAGCCGGATTCCCAGATTGTCCTCGAACATCCGGATACGCCGGGCGACCGTGGAATGACTGACCCCCAAACGTTTGGCCGCGGGGCGTACCGCCCCCTCCCGCGACAGCGCCAAAAAGAACCTCAGATCGTCCCAATCCATCCGACACCCCCTAACAACCGTTTCGCACCGAGCCGGTCGAAAATTGATACATCGCAAAATGGGGCCGATGGCGGTCGTAATCGAGCTTTCGCCGCCGGGGCGCGAACACTTTTTTGTGCGGTGGCTCAGGAACCTGATGGGATCGGGGATGCATTCGGGCACCGCAAAGCCGCCATTCCGCCGGCCGACACCATCCACCCGAAAATTCATGAAAAGGTCGGTCAGGGCGACGGCACCAACGCCAATCCCAATGGCGTCAATGAAAACGGCGGCAACATCCATGGGATCGGCAACGCTCCTGGGCAGAACGCCGGCAACCAGCCCAACGATGACGGAACGAATGGATTTGCAAACCAGTTGGAAACCGTCCACGGCGGGATCGGCGACTACAATCCGAATGCCGAGTGATCCGAACAGTCAACTTTCGATAGCCAAACCCATCCCCTCGGCGATTGCGCCGAGGGATTTTGCGTCGACAGGATCCCTCGGCGGACAACCCCAAGGGAGAAGCATTCGCGGCCATCGTCAGTTGTGTCGCCAGCGGACCTCGTCGGTCGCTGCCGGCGCTACAAGCTGTCGCCGGACGGCGCCGGCCGACGCCACATCGATAGCGCGCCCCGTCGGGTCGGGATACGGATCAAAGACTGCGGAAGTAGTCGAGAATGCCGCTGTTCTGGAGTTCCTGGTCGAGATAGGTCTTGACCACGGGATCGACCGGGACCCGGTTGGGATTGGCGGCCGCGTCGAGGGCGGCGTACGATGCCTCGAGCGCGGCAATATAGTCCGCTAACTCATTGATCTGCGCCTGGGTCGCGGGCTTATCGGCAAGGTCCGCAGCGCCAAGATCGGCTTGCAGTGTCCCAAGCAGAAACTGTGCGTCCGCGAGGGACATGTCGGCCAGGTCGAGCCCGACCGCCAAAGCCGCGAGTACCTCGCCCTCGATAGCAACCAACGACTGCACGTAAAGAGCGATAAGTCCAACGCGCGAGCCCGGAGCGGCATTGATGTAGGCGTTGATGTTGGCGTGGTAGGCGTTCAATCCCGCCAGGCTGGCGGCCATCACGCCAGGAACGATGAACAGCGGATCTTGTCCCGGACGGCTCCGAGTTGGCAAGGGTTTTCTGAACGATATCGCACGGGCTGGTCGGAGCTGCCATGTGTTCGGCCTGTTGATGCGGCGTCTTCAAATGGCCGCTGGCCATAATGCTCTCCGCGAGATCGGGTCCCGGTCATAAGCACGCGCTCTTTAGGCGCCGTGGCACTTGTGGGTTGTCCCGATCTCATGGGCCGACTGGCTTGGGTGCGTTATCTGTTCACTGCCCTTTCCAACCTCGTTTGCAGGACATCGTCTCCTGCGCGTCTCGATTGCTCCTACGTAGCTACAGGCTGTGGGGCCCGATATTTCTCATTGCGCGCCATCATCGCCCAGGCGATCCGGGCAATCTTGTTGGCCAAGGCGATGGCAGCGACCTTGATTGATCGCCGCTCCATGAGCCGGACCAGCCAGGGGTGGCGGGTGTAGCCTAACTGTTTGGCTCGCTTGATCACGGATAGTGCCCCAACGAATAGTAGTCGCCGCAGGTAGCGATTGCCCGCCTTCGAGATCGAGCCGAGACGCTCCTTGCCGCCGGTGGAGGATTGCTTTGGCACCAGCCCGATCCAGGCACTCAGATCACGCCCTGAACGGAAGACGTGGGGATCGGGGATGCTGGCAACAAGGGCCGTAGCGATGAGCGGGCCAACACCGGGAATGGCTTCAAGGCGCTTGCTGGTCTTGCTGCTCCGGTGGGAGACGAGAATGCGCCGATCCGCATCTCGGATCTGCCGCTTCACCAGCTCAAGCTGTGCCGCCAGGGCCATCAGGCAGTCGCGTGCTGCCGATGGAAGGCGGTCATCCTCCCCCTTGGCAATGAGAGCCAGCAATTGCTCAACACCATGGCGCCCGACACCGGCAACAATACCGAACTCGGCCAGGTGGGCGCGGATTGCGTTGATCAGTGTCGTGCGCTGGCGAACGAACAAGTGCCGGGTCCGGTGAAGCATCAAGACCGATTGCTGCTCGGGGGTCTTGATCGGCACGAAGCGCATGGTCGGGCGTTGGACCGCCTCGCAGATGGCTTCAGCATCAGCCGCATCGTTCTTGTTCCGCTTCACGTAGGGCTTCACATAGCGTGGCGGCATCATCCGCACCTCATGGCCCAGTTGCTCAAGCTCCCGCGCCCAGTGGTGTGACGTTGCACACGCCTCCATCCCTACCAGGCAGCGCGGCAACTTCTCAAAGAACGGCAGAACAGACCGGCGTCTCAATTGCCGGCGGACCACAGGCTCACCTGTTGCATCGATGCCGTGGACCTGGAAAACACTCTTCGCCAGATCAATTCCGATGGTGGTAACGTCTTTCATGGATGGCTCCTTCCTCGCGGTTCCTTAAACACCGCACTGTGGCACCTTCAGATGCCGGTGGAGGAGCCGTCCACAGCATCACATTCGGCGGCCGCTGATACTCGTTGGGGCTGTAGTGGAGGGTCTACGGGTGATCGATGCCTCGGTGATGCCGCAGATCACGTCTGCCAACACCAATGCCGCCGCCATCATGACCGGCGAGAAGGGCGCCGCCTTGGTGCTGGATGAGGAATCACGGGATGAGGGGCCCGGGCCGCGGTACTAACTTCGTCGGCCGACCAGCGCCGCCACCACCAGCAGCACCCAGCCGGCGATGAGCAGCACGCCGCCGAGCGGCGCCGACGTCGGGAAGAGGCCGCCGCCGGCGAAGTGCCGCATGGCGAGATCAGCCGAGAAGACAAGTGCGCCGAGCCCGATCAAGACCGTCGCGGCACGGATCAGCCAGCCGCTGCCTGCAAACAGGGCGAGCGCCAACACTGCCGGCGCCTGGGTCAGCGCCACCAAAGCGAGCGCGCCGAGAACTCTGTCGTCGCCGGTGTGACTGGCCGCTGCGGCAGCGGCGATGCCGGCCGCCCCGAGGATGCCGGCAACGGCCAGGCCGAGGCGGTTGAACCAGTCGAACACGGGGGGCATGGCACCCTCCACCAACTAGAAATTCAGCTGATAGCTTGCCGGGATCCAGCGGTGCGAGCGCTGATCCGCCTCGACGAAACCGACCGAGGGAAACGGCATGTGGAACCCGACCACCCATAATTTCTCGCTGGCGACCATGACGAGAACGCGCTTGCGGCTGGCGGCGGCGCGGTCCTTGTCGTCGTCGAAATCGCAATGCCAATCGGGCACCTGAAGGGAGACCACATAATGGTTGGTGGTGTCCGCCCACAGGAGAAGCCGCTGACCATCGCTTTCAATGTGATAAGCCATGTGGCCGGCGGAGTGGCCGTAAGCCTCGACGGCGGTGACGCCGTGCATGACCTCGCCCCCCGGATCGAGAAATGTCGAGCGATCGGCAAGCGGCAGGCAAATATCGACGAACAGCTGCCGGTTTGCCTTGCGCTGCTCGGGAATGTTCTCGCCCCTGCTCCAATAGTCGAACTCCGTTCGTCCGAACACATAGCGGGCGTTCGGAAATGCCGGCTGACCGGCCTCGACCAAGCCGCCAATATGATCGGGGTGGCCGTGGGTAATCGTGACAATGTCGACATCCTCCGGCGCATATCCGGCAACGCCAAGAAGCCGTCGCAGATTGCCGACCCCAGGCTTGCGGCCGCGATCACCGTGGCCGGCGTCGAACAGGATAAGCTCGCCTCCGGTGTTGAGCAGGCACGGGACAAATTCATGTTCGAGCCGCTCCGTCGGCAGACCATTGGCCGCGGCCAGGGCATGGACATCTTCGGCTGAAACGTTGGCGCCAAAGGGCGGCCGTGGTCCGTCGCGCTGAATAACGCCGTCGAGAATCGTGGTCAGTTCGAACGCACCCAATTTGAAGCGATAAACCGACGGGCGAAGGACCCCCAGCATGCTGCTCGCCATATTCAACTCCTCCAAAAAAAATCCGCTCCGCCGATCGCTCGAAATATCACGACAGCCGCCCTATCCACAGTCGAGATTCTGTCGGGATTCAAAAGCGACCGGCTGGCACGCGCACAAGCGTCCCTCGCGTGGTGAAGGCCGGGTTTCTTTGAATTGCCGAACTTGCCGAAATAGAGATGCACGTTGACCAGCGTGAAATCGATAGCGCCGGCCCTGAACGTCCCGATATAGGGATTTCGGTCGAACGGCGTGAAGCGGAAATTGCGGAACACATCGATCTTCTCAACGCCCTCTTCAGTGTATCTCACCTTTACGGTGCGGTTCGGATACTCCCTCGGCCGCAGCGCAAGTTCGCCGAACAGCTTCATCGGCTGCGCTTTCCGCCTATCGAAGATGAAGGCCATCCGCTCGTTATTGCCGGCCGTGTCGGACATGATGAAATCGAAATTCGGTCCCATGAAATCGAGAATCTTGATAAGCGCCCGGTATTCCTCGTTCAGTTCCTGCAGTGCGATCAACTCAAAGCGTTTGAGTATATGGGCGATCGTCCTGAGCGCCGCTTTGGTTCGCCCCTGCGCACCCATATTCGCGACGTTCCAGCTCGCTATGAGAAGCCGGCCAGCAATGCGTTCCGGCACGTTGCGCTTGGTAAAATGTGCATCCAGCGCCGCAGTCTCTTTGGCGACAGTAAAGCGATGCCGCGGCTCAGGGCTCTTGAAGGGAATCGCCACAGGTCACGCCCCCTGATTTGCTGCTATTATTGGTTGCAGGAAGTCAAACCGATCCGTCAAACCGATTCAAGCCCTAAATTGGTGCCGGCAACCCAGCGCAGCGACGCTTCAAAGAAGGCGGAAAATCCAACGGGCCATCCTCAGGGTTCGAAGAACCGCAAGACTATTCCGACGGAGTTCGCCATTGAAATGCATGTCATCTCGAGCAGCCCGTCCCTGTCCAAATCCCCTGATTACCCCGGAAATTACAGGAAATTTCGCGCGAATTACCGGGGAATCGCCTTCGAAAAGCTCTGAATTACCACATAATATCAGTCGGTTACGGACAAATTTCCCTAACCCGGAACGGGGAATTCGTTCGACGCATCAGGGAATTTTCGCAAGGTTCAAATCGCCAGCACCCTGATTGCCGCGTCCGGGCCGGCGGGCGCGGAGACGATTTTCGTGCAGGATTCCCGGGGCAACATCATTCAGATCGAGCCCGGTGGCGCGTCGACGAGATGTTCGTGTCTATCAATGGTAAGCGCAGGTATCTGTGGCGGGCGGTGGATTGCGAGGGCGAGGTGCTTGATATCCTGGTTCAATCCCGCAGGAACAAGAAGGCTGCGCTCAAATTGATACGCAAACTGCTGAAGAAACAGGGCTTCGTCCCGGACACCATCGTCACCGACAAGTTGCCGGCATACGGCGCTGCGCTGAAAGATCTGGGACTTTCCAGGCATCATGATTTCGGTGGCAGGAAGAACAACCGAGCCGAGAATTCTCACCTGCCGGTTCGGCAGCGCGAACGCCGAATACAACGCTTCAAGTCAGCTGGATCAGCGCAACGATTTCTTTCCGCACATGCGGCCGTCTACAACACCTTCAACGTCCGGCGTCATCTGATTTCCCGGAGAACATTGCACCAGTTCCGGGGCGCTGCCATGAGCGAATGGCATACCGCAACCGCCGCCGCTTGAGCAACCTGAATCCCGAATTTCACGCGACTTCGGCTCGGTAACGTGACAATGCCGTCGGGTGTATCCAGGCAATATGGTATCGGAGATTTGCGCGATGATCATGATGCCGAGCTCAAGCCTGTCGATCGCAGACTGGCGTAATATTCCTTGAGGATGGCGACGACCTCCGGCCGGCTGAACTCGGGCGGTATGTCCGCATCGCTCGAGAGCATTTCGCGCTGCTCGGTACCGGAAATCGATATATGATTGTCCGGGTCGTGGGGACAGGTCTTGCCCGTCGCCATTCCGTAGCACTTGCGGCAGTAAAAGGTGACGTCGAACTTCAGCGCCCTGGTCTGCAGGGCGCCGTCCCACAACTCATCGAACACGTGATGGGCATCGAAGGGACCGTAGTAGTCGCCGACGCCTGCATGGTCGCGCCCGACGATCAGGTGCGAGCAGCCGAAATTCTGGCGAATGAGGGCATGAAGCAGCGCCTCGCGTGGCCCCGCATAGCGCATCTCGATCGGATAGCCTGCCTGAAGTATCGTTCCGGGGCGGAAATAATTGTCGATCATCGCCTGGATCGCCCGGGTACGAACCTCAGCAGGAATGTCGCCTGCTTTCAATCTGCCAAGCACCTGGTGAATGAAAACGCCGTCTGAAACCTCCACCGCGATTTTCGCCAGATGCTCGTGGCTACGGTGCATGGGATTTCGGGTCTGGAAAGCGGCGACACGCGACCAGCCCTTCTCAAGGAACATGACCCGCGCCTCGGCCGGGCGGACATAAAGGTCGGAATATTTAACAGGATATTCGCCTTCGCTCAGCGCAACAACGCGCCCAGCCAAGTTGATGTCCCCCTGTTCCAATACCTTCGCCACGCCGGGATGCTTAGGATCGGTGGTGCGATAGACGTGCTCGGCCTCGATTTGCTTGTCGATAACGTATTTCTCTGCGACTTCCATAACGGCGAGTATTTCACGGCTTTCAGCGTCGGCGAGCGCGACCAGCTCGCCCACCCCGACGGAGCCGGCGAGATCGTTGTCGATGGGCAGAGTGATCGGGATTGGCCAGAAGACGCCGTCGGCTAGTTTCATGTCCAGGCACGAACCGCGCCAATCGTCGTGGCCCATGAAACCGTCGAGCGGCGTATAGGCCCCCATTGCCAGCATGAAGACGTCGGAAACGGCGCGGGGGTCGAGGGGAATGCGCTTGAGTTTCTCCGCCCGCTTGGCCTCCGCGGTACGCTGGACCTCGGGCAGCAGCAGTGGCTTGACTGTCTGAGAAGCGTGCGGGGATACGAGTTGCCGCATATAGGCGCGACCGATCAGTCTATGATGTGATAGACGGGCGCTTTTTCCATTTCCCACTCGTCTGATTTGGCGTCATATTGGGACAGGGTGAAGCAATGCCAGTTCTCATCGTCCAGCTTCATATGGTCACCGCGATAATAATAGCCGGGCCACCGCGTTTCTTTGCGGAACAGCGTGTGATGGGTCACGGACATCGAGGCCAGTAGCCGGTGGTTCAACTCCCACGACCGCTGAAGCTGGTGAAGGTCTTCTGCGCCCAGATGTTCGGCGTCTTCCTTCAGCATCTGCAATAGTTCCAGACCTCGGTTCAGCCCCCATTCGTTCGTCATGTAATTGGTGCTGATGCCGCCGACATATTCGTCCATGATCTTCTCAAGCCGCTGAAGGCCATGAAGCGGCAACATGTAACTCGGTGAAACAGTCCCGGCGACGATCTCGTTGCGGCCGACCTCGTAATTGCACAAGGGCTGGAATACGCAGCGCTCGAGTTCCTGATACTCTTCCTCAGAGACTTCCGGGGTGTCCTTGCCCATATCGTTCACATATTTGACCGCAGCCTTGGCCGCGATCCGGCCCTCAGTGAAGGATCCCGATGAGAACTTGTGGGCGGTGCCGCCGATGGTGTCGCCGGCGCCGAACAGTCCGTCGACGGTCATCATCCGGTTGTATCCCCATTGGTATTCATCGGGGGCATAGTCTTCAGGTCCGCTCGCCCATGCGCCTGAACAGGTGGCGTGGGAGCCCATGACATAGGGTTCCGACGTGGTCAGCTCTGGGTTGGTGTGTTTCGGATCAATATTCTGCGACGCCCAGACCACCGCCTGGCCAATGGTCATGCCGAGGAAATTCTCCCAGCCGACCGTCTCCATGTGCGGATCCTTGAAGGCCTCCTTGGTCACCATGCGGATGGGCCCACGACCGGCGGCGACTTCTTTCAAGATTGCGTGGTTGCGCAGGCAAGTCGGCACGGGGTGCCGGTCGACATAGTCGCCCACCAGCGCTCTGGTGTCTTCGTACCAGGTGGACTCATATTCATTGCCGTGCACGTTTTCGGTGTAGGTCTTCAAGTGCAGGAAGTAGGCCCCGACCGGGCCGTAGCCGTCCTTGAACCTTGTGAGAACGATCCGGTTCTCCATTTGCGTCATCTTGGCGCCAACCTGGATCGGCAGTGCATAGGCAGATGCGCTGCTCCATGGGGCATACCAGGTTCGTCCCATGCCTTCGCCCGTCGAGCGCGGCTTGAAGATGTGCGACGCGCCGCCGGCGGCGACGATGACGGCCTTGCCGCGGAAGACGTAAAAATCACCCGTGCGGACGTTAAAGCCGACAGCCCCGGCAACCCGGTTGGGTTCGTCTTGTCCATCAGCAGGTGGGTCACCATGATCCGGTTGTAGACTTCGGTAGCGGCCTTGCGGGCGGCTTCAGCCACGATCGGCTTGTAGCTCTCGCCGTGGATCATGATCTGCCATTTGCCCTCGCGCAGGTAGCGGCCGGTTTTCGGGTCCTTCATCATCGGAAGGCCCCATTCTTCGAGCTTGTGCACCGTAGCGTCCACGTGACGGGCGATATCGTATCCAAGATCCTCGCGCACCAGGCCCATGAGGTCGTTGCGGGCGTAGCGCACATGGTCCTCGGGTTGGTTCTCGCCCCACTGCATGCCCATGTAGCAGTTGATGGCATAGAGCCCTTGAGCGACCGCGCCGCTGCGCTCGATATTCGCCTTCTCGACGCAGACGACTTTTAAGTCCCGCCCCCAGTATCTAGATTCATAGGTAGCCCCACAGCCGGCTATGCCGCCGCCGATGACGAGGATATCGCTGTCGACGAAAATTGTTTTTCTTCTTGAAAACAAACCCACTAGACCACGCCCTGCTTGAGCTGATCCCTCGTGAGCGCCGGCAGCGCATCGATGTTGAGGTCTTCGGGCTCGTGCGCGAGCTCCTGGGAGTTCAGGGCTTCAGCGCTGGGTTCAGGGTAATCTGAAGGAGATTTCAGCGACCCCCATTCGGTGGTCCTGATCGGGGAGACGAAATTCTTCTCCCGGCCGTCCCTGAATTTGACACTCCAGGAAATGGTTCCCTTTGCTTCTTCCCGCAGCACACGGACGCTGTGGCCCATGGGGCAAAATTCGGCATAACCACGCACATCGATGGCGTTTTGCGGGCAGGCCTTCACGCAGGCATAGCACTCCCAGCACATGTTGGGCTCGATGTTGTAGGCGCGGCGGTAGGTTTTATCGATGTGCATGATGTCGGACGGGCAGATATCCACGCAATGTCCGCAGCCGTCGCAGCTCGTCATATAGACGAATGTGGGCATGAGATCCGCAATCTCCTGTATCGAAAACTAATGTTGGGCGAACTAATAATTCTGAGGTTGCCGGCGGGCGCTACCGTAAATTTCCGGGGCGTCGGCGCGGGCGGGCAGGTTCCTCCTCGAACCGTTCGCCTGCTCCACCCGTTTCTGATAGGCCGCTGCGGGCTTGAAGAACATATGAGAGAACTTGGACCAGGGGATCGATCCGAACAGTACCGTCGTGGCAATGAGATACAGACCCAGGAACATTCTGGCCCAGATGGTGCTGCCGCTCGCCTGCAGAAAAGCCCAAATCAGGCCCAGCGTCACACTCGCCAGAAGCGAAACAATGAACAGGTCGGCACGCACCAGCCGGAACGGTGAATTGCCCTCCGCGACGACGTCGACCCGGATGGAGAACCAGAACCAGTAGCCGCCGATGCAGACCATCAGGGCCCCGATGTACCAAAATACCGGAAGAACAATGGGTGCAGGAGTAGCCGGCGTCGGATACGCGAAAACCAGCACCGCGGTTGTGACGACGTAAATCAGGAAACCATACATCGTCAGGAGGTGGGAAATTCTGCGCTGCACGCTGCAGAATTCACCAGATGAAAGCCCCTCCACTACAGCGGTCTGAATCGCCAGGGTCGCCATTTGCCCGCCGCCGACCTGCTGCGTCCCATTTTTCTTTGCAATCCGCCAATGGTTGAAAAAGAACCTCGCACTTCTTCTTGTGCAAGATTTCGAACAGCGTGCCACCCACGACTAGGAGCATCATCGCGACGACGTACGCTCGCATAACGGTGGTTGGTATGAACGCCGAGAGCTCGGCGAAAGGAGTGCTCGTGAAAATTGGCCGTCTCCCCCCGCTGAGCCTTGGTTCCGAGTGTCAGAATAGCCGACCGGACTCCCGGCAGCAAGCAAAGCCGGCATGGCGCGAGCTTCTCGGAGAGCACGATGCGCTCGTGCTGCCGGTTGCTTAAGCCGACATCCACCCGATGGTATAACGCGGTGCCGACCTTGACGGTGAACGGCTTCCGGCAGGCATAGCATTTGTAGGTGCCGATCCTGGTGGACTTACCGCCCATTTTGCCGATGCGCTCAACCGAACCGCAGTCCGGACAGATCGGACCATCGGGCCAAACAAAATCGTTGCGGTCGCGATTGATGAATGGCGAGAGGCAGGTCCATGATCGGTTGAACCGGCCCTGATCGCAGCGTTATCGAATGCGACTGGACTTCCTCGCCAAACGAAGCCTCCCTTGCCGCCTCGGCGAGGGAGGAGTCATGGATGACGACCAACGAGAGCTCGCAAACGACCTGCTTGCAGCCGCAATCGCGATGATCGAGGATATGGTCGAAACGGCGGTCGCGGGGCAGTCGTCACGGCTCACGCTGTCGCAGCTTGCGGATCATGGGCGAAGTCTTCAAGCAGCCGCGCGGGATGTCGCCATCATCGCGGAGGCGGCCATGATCATCGCCGAGTCGGGTGTTGAGCACCCTCGCGATCGGCGAAAACACCGCAACTGAAACGACTGGACTTCCCGAGCAAAGCAAGCATGCATGGTGGTGCCAAAAGGCGGCCCGTGATCGGAGCCAAGCCGATCCAATAGATGAGAACGGCGGTGACAAATTAGTCCACGGAAGCGGCGGGCCCAGCCGCGGGCGGAGTAAAACTCTGCCACCTGTAGTCTTCGATCTTTTTTGAGATGGAAGGCGGGAGGATGTACACCGTGGACCTATATCTGCGCGTTCGGCTGGCCTGCCATGTTGATGGCAGCCTGAGCCAGCGAGAGGCGGCAAGTCGGTTTGGCATTGCGCGCGAGACGGTGAGGAAGATGCTGCGGCATTCGGAACCGCCGGGATATTGGCGACGCCAGCCACCGAAACGCCCGAAACTGGCCCCCTTCACGGATATCATCGACCGTATTCTGGAGGAGGACCGACCGGTTCACCGTAAGCAGCACCACACGGCGAAGCGTATATTCGAGCGCCTTCGCGACGAACATGGCTTCACGGGCAAAGAGACCATCGTGAAGGATTACGTTCGGGAACGGCGCCTTCGTCGGCGTGAGATGTTTGTGCCGTTGTCACATCCTCCGGGCCATGCTCAAGCGGACTTTGGCGAGGCGGATGCGATCATCGCCGGCGTCAAGTATCGGGCGCATTTTTTCGTCATGACACTTCCCCACAGCGATGCCTGCTTCGTTGCGGCCTACCCGGCGGCGACGACGGAGGCCTGGCTGGACGGGCACAACAGAGCCTTTGTTTTTTTCGGCGGCGTTCCCCAATCGATTCTTTACGACAACGACAAGTGTCTGGTGTCGCGCATCTTGTCAGATGGCACGCGGCAACGAACGCGGGCGTTCAGCGGGCTGCAGTCCCATTACCTCTTCGAGGACCGCTACGGCCGTCCCGGCAAGGGTAACGACAAAGGCAATGTGGAGGGGGTGGTCGGCTATGCCCGGCGGAACTTCATGACGCCGCTTCCCCGGTTCGCGAGCTGGGACGCCTTCAATGGCCACCTGGAAGAGCAATGCCGCAACCGGCAAGGCAACGTCCTGCGCGGCCACCGCGAGAGCATCGGCGAACGGTTTGTGCGTGACCGCGAAGCGTTGAAGAGGCCACTGCCGGCACCGTTCGACGCGTGCGACAAGCAGGGCACGCGGGTCAACTCGCTGTCCCTGGTGCGCTACCGGACGAATGACTATTCCGTGCCCGTCGCCTACGGCCATCAGGAAGTCTGGATCCGTGGCTATGTCCACGAGGTGGTTATCGGTTGCGGCGCCGGGATCATTGCCCGGCACCCCCGTTCCTACGACCGGGAAGATATGGTCTTCGATCCGATCCACTACCTGCCTTTGCTGGAGCACAAGATCGGTGCCCTGGATCAGGCCGCGCCGCTAGCCGGATGGGAACTGCCTGATGCCTTCCCAACCCTGCGCCGTCTCCTGGAGGCGCGCATGGGCAAGGCCGGCAAGCGGGAATACGTCCAGGTCCTTCGGCTTGTGGAGACCTTCGATCTCGAGGTGCTTCACGGCGCGGTGAAGGACGCCCTGCGCCTGGGTGCGATCGGCTACGACGCCGTCAAACACCTTGTGCTGTGCCGTATCGAGCGACGCCCGCCCAAACTCGACCTGGATATCTATCCCTACCTGCCTCGGGCCAACGTGGCGACCACGGCCGCCGCCAGTTATATGAGCTTGTTGGGTGGAGGCGCGTCATGACCGATACGCCGCAAGTGTTGCTGGCCCATCACCTCAAGACCCTGAAACTGCCGACGTTCCTGCGCGAATACGACAAGCTGGCCCGCCAATGCGCCACCGAGGGCGCCGACCATGTGCGGTATCTTGTCCGTCTGACCGAGTTGGAACTGATCGACCGTGAGCGCCGCATGGTCGAGCGGCGGATCAGACAGGCCAGGTTCCCCGCCGTCAAAAGCCTCGACAGCTTCGACTTCAAGGCCATCGCATCGCTCAACAAGATGCTGGTTCTGGAGTTGGCGCGATGCGAATACGTCGAGCGTCGTGAGAATATCATCGCGCTCGGCAACAGCGGAACCGGCAAGACCCATATCGCCCTCGGTCTCGGTCTGGCGGCCTGCCAAAAGGGGCTCTCCGCCGGCTTCCTCACGGCCGCTGCCCTGGTTCATGAACTGATGGAGGCCAGGGATGAAAAACGCCTGTTGCGCCTGCAGAAGCAACTGGCAAAGTATCACCTTCTGCCATCGACGAACTCGGCTTCGTGCCGCTCTCGAAGACCGGCGCCGAGCTGCTGTTCGAAGTCTTCAGCCAGCGCTACGAGCGGGGCTCGATCCTGGTGACCTCGCAACTTGCCGTTCGATGAGTGGACGGAGATATTCGGCTCGGAACGCCTGACGCGGGGCTTTGCTGGACCGCCTCACCCACCATGTCCATATCCTGGAAATGAACGGCGAGAGCTATCGTCTCAACCAAAGCCAAAAACGGCGCAAATCCCCAAAAATACCTGCTTAACCGCCGGTGCAATGGTTGACGCCGGTGGGTCCACAGGAACCTCCCACGCTGCTTCGCTCCGCGTAACGCAAGCGCTACACGAAGCAGCGCGGGTCCCTCCTATGGACTACCGGGAGCAACCCCCCAACACCGCGTACCGCATAACGTTAAGTGGACTAGTTTTGCTCCGCCCGGGTGGACCAGGAATTTTGCTCCGACGTTGACACCAATAGACCGCCCCCTCGCCTCCTCGTCCGGTCCAATTGCTAGACTTGTGGTGGTAGCAGCGCCGGAATGGTCCGATGCCGTGAATGCTACAGGAGGCTGAGATGGCGAACACCGCAATCAACGCATCAGAGGACAGGGCGACCGGCAGCCGGAAGCCCGCTCGACGGAAGAGGTCTGCAGCCGGGAGGGCTGCCGGGGCTCGTTCTGCCGGGAGGACGGAGAAGTCGCAGCGACCGGCAGCAGCACCCAAAACCACGAAGACAGCCACCACTCCGACGACAAAGACCGAACAAGTCCTGAGGCTGCTTCGGCGCCCCAAGGGGGCATTCATCTCCGATCTCGAAGGCGACCGGCTGGCAGGCGCACAGCGTCCGCGGCTTTCTGTCGTGAGCTACCAGGAAGCCGGAAGCATCTCGAAGCTGAAGGAGATCCTCGACGAGGAAGGGATCATGACCAAGCGCCGACGGCTTCGAGACGGAAGGGTCTGTGGAGGAAAGCCCTTTTTGCGCTGGGCCGAAGGAACGTGTCCTTGTCATGTCAGCGCTATTCCGGTCGACTTCCTACGGCATTGTTAAATACGATGGTGCACCCGATACCGCATCGCTGTCTGGCGTGATCTCCAAAGCATGAGCCGTTAGAGGCCCAACCCGTGAGCGACTTCGCCGGCTATGAAAATCCCGAAACGACGCTTCGGCGTTGGGCTGTCTCACCCAAGCTTCAAAGGGCTCGCGGCACAGTCTTTCACAAGCTTCGCGCGGCAGCGCGACCAAACAACCAAGCGTCTCGGCCGGACGTTCCCGACGACTATATGCAGTTCATGGGCAGCCTGGTCGAGCACGGCGACTTCCAGATCTTCATCGTTGAGCACGATTGGGCCGCTGCATTTAAGAATGCGGATCAACTTGATGTCGACCTCACCGGCGTCAAGCTGCCCTATCCACTCTCAATCTTCGAGTTCGTGATATCCGGGCGGCGCGTCTGCGTTGCCGCGCGGCAGAACGAGGGCGACCCTGATCTCTTCGCCTTCGTCCAACTGCCCTTCGCGTGGTCGCATCTTTCTCTTGCAAGTCCGCATATGATTTCGGTGAATGCGATGGTGCGCGACCAATTGCGGGCGATAGCCATCGCGCTCGACGCGCGCATCGCCGTTACGGAGGTGGTCAGAGCACCTTTTCGGCTGAACCGGACGCGGGAGCGTGCAAAAAAGGCCCCAATATCTGCCTATCACGTGGTGAAGTTAGCGCGACGCGATCGGCCAGATCCTCTGCCCGAATCCGCGCCGACGACAAGAGCAGGCGTGCGCCTTCATTTCCGCCGCGGACATTGGCGGCACTTCGAGACGCACAAGACATGGATCAATTGGACGTTGGTCGGAGATCCCGACCTTGGTTTCATCGACAAACACTATCGGCTCTAATGGGCTCGCCCCCTTCTGAAACGTTGGACAATGATGGGTGGCGTCGGCGTGTTGGTCGTGGGGATATGCTGAATTAAACTCTGTCCGGCCATTCTACTCGCTGAGCCCGATGTGCAGCCACAGGGTGCGTGACTGGGGAGCCTACAGTAAGCATTCGCGGACGCGGTATTACTTGTGAGATAGTTTACGCCTGATCGCAAAAACCGCCCCGTTAACCGGTCATCCAAGTTGGCACCGCAGAGGGCAACCGGAATATTTTCGCTTGCTTGCTGGCTCCAGCGGGCTTCCGGCTCCAGCCGCATCGGAACGAGTCAGCGCGGGGCGCGCAACCCAGCCAGAGTGACCGTGACGAGGCGGCGGACCGCGGCCTTGGATGGCAGGCTGCTGGCTGCTGTGAGGGCGTGGAGGCAATAGCTCGCAAGCTCGTCAGGCGCGACATCGTCCCGGAGGTCGCCGGTCTCTGCGCCCTCGGTCAGCAGGTCTCGGATGAAGTCACTGAGCTGCTGCTGCGCTCGGGCGACGTGCTTACGTTGATGCAGGAGTGCGGCGAGTTCGGTGCCGTGGTGCTCATGGGAAATGAGCGCGTCGCAGCCCGCCCATAGATACCCGGGAACCCAGCCATCTGCTATCGTCCACGCCGTTCCAGAGTTCATCTGGGGAATGTCGGCTTGGATCGATCAAATAGGAGGGACAGGCACCTGGACAGCATTTGCGCCCGTGCGGCCCTCACGATATCGTTACTTGCCATGAAACCAGTCGGAGCGGGTTTGCGGTGAGGAATCGGCGGTCAGAAACGGCGCCGGCGATGGTGATATGACCGACGCCGAGCTTTCCTCCGTCCCGATTCCCAACCTCCACCATCGGTCGCCGATCAGCGGAATCGATGCCTTCAGTGTCAACTATATCGCCACCGCGGGATACGACAGCCAAGTCATCCTATGGGATGCCCGCAGCGGGCGGGCGCTGGCGCGCGCACGGCACGATCACCTCGTAAATCAATGCCGTTTTAGTCCCGACGGCCGGTTCCTGCTAACGGCGAGCAGCGATTACTCGGCACGGGTCTGGTCAATGCCGTTGCTCACGCCGGTTCCGGTGTTACAGGGGCACGAGGACGACGTAGAGATGGCGAGTTGGAGCTCCGCCGGCTCTCGCATCGCCACGGCGTCTCGCGACTACAGGATCCGCATCTTCGGCCCGGACGGCACGCACCAGCGGACCATCGCCGGCCACGACGCTGACGTGCTCTCGGTCGAATGGCTCGGCGAGGGCCGCGAGTTGGTGTCGAGCAGCGATGACGGAACAGTGCGGCGATGGGACGTCGCCACGGGCGAGGAGCTGGAGCGGTATCCGCTCGGCGGCGAGACCGACACGGTGGTGGTGACGAGTTCCGGCACCATCTTCGCCGGCAACGATCGCGGCGAGATCCTGACGCTGCGCGACGAAAACGTCTCCGCGCTGCCGTGCCACGATGCCGGCATCAAGCGGTTGGCACTGCAGGAGCAGAGCCGCCGACTGATGAGCGCGAGCTACGACCGCACCGTGAAGGTGTGGTCGATCGGCGTCGACGACGGCCTGAGCCTGGTTCAGAAGACCGAGGTGCCGCCCGTGGTCTGGCTGCGCTCAGCCTCGTTCGTCGGCGCGGATTCCATTGTGTTCGGCACCTTCGGCAGCACTTATGCGGAATATTCGCTGCCCAACCGGGCCTGGAACGTCGCACGCATCCGCGACACGCCCGGCGTTAATGCCGGCTGCGTGCGCGATGGTGCGACCTATTCAGTCGGCGATGCCGGCATCGTGCGCCGGGACGGCGCGATCGTCATGCGCCTCGGAACCCTCTGCAATTTCATGATGCCGTGGGGGCGGCGGCTGGTCACCGGCGGCCAGCTCGGCGTGCTGTTCGACGCCCTCACCGGCGAAGTCCTCTACCAGCACCGCTCGCCGCTCAACTGAGGCGCGTCTTGGGGAGCGAAGGCCAGCCAGGTGCTGGTCGTCGGCGCCTATACCGGCGAGGGGCTGGTGTTCGAACAGGCCGAAAACGGCGAGATCGGCTTTTCGAGCATGATGGTGCTGCACGACAATGCCATCAAGGGGCTCGCCTGCAACGGCACTCATCTGTTCAGCGTCAGCGCCACCGGGTCAGCGGCGTTCCACGATGCAGGGAACTTCGAGCCGGTCGCGATCATTCCCGATGCCCACGACAAGATTGCTAACGGCGCCGCCGCCCTGCCCGATGGCCGGTTCGTCAGCGTCAGCCGCGACCGCAAGCTGCGGGTCTGAACGCCGACTGCTTGCCGAGCGATCGCAACCCCCCACGATCACTCGATCAAATGCGTGGCGGTGCTCGGGCCGGCGCAGCGCATCGCCACCGGATCCTACGACGGTAAGGTCGCCATCTATGACTTGGATCGCGGCGACTGGCCGGTCGTCCAAAAGGTCAGCCGCTTCGGGATCTCGTCGCTCGCCGCCGACGAGGCGGCCGGGGAGTTCTTGGCGACGTCTTATGACGGTCTCCTCTATCGCCTTACGCAACCGGTGGTCGCCGGCTGATTGATACGAGATCCGCGAGGTCGGCCGCTCTGGAAATCCAACACTGAAAGCGCGAGATTTACACCGCGTCCATGGACGCCAACCCTTCGCAGGCATGGCTGTTGTGGAGTCGGGGAAATCAAGCGGGTAGATAAGGCCGCGACTCTTTCGGAAGCTTAGCGCCGAGCCGCTAATCTGAGAGCAGACCTAGAAAGCCGTGGCGTACACTCTGATGTATTGAAATTTTGCCGCGAAGAGCTTTTGGCGGACAACTCCCCGCGCCAAGACGGTGTGGCTGAAATTTTGCCGCGAAGAGCTTTTGGCGGACAACTACTTCCACGCCGTGCTGTAAGCGGTCAAGAGTATCGCGGACAAGATCAGAACGGTGACGGGTCTAACGGATGACGGCGCAACACTCATAGATCGTGCACTCTCCGGCGAGAAGCCGATGCTTGCGATAAATGCGCTGAAAACCAAGAGCTAGAAGGACGAGCAAAAGGGCTTTGTAAATCTACTCAAAGGTCATTTTTAGCATGTCCCGGAACCCAACCGCTCACGAGGCTCGGATAAAATGGAAGATAAACAAGGAGGATGCTGAAGATCTTCTTTCGCTTGCATCACTGGCTCATCGTCGGCTGGACAGCTCGGACATGCCGCCGCGTGTTTGAAGATTTTGGCGACTGCGCCCGGAAGTCCCTCGCAAGATCTACGAATGCGGATTGTGTGGGCCAAAAATGACTTCGGTCATTTGATCTACAACGTCGGGGTCGCTTAGTCGCCTTGGCGGTATCTGGTCAGGAAATTTGTGGCCAGGTAAGATGCCGCCGAAGACCCGCACACGCTCGCCTTGGCGGTATCTGGTCAGGAAATTTGTGGCCAGGTAAGATGCCGCCGAAGACATCCGTCGTTGCCGGGATCCCGCCCATCCCTTTGTCACTCAGTTGATTCAGAAACTCCCTCTCCGAGTTAACAACTCGCTTGTCATGTTGCTTGACGGATAAGCCAGCCAAGATGTCGCAAAACTGCACGCTGAAACTCGTTTCGGAATCGACGGGATGTGTCGCGACGACACGCAACGGATACTCAACGGTTGAACCGTCGCCCAACCGATGCAGCTGGGGTGGTACCCTATCGTTCGTGATCCGATTCCACAGATTACGTGACGGGCAAAGTTAGAAGACCGATTTTCTGAAGTCAGTGTTGGCGGGCCTCGTCAAGCATGGGTTTGGTCCTTGACGTTGGCGCCCGGCAGCGCGGTTTCGGCCTCGCCAGCCTGGATTTTTGCGCATCGACCGGCCGTCGAGCGGGAGCCGGTAGGCATTGTGGACGATGCGATCGAGGATGGCGTCGGCGAAAGTGGGTTTGCCGATCACCTGGTGCCAGGTGTCGGTCGGCAGCTGGCTGGTGACGAGTGTCGCCAGGTGTCGGTCGGCAGCTGGCTGGTGACGAGTGTCGAGCCCCAAGCGTAACGGTCCTCGACGATTGGCGGTGAGCCGCTCCGGCCCCCGGTCGTCGAGGATCAGGAGATCGGCTTTGACCAGGGAGCGGAACAGGCGGGCGAAGCGGCCGAAAACCACACACGTGTCACGAGGCCAACTTTTGTGTCAGCTTTCGCGCCACGACCGCAGGCACGAAGAGGTCAACATTGCCACCCATGCGGGCGATCTCGCGGACAAGTGTCGAAGAGACGGTCCGCATCGAGGGAGACGCCGGCAAGAAGATCGTGCGAATGCCTGGCGCCCGCTTCACATTCCTGCGAGCTATCTGCATTTCGTAGTCAAGATCGGCCGTATCGCGAACACCCCGGATAAGCGCGGTGACCCCGACAGCGCGTGCAGCGTCGATTGCGAGCGTGTCGAAGGCGATGACGCCGGTGTGCGAGGACGAGGGCTCACCCATCGAGGCGATAACTTCGCGCATCATTTCCTGGCGCTCGAGCTGCGAGAACAGTGACGATTTCGCGGGGTTGACGGCAACGCCGACAATCACATCTTCAAAAAGGTCGAACGCCCTGCGGAGTATGTCGCAATGGCCGTACGTGACTGGATCGAACGACCAGGATAAAGCGCTGACGTCATTGAAGGCTCCAACCACCCTGCGACCTTCTTTTAGCGCCACGTGGCACCGGCAGCAAGGGATTGCGGCGGTTCTGCCCACGCCGAAGATGGACGAACGAAAAACGTTCGATTGGGCATATTCAGCTGGGTCGGGCCATGGCCCCCTTGAGTTCCAGCGTGAAGTCAACACCCCCGGCCCGCTATGATGGCGGGTTGATTATCGAGACCTGAGGGAGTGTGCCATGCCATCGTATTCACACCTTTCCAGCGATGAAAGGTCGGAGATTGCCGTATTGGCTGCCGCCGATCACTCGATCAGCGCGATTGCCAGATTGCTTGGCCGGGCCATGTCGACAATTGGCCGCGAACTGAAGCGCAATCGGTTGCCCGAGGGGCGCTATTCGCCCCATCACGCAGACGGAGCCTATGTGTTGCGCGGACAGCGTCATGCCGCGATCGAGGAGGATGAGGCGCTCGGTCGCTTTGTCCGCGATCGTCTGGCCGAAGGCTGGTCGCCGGAACAGATCGCTGGATGGCTGAAGGCCGCCAACGAGCCCGGCCTGCGTGGTGTGTGCACTGAAACGATCTATGCCTTCCTCTACCGCGCCAGGCAGAAGGCGGAGGAGTTGTGGCGTTATCTGACCCGCCGGCGCAGGAGGCGCCGACCTATACGCGCGAGGCGATCCCGTGCCACGATCAGGAACAGAACCTCAATTCACGATCGCCCCGCTGCGTCGGCATCGGCCCGACTGGAGCCGACGGGGCGCAATGACAACCGCCAAACCTTCGATGCTCAGTGCCCGTTGACCCGGGCCGCACACTCAACGTCAACGGCCGGTATGTATGCGGACTCAGGCCTCAATCCGAATGCGGTCCGCGTTGGTGCCTTGCACCATCGTTATGAACCGGACCTGCTCGGCGGGGTCCTCCTGAAAGATTCCGGTGAAGCACGTGGTATTCGTCCGCATCCCGTGACTCCGAACTCCTCGCAGCGACATGGACATGTGTTCGGCCCTGATCATGACGGCACCGCCGCGTGGCTTCAAAGCGTCGTCAAGCGCCTCAGCGATCTGCGCCGTAAGCCTTTCCTGCGTCTGCAGACGATGGGCAAAGACGTCGACGAGGCGAGCAAGCTTGGAAAGACCGACGATGACGTCGGAGGGATGATACGCGATATGAGCGTGGCCAATGATCATCTGGAGGTGGATCTCGCAATGGGAAAAGAACGGGATGTCGCGCACCAGCACAAGACCGTGATAACCGCCGACATCCTCAAAGGCCCCCTTCAGAGCTACGCTGGCGCTTTCGCGATAACCGCGAAACAACTCCTCCCAAGTCTTGATCACGCGCGCGGGAGTATCGAGCAAGCCTTCGCGGGCAGGATTGTCGCCAGCCCAGGAAATCAGGGTTTTGACGGCCGCTTCGGCTTCCGCGCGCGTCGGGCGGCCGTCGCGGCCGGCCTGGGTGAGCTTTTTGGCGACGGCGTCGGTCAAGGGTCCTCGGGGAATTCGTTTTCCTCGGGAATAGCAACAGCCTCGATCTGCATGGCCAGGTCCTCCGTCACCTCGACGGTCCTAGGGGAAAACGCGTATCCAGCCTTCCATACAATCACATCGTATACGCCCTTGGGCGTCTCCACTTTTGCTCGCCCGGATTCGTCGGTAGACGACCGATGAAAGCCCAAGCGTACTTGGGCACTCACAATCGGAGCCTCGGTGTCCTTTTCGATGACGCTGACGGTCACGCAGTGTTCCGGCCGCCTGACGACCGCGAAGCTGAATTTGCCGGACGCACCGGCATGGGGCAACGCCAGCTCCGTCGCCTCGAACCGGACCGACCATGACACTACCCCCTCTTTCATCGGAGAACCAAGGTCGATCTCCGTCCAATACAACGCACTCGTCCCCAGCCACGGCGAATCACCTAGGGCCCCGCTCCCAACTTGCACACCGCTATCGCGGCTGGCTTCGTCAGAAAGGGGAGGATCCAACAAAATGAAAAGGGCTACGGTTGCTGCCTTCCTACTCTCGGTTTCCGCGATTTCTTCAGCAAACGCTCAGGATGCGTCCCCGGTTCGATCTTAAGCGGGATTTTTACGGAACAGCAAGCGCAACGAGGAAAAATCGCTTACCAGCAGTTTTGCGCAATCTGCCACGGGGCGGATCTCTTTCCGACGAACCCGGAAGCGGCACCGTTGACCGGAGAAGTGTTCAACTTCAGCTGGCATGGAAATACGATTGCAGAACGGTTCGAACGGATAAGCACCACGATGCCGGAGGGCAAAGCAGGAACACTAAACGATAATGAAATCATAGACGTAATAGCATATATCCTCCAGTTCAATGGCTATCCCATCGGAGAGCAGGAACTGGAACCCGATGGATTAATTGTAAGGGACAGCCGGGTAAGATCGACGATCCGGTGGCTCGCCACCATATTGGCGATCGCGGGCGAGACTATCGGGCTGTTCTTGCCTGAACGGGACGCTACCATCTTCAAACCGCGCTGAAGCCGCCGTCTACCGGCAGCGAAAGACCAGTCATCATGCGCGCTCCATCGCCGAGCAGATAGACGATCGCCTCGGCAACCTCTTGCGGATCGGCGAATCTGCCGAGCGGAATTCGCGCCAGACGGCGGGCAGTCTTTTCCGGATCGCTCCACGCCTTGGCTGCCATCGCCGTGAGCGTGACCACCGGATTGACCGCGTTCACGCGAATTCCCTGCGGGCCGAGTTCGATCGCCATGACGCGGGTAATCGCGTCGAGCGCCGCCTTCGAAGCACAATAGCTTGCCTGGTCCGCGATGCCCACGAATGCGGCGACGCTGGACACGTTGACAATAGCCCCGCCCTTCCCTCGCGCAATCATGCCGCGCGCCGCGTATTGGCTCACCAGAATCGGCCCCACAGCGTTGACCGCCATCGTGCGTTCGAAGGAATCCGCGGCCAGATCAAGGAACGGCACAGGCTCCGAAACCGCGGCGCAGTTCACCAGAAGATCGAACGTACCGAGCTTCGCGCCTGCGGCATGAATGGCGGACGGGTCCCCGAGATCGACGGGCAAAGCCTCGCACCCGATCTCCGCCGCGAGGCTGTTGAGATCTTCGCGGGTACGCCCGAGCACGGCAACCGTGGCGCCCCGCGCATTGAGCATCTTGGCTGTCGCCCGGCCGATGCCTTTGCCGCCTCCGGTGACGAGCGCGCGCTGGCCACGAAGCCCGCCGTTCGTTCCGGTGGAGGCGTCAGAGGCCGACACTGGCATACTTGATCTCGAGATAGGCATCCATCCCGTACCTAGAGCGCTCGCGCCCCATCCCTGATGACTTGAAGCCCCCGAAAGGCGCAGCTTCGGTTGTGATCAAACCTTCTTTGACACCGACGAGACCGGTCTCCAACGCATCGAGCATACGATGCGCGCGCGACAGGTCGCGCGTGTAGACGTACGAAGCCAGGTCATAGTCGCTCGCGTTCGCCGCCAAGAGCACTTCCTCCCCGGAGGTGAAGCTGGCTATCGGCGCGACCGGTCCGAACACCTCGTTTTTGGCGATCGCCATCTTCGCCGTCATGCCGGTGATGACAGTCGGCTCGTAAAACACCGCACCAACCGAGCTGCGCTTGCCGCCGGTCAGAACTGTGGCGCCGCCCGCAACTGCGTCGGCGACGAGCCGCTCGACGTTCAGCATCGCCTTCTCGTTGATCAGCGGTCCCCGACTGGTCTCAGGGTCGAATCCCGACGCGAGACGCAACGTCCTCACGTTTTCGACAAAACGCTCGACAAATGCGTCGTGAATGCCCGCCTGCGCATAGAAGCGGTTGGCGCAAACGAAATAGGCGGCGCTGAGGCCGATCTCGCCCTTCGACTCGGCCAGCGGCTTGCCCTGCTTAAGCGTCAGCAGCTCGGCAAGCGCGTCGCGATACTCAACAATCAGAGCGTGCATATTGCGCAGCATTCGCGCACGCTGTTGCGTGCCGCTCGAGGAATTTGCCGTCGCAGAGTTCGTTGAGATCGCGGCGGATAGTTTGCGGCGTCACTGCGAGCTGCGCCGCCAGCCTATCTACGGAGACATAGCCGCGCCGCTCGACCATGGCGACGATCTCTGCCTGCCGCTTGCTCATTTTGGGGCGTACATCTGGGGAAACTTCATGCCGGCATGGGCAAAGGAGACATCCCCGCCGAGCGTCCACGGGCGCGCAGCGCGGTCGGTGAGTTCGTTGATCTCATCGAGGTAGGGTATGGACTCGCGCTTGAGAATATCTGCCATGACCGCGAAGTCAGGAAAGTGATCAAATGCATTCTTCCAGATAGCGCGCCCGCAAAGATAGCCCGACGCTCCGGCCCGGTAGGCATATACCAGCGAGCGGCGAAAGTCCTCCGCTGAGGCGCCGGCACTCAACAATACCCACGGGCGATCGATCGTCGCCGCCAGATCGTCGTAGAAAACCTGAACCGCAGATGCTTCCGCCCCATCGGGATCGGCGACGCCCTTCAGCGAACTCGGTGGTTCGAGCTTGAAGAGGTCCACGTGGTACTCGGGCGTGACAAAATCTCCGACCGCCTCACGCACCAGCCGCGCTCGGTTTGCGGCAAACGCCGCCGGATCTTCGCCGGGCAGGTTATAAACAAGGATCTCAAGAATATGGACGAGGTCCGCTTTGAGACACGCCTCGCCCGCCGCGCGTACGAACGCCTGCTGATGCCCGCGTACTTCCTCAGGCGCATCAGCCCGATACCAGACCAGCACTTTAGCTGCATCGCCACCGCTCCGCCGGATCTTCTCCATGCTCCAGCCAGGGATCGCCCGCGACTTGAAACCCATTGATGTGTTCTCCAACATCGAATCCTCGTAGGCGAGAATCACTCCCGGCTTCGAACCGACTAGCGGGAGGCCGCCTGGAAAGGAGAATAGCGGGTCAAGCAGGATGGCGGTCGATTTCTGGGCGAGGTGCTGGATCAGCATTGCCTTGACGGCGACAACGTCTTCATAAGGCGCTTCGCTAGTCTGACGGACGCGCTTGATCGGATCGAGGATAGGGGTCCTCTGGTCGACCGCGACCATCTTGAAGACGCCGGCATCGTTGCCGACCTTCTGGAAACCGCGAAACTTGCCCGCCGAAAACTCCATTGCATTCAACCTCTGGTTAGATTCTCAACGGCCTGCCGTGTCGGCATTCCCTGCCAGCCGTTGCCGAGCGCACATTTGAGCGCCGCGGCTGCGTTGGCAAAACGCGCTGCTTCCGGCACCGCCCTGCCCTCGGCCACGGCAAGCGCATAAGCGCCGTGGAAGATATCCCCGGCGCCGCTGGTATCGCGGATCGCTACCTTGTAGCCGGGGATCACAAGCACATCCCCGTTCACCCACAAGCAGCACCCCCGCGCACCGAGCGTGACGCCTATCTGCGCTGGCGTTTCCTGCGCGACTGCGCCCAACGCGGCCCCGACCTCCGCTAGTCCCGTAAAGCTCGTCAGGGCCGGTTCTGAAAACAGGACGTGGTCGGCCGCGCGTAGCAGCATCTTCAGTTGTTCTGACGGCGCGACATCGGCATCGAGCACGCTCGGCACGCCACACTTCCTTGCTTCCGCCAACAGCGCGAGCGCACCCTCTGGCCAGCGCAGGTCGCAGAGCACCGCGTCGGCGTTGCGCACCTTTTCAAGCGGCAGCCACAGGGGGTCGCCGCCGAGACCCACACCGCCAAAGGCCGCGATCGCCCGCTCGCCTTCGTCATCAATGAGAATCGCGGAGACCGCCGTCGAGGCACCCTCGACCCGAACCAGGTCAGTCGTGTCCACGCCCGCCTTTTTGAACTGTTCCTCAACCGCCTCGCCCTCACGATCCGAGCCGATGCGACCCCAGAAGATTCCGTTTGCGCCCAGAGCGGCTACCGCCACTGCGGCGGTAGCCGCCATGCCGCCGGCGCGGCCTTCATGCCCACTGGCGATGACCTTCACCGGCTCAGTCGGCCTAAACGGCAAACGGAATACGTGGTCATATGCTGAGCCGCCGAGGCAGATCACGCTCAGCGCCACGTTCGCCTCTTACCCGCGATCGCGGTAGTTCTCGAACGGCATCTGCTGAGGAACCCCGGCGCGCTCATGGGCGCGCCCTGTCCCGCAAGCTGAGAACGGCGGCAAGTATGACAAACCCAAAGATAATCTGCCGCACGGCCATCGGCAATCCGGTGCCGGCGAGTAGAATCTGCATCGCCGTCATGAGCAGCGCCCCCCCGACCATGCCAATGTAGTGGCCGCGCCCGCCGGTGATCAGCGCCCCACCGACAACCACGACCGCGATCGAGGGCAGTAGGAACTCATCGCCCATGCCGAGGCTGGCCTGGCCGATGAAACCCGACAACAAAATGGCCACGATCGCCGCGCACACCCCGCTCAGGACATAAGCGCCCGCCGTGGTCGACACCACATTGACGCCCGAAAGGAAGGCGACATGAGGCTGGCTGCCGACGGCGTATATCCGTCGTCCGAACGGCGTCCGACTGAGAAGCACAACACCGACGGCGACAAACGCGATCAAAATCCAGATGGCCGGCGCGATCCCCAGGGTGCGCCCGATCAGGAGATAGCGAAGGATTGGTGCAGCCATCGCGCCCGGATTACCCTGACTGTAGATAAGGGTCATGCCTTGTACGATGCCGTTAGTCGCCATCGTAACCACCAAGGGTGGCAGCCCGAGCGCCGCCACGGCGAGCCCATTGAACATCCCGATGAGCATGCCGATGGCAAGCACAGTGAGGATAGCCATCGGCAGCGCAGCGTCGTGCGCCTCGCTCATGGTATTGAGCACGACCGCGCAGAACGTGATCGTCCACGGCACGGAGAGATCCAGTCCGCCGGTCAGGATGACCGCTCCCTGCCCAAGCGCCAAGACGATGAGGAATGAACTTAGGATAAGCAGCGCATTGACATAGCGAAGCGTCAGGTCGCCGAGAACGAAGTGGGAGATGGCGAGGACGATCAAGAGCGCG
Organism: uncultured Bauldia sp.; assembly: GCA_963663975.2. GTDB lineage: Bacteria > Pseudomonadota > Alphaproteobacteria > Rhizobiales > Kaistiaceae > JANQRX01. The sequence goes on along the minus strand of CAXXRA010000006.1, from coordinate 365,671 downwards.
ACGAAGGCAGGCGCGGAATAACGGATGTTCTCACGGTTGGTGACATACCATGCCACGCGCGGCGCTACCGCCAGCGGTCGCACCATCTCAACAAATGCAGGCATGGTGGCGTCGCGCGCGGCGCCCGTCCCTAACCGGGCTTCCTTGGCGAACAGGTGGCGGAAATACGCCGGCGCGTTGCGGAATCCCTTTCCAATCAGCGGGACGAGCACGGCGACGAGCAGAATGACGCCCTCGACGATGGTGCTGAAGAACGACGGTACGTTCAGCGCCAGAAGAACATTCACCAGGGTCATGAGGATGTAGGCGCCGACGATCGAGCCGAAGCAGCCGCCGCGCCCCCCGCCGAGCAGCGTGCCACCCAGCACCACCGAGGCGAAGATCGGCAGGAGGAGTGGATCGCCCACGAGCGGATCGCCACCACCGGTCTGCGCGGTTACGAACACGCCCGCCGCACCATAGAAGCAGCCTGCCAGAGTATAGGCCGCGAACTTCGTCAGCCTGACGGAGACGCCGCTGTGAGCCGCGGCGTCGCCATCGCTTCCAACCGAATAGAGTGAGACACCGAAGCGCGTGCGTTTCAGCAGAATCCAGATGCCGAGCGCGACGGTGATCACCACCACCGGCGCCGGCAGGACGTTGGGGATTGCAGCGCCGTTCAGAAAATCGGAAAAATCCTGCGGGACGTACCCGCCAGGCCGGTCCATGACAAGCAGCCTCACGCCGCTGAGAATGAACATGGTCGACAGCGTGACCACGATCGGCTGCATACGGAGAACCGCTACAAAAAACCCGTTGAACGCGCCGACCGCTCCGCCGATCAGGATCCCGCCCAGAGCGACGGCAAGCTGCACTCCGGCGTCGTCCTGAAGGTTCGAGGCCACGAAAACGTTGACCAGCGAAATGACTACGCCGGCGCTCAGATCGAACCCACCGGTAAGCACGACGATCGTCTGGCCCATAGCTGCTAGCGCCAGCACCGCTCCGCCGCTCGCCTGATAGCTGAAATCGAAGTAGCTGAATGCAACCGGTGAGATGGCGGTCTGGAGAACTATAAGGAGGAGAAAAATAAGAATCGCGAACCAAAGCCCACTGCTGCGAAGCAGGCTGCGATAGACGAAAGGGGCGTGGCTGAGGCTAAGCGCCGACACGCCCCGCCTCCTCTATTAGCGCGACGGGATCCGACGAATCGCCGCCGAGCATCGCCCGCATGATGTCGTTCTCTTCAAACCCGCTGTCCGTGGGCATGATCTCGGCGGTGATGCGCCCACCGTAAAGCACCAGAATCTGGTGCGCCATATTCGTCAATTCCGTCAGTTCAGTTGAATAGAAAAGGATCGCGCCGCCCGCCGCCGTGTAGTCCTTCATCAGATGATAGATTTCGCTCTTTGTGCCCACATCGACGCCGCGCGTCGGATCGAACATCAGGAGCACCCGGCTCTTGTTCGACAGCCACTTGGCGATCGCGATCTTCTGCTGATTGCCGCCGCTGAAGGCACTGACCCGCGTGTGGAGCGCGCGTTGATCGACCTGTACGCGGGCGAGCGCCGCCGACACAGCGCGGCTCTCTGCCGACCTGTCGATGAACCCCTTGCGGGAGAACTTCGCCAACGCGGCGATCGATATGTTCGTGCGTCCGTCGAGATTGAGAAAGATGCCCTCGGTCTTCCGTTCCTCCGGCACCAGGCAGACGCCGAGGTTGATAGCGTCCGCCGGCTTTTCGATCGAGACGCGCTCGCCCTTGACGAAAATCTCGCCCTGTGTCAACGGCAGCGCGCCGAACAGCCCGAGAAACAGCTCGCGCTGCCCCATGCCTTGCAGGCCGGCGACGCCGAGTATCTCTCCGGCGCCGAGCGCGAGCCCGACGTCGGAGAGCTCGTCCCCGACGGACAAAGAACGTGCCGCAAACAGCGGCGTGGTACTGGCCGGCGCCGGCGTTCTCTCTGGAAACGTTGCCCGTAGCGAGCGGCCGATGATGAGGTCGATGACCTGGTCGTTGGTCACTTCGGGCACGCTGAACGTGCCGACGTTGCTACCGTTGCGCAGGATGGTGATGCGATCGCAGAAGGCACGCGCTTCGGGAATGCGGTGCGATACGAAAACGATCGTGACGCCTTCACCCTTCAACCGGGCGATCAGGCTGCCGAACCAGTCGACGTCGTTACCGGAAAGGCTGGCAGTGGGCTCGTCGAGAAGCAGGATTTTCGGCTTGCGAATGACGGCCCGCGCGATCTCGATCTTCTGGCGGAGGTTCAAGCTAAGATCGCGGATCTCTGCATTCGGATCGATGTCTCCGAGGCCGAGGCGTTCAAACTCAGCCTCGACGAAAGCGCGCCCCGCCTTCTGCTTCAATTGCCACAGGAAGCCCGTCGGCGCGAACGGTAACAGCACGTTCTGCACGACCGTGAGGTCGGGTATCAGCGAAACTTCCTGGAACACGGTCTGCACGCCCGCCCTGTCGGCTGCGCGACGGGACGAAAAACGAACCTTCTCCCCCTTCACCTGCAACTCGCCCGAGTCCGGCAACATGAGGCCACTCAGAATTTTGACCAGAGTCGACTTCCCGGCGCCGTTTTCCCCTAGCAGCGCGTGCACCTCGCCGTTGCGTACTTCGAGTCCCGCCTCGCTCAAGGCGACCGTCGCGCCAAAGGCCTTGGTGACGGCGAACGCGCGCAACGCTATGATGATGTTCTCTCCGGTCAATTTTCGGAAAGATCAGGCTCCCAGGTCGTCCGGTCAGGTCCATGCGGTGCACGATCGGGCATCGTGCACCGCGCCCCCTCCAGGAGGGAGCCTTCCGACTACTCGTCAGCCTGGCCGACGAGAGCGGCACGCAGACCGATTTGCGGCAACTCCGCGATGTAGATTTCCGCATCCCACGCCGGGTTTGGAACCAGTGCCGGCTGGAACACGTTGCAGCCCGCGGCCAACTCGGCGGAGGTGCCCTCGAGGCAGAGCTTGATCTGCTCGCTGGTGAACATCGGCATCGGAATCCTGACTTGATTCGGCACATCCTTGCCGTCGAGCTTGTCGACCGCCAGCTTGAGAGCCAGCGCCGCCATGGTCGGCGGATTGCCGTAGGAAATACTGGGTGCACCCATAGGCACGTACGTGCCGCCGCCGCCCTCGATCTCAGTCCCCACCGGCAGCATCTGGATGCGATGACCGTTATTGGACTCGCTGGCGCAAGGCTTTAGTTCGTCGTCTGAGAAGCCTTCTTCCTTCTGCATCGAGAAGGCCGTGTAACAGCCGGCCTCGGCCCACACCCCGTCAATATCATCCCAGGAATGACTTGCGAGCACCTTGGAGAGTTCCGTGCGGGCGCCCTGCTCGGACCAGCTTCCGTTGACCGCCGCTAGCACTTTGATGCCGGGATGGGAGGCGAATACCTTTTCCGCCGTGCCCCAGCGTGCGTTTGTGGCAGAGGTACCGGGCACGCCGGTTATGGCGACGATGTTGCCCTTACCGTTGAGCTCGTTGACCAGCCACTCGGCGGTCAGCCGGCCGACGGCGACCAGATCGACCCCCACGTTGTAGGCGCAGGGCTCCTCGATAACCGAATCGTACGCGAAGACGACCACGCCCTTGTCGCAGGCATTCTTGACCGCCTGGTTCAGCGCGGTCGGCGAGATCGGATAGACGACGATCGCGTCGGCGCCAGCCTGAACCATAGCGTTGATCTGCTGAATTTGGCGTTGGGCGTTCGGTCCCGCGATTTGGACGCTAAAGTTGATTTTGTCCTTCATGTCCTTCGACTGCGCCAGAGCGTTCGCCGTATTCGACGCCTGCTGCTGCCAGTCGTTGCCGACGTAACTCATGCTGAGGTAGACCTTGTACTTTTCGGCCATGGCGGGCTGCGCCAGGCTTATGGCTGCGGTGGCCGCTAGGGCGGTCAGCGCGGCGTGGACATTTACCTTGTTCATTTCTCCCTCCCTGAAATTCGTTGTTTTGTAAACCGACGTCCAGACCCTTCCGTGCCTCCCGTGTTCGTCTTAAGACAGAACGCGCGCGCGTTTGAAAACAAAGTACGCTCTGGCGTTCGTAGTTGCAATAAAATACGTTGGAAAACGAACATGGAGACATCGGTGTTAAGCGCGGTGATACATGGCGCAAGGCGTCTGTCGATCGAGGAGGTAGCGCCGGTCCCGCTTGCCCCTGAGGATGTGCTGGTCAAGGTCGGGTCGGCGGGCATCTGCGGCTCTGACCTTCACTACTATTTGCAGGGCGGATTTGGAGCGATCCGGCTGAAACAGCCGATGATCCTCGGCCACGAAATCGCCGGCACCGTCGCCGAGGTCGGCAAGGCGGTCGTGGGGCTCGCGGTGGGCACCCGCGTCGCCGTCAATCCAGCTACGCCCTGCTGGCATTGCAGATATTGCCGCGAGGGCATGCCGCGCCACTGCCTGAACATGGAGTTTCTTGGCAGCGCGCTGCCTTTTCCGCACATTCAGGGCGGCTTCCGGGAGTACCTCACCGTGCGCGCCGAAAATGCCCTCCCCCTCGCCGGCTCGGTGAGCCTAGAGGAAGCAGCGATGGCGGAGCCGCTATCGGTCTGTCTCCACGCTGTGACGCGCGCGGGCGACCTCCTCGGCAAGAAGGTTCTAGTTACCGGCGCTGGGCCCGTTGGCTGCCTCTGCGTGCTTGCCGCTCGGCTCGCGGGCGCGGTCGAGGTGGTTGCGACCGATGTAAACGAGTATGCCCTCTCGTTCGCGCGAACGATGGGCGCGACCCACACAATTGACGTGGCCGCTTATCGCGAGGCGATGGCGCGTTATAAGGCCGACAAGGGCCACTTCGACGTCATGCTCGAGGCTTCCGGCAACGAGAAGGCGATGCGCGATGGCCTCGAGGTCCTGCGCGCGTGCGGAATTCTGATCCAGGTCGGCCTCGGCGGCGACGTGGGCCTGCCGCTCAACCTGATTGTGTCCAAGGAAATCTCCATTCGGGGCACGTTCCGTTTCGACCGCGAGTTCAGCGACGCCGTAGAGCTTCTCAACGGCGGACGCGTCGATGTGAAGCCGCTGCACACGCACACCTTTCCACTCATGGCGGTCACCGCCGCCTTCGACAAGGCGGCGGACAGGTCTGCGGCTATGAAGGTTCAACTCTCTTTCAACTAGTGGAATGTACCAATGAGACTGGCCTGCGATACGGGCGGCACGTTCACTGACCTTGTCGTCGAAAGCGCGGCTCGCACTCGTCTGTTCAAGGCGCCGACGACGCCGGACGATCCTGTGAGAGGCGTCCTCGACGCCGTCGCCATCGCCGCTCGCGGCTACGGCAAGGATGTGTCCGATTTTCTTGCCGAGGTCACCACGTTCATCCACGGCACCACGCGCTCGCTGAACGCGATTGTCACCGGCAACACTGCGCGGACCGCTTTCCTGACCACCGCGGGACATCCCGACATTCTTGTCTTTCGCGAAGGTGGCCGCACCGACCCTTTCAATTTTAAGGTCACGCCGCCCGCGCCATACGTGTCGCGCAGCCTGACCTTCGAGATTCCTGAGCGCATCGACGCGCGCGGCCGGATTCTCCGGCCGATGGACGAGCGGGCAGTCCTCACCATCATCGAGCGTATGAAGGCGCTCGGCATCGAAGCCGTTGGCGTCTGCCTCCTTTGGTCGGTCGCCAACGGCGTCCACGAGCGGCGCATCGGCGAGCTGCTTGCTGAGCGTTTTCCGCAAGTATTCTACAGCCTTTCGCACGAGCTAAATCCGACGCTCCGCGAATATCGACGCGCCTCGGCGACGTGCATAGACGCGTCCTTGAAGCCGCTGATGTTCGCCTATCTCGATGCGCTCACCCGGCGCCTGAAGGGAGCGGGCTACACCGGCCGCACGCTGATGGTCACCTCGCAGGGGGGCGTCATGGATGCCGACGTGGTAGCGCGCTCACCGATCCATTCGCTGAACTCGGGGCCCGCAATGGCGCCGATCGCCGGCCGCTATCATGCCGCCGCCGAATATGGCGATACGGTTGCGATTGTCGCAGATTCCGGGGGCACCACGTACGACATCAGCGTCGTGCGCGACGGCCGCGTGCCACGCACGCGCGAAACATGGATCGGGCCACGCTTCCGCGGTCATATGACAGGCTTCTCGTCGGTTGACGTAAAGAGTATCGGCGCCGGCGGCGGTTCAATCGCTTGGATCGACAATGGCGGCCTGCTGCAGGTCGGTCCACAGAGCGCTGGCGCGACACCGGGACCGGCCGCCTACGGCAAGGGTGGCACAGAGCCGACGGTGACCGATTGCGCCATAGTCCTCGGATATATCGATCCGGATTTCTTCCTCGGCGGGGCCATGCGCCTCGATGCCGCGCTGGCGCGCCACGCGGTACACTCGCGCATCGCCTCGCGTCTGAGTGGCACGGTGGAAGACGCGGCCGTCGCGATTCTAGCGCTCGCCACCGAAAGGATGGTCGGCGCCATTAACGACATCACCGTCAATCAGGGCATCGACCCGGAGAAAGCAGTCCTCGTCGCCGGGGGTGGAGCAGCTGGCCTCAACGCAACCGCTATTGCCCGGCGACTTGGCGCCCGCGAGGTGTTGCTGCCGGCCTTCGGCGCCGCGCTGAGCGCCGCCGGCGCGCTGGTGTCCGATATGATCAGCGAATATGCTGCCATAGTCTTCACCGCGAGCAGCGCGTTCGATTTCGCAAGCGTGAATGCGGCGCTGACCAGGTTGGAGGGAAAGTGCGCCGGCTTCTTCGGCGAAGATGGCGGCGAACTCCGCTACGAGTTCTTCGCCGAGGCGCGCTACGTTCACCAGATTTGGGAAATCGAGCTGCCCTTGCCCCGTGCGCGCATCGAAACAGACGCCGACCTCGCCGAGTTCGTCGCTGCCTTCCACCGGGAGCACAAGAACCTCTTCGGAATCGAAGATGTTGCTTCGCCAGTCGAGTTCGTCACCTGGCGGGTGCGTGCGATTAGGCCGGCCGTGCCGGAGGCGTGCTCGAGCGGGGCGTCGTTGCCCGACAGCGGCAGCAATGCGCTGGTGCGGCGGCGGCGGGTCTATTTCTCCTCGACCGGCTGGATCGACGTGCCGGTGCATCGCTTTGAAGAGATACCGATCGATGACGGAACCGACGGACCGTGCATCGCCGAGACTTCGTTCACCACGATCGTAGCCGAGCCCGGTACGCGCTTGCACCGGTCGCCGATGAACAATTTGCGCATTGTCGTATGACGCCGCGGGGATTTCATTTCAGTTCTAGCCCGAGCGCTCGCATGAGCCAAACGCCCCCTTCCGCCACAGTTAGCACCGGCGATCCGGAGCCCGAAGCTCCTGTCGATCCGCACATGGCAGTGCTCGCGAGCCGGCTTGAGAGCATCGTGCGCAAGATGCAGAACACGCTCTTCCGCACGGCCCGCTCGGGCATTCTCAATACCGGCCACGATTTCTCGTGTGTGCTCCTGACCGCCGACTGCCGTCTGCTGGCTGCGGCAGAGAGCTTGCCGATTCACACCTTGATCGGCCCGGATCTCATCTGTCATGCGGTCAAGCGCCACCATCCCGTTCTGCAACGCGGCGATGCCTTCCTGCACAACGATCCCTACGACGGCAATTCACATGCCGCAGATCACTGCCTCATCGCCCCGGTGATCGACGATGATCGGACAATTCGCCTTTTCGTGCTCGCAAAAGCACATCAGGCCGATTGCGGCAACTCTCGTCCCAGCACTTACCTCGGCGACGTGGTGGACGTTTACCAAGAGGGTGCTCTCATCTTCTCCGCGACGAAGATCCAGTCCGACTATCAGGACAACGCCGACATCGTACGGATATGCCGGTCACGCATTCGTTCATCCGACCAGTGGTGGGGTGATTATCTGGCCTCACTTGGCGCCATCCGAATCGGCGAACGCGAGGCCCTGGCGCTTGGCGACGAGATCGGTTGGGACACACTCGACCGGCACGCCGACGCCTGGTTCGACTATTCGGAACAAAAGATGAAGGCCGCCATCCGCCGCCTTCCCTCCGGCACGGCCAAGATCGCCACCCGCCACGATCCGTTTCCAAACGTTCCCGATGGAATTCCGGTCAATGTCGAGGTCACTATAGACGCCCAGAATGCAAAACTCACCGTAGATCTGCGCGATAACGTCGACTGCCAGCCGTGCGGGCTAAACCTGACCGAGAGCTGCTCTACCAGCGCCGCTCTGGTCGGCATCTTCAACAGCCTAAACGACCCTTCCGTGCCAACGAATGCCGGCAGTTTCCGCCGCATCGCTGTTCACCTCCGGCGGAACTGCGTTGTTGGTATTCCGCAGCATCCTTTCTCCTGCTCGGCCGCGACGACCAATGTCGCCGACCGCCTATCGAACGCCGTGCAGCGCGCCATATCGGAGATCGCTCCGGGATACGGCATGGCGGAGACCGGCCCCCTGCAGCCGCCGGGCGCCGGTGTCATCTCCGGCAGAAGCAGCGGCAGCGCCGAATCTCAGTTCGTCAATCAAGTGCACCTTGCAGTTACCGGCGGCGCCGGCAGCGCCACCTCGGATGGATTTCTCACCATCATCCATGCGGGCAATGCCGGCATGTGCCGTATCGACAGCGTCGAGGTAGATGAGCTTCACTACCCGATGCTGATCGAGACGCGGCGACTGGTTGAGGACACCGAAGGCGCGGGTGAGTTCCGGGGCGCGCCCTCGGCTTATGCTGAGTTCGGCCCAACCGAGGGCCATTCAATGGATGTCGCCTTCATGGCCGACGGAACCATCAACCCAGCGGTGGGAGCACGCGGTGGCGGCGCTGGTGGCGTGTCGAAGGCGTTCAAGCGAGATCGTAAGGGCGCATTGAGCAAGCTGCCGCCCTGTCACAGCGTACACCTTGAGGCGGGCGAGCGTGTCGTTTCCTATTCGGCAGGTGGCGGCGGTTACGGCAAGCCGACAAACCGCAACCCTGGCGCCGTCCTGAACGATGTCCGCGAAGGGTGGGTCACGCGCGAACGCGCCGCCAGTATCTATGGCGTGGCGATCGCCGAGGATTCGACGACTGGATTGCTGGACATCGATCAGGCCACCACCGCGGCCCTGCGTAAGCAGCTGCGTACTAGCCCGTTCACCAGGCCTTGAATCCATGAAGCCACGGTCCATCAAGCATGCCCTCACTCCTGTCTCTTCTAATTATGGAGCTGTCACGTAAACAGCGTGATCTGTCGCTGACGGCCCGGTAGGATCATGGATGCGCAAAATCTCCTATGCCAGGCACCGATTCCCACCCGAAATAATCCAGCATGCCGTCTGGCTGTATTTCCGGTTTCCGCTCAGCTATCGCGATGTTGAGGATCTGCTGTCTGAACGCGGCGTTAACGTTTCTTATGAAACGGTGCGGCGCTGGGCTTTGAGGTTCGGGCAGGCCTATGCCTACAGGCTCCGACGATTTCGCTCGCGATCAGACGCCCGGTGGCTGTCCCTTCTATTTAATCGATCCCAGTGATCCACCGGGACCCAGCTGTGTCGCAGTGGCGGATGCAATGCCGAACTCCGATCAGTGGATTGCGCGCGCCTTAGGTCAGCGTCGTCCAATTTGGGGGGTTAGGGCGTGGATATCGCGCCGGGCTCTACGGCGATCTCCCGCACGGGGCGGCTGATTGCTACACCACTGCCGAGTCGATCGCGGCGCGGATCAGGCTGCTAGCCTTTCGTAGCGATGATGAAGGCCGCCGACCTGCGGGAAAGCGATATTCTTGCCCCCACCCGGCGGACAGACAGGACGCGGCTCGGGGCAGTCTTTGGCTAGCGACAAGTGGGTCCGGGATCGATGGTAATAGCCGAAGTAGGATGACAGGATCCGTCGCAAGTGAAGCGCGTTCAGGACAATGACACGATCGAGGCATTCCCGCCGGATCGATCCAATGACGCGCTCGACAATGGCATTCTGCCAGGGTGATCGTGGCGCCGTCGGCAGATCGTCGATATTCATCGCCTCCAGCCGATCGCGGAAGATCGTCCGATAGGCGGCGTCGCGATCACGGATCAGGCATTGCGGCCCGGTTTCCCACGGAAACGCTTCCACAAGCTGTTGCCCGAGCCAGGCCGCTGTCGGATGGGACGTGACGTCGAAATGAACGACCCTGCACCGTTCATGGCGCAGCACAATGAAGGCATAGAGCACTCGAAAAGTAGCGGTCGGGACGACGAACAGATCAATCGAGGCGAGACCGTCCGCATGGTTGGCAAGGAAGGTCCTCCAGGTCTGTGACGGCGGGCGGCGATGGCGGACATGTGTTTGGACACCGTAGCCTGGCTGATCTCGATCCCCAGCATCAGGAGTTCGCCGTGAATGCGTGGCGCGCCCCAAAGCGGGTTCTCGCGACTCATTCGCCTGATCAACGCCCTCACCTCTTGGGGCACCCGCGGTCGACCCCGTCGTCGCGGCCTGGACCTCCAAGCCCAGAACAACCGGAAGCCCATTCGGTGCCAGCCAATGACGGTGTCCGGCTTGACGATGACGACGATGTCCAGGCAGCCAGGCCATAAACGATAGAGCCAGACCCAGAAGAACCGGTCGATCCGGGTCAGCCGGGGCCGGGTCGTCCGCCTGCGCTCGAGCACCGCAAGCTGATGGCGAAGGGCAATGAGTTCGAGTTGCAACGAGGCCCTGTCTCGAAGGCTCGGAAGGACGGCGGAGAGCAGCAGAGAGAGAATCGTAGGCATCCGCCGATGCTATCCGCGAGCAACTCGAATCGGCGGGTTTCAGCGCCGGATGGATTAATTGTAAGGGACAGGGTGGCAGCGGTCATGGATTTGGCGACCGCTACTATCTGGCGAAGGAATTTGGCGTGACCGACGTTGCAGTCCTGGAGAAAGGATATCTCGGCTCGGGAAGCGTCGGCCGCAACACGACATCATTCGCTCCAACCACGTTCTGCCGCACAACGAACCGTTCTACGAGATGCCCATGGGGCTTTGGGAGGGGCTCGAGGCGGATCTGGATTACAACGTCATGGTTTTCGCAGCGTGGGATCATCAATCTGTTCCACAACGACCTGTCCCTCCTATTTGATCGATCCAAGATGATCCCGGTCTCAACCGTGCCGGTGTGGCGGATGCGATGCCGCACTCTGATCAGAAGATCGTCCGAGCTTTAGGTCGGTGTCGTCGAATTCAGCTTGAACTCGCCCGTGTCTGCGCGGGTGCGGTTGCATGGCGTTTCTTTGAATCTCCGGCCCATCCAGGTAGCCGCGGGCATCAACTGCGTTTCCGGGTGGCGCTGGGCGTCAAACCAAAATGCTGACTGAACGAACGCGAGAAATGAGCCGCGCTGGAGAATCCGGTCGCAACCGCTATTTCTGATACCGCCAGAGGACTCTCCCGCAGCAGCCTGCTGGCGTGCTCGAGTCGAATTCGGCGATACTGCGATACGAAGGTTGAGTTCATGTGAACCGAGAAAAGCCGAAGAAGGTGCCGGTCCGAGATCCCGGCGAGACGGGCCATCGCGGTGCGCGGCAGAGGGGCCTCGATCGTGGCCTCCATTTTCTCCAGAACCGTCAGCAACACAGGACTGTGGACGCCATACCGCTCGGCCATTGATCCGCGTTGGGGGGCTTGCGCCGGGCGAATTTCGGTTTGCAGATACCAATCGCTCACGCGGCGGGAAAATTGCTCCCCCATTCTCTCCGCAATGAGCGCATGCATCATGTCCAGCGGTGCCACGCCGCCACCGCAGGTGATGCGGTCTCTATCAATTACGAAACGCGTATGCTCCGGGACCAGGTCCGGGAACGACTCCACAAAAGCCGGAGCGTGTTCCCAGTGAATGGTGAAGCGGCGGCCTTTCAGCAACCCGGCGGCGGCTAGAAAATAGGGGCCGCCCGAAATTCCACCAATACGGATGCGCGCCCGGTCGAGTTCCCTCAGGCACGACTGGACCCGCGGCCAGTCCCACATTGACTTGTCTCCGCCCGCGCAGACGAACATCAAACTCAGGCCCTCCGAGCCGGCGCCTGGCAGCGCCCGCGTCGGCACCTGAACATCGGAGGATGACGAAGCGAACTTGCCCGCTGGGCTGTAGGTCGCCACGCGATAGATTTCACGACCGGCAAACAGATTGGCAGCGCGAAGCGGCTCGGTCGCTGAAGCAAATGACATCAACGCGAAACCCGGGATCAAAATGAACCCAATCTTCTGAACAGCGTGATCGACCTCGGCCATTGTCCGATATTTGCATAATCCCGTCCTATTGCATCAAGAATCTTTGACCGGTTCGCCCATGATGGTTGGGCCTCGTTCGGAATAGCTGGCATCATGCGGTACTCGGCACTGGCGTTGCTCACTGAGGCCCTTCGGGGCAACAAAGGCTGGCGCCCGGTTTGGCGCGATCCCGATCCCCAGCCGGAGTATGAAATTGTGATCGTCGGCGGCGGCGGGCACGGCCTCGCCACCGCGCACTACCTAGCCAGGGAATTTGGCGTCACGAATGTGGCGGTCCTGGAAAAGAGCTGGTTGGGATCGGGCAATGTCGGCCGCAACACCACGATCATTCGTTCGAACTACATGCTCCCGGGGAACGAGCCGTTCTACGAGCTTTCAATGAGCCTATGGGAGACAATCGAACAGGACCTGAACTTCAACATCATGGTGTCGCAACGCGGTATCCTGAATCTGTTTCACAATGATCCGCAGCGAGACGCCTTCGTTCGCCGGGGCAACGCCATGCGCATGGCGGGCGCAGATGCGATGCTGCTCGATCAGGACGGCGTGCGCAACCTCTATCCGTTTCTGGATTTCGACAACGCCCGCTTCCCAATCATCGGGGCGCTGCATCAACCCAGAGGAGGAACGGTACGTCACGATGCGGTGGCCTGGGGCTACGCGCGTTCGGCCGACAGCAGCGGCGTCGACCTGATCCAGAACTGCGAAGTCACCGGTTTTCAGATCTCGAACGGCGTTTGTAGTGGCGTTGAAACGAGCCGCGGGGCGATCCGGGCTAGGAAGGTCGCGGTGTGCGTGGCGGGTTTGTCCAGCAAGGTGATGGCCGCTGCCGGTTTGCGCCTACCGATCGAAAGTCATATCCTCCAGGCGTTTGTGACCGAAGGCCTGAAGCCCGTCCTCGGTGGAGTGCTGACCTTCGGCGCCGGCCATTTCTACGTGTCGCAGTCCAACAAGGGCGGTTTGGTTTTCGGCGGCGACATCGACGGCTACAACAGCTACGCGCAGCGGGGCAATCTGCCCGCTATCGAAGATGTCTGCGAAGGCGGCATGGCCATCATGCCGATCCTTGGTCGAGCCAGGATTGTGCGCAGTTGGGCGGGCACGGTGGACATGTCGATGGACGGCTCGCCCTTCATCGACAGTACCCCCATTGAAGGCCTTTATTTCAACGGCGGCTGGTGCTACGGCGGGTTCAAGGCGACCCCGGCAAGCGGCCTTTGCTACGCGCACCTTTTGGCCAAGGGCGAACCGCATCCAATCGCCTCCGAGTTCCGGCTGGACCGCTTCCGGCGTGGTCGCATGATCGACGAAAAAGGGCAAGGCGCCCAACCGAACCTCCATTGAAGGAACGTCAGGATGATTATCGAACATCCTTTGCTCGGCCCGCGCGACGTCACCGAATTCACCTATCTAGGCGACGCCAGCCTGATCGACCGCCCCGATTGGACCGGCGAAGAGGCACAAGTAGATTTCTACGAGTATTTGTACCTTCGCGACAACCCAGACGGCCAACACCGGGAACTTTGGTTTCACGAGCAAGGCGACCGGTCCTGGCTGGTTGTCACGCGCGATACGTTGACCCACGAAATCAGCAACGTGGAACTCGCGCTCGACGTCGCGCTGGCCAGGGGACGTGGACGTTGAGCCGAGCCAATCGTATCTCAGGCGGACTGATCAACCAGCGCGAAACTATTGGCTTCAAGTTCAATGGTAAACGTCTTGAGGGCCACCCCGGTGACACGCTCGCCTCGGCCCTGCTCGCCAACTGCAGGAAACTCGTGGGTCGGTCCTTCAAGTACCATCGCCCGCGTGGAATTCTTTCCGCAGGTTCCGAGGAGCCGAACGCACTTGTGAGTTTGCGCAGCGGCGCCTACCGCGAACCAAATACGCGGGCCAGCGTTGTCGAGCTTTTCGAGGGGCTGGAGGCATCGAGCCAAAATCACCACGGATCGCTTGAGCGCGACCTGATGGCAGTCACCGACTTGTTGTCACCGTTTCTCAGCGCCGGTTTCTACTACAAGACGTTCATGTGGCCGAGGAGCTTGTGGGAGAAGCTGTACGAGCCCTTCATTCGGAACTCTGCCGGGTTGGGAAAGTTGTCCTTGGACCGCGATCCCGACTGTTATGACAAGGGATTCCTGCACTGCGACGTGTTGATCATTGGCGCCGGCCCGGCAGGTCTCGCCGGCGCATTGGCGGCCGGCCAGGCTGGAGCAAGGGTGATACTTGCCGATGAAGATTTTCGCATGGGCGGCCGGCTCAACGCCGAGACCCATGAGGTCGGCGGTGCGCCCGGCAGGATCTGGACCGGCGTCGCTTTGGGAGAACTGAACGAACTCGAGAACGTGCGGGTGATGCCGAGGACAACCGTCTACGGCGCGTTCGATCATGGCATCTATGGCGCGCTTGAACGAAGAACGGACCATCAATCGCCCAGTTCATTTCCGCGTCACGTGCTATGGCGGATTTACGCCAAACGAGCGGTCCTGTGCGCCGGTGCCACCGAACGGCTGATAGCCTTCGGCGACAACGACCGGCCAGGAATCATGCTGGCCGGAGCAGTTCGGGCCTACGCCAATCGTTGGGGCGTCGCCGCAGGGAAGAATATCGCGGTTTTCACAAACAACGATGACGGTTGGCGAACGGCGACTGATCTGGCCGCCAAGGGCGTCGAGGTTACAGCAGTGATCGACACTCGGACGGAGGTCGCGTTCAAACCCCCGGATGGTGCACGGGCCGTAACTGGAGGAAGGGTCACCAAGACGCACGGGCGCCATGGCGTGCGCTCACTCACTCTCAGCGACGGGCAGGTGATTCCTGCCGACTGCCTGGCGGTTTCCGGCGGCTGGAATCCAAACGTACAGCTGGCATGCCATCTTGGCGAGCGCCCCGAATGGCGGAGTGACATCGCAGCGTTCGTGCCGGGCAGGAATGTTCCCGCGGGGCTGTCCGTCGCCGGTGCCGCCAGCGGTGCGCTGACGCTGGCGAAAGCTCTTCAACAGGGTCACGAGCTGGCCAAGATTGCCGCCGGCGACTTGGGTTTCGATGGCTCGACGGGCACCGTACCGGCGGCCGAGGATGAGCGGTGTGACATTACCGCGTTCTGGCGCGTGAGAGAGAGCCGGCATCGCGCCTGGATCGACCTGCAGAACGACGTGACCGTCAAGGACGTCGAGCTTGCCCACCGCGAGGGGTACAAATCGGTCGAGCACTTGAAACGCTACACGACGTTGGGAATGGGCACCGACCAGGGCAGAACGGCCAGCGTCCTTGGCCACGCGATCATGGCCGAGTTGACGTCGAAGACAATCGAAGAGACCGGCACGACGGTATTTCGCCCCCCTTTCACACCGGTTCCGATCGGTGCCTTCGCCGGCAGATCGCGCGGCAAGGATTTCCGCCCGGTCCGCCATCCCCCCAGCCATCGCTGGGCCAGGGAAAACGACGCAGTCTTCGTTGAAGCGGGGATGTGGCTCAGGGTCCATTGGTTCCCTCGGCCGGGGGAGGGAAACTGGCGCCAAACCGTTGATCGCGAAGTCGCTCAAACCCGTGCCTCAGTCGGGGTCTGTGATGTGACCACCCTAGGCAAGATCGACATTCAGGGGCGCGACACCGCCGAATTCGTGAACAAGATCTATGCCAACGGCTTTGCCAAGCTGGCCATCGGCAAGGTGCGGTATGGATTGATGC
Source organism: uncultured Bauldia sp. (assembly GCA_963663975.2). Taxonomy (GTDB): domain Bacteria; phylum Pseudomonadota; class Alphaproteobacteria; order Rhizobiales; family Kaistiaceae; genus JANQRX01. The sequence goes on along the minus strand of CAXXRA010000006.1, from coordinate 349,821 downwards.
TTCGCGAGGACGGCATCGCCATGGATGACGGAACGACCGCGCGGCTTGCCGAAAGCCATTTCGTCATGACGACGACGACCGCCAATGCTGTCAATGTCTTCCGGCATATGGAGTTCTGCAAGCAGTGTTTGTGGCCGGAATTGGACGTGCATTTGATTTCCGTGACCGAACAATACGCCCAGTTCTCCGTAGCCGGCCCAAATTCCCGGCGTTTGCTCCAGAAGATCGTGGACTCTGAGCTTGACATTTCCAACGAGGCTTTCCCGTTCATGGCGTGTGGTGAAATCACCGTGTGCGGGGGAAAACTGGCGCGGCTCTTCCGGATCTCCTTCTCTGGCGAACTCGCCTACGAGATCGCCGTCCCGGCTCGATATGGCGACTCAATGTTCCGCAAGCTCATGGCGGCGGGTGAAGAGTTCGATGTCGTTGCCTACGGAACCGAGGCGCTGCGGGTGATGCGGATCGAGAAGGGGCACGCCGCCGGCAATGAACTCTGCGGCCAGATCAGTGCCCGGGATCTCGGCATGGGACGCATGGTGTCGAAGAAGAAGGATTGCATCGGCAATACGTTGTCCGAGCGCCCAGCTCTCAATCGCGACGATGGACTGGCGTTGGTCGGTTTCAAGCCGGTCGATATTACGGATCAGTTTCGCGCCGGCGCGCACCTTATCTCCCTGGGACGTGCCGCAACAACGGAAAACGATGAAGGTTGGCTTTCCTCTGTCGCGTTCTCGCCCAGCATGGGTCACACAATCGGAATTGGATTCATCAAACGCGGGCAAGAGCGCATCGGCGAAATAGTCCATGCCGTTGATCTGCTCAACAATACCGAAGTGAAGGTCGAAGTCGTCTCACCACATTTCGTCGACCCGAAGGGGGAGCGGCTCCGTGGCTGACAGCACGTTGATCGCGGAAAACCCGCTTCGGGGTTTTGACCGAAACCACGCGGGAATCGTCGTCGCGGAAATATCCGGGTTCTCGCTGGTATCCATCGCCTCGCCGCTGGGCGGGGAGGACGCGCTTCGGGCCGCGATCCATTCGTGGCTGGGTATCAGCTGGCCCCAAGTTGGGAGTTCGACATTTTCCCGGAAAGACAAAACACGGCTCCTCGGCCTGCAGCGAGATCAGATCTTCGCGATGTTTGACCACCCGGGCGATCATGCAGTTCGGGTTATCTCCAACCAACTGGGCGAGGCTGGCTATTACACAGATCAGACCGACAGTTGGGTGATGCTGAGGGTCAGCGGCGCGAAATCGCGCACCGCGCTGGAGCGGATTTGTCCGATCGATCTGGACCCGAAAGCGTTTTCACCAGGAGCCGTCACCCGAACCGTGATGGAACATCACGGAGCCATCATCCTGCGGGACGGTCAGAACTCCTTCGTATTGCTTTCAGCGCGCTCTTCCGCTCGCTCGTTTCTGCGTGCGGTAGAACGATCGGTGGACAACATTGACCATCGCGTTTGAGGTCAGCTTAGTGCCCTTGTCGCAAACGGTGCTGTTCATGTGTGGACGTATATGGACACCCGCCCGATTGCAACGGATGGTTTTGGGTCGGAAATCTGAGCTGCAACTGCTTTCGTATATTCGGCTTCTACGTGCTGCGAGCAACAGGTGCACAACGAGCCACAATGGTTTTCGCTCGCCTTTTTCCTTATCGGCTCCGTGACATGATCGATTGATCTGCCGGTCCACACATCAGGTTCAAAAGGCGACGGTGCAACCGCTTCTCCGTTCCTTGCCACTTTGTTGCAATTGCGGTGGGAAGTCTTGTCCCTCCTTTTTATCTCATCCGTGCCGGCAACGAATACATCGCCGCCGGTGGCGACGCGCTTTTTACCGCAAGGGAGGCGAGGTGTTTTTCGGAAACGGCGTTTGCACGTGGTCGTCGAGGAACGTTCGCCAAGTCTGCGACGGCGGCTTCGGATGCCGTAACATGTATCTCGTCACAGTCGCCTGCGAGATATCGATGGCCAGCTTCGATAACTCGCCGTGGCATTGTCAGAGGAAAATTCTGAATACTTGAGATGGTCGTGGAGCCCACTAGGTCAATGCAGAAAAATCCAGGAAATCAATGGCGGTGAAGTTCGAAGTCGGCACGCAGACATTGTATTCGACCTTTCTCTGACAATGCCCTGGACGGCCTGACCCGAGCGGCATCGACTGTGCCATGCTGCTCTGACGATGACCCACACCGCCGCTGGACTTCAGGAACCGTCCAGCTTCGCATGATTACCAGAGTCGGCGAGTTGATCTTTTGGCCATCTGGTCGATGTACCAGATTCATGAGCGTTGACGCCGAAGGCAACGTTGTTCTGAAGAAGAAACGTGCGGCGAGGCGCAGTGCTCACCTTCCTGTGCGACCTGCCACCCTGCCTGATCGGGATGGAGGCGTGCGCTACGTCCCACCATTGGGCGCGCGAGATTGGTGCGCTTGGCCACGAGGTGCGCCTGATCCCGCCGGCCTATGTGAAGCCCTACGTTAAACGCCAGCAAGAACGATGCAGCGGATGCGGAAGCGCCATCTGCGGCGTTCACTCCGGCCCAGCATGACGTTGCGTGCCGACGCAGCGTGCCGAGCGCGTTCAGGATGATGTTGGTGCTGGCAAGCGGGCGCCGCGACTTCTCATGCGCCAACGCACCAGGCGCTGATGCCATTCGGTGCGCATCTCGTCCGAGCCCCTCGGGATGCATTGCGGCCGAGACGCCCGCGTTCAACGTCATGGGTCCAGATCGCCGGAAGCTCAGGTTGCGATAAGAGCCGCTCGACCTGCCGGCGTCGTCCGCTCCCAGGCCTGACGGCACTTGCGCTCAGCTTGACGCCATGGCGTGCGAATCCGTTCATCGGCGCAGGCGCTCATGATGCCGGCACCGGGCCGACAGACCAGCCAGATGGCTCGGACCACACCGAAGGTGTGGGGATCGCACCGCTGAGCGCGCTTCGCGCCAGCGTGAACGAGCCGTTGGTGTCGGATCCGCTCCCTGGCCGGAGTTTGCTGCGATCCTCGGCCTGGTGCCGACGACAGTGTTCGTCCGGGGCCAAGGAGCGTCTCGGCCAGGATATCGAAGTCGCCGTTGCCATCGGCCGATCTGCGCAAACTTCTGGACATGGTCGCCGACATGCAGACCGTCGATCTGGATCCTAGCAGAGCCGAGTTCCGAGAACATCCGAGCCGAGCCGGCCTTCATCTTCTGGCGTGACGGTCGCCACAAAGCGCCGGGAAACCTGCCGACGTGTCGTCACGGTGCCAATCGCCAACAAGCGGCTTTCGCCAGGTCGCCTGGGCAGTACTACCGCGCGGTGGTAACTTGCGGGTCGACAGCGATTGGACCATGAGGTTGAGCGAACCGCGGCAACAGGTTGCCATCGCGTAGCTGCCCCGAACTGTGAAGGCACCTGTGATTGCCCGCCCGATCAAGAGGGACCCGTGGCAACGGGACACCCCGAGGCGTTGTCTGGGCTTCAAAGCTCGATAGTCGATAGGGACCCGGCACAGCGGACTTCGATCAGGTCCAGCGGTCGATGTCGCACCGCGTCAACAGGCCGGACACATGATCCGGCAACCCGACCCCGGCCTGCAGACAATCCGAATTAACCCTTGCAGATGGACGGGGCGTCCATCGCATGACAATGCGGCTGGCAGGACTGAATTGAGTGGCAGCGTTTCGACAAGCTGGAACTCGACGTCACCCATGGTGTCGCCGCTGGACTTCATGAAGTACAGCTTCGGCTTGATTCCAGAGTCGGCGAGTTTCTTTTGGATCTGGTCGATGTACCAACTCATGAGGGGCATCAACCCGGTATTTGGGCACGTGCCCTGCGTGCCCTGCGTGCGCTCGTACTCGCGATACTCGCGGATGACGTCTGATGACAAAGAGACGTAGTGCCCTGAGGATGTTTTCCGGCGCGTCGAAATCGGGCTCACCGGCAGCCAGCCCGATCATGTTCTTGCCCTGGCGCTTCAGCTCCCGGGCAAGAGATTGCCACCGTCGCCGACGGCGGCACATCCCGGAGCTTGTTCGCGATAATATCCATGGCGTCGAAGGTGGCAGTCACTTCGGTCCGCTGCCCGTCAGCCGCGATTGCCGCCATAGGCGCCGCTGAACAACGTCCCGGCCGCGATACGGTCATGGGAGAGCTGGCGGAAGTCATCGGCGGGAGCCCCGGTCACGATCCAGCCCGCGAGTTCGTTGCCGATCGCCGGCGCGATCTTGAAGCCATGACCGCTGCCGCAATTAGCATCGACATATCCCTCAAGACCCGCGCGGGGGCCGACATAGGGATACCAGTCCACGGCCACGTCGTAGAGCGCGGCATAGCAATGGACGAGGCGCATGCCCTGCAGGCCCGGGTAGCGATACTCCGCACGACCGGAGATCAGCGAGGCGAACGCGTCGTCGCCGGTCTCCTTGTAGTTGTTCGGATCGACGTCGAAATAGTCCTTCGGGAAGCCCTGGCCAATCAGGATGCGCCCGCCTTCCTGCGGCACGCTGTAGATGGCGTCGACCGCATTGGAGATCGGGTTCTGCGGCACCGGACGGCCCGCGTGCGGCTCCCAGATCGAATCCTGCTCGCGAACGATGCGCATGTTCAGCTCAATGCCGGCGCCTTCGGCGAGGTTTTTCGACCACGGTCCGGCCGCGTTTACCACCGTTCCCGCATAAACATCGCCGCTGTCCAGCACGACGCCCGTCACCCGGTCGCCGTCACGCAGCAGGCCGCGGGCGGCGGTCTTCAGCCGCACTTCGCCGCCGAGACGGCGGAAATGCTCGAGGAACAGTTCGGTCGAGCGGATCGGATCGGCATGCCCGCCGCGCGGCTCGTGGACCACGCCGGCGACGCCCTGTGGATTGAGCCATGGCCAGCGCTCGGCCCACTCCGTCTCGTCCACCCATCCGGTGTCGACGCCGACTTCCCGCTGGCACGCGACGTTCTTATTCGCCGCTTCCAGCAGTTCCGGCGGAACGAGCATGTTGTAGCCGGTCTGGAAGAAGACGTTCGGCGCCGCGAACTCGCTCTTCATCGTCTCGAATATCTCGACGCTCTGCAGCGCGAGCCGGGCCATCAGCCGGGTCGAGTAGTGCTGGCGGACAATAGCCGCGCTCTTGCCAGTACCGCCTGCCGCAGGTGCGTTCCTCTCAACCAGAAGAACACGGCGAACGCCCAGCCGGGCGAGATAATAGGCCGTGCTGGCCCCGACGATACCGCCACCGACTATGATCGCATCATACTTGGACGACATATTGTGCTTCCTGGTCACGCGACGCAAAAAAATGGCATTGCCACGGACGTAAACCTGTAGCTGTTGCGCTTGTAAAAAAAAGGGAATATTTATGATTGCTGTTTCATGCATCATTGGAATGATTTCGGCAGCATGATCACGTTGCGCCAGATTGAGGCTTTGCAGTGGATCGTGATGCTCGGAACGTTCGACCGGGCCGCAAGGCGGCTGGGGATGACCCAGTCCGCCATCTCGAAGCGGATTCATGAGCTCGAGGCGGCGACGGGCATCACGCTCTTCGATCGCAGCGGACGCCGAGCTCACCTCACGCCCGAGGGGGGACGCGTACTGGCGATGGGGCGGGAGATGCTTTCGATGCGGGAGAAGATCGTGCAGATCAGCAGGCAGACCTCCCGGCCGCGGCGTCTCGTCCGCCTCGGGATAACCGAGCTGACCGCGCTCACCTGGCTGCCGCGTCTCATGAGCGCCCTGCGCGCTTCCGGATCCACCGACATCGATATCAAGCCAGAGGTCGGCCTCGCCCGCTACCTCTTCCGCGAGCTGGTGAACGGCAACCTCGACCTGATCGTGATCCCGGAGGTTTTTTCGGATCCGGCCGTGTCGTCAATACGCCTTGCCGAGGTCCACAATGCTTGGATGGCCAGCCCGCAGCTCGTCGCAAGGCAAAAGACGTATTCGCTGGAGGAACTCGGCGCCTTGACGATCCTGCTACAGGGCTTGGACTCCGGATCCGGCGCCTACTATGACCGTTGGCTGAAACGAACCGGTGCCACCTTCGAAAGCGTGCTGTCGACCAACAGCCTTATCGCCTTAGTCGGTCTGGTGGTGGCCGGATTGGGGATCACCTATCTGCCGACGCTTGGCTTTTCGCGCCTGGTCGCGGAGGGAAAGCTGATGATCGTGCCGACCAAGCCCATCCTTCCGCCCGTTCCCTACGCGGCAATGACGTCGAACGCCCGCAAGGACAATGCCTGCGACGAGATAGTGCTGCTCATGGAGCAGTTTTGCGACTTCTCATCGCAGTACCAGCTCTGAGCTAGGCTCTCAGCGACGCAGATCCGACAGGAACTGCTTCGATCTCTGGTGCTTCGAATTGCCGAAGAATCCGGCCGCCGTCGCGTCTTCGAGAAACCCCCCTTGTCCATGAAGATCACGCAGATGGCGACTTCGCTGGCGAAGCCCATCTCGCGCGTGACGCAAACCATTGTGATTCCGCACTTTTTGCCCAACTCACGAAGGCACGACGCGATCCTGTCCTCAGAAGTTCTTTTTTCCGAGCGCTTCGCGAAGCCGGCGATCGAAAGGTGCTGATGGGCATCACGAAGAGTGGCAGCCAACACCTGCGAAGCCTACTCGTTCATGGCGCCCGGGCGGTTGTGCGAACGGCACCCGGCAAGACCGATACTGCCAATGAGTGGGTCAGCCAGCTTCGGGAGCGGCGCGGCTTCAACCTTGCCACGGTAGCGGTCGGCAACAAGAACGCACGGATCATCTGGGCCGTGCTTCACAGCGGCGAGCCGTACCGCGCTGCCTTCTGAGGGCCTGCCCTCGAGTTTGCGAGACGACGGAGAAATGAGACGTACAGGTCGGACCGGCGCGCAATGAGCCTGTTTTTTTGCAATGGCCTTCGAGGCCTACCACTTGTTGAGGCATGCGCGAGCGGATTCCCCATTTGGGCGCCCCGACCTGGTCGGATGACGCCGGATAGATGTTTGCAACGAACCCACGCGGATGATCTCGCACCGGGAGAGCCGTCCATAGATGTAAAACGTCGCTTCGCTGCTCCCCTGTCGAAAGCCCAGCCCGATGCTGCTTCAGCGCCGCGATGATCTGCTCCTGGGTGTCGCGGCTCGTCTTCATCTCCGTCTCCTTGTTCGACGCAGTCCAACTCATGGGCACCTCTAAAAATCCCTGTTCCGAGCCTTGATCGGTTATAATCCGGACGGTTTGGCGCGTAGATGTGGGGAACCGACCATGGGCCAAATGGGCTTTTTCGACATCGCGAATCGGTATGCCGGCCTGGACGCCAAGAACGATCCTTTGGCGAGGATCGACGCGGTGGTTCCGTGGGAGAATTTCCGTGCCCGCCTGGAGGCGATCTGGCGCAAGCCGGCCGAGGAACGGAAGTCGCCGGCGGGGCGAAAGCCCTGGGACGCGGTGGCGATGTTCAAGGCGATCGTTCTCTGCGAGCTTTACAATCTCTCGGACGACCAAGTGGAGTACCAGCTTCGCGACCGCCTCTCGTTCATGCGGTTCGTAGGGTTCGGTCTTGAGGACAAGGTCCCCGACGCCAAGACGGTGTGGCTCTACCGGGAACAGTTGGCGCGGGCGGGCATGGTCGAGGCGTTGTTCGAGGACTTCGACGGCTATCTGGAGAAGCAGGGCTACCTGGCGATGGGCGGCCAGATCATCGACGCGTCGATCGTACCGGTCCCCAAGCAGCGCAACAGCCGTGACGACAACGCGCGGATCAAGGATGGCGAGACGCCGGAGGGCTGGAAGGACCAGCCGGCCAAGCGGTCGCAGAAGGACACGGACGCACGGTGGACAAAGAAGCATGGCAAGAGCCACTACGGTTACAAGAACCATGTCAACGTGGACCGCCGGCACAAGCTGGTGCGGCGTTACCAGGTGACCGACGCGGCGGTGCACGACAGCCAGGTCGTGGAGGACATCCTTGATCCGGACAACACGGCCTCGGACGTGTGGGCGGACAGCGCCTATCGGTCGGCGGAGATCGAGGCGAAGCTGAAGGAGAAGGGCCTGAACAGCCGCATCCACCGCAAGGGGCATCGCGACAAGCCGCTGAGCGAGCGGGAGAAGCGGGGCAACAAGGCCCGTTCGAAGGTGCGGGCGCGCGTCGAGCACGTGTTCGGGGCCCAGAGCAACGACATGGGCGGGACGCTGGTGCGCAGTATCGGGCTGGTACGGGCGAGGGCGCGGATCGGGCTGAAGAACCTCGCCTACAACATGCGCCGCCTGGTGCAGCTGGAGCGTCTCGCCGCGGCGGCGCCAACGTGATGGTCATCAGGGGAGAAGTCTGCCTGGAGCCCCCATTGACAGGGAAACAGACCCGCCGGGGAGCCGGAGAAGGCCGAAAACCCAGACGCCAACCCCGCTCATGACCCGCGAGAACCGCACAACCTGTCGAGTTTCACGTCAGTCGCATTATTTTTCGAGGTGCCCTCATACCGAGGGTGCTTCAGTAGGCAACGTCACGCCTGTGGAGTCCAAGGTTGGCGATCCGGAATGCCGCCATTCGCTGCTTGAGCGATCGATGCCAAAAAATCACCGCTGATTATAACTATTTATCACTAACAGGAATGCTTCGTATTCGTTATGCTCTCGGGAGGCACTCCAATCAGTGAGTTGTTTGAGGCGTGACGACGCGAAGATCTGAACTTCTTCTTCATCCGCATCAGATCGTTAGGGAGGTGAATTATGACACACACTCGTACCGGGTTCGCTGCAGGCGCAGTGGCCCTTCTAGCAATGTTTTCCGCTTTCGACGCAATTGGTCAAAGTGACCCACCCAAGACGCTCGTCGTCGGCCTTGACGGGGAACCGATTACGCTCAATTCGCACGCGAATTCTGAAGCAAAGGCACTCCAGATCGGGCACCTAACTACCTGCTTCCTCACGTCGCTGAACGACATAAACGGTGGGCCCGTTCAGCCTGGTGTGGCGACCTCCTGGGAATATGTATCTCCCACTGAGGTACTCTTCCACCTGCGCGACGATGTGAAGTTCCACAATGGCCGGCAGCTCACGGCCGACGACATTGTCTTCACAATCAACTGGACCCAGAATGTGGAAAATGGCTCAATCCACAGGAATAAAAGCCTACTGGTGGACAGGGCGGAAAAGTCTGGTGATTTCGGCGTTACGATTCATCTGAAGTCGCCATATCCTCCTCTGATTGAGTTGCTGGCATACTACCCCATTATTGCCGAGGATACCATCGACACGCTCGACACCGCGCCAGTCGGCTGCGGACCGTTCAAGTTCGTACGCTGGGACCGCGACCAACAGATCCTGTTCGAGACGAACAAGGAATATTACGGCGGTTCCATTGCCTTCGATGAGCTCGTTCTTCGCGTCTTCCAGGATTACAACGCCGAAATGACAGCGTTCCTGGCTGGCGAGGTAGATATCTTCCAGTTTCTTTCAAGCGTCGATATTCCGACCATTGAAGCACGCTCCGACCGGTTCCAGGTCCAGAGCATCGACGACTATGGCTACTACCTGAGCACCAACACGCAGAGAGAAGTACTCGCGAAACCGAAGGTGCGCGAGGCTATCAAGTACGGCATTGACAAAGAAACGCTCGTCAACCTTCTTGTCGCTGGGTCCGGTACGCCTGTCTCCCAGCTCGTTGTAAGGACAAACCCGTATTACGACGACTCGCTCGACTGGGAACGGGATGTGGAACGTGCTCGCCAGGCATTGATCGATGCCGGATATCCGAACGGTCTCGATCTGAAGATCAGCTCGGCGGATCAGGTTGTAAACCGCGACATCGGAGTCGTGTTGAAAGAACAGCTTGAGGAAGTCGGTTTCCGCATTCAAATAGAAGTGCACGATTCTGGTTCGTTCTTTGCCGGATTCAATGAGGGCCAATACCAGCTTGCCACTGGTGGATTCGGCTTTTACGCCGATCCTGGTCTCCGCACCACTTTCATCCTTGGCACGACATCGGTCTGGAAGCGGTATGGCTACCAGAACGCAGAATACGATGCGCTCTATGCTCAGGGTCTTGAAGAAACCGATCCGGACGCGCGCAAGGCGATTTACGGGCAGATGGGGAGAAAGGCCATCGACGAAGCTGGCTTCTTCATGCTCTTCAGCTCCACCGGCAATGCAGCTATAAAGAATTCGGTGCGTGGCCTGATCTATCGTAGCAGCGGCAACTCGGACTTCACCAAGATTACATTCGACGAGTAGCAAGGAAGGGATACGAGAGAGAAAACGTTTCTCACTCGTATCCCACTAACGTCTTCTCGGATGTGTGTGTTGGCGGATGTGCAGCCAGACCTTTCCTGTCTCATGTAGACAAACCAGAATGGCCCGACACACATTTGAACCGGTACGCTATTACAACTCAATCGGTTCTCACTCGCCCGCACTGACGATCGCGCCTGGCGATACCGTGGCAACTACAACGGTCGATGGTCGCGGTTTTGATGCTCAGGACAATCAGGTTACCCAATCCGGCAACCCGATGACGGGCCCGTTCTATATCGAGGGAGCGGAACCGGGCGACACGTTCGTGGTGAGCTTCGACAAACTAAGGCCAAGTCGCCGGCGAGGATGGTCATTCAAGATGGTATGGCCAACAGCCGTTGAACCCGAGTATGTGCGCCATCTGCCGTGGCCCGATGAGAGTGATCGGCTGGCGACCTGGGAGGTCAATACAGAGGCCGGCACGGTCGATCTGGTGCGTCCCTCGGACACCAGTTTGGGAGCGCTCGTCCTGCCAACCGCGCCGATGGTGGGTTGCTTTGGCGTTGCTCCGGTGCGCGAGCAAGTAATTTCCACCCGAATCTGCTACGACCAGGTTGCAATATGGACTACCGTGGCTTTTGCGAGGGGGCGACAATTTATCTGCCCGTCTTTGTCGCGGGCGCTCTATTCCACCTGGGCGATGGTCACGCTTGGCAAGGGCAGGGCGAGATTATGGGGACCGGCATTGAAATCTCGCTTGACGTCGAATTCACTGTGAACTTGCGGAAAGGCAACAGTATTTGCTGGCCGCGCGGTGAGAACGACGGCTATATCTTTATGGTCGGAAATGCTCGTCCGCTGGATCAGGCGACTCAACACGCAACAACGGAAATGCTTCGCTGGATTCAGGAAGACTTTGAACTGGACCCGGTGGGAGCGCACCTTCTGCTCGGCCATTGCGCTGAATACGAGCTGGCGAACATCTACAACCCGTCGTTCACAATGGTATGCAAATTGCCAAAGAGACAGGATTGCACGCTCGTAGGGCGATGGCCCGTGAAGCCAGGGGAAATCAATGAAGACGTTCATCCTGGGAAAAGTCCTCTCCTCCCTTGCCGTGATCTTCGTACTTACGATCATCATTTTCCTGATGGTGCGGCTCCTGCCGGGCGATACTGCGACGATCATGTTGGGCAGTGAAGGGACTCCCGAACAGATTGAGGCGGTGCGGGCGAAATACAATCTTAATGAACCATTGCTGAACCAGTACATGGCGTGGCTGACGAACGTCTTGCGCGGGGATTGGGGGACTTCTTTTGCGAACCGGTCCCCTGTCATGCCGCTTGTGCTCGAGCGTTTGCCCCGCACGCTATTGTTGGGTTCGGTTTCTACGGCGCTTGCGTTAGTTGTTGCGATTTTTTTGGGCGTGGTGTCGGCCGCCAAGCACAACTCCAACACGGACCTCGGCATATCGGTTGGATCACTCGTGCTGCTTTCCGTCCCGGAATTCTGGATGGGCGTGCTCTTAATGCTGCTTTTCGCGGTGACGATCCCGATACTGCCCGCGGGTGGTTATGTAAAACCTGATATCGACTTCGGCAAATTCGTGCTTTCAATGATATTGCCGGTGGCAACTCTCACAATCCATAACATTCCTCCCATGATCCGGCTGGTGCGCGGCAGCATGCTTGAAGTTTTGGGCGAAGACTATATTACGCTTGCGCGGACGAAGGGCAACGGACCTGCGCGCATCTACTTCGTGCATGCTCTGAGGAACTCGCTGATCCCAATCGCGACGACCATCTCCCTTCTAGTGACTTCCCTCATGGCCGGTGTCATTGTGATTGAGAAAGTCTTTCAGTTCCCGGGCATAGGACTGCTCCTGCTCAATGCGATCCAGGTACGAGACTATCCGATGATCCAGGCGTGCATCCTAATTTTTTCCGCAATTGTTGTGGTCATAAACATGCTCACCGACATCGTGTACGCGGCGATTGACCCAAGAATTCGATTCGAATGACGCAAATCCGCCACTCAAGTCCAGTTGATACGATGCTCTTGCAGACAAATCCAAAGTACAAGTTCAATCCATATATCGATGCGCTCGCGCCTGCTGCTTCTATTCAACTTGCGGAGAAAGCAAAGACGTTGGCTGCCGCTGGGCAAACCATATTTGACCTGACGATCGGCGAACCGGATTTCGACACGCCGGCGTCCATCAAGGAGGCGGCGATACGCGCAATCGCCAGAAACAATACCCACTACGTCAATGGACGAGGCATTCTGCCGCTCCGCGAGCGGATCGCCACCAAATTGCGCGAGGAAAATGGCATTGCCTGCGCGAATGAGAACATTCTGGTGACGCCGGGCGCCAAGTCCGCGATCTATGTCGCCGTGCGCACGCTGATAGGCGCTGGGGATGAGGCGATTGTGCTTGATCCGAGCTGGGTTTCATATGCGTCGATCATTCAGGCATCAGGCGGCATCGTGCGCAGTGTCGAACTTCCGTACGACGATGGTCACCGCATTACATTGACCAAACTGGAGGCGACCCGATCAGACCGCTGCCGGCTTCTGATCGTCAATTCTCCGAACAACCCAACGGGGAGAATGCTCGACTCGGGCGAGGCGCAGGCGATTGCGGACTTCGCCTCACGGCACAACGTGTACGTCGTTGCCGATGAAATTTACGAGAAGATTGCGTTCGACGGGCGTCCGCATATCAGTCTTGGGGCTATCCCCCAGATTGCCGACCGCGTCATTACCGTCAACGGTCACTCCAAGTCCGCAGCAATGACGGGTTGGCGGGTTGGGTACCTTTGTGCCAATGCGGAGCTGGTAGACAAGATGTACATGCTCTACCAGCATATGTTGACTTGTATCAGCGGGTTCGCGCAGGAAGCGGCAGTTGTCGCCTTCGACTGTGCCGGCGAAATTGAAGCAATGCGCGCCGTTTATGAAAAGCGCCGGAACCTGTTTGTTGAATCCTTGCGAAATGTACCTGGCGTTGTCTGCCGCGTGCCCGAAGGAGCCTTCTACACCTGGGCATATTTCGACCATCCCGCAATGACCTCAGCGCAAATCTCCAATTTTCTGCTGGAAGAAGCGCGGGTTGCGAGTGTTCCTGGCGAAGCATATGGCCTCGGAGGAGGGCATTGCGTCCGATTCTCTCTCGCCACCTCCGAAGATGTGCTGCAGGAAGCAGCGGAACGAATTGGCGTTGCCATGAAGAAAGCAATGGAGGGGGAATCTCCAAGACTGGCAATCCCGGGACGTGGATCCGAAAAGAGCTTCAGACGCCCTGCCCTATACCCGCCTCGTCCACATCGGTGAAATCTCTCAGACTTACCGCGTTCGAAACTTGAAGCCATCGGCCTCGTCACTGACGAGGACACCATTCGCAGGAGACATCAACAAGTGAGTAAGACCCCCCGCGTCATCTACAATTTCGACCCATCATTTATTTCATCGGTTCCGCCCCGCGACGGAGGCTATGCACAGCCGATTACGCGTGAATATGTAGAGAGTTTCGTTACCGAAGTAGCGCACCGAGGCGTAGACGCGTTCTTCTGCTGTCCATCCATGCTACGCAGACAGCTGTGGCTTTCGAAGATCGACGCGCACTGGGAAGACGAGGCTCCTAATCTTGAGGAGCCACCAAATCCATACAACTGGGAGTGGGACGAGAAGATCTACTTTCGCATGCGTCACCACATGCTCTCGGGAGGTAAGCCAATCCACGAGTTGTATGAAGCATCACGTCGGGAAGGCCTGAGCTTCTTTTTCACCTATCGAATGAACGATTGCCACTACCTCGAAAAGACGTCATCTCCGATTTTGGACAAGTTCTGGCGCGACCACCCCGAATTCCGCATCAATGACTACGGCGGCGTTCACCCCAATATGCACCCGCAACTGGTGAATCTGCTGCAGAACTACATGTATCCCGAGGTTCGCCAACACTACCTGCAGATTCTGGAAGAACTGCTCGTCAACTTTGATGTGGATGGGCTCGAAATGGATCTCATGCGCAAGCCCTGCTTCGTGCCCTTGCCACAGGTTGAAGAAGGGCGCGAAGTCATGACTGGCTTTGTGCGTGATGTCAGAAACCTGCTCGACCGCTATGGCGCGGAGCGTGGCAAGGATCTGCCGTTGTGTGTGCGTGTGCCGCACACCGTCCAGTCCTGTTACGACCTGGCAATGGATATTGTTCGGTGGGACGCTGAGGAACTGGTACAGATGGTGAATGTCTCAACCAGTTTCTTGACCAATATGTTTGCCCCCGATATTCGCGGCTTCCGCGAAGAGCTCAAGAACGCGCGCGTTTATGGGGAAATGCACGGCACGGTCGCATACGGAAAGAAGTATCCCAACTTCGGTCGCAGATTCTTGCGCCAGACAACTGCGCAACAGTACGAGACAACGGCCTACTACCTGATGAACCGGGGGGCAGACGGAGTTTCGCTCTGGAATTTCGTGTCCAGCCGGCAACATGAATTCAATGACCCGCGGGCACTAGCGTACCCTGGTACGGAGCCACCTCTGAAGGCATTAGACCACTTGGGAGATCGCGAATACCTGGAGACGTGCCCCAAACACTACGTCATCAACCGGATGATTGTAGACGGACGTGAATACCGCGTCTGCGCCGTGCCCGCGCAGGATGATCTTGTAACCGAAATCGAACTTTTCGAGAAAGAGTTGACGAAAACCTATGGCGATGCCGTGCTGCGGGTTGAAACAGAAGACCCCAGCCGCCACTTGCCGATTGCTTCCTACATCAATGGTCAAAAATTGGAGCAATTCGAAGGTACGGGGGAGTTGTTCCCGCCGGTCTCCATCGAAGGTTTGGCGTCACTCGAGAATCTGCGGTATTTTCGGGTGCCCGTCAGTGTCCTCCGAACCGGGGCCAACGTACTTGAGGTGCATAACGAGCAGAGGACGCACCCCAAAGACTTCACGACCTTCGTGTACATCGAACTCGCCTTGTATCCCCGAGGTGTCACCTTCGGCGCGGGGTAGGCGACCTGCGATGCGCATGTGGGCTTCGGCGGCCGATGGATGGCAGGCCTTGGAAGGTTTTGACCGCCACAAATCGATGTGCGGCTTACAGAATCGTACTCCTCAATTGAGGAAACGAGTTCCATGAATTCCATTACCGATCCGACAGGCTCCACAGTCGATGATGGTCCCGCGCTGATGCGGCCACGTCGTACTACGGCTGACGCTGTGAGGGGATGGCTGCGCTTCATGCGCGGAAACAAGATGATGATGATTGGTGCAACCTTGCTGTTGCTCATCGTCATCGTGGCGGTGTTTACACCACTCATCGCCCCCTACAGCTACAACGAAATGATGACGAGCGGACGTCCGTTTGCACGTCCGAGCGCGAGTCATCTTTTCGGAACTGACAATTTCGGGCGCGATGTCTTTAGCCGAGTGGTCTTTGGTTCGCGCATCTCGTTGGGTGTGGCACTCGTAAGCGTGTTCTTTGGAACGCTACTGGGTGTACCGCTGGGAATGTTGGCCGGTTACATCGGCGGGTGGTTTGACTCGTTGGTGATGCGCTTTTCGGACGCAGTCATGTCCATTCCAACCATTCTGATGGCCGTAGCGGTGACAGCGATGGTTGGCTCGGGGCTTCGGGTCGTGATTCTAACGCTCGCGATTGTGTACATCCCGGGCGGCGCGCGCCTTGCGCGCGGTATGGTCTATTCAGTCAAGGAGCGCGAATACGTGGCCGCCGCACAGGTAATTGGCGAGCGGCGAACGCAGACCTTGCTTCGTTACATATTCCCAAACATCGTAGCGCCCATCATTGTGCAGGCAACCTTGCGACTCTCCTCTGCCGTGCTGGCTGAGGCGACTATCAGCTATCTCGGCTATGGGACGCAGGCTCCAACACCGAGTTGGGGCCTGATGCTGGCGGACAGCCAAGTCTATATGTGGCAGGCACCGTTGCTGGCAATATTCCCCGGTCTTGCACTTGTACTGCTTGTGTTGGCCGGAAACTTGGCAGGTGATGGTCTGCGCGACCTTCTGGACCCGAAGTTCAGGGGAAGCTTGCAATGATTCAGCCGTCCCATCAGTCCGATCCCTATGTCGCTGTAAAGAATGTAACGATTGCATTCGAGCTTTCCGGCGGGCGCAAGCTGGTTGCTGTCGATGACGTCAGCTTTGAAATCAATCGCGGCGAAATCTTGGGTATCGTTGGAGAATCGGGCTCCGGCAAAACCATACTGGCAAAGTCCATCCTGCAACTCGTTCCGCCACCAGGGAAAATTGAACAAGGCAGTATCCTGATCGACGGCGTGGATATCCTGCAATATTCCGACGAAGAGATGCGGAAGCGCGTTCGTGGCACGGAGGTTTCCATGATCTTTCAGGAGCCTCTTTCCGCGCTGAACCCGTCGTTTTCGGTCGAGTGGCAGATCGAAGAAGTCTTCAAACTGCATAGAGAGCACGACAGAAACACGCGCCGCCAAATGGCGGTTGAACTACTCCGCAAGGTGAGCATTCCTGATCCTGAACGACGGATCAAGGAGTACCCGCATCAGTTTTCGGGTGGCATGCAGCAACGAGTGCTTATTGCCATCGCACTTGCCTGCGATCCAAAGCTTTTGATTGCCGATGAACCAACCACGGCGTTGGATGTAACCGTTCAGGCCGACATCATGGATCTTCTGCAGAAGATGCGTGAAGAGACAGGACTGGCAATCCTGTTGATCTCGCACAATTTGAACCTCGTCACCGAGCGCAGCGACCGAATTATGGTGCTCTACGCGAGCCAACTGATGGAGATGGGGCCGAGCGCGCTCATCGCTGAGCGTCCCCTTCATCCGTACACGATCGGGCTGATGGACTCCGTTCCTGATATTGAGGTTGAAGATCAGAAGATTACGGCAATTCCAGGTGAAATGCCCGACCTTACGGTAAGGCGCGGCGGCTGCGTATTCCAACCTCGCTGCAAGATGGCAATGGAGGTATGCGAACGTATCGCTCCCGAGTTGATTGAGGTTGAACCGAGACACGTTTGTCGATGCCACCTGTTCAGCAGCGAGTATTCAGGAGTGAAGTCCGGTGGACGATAGTGTGCTGCTTCGCGTGGACAATCTGAAGGTCCACTTCCCTCTGAAGCAATCTCTGCCCGACATCGTTGCCCGAAAGAAGCGACAGTATGTTCGCGCTGTGGATGGGGTGAGCTTCTCGGTACAAAAGGGAAAGACCCTGGCTGTTGTCGGCGAGAGCGGCTGTGGCAAGACAACACTGGGCAGATCAATTGTTCGGCTGACCAATCCCGTAGACGGTCGGATCTATTTCCGCGGCCAGGACATTTCTCAGGCTGCGGCATGGAAAGATGGAGCGCTTCGCAAGGAAATTCAGTACATCTTTCAGAATCCATACGCCTCCCTGAATCCAAAAGCCACGGTTCTGGAAATCGTACGCAGACCGATGGACATATTTGGGCTGCATGACAAGTCGCAACGTGACCGTCGCGCACTGCAGTTGCTAGGCATGACGGGAATCGCCACGTCACAATCCATGCGCTACCCACACGAATTCTCGGGCGGGCAAAGACAGCGAATATCGATTGCACGCGCCCTCGCCGTTGAGCCAAGCCTCATTATTGCTGATGAGCCGACCTCGGCGCTTGATGTTTCAATTCAATGCCAGATCCTTGACCTTTTGGCGGAACTGCAGCGCCAATTGGATTTGTCCATACTCTTCATCTCGCACGATCTGGGAGTGGTGAACTTCATTTCGGACGAAGTGATGGTCATGTACTTGGGGCACGTTGTTGAAACTGGCAACACGCGCAAGATCTTTCGCGCGCCGGCACACCCCTACTCGCGCGCGCTTGTTGATGCGCTCCCTCGACACCGCAGCAGCCACCATGAAGCACGCGTGAAACTGAAGGGCTATATCCCCAGTCCAATCAATCCACCACAAGGCTGTCTTCTCCACCCTCGCTGCCCATTTGCGCAGGACATATGTCGGCGAGAGCGTCCAGTAATGCAGCCCGCTGGCGACGGTCACCTTGCTGCTTGCCACTTTGCCGGTCAACTTGAACTGCAATGATTAAATTCCACCTTTCAGACAATTCAGGCAAATCACACTGAGCAGCCCGACCTGATTGGTCCAGATCGATTTGTTAGTGCATGAGTGGCCTTGGTTCCATCGGGACGATGGTTTCGGGTGCTGGCGGGCGTTGTCAACTTGCGAAACTGCAGTCGTATTATTTTCGATAACGCAGATCCGCTCAAGCGGCACAGGTCGCGATCTGCCATTCACTCATGGCGGCGCTTCGGAACTGTCGTAATGTTTGTCGGGAAATCAGATGACGTTGGACGTTGAAGGTGTTGTAGACGGCGGCATGTGTGGAAAGAAATCGTTGTGCTGATCCGGCCGATTTGAAGCGCTGCATTCGTCGTTCGCGCTGCCGAACCGGCAGGTGAGAATTCTCAGCTCGGTTGTTCTTCCTGCCGCCAAAGAATTCTCAGCTCGGTTGTTCTTCCTGCCGCCAAAGTCATGGCGTCTGGAAAGACCCAGATCCTTCAACGCAGCACCGTACGACGGCAGTTTGTCGGTGACGAAGCTGTCAGGAACGAAGCCCTGGTTTTTCAGCAGCTTGCGTATCAATTTGAGCGCGGCCTTCTTGTTCCTCCGGGACTGGACCGGGATATCCAGCACTTCGCCCTCGCAATCCACCGCCCGCCATAGGTACACGCGCCTTTCCGTTGATCGTGACGAAAACCTCATTCCAGGTGCCATCGCGCATCTGATCGTGAACGAGATTTCCGTAGCTTGGCGGCATAAGCCCGCCCAAACTTCAGAGCCCAGCGCCGCACAGTTTCATAGGAAACGTCAATACTGCGCTCGGCCAACAGATCCTCAACATCGCGATAGCTGAGTGGAAACCGGAAATACAACCAGACGGCATGTTCGATGATCTCGGGCGGAAATCGATGCCTTGAGTAAGAGATTTTGCTCATCCTACGACATTACCCTGCCGCGGCGGCAGATCACGATGTTTCCGTGACAGCGCCCACGCCGAGACAGCGTGCTGACGCGGCACCTGTCGACCCGGGGGGCGGGTCAAATCTCCACAGCTTTGGCAGAATCCGGACCGGTGGGCAGTAACGCGCGTTTTGGGGTTAATTCGCGATTTCTTTTTTTGTTGATGGTGAGGGTGATTTGATGGCTCGATCACGCTTGCCGAATCGAACGATCTGCCGCGAACGGGTCAGAAGATCGAGATAATTCCAGCTTATTGCGATTCGACGGTATTTCTCCATGATCACCTGAGGAGTCCGAGACGGTTGGGTGGAAACGGTATGGACGCTGATCGGGCGCGACACATTCAGTAAGGAAGCAGTAGGAACCTTAGCGAAGCATCGGGTGGGATCTGTTGCTCATCCGGCAAGGGCGTTTATGTTGTCCGATGGCGCCATGCCACGCAAATGTTCGACTTGATGGTGGCTGTCGGCGACGCTCAATGAGCACCGTAGGGAGGGCAGATTATCTCCGGCCTGAGATTCGACCAGCTGTCCACGCCGTTCGCGATCGCTATTCTCGATACGGTCGAGAACAATTTGCTCGCCATGCGTGGCCGGCTTCAGCAACATAAAATCAGCTGTCGTCCGCACGCCAAAGTGCATCGCGTCCCGGAGATCGCCCGCATGCAGGTTGACGCGGGCTCAGTCGGCATTGCCTGTCAGACCGTCGACGAAGCCGCGACCATGGTCGCAGCCGGGTTCGGCGATATCATGATCACGAATTCGCTGGTCGACGGCAAAAAACTGAGCCGTTTCCTGGAGCTTGCGAAACAAGCGTCCATGTCTCTGACAGCGGATTCGGACGAAGCGATTGAGGAACTAGCGCGACTTGCTGCAGCCTCGGGTCAGAAAGCCTCGGTTTATGTCGAGTGCGACATAGGTGGCCGTCGCACGGGTTTCACCGACCCGGACCTCGCCGCCGCGTTCGCCGTGAGAACGGCGGTGACAAATTAGTCCACGGAAGCGGCGGGATTTCCCAGCCGCGGGCGGAGTAAAACTCTGCCACCTGTAGTCTTCGATCTTTTTTGAGATGGAAGGCGGGAGGATGTACACCGTGGACCTATATCTGCGCGTTCGGCTGGCCTGCCATGTTGATGGTCTGAGCCAGCGAGAGGCGGCAAGTCGGTTTGGCATTGCGCGCGAGACGGTGAGGAAGATGCTGCGGCATTCGGAACCGCCGGGATATTGGCGACGCCAGCCACCGAAACGCCCGAAACTGGCCCCCTTCACGGATATCATCGACCGTATTCTGGAGGAGGACCGACCGGTTCACCGTAAGCAGCACCACACGGCGAAGCGTATATTCGAGCGCCTTCGCGACGAACATGGCTTCACGGGCAAAGAGACCATCGTGAAGGATTACGTTCGGGAACGGCGCCTTCGTCGGCGTGAGATGTTTGTGCCGTTGTCACATCCTCCGGGCCATGCTCAAGCGGACTTTGGCGAGGCGGATGCGATCATCGCCGGCGTCAAGTATCGGGCGCATTTTTTCGTCATGACACTTCCCCACAGCGATGCCTGCTTCGTTGCGGCCTACCCGGCGGCGACGACGGAGGCCTGGCTGGACGGGCACAACAGAGCCTTTGTTTTTTTCGGCGGCGTTCCCCAATCGATTCTTTACGACAACGACAAGTGTCTGGTGTCGCGCATCTTGTCAGATGGCACGCGGCAACGAACGCGGGCGTTCAGCGGGCTGCAGTCCCATTACCTCTTCGAGGACCGCTACGGCTGTCCCGGCAAGGGTAACGACAAAGGCAATGTGGAGGGGGTGGTCGGCTATGCCCGGCGGAACTTCATGACGCCGCTTCCCCGGTTCGCGAGCTGGGACGCCTTCAATGGCCACCTGGAAGAGCAATGCCGCAACCGGCAAGGCAACGTCCTGCGCGGCCACCGCGAGAGCATCGGCGAACGGTTTGTGCGTGACCGCGAAGCGTTGAAGAGGCCACTGCCGGCACCGTTCGACGCGTGCGACAAGCAGGGCACGCGGGTCAACTCGCTGTCCCTGGTGCGCTACCGGACGAATGACTATTCCGTGCCCGTCGCCTACGGCCATCAGGAAGTCTGGATCCGTGGCTATGTCCACGAGGTGGTTATCGGTTGCGGCGCCGGGATCATTGCCCGGCACCCCCGTTCCTACGACCGGGAAGATATGGTCTTCGATCCGATCCACTACCTGCCTTTGCTGGAGCACAAGATCGGTGCCCTGGATCAGGCCGCGCCGCTAGCCGGATGGGAACTGCCTGATGCCTTCCCAACCCTGCGCCGTCTCCTGGAGGCGCGCATGGGCAAGGCCGGCAAGCGGGAATACGTCCAGGTCCTTCGGCTTGTGGAGACTGGAGTTCCCCCGGTTTGATGGACACTTTTTGATCTTGAGAGGAGAGTGTCATCATGCCGAGAACGAGAACGCCGTACCCTGCGGATTTCAGGGACCAGATTGTTGCCCTGGCCCGTACCGGGCGCAGCATTGAAGACCTGGCCAGAGAATTCGAGCCGTGTGCCGCGACGATCCATGGCTGGGTCAAGCAGGCCGACCGTGATGGTGGCCGCCGCACGGACGGCTTGACGAGCGAGGAGCGCGACGAACTCCGCCGTCTTCGCCGGGAGAACCGCCAGCTACGCCAGGAGAGAGATATCCTGGCAAAGGCCGCGGCCTGGTTTGCTCAGAGCGACGCGATGTCGTCTCGGTCTTCGAATTGATGACGGCAAACCAGGCCATGTTCCCAACCAAGACCATGAGCAGAATCCTCGGCGTATCAAGGTCCGGCTACTATGCTTGGCGCGACCGATCGCCGTCTGCCCGATCCATCGCCGACGCGGCTCTGACGGACCGGATCAAGGCGATCCATGCGGACTCCCGAGCAACCTATGGAGCGCCGCGTATCCACGCTGAACTTGTCGATGAAGGCGTCCAGGTGGGCCGCAAGCGGATCGAGCGCCTGATGAAAGCGACCGGTATTGCCGGTGTTAGTCGCCGTAAAGCCGCCCGCACGACCTTCCGGGACGAGAGGGTTCGGCCGGCGTGCGATCTGGTCGATCGGAACTTCTACGCCGACGCGCCAGACCAGCTCTGGGTCGCTGATATTACCTACATCCCGACCTGGGCCGGGTTCCTCTATCTGGCCGTTGTGCTGGATGCCTTCTCACGACGCATCGTCGGCTGGGCCATGGGCCACAGCCTGAAGGCCCAACTCGTCCTCGATGCCCTGAACATGGCGCTGACGCAAAGACGACCCGCCGACGTGATCCATCACTCCGACCAGGGATCTCAATACACCTCCGTCGCCTTCGGCTTCAGATGCAAGGAAGCCGGCGTCCGGCCGTCCATGGGGTCAGTTGGCGACGCGTACGACAATGCGATGTGCGAGAGCTTCTTTGCCACCCTCGAATGCGAGCTGCTCGACCGGCGGAAGTTCCAGACCAAGGCCGCAGCACGCATGGCCATCTTCCAGTTCATCGAGGGCTGGTACAATCCCGGCCGACGCCATTCGGCCCTCGGTTACCAATCACCCGTCAACTATGAAAGGAGCGCACAAGATAGGCGATGTCCCTATCTCTGTTGAAATTCGTGGGGCAGGCGTCGCTGGTTGATGATGCTATGCTGCCTTCATATGGTTTCAATGGCACTGTCGGCGTGAGCCTTTCTCAAGTGCTCCTGGATGAGCGTTTCGGAGTATGGGCAGCTGACGATAGGCCTTGAGGCGACGGAAGGTCTTCTGGGCCTCCAGCAAGCCGGCGGCGGTCCATCTGAGCGCCATCTCGGCGTTCCTCCAGCGTTTGACGTTGCGGGTGACCTGACGCACCGTGCCGAGCGCGTTCTCGATGATGTTGGTGCAGGCAAGCGAGCGCCGGAGTTCGTGCGGCAGGCCGAGGCGGATGATGGTGAGGATCTCGTCCAGCCCCTCCAGGATGCTGACCGAGACGCCCGGTTCCTCATGCTCCAGACGCCGGGCCAGGTTGCGCTAGAGCCGATCGGCAACCTGTTTGCGTCGTCCTGGGCGCTCAACCTGACGGAGCGCCTGAACGTGACGACTCGCGTGCAAATGTTGGGGCAGGCGCGCGATGATGTTACTGCCCGAGTGCGACCTGGCGAAAGCGCTGGATGGCGACGGCCACACTCGAAGTCGGCCGTTTCCCGGATCGCTTTGTGAGCGCCTGTCACGCAAGAAGATGAACAGCCTGGGCAGTCGCCTCGGATTTCTCGGAACTCGACCTGGCTAGGAGATTGTCAGATCGACGGTCTGCATGTCGACGATCAGTGTCCTCCGATGGCGGCGATCGGCGTCGATGGCAACGGCGACATGCATGTCCTGTTGCCGTCGACGTCGAGGGCCGCGATCGGGACACTGTCGTCGTCATGCAGGCCTTCGATCGACAATGACCTCGCCAGGTCGAGCTCGAGAAATCCGAGGCGACTGCCCCGGCTGTTCATCGTCTTGGCGCGACAGGCGCTCAGCAAAGCGATCCGGGAAACGGCCGACTTCGAGTGTGGCCGCCGCCATCCAGCGCTGCCAGGTCGCACTCGGGCCGTAACGGATCATCGAGCGCCTGCCCCAACATTTGCACGTCGACACGTTCAAGAAGGCGCTCCGTCAGGCCTGAGCGACCAGGACGACGCAAACAAGTTGCCGATCGCGTAGCTCTTGCGCAACTCTCCAAGCTCACGGCGTCTTTGCCCGCATGGTCAGGAACCGGTGCGTCTCGGGCCAGCATCACTGGAGCCGCCGTGGTAGCGAGATCCTCACCATCATCCGCCTCGGCCTGCCGCAGCGATAACCTCGACGGTCGCCATCGGCGATGCCTGGCACCGCACATCGGTCGAGAACGTCGCTCGGCCATCATCTGCGTCAAGGCCTCGACCCCGCCAGACGTCAAAACGCTGAGGAACGCCGAGATGGACTGCGTCAGATCGACCGTCCGCCGGCTTGCTGGAGGCCCAGAAGACCTTCCGTCGCCTCAAGGCCTTTCGGGCAGCTGCCCATACTCCGGAATTATCTCCAGGAGCACTGGAAAGGCGTCACGCCGACAGTTGCCATTGAAGCACCATCATGAGGCAGCATAGCAGCATCCAGGACCAGCGACGCCTGCCCCAACGAATTTCAACAGAGACCGGGACATCGCCCGCACAAGATAGGCTAGAGTCTGTAAGTCCCTAACTGTCCACCGAACCGGGGGAACTCCAACACCGGGTCATACGGATCGTAGACGTTGACCCAATCTCCAGCGACCTTGGGCGGAAAGACTGGTTCTGCAAGCCGGTCCTGAATCTCGTCGACTCCAAGGGGGCTGCCGACTGTCATGAAACCGTCGACTTCCTTGCAGTCTTCGACACCGGTCAGCACGTCATAAGCGATGAACGTGCCTTGGCTGTGACCGAAGAGGACGTGATCCGTACCCCGCGGAACCTTCGCGAAATCATCCATGACTCTTTTCCGAATCTTGTCTCGGATGCCATCGACGTTCCACAAATAGCTGTGTGCCTCACGAACGAAGTGCCTCATGATGCGTTTTTTGAGGAATCCTGGGAGAGGCACGCGCTCATAGCCTTGTTCCGCTTCTGTGAACGGCGCGTCTTCGAACGCATCCGGAAATTTTGCCTGCAGATCTTTGAGCCACTGGGTGTCTTCAACCTCCACGTCCAAAGGAAAGCTGTTCTCGAGCTCACCGGCGTTATTCTCATATTCTCCCGGTGGCAGCGGTTGGTCGTAAAAGAGATCCGCCCAGTAGACGAAGCTAGCGGTGACGCCGACGGCCCCGAGGTCGAAGCCATCGTCACCGGTCACAGGTTTTCCGAGGGCTTCGAGCCAGATACGCCTGAGTTCGACCGCTGGTGGCTTGTTCGCGAGGCCGTGAATGAAGGTCACATGTGCCGGACCGGCCATTTTTTATCTCCTCTTGGTAAAAGCCATCTCCTCTTGGAGCGGATCCGCGAAATTGAGATCAGTTCGACCAGGCGTTTGTTCCGTCAAGCGCCTGAATATGATGCGGGCCATGGCTGCCTCAGGCCAACACTGCAACTTCGAGTAGTATAGCATATTTCTGTTCCCCGGCGAACTTGATGGTGATTGCCACCACACCCTGACTCCCGCTGCCGCTCGCTGACAAAGTACGCGATCGCCGCCGCTCGGCCAGGATGGCGGAGGAGCAGCACCGTTTGAAGATAGAGCGGCGATTGAGTGGCCTTGTGGTGATCGAAGTGAGTGTGGATCGGCGGGTGGATACCGGAAAACTTTTGAAGCGTCTTCACCTTCCTGTGCTTCGCAAATTGCTTCCTCGCGTTGACGAACGGTTGGCGAGAGTTCGCGGTGCCGCCGACCTGATCTGCGCGGTCCCAGGTGTTCACCCGCCCCAACGATGAGCCTTACGCAATTCCGGCAAGCGCGCAGACAGCGCCACTGGAACGAGGCCGGTGAAGGGAATGCACACCCCCGGGCGACCGACCAGCGGGCGCCCGATATGGCGTACTGGATCTGGTGGATATTCATCGATGTCTGATTGTGTGGGTACGGGTCCCGCGGTAAGGCGAGAAATCGGCATCGGCCAGCGCGACGGTAGTTTGGGAGATCGCACCGCGGTAACGGGAGCGGCTACAGTCTGCCCTCGATGACGTAGCGCAGGATGCGCACCACCTGCTCCGGCGATTCGGCAACCGCCGCTGCCGCCGCGTCCACTTCCTTCAACGCGTGGGCATGCTCCTGCTGGTGCACAATGACGATCGGCTTGCCGAGGGCGGCGGCATAGCCGGCGTCGAAGGCGGCGTTCCACTGCCTGTATTTTTCGCCGAACCGCACCACGACGATGTCGGCATCTTCCAGCAGCGTGCGGGTGCGGATGGCGTTGATCCCCGCCCCCTTGCGGTCATGCCAGAATTTTTCCGTTTCAGGACCGAGAATGGCGACGCCACAATCGTCGGAGGCGGCATGATCGGTGACGGGGGCCGAGAAGGCGACATCGAGCCCCTCGCGCGCGCCCTTATCGATCTGCTCGCGCCAGTCGGTGTGGATTTCGCCGGATAGATAGACCTGCCAGGTCATGGTGTCGGGACTCCCATATCAGGTGACATGAAACAGCGGCGCAGCCCGTTGGCCGCAACGCTATGAATGGAATGGCGAATCGCGCCGTGACCGACGACCAGCGGTTTGGTCAGGCGGCACCAGATCAGCTGTCCAGAAAGCTCCGCAATTTGCGTGAGCGGCTCGGATGTTTGAGCTTGCGCAGGGCCTTGGCTTCGATCTGCCGGATGCGCTCGCGGGTGACCGAAAACTGCTGGCCGACTTCCTCCAGGGTGTGATCGGTGTTCATCCCGATACCGAATCGCATGCGCAGCACGCGCTCCTCGCGCGGGGTGAGCGAGGCCAGGACGCGCGTCGTCGTCTCGCGCAAATTGGACTGGATCGCAGCGTCGATCGGCAGGACGGCGTTCTTGTCTTCGATGAAATCGCCGAGGTGGGAATCCTCTTCATCACCGATCGGCGTTTCCAGGCTGATCGGCTCCTTGGTGATCTTCAGCACCTTGCGCACTTTCTCAAGCGGCATGGCGAGTTTTTCGGAGAGCTCTTCCGGCGTCGGTTCGCGCCCGATCTCGTGCAGCATCTGGCGCGAGGTTCGCACGATCTTGTTGATCGTTTCGATCATGTGGACCGGGATGCGGATGGTGCGCGCCTGGTCGGCGATCGAGCGGGTGATCGCCTGGCGAATCCACCACGTCGCATAAGTCGAGAATTTGTAGCCGCGGCGGTACTCGAATTTGTCCACCGCCTTCATCAGACCGATATTGCCTTCCTGGATCAGGTCGAGGAACTGCAGCCCGCGATTGGTGTATTTCTTGGCGATCGAAATGACGAGCCTAAGGTTCGCCTCGACCATTTCCTTCTTCGCCTGGCGGGCTTCGCGCTCGCCCTTCTGCACGGTGTGGACGATGCGGCGGAATTCAGCGATGTCCAGCCCGGTCTCGGTCGCCAGCTCCTGAATGTTGGCGCGCAGTTCCTTGACGCGCAGTTTCTCCTTGGCGACGAATTCCTTCCAACCCCTGGCGGACAGATTGGAAATTCGGCGGAACCAGTTGGGATCGAGTTCGGCGCCGCGATACTCCTGCAGGAAGTCTTCGCGCTTGACCCGGTAGCGCTCGGCCAGCCGCATCAGCCGACCTTCATTGCCGATCAGCCGTTTGTTGATGTCGTACAGCTGCTCAACCAGGGCATCGATCCGGTTCTGATTGAGTTCCAGCGACTTGACCGCGGTCACGATGTCGGCGGTGAGCTTTTTGTAGCGGCGCTCCTGGGACGGCGACAGGGTGGTGTTTTTCAACCGCTGTTCGACATGCTGGTCCTGCAGCCGGCGAAGCTTCTTGTACTCCGAGGCAATGGTGTCGAAGGTCTCGACGACGGCAGGCTTCAGTTCCGCTTCCATCGCGGCAAGCGACAGCGCGGCCTCATACTCGTCATCGTCATCGTCCTCATCGTCTTCGTCGCGGCGCTCGCCGCCCTCGGCGGCCGGTTTGTTGTCGCCGCCCTCGGCGGCCGGTTTGTTGTCGCCGGCAATGTCGTCGCCGGGCGCGGTCGGAGGTGCTTCGGCGGTCCTGGCCTCGCCGGCATCGTCCTGTTGTTCGGGCGGCTTGGGAGCCTGCTTGGCATCAGGCCCGGCATAGGTCGCCTCCAGGTCGATGATGTCGCGGAGCAGAATCTTGCCCTCGGCCAACTCGTCCCGCCAGATGATGATCGCCTGAAAGGTCAGCGGGCTTTCGCACAGGCCGGCGATCATAGTCTCCCGACCGGCCTCGATCCGTTTGGCGATGGCGATCTCGCCCTCGCGCGACAGGAGCTCAACCGAGCCCATTTCGCGCAGATACATCCGCACCGGATCGTCGGTTCGGTCCGCCGGCTCGCGGGTGGTGGTCTTAGCCGCCGCCGTGCTGACCGGCTCGGCGACCGCCTTGCCGGTCTCGGCCTGCCCGGTCGCAGCGCCGTCCTTGGCCGCCCCCTTGTCGTCGCTGTCCTCGCCGTCCTCGTTCTCGATCACGTTGATCCCCATCTCCGAGAGCATCGAAAGGATGTCTTCGATCTGCTCCGACGTCACTTCCTCGGACGGCAGGACCTGATTGAGTTCCTCATAAGTGACGAAGCCGCGCTTTTTGGCGGCTTTGATCATTTTTTTGACCGCCGCGTCGGACAGATCGAGCAGCGGCCCGTCCTGGCTTTCGGCCGGCGCGTCCTGGGCCTCGTCGGGTTGTTTTACCTTGGTTGCCATTCATGTCTCCGACCGGACAGAGGCGGCGACTTTTTGCCGTCGCGACCGCCAAAAAAAATCAAGCTGCCGAGAAACGGCACCGGCCCCGCAGATGAGCCCGTTCCGCGATGTAATCCAAACCCTCTTAAGCCACGCTTAACCGTGTGCGGCAACACCGATTCCACGCCCAACGCTCAAAATGCCGGCGACTCGCGCCCCGAACCGGCCCCAAATCCATCGATCAGGGCCTCGGTACCCTCAGGGCTCGCCAGCTGGTTCTGAATGTCGACCAGGCGGGCGAGATTGATGTCGCTCGGATCCCCGGCGAGGGCGGTCTCAGCATCCCGCAATTCCCTATGTAACGTCCGCTCCCGGCGGTACAAGACCAACACTTGGCGCCACATTTCGGCGGCGTCGGCGTCGTCAGCCGCGGGCCCTGCCGACCACAGCCCGACCTCTCTAATCTGCCGTTCCAACCGGGCCACGAGATCCCGATGCGGCCCGGTGTCGAGATGGGCTCTCATCCTGTCGGCATCGATGCTCTCGATCTCGGCGGCAAAACCCAGCGCAGCCTCACGCAGGCGATCAAGCTCGCGGTGGCTGAACTCGACGCTGCTGAACTCATCGACATCATCTGCGATCAGAGCCGGGTGGTTGACCATGGTCATGATCAAGACCGCTTCCCGCAATGGATTTGCCGCCGTACCGCGAATAAGTGTGGAGCGTTTCACCCGTTCCGATACAGGCAGGCGATCAGGCCTGGTCGGGCGACGATCGCGCGACGAGGGGCCGCCAAAGCGAGCCGGGCCTCGATGGCCGCCGCCAAAGCGCTCGCCGTCGCGTCGTTGGTCGCCATAGCCGAAAAAAACTTCCGCCCGCTCCCTGAGCAGCCGCAGATAATGGCGTCGGACCGTCTCGTCGCCGATCGAGCGGGCGAGGCGGCCGAGCTCCGCCTCAAGGGCCGCCCTCCGCTCCGGAGTATCGAACGCGGCATGCTCGGTCTCGCGGGCCCACAGAACGTCGATCATCGGCCGCGCCGCGGCGATCACCGCTTCCACCGCCGCGCGGCCCTCGGCGCGCACCAGATCGTCTGGATCCTGGCCAGCCGGTAGCACAGCAAACCGCAGGCTCTTGCCTGGCTCGAGCAGCGGCAGGGCGAGATCGACCGCGCGATTGGCGGCGCGGACGCCGGCCGGATCGCCGTCGAAACACAGAATCGGCTCATCCGCCATCCGCCACAGCAGCGCCAGCTGGCGCTCGGTCAACGCGGTGCCAAGGGGGGCAACGGTGTTGGCGAACCCGGCCGAAGCCATCTGAACGACATCGGCATACCCTTCCACCACGATCACGGTGCCCTCGTCATGGGCAGCCTTGCGCGCGACCGAGCCATTGTAGACCAGCGCCCCTTTGTGGAAGAGGTCGGTTTCGGGCGAGTTGAGATATTTGGCCTGCACCTCGGCCGACATCGCCCGCCCGCCGAAGCCGACCACACGGTCGCGAAGATCGGTGATGGGAAACATGACCCGATCGCGAAAGCGGTCGAAGGAAACCGGGATGTCGTCGCCGGTGACGAGCAGGCCGGCCGCCTCCATCAGGGTCTGATCAACCCCCTTGGCGGCGAGATCGGCCTTGAGTTCACTGCGGCCGGAGGGAGCATAGCCGATGCGGAACCGACGTTGAGCCTCGGGACCGATATCGCGTCTGAGAAGGTAGCCGCGGGCGCCGGCTCCGGCCGCTGAGTTGAGGCTGGTTTCAAAAAAAGCGGCGGCCAGCTCCATGACCTCGTGGAGGCTGGCGCGCTCTTTCTCACGGGCCTCCGAATTCGGGTCGCGGGCCGGCATTTGCACGCCGGCCTCGCCGGCCAATCGTTCCACCGCCTCGGGAAAACTGAGGCCCTCGGTCTCCATCACGAAGGAGAAGATGTCGCCGGTCCTGCCGGCGGAGAAATCGAACCATTTGCCTTTTTGGTCGTTGACGAAAAAGGAAGCTGTTTTTTCGGCATTGAAAGGCGACAGGCCGGCGAATTCGCGGCCCTGCTTCTTCAACTTCACCCGACGGCCGACAACCTCCGAGGCGGGCAGTCGGGTGCGGATCTCGTCGAGAAAGGAATCGGAAAATCGCATGGCGGCGATTCGCCTCCGGTGGCGTCAGCCTTCAGGTATGGCCGATGACGAGCGGGTCGCGCCCGCTTATCCCCGCTATCCACAGGCAAAAGGGTGATCAAGCGCTCCGGCTAGCGAAGCATCCCGCGTACGACAGCGCCGGCCTTGGCGAAATCCATGCGACCTTTGTAACGGGATTTCAGGGTCTGCATGCACCTGCCGACGTCGCGCAGGCCGGCAGCGCCAGTTTTTTTGATCGCCTCCGCGCAGACCGAGCGAACCTGATCCTCGTCGAGCTGATCGGGCAGAAAACCCTCGAGAATAGAGATTTCGTCCCGTTCCTCCTGAGCCAGGTCCAGTCGTCCCGACGCCTCGTAGTTCTCGGTGGATTCGAGCCGCTGCTTGATCATTTTGACGAGGATGCCGGTGATGTCGGCGTCCTCGACGCGCTCGCGTCCAAGCGCAAGAGCCGCCTCGTCGCGGTCCTTGACCGTCGCCTTGATCAGGCGAAGCGTGGAGACCTTGCGTTTGTCGTCTTCCCCGATCGCTTCCTTGAGTGCGGCGCTGAGCCGTTCACGCATCGAGTCTCTCCATCGGCAAGAAATGCCAGCCTAACCCACAGCGCGATTGCACGCAACATCCCATGATCGCGCAAGTCATTGAAATATATAGAGTTTTGGTTGCCATCTCCAGTTGACGTTACCACACACATGCCCTAACTTCGCGCGGTTTACGCGCCGAAAATGCTGCGCCGGTATGCCCCGTCCTTGGGCGTGCGTATATGGTCCGAAAAGCGACAGAAATCAAGATGCCCGACTGGCCGGATCCAAAACCGACAGCGTTGCTGATTCTTGCCGATGGAACCGAGATCGCCGGCCTCGGCATCGGCGCGGAAGGCGCAGCGGCGGGCGAGGTCTGCTTCAACACCGCCATGACCGGCTACCAGGAGATTCTGACCGACCCCTCCTATGCCGGCCAGATCGTCACCTTCACCTTTCCCCATGTCGGCAATGTCGGTGCCAATGACGAGGATGTCGAGACCGTCAACGCCGCCTCCTCGTCCGGGGTTCTGGGGTGCATCCTGAAAACCGATATCTCCGAGCCGTCCAACTACCGCGCCAGCCGCCATTTCGACGCCTGGCTGCGCGCTCGCGGCATTATCGGCATCGCCGGAATCGACACGCGGGCCCTGGTCGGGCGCATTCGCATCGAGGGTGTGCCCGGCGCGACGATCGCCCACCATGGGGACGGCATTTTCGACAGGGCTGAGCTGGCAGACCGGGCCAGGCTTTGGCCCGGCCTGGTCGGGATGGATCTGGCGGCCGCGGTCACTACCGGCCAAAGCTATGATTGGGACGAAACCACGTGGCGCTGGGGCAAGGGATTCGGAAAACAGGAGCGGCCGCGGCACCACGTCGTGGCCATCGACTACGGCATCAAGAGCAATATCCTGCGCCTTCTTGCCGAACACCGATGTCGCGTCACCGTGGTGCCGGCGACGACGACCGGCGAGGAGATTCTCGAACGCAAACCGAACGGCGTCTTTCTGTCGAACGGACCCGGCGACCCGGCCGCCACGGCCACATATGCCGCACCCACGATCCGCTCGATCATCGCCGCCGGTCTGCCGGTATTCGGCATCTGTCTCGGCCACCAGATGCTCGGCATCGCGCTCGGCGGCCGGACCCGCAAAATGCATCAGGGTCATCACGGCGCAAACCACCCGGTCAAGGATCTCACCACCGGCAAGGTGGAGATCACCTCGATGAATCACGGCTTCGCGCTCGATTCAAAAACCTTGCCGGAGAACGTTGAAGAGACTCATGTTTCTCTGTTCGACGGATCGAATTGCGGCTTGCGGCTGAAGGATCGACCGGTGTTCTCGGTGCAGTACCACCCGGAGGCCTCGCCCGGCCCGCGCGACAGCCGGTACCTTTTTGGCCGCTTTGTCGGGCTGATGGAGAAGGCCGGGGCGGGGTAGAACGCCACGGCCGGGCGGGTCATCCCACCCCGGTCGCGGCACGGCCGGCGGCAATCAGCTGCTCGGCATGTCGATCAAAGCCGCCCTCGCTCGCGACCGCCGAGACTGCATAGGCCACGCCGAACGCCAGAGCGCTGGCGATCGCCGGATCCACGACCTTTTCAACCTCGCCCCGCTTCACCGCACCGGCCAGGGCATGGCCGAACGCCGATTGAAAACGGTCGAAGTATCCGGTGATTTCCGCGCCGATCGCCGGTCGCCGCGCCAGCGGCTGATTGGCGGTTCGCATGATCAAACAGCCGCGGAACTGATCGCTCCGCGCGCCCGCTTCGAACTTGTCCCAAAACGCCTCGATCTCCGCACGACCGGCACCGTCGGCTTCCATGTCGTCGAAGAAATAGTCGCCCACGCCGTGGCGATAACGCGCCATGGCGGCCGCAAACAGATCTTCCTTGCTGCCCCACAGACTGTAGAGGCCGCGGCGGCTGGCGCCGGTCGCGGCGACCAGATCGTCAAACGAAACCGCGTCGTAGCCGCGCTGCCAGAACAGATTCATGGCGGCCTCAACAGCGTCGTCGGGTTCAAATCCACGTGGTCTCGGCATGGTTCACAACCGTATGTTCGGCTTGAAAGAGAATGCCAGTTCTTCTATATCATATCACATAGAGAACAATCATTCTCTTATCAACCACCCGCCAGATCAGGGATGAACATCATGTCCGTCATTCGCATTGAAAAGCCGATCGCCCGGCCCGCCGCCACGGTTTGGCCGCTGCTGTCCGACTTCGGCTCCATCGACTATTTCAATCCACATGTCTCCGAATCAAGAATCCTCGAGGGGGCGCCGAAAACGGGCCTTGGTGCGGAACGCCATTGCGACCTCAAGGACGGCAGAAACTGGGTGCGCGAACGGGTCGTCGATTGGCGGCCGGGAGCCGGCTACACGGTCGACATCTATGAGGGCACCATGCCGATCGAGAAAATCACGACCAGCCTTGGCGTCGAGCCAGCCTCGAAGGACCGTTCGGTTGCCTTCATGGAAATGCACTACACGCCCAAATATGGCCTGTTCGGACGCATCATCGACGGACTTGTCCTGCGACGGTTCATAACCAGGACGCTGGCCGACGTCCTCGACGGCCTTGCCCAGAAGGCTGAGGCAGGCCCCGCGCCCATCGGCCTGCCCGAGCCTGCGGCCGCCTGACGGTTCAACCACGCTGCAACAGGGCCGCCGGTTCAGATCAACCGGCGGCCGACCTGGCGCCGGGCGGGCAGCGGGTGATGCCGGCAAGAATTCGGGCGGGTGGTGGCCACGGACATCGGTGCGGCTTCCCACCTGCCGGCTTTTGACCTATAAGCCCGCCTCGGCCCAGTTGACCCATGGATTCGCGCCCCGGCCAGAGATCCCGAGCCGGGGTTTCGTTCGCCCGAGACGATGCCCAAACGCACCGACATCAACTCCATCCTGATCATCGGAGCAGGCCCGATCGTCATCGGCCAAGCGTGCGAGTTCGACTACTCCGGTACCCAGGCGGTCAAGGCTTTGAAGGGCGAAGGTTACCGGGTCGTCCTGGTCAACTCGAATCCGGCGACCATCATGACCGACCCGGAGATGGCCGACGCCACTTATATCGAGCCGATCACGCCGGAGATTGTGGCCAAGATCATCGCCAAGGAGCGGCCGGATGCGCTGCTGCCGACGATGGGTGGCCAGACCGCTCTCAATTGCGCCCTGTCGCTGCGCAAGATGGGCGTGCTCGACGAATTCGGCATCGAGATGATCGGCGCCAGCGCCGAAGCCATCGACAAGGCCGAGGATCGCGAACTGTTCCGCGAGGCGATGCATCGCATCGGTCTGGAAACCCCGCGATCGGAGCTGGCCCATTCCCTCCCCGATGCCCTTGCCGCTCTCGATGAGATTGGGCTGCCCGCCATCATCAGGCCGTCCTTTACGCTTGGCGGCACTGGCGGCGGCATCGCCTGGAACCGGGAGGATTATCTCGAAATCGTCGAACGCGGGCTCGACGCCTCGCCGACCACCGAAGTGCTGATCGAAGAGTCCATTGTCGGCTGGAAAGAATTCGAAATGGAGGTGGTCCGCGACAGCGCCGACAATTGCATCATCGTCTGTTCAATCGAGAACGTCGATCCGATGGGCATCCACACCGGCGATTCGATCACCGTGGCCCCGGCGCTGACGCTGACCGACAAGGAATTTCAGATCATGCGCGACGCCTCGATCGCCGTGCTGCGCGAGATCGGGGTCGAGACCGGTGGTTCCAATGTGCAGTTCGCCGTCAACCCGAGCGACGGCCGCCTGGTGGTGATCGAGATGAATCCTCGGGTCTCGCGCTCGTCCGCGCTGGCTTCCAAGGCGACCGGATTTCCGATCGCCAAGGTCGCGGCGCGGCTGGCGGTTGGCTACACGCTCGACGAACTGGACAATGACATCACCGGCGGGGCCACCCCGGCCTCGTTCGAACCGACGATCGATTATGTGGTGACCAAAGTCCCGCGCTTCGCGTTCGAGAAGTTTCCCGGCACCGAACCGCTGCTGACCACCTCGATGAAGTCGGTCGGGGAAGTTATGGCGATCGGCCGGACCTTTTCCGAATCATTGCAGAAGGCCTTGCGCGGCCTCGAAACGGGCCTTGACGGACTGGACGAGGTGGAGATTGCGGGCCTTGGCGAGGGCGACGACAAGAACGCCATCCGCGCCGCGCTCGGTCGCCCGACACCCAATCGCCTGCTGGTTGCCGCACAGGCGATGCGTCATGGCGCGACGGTTGAAGAGGTCCATGCGGGCTGTGGCATCGATCCCTGGTTTCTCAGACAGTTGCAAGGGATCATTGAATCGGAAGCCCAGCTCCGGAAACTGGGACTGCCCAAGGCAGCGGGCCCGTTTCGCCGCCTCAAGGCCCAGGGCTTCTCCGACGCCCGGCTTGCGGTGCTGGCCGAGCTGGCGGAGGCCGAAGTGGCCACGGCCCGCATCGGCGCGGGCGTCCGTCCGATCTTCAAGCGTATCGACACCTGCGCGGCGGAGTTCGCCTCGCCGACCGCCTATCTCTACTCAACCTATGACGCACCTTTCGCCGGCGTCCCCGTCGACGAGGCCGAGCCGAGCGAGGCCAGGAAGATCATCATTCTGGGCGGCGGTCCCAACCGCATCGGCCAGGGTATCGAGTTCGACTACTGCTGCTGCCACGCCAGCTTCGCCCTGACCGGCAGCGGTTTCGAATCGATCATGATCAACTGTAATCCTGAAACCGTGTCGACCGACTACGACACCTCCGACCGGCTCTATTTCGAGCCGCTGACGGCCGAGGATGTCCTCGAGATTGTGCGCCTGGAGCAGTCCAGGGGCACGCTGCATGGGGTCATCGTGCAACTTGGCGGTCAAACGCCACTAAAACTCGCTCACGCCCTGCAGGAAGCCGGCGTACCGATTCTCGGCACCTCTCCCGATGCCATCGACCTGGCCGAGGATCGCGACCGTTTTCAGCGACTGATCGACGACATCGGGCTCAAGCAGCCGAACAACGGCATCGCGCGGTCGGCAGGTGAGGCACGCCAGATAGCCGCCGAGATCGGCTTTCCGCTGGTTATTCGGCCGTCCTACGTGCTCGGCGGCCGGGCCATGGAAATCGTCTCGGACGAAGGGCAATTAGAGCGCTATGTCAACCAGGCGGTGGTCGTGTCCGGGGCATCGCCGGTGCTGATCGACTCGTATCTGTCGGACGCGATCGAGGTCGATGTCGACGCATTGGCCGATGGTGAGAGCGTCTTCGTCTGCGGCATCATGGAGCACATCGAGGAGGCCGGCATCCATTCCGGCGATTCCGCCTGCTCGCTGCCGCCGCATTCGCTTGACGAGACCACGCTGGCGGCTTTGAACGAACAGACCACAGCTTTGGCGCTCGCTCTCAATGTGCGCGGCCTGATGAACGTTCAATTCGCCATCAAGAACGGCGAGATCTTCGTTCTGGAGGTGAATCCACGCGCGTCCAGGACGGTGCCGTTTGTCGCCAAAACCATGGGCACGCCCTTTGCCAAGATCGGGGCGCTGGTGATGGCCGGCAAGAAGCTGTCGGATTTCGACTTGAAAACCAACAATATCGGCCACGTTGCGGTCAAGGAGGCCGTCTTCCCGTTCGCCAGATTTCCCTCGGTCGACACCATCCTGGGCCCCGAGATGCGCTCGACCGGGGAAGCCATGGGGCTCGATCGCGACCATGCGATAGCCTTCGCCAAGAGCCAGCTTGGGGCAGGTGTGACGGTGCCGACCTCCGGCACGCTGTTCGTCTCGGTCCGGGACGCCGACAAACCGCGCATCGTCGAACCGGTGAAGCGCTTGCAGAACCTCGGTTTTGACGTCATCGCGACCGGCGGCACCCAACGTTATCTCGACGCCGCCGGAATAGCCTGCGCCAGAATCAACAAAGTTCTTGAAGGGCACCCCCACATCGTCGATTCTATGAAGAACGGCGAGGTGCATCTGGTTTTCAACACCACCAAGGGTGCTTCCGCGGTCGCCGACAGCCGATCGCTGCGGCGCACTGCGCTGTTGCATAAAGTGCCCTATTACACCACCATTGCCGGTGCGGTGGCGGCGTCTCGGGGAATCGAGGCTTACCGCTCGGGCACGCTTGAAACGCGGCCGTTGCAGGCTTATTTCGCGTCGGACTAGACATGGGTGGCCGGCGCGGTGAGCCGGAGGACTTCCGCGGACGCCAGTTCCAAGGCTTCCGCCCGACATGGTGATTGACCCCGATGCGGCGGTTCCAGATGAAACCGCCGCAGAGGATTGTTTGTACGATTTGAGGAAATACGATGGAGAAGATTCCGATGACGGCCTCGGGACACCAGGCTCTGGAATCAGAATTGAAGCGGCGCACAACCGAGGAGCGTCCGCGGATCATCGAACTGATTGCCGAGGCGCGTGGCCACGGCGATCTTTCGGAGAACGCCGAGTACCACGCCGCCAAGGAAGCCCACGGGCTCAATGAGGGCCGTATCGTCGAGCTGGAAGATCAGATCTCGCGCGCGGACATCATTGATATCTCCAAACTCACCGGCAAGACCATCAAGTTCGGCGCTACCGTCAGCCTCATCGACGAAGACACCGAGGAGAGGAAAAAGTACCAGATTGTCGGCGACACCGAAGCCGACGTCAAAGAGGGCAAGATTTCGATCTCGTCGCCAATCGCCAGGGCATTGATCGGCAAGGCCAAGGGGGACGCGGTCGAAGTCAGCGCGCCCGGCGGCGCCCGCTCGTACGAAATCCTCGATGTCAAGTTTGTCTGACAGCACCGGTGGCGCTCACGGCGCCGCGATCATTCTTCCGGCCAGCTAGCACAGGATTGATCCAGCCGCCCCGGCCGTCCGGTTTGAATCGCGGACAGCAATGGATTATCTGATGGTCAGGCCCGCAAGGCCGGCCGGGCAGTCTTCCTCATGCGACGCGGCGTCCAATCTGCTAGGTTCGGGCTTGCATGTTTGCGAAAACGCCTCGTCTTGACGGACGAAACGCCTCGCGCCGGATGGACGCTCATTTGAGCGGGCTGCGACGACGAAAATAGGCATGACGAACTGATAGGACGACACATGCACGCCAAGGTTATCATCGTGGGATCAGGACCGGCCGGGTACACGGCCGCCATCTATGCTGCGCGCGCGATGCTTGAGCCGGTGATGATCACCGGCGTGACCATTGGCGGACAACTGACCATCACCACCGACGTCGAGAACTATCCCGGCTTCGCCGAGGCGATTCAGGGTCCATGGCTGATGGAGCAGATGAAGGCGCAGGCCGAACATGTCGGCACCGGTATCGTCAACGACCACATCGACTCGGTCGACGTGTCGGCGCGTCCCTTCAAGGTGTTCGGCGACTCCGGTCAGACCTACACCTGCGACACGCTGATCCTGACCACCGGGGCCGAGGCGAAATGGCTTGAGATGCCTTCGGAACAGAAGTACCGCGGCTTCGGAGTCTCGGCCTGCGCGACCTGCGACGGCTTCTTTTACAAGGACCGCCCGGTCGCCGTGATCGGCGGCGGCAACACGGCCGCCGAAGAGGCGGTATTCCTGACCAATTTTGCCTCCAAGGTCACGCTCATTCACCGTCGCGATGAATTGCGAGCCGACAAGATTCTCCAGAACCGTGTTTTCGCCAATCCAAAAATTGAGGTCGTGTGGGACACGGTGGTCGAGGAATTCCTGGGTTCCGACGGCGTGCCGGCGGCGCTCAACGGATTGAGGCTCAGGAACGTTCACTCCCATAAGACCAGCGAAGCAAAATTCGATGGTGCGTTTGTCGCCATCGGTCACGAGCCGTCGACCGAGCTTGTCGGCGACCAGCTGCGCATGAAGCCCAATGGCTATGTGTGGACCGCATCCGACTCCACCGCGACCAGCATTCCCGGTGTTTACGCCG
Source organism: uncultured Bauldia sp. (assembly GCA_963663975.2). Classification (GTDB taxonomy): domain Bacteria; phylum Pseudomonadota; class Alphaproteobacteria; order Rhizobiales; family Kaistiaceae; genus JANQRX01. The sequence continues at coordinate 310,837 of CAXXRA010000006.1, read as the reverse complement.
CCGGCGACGTGACCGACGATATCTTCCGACAGGCCGTGACCGCGGCCGGCCAGGGATGCATGGCCGCACTGGAAGCGCAGAAATTTCTTGCCGAGCCGGCTGAGGCGGAGAAAGCCTCGAGCAAGGCGCTGGAACCGGCCGAATAAAACATCTCGTCGGGGGCGACCGGGGCGATGGACTGGGACAAGCTACGTATCTTCCACGCTGCGGCGCAAGCCGGGTCGTTCACCCATGCCGGTGAGACGCTGGATATGAGCCAGTCGGCGGTCAGTCGCAAAGTCAGCGCACTCGAGCACGATCTCGGCGTGCCACTTTTTCACCGCCATGCCCGCGGGCTGATCCTGACCGAGCAGGGAGAGGCGCTTTACCGGACCAGCAACGAAGTGATGCTCAAGATCGACGCCGCGCGTGCGCGGGTGGCCGAGTCCGCGGAGACACCGTCGGGGCCACTGCGTTTCACCACCACGATCGGGCTCGGATCGACGTGGCTGACCCAGCGGCTGCATGAATTCGTCGATCTTTACCCAAGCGTGAACCTGCAGGTCATCCTCGACGACGACGAACTCGATCTGTCGATGCGCCAAGCCGATGTGGCCATACGCCTTCGGCAGCCGACCCAGCCCGATCTCATCCAGCGGCGGCTTTTCACCGTCCACATGCATCTCTATGCCGCACCGTCATATCTCAAGCGCTTTGGTCATCCCTCTTCGCTGGAGGACCTGGACGACCATCGCATTGTCACGCCCGGCATTCCGATGCCCAACTATTTGCGCAATGTGAACTGGCTCGAAGTCGCCGGACGTCCACCGGATGAACCGCGCGAACCGGTCCTGCGGATCAACAATCTGTTCGCAGTCAAGAGTGCCATCGAGCGCGGAACGGGCGTGGCGGTGCTGCCCGACTACATGGTCGAGCAGGATTCCGGCCTGGTCCAGCTGCTGCCGGACGCCGAGGTACCCAGCTTTGCAACCTATTTCGTTTACCCGTCCGAACTGAAGAATTCCGCGCGCGTCCATGCCTTTCGCGACTTCCTGCTCAGCAAGGCGCAGAGTTGGTCGTATTAGAGCCCTTTCGACCAACTCACGTCGGTGTGTCATCATTGTCACACAGCTCAGCAATTGTCTCCGGACTATTTTGCGAGTGGTAGAAATTACATAGACTCAACTTGCTGGCGTGGTGATTCGCCTGTTCGTTCCTCCCGCAGGCGTGCGGCGCGTCAGCTGTTCCCTCTGGAAGGTGTGTGTCGCCTCGGATCATCCCGAGCGGCAGAAACTTACCGGGCCTTTTTAGGCCCGGTCTTTCTTGCCCACATCAAGCTGCGATAAACCGTCGATCGCCTGCAGCGACGACTTCACATGAACAACGGCTCGTCCTGAAGATCCTGGTAGAGGTCGGCGACGAACTCGCCGTAGCCGTTGAAGAGCCGCGTTGGAATGGAGGTATTTGTCGTTATGTCGCGCTCCATCGCCTGGCTCCAACGAGGATGCGGCACTTCAGGGTTGACGTTGGCCCAGAAACCGTACTCGCGCGGGGTAAGCTCCTGCCAGAAATTTAAAGGACGATCTTCGACGAAGGAAATCTTGACGATCGATTTCACCGACTTGAAGCCGTACTTCCATGGCAGGTGGATGCGCAGTGGGGCGCCCATACTGTTGGCGACCGGCTTGCCGTAAGCGCCGGTGACCATGAAAGCCAGATCATTGGCCGCCTCGGCCATCGTCAGGCCCTCGACATAGGGCCACGGATACCAGAATTGCCTCTGCCCGCTCGCCATATCGGCGTCGTGGAACGTTTCCATCCGCACATATTTCGCCGATCCCAGTGGCTTGGCGAAATCCAACAAGGCCGACATCGGGAAACCGGTCCACGGAACCGTCATCGACCATGCCTCGACGCATCTGTGCCGGACAAGTCGTTCTTCCAGCGGCATCTTGCGGATAAGCCCGTCGATATCAATGGTGAATGCCTTCTCGACCAGCCCGTCAAACCTCACCTCCCAGGGGCGGGTCTTCAGCGACCCGGCGGCGCGATAGATGCTTTTGCTCGTGCCGAATTCGTAAAAATTGTTGTAGGTGGTGTTGATCTCTTCCGGCGTGATGGGACGCTCGATCGTGTAAGCGCCATTGCGCGGCGCCGGATACAGGTCCAGCGTTTGATCGGTCTCGGCGTGAGCGATCCGTGGCACGGCCGTGGCCGCCAGACCGCTGATCAGCGAGAACCCGCTCGCTGCAAGAATCTGGCGGCGGTTGAGGTAGACCGATTCCGGAGTCGCCAAACGTTCCGGAATCTCCCATCCCTTCCTGCGAACGACATGCATGGCAATGGCTCTCCTAGCCGTGGCCAACGTTCCTGAGTTGAAGCTAGGGCGGAACGTTTCGGCAATCAATTCACGATGGTGTGGCCCAGGTTAGAGTTCGGTTAGGCCGCCTTCTCGTTGGCCTGCTCGATCACCTGATCGGCCAGCTTGCCGGAAAGTTCGGCCAGATGATCGAACTTGCTGCGGAAGGTTCCCACCCCAGCTGTGGCGGAGCGCAACTCAACGATCAGGTCGCGGATTTCGGACTGCGGAATCAGCGCCTCTACGACATCCCAGCCGTTCCAACCGGGCCGCGCATCGAAGCCCAGAAGCTGCCCCCGGCGTTGCGCAACAATGCCGTTCACGCGCGGAGTGGCGTCGGACGGGACCGCCAGTTCGACCTTGAGCACTGGCTCCAGCAGCACCGGCTTGCATTGCGGCATGCCCTCACGCATGCCGATCTGCGCGGCCATTCTGAATGCCTGGTCGGATGAATCCACCGAATGATAAGACCCGTCGGTCAAAGTAACCGACACGTCGACGACCGGAAAACCGAGGGGCCCGCGGGCCAGATATTCCGTGACCCCGCCTTCGACGGACGGGATGTAATTCTTCGGCACCACACCGCCTGAAATGGTGTTGGCAAACTGAAATCCGGTTCCCCGTTGCAGCGGCTTGATATCCAGCACAACGTCGCCGAACTGGCCGTGACCACCGGACTGCTTCTTGTGACGGCCGCGCACCGCCGTCGATCCGCGAATTGTCTCTTTGTAGGGGATCAACGGCTCTACCGTCTTGACCGCAATACCGTACTTGCCGGTCAGCCGCTCAAGCGCGACCCGCAGATGCATTTCGCCCTGTCCCTCGATCAGCGTCTGGCCGGTATCCTGGTGGTGGCTGATGCGCAGCGAGGGGTCCTCTTCCTTCGCCTTTTTCAGGGCCGATGACAGTTTGACCTCGTCCTTGCGTTGGGCCGACGAAACCGCGGAACCGAGCACCGGATCGGGCAATTCCAGGGCGACCAGTTGACCGGGCGCGGCACCGCTGCCCAGCGTTTCGCCGGTCCTGGCATCTTCCAGCTTGCCCAAGCCGACGGTTTCGCCGGCGCCGGCGGCATCGCGTTTGGAGGCCTGTTGTCCCATGACTTTGAAAACGCCCGACACCCTTCCGGCCGATCCCTCAATGCCCGTCAGCTCCGAGCCCTCGGCGACCGATCCGGTCAGCACCCGCGAAATCGACAGTTTGCCGCCATGGGTGGTGTGCATCGTCTTGAGAACCTGCACCACCACCGCGTCATTCGTCTCCTCGACGCCGAGGCGCTTGCGGGTGACGGCGATGTCGGGCGCCTCGTGGCGGATCGCCTTGAGAAGCCGGCCGACCCCATGGCCGAGTTCCGCCGCTCCTATCAGCACCGGGCAGATGGAACCAGCCTGCATCTCCCTTACCAGGTCCTGGAAAATACGCTCACGGGACGGCTCGATCTCTTCCAGCAGTTCCTCCATCAGTTGATCGTCATAGTCGGAAAGCGTCTCAAGCATCTTGAAGCGCGCGTCGGCCTCGCGTTTCTTTTCGTCATCACCAAGGTCGATCACTTCGCTTGCCGTGTGCTCGCGATAGACGTGCGCCCGCTCCAGGGCCAGATCGATGAATCCCGACACCACCTCATTGTCCCAGATGGGAATGTGGCGCAGCACCATCGGAACGCCGCTCGCCCGCTGCAGCGATTCAAGCGTCTGCCGGACGCTACCGCTGGCCTTGTCCAGCTTGTTCAGGAAGAGAATGCGGGGGATGTCCTTGTCTTCGAGATTCTTGAGGATCACCTGGAGAGCAGGAATCTTCTTTTCGTCCGCTTCAGCCACGACCACCGCAAGGTCGACGCCGGCCAGTATGCCTTCCGCCTCGAACGTGAACTCCACCGATCCGGGGCAATCGAGAAAGGTCAGTGCATCTCCCATGAATTCGGTTTCGGCAGCATTGACTTCGACGCTCATCTGATGCGCCCGCGCCTCGGGCGAAGCGTCGCCGAGGGTATTTTTCTCGGCCACCGTACCCTGGCGTGTGACGGCCCCGGTGCGCGCCAGAATCGCTTCCAACAGGGTGGTTTTACCGCTGGCAAAGGGGCCCACAAGCGCAATGCACCGTGGCCCCGCTACTCTGCCGTTGCCGTTTTCCATGTTCTTCCCCTGAAAAAAGCCGTTCGGGATCGCGCCGCGGCCAGCCGGGCTTGCCCGCTGGCGCGATCGTTTCAGGGAATCCGGTCGCTGACAAGGGTTCGGACGCGTCAGGTCGTTGCCGGTTGGCCGGTCTCGGCGACCCGCCCGTCAGCTGGCCCCACAAACAGCAGCGACAGCGGATCAACGACAGCCGATCTATCGCAGTTCGGCACAAAAACGTTGGATGCGTCTGCAGGCCTCTTCAAGCGCTTCGGTCGAGGCAGCGTATGAAATCCTGAAGAACGGCGACAGGCCGAAGGCCGAACCATGGACAACGGCCACGCCTTCCTCTTCCAACAACGCAGTCACGAAATCCTGGTCGCCACCGATGGTTCGGCCGCCAGAACTGGTCTTGCCGAGGGTGCCGCTGCAGGACGGTAGAACGTAAAACGCCCCCTCCGGCTGCAGGCAGGAGATCCCGGGCGCCTGATTCAGCATCGAGACCACGAGATCGCGGCGTTGACGGAAGGTTCCAGCGTTGACGGGGATAAAATCCTGCGGCCCGTTCAGCGCCTCAACCGCCGCCCATTGGGAAATCGACGACGGGTTGGTGGTCGACTGGGACTGCAGCTTGGCCATCGCCTTGATGAGTTCTGATGGCGCCGCGGCGAAGCCGATCCGCCACCCGGTCATCGAATAGGCCTTCGACACGCCGTTCAACGTCAGGGCGCGATCCGCCAGTCGTGGCTCGACCTGAACGGGCGTGCAAAATTCGAACCCGTCGTAGATGATGTGTTCGTAGATGTCGTCGGATAGCGTCCAGACATGGGAATGCCCCACAATCACGTCGGTCAGCGCCTTCATCTGATCGCGGCTGTAGGCGGCGCCGGACGGGTTCGACGGCGAGTTGATGATCACCCATTTGGTCTTGTCGGTAATGGCCGCGTCGAGCTCCGACGGGGACAGGCGAAAGCCGTCCTGCATCGATGTTTCGACGATAACGGGATCGGCGCCGGCAAGCGCGACGATCTCCGGATAACTCACCCAGTAGGGCGCCGGGATGACCACTTCGTCGCCGGGATTCAAAGAGGCCATCAAGGCGTTGAAAAGTACCTGCTTACCGCCGGTTCCGACGATGATCTGGGAGGCTTCGAAGCTCAGCCCGTTTTCCCGTCTGAACTTGTCGATGATCGCAGCCTTGAGCTCGGGAATACCGTCAACCGCGGTGTATTTGGTCTTACCGGCACGGATCGCCCGAATTGCCGCCTCTTTGATGTTGTCGGGCGTATCGAAATCGGGCTCGCCGGCGCCAAGACCAATAATGTCGCGCCCGGCCGCCTTCAGCTCGCGAGCTTTGTCGCTGACCGCGATCGTTGCTGACGGCTTGATGCGGGACAGTGAATCGGCAAGGAAGCCCATGAGGGAGGACCCGATGGTGGGAGATTTTGGTGGCAAACTAATCTGCGGCGTCGCGCCACGCAAGATATTCAACCCGAGCGGCATTGGAGACGAGTCTTGTCGGTGAACGCCTCATTTCTGCCCACAGAACTGTCGCAATCCGCCTCATTCGAGTCGGGCTGACGCCAGATTGGTGGCCGAATTTGGCGGCAAACAATTTGCGAGGCTCAACCGATGAAGACGGCAGCCGGATTGCCGGGCAGACACGATCGGCGCTCTGCGGACGGTTTTGTCCTGTGGATCGTGGCCTTCGCCACCATCATGGTGTGCCTGTTCGCGTTTCGCGATGGTCTCGACCTCGTCCCCAATCTCGCACCCGCCGCCTTCGACGCATTTTAGCCGCGCGTGCACACCAGTCACGAAGCGCTGACCGCCAAGCGTGTTCCCGGCGGACCGGCGTTTTTGGACGGAAAAGTCGGTTGGCGCTGCCATGCGCCGATTTCACGCCCCTCAAAAAAAAGAATGAGGCGCCCGGAGGCGCCTCAGGTGATTTCGTCGGCAATTAGCTCGGATCTTGACGCCCGATTGGCGCTTCGGGAGGAACCCCGAAGAGAAAATCACGAACCGCTGTCGCGTCCACACGGCGGGCCGTTTCGCGCATCAACTTGCGCATGCCCGGCCAAACTTGGAACGCCTGCTTGGTGTATGTCGTAACATATAGAACTTTATTTTTGACCAAAGAGTCAAGACTTTGGTTTTGTCTGTCCTCAAAAACGCGTCGAATCGGCGGCCACAGGGACCGCTCACAACCAACATGGCCTTCACCGCATTCGCCAGAGAACGTAAATTCGGCCGCATGATGGAACGAGGATTGCCGCGCCTTGGTCGAACGAGGCGCGTTGCCATGGGTTGCGCCTGCTTGCTCACCTGGATCGCGGCGCCGTTGCCATCGTCGGCGGCGGAGGACGATATTATCGTATTTGCCGCGGCGAGCCTCAAAACCGTCCTCGATTCTGTGGCGGCGACATATGGCGACATTTTCGGGGCAGCACCAACAACCAGCTATGCCGGCACGCCGTTGCTTGCCCGACAGATTGAGCAAGGCGCGCCGGCCGACATCGTCATCACCGCCGACGAAACCTGGATGGACTATCTGCAGCAGCGCGGACTGGTGTCAGGCCGGATACATCGCGGCCTCATCGGCAATCGGCTGGTGGTCATCGTACCGGTGGGCTCCGGCCCCGCTGCGCACGACCTGGCGAACCTGATGACGTTGTTGGGAGCGGACGGTCGGCTGGCGCTGGCCGACACGGAAGCCGTCCCGGCCGGCCGCTACGCCCGCCAGGCACTGGAAAATCTCGGCCTGTGGACAGCCCTGTCGGGGCGTATGGCCGAAAGCGACAGCGTTCGCTCCGCTCTGGCCTTCGTCGCCCGTCGTGAGGCGCCCGCTGGTATTGTCTACGCAACCGATGCCGCGGCGGAGCCCAACGTCGTCGTGGTTGCCGAGATTCCCGCCGCAAGCCACGCGCCCATTCGTTACGCCGCCGCCATAACCAAGGACGCCGATCCTGGCGCCGAGAAATTTTTCGACTATCTGGTGACACCCGAAGCCATGTCGAATTTCAGCGCCCACGGCTTCGTTGTGCCCGAAACCGGAGATTGACCAGTCATGCTTGCGGCGCCGAGTGCGGCCGAATGGGCCGCCATCCTCCTTAGCCTGAGGGTCGCCTTGGTGGCGACGTTCGCAGGCCTGCCCTTCGGTCTTGCGATCGCACTCATTCTGGTTCGCGTCAGATTTCCCGGGCGCGCCGTTTTCGACGCGATCGTGCACATGCCGTTGGTCATGCCGCCGGTGGTGGTCGGATATTTGCTGCTGCTCGCTCTCGGTCGCCGCGGGCCGATCGGTGCGTTTCTCGAACAGACATTCGGAGTGGTCCTGGCGTTCCGGTGGACCGGCGCCGCGGTCGCCGGCGCGATCATGGGGCTTCCGTTGATGATCAGGGCCATGCGCCTATCGCTTGAGGCAGTGGATCGGCGCCTGGAAGAAGCCGCCTCAACGCTGGGTGCGGGCCGCCTGGAAGTATTTCTCACCGTCACCGCGCCCCTTATGCTGCCCGGAATCATCGCGGGGGCGGTGTTGATGTTTGCCAGGGCGCTCGGAGAATTTGGCGCGACGATCACCTTCGTCGGCAATATCCCCGGCCTGACGCAGACGCTCCCCTCGGCCATCTACGAGAACCTGCAGGTGCCCGGCGGCGACGGCGCCGCGCTGCGCCTGACCGCCATCGCCATCGCAATCGCCTTCCTGGCGTTGATCGGCTCCGAGGCAATCGCGCGGCGGACGACAGCGCGGGTGTCAGGCCGGTGACGCTCTCGGTCGATATCAGGTCCACACCAGGCGATTTTTCGCTCGATGTGCGGTTCGACAGCAATGGCCCGGTAACGTCTTTGTTCGGGCGCTCCGGCTCGGGCAAGACGACCCTGATCAACCTTATCGCCGGCCTCGGAAAGCCCGACCGGGGCAGGATCGCGATCGACGACACGATCTTGCTCGACACAGCCGCCGGGATCGATCTCCCGCCCCACCGTCGCCGCGTCGGCTACGTCTTTCAGGAAGCGCGCCTATTTCCCCATATGTCGGTTAGAAGCAATCTGTTCTACGGCTACCGACGGGTGCCCGAAAAGGAGCGCTGGGCCGATCCGACGCTGATCATCGACCTCCTCGGCGTCGGTCCGGTTCTGCAGCGACGGCCCGCCGGTCTTTCAGGCGGCGAGAGGCAACGGGTGGCCATCGGACGAGCGCTCCTGGCAAGCCCCCGGCTGGTGCTGATGGACGAACCCCTGGCCTCGCTCGATGCCGGCAGGAAGGACGAGGTCCTGCCCTACCTGGAGCGGCTGCGCGACGAGATGAAGGTGCCGATCGTCTATGTCAGCCATACGGTCGACGAAGTCGTCCGCCTCGCCGACACGGTGGTGCTCATCGACGGCGGGCAGGTTATCGCCAGTGGTCCGGTGAACGACGTCTTCTCCAGGCTCGATCTGCGTCCCTACACCGGCCGTTTCGAGGCAAGCGTCATACTCCGGGCGCGCGTCATCAATCACGACGCTGTCGGCCGTGTGACAGTGCTCGAACATGGTGGCGGCGAGCTCAGGGTCCCGGCTTTGCCGCATCCCACAGGCACCGAAGTTCGCGTGAGGGTACGCGCCCGCGATGTCGCCTTGGCCGTCGGTGAAATCGGAAATCTGTCCATACGCAACCGCCTGGCCGCCTCGGTCGTCGAGATCGGTGCACCTGATGGTGCGATCGTCGAGGTTCGGCTGGATGTCGCCGGTGACCCACTGATCGCCCGCGTGACTCGCGACGCCGTTGCCGCCCTGGATCTGGCTCCAGGTCGCCAGGTAACCGCGCTGATCAAGTCGACCGCCATCGACAACCGCAGCGACGATTGATCGCCGCGGCTCGCGGCGCCGGCAGCGGCACGGGTCATCCTGGTCACGGCTGAACAACGTCGCAAAGGACGCAAAAACGCGCCTTCGACCGCAAGGACGACCAGCGCCTGCCGCCTCAGCGCCTGTTCAGGCTGGCGATTAGCCGGTGCACCGGGCGGTCGACCCGCATGGGCCGTCGCCGTCGAGAACCGTAACGCGAACCGGCGCGACGCCGGACGCAATCATGCCCAGACGCCGAGCCGCGGCTTCAGTGACATCGATGACCCGCCCGCGGATGAACGGCCCGCGATCGTTGATCCGCACCACAACGGATCGATCATTGGCCAGGTTCTCGACCTGAACCCGCGTTCCGAACGACAGGTTACGATGGGCCGCGGCCAAAGCCCGAGGGTTCATCGGCTCGCCGCTCGCGGTCACCTTTCCCATGCGATACCAGGTGGCCTGGCCGCATTCATCGGCGCTCGACGGGGACGGCAGGGAGAAGATTGCGGCGGTCGCCAGGGACAGCCGGAACGCAAACGCACACATATTTTGGAAGGACACTTCAATACTCGCTCTAACGGGCCGTCCTCCCAAACGGCCAACACAGGAAACGCGCCGCAAAAGCGGCGCGCGCCTGGGTGCTGAGGGGAAATTGCGGCATTATTCAGGCGTCCGGTCGCCAACCGCGGCCGACACCGGTGGCGGTCCGCTCGGACGCCTCGCCGGGGCCCGGGCATGGCGGCGTTGCCGACGACATTGCGCTTTCGTGACGACCCCAACCGGCCGGCGAAAGGTTACAACCGCTCGATCAGCGCCATGGCAGCGTGCGGCGCCCTGATCTTGGCACCGGAGATCATCAAGGCAAAGACGTCGCGTGGCTCCTTGACCGCGGTCTCGTCACCAAAAGTGGGCAGATCGCTCGGCGCCCCACCGGCCGCCCAGGTTTTGGCGTTGGCCGCCCACTGCTCGAGCGCTTCAGCGGTGTACCCCGTGGCAACATCTTTCGACGTTCGCTGCAAACGCAGGTAGACGAAATCCGCTGTAACGTCGGCGATCGGCGGATAGGTATCGGATTCGGAGAACACGATCGCGATGCCGTGCTTTCGGGCAAGCGACACGAATTCGGGATTGAGGAAACTCTTCGAGCGAACCTCCGCCGCATGCCGCAACTTCACGCCGGCGACCTCGCGGGGCAGCAGCGAGAAGAAAGCGTCGAAGTCGCCGTGGTCGTACTTCTTGAAGGGCGCGAATTGCCAAAGAATTCGGCCCGAGCTTTTCGCCGAGTTCGGCGATCCCCGATCCGGTGAACCAATCGATGGCCTCGCCCGCCTCCGCCAACACCTTGCGGTTCACCACCGCCCGGTGCCCCTTGACCGCAAACCTGAAGCCGTCCGGTGCCGCATCGCGCCATTTGGCGAAACTTGCTGCCGACTGGGTGCGGTAAAACGTGCCGTTGATCTCGATGGCGGTCAGCTTGCTGGCTACATAGGCGAGTTCATCGGCCTGTTTCAGACCTTCCGGATAGAAGGAACCCCGCCAGGGCTTGTACGTCCATCCCCCTATGCCGACATGGATCATGCGCTTCGACCTCACCCTTGGCCGCAAGTTCCTCAGGCCCGCAACCTAGCAGGCGGCGAACTGACTGTCAGTCGACCACTCCCGCATTCACCCATCCCGCCACAGGCGTCGAATATCCCCGAGAAGCTTCACCAGGCCCCACAACGCCAGCAACATCAATACCGGACCGATCAAGCCGATCGCGAGTTGCGGCAGCACGGCGGGCAAGTTCGAAAATCCACTGCCGAAGTGTGCGGGCAGCGTCCACAATACCTCGAGCAGGAGACCGGTGTTGGCAGCCAAAAAGTCTGGCAGCCCAAGGTAGGAAGCCAACGCTCCGCCTCCAGCGGACTCCGGGCATGTCACGATGAGACCCTGGTAATCACACCCGAAGGGGCGGCGGGCATCCAAAAGCGCCGTGAACACGGCGGCGTTCGTCAGCAAGGCAAAAGACCAGATGAAGAAGACGATCCGCGACAAAATCGAAACGACCCCGCTGCGATGCCGTTCCGAGGCACTTACCCGGTCGAGCCGCGAGCTGCGGCCAAACAGAAAGCGCAACAGCACGACGAACGCCAGCACGACGAAAGTCGCGCCGATGCCAAACAAAAACGCAGCGAGCCAGGCGAAAATCTGCACGGTTGCCCCCGACCGCTACCGAAAATCTGCACGGTTGCCCCCGACCGCTACCATTGTGTCAGAAGTTGCCGCCACTGTCACGCCGGCCAAGCTCAGCTTCCGCGACGTCTGCGGCGACGGCTGCCGGGCTTCCCGCCGCTGCCGGGAAGCGGCACCTCGCGGCCAGTTCCCGGTCCCATCTGGCCCGGCACCGGCTTGCGCGGCCGCCTGCCGCGGCCAGTCGTCTCGGTTTTGCCATCGCCCGCTTCCGCGGTCCTGGCCAGGACATCGTCAGCGGTGGCAAGGTCGAGTTCCTCAAGCCGTTTGATCTCGTCACGCAGGCGGGCTGCCTCTTCAAATTCGAGATCGGCGGCCGCATCGCGCATCTGTTTCTCAAGATCTGCGACGGTTGCCTTCAGATTGTGCCCAACCAGGGCTCCCTCCTCGGCAAAGCCGGACGGTACGATGACGTGATCGCGCTCGTAAACCGACGACATAATGTCACCAATGGACTTACGGACGCTCTCCGGCGTTATGCCGTTGGCGATGTTGTATTCGTTCTGCTTCTCCCGCCGGCGCGTCGTCTCCGCCATGGCGCGTTCCATCGATCCCGTCACGGTATCGGCGTAGAGAATGACCTTGCTGTCGACATTGCGAGCCGCGCGCCCGATGGTCTGAACCAACGAAGTCTCCGATCTCAGGAATCCCTCCTTGTCGGCGTCGAGAATTCCAACCAGCGCACATTCGGGAATATCCAGCCCCTCGCGCAGCAGGTTGATGCCAACCAGCACGTCGAAGGCCCCCAGTCTGAGATCGCGGATAATCTCGATTCGTTCCAGGGTTTCGACATCGGAGTGCATGTAGCGGACGCGGATTCCCTGCTCGTGCATGTACTCGGTCAAATCCTCCGCCATGCGCTTGGTCAGCACGGTCACCAGCGCGCGAAAACCGCGTTTGGCCACGTCACGAACTTCGCCGATCAGATCATCGACCTGGCTGCCGGCGGGGCGAATTTCAACCGGCGGGTCGATCAGCCCGGTCGGACGGATGACCTGCTCGGTGAACACGCCGCCGGTTTGTTGGAGTTCCCACCCGCTGGGCGTGGCCGAAACGTACAGCGTCTGCGGTCGCATGACGTCCCATTCTTCAAAGCGCAATGGCCGGTTGTCCATGCACGACGGCAGCCGAAAGCCGAACTCGGCCAGGGTCGCCTTGCGACGAAAATCGCCGCGATACATGGCGCCGAGCTGAGGGATCGTCACATGGCTCTCGTCAACGAACACCAGCGCGTTGTCAGGCAGATACTCAAACAATGTCGGCGGCGGCTCGCCGGGCTTGCGGCCCGTCAGATAGCGGGAATAATTCTCAATTCCCGCGCATGAGCCGGTGGCCTCGATCATCTCAAGATCAAAGCGCGTGCGCTGCTCCAGCCGCTGCGCCTCAAGCAGCCGCCCGGCATGGGTCAATTCATCCAACCGCGGTTTCAATTCCGCCTGGATACCCTTGACCGCCTGCGCCAGCGTCGGCCGCGGCGTCACGTAGTGCGAATTCGCATAGACTTTGACCGTCTTCAATCGACCGGAGGCCTGCCCGGTCAGCGGGTCGAACTCGGTGATCGATTCGATCTCGTCGCCGAACAGTGAGAAGCGCCAGGCGCGGTCTTCCAGATGAGCGGGGAACAGGTCGACAGAATCGCCGCGCACCCTGAATGTGCCGCGCCGAAAATCGGCATCCGCCCGCCGGTATTGCAATGCAACGAGATCGGCCAGGAACTGACGATGGTCGACGGTCTCACCCTGTGAGATTTCGAACGTCATCGCGGTGTAAGTCTCCACCGAGCCGATGCCGTAGATGCACGATACCGACGCAACGATCAGGACGTCGTCTCTTTCCAGGAGCGAGCGCGTCGCGGAGTGGCGCATGCGGTCGATCTGTTCGTTGATCGACGACTCCTTTTCGACATATGTGTCCGTGCGCGGCACATACGCCTCCGGCTGATAATAGTCGTAGTAGGAAACGAAATACTCGACCGCGTTGTCGGGAAAGAACGACTTGAACTCGCCGTAGAGCTGAGCGGCCAGCGTCTTGTTCGGTGCAAGGACGAGGGCCGGCCGCTGCGTTGCCTCCACCACTTGAGCCATGGTGTAGGTCTTGCCGGAACCGGTCACGCCCAGCAGCACCTGATCGCGCTCGGCAGCGCCGATGCCATCCACCAATTCGTCGATGGCCTGCGCCTGATCACCCTTGGGCGAGAGCTCCGATACGATGCGGAACGGGACGCCGCCTTCGCTCTTCGGCGGTCGATCAGGCCGGTGTGGCACCCAGGCCTGGTCTAGAAACTCGGGTCGCCCCTGTTCGATCAGCGCCGACAGCGCGCTCACCGAAGCTGTTGCGCCATCAGCCGGTAGCTTCCCGACCTCCTCCAGCGATACATCGATACCAGGCACCGGATTCAATCCGGCAGCCGCCCGCTCGGTCGCAGTTCCGCGGCCGCCCATCGAGGTGCCCCGGGCAGTGGTGAGCGGCTTCTGCGGGGCTTCGGAGAAACCGGATTTCTTCCTGGCAGGCATGGCCAGAATATGGGGGAAGAGTGCGGTTCGGAAAAGACCGCATTCGCCCTCTCCTGTCAGAAAAAGCTTGTGTCCAACCGATTTTCAACGAATGTGCCGAAGTGGCAGCAGGCTGATCGCGCGGGCTGGCCCGCTCGCGTCACGGCGAAGTCGCCAAAACGTGACATCCGTCGTCGTTGTCCACTGTTTTCCATGAAACTGGTACCACTATGTTCCGGCGCACCTGACGCAACAAGGAACACGACCCAAATGGCTACGCGAGAATTCGATGTCATTATCATCGGCGGTGGCAATGCCGCGATGGGGGTGACGGTCCCCACGACCGCGGCCGGAATGTCTGTCGCTCTGATCGAGCCTTGGACCATGGGCGGCACCTGCTCCAATCGGGGATGCACGCCCAAGAAGGTCCTGGTGGCTGCCGCGCATGCGCTCCACGAGATCGAGCAGGCCGCTGTTCACAAAATCGACGTCGGCAAACCGAAGCTCGACTGGGCTGCTCTGATCGATCGCGAAAAGGCGTTGATCGCGGGTTTGCCACCGATGTTCGACAAGCTCATGGGCGACCGCGGCGTGACCGTGTTCCGAAAGGACGGCCGCTTCACTGGGTCGAACGAAATCACCTCCGGCGATGACGTGCTGCGAGCAAAATCAATCGTCATCGCCACCGGCTCGCGCCACCGCGAACTGCCTATTCCAGGCGCCGAGTTGATGATCACATCCGATGACGTCCTGAGCGAACGGGAGCAGCCCAGGGATGTCGTGTTCGTCGGCGGCGGCGTTGTCGCGTTCGAGTTCAGCCACGTTTACGCCCGCGCGGGAACCAAGGTTACGGTCCTGGAGGCATCACCGAAATTCCTGGCAAAATTCGATCCCGATTCCGTTACCGCCATCTGCCGCGAGAGCGAACGCATCGGGATCAACATGAAAACCGAGATTTCGGTCGAGCGCATTGAGCCGGCGGGCGGCAGGCTACGCGTCGTATTTACCGAACGCGGCGGCGCGCAGACATCGGTCGAAGCCGATCGGGTCGTCAACGGCGCCGGGCGCATCCCCAATATCGATCACCTCGACTTGGCGGCAGGCAATGTCGACGTTGAGCGCGGGACGATCGTAACCGACGAGCATTTCCGTTCGACTTCGAACCCAGCCGTCTTCGCCGGTGGGGACGCGTTGGCGGGCAAGCAGCAATTGTCGCCGATCGCCACCCATGAGGGCCGAATGATCGGGCGCATGATTGCCGGCGGTGAACTCGAAACGTTCAACTACGCACCGATACCCTCGGCACTGTTCACCGTACCGACACTTGCCATGGTGGGCATGACGGAGGAACAGGCGGAGTCGACCGGCCACGATATTCGCGTCCATGATCACGATCTATCCGGATGGTTCGCAGCGCGGACCAATGCCGAAACCACGGCCTATTCCAAGATAATCGTCGATCAGAAAACAAACAAGATTCTTGGCGTCCACATCGTCGGCCACAACGCCGGTGACCTGATCCACTTTTTCGCCCTGGCGATCAAGCACGGGATTCCGACGACCGATATCCAGTCGATGGTCTACGCGTTTCCGACCTTCGCGGCCGATATTCCGAGCATGCTTTAATTCGAACGCAGGACCGTGGTCGCGCGCCGTCGGCGGCAAGGCTGCCTAATCAGGAATCGGCGCGCGCGGCTGGTCACGAACCTGCACATCGCCGGGATAAGCGGCGCAATAACTCACCAACGATCGTGGATGATCGTCCGGGAACCTCCCGTCCGCCGGGCGATAGCCATCAAGGGCTTCGCGACGGCGGGACGGAAGTACAAGCGCCGCCGGAACCCGGCGACGCAAACTCCACTCATCTTCTGGCGGCTGCCCTGCACGCAGTGGACTTGCGGGCAGTCGTCTTTCTGGCGGCGGGTTTCCGTGCGGCCGTCTTCTTGGCGGCAGGCTTGCGTGCGGCCGTCTTCTTGGCGGCGGGCTTGCGCGCAACCGTCTTCCTGGCGGCAGGCTTGCGTGCGGCCGTCTTTTTGGCGGCGGGCTTGCGTGCGGCCGTCTTTTTGGCGGCGGGCTTGCGAGCAGACGTCTTCTTAGCGACGGGCTTGCGTGCGGCCGTCTTTCTGACGGCGGGCTTGCGCGCAGTCGTCTTCCTGGCGGCAGGCTTGCGTGCCGTCGTTTTGCGAGCCGTCGTCTTCCGCGCAACGGGTTTACGAGCCGCACTCTTTCTTGCGGTCGTCTTCCCCGCAGCGGATTTCCGCGCGGCCGGCTTTCTGGCAGCCGTCTTTTTCGCTGGCGCCTTCTTCGCGCTCGCGCGCGCCGTTGTCTTGGCCAATTGACCTCTCCTCTCGCATCTCAAATCGCGAATCGCGATTCACAAACAGTTTAAAGCCAACATGCGAGTTAACAACGCGCTAATTCCGTTTCGATATTTCCGGATGCGACGGACTCGACTCGATCCAAGTGATGCATTCAAAGTGCGCCCCTTTTGTCGCAACATCATATGGTGGTCGGACGGCCCATGCACTCAAATCGGATTGCGTTTGCGGCGGTCTGCGTTTTGTTCACCACGCAAGGTGCAACAATCGATCTTGCGCATTCGGCCACAGAGGTGGGTGAAGCGTCGTCGATCACCACCAATGTCGAAGGCGACCTCGACGGTACGCTGGCCACCATCGCCGAGGGCGACCGCGTCTTCCAGGGTCAAGTCGTTACCACCGACGCAACCGGCGTCGCGCAGATCGAATTTCTCGATGGCACACGACTGGCCATCGGACCGGGATCGATCCTGACCCTAGACAGTTTCGTCTATGCCAGCGACGCTTCCGCGACCAAGGTCGCGATCGGTCTCGCCCGCGGTTCGTTTCGCTTTATCACCGGAAACAGCGGAAGCGACGCGTACCAGATCACCACGCCGGCTGCGACCATCGGCGTCCGCGGCACCGCCTTCGATCTCCACGCCACGGAATCCGGCGAACTGGCGATCGCCATGATCGATGGCGAAGTCATTGTCTGCCCTGCCAATGGACTGTGCCGTGACCATGGCCTTATCGGTCGGTTTCTGCACATGACGGAACGGGGGATCTTCGATTTGCGCGACCATTTGGACGGCAGTTTTCTCACCGGTCTCACATTTGCCCAAGCGTTTCCGTTTCTTTCGGACCAGGACATTCTGCAGGGCACGATGCGCGGACGCGCTGATATCGTCGGTCGCTATGCGGTTCGTTCAGGCGAGGCGCTACTCGATACCGGCGCGGCGGCCGCAACGGTCATCGAGGACGCCGTCAAGGTGTTCACCAAACCCCGTGCGCCGAAGATCCGCCTGCCGAAGCTTTTCAAGTGATGCCGGCGCCGCATGGGTTGCGAGCACCTTGCCACAAGCGGCCGTCGAACGCGCCTTTCACGGGTGCGCGAGCCGACGTTGATGGATAGCTGGATCACCCATCGCACCGAACCCAAGAACTGCCACCGGGCCCGCCTCGGAGCGCATGTGGCGCGCGGGTCGTCACAAGTATTTTGGGCCTCGGAAGTGGCCGCTAGCCTTCATTACACACAAAGGGTAACTATGACTTACTTAACGACTTGCCACAGCCGACAGTGCAGCACTGACCCATTGCTTTCTTCACCGGCGTGCCGCAAAGTGCGAGCATCGGGCAGTCGATGGAGGCCCATAAACGGAGGAAGAGCGGCGGCAAGCGCGCCCGTCGCGAAGGACGTGTTCCGGATAATTGCCGGCAAGCAAAAATTGCGGCGGTACGCGCCAAGAGACCGGAACGTCGAACCCTTCACAACCGAATCCTGTTTACAAGACATCATCGACGTTGTCTGTGCGGACGGCCAAGACCGCCGACTGTGAAACGCAATAGAAGGTAATGCAATGCGCCAGACCGGCACTGTGAAGTTCTTCAACGCCTCAAAAGGGTACGGATTCATCACCCCCGACGAGGGCGGCAACGACGTGTTCGTTCATGTCACTGCCGTTGAGCAGTCGGGGATAGGCACCCTGACCGACGGGATGCGGATCTCATTCGAGACCGAGCCCGACAAGCGGGGCAAGGGACCCAAGGCGGTTGAGCTTCAGCCCGCGACCTGACCTCGCGACGCCAACCAGACGCAGCAGGCCGCTGGAGAATTCCGGCGGCCTGTTTTGTTTGGCGCAACCGGTCGCGGTCCTAGGCCGGACTTCTCACACTGGACATGACCTGCGCCGGTTGAGGCCTTTGACAGGGCAGGAGAACGGCGAAGAGCGATGCCGTCGCACCGGCCAAGCCGTTCGACACACCATGTCAGCGGCCTCAGCCGGCCCTTCGGGTTGCGTTTCGGCGAACATCTGCCGTGTCGGGCGGCTCAACCGTATCACCAGATATGCTTTTCGCCGCCCTTCTCGCATCTGTCTCGCCGAAACAGCAACGCAGGCCCGTGTCCAGTGTGAGAAATCCGGGCTAGGCCGTCCTTGCCAGATCAGCGTTGTTCGGGACGACCAGTGCGGCGTAGTCTTCCATAAGCGTGCGTGTGATCTCGCCGACCGAGAAACTGTGTGGCCCGATTTCGGAGACCGGCGTCACCTCGGCTGCCGTTCCGGTCAGGAAACACTGTTCGAAGCCGGCCATTTCATCCGGCAGAATCGCGCGCTCCACGACCTCCAAGCCCCGCTTGCGCGCCAGATCAATCACCGACCTGCGCGTGATCCCGTCCAGAAAACAGTCCGGCACCGGCGTGTGAATGACGCCGTCCTTGACGAAGAAGACATTGGCTCCCGTCGCCTCGGCCACCCGTCCCCGCCAATCATACATAAGCGCGTCGTGGTAACCCTTCGTCTCTGCTTCGTGCTTGGAAATGGTACAGATCATGTAGAGCCCGGTCGCTTTCGATTTCGCCGGAATGGTGGCCGGATCGGGGCGCCGGTAGCGGGCGATATCAAGACGAATGCCTTTCAGCCGCTGCTCGGGGTCGAAATATGACGGCCATTCCCAAACCGCGACCGCCATGTGGATCGTGTTCTGCTGTGCGGCCACGCCCATCATTTCGCTACCACGCCAGGCGATCGGCCGCACATACGCGTCGGCGTGCCCCTGACGCTTCAACAGCTCGACGCAGACCTCGTTGATCGATTCGACTGACCAAGGGACCTCGAAGCCAAGCAGCCGCGCGGATTCGTGTAGTCGCTCGCTGTGCTCGTTGAGCTTGAAGATCTCGCCGCCGTAAGCTCGCTCACCTTCGAAGACGGCGCTGGCGTAATGAAGGCCATGAGTCAGCACGTGAAGCCTGGCGTCCGGCCACGGCACGTACTCACCGTCGATCCAGATGACGCCGTCGCGACTGTCAAATGCTTGGGCAACCATGGCGCCCTCCCGATCTTTGTTGCCCGAGGCCGGCTGTTGGTGACGGGCACGCCATCCGCGATCTTTTTGCCTCGCACCGCGAACGTCGATATGCTGGTTGCGCCCAGGCGGCCTCGGAGACGGCGCGAATCGCAACGCGTTCTCACGGGGCTGCCGTCACGATTATCACGCTAGCAATCGTAAAAATATACGTCAACATGACTGACATAATTCCAAGGGGAAGCGGCCACACCGAATCCGCAACGGAGCGTGTGCTCGAGCAGCCGCTCTCGGCCCGTGACAAAACCGAGATCGCCCTGATCGAGCTTCTGTTCTTCGCCTACCGCGATTTCATTTCGGATCCGGACGCGATTTTGGAGTCGTATGGTTTTGGCAGGGCTCACCATCGGGTCCTTCATTTCGTCAACCGGCATCCCGGAATTCGGGGTGCAAGCCTTCTGGATATCCTCAAGATCACCAAGCAGAGCCTCGGCAGGGTTCTGAAGCAACTTATTGACACCGGGTTCATCGAGCAGCGCCCGGGGTTGGTGGACCGACGACAACGCCTTCTTTTTCCCACTGAGTCGGGACGCGCCTTGGCTTTGCGGTTGCTCGAGCCTCAGATCGCCCGCGTTCGCGGCGCTGTCACCGCCCTGCCGCGCGCTCAGCAAGATGCTGCGCGGCGGTTTCTGGAGGGGATGGTCAACGCCCCTGAAAAAGATAAGGTCAGCCGGCTGATACGGCGATGACTGCCTGGGACCAACCAATGGCGGACACCGACAAGGCAACACATGACGACGAATACCGCGACCAGGGAGCGCCGCTGACGGACGAGGCTCCGCACCTGCTCGTGGTTGACGATGATGGTCGCATCCGTACCCTGCTGACGCGCTATCTCGGCGAACACGGTTTTCGGGTGACCAATGCCGGCGATGCGAGGGAGGCGCTTCGCCACCTTGGCGGCCTGTCTTTCGACCTCCTGATCGTCGACGTCATGATGCCGGGCCAGGACGGTATTTCGCTGGTCGCCGACCTGCGGCGCACCCTCGACGTTCCAATCCTGATGCTGACCGCAAGGTCCGAGACCGAAAGCCGAATTGCCGGACTGGAAGCGGGCGCCGACGACTACCTTCCCAAGCCGTTTGATCCGCGCGAATTGTTGCTGCGCGTCAACGGCATCCTGAAACGGCGCGGGCCATCGAAGGAGCCGTTGATCGAGCAGGTGACGTTCGGTCCGTTCGTCTTCAATCGCGCACGGCGCGAACTCAAACGAACCGGTGAGCTTGTGCATTTGACCGAGCGCGAAAAGCAGATTCTGGAGATTTTCTCAGCCGCGCCTGGTGAAACCGTGCGGCGGGATAAATTGGTGGTGGCCGAAGGCCCGGCTGGCGAGCGCACGGTGGATGTTCAGATCAACCGCCTGCGCCGCAAGATCGAATCGGATCCGGCAAATCCGTTGTACCTCCAGACCGTGCGCGGTATCGGGTATCGGCTCGCCGTGGGCGGATAGGCAGACCCAGCGATGACGACCACCATCGGACCGACGACGCGCCGACGCGAACGTACCGGGATCCGCGGCGGCTACCGGCGGTTTGCGCGAGGGATTGCCCATCTCATGCCGACCGGCCTGTTCGCCCGGTCGCTTATTATCATCATTGCACCGGTGGTGTTGCTTCAGGCGGCCGTAGCGTTCGTTTTCATGGAGCGCCACTGGCAGACGGTCACCGCACGCCTGTCAGCGGCAATGGTTGCCGACATCGCCGCTATCATCGAGGTCCTCGACACCTATCCGCAGGACGCCGAATTTGCCGAGCTGATCCGGATCGCCGGCGATCGACTCGGGCTCAACCTGGCGATCTTTCCGCTGGAGCCATTGCCGGTCGTCAAACCGAAGCCGTTCTTCTCGCCTCTCGACCGCGCCATCAGTCAGGAGATTACCCGGCAGATCGGCAAGCCCTTCTGGATCGACACCGTCGGCCGATCCAATCTCGTCGAGATTCGCATTCAATTGGACGAGTACATTCTTCGCGTCTTCGCCCGCCGCAGCCAGACCTACTCGTCCAATTCCATCATCTTCATCTCATGGATGGTCGCTACCAGCGCCGTGCTTCTGACCATTGCGATCGTCTTTCTCCGCAACCAGATCCGGCCGATTTTGCGGCTCACAGCCGCGGTCGACAATTTCGGCAAGGGTCGTGCGGTGTCCGATTTCCCGGTTCGCGGAGCCCGTGAGGTTCGCCAGGCGTCGATCGCGTTCCACAAGATGCGCCGCCGGGTCGAGCGTCAGATCGATCAGCGCACGGCAATGCTGGCCGGCGTCAGTCACGATCTGCGCACCGTCCTGACAAGGTTCAAGCTGCAACTGGCATTGATCGAAGAAACCGCCGATGTCGAAGACCTGGTCCGCGATGTCGACGACATGAACCGCATGCTGGAGGTGTATTTGGCCTTCGCACGCGGCGATACTGGCGAGGATACCGTCGCGACCGACTTGGCGGCGACGATCGACGCCATCGGCCGCGAAACCAACCTCGCTGGCCACACGGTCGAGACGTCCTACTCCGGCGATCCAATCGTGCGCGTGCGCCCGCAAGCTTTCAAACGCTCGCTCACCAATCTGATCGGTAACGCCAACCGCCACGCCCGGCGGGTTGTGGTGGATGCCGTCCATGCCGAGGACAATCTCACTATCACCATCGATGATGACGGACCTGGCATCCCATTCGAAGAGCAGGACGCCGTTTTCAAGCCTTTCTACCGCCTCGACAATGCCCGCAAAATCGACAGCAGCGGAACCGGGCTCGGGTTACCGATCGCCCGCGATATCGCCCGCAGCCACGGCGGCGACGTCACTCTCCACACCAGCCCGATCGGCGGGCTGCGGGCGGTGGTGACGATCCCGACCTGACCTGCCCGCTTCGGCGTTCAGTAAAGGCGGCCGCCATTGGGGACCTTCCAGTCCGGTGATATCAGCACCACGGCGTCGTGGGTGTCCGGGAACCCCAGAATTAGCACCTCGGACACAACCGGACCGATCTGGCGCGGCGGAAAGTTGACCACCGCCGCAACTTGCCGCCCGATCAACGCGTCGAGGGAATAGTTATCGGTCACTTGCGCCGAACGCGCCTTGACGCCGATCTCCGGGCCAAAATCGATTTTCAACCGGCAGGCCGGCTTGCGGGCTTGCGGAAAAGGTTCGGCGGAGACAAGTGTGCCGACGCGGATATCGACAGACAGAAAGGCGTCCACGGAAGCCGACGCTCGTTCAGTGACCACCCTGCGATCTCCGCGCGGTCATCTTGACAACGCTGGATGACCCTCACGGGTCATGCCGCTTCCGCACCGTCCGCTTTCCCGTTCGCCGCGCGCCAACATACGCGCCGGCAGTCGCCGAGAAAGCGCATGACACGATCTCCGCGGCTGAGCGCGCGGTCGAGCGCCGCCATCGTCGGGCCCTGCCCCGGATCGTCGTCGGTCAACCACACCCGCGTGGCCTCGGCCAACACCAGAGCCGAGCCGCGCACCGCGATCGCGCCCTCCAAGCCACGTGGACGCAGCCCCGCTGCCGCAAACATCCAGCGCTGCGAACGCAACTGAAGCCGTATCAGCAGCGCGGCCAGTCCGAGATCGCAGCGGGCTGAGCGCGCCAGGCGCCGCATGGCCTGCTTGTGAGGCGACAGAGCGTCGAAGCGCCGCATCATGATGTCGAACAGACGGTCGCGCGCACGCTCACCCTCGGCCGGGTCACCCGACAACACGGTCTGATCGATACGGCTGGTGAAATCCGCCAGAATCTGGGACTTGCTCGCATAGAGGCCGCGCAATTCAGCCAGTGTAACGTCCGATTCTTCGGCGATGTCGACCAACCCGACGGAGCCGAAGCCCTGTCCGGCCAACAGCGATATGAACCCATCAATGATGCGATCGCGGGGGTCGGCTTTCGACCTGGCGCGCGTGCTCGGACTGCGTCGAGCCCGTTTTGGTGCTTTGGCCATCGCTTTATCCTCCAGCTACTGTCGGAGTGTAAGCACGCCGGGTTGCGAAAGACGAGGTCAACCGGACAATTCGCGGGACCGTCGTTTCGCCGCTGCCACCGCTTTTTTCATCAACGGAGCCAGGCCACCCGGCCCCATAAGAAGCGCGAGTGCGGCGGCCGTCGTGCCGTTGGGTGAGGTCACGTTTTTCCGCAACTGTTGCGCGGTCAGACCGGATCGATGCAGCAACTCGCCGCTGCCAGCGACCGTGGCGCGGGCGAGTTGTTCCGCGGTTTGACGATCGAGGCCGGCAGCAACCCCGGCCGATGCCAAAGTCTCGGCCAATAGAAATACATAGGCCGGCCCCGACCCGGAAACCGCCGTCACCGCGTCGATCAAAGACTCACGGTCGACCCAAACCACCTGCCCGACCGCCGCCAGCACGCGTCCGGCGAGTTGTCGCCCACGCTTGCTGACCAAATCGCCGGCAATGGCGGCGGTGATCCCGCGGCCCAATTGCGCCGGTGTATTGGGAATCGAGCGAATAACTGCGCCGTGCCCAGACCCGGCCGCAAGGACGGCCAGCGTCGTTCCCGCGGCCACTGACAGGAGCGTGGTGGCGCGCCCGATGATGGGACGCAGGCCCGGCAAAACCGCGCCAATGACTTGCGGCTTGACGGCGACAACAACAACGCGCGCGGTGACCTCGGTTGGTACGGTCTCGAATGTCCGGACTCGGGCTCGGCGCAGGGATGCTTTGACCTCGGTCGAGGCAGCCGGGTCGACGACGATGATGGCGCCGGGTTCGAGGCCGGCCGCCAGCCAGCCGCCGAGCAGCGCCCCGCCCATCTTGCCGGCACCGACCAGAACCAGAGGCCGTTCGCGCGTAAAAGAGCCCGCCAAGCCCGCCACCGGACTCACTCCGCCATCACAGTCGCGTCAGGCCTCGCCGACGGTTTCAAACATGACCGTTTCCAGAGCCTGGGCGGCCGACTTGCCGGCCCACACCACAAACTGAAAAGCCTGGAAATAACGTTCGCACGCCTCAACCGCAGTTAAAAGCAGTCGTTCAGCCTGTTGCATGTTGGGCTCCGCGCCGCCCGACAGCAGCAAGGCTTGACGATACATGACCAAACCCTCGCTGCTCCACAGATCAAAGTGGCCGATCCACATCTGTTCGTTGACCGAGGAGAGCAGTCGGATCACCTCGACGCGACGCGTCTCGGGCACGTTCAAGTCGAAGGCGCAGGCCACATGAAGCGCTTCGCGGTCGTCCATCCACGAGAACGATACGTGATAGTCGCACCATCCGCCGCTGATCGAAATCGTGATCTCGTCATCGCCGGAACGCTCGAACGCCCAGTCGTTCAGGGACGCGATATTCTCGATAACGTCCACCGGGTGGGACTGTCGTTCCTGATCGATGTCAATGTAAGTCATGCTGGGATCCTCGGCGGTTTGGGAGGGCGAAAATCAAGCGATCGAACCTTACGAACGAGGCGAAAATTCGTCACGCGATCGCCAGCGCTGATATCGAATCCCTGTTGAGAATCAGTATATAGGCGCCGGCGCCTGCCAGGCCACAAGAGATTGGGCGAGCCAGCATTTATTCACAAATTGAGGCCCCAATCGCAACGGCCGTGAGCTGTCAGGCCGAGCGCTACCGGTCGGTTGACCGCGATTTAGGCTTGGTCGTGCTGGCGCTGCGCCGGGTCGGCCTTTTGGGCTTGTTCGCAGCTTTGGCCGCCGCCGATGAGGAGCCGCCGGTCGCATCAAGACGTTTCTCGAGCTCGGCGATGCGCTTTTTAAGCGCCGTATTTTCGCTGCGGGCTTTCGAGGCCAACTCACGCACGACGTCGAATTCCTCGCGTTTGACAAGGTCCATATCCGCCACAAAGCGCTCGATCTGCGTCTTAAAGGCGGTCTCGGCTTCGCGTTTGACCCCTTGGGCGACATTGGCCGCATCACCCATCAGCCTCGCCATTTCGTCGAAAAGCCGGTTCGATGTTTGGGTCATTGAGACCTCCGCAATGGCCACGCCGCGTTTTCGGGCGCGACACTTACTATGGTTACGGCCGTCTCCAGCCGCAAGGCTGGCCAAATTGCCCACCACGATCAAAATAAAGGATGAACCGCGCTTGACCTGGTTGCCGACAATTGCGCAGTTTGCGCCGCACCACGAGGATCTGAGCAACAATGCCGTTGCTGGCACTACCCTTTCCCGCACTCGATCCGGTTCTGATCTCGTTCGGCCCGTTCGCGATTCGCTGGTACGCTCTTGCGTACATCGTCGGAATATTTCTCGGCTGGTGGTATGCGCGCCGACTGGTCTCGGATCGCCGATTGTGGGGACTCGGCGGCTCGCCCATGAACCCCGGCGACATCGACGATTTTGTGGTGTGGGCGACCGTCGGCATCATTGCCGGCGGGCGGCTCGGTTACGTGGTGTTCTACGATCTGGCGCGGTTCATCCAACATCCACTTGAGATCTTTGCGATCTGGCAGGGCGGGATGTCGTTTCACGGCGGATTCCTCGGCACGATTGTCGCGATGACGTTTTTTGCCCGCCGCCGGGGTATTCCTGCCTGGTCACTGATCGACGTCGCTGCCGCTTCGGTTCCTCTCGGACTGCTGCTGGGCAGGGTTGCGAATTTCGTCAATGGCGAGTTGTTCGGGCGCACGACCGATGTGCCGTGGGCAGTGATCTTCCCCAATGGCGGGCCGCAGCCCCGCCATCCAAGCCAGATTTATGAGGCGGCGCTGGAGGGCCTGGCCCTTTTCCTGCTGCTTCGGATCGTGACCCACGCATTCGGGCGCTTGGCGACGCCGGCGTTCACGTCCGGTGCCTTCACCGCCGGCTATGGCCTCGCTCGCACACTGGTTGAGTTCTTTCGTGAACCGGACATTCAGATCGGATACCTGGCGGGCGGGTTGACCATGGGCATGCTGCTGTCGATCCCGATGATCATCGGCGGTGCCGGGCTGATGATATGGGCATCGCGCCGATCCGCTCCGTCCACAGCAGAATCCACATGACGCCGCTCGCCAAAAAACTGGCGGCGCGCATTCGCGCCAGCGGACCGCTGACGGTGGCCGAATATATGAGCGCCTGCCTGAGCGACCCGGAACATGGCTACTACATGCGGCAGGAGCCGTTCGGCGGTGCGGGCGACTTCGTCACCGCACCTGAAGTCAGCCAGATGTTCGGCGAGTTGGTGGGACTGTGGTCGGTCGCCGCCTGGGAATTGATAGGGGAACCATCGGAATTCGTTTTTGCAGAATTGGGTCCTGGCCGCGGCACGCTGATGGCCGACATGGTGCGCACGGCTATGGTCAAGCCGGCATTTCTTCGGGCCGCACGATTTCATCTGATCGAAACCAGCCCACGTTTGCGCGAGGTGCAGGAGCAGGCGCTTGCCCCGACCGGCCTGACCTTCAACTGGCACGACACGCTGGAGGAGCTGCCCGTGGGTCCTACCGTTGCCATCGCAAACGAGTTCTTCGACGCTCTGCCGGTTCGCCAGTTCCAGCTCCGAGGCGGCCAGTGGGCCGAACGGGTGGTCGGCCTCGACGGGAACGGCGCGTTTGAACTCGGGCTTGCCCCGGTTGAACATCAGCCCTCGGGTCCCGACCTGCCGGATGATACAGTCGTCGAGGCCTCGCCGGTCGGCGGCGCGGCAATGGCTTTACTGGCGGCCAGGTTCGCCTCGGTTGGCGGGGCCGTGCTCGTCGTCGACTACGGCAGCGCCACGCCGGGTGTCGGCAGCACCCTGCAAGCGGTGCGAGATCACAAGTACCATGATCCGCTGGAGACGCCGGGCGAAGCGGACCTGACGGCCCATGTCGATTTTTCCGCGCTTGCGCGGGCGGCCACGGAAGCGGGATCGGAGGTCCGTGAGATCATGAGCCAGGGTGAGTTTCTGATCCGCATGGGACTGGTCGAGCGCGCCAAGATTCTGGGACGGGGCAAGGAAGCGAAAATTCGCGACGAGATCGCAAAAGCCATGGAGCGCCTCGCCAGCCCCAAGGCAATGGGCCAGTTGTTCAAGGTGATGGCCGTGTCCGCGCCCGGCCAGCGCCTGCCGATCTTC
Source organism: uncultured Bauldia sp. (assembly GCA_963663975.2). Classification (GTDB taxonomy): domain Bacteria; phylum Pseudomonadota; class Alphaproteobacteria; order Rhizobiales; family Kaistiaceae; genus JANQRX01. The sequence continues at coordinate 283,448 of CAXXRA010000006.1, read as the reverse complement.
GACGCCGATCGCTCGCGGGCCGAACCAGCTCAGGCCAAGCCCGCCGGATCGGCATCGACGGAACCGAAATCCGCCGATGATTCCCAAACCGTCGCCCGCCCGGCAAAGGTGCGCCAGCGATCCGCAGCCAAGACGTCAAAAAAGCCCAAGGCGAAACGGACATCGAAGCGACGACGGAGCCCCAAACCCTCGCCCGGCCACGAGAAAGATCGGGCGACCAAACATTGACGACACCGCTGTCGCACCTCTCACTCGGCGGATTGACGGGCATCGGGCACGGTTTTTGGACGCGTCACGACGGCGTGTCGGATGGCATTTACGAGAGCCTGAATTGCGGTCTGGGATCGCGCGACAAGCCCGAATTGGTGCAGGCAAACCGAGCGCTTGTGGCTGCCGCGCTTGGCGTTCCGGCCGACGCTTTGGCCACACCCTACCAGGTCCATGGTGCGCAAGTGAGGCATGTGACATCCGCCTGGCAGTCCGCCAATCGGCCACAATCGGACGCTGTCGTGACCGACCGACCGGGAATTGCGCTCGGCGTCAGCACCGCCGATTGCGGCCCGGTGCTGTTCGCCGACCAGGAGGCGCGGGTGGTCGGCGCCGCCCACGCCGGCTGGCGAGGCGCACTGTCCGGTGTACTCGCCGCCACGGTCGGCGCAATGGAGCAGCTCAATGCAGACCGATCGCGGATCGTGGCAGTGCTGGGGCCGACCATCTCGCAGGCGAATTACGAAGTGGGCCTCGAACTCAAGAACCGCTTTACCAGCGCCGACCGCACCAACGATCGCTTTTTCCGCCCATCCGACCGGGATGGTCACGCCATGTTCGACCTGCCCGGCTATATCGTCTCGAGACTGACCAATGCCGGCGTGGCTCAGGTCTCGGCTCTGAATTTGTGTACCTATGCCGATCTCGGGCGTTTCTTTTCCTACCGGCGTGCGACCCACCGTGGCGAAGCCGATTACGGGCGGATGCTGTCAGCGATCGCCCTTGCCGGGTGATGTCGAACGGCACGGCACTTTCTGGACCGCCGTGCGCTTTGCCGGTAGCAGTAGAGTCGTCTTCCGCGACCGCCCGAGGAGGCAGCGAAGTTTGCTCATGACCGCCCGTTTTCATCTTGCCGCGGTGGCGACCGTCACAGTTCTATTGACCGCCTGCTCGGCTTCCGACCGTTCTCTCCTGGGCCCCGGGCCGCCCGGGATCAGGCCCGCGCAGATCAAAACGCTCAGTGTGGCGCCGATCAAGGGCGCTGCGGCGCGCTTTGCCTTTCAGCCGATGAGCGGCGCGCCGGCAGAGATGCTTTTTGCGCTGGAGGATCTGATCAAGGAGCAGGCTGTGGCCCGCAACATCAATCTCGTCGAGCCGGGCGATCCGACCGCCACCTACATCGTCCGCGGATACATATCCGCGGTCGGAGACCCCCATAGCACGCTGATGGTCTATGTGTGGGATGTGTTTGACACGTCGGGCACGCGCATCCACCGCTTTTCCGGGCAGGAGACTGCGCCGGGGAGTGGTTCCGATCCATGGTCGGGGGTGACGCGAGATATCATGGCCGATGCCGCCCGCGAGACCATCGACAGCATGGCGGAGTGGATTCGGGAGTAGCCGCCTGGCCACCGTTGCCATCGTCGGGGTCGGGTTGCTACAAGCCGCGGCGATGACGAGGCTGGTCAGCCGGATTGAATTTGTCGGTCGTGGGACGGGGTAAGGCAGTCATGAAACTGGTCGCGGGCAATTCCAACCGCTCCTTGGCGACCGGGATCGCCGGCTATCTTGAAACCGAACTGACCAAGTGTTCGGTACGACGCTTCGCCGACCAGGAGATATTCGTCGAAGTGATGGAGAACGTACGCGGCGAGGACGTGTTCGTGATCCAATCGACCAGCTACCCGGCCAACGACCATCTGATGGAACTGTTGATCATCACCGACGCGTTGCGGCGCTCCTCGGCGCGCCGCATCACCGCCGTCATCCCTTATTTCGGCTACGCCCGTCAGGACCGCAAATCGGGCTCGCGAACGCCGATTTCCGCCAAGCTGGTCGCCAATATGATCGCCGGCGCCGGCGCCGACCGGGTCCTGACACTCGACCTGCATGCGGGCCAAATCCAGGGCTTCTTCGATATCCCGACCGACAATCTGTTTTCGGTCCCGGTCATGACGCGGGACATCATGGCCCATCACGACACCCGCAACGTGATGGTGGTCTCGCCCGACGTCGGCGGTGTGGTGCGCGCCCGTGCCCTGGCCAAACGCATCGGCGCGCCGCTGGCGATCGTCGACAAACGCCGCGAACGACCCGGCGAATCCGAAGTCATGAACATCATCGGCGACGTCGAAGGCCGCCGGTGCATCCTCTTCGACGACATCATCGATTCCGGCGGTACGCTGTGCAACGCGGCCGAAACATTGATGGAAAAAGGCGCCGCGTCGGTTCTTGCCTACATCACCCACGGAGTCCTCTCAGGCGGCGCGGTTGCCCGCATCACCGCTTCCCGGATCGAGGAACTGGTCATCACCGACTCCATTGAGCCCACTGAAGCGATTTCAGCGGCCGCCAACATACGGGTTTGCGGCATTTCGGCATTGATCGGCGAGGCCATCGCCCGTACCGCCACCGAAAAATCGGTATCCAGCCTTTTCGACTAAGCCGCTGGTTGGCACGGGTCCGATGGCGGATTGGGCAACCGTCTTGCGCGACCCGCCCGGCTCGCCTATACACCCCCTGCCGCGCCGACACCCCTGGAGGCAACGCGGCGATTGTCGCCCGCCAGAGGCGGGTTTTTGTCTTTGAAGGAGTAGTCCCGATGGGCGCCAACTACGAGCTCTCGGCGACGGTTCGCGAAAAGGTGGGCAAGGGGGCCGCCCGCGCAGCCCGTCGTGACGGGAGAGTCCCGGCCGTCGTGTACGGCGGCAAGAAATCCCCGATCGCAATCGCCTTTGCTGAACGCGACGTCGAGCACCGAATCTACGCTGGCGGCTTTTACACCAGCATCGCCACAATCGACACCGGTGCGGAAAAAATCCGTGCCCTGCCCCGCGATTTCCAGCGTCATCCGATCAGCGAACGGATCATGCACATTGATTTTCTCCGCGTCGAAGACGGCATGACCGTGACCATCGAGATCCCGGTCCAGTTCATCAACGACGAGGCCTCGCCCGGCATCAAACGTGGCGGGGCATTGAACGTCGTCCGCCATCGGGTTGCGGTCGAGTGTCCGGTCGATGCCATCCCGGAGCGGATCGTGGCCGATCTGACCGGGCTGGAGATCAACGACTCGCTCCACATCTCGGCTATCACCCTACCGGAGGGCGTGCGCCCGACGATCACCGATCGCGACTTCACGGTGGCGACCGTTGCCGCGCCTGCCGGAGTCAAGGAAGAACTCCGTGCCGCCGCCGAGGCCGCTGCCGCCGCAGCCGGAGAAGAGTTGATCGAGGGCGAAGAGCCGCCGGTCGCGGAAGACGCCGAGGCGAGCGAAGACGAGGAGAAGCCGGAGTAATACTCGGCACAAATCCGTGGGAGACACGGCATGCTGCTCCTGGTCGGCCTCGGAAATCCCGGTTCGCAGTACGCCCGCAATCGACACAATGCGGGTTTTGTAGCTGCCGACGAGATTCACCGCCGCCATGGATTCTCGCCTTGGCGACGCCGTTTTCAGGCCGAGGTATCTGAAGGACGCTTTGGCGAAACGAAATGCCTTTTGCTCAAACCGCAAACCTATATGAACGAGAGCGGACGCGCGGTCGGCGAAGCTGTGAGATTCTACAAAATGGACCCGGAACACGTCGTGGTGATCCACGACGAAGCCGATCTGGCGCCTGGCAAGGTGCGCGTGAAGGCGGGTGGGGGATCGGCCGGCCACAACGGGGTGAAGTCGGTCTCGGCCGCCATCGGCGACGCTTTTCGCCGGGTCAGAATAGGCGTCGGCCATCCCGGGCATCGCGAAGCGGTGCCCCACTATGTGCTGCACGATTTCGCAAAGACGGATCGCTCGTGGTTCGACCCCTTGATCGATGCGATTGCCGAGTATGCCCCACTGCTGGCAGAGAACCGGGATTCCACCTTTGCCAATCGGGTGCATGAGGCGCTCGACCGGCACCCTTCACAAGCCAAAAAGCGGGCCCGCCGCGGGGCACCGAAGGACCGCGTCGGGGTGAGCGAAGAACCTGAACCACAGATCAAGGCGGAAGGGCCTTTGGCTCGAGGGTTGAGGAAGCTGTTCGGCGGCTGAACACCAGGGCGCGCCGGCGGTGCCGGAAAATCGTGGCAAGCCCGATTGGCCGGCCGCCTGGGATTCATCAACATTGCCCCGAACCGTGCTTGCCAAATCCGCTGGAGACTGCTTCGCGCCGCGCTGGAAACCTAACGAGTAAAAGCCAAGATCATGGGATTTAGATGTGGGATCGTCGGGTTGCCGAATGTCGGCAAGTCGACGCTGTTCAACGCGCTGACGCGCACGGCGGCCGCTCAGGCGGCCAATTATCCGTTCTGCACGATCGAGCCCAATGCGGGCGACGTCGCGGTCCCGGATCCGCGGCTGGACAGGATTGCAGCCATCGCTCGTCCGGCCGCCGTCGTGCCGACACGGATCAGTTTTGTGGATATCGCCGGCCTTGTGCGCGGAGCATCGAAAGGCGAGGGGCTCGGCAATCAGTTTCTCGCCAATATTCGCGAGGTGGATGCGATCGTCCACGTCCTGCGTTGTTTCGCTGATGACGATGTCACCCATGTCGAAGGACGCATTGATGCCCGCGCCGACGCCGAGACGGTGACCACCGAATTGATGCTGGCGGATCTGGCAAGCCTCGAGCGGCGTGTGGTGGCCCTGCGCAAGCGGGCGACAACCGGTGAGAAGGCCGCCAGAGACACGGTCAAGCTGATGGATGCGGCCATCGTCGTGCTGGCCCAAGGCAGGCCCGCCCGTGATGCCGACATCCCGGCGGCGGATCGAAGAGCGTTCCAGGCGCTGAACCTGTTGACCGCCAAGCCAGTCCTCTACGCTGCCAATGTCGATGAGTCTTCCGCGCCCTCTGGCAATCGCCAATCCTGGCAAATTGCCGAACTGGCGGCGCGCGAGGGCGCCGGGTTCGTCATGATCTCAGCCAAGATCGAAGCGGAGATCGCCCGCTTGCCCGAGGCTGAACAAGCGGCATTCCTGATGATGATCGGGTTGGACGAGCCGGGGCTCGATAGGCTGATCCGCGCCGGATACGACCTCCTCGACCTGATCACTTTCTTTACCAACGGCCCCAAGGAAGCGCGCGCCTGGACCGTCGTGGCGGGAACGCGCGCCGCTCAGGCTGCAGGCGCCATCCACACCGATTTCGAGCGAGGATTCATCCGCGCCCAGACGATCAGCTATGACGACTATGTTGCTTGCGGTGGCGAGCAGGCCGCCCGCGATTCCGGCAGGGCGCGCGACGAGGGCAAGGACTACGTCGTCGCCGATGGCGATGTGATTCTGTTCAAGTTCAACGTCTAGGTCTCTTCATCTGCACCTTCGGCCTTTGTCAGGGCCGGATCGACACTTGCGTGGAAGGTGATCGGCGCGGGCAAGCTTCATCCACGCTGTTCGCGATGAAAATCGTAGCGCTCGGCGAACATGACGGGCAACAGAGCCAGCGCACCATACGCCACCATAGCCCACAAAATAGCCGAAACGCTCCAGCCAAGGTCCAGCGACAGCCCGAACACGAACGGTGCCAGACCAGACATGAAGACGGTGTACATGGCAAATCCACTGCGAATTGCACCGAGCGCGGAGACACCGAAGAGTTCCGCCCAGATTGCCGTCAAAGTCGGGCGCGCGAGCCCCAGTCCAAGCCCCACCAGGCCGAGTGCGACCGGCATGGTCCAAAGCGCCTCGAACATCGCGAGAAGCGCGATACCGATGAGGACCGGCACCGAGACGAACGGGAAAAGTTGCCTCGCGGTATAACGGTCGATGATCTGCCCGGACACGAACAGTCCGGCGACCGATGCCACCGCCATCACCGGAAAGCTGACCGCCAGGATGCTTGCCGGCCATCCCTTGCTCGCCGAGATGGTCGTCACGTGGAACATGATTGCGGTGATGTGAAAGGGCAGGATCGCGAGCGCAGGCAGGATCATCAATACGTAGGATGACGTGACCAATGCACGTAGACCGGCAATCAGTCTTTGACCTTCGCCCTGGGGTCTGGTCATGCCCGGCGGCGCACGCCTGAAGGTCCTCAGCAACCATTGCGTGAGAGGGAAGACAACCAGCAGCGCGATGGCGCCCATCCAGGCGTAGGTCGCCTGCCAACCCACGATTGCTATACCGAGAATGGCCAGCGGAGGAAAAATCATCTCCGCCAGAGGCGTGCCGAGCGCGGTGATGCCGAGCGCTCTGCCGCGCTCGGCTTCGAATGTGCGCGCTGTAGCGGTTGCCTCCACATGCACCATCAAGCCCTGCCCTGTCAGTCGCAGCAGATAGAATGCCGCAAGAAGGGTGGTCGGCCCCGAAGCCGAGGCGGTGACAAAACAGGCCAGAGCGAGCGCCAGAACCACGGCCGCGCTGAAGTGAACAAGCCGAACGTGGTCGATCCAATGACCGACCAGAACCAGAGTGGCCGCCGAAAAGAACGTGGCGGCAAGGTAGAGCGCACCGATCTCGGTCACCCCGATCCCGAGGGTTGCAGAGATGGTGGCGATAAACAGGCCGATAACGTAGGTCTGGCCGGGCGCCGAATAGAAGGAATGCAACGCACCAAAAAGGAGCGGCCGAGCATTGCGCCGGGTAAAATCTATCAACGACATGGATTAAAGATTCCGAGAGGTGCAGTCGAACTTTAACGCGGTCACGCCGGCGCAGAAAGCTCGACGTCGGTTGCGGGTGAGCCCGTGGCACGAGGTGTCATCGTCGAAACCGGTGGGTTCGTTTCGATGGCCGATCTGGATGCGCGTGCCGATCGATCGCCTCACACGGGCTGTCTGCCGGGTCTTCCCCCCGTGAAACAGAACCACGGTGCGCGAACCGGGCGAGTCGTTTGATTGGAATTGTTCGGAATCAAGGTTGACCGGCAACAATGCTGAATGATCGCCCGCCGTGAACGGCGGCCCACGGATCGGCGTCAGTTGGTCGCAGGCTCGGGAGCCGGGTGCTGGCGCGCCATATCTTCCCAGATACGGAAATCCGGATCGTTGAAGATCGTTCGCTGATATGCCGACGCGACCTCGCCAAGCGCGACATCGTAGGTGCGGAAGCGCGTGGCAACCGGCACAAACATCGCATCGGCGACGGTGAAATGACCGAACAGCCACTCGCCCCGGTCCGCCATGCCCCAATCACGCCGGCACTCCGTCCAGATCGCCTCGATACGGGCGATGTCTCGCCGAACCTCAGCGTCAATCTCCGCCTCGCGACGCTCGTGCAGAGCCATATCGAGGGCTCGCCGCACGGCACCGAATCCGGCATGCATCTCACACGCCACCGAGCGCGCAATCGCACGGGCCGCCGGGTCATCGGGCCACAGGCGCGCCTCCGGAGCAAGCTCGGCGACGTACTCGCACACCGACAGCGACTCCCAGATCATGAGATTGCCGCCGTTGCCGGCGTGGACGAGCAGCGGCACACGCCCATTCGGTGACAGCGCCCGAAGGCGCTCCTTGCCCTCCGGACGGCGGTAATCAATCACGGATTCGTCGAAGGCAAGACCGCTCTTTTTCAAAGCAAGCCAGCCTCGCAGCGACCAGGATGAGACTCCCGGGTAGCCGATATAAAGCTGCAGGTCGGCCACCTGCTAAAGCCCTTCGAATTCAAGCAGCGTGTGGACCTCGACATCCTTGGCCGAAAGCCGGGCGGCGCCGCCCAAATCCCGCAAATCGATCACAAATGCCGCGGCGACCAGGTCTCCCCCCGACCGTCTGATCAGTTCAATCGCCGCCTCGGCTGTTCCACCCGTGGCGATCAGATCGTCGATAAGGAGCACGCGATCGCCTTCTTGTATCGCGTCGGCGTGGATCTCAATGGTGTCGACGCCGTATTCCAGGCTGTAGTCCTGGCCGATCGTGCGTGCCGGAAGCTTGCCCTTCTTGCGTATCGGCACGAAGCCGCGGCCGAGTTCGTGGGCGACCGCCCCGCCCAGGATGAAGCCCCGGGCCTCGATGCCCGCCACGTGATCGATACGGGCTGTCAGAAACGGCACCACCAATCCGTCGACCGTTGCTCGCAGACCGGCCGGATCGGCGATGAGCGTGGTAATGTCACGGAACTGGATTCCCGGCTTTGGGTAGTCGGGAATTGTCCTGATCAGCGATTTGATGTCCACGCCCACGCGCACGCCCCCACCGTTTCGCACGAGCGCCGCCGGTCAGTGTGCGACGCGAGACCAGACTCTCTTCTTGGTCGCGTACAGTAGTCCGGCGAAGACCACCAGAAAGACGATGACCTGAAAGCCCATGCGTTTGCGAGCGACCAGATGCGGCTTCGCAGCCCATGTCAGAAACGCCGTGACATCGCGGGCGTACTGGTCAACGGTCTCCGGCGATCCGTCTCCATAGGTGACTGACTCCTCGAACAGCGGGTTCGGCATGGCCAACGCTGCCGACGACAGGAAGAAGGGATTGTAATACGTGCCGTCCGTCACCTCGGCACCCTCGGGAGCGTCCTTGTACCCGGTCAACAGCGCAAAGAGGTAGTCGGCGCCCGCCTCCTCGTAGGCCGTGAAGAAATTAATCGGCACCCACTGCAGGCCGCGCGGCGCGGCGCGGGCCTTGGTGATCACGGAAAGGTCCGGCGGAATGGCGCCGCCATTGGCGGCCGCGGCGGCCCGGTCATTGGCAAACGGGGCCGGAAGGTAATCGAACGGCTTGCCGGGCCGATCGAAGAAATCGCCGTATTCATCCGGTCCGTCGGTGACATCGTACTCAGCCGAAAGTGCCTTGACCTGCTCAGCGCTGAAGTGCGGTCCGCCTTCATCACCGAGATGGCGGAAGGCGATCAGGTCGAGCGAATGGCAGCCCGCGCACACTTCGCGGTAGACCTGAAATCCACGCTGCAGCTGCGCTTGATCGAAGGTGCCGAAGAGTCCGGAAAAGGTCCAGCGCTGGAATTCCGGCGTGTTGATCGGGAAATGAGTCACCTCCTCCTCGGCTGCCACTGCGCCTGCGAACGCGATCGATCCGGCCATTACGATCACCGCGGTGCGCAGGCCAAGGCCGATAATACTGCTCATCGATTCAACCTCCGGCCTCGGCCGAAGCGGCCTCGCTCGCACCACCATTCTCGGCCAGTACCGCTTCGGTGATGCTGACCGGCACGGGTCTGGGCTGCTCGACCAGCCCGATGATCGGCATGATGATGAGGAAGTGCGCGAAGTAGTATGCCGTCAGCAGCCTTGCCGCGATCAGGAACCCGCCCACCGGCGTCTGGGCGCCGAGATAGCCGAGCCCGATCGTCACGGCGACGAAGATCCAGAAGAACCAGAAGTAAAGCGGCCGGAAACGGGCCGAGCGCACCCGCGAGGTATCGAGCCACGGCAGAAACGCCAGGACTCCGATCGATCCGAACAGGGCGATCACGCCGAGAAGCTTGTTCGGGATCGCCCTAAGGATCGCGTAGAACGGCAGGAAGTACCACTCAGGCACGATATGAGCCGGCGTTTGAAGCGGATTGGCCGGGATGGAATTATCCGGGTGGCTCAGAAAGTTGGGCAGGTAGAAAACCAACCATGCCATCAGGATCAGAAACACGACGGTTCCGAAGACATCCTTGATCGTGGCGTGGGGGGTAAATGGCACCGTATCCTGCTTCGACTTCACATCGATACCCAGTGGATTGTTCTGACCGACGACGTGCAGAGCCCAGACATGCAGGGCGATCACACCGACGATCATGAAGGGCAGCAGGTAATGAAGCGAGTAGAACCGCACCAGCGTTGGATTGCCGACCGCAAAGCCGCCCCACAGCCAGGTGGTGACCGCTTCACCAACCAGCGGAATCGCCGTGAACAGGTTGGTGATTACGGTCGCGGCCCAGAACGACATCTGTCCCCACGGCAGCACGTACCCCAGGAACGCCGTCGCGATCATCAGCAAGAAAATGATCACACCGAGGATCCACAGCACCTCGCGCGGCTCCTGATAGGAGCCGTAGTACATGCTGCGGAACATGTGGATGTAGACGGCGACGAAGAACATCGAGGCGCCGTTCGAGTGCAGGTAGCGCAACAACCAGCCAAAGTTCACGTCACGCATGAATTGCTCGACGGAGACGAACGCCATCGTGGCATCCGGTATGAAATGCATCGCCAATACGATGCCGGTGACGATCTGCACCGCCATCATGAATGTCAGTATGGCGCCGAAGGTCCATAAATAGTTCAGGTTGCGTGGCGTCGGATAGGCGATAAAGGACGAGTGCATCAATCCGATGACCGGAAGCCGCGCCTCAAGCCACTTACCGAAACCGCTCTTTGGCTGGTAGATCGTGTCTGCCGACATGATTTTTTCGCTTGCCTCAGCCGATCCGGATGGTCGTGTCGGATGTGAACTCGAACTTCGGAACGCGCAGGTTCTCCGGCGCCGGGCCAATCCGGATGCGACCGGCCGTATCGTAGGACGAACCGTGACAGGGACAGAACCAGCCTCCGAACTCACCGCTCTGACCTAGCGGAACGCAGCCCAGATGCGTGCACACGCCGATCATGACCAGCCAGTTTTCACGGCCTTCGGCCGCCCGGTTGAGGTCTTCGGCCGTAGCGCCGTCCGAGATGTTGTCGTTGCGCGCTGATCGATCGGGCAGCTCCGACAACGGCACCGCCTTGGCCGCGGCAACTTCCTCGTCGGTGCGGTTGCGGATGAACACCGGCTTGCCGCGCCATTTGACCGTCAGCGACATGCCCGGCTCGACGCTGGTCACGTCGACCTCGATCGAAGCCAGTGCCAGAGCGGCAGCGGACGGGTTCATCTGGTCGATGAACGGCCAGGCGGTCAAAGCCACACCGACGGCGCCGACCGCTCCGGTGGCGACGTAGAGAAAGTCCCGACGGGTCGGTTCCTGCCGTTCCGCCGTGTCGCTAGGTGCCAAGACCGACCCTCCAGATATTCGCCGCGGGCGCCCGATTGAATATCGGGCGCAGACCGCGAATGTTTAGCCACCGCGCTTCGCAATTGTCCAGCCATGGCGAGGCGGATGCGCACAATGTTGCGGCATTCTCGGCCATGATGGACGCTGACGCAGCCTCCTGCCTTTCTATGCGACCTCTGCCGGCTCATGTTCGAGGGCCAGGAATCCGCCCGACTGGCGGCTCCAGAGAGCAGCGTAGAGACCGTCCTGGCCAAGCAAGGCGTTATGCGAGCCGACCTCGACAATCCGTCCGCGATCAAGCACGACCAGCCGATCCATGGCCGCGATCGTCGACAGGCGGTGCGCTATGGCGATCACGGTTTTTCCTTCCATCAGTCGGTAGAGGGATTCCTGGATTGCCGCTTCGATCTCGGAATCGAGCGCGCTGGTGGCTTCATCGAGCACCAGTATCGGGGCGTCCTTCAAGAACACCCGGGCGATCGCTATGCGCTGCCTCTGGCCGCCGGAGAGCTTCACGCCACGTTCGCCGACATGCGCGTCATAGCCGCCGCGACCTTTTGAATCGACCAGCCCATTGATGAATTCGTCGGCATGGGCGAGCCGCGCGGCGGCGCGCATCTGGTCGTCCCCAGCATCAGGACGGCCGTATAGGATATTGTCGCGGACCGAACGGTGAAGCAGCGAACTATCCTGGGTCACCATGCCGATCTGCAGGCGAAGCGACTCCTGCCTTACCGTGGAAATATCCTGGCCATCGATCGCGATTCGGCCACCCTCGAGGTCATAAAACCGCATGAGCAGATTGACGAGCGTGGATTTGCCGGCGCCTGAGCGGCCAACCAGCCCGACTTTCTCGCCCGGATGAATGACGAGCGACAGATCCTCGATCACGCTGGTCGCACGACCATAATGGAATCTTGCCGCCTCGAACCGAATTTCGCCTTCCGCGACTGCCAGCTCGGACGCTTGAGTCCTATCGCTAATCGCCACGGGACGGGCGATGGTGGTGAGGCCATCCTGGACCGTACCGACGTTTTCGAAGAGTTCGGCCACCTCCCACAGGATCCATTGCGACATGGCGCGAATGCGAAGGACCAATCCGATCGCCAGTGCGATCGCACCCAGCGAAATCGCCGATTGCTGCCACAACAGAATGGACGTCGCCGAAATTCCTACCAGCAACACGGTGTTGATGATCTGAAGGCAGACAATCAGAACCGTGACCAGGCGCATCTGGCGCTGCACAGTGGCCATGAACCCGTCCATGGCTTCATGGGCGTAAACTTCCTCGCGACGGGCATGCGCAAAGAGTTTGATCGTCTGGATATTGGTGTAGCTGTCGACGACGCGACCGGTCATCTCGGCCCGCGTATCAGACTGTATTCGGGAAACCTCGCGCAGACGCGGCACGAAGATGAGGAGGATGACGACGTAGCCGACAAACCACAGGATCAGCGGCAGGGAGAGGCGCCAATCGATGCTTGTCAGCAGGGCCAGCGTGCCCAGAAAATACACCGACACATAGACGCCTACATCCAATAGCGTCAGCACCGCCTCGCGCACGGCAAGTGATGTCTGCATGACCTTTTGCGAAATGCGGCCGGCAAACTCGTCGTGAAAGAACTCCAGACTCTGTCCGAGGATGTAGCGATGCGCGCGCCACCGCACCAGCATCGGAAAGTTCCCGAACACGCCTTGAAAATAAAACAGGCTGTGTCCCAGTACGAGCAACGGATAGCCGACAAGCACCGCGCCGCCCAAGGTCACCAACAGGAACCCGTTTTCCAACAGAAAGGTTTCGCGGTCGGCCTCGCCAAGCCAGTCGACAAGACCGCCCATGAAGCTAAAAAACGCGATCTCGGCGACAGAGATCACGGCGACCAGCAGCGAGGACACCGCCAGCAGAGGCAGCACCGGCCTTGCATAGTGGAGGACAAAGGCAATCAGGCGGTCTGGCGGCATGCGCTCCTCGCCCAACGGATAGGGATCAACAAGATTTTCGAATCGGGCGAACATGACGTTCGATCTCCGGAGTGGGTTCGGACCTGCGGCGTCCACGTTTACAGCCGACCGCCAGCCCGGGTTTTGAAGGTTCGCCATGCTGCCGGAACACCGGCGCGGAGCGTATTGATGTGGTGAATTTCAGGCCGGTCTGCCCGGCCGGGGATTGCGGGGCCAGGCGTCTAGTCTGGAGCCGTCAGATGCCCATCCGAAGAAAGCCAACCCGCAATTGAAACGCTGTTCGAATAAACGCGCATTGGCCGCTCCCTGTTAACCCGTGTTGTCATTCAACCCGCTGAAGCCGCCCGTCGTTACAAACCGCACGAGCGCACCAGATGGTCTCATTAACGCTTTCGCGCCCGGAGGGGAAGGGAGCAGATGTCTTCGCGTTCGGCTGTTGCGCGATGGCAACGCCACGGCTACTCCGCCGCCACCGGCTCCGACGACAGGTCCATCTGCTCGAGGCCAAGGAAGCCGCCGGACTGCCGATGCCACAGTGTGGCGTACAGCCCGTCGCGGGACAGCAACTCACCATGGGTTCCAGTTTCCAAAATGCGACCCTCATCCATCACCACCAGACGATCAAGCACGGCGATGGTCGAGAGTCGGTGGGCGATCGCGATGACGGTACGCCCCTCCATAAGGCTGTAAAGCTGCTGCTGAATGGCCGCTTCGACTTCGGAATCCAGCGCGCTTGTCGCTTCGTCAAGAACCAGGATCGGCGCATTCTTCAGGATCAAGCGGGCGATGGCGACGCGTTGCCGTTGGCCGCCGGAGAGCTTGACGCCGCGTTCACCAACATGGGCGTCATAGGCGGTGCGGCCCTGAAAATCCGAGAGCCCGGTCACGAAATCGTGCGCCTCGGCCTGTTTTGCCGCAGCGATGACATCGGCCTCCGAAGCGTTCGGCCGGCCGTATCGGATGTTGTCGCGCACCGAACGGTGCATGAGTGAGGTGTCCTGGGTGACCATTCCGATCTGCGCGCGAAGGCTTTCCTGCGTGACCTCGCGGATGTCCTGCCCGTCGATCAGGATTCGCCCCGATTCCAGGTCGTAGAATCGCAAGAGCAGATTGACCAGGGTCGATTTACCGGCGCCGGAGCGGCCGACCAGCCCGACGCGTTCGCCCGGCTCCACCACCAGCGACAGATCCTTGATCAACTTGCCCGCGGCGCCGTAGTTGAACCGCACGTTCTCGAAACGGATTTCCCCGTCCCGAATCACGGCAGGCAATGCGCCGGCACGATCGCTGATCTGGTTAGGTTTGCTGATGGTATCGATCGCGTTCTGCAGGGTGCCGATGTTTTCGAACAACGACGTGATAGTTCTAAGAATCCAACTGGACATCTGGTTCAAACGGATGACCAGGGCCATCGCCAGGGCGATGGCACCGGGAGAAACGACACCGCGCGTCCACAGCCAAAGCGACAGGCCGGCAACCGAGAAGATCAGCAGGCCGTTCATTGCGTTGAGCATCGTCATCATGACGAGAATGGAGCGCATGAGCGCGCGGAAGGCATGGACGTGGCGCTCGAACGCGGTACGGGCGAAAAGATCCTCGCGCTCGGCGTGGGCGAACAGCTTGACCGACTGGATGTTGGTGTAGCCGTCGACGATACGACCCGAGAGGCCTGAATTGGCCTCGGCTGTCTCTCGCGAGCGAACCCGAACGGGGGGCACGAGCCAGAAGATGGCCGCAGCGTAGCCAAGTGCCCACGCCGCAATCGGCGCGACCAACCATGGGTTCATATTGGCGAACAGAAACGCGGTGCCGAACAGATATATGATCAGCGTCCACACACCCTCGGTCAGGTTGACGACGCTCTCCCGCAATGCAGGGCCGCTCTGCATGACTTTTTGGGCAATGCGGCCCGCGAAATCGTCGTTGAAAAAAGACAAACTCTGGCGCAGCACGTAGCGGTAACTTCGCCAGCGTACCATCGCGGTGACGCTTGGGACGAAAGCCATGCTGGTCAAGCCACGCCACAAGAGGATGGCGACCGGCCGCACCACCACGACCACGATTCCCATGAAAATCAGCAGCGGCCCGTTGTCGGTGAAAAACGTCTCGGGCGGCGATGTACCGACCAAATCAACGATGCGCCCGAGGAACACGAACAACGCCATCTCGGTCACAGAGGTCACCAGCGAAATCACGATAATCGCCAACAACACTTTGCGTACCGGCCGGATGAAATACCGATAGAAGGCCAGAATCGTGGAGGGCGGTCGTTCGACCGGTGCCTCCTCGAACGGATCAATCAGTCCGGCGAACCAACTGAACAGGTTTCCCATTGTCCCTCAGCGAACTCGACACCAACCCGAAAGGTCGGATAGGGGTGCCACACGCCAATATCGCGCGCCGCACGTCATGATCGATATCGCCCTCTACCAACCCGACATTCCCCAGAACACCGGCGCGGTGCTGCGGCTGGGGGCTTGTCTCGGAATCAGGAGCCACGTCATCGGACCAATCGGTTTCGACCTCTCCGACCGCGCCCTTCGCCGAACCGGAATGGATTACCTCAAACTGGCCCGAGTCGTCCGCCACACCTCGTGGAACGACTTTGAATCCTGGCGTGTGATGGACAAACGACGGGTCATCCTGATGACGACGCAAGCAACGGCCTTGTATACACGCTTTCACTTCGATCATCGTGACATTCTGCTGTTCGGCCGTGAGAGTGCCGGCGCACCGGCCCATGTTCATGACGCCGCTGATATTCGCCTGACCATTCCGATGATGCCGGGCCTGCGATCTCTCAACCTGGCCATGGCGACCGCCATGGTCGCTGGCGAGGCGCTTCGCCAAACAAGTGGATTTCCGGCCGACGGGGCGTCCGTACAATGAGCAAAGTCGAGACGCACAAACGGACCGCATCGGTCTGGTTTGCCGAATTGCGCAATCGCATCACGCGGGCCTTCGAAGAGTTGGAGGATAACCTGCCGGCCGATGCCCGGTTCGGCGATCACGACGCGGGGCGGTTCGTCCGCACACCATGGCAGCGGTCCGATCACACCGGAGCCGACGGCGGCGGCGGGGTCATGGCAATCATCAGGGGGCGGGTGTTCGAGAAGGCCGGCGTCCACATCTCCACGGTTCATGGCGAGTTCCCGCCCGAATTCCGCAAGGAGGTCAAAGGAGCTGAGGAGGACCCCAGGTTCTGGGCCAGCGGCATCTCGCTGATCGCCCACCCGCACAACCCCCATGTGCCGACCGTGCATATGAACACCCGCATGGTGATCACAGCCCGGCAATGGTTTGGCGGCGGCGCTGATCTGACGCCCATGCTCGACCACCGCAGGACCCAGACGGATCCAGATTCAGTGGATTTTCACGCCGCCATGAAGTCCGCCTGCAAGCCCCATGAATCGGCCGACTACAAGCGCCTCAAGACCTGGTGTGACGAGTATTTCCTCCTCAAGCATCGCAACGAGATGAGGGGCATTGGCGGAATTTTCTACGATTGGTTGAACACCGGCGATTGGGATGCCGATTTCGCCTTTACACGGGATGTCGGCCTCGCCCTCCTCGACATCTATCCGAAACTGGTGCGCCGCAATTTCGGACAATCATGGACCGAGGTCGAGCGCGAGGAACAGCTTGCGCGCAGGGGCCGCTACGTCGAGTTCAATCTGATTTACGACTGCGGCACCGTCTTCGGGCTCAAGACCGGGGGCAATGTGGACGCCATCCTGTCATCGATGCCGCCGGTCGCCAAATGGCGGTGAAAAACTAACCTTCAAAAGGTAAGGTCGGCCGGGGATATCAGCACCGAAAAAGCCTCGCACCAGATCACCACACTGGGGAAATCGGCCAGATCGACGCCGTCCGGGATGGCATAGCCCTGGCTGCCCTTGAAGGCGCGAAGTTTACCGAGATCGACATACATGGTGCCAACGACATCGCCAGACCGACGGATCATCTGCTTGGGCACCAGGTAGACTTTGAATGCCGGCCCGGGCCCGACCTCGAAATCGGTCTCAAGGAACACCTTCTCGGGATAAACGCTGACCCGCCCTTCGCCCCGGTGGATGGGATCACTGGGATTGGCATGGATAAAGGTGCCGGTCGCCACCGCACCGTCTTCGACCTCCTCCGCCGTCAAAACTTCGGCCGCATCGGGAGGCGGAAAGACAAACGGATAGACGAAAAAACCGACCGCCACACCGAAACCGGTGCCAAGCACGCCGCCGACCAGGAGAATTGCCAGTCCGCGCCAAAACGCCTTCATGCCGTCCCCCAGTCAAGGTGATCGGCCAAGGTGACAGAACAAGCATCAACATTCCAGCCGGTGGCGCTCGTAGGTCGTGCGAAGCGGCAAAACTCAAGGATTCGGCCGGTGGGAAACCTGGATGCTCACTGAGCAGCGGCGATCATCGCCTGCAGACGGGTCCGCAGCTCCGCTTCGCTGAGTTTGAAATCATGGTCAATCCAGAAGGCCTCCAGCAAAGCCAGCAGTCGACCGACCCGCGGTCCCTCGGTCACGCCAAGAGCGGTCACATCTCGGCCCGAAATGGGAAAAACCGGCGTTGGTCGGCGGACCGGCAGGTCGTAGAGTTCGAGCCAACGCGCGACCCCGGACTCGCCATCGACCCAGGCAGAGGCGAGCACAACGCCGTCGCGGAACGCCTCCTGGCCATGCAGGTAGACAAGCCGACGCGCCTGACGGTCATCGGGGCGCACATTCAGCCGTCTGGCTAGCACGATTGCCGCATTCATACGGCGGAATTGGGCGTTGGTCAGGCGCAGCTTCTGGGTCACCCGTTCAACGTCCTCCTCGACGCGCGCTGCCACGGCAGCCAGCCTCAGGGACACCGACGGCAAAGCCCTGGCCGCACCTTCGAAAGCAACCACCCGCCGCAGAGCTTCCAAGTAGCCGATCCCGCCCAGGACAAGCGGCAGGATGCCGTAGTCCTGCATCAGGACCGCGACCTCGGCGGCCCGGCGCGCCATGATGATACGACTTACCTCCGCGCCAATCCGCTCAGCGGCGAGATCGCTCAGACCATGCCGCCCACGAACAGCTGCGGCGAGATCGTTCGTCCGGATTTGGTCCCGACCGTATTCGGCATGGAACCGGAACAGCCTCAGGATGCGGAGCCGATCCTCGGCGATCCGCGCGTCCGGGTCGCCGATGAAGCGCACGGTGCCGGAGCGGATATCGTCAAGGCCGCCGAGTGGATCAAACACCCTTCCCGATGCGTCGACCGACAGCGCGTTCATCGTGAAATCCCGCCGTCGGGCATCAGCCACCCAATCACTGCCGAAGCGGACGACGGCGTGCCGGCCATCGGTGGCAATGTCATCGCGCAGCGTCGTCACCTGGAAGGAATTTCCGTCAACGACGAGGGTCACCGTGCCGTGCTCGATCCCGGTTGGAACGGCGCGAATGCCGGTCTCCCCAGCCAGCTTGGTGACCTGATCCGGGGTCAACGAGGTCCCGAAATCGATGTCCGAGACGGGTCGATCCATCAGCGTGTTGCGAACCGCGCCGCCGACGACGCGCGCGCCCGCGCCATCGGCGCGCAGAACCGCGAACACCCTGCGCACGGTCGGATCGGAAAACCATTCGGCTCCAGTCACGTTGGGCGGTAAAACCGTCATGGCGGCAGCTGCCGTTTATTCCGAAGGCGCCTCATCGGACCTGTTCGGCACCAACCGGCCCGGTATGATTTTGCCGTCCTCGAAGGTCGCCGGAACATAGGTGCTGCCGGCGTCGCCGGGCTGAAGCTGCAGAAAATACAGCAGCGCGGCGACCATCAGCAACGATCCGCCAAGCGCCAGCCAAGCGATCGTCTGGATCTGCCATTCGGAAATATTGCGAAAACTGCCACGGGTGATCAGGAGGTATCCGGCATAGGCGACGAATGGCAGCAGAAAAAAGAAAATATTGAAAACAAACAGTCGTGCCATCAGTCAGCCATCCGATTGTACAGCGTCCGTATGATCCCCGCGGTGACGCCCCAAATATAGCGTCCTTCGAATGTAATTTCATAGAAATGGGCACGCATCGCGCCTAAATCCCGGTTTGCCCGGCGGTGATTTGCCGGGTCCAGGAGAAACGGCATCGGCACCTCGAAAACGTCGCCCACTTCCCGTCGGTTGATGCGGACCGAGAAGTCAGGGCTGACCTTGGCCAGCACCGGAACGATACGGTATCCGGTTCGCGACAGGTAGGTGTCGAGATAACCGATCACCTCGGCGTTGTCGGGGGCAAGACCGATTTCCTCCTCCGCTTCGCGGAGCGCAGCATCGGCCGGTCCTGAATCGCCGGCATCTATTTTGCCGCCCGGGAAAGCGATCTGGCCGGCATGGGTGGACAGATCCGGCGTCCTTTCGGTCAGGAGTACGCTGGCGTGGGGCCGGCGTGCAATGACGGGTATCAGGACCGCCGCATCCCGGTACTTCACAGAATCAGCGGAGGCGAATTGCGGGTTGAGGATGTGGTCCCCAACCGCTTCGGCATCACCGCCGATTGGGGCGTGCAGAAGCCGATCTGTGGCCCGTCGGAAGAACTCTTCCGGTTCGCCGCGCGAATGGAGATCATCATTGTTCATGGGTTCTGTACGAGTTACCTCGAAACGGCGCCCGTCGACAACTTTTCGCCGTGCTTGATCGCTCAAATGACAGCGATTTGATCCCCGGTGGCCGATCGTTGCACCACAAATGCGGTCAGGTCGCTTGTGCTGCAACACCGACAATGAAAGTCTGGCGCCTCGAAACCCTTGTCACTCGCTGCGAAAGTACAGCTCCCCGATATGAGCGTCATGTCCCCACCTGCACCATCCGACCCGGACTCGATTGTCGAAGAGACCGACGCCGCAGTGGCCAGGATCAAGTCCGCGCGCGAAGCCATAGGTCAGGTCATCTACGGCCAGGAAACGGTGACCGAGCGGGTCCTTACCACGCTGCTTGCCGGGGGACACGGTCTGCTGATCGGCGTTCCCGGACTGGCCAAGACAAAACTGGTTGAGACCCTTGGAACCGTCCTCGGTCTGTCGCAAAAACGCATTCAATTCACCCCCGATCTGATGCCCTCCGACATCACCGGATCGGAAGTCATGGACCAAGCGGCCGACGGTAGCCGCGCATTCCGTTTCGTGCACGGTCCGGTTTTCACCCAATTGCTGATGGCCGACGAGATCAATCGGGCCAGTCCGAGAACCCAGTCGGCGCTGCTCCAGGCCATGCAGGAGCACCATGTTACCGTCGCCGGCGTCCGACACGACCTGCCGTCGCCGTTCCACGTTCTGGCCACCCAGAATCCTCTTGAGCAGGAGGGCACCTACCCGCTCCCCGAAGCCCAGCTCGACCGGTTTCTCCTCCAGATCGACGTCGGATATCCCGACCTCAAAGCCGAACGCCGGATGCTTTTCGAGACCACCGGTATCGAGGAGGCCGTCGCCCAGCAGGTGATGACGGCCGACGAGATGTCGGCGATTCAAAGACTGGTCCGGCGCATCCCGGTCGGAGAATCGGTTGTCGAGGGCATACTATCGCTGGTGCGTTCTGGGCGCCCGGACGGCCAGTCGGACGCACGCATCGCCGATATGATCACCTGGGGCCCCGGCCCGCGGGCAAGTCAAGCGCTCATGCTCGCCTGCCGAGCGCGCGCATTGATCGATGGCCGCTATTCTCCGTCCCTGGACGATGTGCACGATCTGGCTGAATCAGTTCTCCAGCACCGTATGGCTTTGAGCTTCGCCGCACGCGCCGACGGAATGACGGTGCGCGACATCATCGCCGAGCTTCGTGCGCAGATTGGCTGACAACGGTTCATGAGCACCTGTCAGCCCGATCGCAGGAAACTAGCCGAAGCAAAGGAGATTGCGGCTGGTCTGCCCGATATGCTTGTCGAAGCGCGCCGAGTCGCGGCGACGGTTCTCGCCGGCTGGCACGGACGACGCACCAGCGGCCGCGGTGAGACATTCTGGCAGTTTCGACCTTTCGTGAGCGGCGAGCCGGCGGCGGCAATCGACTGGCGGCGCTCGGCCCGCGACGATCACCTCTATGTGCGTGAAAAAGAGTGGGAAGCCGCGCACACGCTGTGGCTGTGGAACGACCAATCTCCCTCAATGGATTTCCGCTCCAGGCTTTCCAAAGTCAGCAAGCGCCACCGCGCCACGGTGCTTTTGCTCGCCCTGACCGAGATGCTGGCCTCAGCCGGAGAGCGGGTGGGGCTGCTGGGCTCCGGACGTCCCGTGCTGGCACGGAATGCGGTCGAGCGGATCGCCGCCAACCTGGCCAATACCGCCGTGACCGCGAGTCAACCAATCGTGAAGGACCTTCGCCAGTTTACCGACCTGATCCTGATCGGCGACTTCCTCGACCCGATTGCCGAAACAGACGCGACGCTCGACGCGGTCGCAAGATCCGGCGCCCGGGCTCACATCATCCAGGTAGTCGATCCAATCGAGGAGACGTTCCCGTACGCCGGCCGTACCGAGTTTCGCGATCCTGAAACCGGCGGTACGCATGTTGTTTCGAGGGCCGAACACTACCGGACCGAATATCAGGGTGAACTCGGCGCGTTGCGATACCATCTTGGAGATCGCTGCCGGCGGGTCGATTGGTCGTTCATCGTTCATCGTACGGACCGACCGCCGACCGAGCCACTTTTGTCGATTCATGCGCGGCTGGCCGACCGTCATTCGCGGTTCGCTGACAGCAACCACGGACGCGCGGCATGATTCCCTTGGCATTCGCCAATATCGGCATGCTGGCCGCGCTGATCGCCCTTCCGGCGATCTGGTTTTTTCTGCGTCTGACCCCACCCAAACCACGGCTGGAAGACTTTCCGCCGATGCGATTGCTGCTCCGCATCGCCCGTAAGGAGGAGCAGCCGGCCCGCAGCCCATGGTGGCTGACCGCCCTCAGGTTGACCATTGCTGCCATGGTGATCCTGGCATTGGCCGGCCCTGTCTACAATCCGGTCGAGGAACAAGCCCCCGGCTCGGGACCACTCATGATCGTGGTCGACAACAGTTGGGCGGCCGCAGCGCGATGGGATGTCATGGTCGACAGCGCCAAGCGGATGGCCGGTCTGGCAGCTGAGGCGGACCGGCCCGTGGCCTTGCTTGCCGCCGCCGACGGATCTGCGCAGGTGATTGCGCCAGCGGACCCAAGCACTGTGGCGGAGCGCTTGGAGGCGTTGCTTCCACGGCCGTGGGCGGCAGACTACGCGGGGTTGGCCCGCCGCCTCGGCCAGGCTCGCGAATTGATAGAGTTTGGAGGAGCAATTTGGCTTTCCAGCGGCATCGACCAGGAGGGCATTGAGACCTTTGGTGCAGCGCTCGAATCCTCGGTCGACGGTCCCATCGTTACCTATCTCAACGACGCCGCCGATATTGTCGCACTGGCCCCGCCGGTCAGCGGCGCCGACGCCTTGAACGTTCCCGTTATACGTACGGAAAGCGCTGACGGCGCCGCCGGAATCGTCCGCGCGCGCGACATCAAGGGTCGGATCGTCGGAGAGGCACCCTTCGCCATCGACGGCGGCGAGACGCTGGCAACGGCCTCTTTCACGATCCCGGTCGAGCTGCGCAATGAGATCGTCCGCCTTGAGATCGCCGGAACCTCCTCGGCGGGCGCGGTTCAACTTATTGACGACCGCTGGCGGCGGCGCCGGATTGGTCTGCTTTCCGGCGCGTCGGCAGATACGGCCCAACCACTGCTCTCGCCGCTTTATTACATTTCACGGGCGGCGCAGCCTTTCGCCGAAATCCGCGAGGCGCGTGACGCCAATGCAGCGGTCGCCTTGGCTGATCTGATCGATACCGGCGCATCGGTTATCGCGATGGCCGACATCGGCACTTTACCGCCCGATGTAGTCGATACCGTTGCCGATTGGGTGCGGGCAGGCGGCACGCTGGTGCGCTTCGCCGGCCCTCGGCTGGCCGCGGATACCGATGAGCTGATTCCGGTCACCTTGCGCAACGGCGACCGGATTCTCGGCGGCAGCCTTTCATGGCGAACTCCGCAGCCGCTTGGCAGTTTTTCCGACAATGGTCCGTTCGCCGGCCTTCCAATGCCCGACGACGTTTTCGTCTCGCGCCAGGTTCTGGCCGAGCCGGACGGGTCGCTTGCGGAACGCACTTGGGCGGCTCTGGCGGATGGCACGCCGCTGGTCACCGCCGCAACCGTTGGCAAGGGCCGGCTCGTGCTCTTCCACGTCACCGCCGACACCAGCTGGTCGAACCTTCCGCTATCGGGCGCATTCGTCGAGATGCTGCGGCGAATCGTTGCGTTCTCCACCAACTTGGGCGCTTCAGATACCGCGGGTGAGGAAGCGCAGCCGGTGCCACCCTACCGGCTTCTCGACGGATTTGGACGTTTCGAGGCTCCCGGATCCCAGGCCCGTCCGATCGTCGGGGGGCTTGCGGACATTTCGGTAGACGCCGACCATCCGCCGGGCCTTTACGGCAGCGAGGAGGGCTTTCGCGCCCTCAACCTGATCGCCTCACAGGGACCCATCGACAGAGTCGACCGCACCGCCTTCGCCGGCATCGATTTTCGACCCTACCCCGTTGAAACACCGATCGGGCTGGCGCCCTGGCTGCTGGTTGTTGCGCTCGTCTTGCTCGCTGCCGATACCCTCGCCGTGCTGTGGCTGAATGGCGGACTGCGCCTACGGCTTGGCAAAGGCGCCACTGCCGCAACCCTGGCCCTGGCGATGGTCCTTGCTGCGCTGGCAAGCCCCCCGGGCGCCAACGCCGACGAGGTCGCCGATCAGATGGCTCTGCTGGCAGCAAATACGACTCGTATGGCCTATGTGGTCACCGGAGACAGCCAGGTCGACGAGATCAGTCGGGCGGGGCTCGACGGATTGTCCCGCGTCATCGCCGACCGCACCGCATTGGAGCCGGGCGATCCTATCGGGGTGGACCCGGCGCGCGACGAGCTTGCGTTCTTTCCGTTGATCTACTGGCCCGTGACCCCCGACACGGCGCTTCCGCCGGCAAACGTGATGGCGCGGATCGGCGCCTATATGCGCCAAGGTGGATCAGTGCTGTTCGACACTCGCGACCAATTCCAGAGGTCGACTTCGATCGGCAGCTTGGCGGGCACCCCGGCCATGGAACGACTGCGCGATATGCTCGCCAGCCTTGATATTCCGCCGCTCGAGCCGGTCCCTGCAGATCATGTATTGACCAAAGCGTTTTACCTCCTCAACGATTTCCCCGGCCGCTATGCCGGTGGCCCGCTATGGGTGGAGGTGCTGGAGGGCGAGGGACGAGCGGACAGGCCGGCGCGTGCCGGTGACGGTGTATCGACCATCCTCATCACGTCGAACGATTTCGCCGGAGCTTGGGCGGCCGACGAAGGAGGAACGTTTCTCCTGCCCACCGTTCCTCCCGACCGCATTCAGCGGGAGATGTCGCTTCGCGCCGGAACCAATATCGTGATGTACGCGCTGACCGGCAACTACAAGGCTGACCAAGTGCATGTTCCTGCGCTGCTTGAGCGATTGGGTCAGTAGCACCGATGAGCTGGACCCTCGAGTTCACGCCCTTGATACCCCTCGCTTGGCTGCTCGGCGCGGGGGCTGCTGCCGTGCTTTTGGTCCTGCCGGGACTTCTGCGGAGGATGCGCGGCGCGTGGTTGAGAGCGCTGGCTGCCCTGGCGTTCCTGGTGGCATTGGCCAATCCGGTTGTGGTCAACGCTGAACGCGAGTCGCTGTCGACCATCGTCGCCATGGTCGTGGATAGCAGTGCCAGCCAACGCCTGGCCAATCGCGGGAACGTGACGCGAACCGCGCGTGAGCGGTTGGCGAAACGGTTCGACGAGTTTGACGAAATCGAGTTACGCGTCATCGAGGCCGGGACGCCCAGCGGCAGCGGCGCGGCCGACGGCACTCACCTCTTCGGGCCGCTGCGGTCGGCTTTGGGCGATGTACCGCCGGAACGCGTTGGTGCGGTGGTCATGTTGACCGACGGTCAGGTTCATGACGTGCCGGAAAACGCCTCAGCGCTGCCTCCCGCGGCTCCGCTGCACGTGCTGTTGACCGGACGACCGGACGAACGCGATCGTCGAGTCGTGGTCGACGGCGCTCCCCGTTTTGGCATCGTCAACGAGAGACAAAATATTCGCTATCGCGTCATTGATGACGGCGTTGCTGATGGAGAGGCCGTCGAGGTTGTCGTCACTCATGACGGCGAGCCGCACTCCGTCCAAATCGTGACCGCCGGCCGAGCTGCGACGCTGACGGTCGAGATCCCGCATGGCGGGTCGAACATCATCGAACTCCAGGCCGCCCCGCTTGAAGGGGAGCTGACCGACGTCAACAACCGATCCATTGTGCGCATTGAAGGCATCCGGGAAAACCTCCGGGTCCTGCTGGTTTCGGGCGCCCCACATGCCGGCGAGCGGACTTGGCGAAACCTGTTGAAATCGGATGCCGCCGTCGACCTCGTCCACTTCACCATTCTGCGGCCACCGTCAAAGCAGGACGGCACACCGATCAATCAGCTGTCTCTGATCGCGTTCCCGACGCGAGAGTTGTTCTCCGAAAAAATCGACGAGTTCGATCTGATCATCTTCGACCGCTACCACCACCGGGGCGTGTTGCCGTTGCTCTATTTCGACAACATCGCCCGCTACGTCCGCAACGGAGGCGCCCTGATGGTTGCGGCTGGTCCCGACTACGCCGGTTTCACCAGCCTCTATCAGACTCCACTATCGCCCGTATTGCCTGTCGCGCCGACCGGCAACGTGATCGAGGCGCCGTTTCACGCACAGATCACACCGCTCGGCGACCGGCATCCGGTGACCCGTGCGCTCGAGGGCTCGGAATCAAACCCGCCGGACTGGGGCAGGTTTTTCCGTCTTGTGGAAGTGAATCATCCCCAGGGCAGCGTTCTAATGAGCGGGATCGATGACCGGCCGTTGCTTGTTCTCAATCGCCAGCAGGAAGGTCGCGTCGCAATTCTTCTGTCCGATCATACCTGGCTGTGGGCGCGCGGCTTCGAGGGCGGTGGTCCTCACGTCGATCTGTTGCGCCGAGTTGCCCATTGGTTGATGAAGGAACCGGACCTCGAAGAGGAGGCGTTGCGCGCGCGAACCCGCGGCGCCGACCTGATCGTGGAGCGCCAGACGATGTTTGAACAAACCGAGCCGATGACCATCGTCTCACCATCAGGCGCCGTGCAGACACATCGTCCCGACATTGCCGGGCCTGGCCTGTGGCGACTGTCGGTTCCGGCAAACGAGATCGGCCTCTACCGTGTCGAGCAGGGAGACCTTCGCACCTTCGCTCACAACGGTCCCGCCAATCCTCGCGAGTTCGTCGACTCTCGCTCGACCGGCGAATTCCTGGCACCGCTGGCCGCCGAGACAGGCGGATTGGTGGCCCGCCTTGTCGATGTCGACGGAGAGCTCGACCTGCCCAGGATCGTGCCCATTCGGGCCGGCACGTCGACCGCGGGCAAGGATTGGATCGGCATTCGTATGACCGAGGCGAGCGTGCTCAAGGGGATCAACCGAATTCCCCTGCTGTCGGGGTTCGTCGACCTTTTCGGCGTCGTCGGTCTGCTTGGACTGCTGGTCCTGGTAGGATTGCCATTCGCCACCTGGATTCGCGAGGGGCGATAACGAGCCTATCGGCCCTCTCCCGTGCTCAACGCCGACGGAAGTTCGGTCGGCGCTGCCCGGAACCTACGTTCGGACTATCCGTTTTGTGGCGGAAGTTGATCCTGCCCTTCTCGAGATCGTAAGGCGTCATTTCGACCCGAACGCGATCGCCAGCCAGCGTACGGATACGGTGTTTGCGCATGCGGCCGGCCGCATAAGCGAGAATGACGTGATCATTGTCGAGCTTCACCCGAAAATTGCCATCGGGAAGGACCTCGGTAACGACGCCCTCAAATTCCAGCATTTCTTCCTTCGCCAAAGGTATCTCCTTGTTTGGTTGGGGCGCCTACATATCACAGTTTGCCGGACGGTCCCTCATGACGGGGCAGTTCCGTCAAGGTATCTCCTTGTTTGGTTGGGGCGCCTACGTATCACAGTTTGCCGGACGGTCCCTGTTATATGCGATGAAGGCTTCGTCCAGTCCGAGCAACTCCAGCGATCATCCATGGCTGACACGCGCCGCTGCGCCGGCAAGGCCATCGAGCGCCGACTCGCGCAGCCCTGCAACCAGTACGCGGTCGGGATCCACCGGCGCCGGCAGCGTGATGACGTCGCGCCCGAGATGAGTGAAGCCAAGGGGCCCGTAATACGGCAGATCACCAACAAGCATGACAACGCTGTGGCCGGCTGCCCAGGCATGCGCGAGCACCAACCTGACCACAGCTTTACCCGCGCCTTGGCCCTTTACCGGCGGGACGACCACCAATGGCCCCAGGACCAGCGCCGGACGCTCGCCGATGGTGATCGGAGTGAGGCGTACCGAAGCGGCGAGTCGATTGCCGTTGTCACAGGCGACAAATGACAGCGTGGGGTCGGGAGGCACACCGTCGCGCAATACGTATGCGGCCCGCTTGAAGCGATCCGGACCGAACAGATCGGCGTGGAGGGATTCGATCGACATAGCGTCGTCCGGCCGTTCCAGCCGGAAGGAAAATTTATCGAACATTTGGAACATTCCTGGCAGAGATTTAGGTAGCGCCGCCGATGCCAGCCGACCGAGTCAGCCGCCGATGGCGGCACAACGAATGGTACAGCGCGATCCGAAATCACGCGCCTCGCCTCGTCGTCGGTCTCTCCGCCGAGCCATTGCTTACCGTCCCAAACGCTCTGGTGCAGCGGTCCGTATCATGCCGCCCTTCACCGGTCCAGCGGCGGCCCGAATTTGGTTTCCATCGCTCTGTTTCCCAGCTACATCGGACAAAGCGGTATTCTTCCTGAGGGATCGAGTGCAATGGGCCAGCTAGTAGACGGTGAGTGGGTAACAGAAGGGCAAGTGAACAAGTCGGACGGCCGCTTTAGGCGCGCCCAGGCGGTATTTCGCAACTGGATCACGCCTGACGGAAGTCCCGGCCCTTCCGGCCGAGGCGGCTTCGAAGCCGAACCATCCCGCTATCACCTGTTCGTTGCCATAGCCTGTCCGTGGGCGCACCGCACCTTGATCTTTCGCAAATTGAAGCGGCTCGAAGACATGATTTCCGTGTCGGTCGCCGACCCTGTGGCGGACAAGGATGGCTGGGAGTTCAACGCCCAAAATCCAGACCCGCTGTACGGCGTCGAACGGCTCTACCAGATCTATGCGATGGCTGACGCCTCCGCCTCAAGCCGGGTGACGGTGCCGGTTCTGTGGGACAAGAAGCTCCGGACGATCGTTTCCAATGAATCGTCGGAAATCATCCGGATGTTCAACAGCGCATTCGATGGGATCGGCGCCGACGCTTCGCTCGATTTCTACCCGCCGGACCTGAGAACGGCGATCGACGAGATCAACCCGATTATCTATCACACGGTGAACAATGGCGTTTACCGAGCCGGATTTGCCAGCACCCAGCAGGCGCATGAAGAGGCTGTCATCGCACTTTTCGAAACCCTCGACAGCCTGGACGAGCGGCTCGGCAAACAGCGGTATTTGACAGGCGACAGGCTCACCGAGGCGGATTGGCGGCTGTTCACCACCTTGCTGCGTTTCGATCCGGTCTATTTTGGCCACTTCAAGTGCAACCTCCGCCGGATCGTCGATTACCCCAATCTGTCGGGCTATCTTCGCGAGCTTTATCAGATCCCCGGAATCCGCGACACCATCGATCTGGACGCAACAAAGCGTCATTATTTCCTGAGCCATGAATCGATCAATCCCCGGCTGATCGTACCGCTTGGACCACTGCTCGATCTCGACGCGCCGCATGGTCGGGATCGCCTCAAGGCTGCATGATCGTGCAATCCATGCTCACGGACAGCGTGCCAAACCGTAAGCCGCGTGCCCGAGCCTTTGGTTGGAACGGGTTGGCGGCGGCAAGTAGACCTTTATGTTCCGGCTAGCTCACATTTCCGACCCCCATATCGGTCCGCTGCCGGATTTTGAAATCGGTGACCTCACTTTCAAGCAGCGCCTTGGGCACCTGAACTGGCGCAAGGCACGAGCCCGCACCTTCGACCAATCAATCCTGGCTGCGGTCCTGGCCGACATGAAATCAGCGCAGCCTGACCACATTGTGGTGACGGGCGATGTGATCAATCTCGGGCTCTCCGCAGAGATCGAGCGTGCACGAGAGTGGCTCGAAGGTCTCGGATCGGTCGACGAAATAACAGTCGTGCCGGGCAATCACGACGCCTATGTTCCCTCAGCCGTGGCCGACTACGCCGACAAATGGCAAGCATTCATGCGGGGTGACGGCTTGGTTGAGGGCTACCCAACGTTGCGCATCCGCGAAAACGTGGCGTTGATCGGGGTCTCGACGGCCATGCCGACCGCGCCTCTTATGGCCAGTGGACGCGCCGGCAGCGAGCAACTGGCCAAGCTGGCGCGTGACCTGGAATCGACCGGTGATAATGGCATGTTTAGGATCATTCTGATCCACCACCGGCCGGACGCGGGGGTCACGCCCTGGCACAAACGACTGATCGATGCGGCGCAAGTGCGCAAGGTGATCGCCCAATACGGCGCAGAACTGGTCCTGCACGGCCATGATCATCGCAATCGGCGCGCGATCATGGAGGGACCGACGGGCGATGTTCCAGTTATCGGGGTTGCGGCGACGGCGTTGCGCCCAACCGGCAATCGTGCCGGTGGGTCATGGAACCTGCTGGCGATATCGCGACACGGCACCGCTCATGAGATCATGCTGTCGACCCGGGCATGGTGCAACGCGGGCGGTATCACGACGATTACCGAGGAAAGGCTGACAGCCTGAATTTCAACCAACGACGAACCAAGCTGTCCCGAACAGGGCCAGCACGCCGATCAATGCACCGGCGAGAAACGCTGCAACCAGCCAACCAAGATGGGCGCGTGACTCACCGTGCACCCGCACCGCCGCCACCAAGTCACCATCGGCAAATTCGGCGCTTTGGCGGCTGCGTTTCGTCTGATTGACGTCGCCACGCAGGACGCGCTTCATCAGCCAGTCGCCCTCAAGGGCTCTTTCACGCTCGACGATCCGCTCGGCGACATAGGTGGTGACGGTGTCCGCCATGTCGGCGAGTCCTGTCGTCTCGAGGATGATGGCGCGTCCCAGCCGGGTATCCTTGAGGAATCTGTAAGTGCGTCGGTCACGACCCATAACGACAAACGAGGTCATATCGATCCACAACCGTGGCGGAAGGCCAGAGGCAAGGTTGAAGATGAACTGCTCGTCTTCAGCCGGGACTTCGTCGAAAACACCGCGCAATTCCTCAGCCAGAATCTCCAGCCGAGCGCGCTCAGCGTCGCGCAATTCGACCACGACGTCGGAGCGCTCGGCCTCAGCTGTGCGTACATCGCGCATCGCATCGCCAAGGTTGCGAACGTTACTGGGAGTGTTGCTCCTCTCGTCGCTCAAATTTTGGCTCCTCGGACGGCGGCTGTCTGGTTAACAGTGTCTTTAGCAGAATGGGACCGCTTGGCGTAAGCGTCGCTGCATGTAACGGGCCAGAAACCCAAGGACCGGATGGACCATCCGCCTGTAGCCTCAATCCGTGTCGCCGAAAAGGCGAACGCTCAAGGCCTGACGATCATCATCCGCTTTTGATACCCATCAGCACGCGAACGGCCGGTGATCCTGCGGCCGCCTGCGCATGCGCAGTGGGTTGGATCGTCAAATCATTGATTTTCAACAGAAAATTCAAAGAACGGGCGTACCTGATCCTGGCTTCACGGGCGACCGTCCCGATCAGCGAAGAGGTCGCTCGCGACATTGGCGAAACGATCGTCCGCCAACAGGCCGTTTGCGCGCGATTCGACAGATTCGCCGCCGGCCGTACCCCGTTTCTCGCCCACCCTCAGCCAACTGTCCCGTATTTCGACAGTGATCTGTTGGCATTCGAGACAGTTTGGGCGGCCGGGCACGCCGAACACCGCTTTTGCACGTCATCG
This sequence comes from uncultured Bauldia sp., assembly GCA_963663975.2. Classification (GTDB taxonomy): domain Bacteria; phylum Pseudomonadota; class Alphaproteobacteria; order Rhizobiales; family Kaistiaceae; genus JANQRX01. The sequence continues at coordinate 252,411 of CAXXRA010000006.1, read as the reverse complement.
GCACCGATCATGCCAGGCAACGCGGCGCGGCAGTGATCTCGTCGACCTAAGTGGTCAGGCCTTTCCGCCAGCTCGCGCTATCGCGGCCGCGGCCTGGTCGGTGATTGCCGCCCATTGTCCGTTTGCGATTTGTTTTTTCGTGGCCAGCCACGATCCACCAATCGATTTCACGGTCGGCAGCGACAGGTAGTCCACCATGTTGTCGAGATCCACCCCGCCGGTGGGGCAGAAGGTGACGCCGAGGCTTGCAAATGGCCCCGACAATGCCTTCAGCATGCCGACCCCACCGGCTTGACCGGCGGGAAAGAACTTCAACATCGTGCAGCCATTTTCGAGCGCCTGTTGGATCTCGGTAGGCGTCTGCACGCCGGGCAGAACAAGGACGTTGTTCTTGCGGAAGAAATCGACAGTGCGGGAACTAAATCCCGGTGAGACCGCGAAATCGACGCCAAGTTCGATCGCCCTTCGGGCTTGCTCCTCGGTGACCACGGTACCTGCGCCGACCAGCATGTCAGGAAAGGCCGTGGCGATCCGATCGATCGCCTCCCCGCCGGCTTCCGTTCGGAAGGTGACCTCGATCACATCGACGCCACCTTTCAGGAGGGCCTGCGCCAGTGGCACCGCGTCGTCGGCGTTCTCGATCTCGATCACCGGGATGACCGGGCGGCCGTCGAACAGCTCGCTCATGCGTTTCGCCGTCTTTCTTGTTGTGGGGGACAAATGCTAGCGGTCGACACGCGCTCCACCTCCGCCGACCAGCTTCTCGACCTCAGTCAGACTTGCCATTGTGGTGTCGCCCGGCGTGGTCATCGCGAGCGCGCCGTGGGCCGCACCATATTCGACCGCCTGGGCGGGATCGCCGAGCACCATGAGCCCGTAAATGAATCCGGACGCGAAACTGTCGCCGCCGCCGACACGGTCCATGATTTCGAGACCCTGACGTTTGATCGAAGCATAGAACTTGCCGCCCGCCCAAGCCACCGCACTCCAGTCGTTGACCGATGCCGATTTCACGCCACGGAGGGTCGTGGCCGTTGCCTTGAAGTTCGGATAGGCCTCCACCGCCTGATCGATCATGCGATGAAACGAGTCTTCCTCAAGATTGGTAAGCCCGTCGTCGATCCCTTCCACTTCGAAACCGAGGCACGCCGTGAAGTCTTCCTCGTTGCCCAGCATCACGTCGACATATTGCGCAATCTCCCGGTTCACCGCACGGCACCGATCAAGACCGCCAAACCCCTTCCACAGCGAGGGGCGGTAATTGAGGTCATATGAGACAATCGTTCCGTGATTGCGGGCTGCCTTGGCCGCCTCGATCGCCACCATGCCGGTCGTTTCGGACAAGGCAGCGAAAATACCGCCAGTATGTAGCCAGCGCACACCCAATTCGCCAAAGATGTGATCCCAATCAATGTCACCGGGTTCAAGCTGCGCGATGGCCGTGTTGCCACGATCGGAGCAGCCCACCGCACCGCGAACACCAAATCCCCGTTCTGTGAAATTCAGCCCGTTGCGGACTGTCCGCCCGATACCGTCGTAATCGACCCAGCGGATCAGTGAGGTATCCAGGCCGCCCTGTAGCATGAAGTCTTCGACCAGAAGTCCGATCTCGTTCCTGGCCAACGCTGTAACAACGGCCGCCCGTTGACCGAAGCAGCGGCGCAAGCCGCGAGCGACATTGTATTCGCCGCCGCCTTCCCATGCGCGAAAGTGCCGAGCGGTTCTTATCCTTCCCTCGCCCGGGTCAAGCCTGAGCATCACCTCGCCAAGCGACAGAATGTCGTAACGGCACGCTTCAGCCGGACGCAAATCCAACAAACCCACGACCCTTTGCCCCTTCAGCCATTGAGCCAACGCCGCTCAAGGGATCTGCGGCGCGTCTCGTATAGTCGAACTCACCGGCAGCGTCATCCCACCCTGCACAACCGCTCGACCGTGTTTGCAAGGCGCAGAAATTTCCGCGCTCGCCACCAATGGCCGACTGGCCAAGGAAGGAACCTTACCCAATCCTAACTCAACTCAATCAAGGCTTACGCGATTGTGACGCTGCGAGATCGAAAACGGTGACAAATGCGGTTGCCCTCACCGCGTCCCGACCCGATATTCGCGCCCAGGGAAACGAATATGGCCCACAGCAAACCCTTATCCCAGAGATTGCCCTGGTTGGACCGGGCGGGCCGGTTCTCTGTCCTCAAAGCCACCGTCCTCACCCTGCTAGCTTTGCCGCCCTTGTGGCTGCTTTATCGGACGTTGTTTCTGGGGCTCGGACCCCGACCCTACACCGAGGCCATTCGCTATGTAGGACACTGGACGGTCTACCTTCTTCTCATCACGCTGGCGGTGACGCCGGCGCGGCGGATCTTCGAGTGGCCCAAGCTGATCCATCTTCGCAGGATGATCGGCGTTGCCGCACTGTCGTACATCCTCTTTCACTTCACTCTCTTTTTTGCCGATTCGCGCTGGGATCCGTTCTTCGTGACCAAGGAGATCGTGGTTCGTTTTTACCTGACCATCGGCTTCGTCGCGATCCTGGCCCTGGCGTCTCTTGGCGCCACCTCCACCGACGCCATGATCCGGCGTCTGGGGTCAGGCAGATGGAACCGTCTTCACAAGCTCGTCTACCCTGCCGCGTTCCTCGGCATCCTCCATTACTATCTTCAATCGAAGGTCGATGTGTCCCAACCGGTGATCATGTCGGGATTCTTCTTCTGGTTGATGGGCTATAGGATGATGTCGCGGTTTGGATACAAGCAGGGCTTCTTCGCGCTGATGGCGCTGTCACTGGCGTCGACTGCCATGACCGTTGTCGTCGAGGCTACCTGGTATGGATTGTTGACCGGTGTAGGCGCGCAACGCGTGCTTCTTGCAAACCTCGAGTTCGGATTCCGGGTGAGTCCGGCGTGGTGGGTCCTGGCGGCCGGCTCCACAGTCACGATCGTGGCCGAGATTCGGCGCCGCATCTCCACACCCGGAGTTCGAGCGCGTCCCTCGCCGGCTTGACAACGGCGGCGCAAAACCGGACAAAGCGGTGGGGAATTAGTCCCGCCAAAACGGGGAGCAAGGGCGATGAAGAAAGTCGATGTATTGATTGTCGCAGGCGTCGCGCTTGCTGGCTGCACGCACTATGGCACTGGCACGCAGCAGGAGCGCATCCACCAAGCCGCCGTGATCGGTGGTGTTGTGGTGTGATCGGCGGCGTCGCGACCGGCTCGGCTGCCGGCGTGGTCGTCGGAGCCGGGATCGGCGCCGTGGCCGGCGCGGCGATCGTGGCTCACGGCTACTAGCGCATAACGGTCAGCGGTGGCTCTGGTGCTGCCGCGGCCTTAATTTTTGGATCGGGGCGGGACGCCGAGGAGGCCGGCGTGCTGTGTTTTGTTGTTTTGGTTTGATTGGTGCGGCTGCCCCCGTGCTCATACTGTCTTCCATGCCATGTCTTGCCCGTGTATGACCTCGCAGCCGGAGCAATCCGAACCGTGAGCAACGCAACCGGTCGGCGAAAATGTCGGTGACATCCAGTAACTCCCGACGAAACCAATTCCGATTCTCGCTCGATGGGCGAGTCTTAACGATTGGCGGAGCCCTCTCCCTGACGACCATGTGCGACTCCCCCGTCGCTCGAGCCTGGGACTCATGATCGACCAGCTTGTGGCCCTTTTCCAGGTCATAGCCATCGACCTGGTCCTAGCTGGCGACAATGCGATCGTAGTCGGCATGGCCGCCGCAGGATTGCCCGAAGCGCAGCGTCGAAAAGCGGTGCTCCTTGGGATCGCGGCTGCAGCCGTGCTGCGAATCGTGTTCGCGATTTTCACGGTCCAGTTGCTTGCGATCATCGGCCTGACGCTCGCCGGCGGACTGCTACTTCTGTGGGTGGTTTGGAAACTTGCGCGCGAGATCATAGCGGCGCGGCGCGGCGGATCGCTTGGCTCCACTGCCGGCGAACCGCTTGATGCGGCGCCCGTGAAAACCTTCAACAAGGCACTCGCCCAGATCGTCGTGGCCGACGTGTCGATGTCTTTGGACAATGTGCTGGCGGTCGCCGGTGCGGCCAGAGATCACCTCGTGGTGCTGATTATTGGTCTTGCCCTGTCGGTCGCATTGATGGGCGTGGCGGCCACCATGATTGCGAAGCTTCTCCAGCGGCACTACTGGATCGCCTATGTCGGTCTGGCAGTGATTGTCTACGTGGCCTTCAGTATGATTTGGGACGGCGGTTGGGAGGTCATGCATGCGGCCGAAAAGGCCAGGATGTTTTAGCCCGGAACACCGCAGAAACGCTGATCGAATGTCTTGGCCATCGATGGGCTTGTTCAGACGCACATTGATCGACCCCCGATCGTTCACGAATCACTGGACTTGGCCCAAAGATTGATGCCGCTGCCAACGGTTTGCTGGTCGATGTCGCGAAGTTCCTCAGCGGAAAATCCAAGGTTGGATAGTGCCCCGACAGCATCTTCTATCTGACCCACGCCGCTGGCGCCGATCAAGGCCGACGTCATCCGCTCGTCACGCAGTACCCAAGCGATCGCCATCTGTGCCAGCGTCTGTCCGCGCCCGACAGCCAGCTCGTTCAGTCGCTGAACCGCCGCCAGATTTTCCTCACGCAGGAAGCCGTCTTGCCACGCATCCGAGCCGCTGCTTGCACGGCTGTCGGCGGGTACGCCATCCAAACATCGGCTGGTCAGAAGGCCCTGAGCGAGCGGTGAGAAAGCTATGCACCCCATGCCCTCCTGCTCCAGTTGATCGAGCAATTTGTCGTCCTCGGTCCACCGGTTGAGTATCGAATAGCTGGGTTGGTGAATCAGCGCCGGTGTGCCCAGATCGCGCAATATCGTCGCGGCTTCGGCGGTTCTCCTGGAGCTGTATGAGGAAATGCCAACATACAACGCCTTGCCCTGGCGCACCGCCGCGTCGAGCGCACCCATGGTCTCTTCCACAGGCGTGTCTGGATCGAAACGGTGCGAATAAAAAATGTCGACATAGTCGAGCCCAAGGCGCTTCAGGCTTTGGTCAAGGCTGGCGAGCAAATATTTGACTTCCCCATTCGCCATAGGGTCCCGGCCACATCGAATATCCGGCCTTCGTCGAGATCACCAATTCGTCACGATAGCCCTTGAAGTCGGTGCTTAGAGTCTCGCCAAATTGCTCTTCGGCCGATCCGGGCGGTGGGCCGTAATTATTGGCGAGGTCGAAATGGGTGATCCCCAGGTCGAAGGCCTTGCGGCACATTTCCCGGGCCACATCCTGGCGGGCGTTGTGGCCAAAATTATGCCAAAGGCCGAGAGAAAGCGCGGGCAGACGGAGCCCGCCCCGCCCGGCGCGACGATACTGCATTTGGTCGTAGCGGCCATCGTTCGGGGTGTAGGACACCTTGGTTCATCCTCGCGTGCGAAATTGCCGACGATTCGATGCCATTGCACAACGATTCGGAGCCAAAGAGAACCCCGCCGCACGCTATGACTTGGCGTACCAGCCCGAAAAAAAACCGAATCCGTGGAAGCGGTCAATCAGTTTAGATCATTTCTAAAGTCATTGATATTGCTTGACTTTTTGGCGTCGCTCCATATTCCCTGCGGACTTTCGTCAGAGCTTGTCGGGCGGCCTTGGACCGCTTGGTTGACCGGAGTTGCTATGTTCCACCGAAACGGCATTTGGTCCCTGCTTGGCGCCATTCTGGCGACAGCTTTCGTGACCCCCTCCCTTGCCGAGGAGGTTAATCTCTACACCTCTCGCGAGCCCGGATTGATCAGGCCGATTCTCAGAATCTTCACCGAGCAAACCGGCATCAACGTCACCACCATTTTCATCAAGGACGGTCTTGCCGAGAGGGTTGCGGCGGAGGGTAAAAATTCACCGGCCGACGTACTCATGACCGTGGATTTCGGCAACTTGATTGATCTGGTGGAAAAGGGCGTGACCCAACCGACCGACTCCGATGCCTTGGCGAAGACCATCCCTGCCGGCTTGCGCGATCCCGGAGGCCACTGGTTTGCCCTTTCCATGCGGGCGCGGGTTATCTACGCCTCAGCCGAGCGGGTCGACGAAAACGACCTCACCTATGACGATTTGGCAGATCCAAAATGGCGTGGCAGGGTTTGTATCAGGTCTGGCCAACATCCGTACAACACAGCGCTTTTTGCCGCTTATATCGCGCGCAACGGCATTGCTCGGACCGAAGCCTGGCTCGCAGGGGTGAGGGACAACACGGCCCGTAAACCGGGCGGAGGTGACCGCGACGTCGCCCGCGACATACTTGGCGGGATCTGCGATGTCGGGCTGGCCAATTCCTACTATGTCGGTCTGATGCGAAGCGGCGCCGGCGGACCGGAACAGAACCGATGGGGCGACGCGATCAAGGTGATCCTGCCCCGTTTCGAGGGTGGCGGAACACACGTAAACGTGTCAGGCGCCGCCATCGCAGCCCACGCGCCGAACGTGGAAAATGCCGTAAGGCTGCTTGAATTCCTGGTCCTGAAACCGGCTCAGCGGCTCTACGCCGGGGCCAATTTCGAATATCCTGTCACAGCGGACGTGATGGCTGATCCGCTGATCGAGGCGCTCGGAAAACTCGAAGCTGACGACACACCTTTGATCGATATCGCCGCCCATCGTCGGGCGGCGAGCGAATTGGTGGACGAAGTCGGCTTCAACAGCCGATGATGGCCCATCCTACAGACCAGGGAGTCGGAAGCCCGCCGTCTTAACCGCATCACCATATGACCACCCTGGCCTACCTCAAACCCCGTCGTTGCGGAGGAGCCTGCCGTTGGCTGATCGCCGCCGTGATCATCACGGTATTCGCAGGGTTGCCGATTGCGGCGCTTTTGGTCATTGCCACCGGTGGTTCATCTGCAACCTGGAACCACTTGTTTACAAACGCCCTTCCATCTGCCCTGCCCGATACGATCCTGCTGCTGGCCGGCGTGGCTGCCGTCTCCATGATCATTGGCACGGCCGCCGCCTGGCTGGTCGCTTCCCATGATTTTCCTGGTCGCCGAATTCTCGATTGGGCGCTCCTTCTACCCCTGGCGGTTCCGACCTACGTCATCGCCTTCGCTTATCTCGATATTCTACATCCTATCGGTCCGTTTCAATCGGTCCTTCGGGCCATTCTCGGGATCGCGAATCCTCAAGATCTTCGCCTTCCCGACATCCGGTCCGTGCCGGGTGCCATCCTGTTGCTCGGCATCGTGCTTTACCCATACGTCTACCTGTCGACCCGCGCGATGTTCGTCATGCAGTCGGGCGGCTTGGTCGAGGCCGCCAGAACACTTGGGGCAAGCAGATCGAGGGTCTTTGCGCGCGTCTCTCTCCCGCTTGCCCGACCGGCGATCGCCGTTGGCACCAGCCTGGCGCTGATGGAGACGCTGAACGATGTCGGAGCTGCCGAGTTCCTCGGCATTCAGACGCTGACACTTTCCGTTTACTCGACCTGGATCAACCGTTCCGATCTTCCTGGCGCTGCCGGGCTTGCGCTTTTCATGCTGCTTATTGTCCTTGCGCTCGTCTTCCTCGAAAGGCTGGCCCGGCGCCAAAGAAAGTTCGCGGGCATCGTTCACCGCAACCGCCCACCGGCGCGCCGGCGAGTTACCGGCCTGCGCGGTTGGCTTGTCCTGACCGCAGGCTCGATACCGGTATTGCTGGGCTTCATATTTCCGGCGCTTTACCTTGTTGATGCGACTTGGCGGCGTGTGCGTTTTGCCGGTATTTCCAGCGACATCGTCACCGAGGCGCTGAACTCGCTCACCCTTTCAGCGGTCGCGACGGTTCTGGCGATCGTGCTCGGGCTGACGCTGGTCTACGCCGCTCGCGTCGATCGCGGTTCACTCGGCGCAGCCCTGGTGCGCGCTTCCAGCCTCGGCTATGCGCTGCCGGGCACGGTCCTGGCGATCGGTTTGCTCATTCCGGTCGCCACGTTGGACAATGCCATCAGCGATCTTGTCCACGGCGTCAGCGGCGTCTCGGTCGGCCTGATCATCTTAAGCTCGGGTGCCGTACTCGTTTACGGATATGTGGCACGTTTCCTGGCGATCTCCGCCGGCGGAATCGAAAGCGGCTTCGAGCGGGTACCTGTCTCGCTCGACGGCAGTGCAAGGACATTGGGGCGAACGGCAGCCGGTACATTGATATCGGTTCACTTGCCGCTGGTCAGGCCCGCCATTGGCGCGGCGGCAATCCTTGTCTTTGTTGAGTGCATGAAGGAGCTTCCGCTGACTTTGCTCCTGCGCCCGCTCAACGTCGAGACGCTTTCCACTCACGTCTTTGCAGAAGCTGCCCGCGGCACGTATGAGGACGGTGCAATCGCCGCGTTGGCGATCGTGGCCGTTGGGATTTTGCCGATCGTCCTCTTGTCACGCCTCAGCCGGCCCACCTTCGATCCAGCTTGATGGAGCTCCGGCGGCTGAATTGGTTGCCTCTTCCGCCCACCGGTGGCACAGCAGACATCGAACTATGACCAACTCTGGATTTTTGCCGACGCTATGACCACCGCGCGCGCCCTTGAGGGGCAGAAGAACGCCCGCACATCCTGGCCGCCGCGAGTTTCCTCAGCACCGCGGCCGCAATCGTTCGATGTCGCGCTGGTCCTTGAGGACATCACCCAGACATTCGGAAGCGCCAGAATCATCGACGGTTTGTCGCTGACTATCGGGCGCGGCGAGATAGTTGCATTGGTCGGTCATTCGGGATCGGGGAAGTCGACTTTGCTGCGGATCATAGCCGGGTTGGAGCGGCCGCAGCGTGGGATCGTCAGCATTGGTGGGCGGCAGATGTTCGGGCCCGACCGCATCGTCCCCACCGAAAAGCGCGGCGTGGGAATGATGTTTCAGGACTACGCGCTCTTTCCTCATCTCACAGTTTTGGCCAATGTCGCGTTCGGCGTCCGCGACCTCACCCCAAAAGAGGCCCACGAACGAGCCGCTGCGGCGTTGGAGCGGGTCGGCCTTGCCTCGCGAGCGCGAGACTATCCGCATGCGTTGTCAGGCGGCGAACAGCAGCGTGTCGCGTTGGTTCGCGCCCTGATTCCACAGCCGCGGGTCCTCCTGATGGACGAGCCGTTCTCCAACCTTGATCGACGCAACCGCGATACCATTCGTGATCAAACGGCACGCATTTTACGCGACAGCGGTACAACCGTCGTGATCGTTACTCATGAGCCTGAAGACGCTATGCGTATGACCGATCGCACCATGCTCTTGCAAGGCGGCCGCATCGTCCAGGGTGGCCCGGCCGAGGAACTCTACCGCAATCCCGCCTCCTTGTTGGTCGCGCGTTTCTTTTCGGAATTCAACGAAATTGCGGGGGTCAATCAAGGCGGAATGGTCGACACCGCGATCGGCAGGTTCACCGCGCCGTCTGGCGCCGACGGCGACCATGTCGTGGTCTGTGTAAGACCACACGATATCAATGTTGGTGAGGGGATCGGCAATGACACGCTGCGCGGCACGGTTGTCTCGCGCTCATTCGTCGGCGACGAGCAAATGCTCGCGCTCTGGGTCCCGGGACTTGCTGCCCCTCTCCATGCGCGCGCGCCCGTTCACGCCGATGTTGAGGTCGGCGAGACAATTGAGTTTCATTTGCGCGCAGACGAAGCACTGGTTTTTCCGGAACCAAAATAAAATTGGCACGGTCCGTGTGCCTGGTCTTCGTGCATTGGCAGGCCGGCTGGGGGGTGACTCATGACAAACACTGCTTTGAAGGATCAAAACGCGGTGGTCACTGGCGGAGCTCAGGGTATTGGCTTCGCCGTCTCCCGGCGGCTGCTCGCCGCCGGCGCCAGCGTCGCAATTTGGGACATCAATGCGGAGCGATTGGGCTCCGCTGCAGCAGAGCTCGGCACCGGTACGATCGGGGTTTCGGTCGATATCACCAAATTCAGCTCTGTCGAAAAAGCACTGGCGGAAACTGAAGATCGCCTGGGTGCAGTATCGATCCTTGTCAATTCGGCAGGCGTCGCCGGCCCCACCGCCCCCCTCGAGACCACGCCCATCGACGAGTGGCACAGAACCATCGATATCAATTTGAATGGGACTTTTTATGTCAACCGTGCGTTGGTGCAGTCAATGAAAGCGCGCGATTATGGCAGAATCGTCAATATCGCGTCGATCGCTGGTAAGGAAGGCAACCCAAACGCCAGCGCCTACTCGGCATCGAAGGCCGGCGTTATTGGGCTCACAAAGTCCTTAGGCAAGGAACTCGCCAAGCACAACATCGCCGTGAATTGCGTAACACCGGCAGCCGCAAAAACCCCCATTTTCGATCAGATCACCCAGGAACACATCGACTACATGCTTTCGAAAATTCCCCGCGGGCGCTTTTTGGAAGTGAGCGAAGCCGCGGACATGATCTGCTGGCTGGTGTCACCCGAAAACAGTTTTACCACCGGCGCGGTGTTCGATCTTTCCGGCGGAAGGGCGACCTACTGAACACGGATTTCAGGCACAAAAAAAGACCGGCCGCGGACATCTGTCCGCGGCCGGTCGGTTCATGTTCGGAGCTAACGCGATCAGGCGACCTGAGTCGCCGGTTCGTCATGCTATAGTGGTGGTGGTGCCTCCCCCAAAATTGCTCATCAAATGCTCCGTTGCTCCTTGGCTAATTCGAAGCTAGGCACTGCCACAACAGCAGCTATTCGCCCACGTCAATTTTTTGTGCCGCTGGCTTGAGGGGGGGAATGGTTTTGCCGGCCAGGCGGCGCCCAAAACTCCTGACCAGGACAACCGTCGCAGGTAGGATGAGGAGATCGCCTGCCAGCGCCGCGAGCAGCGTGGACGCGGTCAGCCAGCCGAACAGGCGCAGCGAAGGCAAGTCGGAGAAGACCGTGGCCGCCATCCCGCTCGCCAGCACGAGCGACATCACGATCAGCGCCGGACCGACCAGAACGGTGGCCCGTTTCACGCCGACGGCGGGGTGTTCATCGGGTCGGTCCTCGAGCCGCAGTCGGTTGAGGAAGTGGATGGTGGCGTTCAGACCCAGGCCGAAGGCGACGACAAGGGCGACGATGCTTGCGAACTGCAGACCTTCGTTGAACCACCAGAGCACCGCCCCCGATATGACGATCGGGAACAGTCCGGGCAGCACGGCGACGACCGTCACCAGCAGTGAACGGAACGCCAACCCCAACAGCACCGCCACGAAGATCATTTCGACCATCAGGCTGTAGGATAGCTGATTGATCATCGACGCGCTGTTCCGCGCAGCGATGGCCGACAGGCCCGTTACCGCGATGTTGTACCCGCCATACTCGCCGCGTATCGCATCCAGCTTGTCGTCGAGTTCCTCCATGATCGGCAACAGCACGCTGGCGTCCGCGTCCGGAATGCGGCCCGCTATGACCACCGCATCGCGTTCGTCGGCGACGAAGCGCTTGGTCAGCGCGGGCGGCAGGATATCAACGTAGCGCTGCAGGGTTTCGATATCCTCGACGCCGGCGTTCTCCGCCAGCCAGCGTCGCAGCGTCTCTACCGACCAGACGTTGGCGAGCCCCTGTTGGGCTTCCACAATCGCATGAACGATGCCGATCACCTCGAGCGCTTCAGGCTCGTAGATCGACTGTCCTACCGGCAGCTCGACCAGAACATCGACCGGATTAGACCCAGCCAGCTTGGCATCGATGCTGCCGCTTGCGGCAACCGCCTGTTCCTTGTCAGGCACTTGGTCGGCGAGGCGGTAGTGAGGGTCGAGCGTCGTATAGAGCGCAGCTAGACCTGCCACGACCATCAGACTTATCAGGCTGTAAAGGGCGGGCCGGTGGATCATCCGGTCGGCGATCCAGCTGCAGAAATTGCGCAGGGCGTCAACGCCGCCGTCCGATCGCCTGTCCCCACCCGCCGGCAAATTCTCCGCCCGAACAAACAACATGCCGAACAAGGGCACCAGCGTCACCACCGCAACAAAGGCGATGATCACGGACAGCGCGCCCGCAAAGCCGAATGAGCGGATCAAATGGGAGTCCGAGAACATCAGGGCAACGAAGGACAACGCCGTCATCACGTCGGTGACGACAACCGCCGGGCCGACAACCATCACCGCATATTTGAAGGCCCTGAACTTGCTCTCGCCGGCGAGCAGCTTGTCGCGCGCCGCGAACGTCATCTGCATGGAGTCCGCGAAGCCCATCACCATGATGAGGGGGGTCATCACGTTGAGGAACATGTTCAGCCGGAAGTCCAGCCAGCCGAGGAACCCCAGGGCCCACAGGACTGCAACCAAGGGCGGACCGGCGGCCATGACCATGAAGGAGAACCGGCGAAAGAAGAGGACTGCTATCAGGCTGCCGGCGATGAAGCCGAGTGAGTTGTAGAGCAGCCAATCGCGCTGAACCGCGTTGCGGATCTCAAGTTGCATGACGGGCACGCCCGACAGTCGGGCGGATACTTCCGTGCCCCCGAGGTCGAACTCGACCAAATTGCGGATCTCTTTGACGACGTCTTTGAGGTTGCCGCCGACAACCACTTCCGGCGCCAGCGCGAGGACGATCAGCGCCAGCGATCCGTCGGCCGACAACAGTCGGCCGCTGATAATCTCGTTGGCCATGATCCGGTCGACCAGAGCGTCGTAGTCAGCTCCCTCCGGCAGATCGAACGGGAAGAGCGGTTCCGGAATGCCACCGGCCTTCGGAGCCTGGCGAGCGGAAAAAAGTGAAATCAACCCTCGAGTTCCGCCCACCAGCTGCAGATCGATGGCGAGGTCACGAATGGCCTGAAGCGAACCGCGTTCGAGGATATTGCCCTCGACCACCACCAGTATGTCGAACTCGGCAGAGGGAAAACGCGCGCTCACCTCTTGGTACTGGCGAAACTCCTCGGTGTCGGACCGGAAGAGCTGGCTCAGCGAATCGTCGACCTCTAGCCGATTGATGCCGAAGCCCGCGGCGATAACTAGAATGATCGCCGCAATAGTTGCGACCAACCGGTAATGGAGCGGAAACAGTCCGATCTTCTCGATGCCGAACGCCAGACCGGTCGACTGGATGTCGTCGCCATCAGTTGCGTCGACGCCGTTCGGTTGGTCCGAGTTGACGGTCATTGGGCGCTCACCGCCACCGCGACGAAATCCTCGCGGCCGCGGAGCAATGCCAGGGCCTCACGACAGATCGGCCCCGGGTCGGCATCCGGCTCGGCAACCTAATATGCTTTACGGACGTCTATGTCGACCAAACGGATCTCCTGATCAGGCGTTGCGATCATGACTTTCTGCCTGTTGCCGTTCGTCGTCACGACCAGTTGCGCCACGAAGCCGGGACCGTGGAGCGCGCCGTCGATGCGACCTGCTCTGGCGGTGCCGGACATCGTCCCGTTGATCTCGAGCACCAGCTCCTCCCACCGACCGTATATGGTGCCGTTGATGTGCTCCAAATACGCGTTGATCTGAAAGTTGTAGCTGTCGCTCGCGCACTGCAGTGCTTGCTGCAAATTGTCCTCATCGTTTTGCACATATTGGACCCGGCAACGCAGTCGCTCTCTGGTACCGCTGGCATAGGTGACTGTGCCGCTGCCACCCCACAGGCCGACAATCCCGTTGAAGGGTCCTGCAGCCAGAGCAATGTGGGAGGTGACGGTCCCACCTGCCAAGGCCACAAACATCAGCAGAGACAGCAAAACCAATTTGCGCGACGGCTTGGGTGACGATCGATGGACGCACATGTGCGGTGCTCTCCTCGTTGTGCTGCAGCTTCGTATCCGATTGTTTCCGATGAGCAAATCCGCCGCCGCCTGAGCCTACAGCGGCGACTCATGACGCGGCGGATGTTAAAGCCGCCGCCTGTCCAAAAGCCACATTAATGTCTGACCTCCACCTAAGCCGCGATTCTTCCAGGACGCTTGGCGTGTCTCATCAACGTCCATCGTCGCTCGACGGACAGGATTTGAGGTTGCCGTGAAGCTCACCGCAACGTCCGGTGCGACCTCGGATACATCCGGTCCATTCGGTGCCGCCGCGGACGCCCCCTAAACGTCCCAACCAGCCGGCGCGGGTTCAGGCGGCAAGGGCTCATCCCACAGCATCCAATAGTCCACGCCGGTCGGGAGCCCGATATGCGTGGCCCAGTAATGCCGAACCGCGTCATTGACGTTACCCCCCCGATATACAGGGATTCTCCAAACGCGAATTGCCCGCGCATCCGGCCGATGGCGCATACCGGTTCGCCGCGGTCGTTTCGATCCATTGCATAGGGACGGAATGCGACCAGCGCCCCGTCGATTCCGTCCGCGATCGCGGCAACGGCTATGTCCGTGATCTGTGCTTTGTCATCGCAAACAAGGGCAGCCGGAATATCGACCGCGGCAATGACGCCCTTGGGCGGATCGGCGAGAATTTCGGTCGGCAACAAACACGCAAGCGTACTCGCTACCCAATGTTTCAGGGTCGTCACGATTCAATAACCTTCGTTTGGGGGGTGCCCCGGGTGGACGGGCTTGCGGTAAAAAAACCAACGGGGCGTTGATGATGGGGCTCAAACGCCCCTGATCGCTGACCAGAGCAGCGCCAGCACACCGATCGTGACAACGCCGACCGCGGCGATGAGCCCGTGTTTCTTGATCGTGTCCGCGCTTTCCCGCCAGGAGCGAAGGTGAGCGAAGTCCTTGCGCATGTCGGCCAGGGCGTCCACTTGATCAACATCAACGCCGAGACGCAGGAAGACCTCGTTGACCGTTGCCTTGGCGGCGGCCTCGGCGACTTCCCGAATGTTTTCTGGTGTCATGGCCATCGCTCCGGCCTCACTGGGAGATGCTGTACGTACTGTGCGGATAACGCGCCAATGGCTGGACCTTTGGCTGTCGGCGGCCCGCCAGTAGATCGCTCGTGCAGAAAAGGGCGCGCGCCAGCGGAAGCGGGAGAGCGGTTTTGCCATGGCCGTTCAGCCAGCATCGGGCCAGAGCGGCGCCGGCGGTTCGTTCTGCCGAAACTTCGGCGTGCGCTGGAATCGTCGATGACTTCCAACTACGGGGTGGTGGCAGAGAAAGCAGGCGCCGCTTGCCGCTTGTTGTCCAGCAGGCTCATGCGGCCCTGATCATCGGCACCGGTGCGTTCAAACCAGTCTGCCGCGTCATGCCGGTCGGGGCCCGAGCCGGCATGCACGATGGGAAGGGTAAGGCCAGCGCCAGATGGCCGCGTTTGCTGTTCTGCGTATACGATCGTCCATGTGTGGAACCAGGAACCAATGAGGAATTCGGACCGCCCACCGTCTCAGCCGTGGCGACACTCCCCTTGACCCAAACCAGCACCCAAAACCAGCCCGCAACCGTCGCTGTGGCCATGAGGTCTCCGCTCAATTCGACGACATCCGTCAAATCAGCCGTTCCCAGATCTTCGAGCAGTGAGCAAGGAAAGTTTCCCTCCTCTCCGTAGACTCCGCACATCGCCGCGACGCCGGTAAGGGCGGTCACCAAATGGAGCCGCACAAGATCAAGCTTCGTCGATCTTGCGACGAAGAACGGCCAGCCGTGCACGACAGCCAAAGCGTCCGGGGCCCGGTCGGCGATCACGCCGGTCACCGCGAAAGGCAGCCGGTAACCGCCCGATGGAATCCCGGGGTCGATCCGGCCCAGATACGAGTCGACGGATGCAGGGCAGGTGAGTTTGCCTGTCGTGTCCAACGACATGTCGTCGCAGCTGGGAAACACTGCCGCAGAGGCGCCAAAGCTGGCAACGGGCAGCGACGAAGTCATGTCGGTCGGCATCCGTGCTCTTCGCTCCTGAGAATCGCTATGGCCTTGATTGATCGCCCTTATCGTCGCCCGAGCGCCGTCCCGATCACCTTGGACCCGGCCTGCACCGCCGCCATGCCGCCGCCGGCATAGAACAGGTTGCGCCAGGCGATGTCGGCGTATTCCTTGAGCTGCGGCGGCAGCGCCGCCACGTCCCACAACGCGCCGTTGGCCAGGCTGTCGAGCATGCCCCAGCCGAACCACATGGCGAGCGGAATGGTGGCCAGCGACCACGGAATCCAGAACACGCGGAACTGCATGCCGGACCGGATGACGCTGGCGGCCTGGGCGCCGAGTTCAACGCCGGCGCGGACCTCTTCTTCTTTCAGGCCGGTTTCGATGCGGAAGCGTTCGACCTGATCCGACGATCGCTTTTGCGCGAAGCCGAGCAGGCTCTTGGCCAGACCGAGCGCGAGGCCGACGAACATCAGGTCGCCCTCTTCCGCAGCGTGACCGAGGTCTTAACCATGGCGCGGCCATAGAGGGTCAGCGCGAGACCAACGGCTTCGCCTGCCGTGCTGCCCAGGTTGACATACAAGTCAACATTTTCCGGCGTGATCTCGTGGCCGAATTTCAGAGAGATGGCCGAGACCAGCATCATGATCGAGCCCCAAAAGGTCTTGGAGGCATAGAAGGGTTTGCTGGCCATCAGAACAGGTTCCCGAAGAGCAACTGCGCGCCGCCCCATATGGCGGCTGCGGAGGCACCGATCGCGGCCAGGGCTTCTTTCCAGCAGCCGGTGCGAACCAGCGTCCACGGTAGGAAGGCGGCCAATGCGATCAGGAGGATGACGAATACAATGTTCATTTGTTTGCTCCTTTCCGTTTGGGGAGGATGGCGGCGAGCAGTTCGAGAAGCCACGTCAGCCAGCTAGCCGGACTCGCTGACGGGCGTTCGGGTTTGTCGGGGTCAGTGGGAGCTGGTGACAGCGGCCCTCGCTCTGCGATCTTCCTCACCCAGCGCTGGTGCGCCTTGGCGAGCCGGCCGTGATAGTTGTGTTTGGCGTAGCCGGGCCCGTTGTAAAGGCGGGCGACCTTGCCCCAATTGTGTGCCTGCAGCGCCTTCTCCAGCCCGGGCGTCTTCTTGATGAACAGGATCACGCCTTCAAGTTGGTTGGCCTCGCTCTCGGCGAAGTTCCTCACCATCGCCACGGCGGAGGAGAACCCGAGCGTCTTGTAATTCTCGCCCAGGACTTGACCCAGCCCCCATGACGACGCCAGCGCCGCGACTTCCTCGCCGGCGAGCGCAGCACACTTGTCGATGCGCGGGAACGAGGATTTCGGGTAGTTCCCCGACTTCCATTTCCTGTAGGCAAGCCCTGAACGGGTGAGCTTGTCGCGCTTTGCGCCGGACGTGTTACGCCACGCGACGTGGGGTTCGTAGAGGCACACCAGCGCACCGGACGAATACGAACCCCTGTTGCGGGCCTCCACCTGGGCAAACGCCCTCAGCGCCGCTTCCTCGATGCCATGCTTGCCCGCCAGGCGCACGAAATCCGCGTCCGCGAGGGGCCGGCCCTCGCCGATGTAGAACTTGGTCATGCCAAGATTCCTGCTTGGTGGTTCAGGACGAGCGGGAGTATTTGCTCGAACGAATCGCGCATGGGGGTAGGTCCGAATTTTCAGAGGGTTTATGCCGGCCGAAGTGCAACCGTCGCAGCGCACCAGTCGCCGCTTGTGTCCCAATCAGTCCACGCTGCATGGTTCCCAGCGCCGGCCATTTCTTTCTTTGAAATTAGTCTTTCTGATCGGATGAGGCGTCATATCATCTAAACGCGACCATCGACATGACGTAATCTTCCACATCTGTGCTATCGAAGTTCGCACTAATTGCCGATGTGCTGGTCGTTAATTGACTTGCGGACGATGCACGATCGCCAGAATTGATATCATTGTCATGTTCTTCGACGAATGAGCTTAACGTCCATACTCCGGCATCAGGCACTTTGGTATAACAACACGCAAAGGCAAGTCCATCTTTTTTGGAGTAATTGGCCCAACAGTCAGACTGCTCACATTATTGCCACTATTATTGGTACCTGAGACTGCCGTTAGGCCATCCATTTCCGCGCCCCAGACCATTATTCGGCAACCAAGAATGTCGCCGCTCCAGTTGAGAACGATGTTGTCACCAGAGCCACGAGCTGCCGCGAGGAATATGGTTGAACAATTAAAGTCTTCTAGCTCCTGATACTCCGTCGCAGTATTGCCACCTATTGTAGCACTGGTGAGTGATCGGGCACCGGCGGAACCCCTCCACATAGCCGCAACAATTATCCAAGTATGGCTGCCAAGGCTTTGACCACTGAATGTGTGACTGGATTCAGTGGTTGAGCTTGCCTCAGACCCAATTGCCGTCTTGGTCGCCGGTGGTCCCACGAATGAACTTCTACCTCCACCCCCAACAAGATTATTTACCATCAGCGACCCTAAAATCGCGGGTGGCAATAGTTCTTTCGTCCACGCCCGAATGATCGCAGGCTTGGCAAGGACCAGCGAGGGTGGAAGGATCGGAGGCGGGGGGCCAGCATCAATCACAGGAAGTCCTTCATCCACTCTCGGAACTCGACAGGGTTCATCTGCGGCTCAACATTCCCTTCCAAGATCCGGATGCGGTTCTCTTGGTTGCGGTCGACCTTCTCAGCCAACTTGCCATAAGCATTCAGTGTATTTTCCTTTTCCGCGTTTTCGGCATCTGCAATTTCTTGCGAGGTTTTGGCAACTGGCACTGACCATGAATGGAAATACCGAGTCGGATTATCGACCGGGTCGGGCCCTTCGGACTTTATAGGATGATGATGTGTGATGGGATCATAGTTCGGCCTCGGGTCTTTAACCTCTAGCAGGAGGTATCCCTTCTTATGGTTGGGGATATCTGCAACTTGCTCTGCCGTCAGATCATAGCGGCGAAACACCTTCCCATCTTTCCAGTGGACAATTGTTGGCATCGGGCAATTCCCCCTATCAGTCGTCGGTCAGCTCAGCGGTGGTGTAGTGGATGCGAATCTCATGCAAGCGCGCATCAATATCGAGGTCATCGCCTGCATCAGAAACGTCGCGATAGATTTCGCCGTAGAGCACTGTTTCGGCGGCGGCGTTGGCTGCGGTGACGGTGAACTCTGCCGTTGTTATAATGTCATCAGCGGTAGCACTGTGGTCCTGCGCGGCAGGGCCTACTGCAGTTCCAAGAGCCGCTCGCAGTTGGGCATCACTCGCATAGCACCCCATTCGCACAAACCACTTGACGCCATCAAGGCCTGCGGTTTGAGCCCCGTTGTTGACCAGTCAATTTCACAGACAAGCGTTCCGGCATCCCACCCCTTGGGCATTTTGATCGGCCCAAAGGTACAGAAGTCGTCTGCACCTGTTGCAAAATCCATTGTGCGCGCAGCAATAAGGCTAGTGGTAATTTCGACGGCGTTGCTGATAGCGGGCGCCGTCGTGACCCGCGGTTCCATGGCCCCGGCGGGGATGCTGATGGTCTGCTGACCAATCTGATCACCGCGCTGGTAGGCAAAGACGCGAGCATTGGAGCTGCCGTCTGAGATGACGACGCAGGTGTCGCCGGCTTTCGACGTGATGTTTTTGGCGCTCGGCAGGATCAACGAGGTAGCGTTGTGGGTCAGGGTCAACGCGCCGGAGAAGCGGACGAAGCGAAGCTTGTTCGTGCCGGTCCCCAATGAGGTGATCGCGGTCGTACCGGTGATCACCACGCGGTTTGATGCCGCCCCGAGAATATCGCAGGTCGCCGCGCTGGCGAGCGTGACTTCGGCGGCCCACCCGTCCCCCTTGGTGATCAGCGCCATGGCGTCGGCAGCGGCAACCAGATCGCCGTCGGCATTCCACTTGGCAAGCTGATCGGTCGATCCGGCCGTGCCGGAAACCACCTTGGCATCGGAACCGGTGACGTCTTTCGCCGCCGCCTTGCCAATGGTCAGCGCGCGGTCGGCTCCGCCTTGGACGATGTGCGTTGTTTCGGTCCCGTCGAGCGCTGACGCAACGGTGATCGCGCTTACTTTCTGGTCTGCCATGTGATGCTTTCTCTTACGTCGGGAAGGACGGTAGGCGGTCGGTTAGCGTGACACTGATGCCCGATACCGTGCTTTCGAGGAGAAGGTTGTCGCCGGTTTCGATTAGCAAATAGTCGCCGGTTTCCAGCAGCAGGGAACCGGGCAGCCGATCCGTCAGCCCAACGGCCGGCGTGCCGCTGAAACGGTCCGTGACGGTGATCGCCATCCAAAAGCCCTTCCATGTATGCCGCCTGCGTTCTTTTCGTCGGGAGAACAACCATGAGATGCTTGCAAGCAACGCCGCGCTGGTCTTGGCGCTCAACCATGAGATGCTTGCAAGCAGTGAGCGCCGCGCTGGTCTTGGCGCTCACTTTCTCGACGGCGATGCTGATGCCGGCCCATGGGCTCGCTCAGTCGGCCGAAACGACCTGTTAGGGCTACGAGCGCCGGGTGATCCTCGGCAGGGCCAGCCGGTCCAGATCAATCCGGGCGGAAAGGGCATGCTGGTGGCGGATGCGGTTGATTAGTGTGCCACTCGGAACCAGCCTCGTTGTTCGGGTAGCCGGCAGTGACAAGGAGTACGGCCCGTTCGGCGCATTCCAGCGCTGGGCTTCTTCAAACTGCAGCCGCTGCCATTCGGCAAGCGACGCGGTCGGTGTCGACCTGGTCCCGGCCTGCGACCAGAGCCGTGCCGGCCTGAGCTAGCCCAGCTACGACCGATGCCGGCCAGCGCCAATAGCCGAAGTGTCGAATCTGCCGTCGGCCGGGGCGCCAAGATTTACCCAGCCGATGGCGAACAGGTGTCAGCGCCCAGCGATGTCGCCGGCAGCTATCGTACCATTGGCGATCAGCGCCGCTTCGAGGCGGTCAGCCCGCGCTTCCGGAGCATCTGCCCGAGCTGTAGCAGCATCAAGCTGATCCTGCACAGGCGATTAAGAACGTCAGCGATCCCTGAATTGTAACAATGTCGTAGCCGGAGAGGCCTGTGACCTCAATGGATGCAACGTCCGTAGTTGGCCGAGTATTGTCTACAAGAGTAGGTCCGCCACCCCCGCCCGGCGCGGTCGCCGCCACGGTGTAGCTGAACACCCTTGCATTGCTCGACCCGTCCGACACCACGATCATCGTATCGCCGGCGCCGTGGTGATATTGGCACCGCCCGGCAGGATTAGCGAGGTGGCGTGATGAGTGAGGGTCAGAGCCCCGGAGAACCGGACGACCGCCAATTCCACCCGGACTCGACGTGCGCTCGAACGGGTCGCTCGCGAGTTGCGCCGCCACATCGAACGTAACGCCGTCGGAGTCGGGCCCTACCCCCTGCGGCGGCCCAGACGGGACCGGCGGATCGTACGGATTGTACGTGCCGGGCACGTAGCTGTTGCCGCCGTCATCGGGCGGCGTCCACGGCTGTGCTTGTCGGTTGTTTTCGCCGTGATATGCTCGCCAAAGTTTTGAGGACCCACGGTAATGCCGCTAGCTCGAAACCGAATGGTTCGCTGGATCGCCCTCGCGCTCGCTCTTTGCCTGGTTTCTCCCGCTTCCGCCATCCGGATCGGCGAGGAAGACAGGAAGACGTTTGAGACATTTGACACTGACAACGGACTTACCAAACATCAGATGCGCACCATGTTCGGAGCAACGCTGCGGATAATCTGCGCTCGGGGCGGGGGCACCGGTGCCGTGGTCAGCGAGACCGGCGTATTTCTGACGGCCGAGCATGTGCTGTACGATCCCCACGCTGACGGTGATCCGCTCCGCTTGTGTCGCGCTCAGTCACTGTTCGGGAAAACCATCTATCGCATCGACCGCGTCAACTATTTCCGTGGATCTGAGTTTCGCCACGAAGCCACAGGTGAGTTCGAGAAGGACATATTCATCGGCCGGCTTGTCGCGGACGAAATCGACATCGAACCGTTCAAGATTGAGCTAGTCGAGCTAGCGCCCGGTGACTGGGTTTACGCGGTTGCCCAGGGCCAAGAAAACTGGCGCGCCGACGGTGACATTAAGCGTCCGAGCATCGGATTGTGCGGCGTACTGGAAACTACTTCACTTTCGGCGCTGACCGATTGCGATGCTGATGGCGGGTCTTCGGGCGGTCCGCTATTAAGGTTCCCGTTCCGCCGTGGGGCAGTGTCCACGCTCGTCGGCATAACTGTGTCTGTCGATTTCGGCCCCAGCAAGCGGGAGGCCGCCAAGGACTGCGAGGACACGTTAAAGTGTTCCACCCAGCACCTCATTATCGACCAAGAAGTCTTGGCGAAGATCAACGAACTCTCGTTGCGTTAGAAACCGCCGATACCGCCAGGTTGCGACTCGCGCTCGAAGGGATCGCTGCGCGCGGACGGTGGCGCCGCCCGAACGGCATCGTCGCGCGTGAACTCTGGGATCTCCGCGAAATACCAGCCCTTAACAAGCGAAGGAGGCTCCACGCCTTGCCGATCGCCCCCGGTATCGGGGAATATCGGGTTGTCCGGTAAATCCAAGCCCTGAAGAATCTCAAGCTGGCTCGGCTGCCTGGTTATCCCGGTCATCTCTTCCACCGTCGCCGGCGGCCGCCCAAACCCAAACGGGTCCAGTCCGAAGCCCTTGGGAAAACCCCAGTCGTATGTCGACGTGCCCATCGGCGGTGGCGAATACTCGGGGGGAATCGTGTCCGACGGCGGCAGCGAAGTCAGCCGCAGTTCCCGGCTCCGCTGCTGCTGCTTCTCACGCGCTAGCCGGTTTGACAGCGCGGCAGCATCGCGCTGCGCCGCCGTCCCTGCCGCCGCGTAGCCTCGCAGCGCATTGCCGAACGCGTACATGTCCTGCACGGCGATATCCGGCGTGATCTCGACGCCCGGCGCATGCGGCCGCAGACTCGCCGCGGCGTATGCGTTGGCGACGCTGCCTCGTATCTCGGCGCTCGTCCGCGGTTGGTATCGCCCCGAATGCTCAAGACCAACAGGTCGCAACCGACCGTCCGAACCTCTCCCGATACCGCCGGCGCCCAAAGACCGCGGCGCGCTGAGCCGCCTCCGTGCGGGTTCCGCCGAATCGCCCCATGCTGCGGCGTGGGAACACCGTCCCTCACCAGGCGGGCGCCGCCGAGGCGCCATGTCGCCTTTGTCGGTTGTCGTCGCCGTGATATGCTCGCCAAAGTTTTGAGGACTCACCGCGATGCCCTTCACTCGGAACCGAATGATCCGCTGGATCGCCCTGGCCCTTGCGCTGTGTCTCGTTTCCCCCGCCTCCGCCATCCGGATCGGCGATGAAGACAGGCAGACGTTGGGAGAATACGCCGAGGCGCACGAGTTAGAGTTCAACGAGCTGCCGAAGTTGTTTGGGGCTGCCTTGCGAGTACGGTGCCCATGGGGCGTCGGCGGCGCGGCGTTGGTTGCACGCAACGGTACGATTCTGACCGCAGAACATCTGATCTTTGGCTCTCATGCCGAGCAAAATCCTCTGCGCCGCTGTTTCGTGGAGTCACTATTCGAACTTCGAAAGAAGCTCCACTTCGATGCTCGCCATTTTCTTCGCGGTTCCAGGCTTCGGCCGGACGCCGGTCGACAAGAACAAGACTTCGTCATATTGCGCCTTCGCGACAATGATCTAATTGCGCGGCCCTTCGTCATAGGCGAACCGGTGCAGCCTGGCGATCGGGTCGTCGCTTTTGCACAGGGGCAGGCTAATTGGGCAAGCAAACCTTTCCTCACCCCGAGTGTTGGCGAATGCCAAGTTCTGGCAGCGACGCGCTTCACATTGCATAGTAACTGTGATGCTGATCGCGGCTCTTCGGGTGGGCCATTGTTGGAGTTTCAGGCCGGACCCGACAAACCACCTGTGCTTGTCGGCATTACCGTATCCACGCCTGACACAGACGTCGATTGCAACACTGAGAGGTGGTGTACGACAAGCCACATCACTATCAATAGCGAGATTGCAAAATTGGTCGCAGAAGTAGCGAAACTCTAAAAGCCGCCCATCGCGCCCGGCACGGATGCACGCCCAGATCGTCCATGTTGACCGGCGCAAAGCCTCTCAGGCGCGCAACGGTGCCGTCAAGCTGGGGTGTGGGAACGCCGGCCCTCACCAGGCGGGCACCGCCGAGGCGCCATGTCGCCAGCTTGTCGGTTGTCGTCGCCGTGATATGCTCGCCAAAGTTTTCAGGACTCACCGCGATGCCCTTCACTCGAAACCGGCTCCGCTGCTGCTGCTTCTCACGCGCTAGCCGGTTCGACAGCGCGGCAGCATCACGCTGCGCCGCTGTCCCTGCCGCCTCATAACCCCGCAGGGCGTTGCCGAATGCGTACATGTCCTGTACGGCGACATCCGCCGTGATCTCGATGCCCGGCGCATGGGGCCGCAGGCTCGCCGCGGCGTAGGCGACGGCGACGCTGCCGCGTATTCCGGCGCTCGTCAGCGGTTGGTATCGCCCCCAGCGGCCCGGACCGCCCGATTGCAACCGATCGTCCAGGCCCTCCCCGATACCGCCGGCGCCCAAGACCGCGGCGTTCTGAGTCGCCTCCGTACGGGTGCTGCCGAATCGTCCCATGACCCCGGGGCGCGACCAGAACTGCCGCGCCCCAACCGGCGCCGGAGCCGCCGCCGCGCCGCATCCCCAACTTGCCGGTTGTTACGGCGGTGCTATTCTCGCCTAAGTTTGAGAACCCACCGCGATGCCCTTACCTCGGAACCGAATGCTCCGCTTGATCGCCCTCGCGGTCGCCCTTTGCCTCGTCTCCTCGGCCATCCGGATCGGCGAGGAAGACCGGCAGACACTGGGCGAGTACGCTAAATCCCACGGGTTGGCTTATTCCGACTTGCCGACACTATTTGGGGCGGTCTTGCGAATCACCTGTCCGTGGAGCCAGGGTGCGGGGGTTCTTGTCTCCGATACCGGCGTTGTCCTGACCGCTGAGCACTTGCTCTTTGGTCCCGACGCCGACGATGAGCCTTTCTTCAAATGCTACGCCGAAAGCTTATTCGAGATCAGCGAAAGGATGCTTTTCGACCAGCGAAACTATGTCCGAGGTTCCGACTTTCGCCCCGACGCAGACAGGTACGAGCGTGATGTGCTCCTGCTGAAGCTGCGCGCTAGCCGCTTGAAGGCGCGCCCGCTGAACATTGCAGCACCACCCGACACCCCCGGCGATCAGTTCACCGTTTTTGCGCAAGGCCAGATTAATTGGCGGCGGTGAGCGCCCTATCCCAAGCGTCGGCGAATGCCGCGTGCTCGTGGTCAAACAACGTTCAGTTTACACCGACTGCGATTCGGATCGCGGCTCATCCGGTGGCCCGTTGCTCGCCTTTCTTGATGGTCCGAAGGAGCCGCCCGTGGTCGTTGGCGTCACCGTGGCGACCTTCTATGGTGATGCTGGCGTGTACTCGGATAAGGATTGCGACGACACCGTTGCTTGTGCAACTCAGCATTTGACACTCATCGACGACGTTCTGAGTGAGATCAACGAACTGTCCTCCCGCTAGAAGCCGCCCATCCCGCCCGGCACGGATTCGCGCTCGAACGGATCCAGCTCGATAAAAGTCCCACTGGGCGGCGAATAGTTCGCCGGTGGCGCGGACAACCCGGCGCCCGGGGGATTCACGGATGGACTCGGCGCGGACAGCCCCGCGCCGAAACCCGACCAAGGATTCTCCGCTTCGCGTTGGCCCGGATCGGGCGGAAATTCCTTGGTTGGTGGAATTCCCTGCCCCTGCGGCGTCTCAAACGGATTCTGCACTTCGAAGCCCGGCGGTGGCGGCACTAAAAACGGCGGGTAGAACTCCCGCGCGGGTTCTGACGGAATGGTCTGTTGGCGCCCACTCCCAAATGAAGGCGGCGAGCCAAACTGTCCACCGCCCGGCGGCAGCGAAGTCAGCCGCAGTTCCCGGCTCCGCTGCTGCTGCTTCTCACGCGCTAGCCGGTTTGACAGCGCGGCAGCATCGCGCTGCGCCGCCGTCCGCGCCGCCTCGTAGCCCCGCAGCGCATTACCGAACGCGTACATGTCCTGCACGGCGACATCCGGCGTGATCTCGATGCCCGGCGCATGGGGCCGCAGGCTCGCCGCAGCGTAGGCGTCGGCGACGCTGCCGCGTATCCCGGCGCTCGTCAGCGGTTGGTATCGCCCCCGGCGGCCCGGGCCGACCGATTGCAACCGCTCGCCCGAGCTCTCTCCGATACCGCTGGCGCCCAATATGGCGGCACGCTGGGCCGCTACGGTGCGCGTGGTGGCGAATTGCCCCATGACCCCGGGCTGCGACCGGAACCGTTGTGCTCCAACAGGCATCGGAGCTGCCGCCGCCGCGCCGTGTCGGATGGCGGCCTGCGCCAGGTTGTCGAAATAGACCGGCTGCTGTGGTGCTGGTATGCCGCCCGGTGGTGTCGCATCCTCGGCGACATTCCCTGCTGCGCCATCGCCGGTTGGCGGATCGGGCCAGCCGGTGATCCCCACCAGCGACGCTTCCTGTTGCTCGACCGTCTCGAACGCCATCCCGGCCGTGCGGATGCCGACCACGCCATCGACCCCCAGCCCCGGGCTCATCCGCTGCCAGGTCCTGGTGGCCGCCTCGGTGCGCCTGCCGTAAATCCCGTCCTCCTTCAGCGGTTCACCCTGATCGTCGGTCACCCCCTGTTGGTTGAGGAAGCGCTGCCACTGGCGCACGTGTTCGCCGCGCTCGCTGCTGCGAAGTGCGCCGCCTGCGGTCACGTGCACGCCCAGATCGTCCATATCCACCGGCGCGACGCCTCTGAGCCTCGCAATGGTGCCGTCGAGCTGGGGCGTGGGAACACCGTCCCTCACCAGGCGGGCGCGCAGCAGGAAGCCCGGATCGGCCTTGGCCAGTTCGATCCCGCGACGCGTTTGCGGCCCTACGATGCCGTCGACGGGACCGGCCTTGTCGCCCATGGCGGTCTGGAAGTCGCGCACCGCATGCGGGCCGGCGAAGCCCCATTGCGAAAGTGCCAGCATCGCCCGGGCGTTGATGCCGCCCGGTTGTTTGCCGGTCAAAAGATTGGGGAGCAGGTCAATCGGCTTCCCTGTCAGCGGTTCACCGGCGGCCAGCGTCGCGCCACGCGTCATGGCGAACAGCTTGCTTGGGTCGGTCGTAATCTGAGGGGTGCCGATCCACCACTGCGTCGAAACGAACTGCCCCGCCAGCGACCGCATCTGGTTCCATACCGGTGATGATTTCTGAATCGTCTCGAGGTGCAAATGGTTGCGGGCAATGGTGCCCACGGGCACGCCCTGCTCGACACGCTGACCCACCGTAACGTCCAGCGGCCCGTGCGTGGCATAGCGGTACATGATGCCGTCGTCGCCGGCGACAACGGCGTTCCACTGATAGCCCTGATTGTACCCCGCATACAGGACCTTGCCGCCGATCATGGCAACGGCCTTGCTTCCGTTGGTGGCCTGTAGATCGTTGCCTGAATGCTGTCGTTTGCCACCCGCTCTTGGCGTCTGAAACTGTGAACTGTCCCTGGCGCCCCAGCTACCGTCGACCGGCGCGACGTAGTACGCGGCTTCGCCGGCCGTGGCGTCCAGTTGCTTGTCGAGCGCGCCGGAAAAGGTTTTCGCTTGGGCGGCAACCTCCGGCTCTGGCCAGCCGCCATCCTGCAAACCTTGCGCGTAGGCGGCCGTCGCCCCTCGCGCGACCGTCCGCCCCGCCGACTTTGACGATGGGTACCCGGCCGTTTGGTCGTCTAGTTCCGCCATGACGGCCGAAACCGCCTTTGCGGTCCCGTTGTTCTTGGCCGCCTTCGACAACGCCGCGTCGATGGCCGCCTCGACGGCACGCGGAATCGGCGCGTTGGCGGTGCGGCGAATCTGAAACGTATCCAGCGCGACCAATTCGGCAAACCGGTCGGATCGCCGCAAGGTCTCGGATCGTTGCGCCACCTCCGCTTCGGAGACGCCGGCTTCGCGCAGCCCGGCTTCGTAGTTTTGCCGGTAGAGCGAGCCGACCGCAGTCGGGCTCACATCGGGTCGCGCCCGCGGCGGCGCAGCGTTGGCCTGCGCGATTTTGACTCCGACCCCTTTTTTGGGCGCCGCCGCATCGCGGTCGCCCGGAAGCCGCGTGCCCGGCTCCTGCGGCGTTGTCTCCAGCATCATTTGCCGGTCGGAAAACGGGACGCCGCCCGAGGTCAGAGGTGAGGCAGACTTCAGCGCCCGGTCCATCGCTGCGCGCGTCTTCGGCCCGATTTTGCCGTCGACAGCCAGCGGAGGACCGTCAAAGTTCACGTTGTAGTCTTCTTGAAAGCGCCCGACGTCCCAGTAGCCGAGCTGCTCGAGACGGATTTTGTCAGGCTCGCCCGTGCCGATGGAGACGGCACCGGGCAACAGCTCCGGATCGTACAACCCGCGTTCCCAACTGCCCAGCGCCATCCCGCCGCCGGAGATGTCGAGGTGCATCTGGTCGTAACTTTCGCCCTGGTGGAAATACCCGCCAAAGCGAAGCTTGTCGGTCAGCTCCGGGTACTTCTCAAGCAGGACCTGTCGGACCGTCTGCGCCCAGCGCTCGTAGATGCGGAATGACGGCCCGTGGCGCAGTCTGGGGAGTTCTTTTCCGTTTTCGTCATAGATCAACACGTCGATCGCGAGACCGCGCGGGTGGTGCGGGGTCACCTCTACGCGGCTGTTGAACCCACCATCCGGGGTAACCTCGACGCGATACGGAAAGCGCTGGGCGGCCGTTTTCACCATATCCTGTAGGCGCGGATCGACCTTCTCGAAATTCGCCGAACTCGGGATTTCGAGGCCTCTTCTAGTCGCCCCGGTTTCGGGCGCTTCGGGGACTTGCGGCCGGTCCGCAATCGGCGCGCCGGGAGCAAGTGCGGGCGGAATGGTGAAGACGTTTTCCGGAGACAGATTCCCATCTGTCAGAGGGTTCCATTGAGGCCCCGAACCGGTCGTAAACCGGTCCGACGGCAGGAAGGGGGGGCTGCCGGGAAGGAGTTGTTCGTGGGGTGGAGCCGGTCGCAGACGCGGGATCGGTACCGGGTCCGCCTGCACCACGCGCGTTGCTGATCTGGTTTTCGGCGTAGCGGCCGGAGCCGAGGTGATGTCGATCAGCGCAGCTTCGACATACGGCTGAGCCATCTCCGGCACCACATCCGGGTTGTCCTTGTAAACCCGCGCGAGTCTCTCCTTGGTTGCCCGCGGCAGTTCGTTGAACTGCTGCGGCATCATCACGTAATCGCCAAAATCAAACTCCGACTCCTCAAGAACGCGGTCGACTTTTGCTCGATCTCCCGACAGCACCGCGTTCAGAAGGTTTTCAAATCGTTTTTCTGCCATGATCTTTCGCCTGTATGTCTACTACTATGTCTAGAATCGTCGCTTATGTGCTCGCGCTGGCGCTATCCAGCCAGGTCGTCTCCGCCGCGGAACTGAAGCTGCCGATAAGCGCGGCCTACGGTTCGCCCGCCGGGTGCTTTCATTTTTCATATGGCGGCGAGCAGGCGGTGTTGGGTGGGGGCTACCGCCAGCCGCCGGAAGGCACGCCTGAGGGTTCCATTGTGATCAGCCCACGGCGGATAGTTGGCACCGAGATGAGGTGCACACCGTTCGAGGTATCGGGTCCTACTGCTCTTCTTGAATGCGGCGCGGTAGACGTCGAATGGACGGCACGGGCCACTTTTGTCGAGTCCGGTGGCACGCTGACCTTCTGGGCCGACTTTGTTTCCGGAGACTTGCACCTGCTGATGATCGACTCCTGGCCTCCCGAAACTTATGGCAAGTGCGTTTTTGACGAGAAGGGCTGAAGCCAGTCTGGCGGGCCTTGAGCGGCTGGCCGACCGGCGCGGTCTGCACTGGTGTATGTCGGGATTGTCGGTGTAGACCCGAGCGAGTCTCTCTTTTGTCTCTCGTGACAACTCACCGAACTGCCTCGGCATCGCCATGTATTCCCGGAAGGAAAAGCCGGACCTCCTCAAGAACGCGGTCGACTTTTGCTCGATCCCCCGACAGCACCGCGTTCAGCAGGTTTTCAAATCGTTTTTCTGCCATGATTTATCGTCTAATATCCACTACTATGCGTAGCATCATTACCTCGCTGCTCGTCATGGCGCTGAGCGCTCCAGTGTCCGCGCAAGACGATCTCACCGCCGTATTTTTTGAGTTCAACGAAGGGAGCGCGGCTCAACTCAACCTTGCTCTGTCCAGTTGTTCCGACAATCCGGAATGCGATGTGGTGCGGTTGACTTGCGGTTCCTACAATTCGATGAGCGTTATGATGATCGGTTTCAGCGATCGGGACGTTGCCAATTGGCTGCTGTCGAGCGGGGCCATTCTGTTGCTCAGAAACGACTACCGTTCGCTACCGGTAATGCCCTACAAAATCGTGTTCAATGAGCTCAACAATGAGGGTTGGGTGATGACATTTCTCCCAACCGCGGGCGTACGCGAGTGGCTCGACGCGATCGACTTCGACAAAGGACTCTCCATTCGCACGATCCAAGGCGATTTGTTGTTTCCCGACAAAGCGGGCGACTTGAACGCAATCAAGTCCTTTGTGAACTTCTGCTTGGATGTTGTGCGCTACTAGAACCACTGCCGTTTTGTTGGTGTGGGGATGTCCCGGTCGATGTTGAAAAGTTGAGGTAGGTGTCGCTCTCCTGGAGCCGTTAGGCTCCGGGTGCTGCAAACCCAAAAGGGAGAACGACACCATGGGAAATAATATCCGTAGTTCCAGCCGCCCGAAAGCCCTTGCCCCCTCGATTCCTATGCCGCCGCTGGCGGACGCGATGGACGCAGTCCATCTCAGCGTGGATCGGTTTTGTCTTCTGGCCGGGGTCGAGGCCTTGGCCGAGATGATGGAGGAGGACGCCACGACCGTGTGCGGGGCCCGACATCGCCGCCATGGGGACCGTCGAGGTTATCGCTGGGGCAGGACACATAGCGAGATCGGCTACCACGGCGGCAAAGTGAAGGTGGCCCGGCCACGGGTTCGTGACCGGGCGGGCAAAGAGGTGAGCTTGGAGAGTTGGCAGGCGCTACGCGATGGCAACCTGTTGCTCGAGTGGGCGCTCAACCTGATGGTCCTGAACGTGTCGACCCGCAAGTACCACCGCGCGGTCCGTCTGCCCGAGGGCGACCTGGCGAAAGCGCGTGGCGACGGCACCTCGAAGTCGGCCGTTTCCCGGCGCTTTGTGGCGCTGTCACGCAAGAAGATGAAGGCCTGGCTCGCCTCGGATTTCTCGGAACTCGACCTGCTAGTCATCCAGATCGACGGTCTGCATGTCGGCGATCATGTCCTGATGGCGGCGATCGGCGTCGATGGCAACGGCGACAAGCATGTCCTGGCCGTGGTCGAGGGGGCGACGGAGAACACTGTCGTCGTCCAGGCCTTGATCGACAATCTCCTCGCCAGGGGGCTCGATCCGACACTGCCCCGGCTGTTCATCGTCGATGGCACGAAGGCGCTCAGCAAAGCGATCCGAAACACCTTCGGTGTGGCCGCCGCCATCCAGCGCTGCCAGGTCCACAAGGGCCGTAACATCATCGAGCGCCTGCCCCAACATTTGCACGCGAGCGTCAAGAAGGCGCTCCGTCAGGCCTGGGACCAGGACGACGCAAACAAGGCCGAGCGGCTCTTGCGCAACCTGGCCCGGCGTCTGGAGCATGAGGAACCGGGCGTCTCGGGCAGCATCCTGGAGGGGCTGGACGAGATCCTCACCATCATCCGCCTCGGCCTGCCGCACGAACTCCGGCGCTCGCTTGCCTGCACCAACATCATCGAGAACGCGCTCGGCACGGTGCGTCAGGTCACCCGCAACGTCAAACGCTGGAGGAACGCCGAGATGGCGCTCAGATGGACCGCCGCCGGCTTGCTGGAGGCCCAGAAGACCTTCCGTCGCCTCAAGGCCTATCGTCAGCTGCCCATACTCCGAAACGCTCTCCAGGAGCACTTGAGAAAGGCTCACGCCGACAGTGCCATTGAAACCATCATGAAGGCAGCATAGCATCATCAACCAGCGACGCCTGCCCCACGAATTTCAACAGAGATAGGGACATCGCCGTTGGTGTTGGCGCTGCCCGGTCAGACTGTATCTGGCGAGCAGTTGCTTCTGCCGATCAGCGGCCCATACGGGACACCCGCAGGGTGCTTCCATTTCGGCTATGGTGGCCACGGCGCGGTGTTTGGGGGGGGGGCTATTATCCGCCCCCCTACCCGCCACCGGAAGGAATCCTTGACCCCGAAGACATCCTTGTCATCGACCCGCATCAGATCACGGCTGTGGAGATGATCTGCGAGCCGCTTGAGGTGTCGGGCAAATCCGCTCTGCTTCAATGCGGCGCAGATGGTGCCGGCTGGGTGGCACAAGCCACTTTCGTCGAGTCCGGTGACACAGTAACTTTGTCGGCCGACTATGTTTCGGGCGACCTACATTTGCTCACACGTGACTCCTGGCCGCCCGAAACTTACGGCAAATGCGTCATTGACCAGAAGGGCTAACCAGCCTGTCGCCGTGATCCACTCTCGCACTGGCACTCGCACCGGTCTGCGCGACCTCCGTAAGTGAAGTGGGCGTCGTCACCGCTCGGTTTTCAGGTTTGTGGCCGCTGCAGGCGCGGTCGTGACACCCTGCAATGCGGCTTCGACATATGGCTTGGCCATGTCCGGCACCACATCCGGGTTGTCCGCATAGACCCGTGCAAGCCGCTCCTTGGTTGCCCGCGGCAGTTCGTTGAACTGCTGCGGCATCGCGATGTAATCGCCAAATTCAAACTCCGACTCCTCAAGGACACGGTCGACTTTTGCGCGATCGCCCGACAGCACCGCGTTGAGCAGGTTTTCGAATCGTTTTTCTGCCATGATCTTTCGCTTTTATGTCTTCTACTGTGGCTAGAATTGCAGCGCTGATACTCGCCGTCGCGTTGACCACACCGGCCCTGGCGGCTGACGAACTGTCTGCTGTGTTCTTCGAGTTCGACGAAGGACGCCGGGCTCAGCTTAACCTTGCCCTGTCCAGCTGTTCCGACAATCCAGAATGCGACTCTTCACCGTCGAAATAAGTGGATTCAGCGATGCCGATGTTGGACGCTGGTTTCTCTCGAGCGGCGCAATTTTGATCCTGAACAACGCCGACAATTCGCTTCCACTGGCACCCCTCATAATCGAGTTCAATGATGGCGCTTGCGAGGGCTGGATCATGCAGTTCGTTGTTTGGGACAGCGCAGTTGCGGTTAAATGGTTGAACGCGATCGACTACGAAGACGGGCTCTTAGCCCGCACTATCCAAGGTGACTTGGCGTTCCCTGACAAGGCCGAGGATCGGCGCCGCATCAAGTCCTTTGTTGATTTCTGCAGGGGCGTTATTTTCTACTAGATCCGCCATTGAGCATCGGTTCCGAGAGACATTCGGGTGACTCAG
This sequence comes from uncultured Bauldia sp., assembly GCA_963663975.2. Classification (GTDB taxonomy): domain Bacteria; phylum Pseudomonadota; class Alphaproteobacteria; order Rhizobiales; family Kaistiaceae; genus JANQRX01. Next base: position 219,347 of record CAXXRA010000006.1, on the reverse strand, counting down.
ATACCAAACAAACAACCAGATCGCCTGTGACCCTGCGGGGCTCGGCGCCGCGTCGCTCATCCGACGCATGCAGAAGATGGCAAACTCCGACTCCTCAAGAACGCGGTCGACTTTTGCGTAATCGCCCGACAGCACCGCGTTGAGCAGGTTTTCAAATCGTTTTTCTGCCATGATCTTTCGCCTGTATGTCTACTATTATGTCTAGAATCGTCGCTTATGTGCTCGCGCTGGCGCTATCCGGCCAGGTCGTCTCCGCCGCGGAACTGAAGCTGCCGATAAGCGCGGCTTACGGTTCGCCCGCCGGGTGCTTTCATTTTGGGTATGGCGGACAGGCGGCGGTGTATGTGGGCGGCGACTATCCACCCCCCTATCCGCCAGCCGAGGAAATACGCGACCCCGAAGACATCATCATCATCGACGAGTATGAGATCACGGCCGTAGAGATGATCTGCAAACCGCTCCAAGTGGACGGCCAGACCGCGCTGATGAAATGTCACGCCGAGGACGCTAATTGGATCGAAAGGGCAACGTTCATTGAGTCGGGCCGCACACTTACCTTCTCCAGCAAGGTCATTTCAGGCGATTTGGACAAGATCGGCAGCGACACTTGGGGGCCGGACACTTACAACATCTGCACTTTTGACGAGAAGGGCTGACCGGACGGCCGTGTGGTCACGGCGCGCTCGGCAGTTTCGCGGTTAGTATTCCCGCCATGACTCCTACGGTTGTCCTGAGAGCGATTGCACTTGCAGTCGCGCTGGCCGGTCGGCCGGCCTTCGCCGATGGTATTAGTCTTCCTGTGGGCTCCGTATACGGCTCCAAAACGGCCTGCGAACCCTATGGTGTTGGCGGCGAGCATGCCGTGCTCTCCCGCTTTTCTGATCCCCTGCCGCCTGAGCCGTGGACAGGTGTAAAGCTGATCGTGCCGGACGGAATCTTCTATATCGACGGCAGATGCACTCCGATCGAGGTGTCGGGCATGACAGCACTGCTCCAGTGCAGCATTGTGGATGCCGAATGGAAAGCGGCGGCCACTTTCCTTGAGGCCGACGATGCGCTTACCTTCTCAGCCGACTTCGTTTCCGGTGACCTTGATCAACTCTTCAGAGACCGCTGGCCTCGCGAAGTTCTCGGCAAATGCGTCATTGACGAGAAGGGCTGAAGCCAGTCTGGCGGGCCTTGAGCGGCTGGCCCGACCGGCGCGGTCTGCACTGGTGTATGTCGGGATTGTCGGTGTAGACCCGAGCGAGTCTCTCTTGTCTCTCGTGACAGCTCACCGAACTGCCTCGGCATTGCCATGTATTCCCGGAAGGAGAAGCCGGACCTCCTCAAGAACACGATCAACTTTCGCGCGATCACCGGACAGCACCGCGTTGAGCAGGTTTTCAAATCGTTTTTCTGCCATGATTCTGCCTATGGTTGTCCTGCAATGTTGAAGCAGACAGTGCTCACGCTGCGTCTCCTCGCCGCGCCTGCAGCATCCTATTCTGAGGAGTTGTTGTTCCCAATCAGCGCAGCTTACGGAACCGAAGCTGCCTGCTTCCGACTTGCGCGGATCGGACACCAGGCGGTCTTCGTTGACCGCGCTCCGCCTGGCGAACCAGACGCCAACGGCGACATTCTCCTCATCGACCGGCATCAGATCACCTCGATTGAGATGGTCTGCAAGCCACTGGAGGTGACGGGTCAAAAGGCGCTGATCGAATGCGTCGCGGAGGGCACCGTATGGACGGCGCCCGCTACATTCGTCGAAGCCGATGACGGGCTCTTGTTCTCCGGCAGACTTTCCGAGGCTGGCTTAGTGCTGACGGACACCTTCAGTAAGTGCGTGATCGACTAGAAGCGCTGACGAGCGGCGGCCTTCAACCCGACAGCACCGCGTTGAGCAGGTTTTCAAATCGTTTTTCTGCCATGACTGCCAGAGTCGGCGTCCGGCAACCGACAGCCGTAGGTTGAGAACCGCCATCGCATCGAGTAGTATCCGCCCCTCGGCATTTGATCTTCAGCTTGTGCGCCGTGGCATGTCGCCAGAAGCACTAAAGAGAGGCTTCCCAAAATGGTATTGCGCTATTCGAAGGACGGCTTTCCGTACAGGGAACCGCCATACACGGACGAGGAATGGACGGAAATCGAGCGCCGCATGAGTGGCGTCGTCGCCTTCACTCGTCCGAAGGGGCCAGAACACCGGCGGCAGCAAGACGGAGAAGCGGAGTCCAGCGATGGTTCGGCGTAAGGACGATCTGGGTGGTTATTACCATGAGCCACCCTACACCGACGAAGAATGGGCCGAGATCGAGGGACGAATGAGTAACATTGTTGCCTTCACTCGCCCGAAGGGGCCGCACTATTGGGCGCTAGCTGCACGGCAGCGTAAAGAGCAGGAAGAGCGACGACGGGAAGAGCCTCCCCCCGCCGCAGAGCCTGGAACAGGCCAGTAAATCCTGCCCGCGAAGTAACTTCTCGGGCACGCTGTATGTCCACCCGGATGGGGTCACCGGTTAGGGCGGATGCTTCGGCGTCGCGAGCCGACCGCGCCGCCACACCCGCTCGAATCTCTGGGCTTGCATCTAGCCGGCTCAGCAAATCGGGAAAATCTGGGCGCTGTACAATTTCTTGAAGTTGACGTGTTGCCGCGCCGTGACCGACTGCCCAAGCATCCTCATAGCCGACATAGCCCGGATCGATCTCGACTTTGCGGGGTTCAATTGTTCGATCGCCCAAAACATCGCCAATATCTTGGCGTAGGCGCCCAGACTGCAGCGCTCGACCGACTCGATCAGCGCTTGGGGGCGTGTCAAACCGGGTCATGGTGGCGCCCCCGCCAGTGTCGATGACGTCGCCGATGCCGTGCCGTGTTCCAATGCGCTCCAGCTCTGCAATTTGGTCGGGCATTAGCGGCTTCTCCGAGCCAGGCACAGACACTGAACCGGACCGATCCGCAGAATTGCGAATTGGAGCGTGCCACGCCCCGGCTCCTTGGGCGTCAATGTATGCGCGGGCGCCTTCGGCCGCATCCAGCTGGGCCCGTGAGTGCGGCGCAACCTGCCGAGCGCCTTCGGGGCCGGCCAGCTCAATCTGAGGGCGCGCCACCTGTGATGGATTAACCTCCCTCACCCCGCCCGGCGGCGTGTAGACGCCCGTTGCAGGCCGCGTCGGCTTCGTCGGCACGCCCAGCGCCTCGTAAATGACGTCACGCCCCTGATCGTTGCGCCATCCCGACCGTGGATCGGCCGCAAAGGCAGCTCGGGTCGCATCGTCCCCACCGGACACGCTGGGAAGATGACCGGTCATGACGCCGGGAGTCGCTTCATGGGTCGCGTACGCAGTGCGACGCATCGCACCGGCACCCTGCCGCAGCGTCCTGGCACCCCTGGCCAGAGGCGCGGCCCCCGGAATGGCGCCGGCTATTCCCAGCAACTCTCCTACCTTGTCGCCGCGCTTGTTCGCTTCATATCCGTCGAGCAGCGCCCCGATCGCGAGTAGATCGATCAGCCCCATGCCGAACGGCAACGGACCCTTGTCCCTCACCGGCGCCGCCAGTGCCCATCATGCCGCGCACACTGCTCGCCGCGAGCCCCCGTTCGATCAGCCAGTGCGCGATGTTGTCTTTCATGGTTGGCGTATAGGAGCGGATTTCAGCCTTTGCTAACGGCCTCAGCCCGGTACGCCGCCAGTCTTCAGAGTCTGCTGTCACCGGATCGCCGCCGATGGTGTCTTTGCCGGTTGGCACGGGGGAGCTGATTTCGGCCCCTGCCAACGGCCGCAGCCCGGCACCCCGCCGGCCTACGAAGTTTGCGGCCGGGGGATCGTGGCGAAGCGGCGGGCCTGCCGGCGCGGTTCCCATGGGTGGAGCAAGGAAAGCCCAGTCGTTTTGGCGCGGCGTCATGTGGCTGCTCCCTTCGACCGCTTCCTGGACGAGGCTGGCCGACGTGCCTTGGTGGTGCGCTTCTTCGACCGGACGGCCGCGCTGGCTTTGACGGACGGTGGCGTGTCGGACGCCACCGGCCTGCTGACGTCAGTGGCGTCGCCGCCATTTTCGCTGAGCCGACCCGACAGTCTCTTGGAGCCCATCGGTGCGCCGGCCCTGGTAGGCTTGCCCGTCCTGATGGGAGTTGTCGCCTTGGGGGGCGAAACGGCGGTGGCCTCGCCTTTCACATCGATGTCTGCGCCGTTGTCGGTGGCATCCTCACCCGATACAGATCTGTCGGCCGGTTCGACACTGTCCGCTTCGGCGTTTGCCCCGGTCGCTCGCGGCGGGTCGAGCGAGGAAAAGGTCTCGGGGAAGAACGCCGAGAGCGGCTCGCCGGTAACGATGTCCAAAAGTTCGTGCGGTCCGCGATCGGTGATAATCGCGATGTGGTAGGGCGGCGGCACGAACCGGCTGGGTTTGGCCTGGTTGAACCTGACTGCCGCTTCGGTCCGCTCCGTTGAGACCAGAAAATATCCGTTCGCGCCGGGGGTGCCGGGATGGCGCGCCAGCCATCGTCTGACGGTTTCCCGGACCAGCGTGTTCATAACCCCCACCGTCAGCGGCATATGACGCTCCGGCGGATAGGCCATCACCGCCGGCGCCGAGCCCACCTGGCTCACGCCCCATTTCACCGCCAGGAGTTCGAGAGCATGTTTCTTCGCAACCCGCTCGTTGCCGGAGACGCTATAACGGTCGGTGAACGCAACCCGGAAATCGTCCTCCAGCTCGCGCCGTGCCGAATCGTGGCGGGGCGCCAGCGCTTCCCAGTCCAGGGTACCCGGTACCAGCCCTTCGCCGATGATGCCTCGCAGGTCGTTGGTTTCGGCAAAGCGCTCAGCCTCGGCGCCGAGCTTGGCGCGGCGGCCGATTTCGCCCGAGTCGGTGTGGTCCATGCGGCGGATCAGATCCCGGCCGTCGTAGGACCGGCTGAGGACCCGATAGTCCTGCATGCGCCGGATGGCATCCTCCCCGAGTGACGAGGCGACCGCTTCGGGGTTCCTTGCGTGGAGCGCCTCGATCACCGCGATGGCGTTGCCGCGCTCGCCGTCCTCGGCCGACCACATGCCCTCGTACAGCCTGTCAGCCGCTGCAGCGGGCAGAAAACCGGCCCGCTCGACGATGTCGTTCAGCGCCCGCGCCGCACCGTCCTCGCCCTCCAGCAGTCCCTGTCCGGCCTTCGCGCTCCCCCGGTCGTAAATCAGGTCGATCGCCTTCCGGTCGCCGGCGTCGAACCGGCTGAACATGGTGCCGGGGTCGTCATAGGCCTCGCGAGCGGCGACGAATCGAAGGTCGGAATCGCTTTCGTTGATGGCGAGAACGCGAAGCTCGGCATAGTCCTTCGGGTCGCTCAGCCAGCCGGCACCGCCCTGGCGCGCTTGGTCGAGGTCCAGGAGCCCGGCCTTGCCGGAGAGGATCCGGTTTTTGAATTCATCTCGTGCCTTGGCATTCGCGGCGCGGATCTCACCCGCCCGCTCGTTTTCGGCGCGGAGGGCAGCGGCCGCGGCGCCAAGCGCGATCCGCGACTTTATGTCGGCGGGGATCGCGGTCAGCCACCGGCCCCAATCGACCATGACCGGCGTGTCGCCCATCATGTGGTGCGCCCAATCGATGACTTCGGAAACTGATTTTGGCGCGTTGTGGTCGGGCGCACCATTGTCGTCTTGATGATGGAAGACGCCAGGATTGGCCTTGGCCGCAGCTGGGTTGACCTCGGCGGCAGACCGGGTCGGATCGGCGTTCAGCATCGCCACCGCGCCGCCGGGACCGAGAAAATGCGCCAGATAGATGTTGCCTGGCGTGGTGGCGTGCCCGCGGTCGCCGAGATATCCGGCATTCTCGCGCGCGTAGACCGTGGCGAAATAGTCTGATGGGGTGGACGGCCCCACCCGACGGCATCGACTGTGCCATGCTGGTGCTGTGATGAACCAACGACAGGGAAGGAACCGTCCGCCATGCATATTACAACAATCGGGATTGATCTGGCCAAGTCTGTCTTCCAGATTCATGGCGTTGACGCCGAAGGCAACGTTGTTCTGAAGAAGAAACTGCGGCGAGGCGCAGTGCTCACCTTCCTGTGCGACCTGCCACCCTGCCTGATCGGGATGGAGGCGTGCGCTACGTCCCACCATTGGGCGCGCGAGATTGGTGCGCTTGGCCACGAGGTGCGCCTGATCCCGCCGGCCTATGTGAAGCCCTACGTTAAACGCCAGAAGAACGATGCAGCGGATGCGGAAGCGATCTGCGAGGCGGTCACCCGGCCCAGCATGCGTTTCGTGCCGATCAAGAGCGCCGAGCGCCAGGGCGTGCTCGTCCTGCACCGGGCCCGCGACTTGCTCATGCGCCACCGCACCATGCTGCTGAATGCCATTCGGGCGCATCTGGCCGAGTTCGGGATCATTGCGGCCCAGGGTCCGCGCAACGTCATGGGTCTGATCGGGAAGCTCCGAGACGATAAAGAGATCGACCTGCCGGACATCGCCCGCTTGGCTCTGCTGGCACTTGCCGCTCAGCTTGACGCCATGGGGGGCGAGATCCGTGTCATCGAGCGCAGGCTCATGGCCTGGCACCGAGCCGACGAGACCAGCCAGAGGCTCGAGACCATCCCGGGTGTGGGGATCATCACCGCTAGCGCGCTGGCAGCCAGCGTGACCGATCCGTTGGTGTTCCGCTCCGGCCGCCAGTTTGCTGCCTTCCTCGGCCTGGTGCCGCGACAGAACTCGTCCGGGGGCAAGGAGCGTCTCGGACGGATATCGAAGATGGGTGATGGCTATCTGCGCAAACTTCTGGTGGTCGGTGCCACGTCGGTCATCCGCAGAGCCGGCTCCAATACATCGGCCACCGGAGTCTGGGTGCGGTCGCTGCTTGAGCGCAAACCTGCCCGTGTCGTCACGGTGGCAATGGCCAACAAGACGGCACGCATTGCCTGGGCGGTACTAGCGCGCGGGGAAACATATCGCGCGCCAGCGATTGCATGAGTTGATACGAACCGCGGCAGCCACGCGCTGCTGCCCCGAACTGTGAGGGCAAATGTGATTGATGATGATCAAGAGGGACCGCAACGGGACACCCCGAGGCGTTGTCTGGGCTTCAAAGCTCGATAGTCTGATAGGGACCCGGCACGCGGACTTCATCAGGGCCAGCGGTCATGCGCACCGCGTCAACAGGCCGGACACATGACCGCAACCCACAACGATCTGCATCAATCCAAATTAACCCTTGCAGAAACGGGGCCGTCCACACACGACAGCGCCGGATCTTTCCTGAGTTCCGAGATCTGCGCGTCGCGTTTTCCCTTGGCCAGGTCAGGCCGATGTTTCCTGACCAGGCCCAGCCACGTCCCGGCCAGCCATTGGTGCTTGCCGAGGGCCGACGACCCAGGATTGCTGGCGGTTGGATCGTCGCCCGACTCGATCATCGAGATTCGTTCGACGACCGTTTCCGCCGGGCGGTTCGGATCGAGGAGGACCTTTTCCTCCGGTGGCAGTGCGTGGGCAAAGGCGCGTTCGATAATCTGACGGGTCGTTCGCGATTTTTGGTCCTTGTTGGTTGGCGTCAGCGCCGGGCTGGTGTCGATGGCGGCTTGCGCGTCGTCGACCGCCTCGCTTAGCAGCGCTTCCTTGTGGGCGCCGCCCGCCGGCAGCTGTGCTGCCATGGCCGCCTTCGGCAGGACAACCGTACCGATGGTGTCGGTCAGCAAACCGAGCGAGAACGCTTTTTGCTGTTTGCGCTCGAATTCCAGAGCGTCGCCGTAGAGCGTCCGCTCCAGTCCCAACAGTTTCTGATCGTAGTCGTCCTTCAGTCCTTCAGGTCGGCGGGCAGTTGGCCAAACAGCGCCCGGGCTCGGGTCTTGAAACCGTCCTCGCCGAGGTGACGGTCGGCAAACCCCTTGGCATCGCCCGGTTTCATTTCGCGGACCGTCGCGTCGTACCGCTTCATTTCATCAAACTTGAACGCCTGCCACACTGCGTCGTACCGGTTGCGATCGATCACCTCCCAGTTGGCCGCGATCGCCCGAGACGCCCGGTTCCTCATGCTCCAGACGCCGGGCCAGGTTGCGCAAGAGCCGCTCGGCCTTGTTTGCGTCGTCCTGGTCCCAGGCCTGACGGAGCGCCTTCTTGACGCTCGCGTGCAAATGTTGGGGCAGGCGCTCGATGATGTTACGGCCCTTGTGGACCTGGCCCCCGACCCGTTGCAGCGCGGCACCGAAACTTGGTGATCCCTTTACCAATGGCGGTGGTGTCGTAGCGGGCGATGGCGCGCCCGGATCGCGCCGACGGCAGCTTGCCCAGCGCCGCTCGGGTTCAAACAGCCTTGGCATCAGCCATACCGCGTGGCCATGTTGCCAACGCCTCCGATGATCGTGCTTGCCGCGCTGAACATAGCGCCCGGGCGGCCGCCTGACCCGAGATGCGCGCGCTCTCGGCTTGCGCACGCAAACCCGCCGCGCGGCAAACCCGCTCTCGCCGCCATACTGCGTCAGCTGCTGCTGATAGGTACCGTATTCATCGGTATCACCCAGCAAATCGAGCGTTGTGGGGTCCGTGGCCATGAAACCGCCGGCTGCCGAGACCGCCTGGATGCGCGACAGCGCCAGCCGTTTCATGCGAGCCTGTTGTTCGCCCTCACGCCCGGCGGCGGCGGGTGGGGCTGGCCCAAGTCCTTGAAATACGAACTCAGAGGGTCAATAAAGTCGCTTACTTTCGCGCCACCCCGCCCGCGAGGAAGTTCCACCGCCTGAAAATGCCCGACATCGTTGCCGAAGGGCGCGTGGAGTCTATGCTTTTTCGCTATCGGAGCAAGGAGGTCCGTGTAGGCGTTGCGGAATGTGGTTCCCTTATCGACAACCCCGTCTTTGTAAATGATGAAGTCAACCGCGCCGCCGACGGTGTGCCAGGTATTGGCAGGCGATCCCGCCGGTCCCCTACCCTTTAGGGCCCTTTGTAAGCCGCGCTGTTGCTCATTGGTGCGACGCGCACCGGTTTTCGGGTCTATTTCAAGCCGATATCCTTGTGAGCCGTACTTTGCATTGAAATCGCGGATGGTGGCCGCATATCGCTCGCGCACGGCGGGGTCGAGTGTCGAAATGGGACCACTCGTGATGTCTGGGACGCCGCCGGTGCGGGCGCTGCCGGAGTCGCCGCTTGGGCCAAGCGCAGGGCTGGTGGCGGCGGGCTTACCGACTTCTTCGAATTTCTCAAAATACCAACCGCTCCATTCTGCCGCTTGTCTAGATGCGCGCTTGCCGCATTCGGGCGCTCAATGGACACTCACTCACAACAACGTTGCGTCGCGCGGGTTGCCCCTCTGAGCCCATTCACTCTACCAGACCGGGAATCTCGCCCCAGATTCGCCTATATCGGCGGGCATATGCACTGATTACCGTTTTGCGGGGTTCAACATGTTAGGTTCAAATCCCGTCCCGCCCAATGGCAGTTCGGCGGCGAGAGGAGGAACCCGATGCATATTAAGCGCACCGTGGCCAACGCATTTGCGTTGAGCGCATTCCTTCATGTGATGCCGGCCATGGCGGGCGACACGTGGGATGCGTATTTTCTGATCGTCGCCTCAATCAAGGCAAAACCCTACTCGGAATACCGCATCCCCGAACTCCTTTCGGATACTGCCGATTTACACGCTGAGTACGCCGCGAAATGCGGAGTAGAAGTAGGCGTGTGGCACTCTGACTTGGTCGAGGGTTTCCAGGACGGGTACCTTTTTGTCTACACCGCAACAGATGAACAAAAGTCAGCGGTAGACTCTCTGCGCCTGAGTGACCCGTGCTCGGAAGGCGGATACATCAAGCATGGCCTGATTACGGTGCCGGGGCCAGTTATTCGATGCGTGTTACAGTCTTCAAACTGTGACTAGATAGGCGCTCTCCCCGCCCCTAGTACCTGGGCGTTCGCGAGGGACCGCTCGCCAGGGTTCCCCTCTGCGAGTGACGCCCAACGCGTGTCATCACCGACCCGTGGTGCAGGCGTCCGTAAGTGGGTACTGCACTTTCAGCGCGCCCGACGCCGGCCTCACGCAAGTCGGCTTCATAGTTTTGCGAATAAAGCGTGCCGATCGTTGTCGGGTTTAAGTTGGGCTGAGCCGAGATTGGAGGGACCGCGGCCGTAGCCGCTGCCGCAGGGACGGGAGCAACATTGTTGCCAAACGGACGATCGACAGCGGGCCTCGGACGAGGAAGCGGCTGCGTTTGGTCCGGCCGTAACCGCGGCAAGGGTACGTCAGGGCGCAAACCCGGGATCGGCGGAGTGTTGGCGATGTTGGCCCGTTCCTGCTGGCGGCGAGCCGCCAGGGCCGCCTGCGTCCGTGGACCGTCGATACCGTCGATCGGGCCAGGGTCGAAACCCTGGGACTGGAGCTGCGTCTGCAACCGGCGAATTTTGAGGTCGCCGGAAAGCGGCGGCGGGTGGGGCTGGCCCAAGTCCCTGAAATACGACCCCCGCGCCAGATCCACGTTGGGCTGCGGTTCACCGCGTATGCGGGGCAGCGGGAACTTATCGGATGGGACGCCTAGAAGGGCGGCGTTGACCTGGGAGCCGTATTGGGCATCCATCCGCGCTAGATGTTCGGCAACAGTTCCGTTGCTATCTTGGTAGGGTGCGCCGCTCGGATATAGGAAGTGAGGCGAGCCGTCACTGTGGGGATGTCCCGGTCGATGTTGAAAAGTTGAGGTAGGTGTCGCTCTCCTGGAGCCGTTAGGCTCCGGGTGCTGCAAACCCAAAAGGGAGAACGACACCATGGGAAATAATATCCGTAGTTCCAGCCGCCCGAAAGCCCTTGCCCCCTCGATTCCTATGCCGCCGCTGGCGGACGCGATGGACGCAGTCCATCTCAGCGTGGATCGGTTTTGTCTTCTGGCCGGGGTCGAGGCCTTGGCCGAGATGATGGAGGAGGACGCCACGACCGTGTGCGGGGCCCGACATCGCCGCCATGGGGACCGTCGAGGTTATCGCTGGGGCAGGACACATAGCGAGATCGGCTACCACGGCGGCAAAGTGAAGGTGGCCCGGCCACGGGTTCGTGACCGGGCGGGCAAAGAGGTGAGCTTGGAGAGTTGGCAGGCGCTACGCGATGGCAACCTGTTGCTCGAGTGGGCGCTCAACCTGATGGTCCTGAACGTGTCGACCCGCAAGTACCACCGCGCGGTCCGTCTGCCCGAGGGCGACCTGGCGAAAGCGCGTGGCGACGGCACCTCGAAGTCGGCCGTTTCCCGGCGCTTTGTGGCGCTGTCACGCAAGAAGATGAAGGCCTGGCTCGCCTCGGATTTCTCGGAACTCGACCTGCTAGTCATCCAGATCGACGGTCTGCATGTCGGCGATCATGTCCTGATGGCGGCGATCGGCGTCGATGGCAACGGCGACAAGCATGTCCTGGCCGTGGTCGAGGGGGCGACGGAGAACACTGTCGTCGTCCAGGCCTTGATCGACAATCTCCTCGCCAGGGGGCTCGATCCGACACTGCCCCGGCTGTTCATCGTCGATGGCGCGAAGGCGCTCAGCAAAGCGATCCGAAACACCTTCGGTGTGGCCGCCGCCATCCAGCGCTGCCAGGTCCACAAGGGCCGTAACATCATCGAGCGCCTGCCCCAACATTTGCACGCGAGCGTCAAGAAGGCGCTCCGTCAGGCCTGGGACCAGGACGACGCAAACAAGGCCGAGCGGCTCTTGCGCAACCTGGCCCGGCGTCTGGAGCATGAGGAACCGGGCGTCTCGGGCAGCATCCTGGAGGGGCTGGACGAGATCCTCACCATCATCCGCCTCGGCCTGCCGCACGAACTCCGGCGCTCGCTTGCCTGCACCAACATCATCGAGAACGCGCTCGGCACGGTGCGTCAGGTCACCCGCAACGTCAAACGCTGGAGGAACGCCGAGATGGCGCTCAGATGGACCGCCGCCGGCTTGCTGGAGGCCCAGAAGACCTTCCGTCGCCTCAAGGCCTATCGTCAGCTGCCCATACTCCGAAACGCTCTCCAGGAGCACTTGAGAAAGGCTCACGCCGACAGTGCCATTGAAACCATCATGAAGGCAGCATAGCATCATCAACCAGCGACGCCTGCCCCACGAATTTCAACAGAGATAGGGACATCGCCGTCACTGTTCAACCCGCCAGTTAATACGGCAGAGTAGATGTGCGCCTTGCCCATACCCGGCCTGATGCCCGTGTCCCTCAGATAAGGGACCACGGAGTTCATCAGTTGATCACGAAAACCGGTGTTTTGACCCACTTTATAGCGAATATAGTTTGCTGGGCTGAACTGGATCAGGCCGGTGTACACTCCGCGGTCGCCGCCCTTGATCGTCGTCGAGAACGTACCTATGGTTTCATACGCGATGACAGTTGCCAGATCACGGGGCGGAACGCCCAACAACGCCGCCGCGTCCCTGATGGCGTCGGCTCTATCGGGTGTTAGCTTATCGGAAACCGCCATGCGAAATATCTCAACTCTGTTGTTCTTGGCACTGGCTGTGCCCGCCGCTGCGGCGGACAAGGCGCTTCCGTTGGCCGGGTTGGGGTCTTACAACGACTACCGAGCCGCTTTACTGGACACCGGCTGGACGCCAGTTGAACAGCCACGCTCAGCTGAGTTTCCCGAGGTCCAGTGCGGTAACCGCATCTGCACTGCCACGTGGGCCGGGGGTGACCGGGCTATCGAAATTATGCTCTGGCCAAGCGCTACCGACCTGCTGATGGCACCGGCGGTGAGTAACACCCCCTAGCCCAACGCCTGCCATCACCGACCCGTGGTGCAGTCGTCCGTAAGACCCGTGGTGCAGTCGTCCGTAAGTGGGTACTGCACTTTCAGCGCGCCCGACGCCGGCCTCACGCAGGCCGGCTTCATAGTTTTGCGAATAAAGCGTGCCGATCGTTGTCGGGTTTAAGTTGGGCTGAGCCGAGATTGGAGGGACCGCGGCGGTAGCCGCTGCCGCAGGGACGGGAGCAAGTTTGTTGCCAAGCGGACGATCGACAGCGGGCCTCAGACGAGGAAGCGGCTGCGTTTGGTCCGGCCGTAACCCGGGCAAGGGTACGTCAGGGCGCAAACGCGGGATGGGCGGAGTGTTGGCGGTGTTGGCCTGTTCCTGCTGGCGGCGAGCCGCCAAGGCCGCCTGCGTCCGTGGGCCGTCAATGCCGTCGATCGGGCCGGAGTCAAAGCCCTCGGACTGGAGGCGCTCCTGTAGCCGGCGAATGTCGGGGTCGCCGCCGGCCTGCGGCGGGTAGGGCTGGCCCAGGTCCCTGAAATACGAACCGCGCGCCAGATCCACGTTCGGCATGGGGTCGCCGTGAATGGTCCCCGCCAAATGTCGTCAACCACAATTGGTGACAATTCGAGATGTCGGTGCTCCGTGAGTATCAAAAAGGAACCGGCGGAATCAGATCGAGACACGTCATCGCCAGCATGCATTCCGGTAGGCGGCCGAACCGGCACCGGTCAACCACAATCGCGCCGGGAGAACTCGCACGCCTCACCAAATAACCCGCCAGCCCGAACAACCGGCGCCACCCGCCAGGCTTCGCCCTGATGGCCCGGCGTGCAGGCCCGCCGGCACCCGTGTGATTGCAAGGCTTATGCGGTTTGATAAGGTCGAACGCATGCAGGCAGGCTTGGATTGTGGCCTGCGCTGCGCGTCTCGTTCGTCAAGGGAGAAAAGAACGTGAAAACCGCAAGAGTTTTGTTGGCTTCGGCGGTTGCCGTCGCAGCGATGGGATTTGGCCCCGCATCAGCGGAAGGTGTGAAGATCGGCATGATCACGACCCTGTCCGGCGGTGGCGCCAGCCTCGGTGTCGATATCCGCGACGGGTTCCAGCTCGCGATCGATCAGCGCGACGGCATGCTGGGTGGTGCGGAAACCGAATTCATCGTCGTCGATGATGCCCGCAAGGTTGAAAACGCCAAGCAGGCGGCGACCCGCATGCTGAAACAGGACAACGTCGATATCGTCACCGGTATCGTGTGGTCCAACCTCGCCATGGCCGTGGTCCCGAGCGTCACCAGGGAAGGCAAGTTCTACATCAGTCCCAACGCCGGACCGTCGGCTTTGGCAGGCGCCCAGTGTGACCAGAATTACTTCAACGTCGCCTGGCAGAACGACAACCTTCACGAGGCCGCTGGCCAGTACGTCACCGACAGTGGGGTCGAGACCGTCTACATCCTTGCCCCCAACTACCCTGCCGGCAAGGACGCCCTGACCGGATTCAAGCGCTACTTCACCGGTGAAGTTGTCTCCGAAACCTACACCCAGCTCGGGCAGACCGACTACGCCGCAGAAATCGCCAACATCCGTGCCGCCGCGCCCGATGCGGTGTTCTTCTTCCTGCCCGGCGGCATGGGCATCAACTTCGTCAAGCAGTACAGCCAGGCCGGCCTCGGCTCGGACGTCCCGCTTTACGGCCCGGCCTTCAGTTTCGACGAGGGCATCCTGAAGGCGGTCGGCGAATCCGCCCTCGGCGTCTTCAACACCAGCCAGTACACCCACGATCTCGACAACCCGGCCAATGCTGCCTTCGTCGCGGCCTTCGTCGAAAAATATGGTCGCCGTCCCTCGCTCTATGCCAGCCAGGGCTATGATGCCGCGTTGCTGATCGACAGCGCCGTGGCTGCCGTCGGCGGCGATATGTCGAAGAGCGATGATTTCCGCGCTGCCCTCAAGGCCGCCGAGTTCGACAGCGTTCGCGGCGATTTCGCCTTCGCCGACAACCACCACCCGGTCCAGGACATCTACGTCCGGCAGGTGGTGGCCGATGGCGACGGCGTGACCAACAAGACGCTGACCAAGGTTTTCACCGGCCACTCCAACGCCTATGTCGGCGATTGCTCCATGTAGGTCCGTCCACTACAGCGTAGCTGAACCGCACTGGCCCGCCGTTCGCGGCGGGTCAGCCATTTCTGAGCCGCCATGACGCCCGCCCTCTTTCTCGAACAGACGCTCAACGGTTTCCAGCAGGGCATGATGCTGTTCCTGATGGCGTCGGGCCTGACGCTGACCTTCGGAATCATGCGCCTGATCAATCTCGCCCATGGCTCTCTCTATATGGTCGGGGCGTATGTCGGCGCGACCGTGCTGATGGTTTCAGGCAGCTTTCTTCTCAGCGTGGCCGCCGGGGTGGCGGGTGCCGGCATCGCCGGAATAATCCTCGAATACGCGATTCTCCGGCGCCTCTACGACCGCGACCACCTCGACCAGGTGCTGGCGACCTTCGGTATCATCCTGTTCGCCAATGAGGCGGTGAAGATCGTCTGGGGGCCGCAGGCGCTGTTTTCTGCACCGCCGGACTGGCTCTCCGGTGCGGTCGATCTGTTTGGCACACCTTATCCGGCCTACAGGCTGGCGATCATCGTGGCTGGGCTGGCGGTCACGCTTTTCCTTCGCCATCTGATCGTCAACACCAGGCTCGGCATGCGTATCCGCGCTGGCTCCACCAATCGCGAGATGATCGGCGCGCTCGGCATCAACATCGGGCTTCTGTTCACCCTGATGTTCGGCATCGGCGCCATGCTTGCCGGGCTGGCCGGCGCCCTCGCCGGTCCGATCCTGGCGGTTCAGGTCGGGATGGGCGAAAACATCCTGATTCTGACCTTCGTCGTCATCATCATCGGCGGCGTGGGTTCGGTTCGCGGCGCCTTCGCCGGCTCGATCCTGGTCGGACTTGTCGATACCTATGGCCGCGCCGTCCTGCCGGCTTTGCTGCGGGAACTCTTGCCGCCGTCGGCCGCCGACAGCCTCGGCGCCTCTCTGTCGGACATTGCCATCTACGTTTTGATGGCGGTCGTTCTGATCATCCGCCCGCAGGGCTTGTTCCAGGTTGCGAGCAGCCGATGACGCTCACCCGCCGACAATGGGTCGTGACCGCCGGGCTGGTGGCGCTGCTGATTTTTCCGCTGGTCGCCGATTGGCTCGATGATCCGTTCCTGGTGACGCTGGCCACGCGCATCGTTATCTATGCCATCGCCGTGGCCGGGCTCGACCTGATCATCGGCTTCGGCGGTCTGGTCAGTTTCGGCCACGCCGCCTTTTTCGGTCTCGGCGCCTACACCGTCGGTATCCTGGCCCACCATGCGAACGAGGGCTCGGCCGTTCCCTTGTTGCCGTTCGAGTGGACCGGCACATTCCTCGGCCTGATCCAGTTTCCCCTGGCGATCCTGGTCGCCGCGCTGTTCGCCCTGGTGATTGGCGCCTTCAGCCTCCGCACCAGGGGCGTGTTCTTCATCATGATCACCCTGGCGTTCGCGCAGATGCTGTTCTTCTTCTTCGTTTCGCTGCCCACCTACAATGGCCAGGACGGTCTCAACATCTGGGTGCGCAGCCGCCTGCCCTTCCTCGACCTTTATGACGATCTCACCTTCTACTACCTGTCGGTCGCCGTGCTGGTTGCGGTGGTCTGGTTTCTCAGGCGCATCGTCGGCAGCCGATTCGGTATGGTGCTCCAATCCGGCAAACAGAACGAACGGCGCCTGATTTCGCTCGGTGTTCCGGTCTACCGCTATCGCCTGGTGGCGTTCGCCCTGGCCGGCGGGATTGCCGGTCTTTCGGGGGCTCTTGCTGCAAATCTCCTGGAATTTGTCGGGCCGGGGATGATGCATTGGACCAGGTCCGGCGAGTTTTTGGTCATGGTGATACTCGGTGGCATGGGCTCGATCTACGGCGCGCTCGCCGGCGCGCTTGTTCTTCTCGGGCTTGAGGAGTTGCTAACCGGCATTACCGAGCATTGGGGCCTGTTCCTTGGCCCAGCCCTGATCCTGGTGGTCCTGTTCGCCCGTCGCGGGATCTTTGGTTTCCTGGCGGGATCGGAGCGGCCCAATGAGTGACCTGCCCCTCTTGCAAGCGATGGATCTGGTCAAATCCTTCGGCGGACTGGCGGCCAATGACGGTTTGTCGCTGACCGTTGCAGCCGGCACGATCCACGCCCTGATCGGACCCAATGGCGCCGGTAAATCAACCACCATCAATCTGCTGTCCGGCGAACTCGCGGCCGATCGGGGTGCAATCCGGTTCGGCGGCCATGACATCACGCGCCTGCGCACCCACCGCCGATCGTGGCTCGGCCTCAAGAGGTCCTATCAGGTCACCAGTCTGTTCAGTGAATTCACCGCACTCGATAATATCGCCATGGCGATCCAGGCGCAGGCCGGTCACGCCTTCCGTTTCTTCGCCCCGGCCCGCGCCGACCGACGACTTCGCGAGCCTGCCATGGACCGCCTTCGCCAATTCGGCCTCGACGCCATTGCTGAACACCCTGTTTCCGTGCTTGCGCACGGCGTACGCCGCCAGATCGAACTGGCAATGGTCCTGGCCACAGAGCCGCGCATGCTCCTTCTCGACGAGCCGATGGCCGGCATGGGCCAGGCCGAGAGAGAAGAGATCGTGCGCATGCTGGTCGGCCTGAAGGGCGACACCACGATCCTACTGGTCGAGCACGATATGGACGTCGTTTTCGCGCTCGCCGACACCATCAGCGTGATGGTGAAGGGGCGTTCCATCGCCAGCGGCGGTCCGTCGGAAATTCGCGCCAACGCCGATGTCCAGGCAGCGTATCTCGGAGACTATTGATGACGCTCATCAACCTCGACAACGTCAGCGCCGGCTATGGTACCGCCCGCGTTCTGTTTGACTTCAATCTCCAGGTCAACCCTGGCGAAGTCGTCAGCTTGCTCGGCCGCAATGGCATGGGCAAGACCACCACGCTGCGCGCGATTATGGGCCTGGTTGAGGTTTCGGCCGGTTCGGTGTCGCTGTTTGATCGCGACATCACCAACGGTTCGAGCCACGTCATTGCCCGCGCCGGCGTCGGCTACGTCCCCGAAGGGCGTCACATCTTTCCCACCCTCAATGTGCGCGAGAATCTGCTGGCCGTCGCCGCCAATCCCCGCAACGTCGACAATCCCTGGGGCCTGGATGAGGTGGTCGGCTTGTTTCCGCGGCTTGGTGAACGCCTCGATCAGATGGGCGCCACGCTTTCCGGCGGCGAGCAGCAAATGCTCGCCATTGGCCGAGCGCTGATGACAAACCCGCACCTGCTGCTGCTCGATGAGGCGACGGAAGGTCTCGCCCCGCTCATCCGACAGGAGATTTGGCGAGCGTTGAACGAAATCTGAAGGCCGTGGGACAGGCCATCCTCATTGTTGATCAGCATCCGCAGTCGATGATGACCATCGCCGACCGCCACTACATCGTCGAAAACGGCCACGTCATCTGGACCGGACGATCGGCGGAACTCGCGGCCAATAAGGACATTTTGCATCGGCACCTCGGCGTGTGACGTCTGATCAGGCTCCGGCGACGAAGTCGAGGATCCGTCGACCAATCGGATGGTCGGGGTCGGCCGATTTTTCCAGCACGCTGAAATGGTCCGTTTCGGGGACCGCCGCCAAGCGGCAGTCGCCGACGTGCTCGGACGCCATTTCATGATACGCCACGCTCTGGCCGATCCACGCCGCCGGCTCATCAGCCCCCACAACGCACAAAATGCGGAGGTCATGATGTGGCGCCATCGTCAGGGCGTTGAGGCGCGCAGCCTCCTCTTCAGACATCCGAACATCGGCATTGATCGACGTTCGTCGCACCGCTCGGGTGTCGTAGATGCCACTGACCGCGATGATGCCGTCGAGCAGCTCCGCGGTTTCGGGAATGGAGATCGCCACCGCCGCCGCATGCGCACCGGCCGAATGTCCCATCATGAAAAGGCCGGAATCGCCGAGACCGAGCGAGGTCCGGTTGCTGGCCACGTAGTGAATCCCTGCTGCAATCTCGTCATTGAGCTCGCTGAGCGTCACATCCGGGCAAAGATCATAGTTGAAATTGACGACGTTCAGGCCCCCGCGCAGCAGGCCCTCAACAACGAACACATGATCGCGTTTATCAAGTGCACGCCAATATCCGCCATGGACGAAGATGATCGTCGGCGCCGCGGCGTCGACGCCGTAAAGGTCGAACGTCATCTTGGGACCATCGCCGTACCGGATGTCGCCACGGCAGGTCAGATCGTTGGCGAGCGCCGCCGAGCGTTTGGACCAGTCCTGCAATCGCACCGCAGCATCCACCACCGCCACGCGCGGATTGAAGTGTGCTTCCAGATCAGCATCCGACAGGCGCTGCCATACGAGGATCGGCTTGGTCATGATCGTTACCGGCTTGAGAATGTGACCAACGCTGGTAGCCGCCATCGGTCGAATTAAAAGTCTCAGAGCCTATTCTGATGGGTGCCTCTGGGGCATCAACGGCATCGGCGACCCCTTTACAATCGTCGGCAAAGGAGGGCAAACTACCGGCGAGAAGCCGCGCCAGCCCGCGCTCGGATCGCCGAACATTACGACGACCAGATCAACGGAACGGGACCACTCCATGAAATACGTGCCTTTCGGCGCCACCGGCGTTCAGGTCTCGGAACTTTGTTTCGGAACCATGTCGTTCGGCGGCGATGCGGACGAGACGGAGGCCGGCCGCCTCTACGCGGCCTGCCGTGATCGCGGCATCAATTTCTTCGACACGGCCGACGTATACTCCGCCGGCCGGTCGGAGAAGATCCTCGGCCGTCTCATTGCCAGCGACCGCGACGCGCTTGTTATTTCGTCCAAATGCTTTGGCCCGATGAGCGGCGACGTCAACGATCGCGGTACCAATCGACGTCACATCACCTCGGCGATCGAGGCCAGCCTGAGACGCCTCGGCACCGATCGCCTCGACGTTTATTTTATGCACCAGTGGGATGTTTCGGCCCCGCTGGAGGAAACATTGCGCGCGCTGGAAAGTCTCGTTGCGGACGGCAAGGTCCTCTACCTCGGCGCCAGCAACTACGCCGCCTGGCAGGTCGCCAAGGGGCTGGGCATCTCGGCGTTGCGCGGCTGGCCGCGCTTCGACGTTCTCCAGCCCATGTACAATCTCGTCAAACGCCAGGTCGAATCGGAGATCCTGCCGCTGGCGATTGAAGAGAAACTCGCCGTCATGCCCTATAGCCCGCTCGGGGGTGGCCTTCTTTCGGGCAAATATGACGACAGCACCGAGCCGGCCGGCGCGCGGCTGATCGCCAACGACCTGTACACCCGAAGGTATGGCCAAGCTTGGCACCGCGAAACCGCGGCAGCCTTTGCCGCCTTTTGTCGGGAGCGCAATCTGCACCCCGTCAGTGCAGCTGTCGCCTGGGTCGGCGCCAATCCGGGCATCACCTGCCCGATCGTCGGAGCGCGCAATGTCGAACAGTTGGAGCCATCGCTCGACGCGGTCGACGTCGATATGACGCCGCAACTCCGGGACGAGATTTCGGCTCTTTCGCGAACACCGCCGCCCGCGACCGACCGCTCGGACGAACAGGTCTGAATTCTTCGCTCAAATTGCGAAAATTGCGGCGGGTCAGGATTTGCGTAGCGGTACCGTATAGGTCGTCGCTTCACCGGTCAGGCAATCCTCGCCGGCTTCGTTGACCACGCTGGTCTTCAATCTGCAGATGGGTTTGTCCTGACGGACGCTGACCACCTCGACCCGGGCGGTGATCGTTTCATTGACACCGACGGCTTTGACGAACTTCCACTCCACCCCCAGGAACACCGAGCCTGGCCCCGGGAGGTCTTCGGCAACCACCGCATTGAGCAGCCCCGAGGTTACGCCGCCCTGGACGATCAGCTTGCCGAAGACCGACATTTCCGCCAGTTCCCTGTCATAATGCAGCGGGTTGCGGTCCCCGGTCATGTCGGTGAAGGCCTCGATATCCGCCAAGCTTGTGGTACGCGATCTTTCGGCCAAGGCACCGACCTCCGGAGACCCCTTGATCGTCCCGGTCCAACCGTTCGATGACGTTTTTTCGCTCATGTTGGTTGCCCTTCGTTTTCTCCACGAAGCCGTCGATCGACCTCAGGGAACGCGCTCATTGGCTAACGAGTCGTAGGGGATGCACACGGCCCTGTTGAAGGCGGGCCGTTCCTTGAGACGTTCGAGCCACGCCTCGATCGCAACAAAATTCTTCCGCTCGATCGCCATCGTCGTCCAGCGATACATGGCCACGCCGCAGGCGATGTTTGCGCAGGTGAATGCCTGCCCGGCAAGCCAGTGCGCCATAGTCGGGCGTATCAAGACCGCCAAACGGACCACCTAGTCGAAGTCCAGGCCGAGCTCTCGCATGAGCCACAACGGCTTTTGTGCGTTGGCTGATGTGCTGCGCCCGTAAAGTGCCGGTTTGTCGGCCATCGAATTTCTGTCGCCCCGTTGTTTCCTTCGATGTCAGCGAAAAATACTAGACGAGGCGTCTCACGCCGGGGCAGCGTCACCAGAAGCCGAAAACGGCCGCCCGACTGCTCAGCGCGAACGCCGCCGCCGTGCGCTTCGACCAGGCGTTTGACGATGGCCAGGCCCAATCCGGCGTTGTGAGCGCCGCCGCGAGGGTCGCCGGCGCGCGCCGGATCGGCGCGGTAAAAGCGGTCGAACAGGCGATCGAGATCCTGCATCGCGATGCTCTTGGACGGATTCTCGAAGCGCATTACCACCTGCCGCGGGCTGGTGTAATCGAGCAAAACCGTCGCCCGAACAGCGGCGCTTGAAGGACTATCGACATCTCCGGATGGGTCCTCGGCATACTGCACCAAATTGGCGAGTGCGTTATTGAGCACCTGATGGAGCCGTTTTGGATCGGCTTTGACCGGCACCGGCTTGCCGTTGGTCTCGATGTCGAGGGTGATTCCGCGTTCCGCCAGTGCGTGCCCATATGCAGCTGCCGCGCTTCCAACCGCAGCCTCAAGGTCAACCGGCTCCATTTCCAACCGCTCGTCGATCCCCTCAGCCGCAGCCAGTGCCGATAAATCGTCGACCAGCGCATTGAGCCGCTCGGCCTCGCCGTACAGTACCCCGAACACGTCCGAACCTGCTTCGAAGACGCCATCATTGAGAGCTTCCAGATAGCCTTTCAGATTGGTCAGCGGCGTGCGGATCTCATGACTCATGTCGCGCAGAAGCTGCCTCCGCCGCGCCTCCTCATGCTCCAGCGTCTTCGCCATCGCGTTGAACGACCGGGCTAGGGTGCCGAGTTCGCCGGCCATCTCCGGAGCGCGAGCCGAGAAATCGCCGGATGCGATCGTTTCACTGGCCCGCGCCATTTTCCTCAGGGGCCGTAGAACCGCATTGGTCAACAGAAGCGACAGCCCCACCCCGACCACCAGGGCTATGCCGATGCCCCAGAACAGGCTGCGCTCGACATCCTCGACAAACATGGAATTGAGTTTGGTTGGACTGATGTTGAACTCTTTCATCAGTCGATTGAAATAGGCTTCGGTCAGCCCGTCGAAGGTGAAGTAGAGCACCACGGCCACGACACCGGCGACGATGATGTTGGCGGCGACCAGTTGTATGAGAAGCAACGGCATGGCGCGCGCTGGCGGCGGGCCGTTTCGGACACGCGCCATCGTCAGGTGCTCCTCGCCGCGCGGTAGCCGAAACTGCGCACCGTTTCGATCAGCCGCGCGCCCTCGGCTCCCAGCTTGGCGCGGATGTTATGCACGTGAACGTCTACCGCCTTGGGCACCACGGAGCCCCCGTGCGGATACAGCAGTTCGATCAGTTCTTCACGTGAAAACACCACCCCGGGTCGCCGCACGAGAGCGGCCAGGATTACGAACTCCGATTGAGTCAGGTCCACGATCTCACCGGCCAAAACGCACGTCTTGCCCTCCCAATCCACCTGAATGGGATAGCTCCGGCCCCTGCGTGGGGTTTCCGTATCGCCCCCCTCGGGCGTCTGACGCCTCAGGATCGCCTTGACCCGCGCCACAAGCTCACGCGGACTGAAGGGCTTGACGACGTAGTCATCGGCCCCGAGTTCAAAACCGCGCACCCGGTCGTCCTCTTCTCCCAATGCAGTCAGCATGAGTACCGGCACCGATCGCGACTTGCGTATTTCGCGGCACACTTCGAGACCGCTTGTACCGGGCAGCATCAGGTCAAGCACCACCAGATCATAACTGGTATCCCCTGCCACACGGGCGAGTGCTGCATTGCCGTCGGCGACCGAATCGGTCTCGAAGCCGCTCACCCTGAGATAGGACGACAACAGGTTGCGGATGTTCTCGTCATCTTCGGCGATCAGAATACGCGTCACTCTGTGCCTCTCTTCGGCAAGGTCGCTCTCGGGCGGCGTCCGCCCGTGGCATGTCGATCTCGGCTCTTCACTATCGCCATTTGGCGCAAGTGGAACGAAAATAACAGCCCCTTCACGTGCTTGTGTCGCGCCTTAACCGAACCCTTACCGCCTGCCAACCCCAACCAAACAATACGGTTTTAAGTCTCGTCGCATCGAAGACGAACTTCCACTGGCCGCGCCGTCGCGAGCGGTACGGTCCAACCCACTCGATCGCGAAGGGAAAGATCATGAAGAAGTTGCTCACTGGCCTCGGTGCCGCTGCAGCACTCACAATTGCCGCGGCCACCGCCGCGTCCGCGGGTATGATGCAGACTTACGAGGTGACGGTCACCAATACGAGCGATGCCGAGCTCATCGCACCCGTTCTCGTTGCCAGTACGGCGCACGACGCCGATATCTTTGACGGCAGCTATGTCACCAAGGAAGCCGAGGTTCAGGTCCTGACGGGTGATCCGGCGATGCTGGCCGGCCGCATCGGCGACGGCGCCACCGTCGCCCACGGCGATGACGGCCCTCCCGGCGTGCTGCTTGCACCGGGCAAGACGCTGACCTTTGAGTTGGTGACCGATGCACCGGAGATTCGCATCTTCGCCATGGTCGCGCCGACCATAACGACAGACCACTATCTGACCACGACCATCAAGTTCTCCGAACCCGGAGACGGCATGTATTCGGCCGGTCTCGATCGCTACGACATCGGACACGACGAAAAGTCGATGGAGCAGATGATGGCCGACAATTCATTCGGCACCGTCGCCATCAAGAAGGTGAAGTAAGCCGAATCTGCGCACTGGCCGGCACCGGTCGGTACGCTCGTTCACTCACGAAAACGCCCGGGCTTTGAACCCTAGCCCGGGCGTCCTGCCTAGTCCCGTCCAGCGCGGAATACGGCGGTTTCGTCGGGTTCCTACCAGTCCGCCAGTTGGCGTTATCCTGCCTATTCCGGCCCTGTCCTTCCCTGTCCGGTGCCAATTCCGGTGCCAATATTGCTTGTCGGTGTTGGGTTCCCCCATGCCAGGCACAAGTGACAGCGGGCTTAAGCAAACGGCGCTGTACGGGCTTCTTAGTCAGTTCGGGATTACTCGAAGAGCTTCTTTGCGGTTGGCCTCGGTGTCCTAATTCAAAAGGTCCCGCCGCCGCCAAAGCCGCTACCGTTAAGAACCCGATGGCTGATCAGTCGCGCACTTCCTGGCTCGGCGTCACATTGGCATTGCGCTCAATAACGTCCACAGCCCATTCGCGGGCTGGGGCGATGTTTTCTTTCGGCTCTTGGCTGAGAATGCCGACCGCGATCTCCACCATTTTCACGTCCATTTCGCGGCTGGTGTTCAGGAAAGCGAACCCACCTGCAATCAGGCTGCCGGCGATCACTCCAATTAGTCCAGCTTGCCAAGATTTCATCGTTGATCTCCTTAAAACTATCCGCGCGGACCCCGAACGGGAGTCGCTGACGGTGGGTTCTGTCATTTCGGGTGTCTTGGGACTCGTAAGCGGCAGAACTGACTCAGCGGGCCGCGCTGGCGGGCTACGCGGCGGCTGTAGGACAGGCTCTAGAGTTTTCGCATCAACGCACGACGCTGCTTGTTGGCAGCCACGTTCTGAGCCGCCCGAATCGCGAGATTGTAGGCAGTGTGTCTGTACCCTTGCTGAGGCAGCTCAAACATCTCAGCGACTTTTGCCGCGTGGTGTTCCCGCAAGTCGTAATCGGGCAGAAGCCCAGCCAGCCTCGCAAGCTCATAACCGGCATACACTTGACCGCCCACCTCCACCGATGGCCGTTCGCCGGTTTCATCGGTGATGCGCACCGCCTCGATCAGCGTGTCCAAAAGGTCGCGCCGATCGTCACCATCGAAGCGCAGTGTTGTCATCACTCGCCCCCCATGATGTGCATACTGCCAAACGTGGAGGCAGAATCAAGCGGACCAGACCGAGCCTATGGGGGCTCAATGCCTGGTCCTAGCCTGAGCCACCAGAAGTGAAGGGTATTTATTCCCAATGGCCCAGGCTGACTCTGCAAATACCACACATGCCAGTGAGCAGTTGCGCGAACCTGATTTCGGGCATGACCGGGCCGAGTGGACGCTGGGCAGGCGCTAAAGGAAGGCGCCGGCCACTGCGCAGCAGTTCTTTGCCGACGCCTCCCTGCGTCACCGAGGGGCTTTGTGGTTCTCCCCTAGACAAGTCCGGGCAGCCCGCCCAGCGACATCGGCAGATGGTTGCCGAAACCGGGCCGGGAGTCGAGTCGTCGATGCGACGAAAGAGGCGCCGGATTCGGCGTTGCTAGGCTGACGTTGAAAACCGATCCGGCACCCTTCCTGTCGCCCGAGAGAATAACTTCTGAGGCAAGTTGCCTTCATCCTCGCAAGCGACGGCAACGATGCTCGCCAATATGCTCCGAAGAGTCGAGACAGCACTCGCGCGAAAGAACCCCAGCCTTTAGGCTGAATCAAGCGGACCGACCGAGCGGTTGCACACTCGGCCGGCCTCTAACCCAAGCCAGGAGATGGATTCATGGTCTTGGGCGTTCAGGTGTCTGAGACTATTCGGTACGCTGAAACCAACATGAGCGCGGCCCGCGCGGGGTGCTATCGTTCCGAGCCATGTCCGATCCGCGACTACTCGTGAAGATCCACCCCATCGCCGGTGGCTTCGCACTGGCGTTCGCCAATGGCGGCCAGCACATCTACGTCTATGGCCGCGAGCCGCACGTCGCATCCGCTGCGGGCACACTGACAATCGATGAAGCCAAGACGCTCGCGCAGGAGATGGCGCCGGCGCTGACGGCGGCTTGGAGCCATGGCGACCAGGGATGATGTTGCACAGTTGCGAGCGCTGGCTGGCGAGCGCGACTACTCGATTGAGCGAGCGATTATGCGGGGTCGCTGGCGGCTTCGCGATGACAAGACGGGTGATTTAGCCGTCAACCGACGCGGCAGCGCGGCCTTCACAATAACTGAGGCAGTCAAGTTCCTGAGAGCACTCGGGCCGAAATCGGCAGGCCGCGACTCCGAATGAGGTATGCTGCCGCCAGCGAGGGAGGGCCTTCGCCATGCTGAACGCATACTGGCCGGTTTTGTCGCCGTCCTGATGATGACCGGCGGTGCCGCCGCCGGACCGTACGAGGATGGTGTAGCGGCCTTCCGAACCCGCGACTATGCGACGGCACTTGGACTATGGCATCCGATTGCCGAACAAGGCCATGCCGGTGCCCAGTACAACCTTGGCCAAATGCACCGACGCGGCGAGGGCGTGACGCGGGACCACGCCGAGGCGGTGAAGTGGTACCGGCTCGCCGCCGAGGGGGGCTATGCCCGGGCGCAGACCAACCTCGGTTTCATGTACCAGGATGGCTTGGGCGTGCCGCAGGACTACGCCGAGGCCGCAAAGTGGTTTCGGCTGGCCGCCGAGCAGGGCAATGCTGACGCCCAAAACTACCTTGCCGCGGAGCAGGGCGATGCTGACGCTCAGTTCAGTCTCGGCTGGACATATACCTTCGTGCGCCAGGACCACGCCGAGGCGGCGAAGTGGTACCGGCTCGCCGCCGAGCAGGGCAATGTCGACGCCCAGTACGGGCTCGGCTTGGCCCACGCCAATGGCGAGGGCGTGCCGCAGGACCACGCCGAGGCGGCGAAGTGGTACCGGCGCGCCGCCGAGCAGGGCGATGCCGTCGCCCAGTTCTACCTCGGCCTCATGTACAATTACGGCGAGGGCGTTCCGCAGGACTATGCGCTGGCGCACAAGTGGTTCAGCCTCGCGGATGTGCCGGTCAAGGAGGTTGCCGCCAGGTGGCGCGATGATGTCGCCAAGCTGATGACCCCCGACCAGATCGCCGAAGCCCAGCGTCTGGCGCGGGAGTGGTTGGCGGCGCACTGACTTGCCGATACCCGCGCCCATAAAGCGGCTTGGAGGGTCCGGCGGCGGTCGACACCGGCAAGCCCGCTAGGGGGCGTCTACGACGAAAGACAAGTCAGACTGGTGGCGAACTCAACGAAGCGCCGATGTAGTACGGCCAGATGATGGTCGCTAGACACGGGAATTCTCCGCCGCTACCGGCCCGTCGGCTCGCCCCAATCCGGTATGGCAGGACCAATCGGCACGATCCCGAGCGGGTTACGTTTTTCACTCGGCGAGAAGTAGCCCTGCTTGTAAATATCGAACCTGACTGTCTCCGAAACACCTGGCATTTGGTAGATTTGGCGGGCGTAAGGCCACAGATGCGCATAATCGCTGATCTTCCTGAGATTGCAGCGAAAGGCGTAGTGATAGGCGACATCGAAGCGCGCCAATGTGGGGAATAATCTGAGGTCCGCTTCGGTAAATCGAGAGCCTGCCAGGTAACGTGTTCGAGCAAGTTGAGCGTCAACGGCGTCCAGTGTCTCAAACACCTCGCGCGCCGCTCGTTCATAGGCCTCCTGCGTCGAGGCAAAGCCGGCACGGTAGACGCCATTGTTGACGTTCGCATAAATGCGCTCGTTCCACGTGTCGATGTCCTCGGCCAGAGCTGGCGGATAGAAGCCATTGTCGTCATCGACGGCGGCGGGAAACGCGGAATTGAGCATCCGGACGATGTCGCCGCTCTCATTGCTGACGGCCCGCCCGGTGGTCTTGTCGACCAGGAGGGGCACGGTGACGCGTCCGGTATAGTCTTCAACGGTACGTTGATAGGCCTGGTGTAACGCCGCGACGCCGAACAGCGGGTCGGCATAGTCCCCATCGTCGTCGTGGACCCACCCCTGGTCGGTTCGCCGGGGCCGCGCGACCGAGATCGAGATGAGATCGTCGAGCCCTTTGAGGGCACGGATCAGCAGCGTGCGGTGGGCCCAGGGACAGTTCCAGGCCACGAAGAGGTGGTAGCGGCCGCCGTCCGCCGAGAAGCCGCCTTCGCCGGTCGGACCAGGTGTCCCATCGGAGGTAATCCAGTTGCGCACGGCGCTCTTGGCGCGGGGCCATTCCCCGGTCGGATCGGTCGCCGTCACCGCGTCCTCGTTGTGGTAGATGCCGCCGATCATGGTGCCCATGGGCCCGTCCCTCGCGTAAAGTTTCAACAATGCCTACATAGGCCAAGACATCGGCTCGTAACACGGGCCTCGGCTCGCCGGCACACCTGCCAGCGGTGAGCCGACCCTGGCTTTTCTCCGACACCTGCGGACGCGACGGAATAACCGACTGGTGCGGCCCGGATAATCAAATAGGAAGGCGGCATGTCTGAAACAGCTCCCAACCGTCGGCTGGCTGCCATCCTGGCCACCGATGTCGTCGGCTATTCCAAATTGATGGGCGCCGATGAAACGGGGACCCTGACCGCGCTGAAAAGGCACCGGGAGGCCGTGTTCCAACCGTCTGTCACCCGGCACAATGGGCGCACGTTCAAACTGATGGGCGACGGCACTCTGGTGGAGTTTGCCAGTGTTGTCGACGCGGTGAAGTGCGCGCTCGACATCCAGTCTACGATCGCCGCACAAACGCCTGAAGATAGCGACGGACCGCGCATTGTGTTGCGCATCGGCGTCAATCTGGGCGACGTTATCATCGACGACGAGGACGTCTACGGCGATGGGGTGAACGTGGCTGCGCGACTGGAGCCGCTCGCCGAAGTCGGCGGGATCTGTGTCTCCTCGATCGTCAACGAAAGTGTTGGCGGCCGCATCAACATAGCCTTTGCCGATGGCGGTGAGGTCCAGGTCAAGAATATTCAGAGGCCCATTCGCATCTGGAAGTGGGCACCGAACGGTTCTGGCACCATCATCAGCGCGGCAGCGGAGGCTTCGGCCGACGGTTGGGACGGTCGGAAATCGACGGCTGAAGCGGCGTCGATCGCGGTCTTGCCCTTCGACAACATGTCCGGAGATCCGGAGCAGGAGTATTTCTCCGACGGGATCAGCGAAGACATCATCACCGACCTGTCGAAGGTCGGCGGTCTTCTGGTCATCGCCCGCAATTCGAGCTTCGCCTACAAGGGGAAATCGGTTGACATACGCGCGGTGGTACGCGAACTGGGCGCGAGCTCGATCCTCGAAGGAAGCATCCGCCGTGCGGGAAATCGCGTCCGCATCAACGCCCAGCTCATCGACGCCAGCTCCGGCGGGCACCTGTGGGCTGATCGATACGACCGCGATCTCACCGACATTTTCGAAGTCCAGGACGAGGTTACCCGAGAGATCGTCGGCGCCCTGAAGGTTGCCCTTACTCCGGCCGAAGAGGCGCGCATTACGAACGCGGCAACAGGGAACCCCGAGGCGCATGACGCGCTACTTCGCGGACGCGAGATCTTGACTGCCGGCTTGAGCGATGCCGACGCGCTTCACGAAGTGGTTCAATTGTTGAACCATGCCATCGAACTCGATCCGCATTATGCCGAACCGTACGCTGGTCTCGCCATGGCCTACAATTTCGACCACCTCAACCAGTGGAGCGACGCCCACGAAGACTCAGCGACCCGTGCGAGGGAAAATGCCGAGAAGGCGGGGGCGCTCGACCCGGACAATCCGTCCGCCCATTACGCACTGTCCATCGTGTTCGGTGTCGCCGGCGACCACGATAAGGCCCGAATTGAAACCGAAGCTGCCCTGCGCTTGAACCCGAGTTTTGCGCCGGCCCACGCGTCGCGCGGCGTATTCGAGATTTTCGGCGGCGATCCGGCGGGGGCAATTCCTCATATCGAGAAAGCCCTGCGCCTGGACCCGACCCACGGCCAGCAGTCACTGCATTTTCTCGGTCTGGCGCACCTGCTTCTCGGAAACTACGAAACGGCCGCGGCCACGTTTCGTGAGCGCATCCTCCAATTTCCTGCGACCGATCTCTCGCGCTCTATGTTGGCCTCCACCCTGGGACATCTCGGCGAAATCGATGAGGCAAAGCGCGTTTGGCGTGAATTGAAATCGCTCAACCCCGACTACAGCTTCGACCGGCACATGGGCAATCTGAGCTTCGCCAACACCGCCCACAAGGACGTCATCGCCGACGGGCTCAGCAAAGCCGGCCTGCCCGACTAAACCCGCGCCAACACGGGATAGCCAAATGGGCCGGACTCGGGCGACCGCTCCGGGAGCCCTGCGGCAATCCGGCGGCTGCGGGCGTCGGCCGACATGCTAAACTGGCACGGGCATCAGAAACAAAGGCCTGCCCAACATGATCTTCCGCCAACTCTTCGATCCCGTGTCGTCGACTTACACTTATCTGATCGCCGACCGCGCCGGGGGTGAAGCCCTGATCATCGATCCGGTTCTCGATCGCGTCGACCGCTACATCAAGCTGCTCGACGAACTCGACGTGAAGTTGGTCAAGGCGATCGACACTCATGTTCATGCCGACCATGTCACCGGGCTTGGCGAACTCCGCGACCGTACCCGCTGCATCACGGTGATGGGCCAACAGAGCGGGATCGACGTGGTCTCGAGTCGAGTGCGCGATGGTGATCGCGTCACCATAGAAGGCATCGTCCTGGAGGCAATCTATACACCGGGTCACACCGACGATTCCTATTCGTTTGTCCTCGACGACCGCGTCTTTACCGGTGATACGCTTCTTATTCGGGGCACTGGCCGAACCGACTTTCAGAATGGCGATCCCGAAGCGCAGTTCGATTCGATCTTCAACCGACTTATGAAATTGTCGGACAACACGTTCGTTTTCCCGGCCCACGATTACAAGGGTGACACGGTTTCAACGATCGGCGAGGAACGCGCCTACAACCCTCGTCTGCAGGTCGACAGCCGCCAGGAATACGTCGACATCATGAACGCTTTGGATCTGCCGGATCCTAAGATGATGGACGTTGCCGTCCCGACCAATCTCCATATGGGCCTCGATCAGGATGACCCGTCGCGCGCGGCATGGACGCTCGACCCCGAATCGGCAATCAGGCTGGTTGACAACGGCCGTGCCGTTCTCGTCGATCTTCGCGACGTGGACGAGCGGGCGCGAGACGGGGTGATTCCAGGCTCCGTCCACGCCCCCTACCCCAATCTCGACGACCATATTTCCCCGGGCGGTCTGTTGCGTCAATTCGCCGACACCACCGGCCGACAGATCATCTTCTACTGCGCCCACGGCGAACGCTCCGCCATGGCGGTGGAAACAGCGCGCGAGGCGGGGATCGCCAACGTGACCCATTTGAAGGGCGGCGTGGCGGCGTGGAAAGAGGCCGAAGGCCCGCTGAAGGAATAGGCTGGGCTTGGTTCGCCGACCGCGGACGTCGCGTGAGGGCTCCCGGCATCGTCGCTTGATGACGAACCGTCGGGTGGTGTCTCGAGCCTCAAGCAGGCCGCAGGAGAAGGGCCACGACGGATACGCGTCGTGTTCAACTTGAAGCCGTTGGCCCAGACAAGGAAGCTGCCATGGAAACGTCGCTGTTCATCGCGCGAATCGTCGGCCCGTTGCTTGGTGTCTCTGGGCTCGCCACCTTGATCAACCGAACGCTGCTCGAAGACATCGGCCGAGAGTTTCTTGACAGCAAAGCGTTGCTCTTTCTTGCCGGCGTGATGGCGCTCATTACCGGGTTGGTGATCGTCAACACCCACAACATATGGATCGCCGGCTGGCCCGTGATGATTACCGCGTTCGGCTGGATCGCCGTGGTCGCTGGTGTTGTTCGTATTGCCTTTCCCTCGCTCACCAGGCGAATGGGCGCAGCGATGTTGTCCAACCGCCGGCTGATGGTCGCGATTGCGGCCGTTCAGGTTCTGATCGGCATTTGGCTGTCTTGGCTGGGGTACCTGTGACGGGTGCCCTGTCGTTGGGATTTGCTCGGGCCCGGAAACCCATTCGGCCCGCGGATCAAAAGCCCACGCTGCGACGGATGATGTCGATCGCAATCAATGTCAGTGCAATCCGGAAAGCCACGCGAAAGATGCGCTCCGGAAGGCGGTCAAGCAGCTGTCCGCCGATCCCGGTTCCAACGAAGCCGCTTGCGATCATCGCCAGCGTTAGCGGCAGATAAGGTGCGAAACCGAATCCAAGGGCGGAAAACACGATCACCTTGAAGATGTGCTGCGCGCTCATCAGCAGCGCATGGGTTCCGACAATTTGCCGCCTGTCCCGCAGGCTTCGCAACACGCCGGCAACCAGCGGACCCGACGCGCCCACGATCATGCCGACGGCCGACGTCGCAACGCCGGCAAGGCCGACCAGCACCGGCGATGTCAGGGCCGTTCGTGGGATCGGTCCCCACGCCGCGTAGAGGATGAAAAACGCGATCAGGACCTTGAACACATTGTCCGGCAGCGCGACCGCCACATTGCCACCAGCGACGGCCCCGACCAGGCTTCCGAGCAGGAACCAACCCACGAATCCCCATTGAATGTAAGGCAGCCGATGCGCGGCGCGGCCGACATTGGAGCCGAGCTGCACCACTCCGTGGACCGGAACGGCAATGGCTGCCGGCCACACCAGGCTCATAGCGGCGATCATCATGGCGCCGCCGCCCAGGCTGATGGCAGCCGTCATCATAGAGGTGAAGAAGCTCAACCCGATAAGCACGACCGCCGTCGCCGGGTTGAGACCGGGGGCCACGAACGCCCCGATAGCACCGGACATGGCGGGTGCCTACGCTGATTCCCAGGGCATGGCCATCGGCCGCACCGAGCGAGAGCATTCGGCGGTGCTCGGTTCTGCTGCCAAGGCTCGTTGTGTCGGTCCCCCTTTACCCGTGGCCTTTAGCAACTAGATTGCACCCATCGACCATCGGCCACTGTCGGGCCGGGTAGGAAAGCTGGATAAAGACAAGATATGAGACGCCTTCGCTACACGCTAGGTTCCCCGTTCGCTCGGATCGTGCGCATCGTGCTCGACGAAAAAGGCCTCGATTATCAGCACATCGAGGAGATCACCGCCAGTTCCGCCGAGGAGCGCCTGAAGGACGGGCCGACACTGCAGGTTCCGGCTTTCTCCGATGGAGACCTGAAGCTCTGGGACAGTACCGTCATCGTCGACTATCTGATGGCCAAATATCCGAACGCGGCTCCGCCGCCCGGCCAGCCGCCGTTGACCGAGACCATCCATCGACCCGACCGCGAAGTCGAGGACAAGCTCCTGTCGGCGACACTGAATACACTCGGCGAATCGCTCGTCATCGTCGCCCAGTGTAAATTCGTCGGCGTGACCGCCGATGACAACGCTTATGTGGCCCGCAACGCCTCTCGCGTGCAGTACATTCTCGACTGGGTTGAACCGCTCACCTTCAGCGAGCAGGAGGGCTTTTTTCCCGGCGTCATCTCGATCCAGGACATCGCCCTGGCATGCTACCTCATGTACATCGACAAGCGCCCCACCGGCATCGAATGGCGCGTACCCAATCGGCCGCGGAACGCTGCCCTGCACGACCGACTTGCCGCCCGTCCTTCGTTCTCTGCTAACCCGGTTTGGTGGTTCGACGTTGGTGTTACCGGCTACCAGGACGATGGCACACCCATTTTCGGGGAGCCGATCTGACCCGCGTTAAGGGCAACGCGGGTCGGTTGCTGGTGTCCTGTGTTGGTACGACTGCCGGAAGGCGAACAGCACCATAGGTTTGCGCATCCCGGATGACATAATAACTCACCGCGACAACACCCGCCCCACTGCGTTCAGAGCGATCCTCAGCGTGCCGATGAAACGCCACATCTGACGCCCATCGAGCACCACACCATCGAGCACCATCGCCGCCAGGGGATCGGGACTTTCGGCGAGCGCGCGACGCGTCCGATCATAGGCCGACAGAACGCCCTGCACCCATGCGCGATATCCGGGATCCGAACCGTCGCGGTGATCGGGTCCGCCTGGTCCGCGTAAATCCGCCGCCGACACAAGCCGGCGCGCCAGCATCGCTCTGTCGTAGTCGCGCTTCAGCGAGGCATAGCCGCGACCTGCGTCGAACTGCTGACGGGTGATCTCTCCCGACAGCGACAGCCTGCCCAGCAGATCGCCGCCTTCCGCTCGACGGGCGTTGGTCTTGGAAAGACCGTGCACGCGGCGCCTGGCGTCTCGTGCCACCGCCATGATCTCATCGGCGCGTTCGGCGCTGGACCTCTGTTTTAGTTTGCCGCCCGGATGCCGCGCCGCACCCTTGCGCCTCCGGCCCCTCCCCCGCGGTGCACTCACAACTTACCTCCCCGCCGTCGGTCGGCGGGATTCGGGTCTCCGAAAACACGACCGGTCAGGTTGCGCGCATCATGGTCCGGCATCTCGGCCCGCCGCGCCGCCAGGGTCGCCGCGTCGACACGTGGCTCGACCGGAATATCGTGAAGTGTTGTCAACGAGCGGCGCTCAGCGTGTCGTTTGTGCCGCGCCTCGTCGCGTCGCCGCCGCCTTTCCTGGAGGCTGAGCGTGCGCTTGCAAAGGCGTTGTCCGGCCGCGATCAACCCCCGACCGCGCTGCACCGGATTGGTGTTGTTCGGCTCGTGATCCATGGGCGTGGGTTCCTTTCTCGACCGAGCAGCGCATTGCTGTGGAATGGTTTTTGCGGCGTGATCTCGACGTAATCGCGCGGCGGTGCCCCGGCTTGATGGCCCCTGCACTGGCTTTCGAACGTCAGGCAACCTATACGGGCAATTCGAGTATGATTTATGGTAGAGTCGTGCTAACAAAGTTTTTGGTCATTTGACAACCAATAGTTTTGTCTACAGTCGACCTATTATCTGGTATTGAAAAAGGGCCATGGGTATTTTCGGCAAACGGCTGGTCGAAGCGCGTGCGCGGCTCGGTTGGAAACAGACCGAGCTGGCGCGTCGCGCCGGCGTACCCCAGCAATCCGTCCAGGCGATCGAAACCAGCGACCAGCAGACGAGCAAATATCTGCACCAATTGGCGGCTGCTCTGGGCGTCTCGGGGGCCTGGCTTCTCGGCGAAGACCGCAGCGGGTGGAGCGGTGATGCGGGCACTCGCGGGGCCCCGGTTCGCGGTCTTGTCGCGGCCGGCCTTTGGCAGGAGGACAGTCGTCAGATTGGCGACGACACGCCAGTGCCAGCCTCACCGAATCCCAGATATGCCCACCGTCCGCAGATAGCGTTTCGCGTCGTCGGCAACTCGATGGACCGCCTCGTAGCTGATGGTGAGTACGTCATCTGCGTCGATTTTGCCGAATCACCGACGCATCTGCGCGACGGCGATATCGTCGTGGCGGAGCGACGCCGGGGAGGCGAAACCGAACGCACGGTGAAGCGGGTGCATATCGACGGCCAAACCGTCGAACTATGGCCCGATTCAAACGACCCCGAGTACCAAACGCCGATCGTCCTGAAGGATGCCGGTGACCACACCGAAGTTGTCGTTATTGGCATCGTCATCGGCTTCTACCGCCCGCTATAGTCGATTTCGAGACGATTATTCTAGTAATGAGAGAACAATTGTTGGTTGTAATAACACAATTTTTTTTGTTCTGCCGTCGTTCTGCTTGTAGGGAACAGTTCGACATTGCCGTCACCAGTCCACAAAACCCGCAACCCAGGCACGAGCGCGATCGCCGCCGCGTTGGCCGCGCTCAATGACGCGCTTCAAGGTCCGCGCGGTCCAACGCTCGCCGCTACCGCGCCCGGCGCCAAACGCCCCGCCATGGTCGGCCGCGATTTGCCCGATCATGCCGGCTCCACCATGCGGGCGGTGGTCGAAGCGGGGTCGCGCAGGATGGCAACAGCTCCCTGGCGCATATCCCGCGCCGTTTATCCGACCGTTCGTGCAGTTTGGCCGGTCGACGGCAAGGATGCGGCTGCCGTGTTGGCCGATTGTCGGCGGTCGATCGCGGCAGAACGCGAGCGCAGCGCCCATTGGAGCTTCGACTTCAACCGGCTCATGGCCCTGCAGCAGGCCGAGCGGGCGCTGGAACGCATCCTTGTGGGGTCAGCGGTCGGCGCGCGACCCAAAGCCACAGGGAGCGGGGGTTCGGAGCATCCGGTTACCGGGCGCGGCCGGCGACACGATAGTTCACGATCCAGAGGGTTCTCTCCCGGCGGCCATTCTGGTGGAGGCGGCTT
Source organism: uncultured Bauldia sp. (assembly GCA_963663975.2). GTDB lineage: Bacteria > Pseudomonadota > Alphaproteobacteria > Rhizobiales > Kaistiaceae > JANQRX01. The sequence continues at coordinate 183,311 of CAXXRA010000006.1, read as the reverse complement.
CCGCACCGGGGGTGGATTCTAGATTCCCGCGGAGATCACCGAACCGTCCCAGGCCAGCAGGGCTCCGCCATCGCTAGGTACCAGATCGTCGATGACTTTGATCAGGCGTTCGGCGGCAAAGTCTGGCGAGAACAGCTGGTCCTCGGCGGCGAATTTTTGCAGCGGCCGAGACATCGGAGTATCGACGACGCCAGGGAAAAGTCCCACGCAGGTCGTTTCTCGACCCTCCCTTGCGAGCTCGCGGGCGACACCGCCTATGATCGTGTTGAGCGCTGATTTTGAGCCGCTATACCCGAGCAAACCCGGGTCCTGATTGGTTTGAAATCTGTCCACATTGTCCGATAGCACGGCGAAAACCGACTTGCCGGTCCGCGGCATGAGCGGCAGGAAGTGTTTGGCGACCAGCGCTGGGCCGATGGCGTTGACTTGATAGGCGCTCGCCATGGCGACCCCGTCCAGCGACCGCAGGCCGGACTCCGATCCGTCTTCCGAACCCAAGTCCAAAGAACCGCTGGCGACCACGACCAGGTGGATCGGCTGTGCCGACGACGCCGCCGCGGCGGCGCGGGCAATCGAGCGTTCTTGGGCCAGGTCGATATGTCCGGCCACGATGTTTCCGCCAAATGGGGTGGAACCAGACCGCGAAAAAGCGAAGACGCGGCTGACTGCGGGATCCTCTTCGAGAATGTCCGTTATCGCCGCCCCGATCCCTCCCGAGGCGCCGGCTACCACAACATTCAGGTCGGTCCCCAGACTGATCAACCGTCCCCCGCGCGGCCCGTACTGGGCCGCGGCTTCGCTGGCATCTTGTCGATCATCGCGGAATTCGAGGTCTGGGTCCGGAAGAAACGGCATGATCGGCTCGATGCCGGCGTCGACGGTCGTGTCGCCCGCGATATCGTTCTCGTCGAAGGAGGCGGCACCCGACCTTGCCGCTTCGACCGCGATTTCGGGATCGCCGGGTTCACTTCCTAACCGAGCGGTTTCGTTGAATTCGTCGGTGATTTGGTTCATGTCTGCTTCGCCCCAGCCGATGATATGGTGCCCGTCACCGGACTTGGGGCGTGATAACAGCGCGGGCCTGACATCCGCTTACCGCGACAGGGACAAATGATTCGATCGCAGTCACGACTTCTTCTTGCCTATGAGCAGTTCGCCCGAACTTGCCTCGGTTTCGTTGGCTTTCGCGCCACACTTCAATGGCGCGCCGCCCCTCCTACATTGTCTTTGGTTCCATCTCCGTCCGGGGTCCGATGTGCATTGCCCTAATTGCGGCACCGCCAATGCCGACGACGCCAAATTCTGTACCAACTGCGGCACTCCGCTCGATCTGACTTGCCCGGTATGCGGGGTGAGCGCCGACGTCGGTGATCGGTTCTGCAGAAATTGTGGCTCCCACCTCCCCTGGGCAGCGGGCGAGCAGAGCGACAACGGCGCGGTCTCCAAACGGGTGGAGGCGCACGGCGCAACCGAACCCGAGGCCGAGCGGCGCGAGGTGACCGTCCTGTTCGCCGATCTCAGCGGGTTCACGCACTGGTCCAGCACGCTCGATCCTGAGGAGACGCATGCCCTTCTCAACCGCTATTTTGAGGCGGCGGACGAGATCGTCCGTTCCTTTGGCGGCCGAGTCGACAAGCATATCGGCGATGCGGTCATGGCGGTCTTTGGCGCACCGGTATCCCATGGAAACGATTCAGAACGCGCGGTTCGCGCCGCCCTCGAAATCCATGACGTGCTCAAAACGTTCGAACCGCCATTGTCGGCCCATATTGGCATTGCCAATGGAGTTGTGGTGGCCAGTCGAACGGGCAGTGATACCCATCGCGAGTACACCGTCACCGGGAATTCGGTGAATTTGGCAGCCCGGCTGCAAGACCTGGCGGGGCATGGCGAGTCGCTGGCATCGGCCTCCGTCAGGAACGCACTGGCAGGAATTTTCGGTTGGGAACCCAAGGGCGAAACGGCGATCAAGGGCCTCGACGAAACTGTTGCGGTGTGGCGAGTGGTCGGGATCAGCGATGCCGGCTCCAACCGCCTGCGGCAGAGCTTCGTAGGCAGGTCGGCCGAGTTGGATCAGTTCGACAGTGCCCTTCGGACATGCTCCGACATCGGCACAGGCAGCGCCATTCGGCTACGCGGTGAGCCCGGCATTGGAAAATCGCGGCTGGTCGAGGCGTTCCGCGATCTTTCCGATGCGGCCGGATTCAAGAACCATGTTGGGCTCGTCCTCGACTTCGGCACCGCACGTGGCCGCGATGCGGTCGGCGCGATTGTTCGCAGCTTCTTCGACATCGACGGTCCGGCCGACGAGAAAACACGACGCGAAGCCGCCCTGGCTTCGGTCCGCGAAGGTCTGATCAGCGATGTTGAACTCGTCCACTTCAACGACTTGCTCGACATACCTCAACCGCCGGAGCTACGCAGCATTTACGACGCCATGGATCAAAGCGACCGCACCCGTGGGAGGCAGGCTGCACTGGTGCACCTGGCCCAAGGCGTGGCGCGGCGTTCACCTGTCCTGATTGCAGTCGAAGATATTCATTGGGCCGACTCCGGCACGCTTGCGCACCTTGCCGATTTGGCCGCCGGCACAGCGAGCGCGCCCATCCTGCTGGTTATGACAACGCGTATCGAGGGCGACCCCATCGACGGCAATTGGCGCGCGCGGGCACATGGCGCGCGTCTGACCACGATCGACCTGGCCCCGCTGACCACCGCTGAGGCATCTGAACTGGCGCAGAGCGAATTCGATGTGGCGCCCGAACACGTCCGTACCTGCATTGAGCGTGCGGCGGGTAATCCCCTGTTTCTGGAGCAGCTATTGCGCAGCGCCAATGAACTTGATCAGGAGACGCTGCCCGGAACAGTACAAAGTATCGTGCAATCCCGCATCGACGCGCTTGCGCCTGAGGATCGGCGCGCGCTGCAGGCCGCCTCCATTCTCGGTCAAAGGTTTTCCATGGCCGCGGTGTGTTTCCTGCTTGGCGACACAAATTATTCCAGCTCGCATCTGGTTGAACATTTCCTCATTCGGCCGGCAGGCGATGACTATATGTTCACCCACGCACTGGTGCGCGACGGTGTGTATTCGTCGCTGATCACGGCCCGCCGCAAGGAGCTCCATGGCCGCGCCGCCGATTGGTTCGCTGATCGTGATCTGACATTGCGCGCCGAGCACCTCGGCCGTATCGGCGATGAAAAGGCTGCCAGCGCCTATGCCGCGGCCGCGCGGGCAGAAGCTCAAGCCTACCACATTGACCGCGCACTGGCTCTCACCGAAGAAGGCCTCAAACTCGCAGATGGTGTCGATAGGCATGATTTGGCGAGCCTGCGCGGCGACCTGCTGCGTGGCCTCGGATCGATTGATTTATCGATCGCTTCTTTCAGGGAGGCACGATCAGCCGCGGTCGACAATTTAGGAGAAGTTCGCGCTCTTATCGGCCTGGCCCAGGGCATGCGTGCATCCGGACAGCTGGCTGACGCGATGGATCACGCCGACCAGGCGAACGAGAAAGTAGGCAAAGACCAGCCCCTGCTGAGCGCCGAAATTCATCACCTGCGAGGGAATCTCTTCTTTCCGGCCGGCGATGTGGCCCGCTGCCTCGCCGAGCACGAATCTGCGGTCCACTACGCCCGTTTGGCGGGGTCGAAGGAATGGGAGGCGCGGGCGCTGGGCGGACTCGGCGACGCCTCATACCTGGCGGCACGGATGCAAACCGCGTGCGCCTACTTCAAACGGTGTGTCGCGTTGAGCGAGGAATTGGGCCTTGGTCGCACCGAGGTCGCAAATCGTCATATGATCGGCTGGACCCGCATCTACCTGAACCAACTGGCCGAGGCGCGCGCCGATGGGGAGGCGGCGGTCAAGTTGGCGCAACGCGCGGGGCAGACGCGAGCCGAGCTGTTGAGCCGTCAGATGCTGGCATTGGTCCACCTTGACAATGGAGAGCCTGATTCAGCCATCGAGCAGGCGGATAAGTCGATTGAGCTCGCTCGTCGGCTGGGTCACGGCAATTTCGTCGCGCAGGGCTTTTGGGAAAAGGCACAGGGGCTAGTTCTTCGCGGCCAATCACATGACGCGGTCGCATATCTCGACGAGGCAATCGACATTCTTCGCGACGTCGGTATGACCTTCATCGGACCGTTCGTACTGACCCTTCGGGGTTTTTTCGGCGATGACGACGATGCTTCCCGAGCGTTGATTGAGGAGGCCGAGGGAATACTTGCCGCCGGTTGCGTCAGCCACAACTACTTTTGGACCTACCGAGAACGCATCGAGACGGCACTTGAGAATCACGACTGGGACGCGGCAACACAGTTTGCCGACAAACTGGAGCAGTATGCCGCGGCCGAGCCCTTGCCTTGGTCCGACCTGTTCGTCGCCGCCGGACGGGCGGTCGCCCGGGCAGGTCAGGGCGAAACGGAGCCCGGCTTGACAACCGAACTTCAACGTTTGCTCGACCAGGCAGAAGCGGCCGGATTCGCGCGACCCGTTCGGTATCTGAAGTCGGCATTGGGCTAGCCAAGAACTGCACCTGTCAAGCGGCTGTTGGTCGGGATCACACGAGTATCCATCGGGGGCACACTTTGAGACTCTTTCAATTTCTGGACGGTGCCGACGGCACTGCGGTCGGCGTTTCCACTGGGCAGGTTGCACGCCGACTCAACAGCGCAAGCGGCGTGTACGAACTCGCGACTGCGGCCGCGGCGGCCGGACATACTTTGACGAATGAGATTTCGGCACGTGGCCTCGGTGAAGCTATCGATATCGCCGATCTTGCCAGCGCCGGTCGGCTGCTGTCGCCGATTACGCATCCCGACCCCGCCCATCTTCACCTCACGGGCACCGGCCTGACCCATCTCGGCTCGGCAGCGACCCGCGATGACATGCATCGCGAGGAGGACGCAGCAGCACGGACCGAAGGCGAACTGACCGACTCCATGAAGATGTTTCGCCTCGGTCTCGACGGCGGAAAACCGGCCGCTGGAGAGACCGGCGTCCAGCCCGAGTGGTTCTACAAGGGCGACGGCGATAGCACGGTCGGACCGGGTGCGCCCCTCGTTTCGCCGGACTTCGCGCTTGACGGCGGTGAAGAGCCCGAAATCGCCGGAATCTACATCATTGGCAGCGATGGCCAACCGGTCCGCGTCGGTTTCGCGTTATCGAACGATTTCTCCGATCACGTCACCGAACGGCAGAACTACCTTTATCTCGCTCACTCGAAGTTGCGGCCGGCTTCCTTCGGCCCGGAGATTTTGATCGGCGAACTTCCGACCAAAATCGAGGGAATGTCGCGGGTCGTTCGCGACGGGATTACCATTTGGGAAAAGCCGTTCCTGTCCGGTGAAGAGTGCATGTCGCACACCATCGCCAATCTTGAACACCATCATTTCAAATACCGTCTCTTCCGTCGCCCCGGTGACGTTCACGTCCACATGTTCGGCACCGCAACACTCTCTTTTGCCGACGGTATTGAGACCAGAGACGGTGACGTGTTTGAGATCAGCGCTTCGGAATTTGGTCTACCCTTGCGCAACCCCCTCCGGATCGCTCCGCACGACGATTTCAAGATCCGGGCCCTGTAGGCTCAGATCCAGAATCCGACCCCGCGGACTCAAATACCGTCTCTTCCGTCGCCCCGGTGACGTTCACGTCCACATGTTCGGCACCGCAACACTCTCTTTTGCCGACGGTATTGAGACCAGAGACGGTGACGTGTTTGAGATCAGCGCTTCGGAATTTGGTCTACCCTTGCGCAACCCCCTCCGGATCGCTCCGCACGACGATTTCAAGATCCGGGCCCTGTAGGCTCAGATCCAGAATCCGTGACTGCATTTTTAGCAAACGCCAAAGCGCAACCTGGTTTACAAAAAGAGGATTCGGTTCCCGGGCGCCGATCACCGCCACGATCATTCGAATCGATCACCGCAATCGTATCGCGGCGATCGGCTTGGGACACTGCGCGCTTCACCCTTGGCCGGCGTTCGCCGCTTGGCCACACCAGCCCCACCGGTATATGCCGCCGACCCCAACGCGCTGTCGCAGGAACCGCGCATCAGTGTGGATTGGCGGGCCTAACGCAGTGTCAGGCTCGCGACACCGATCGCCAGGTTGAGTCCGGTTTGGGCTTGCACACTAATCGGCTGCAACGCGAACGTGTCGTTGGATCCGCCGACCAGAACGTTGGCGCCCAGACCGACACCGAGCGTCACTTCTCCGCTTGCCCCGACGTAGGTTCCAGCCAGCGCATGCGCCGGGTAGGCGGTTGTCGGTGCCAGCACCAGCCACTTGATCAGCGTTTGCTCGGTGACGCCGATATCCAGACCGTATTTGGCAATCTCGCCGGTATAGGTCTCGCGGACACCGACGACGCCGTCGGCAGGGTCAAAGGAACAACTCAGCTGCTTGCGCGATCCGATGATGAAGCCGGTGCCGCGTTCGACAACGCAATTCAAAACTCCGATCTCGGTCCGGCTCTGTGCCCACGCCGCTCCGCCGGCGATCAATGACAGGCCCACGGCGATCATTGCCGTCATGAGTTTGATCATTCGTGATGCGCCTCCAGCGCAAAAAGTTGGTCTTCCATGGTCGCCAAATCACTGTGCCGCAAATCCGCGCCAATTCAAGCGGATTTCCGGCCTTGGCTGGAAAAATGGTCCTTTGTTCGTCTTGCGGCAGGCCTCAAACAGCGGCTTTTCGTCCAATCAAAAGCCCTCTTCGTCGCCCAAATCGGTCAACCGGACTCCACGGAAGCTCGACCGGCCGTCACCATTCCACTCTTCTTGCCGTCGCATCACGAAAATGAGGCCGCCACCAGGAACAGTGACGATGAACACAAACAATGCCGCCGCACCCAGTGTGCTGATGATCGCTGCGATCGATCTTTGCCGTCTCAGCAACGGCCATGGCGCAATCGCCGAGGCGAACGCGACGACCGAAAACATCCATATCGCGGCCACCACCGCCCAAAGAACAGGGTTATCCTCGCTTCCCGGAGCGTCAAACAGCATCGCCGACATCATTGCCGGCAGAAGTCCGACAACTGCCAAGCCGATATTGGCCAACGAAGCCAAGGCCAAGTAAATCTTCAAGTCAAGAAATCGTTGCCTGTGGCGGCTCGACTTCGATATTGACCACCGCGATGCCCGGTGCCTATGAAACGCCTGGTCCGGAACCGCCTCCTCTCAATGCCTCCCCCTCGGCTCGGGTGCGGCTTCCAAACTCCGGGGTTCAATTTATCATGAAGGCTGCTTTCTACACCGGCAATCGGACGTTCGCGATCGAAGAAATCGCGCCCACGCGGCCCGGATCCACCGAAGTGCAGATCGATGTCGCATATTGCGGCATATGCGGAACCGACTTGCACGCCTATCACGGCGTCATGGACAACAGGATCGGCCTGCACCGCGTGATCGGCCACGAAATGTCGGGCACGATTGCCTCCGTCGGCTCCGATGTCGGCGATTTTCAGGCTGGCGAGCGGGTTGTGGTGCGGCCGCTGGCGGCGTGCGGTAGGTGTCCTGCCTGTCAACGCGGTCATGCCCATATCTGTCACAATCTCAAGTTCCTCGGCCTTGATACCGATGGCGCCTTTCAGGAAAAGTGGACCGTTCCGAGCCATACATTGCACCGGATCCCGGTCGACATGCCCATGGAGCTGGCCGCATTTGTCGAGCCGGTCGCCGTTGCCTGCCACGACGTGCGCAGGGGCCGGTTGCGGGCCGGCGAGGACGCGCTGGTCATCGGAGGCGGCCCCATCGGTATGTTGATCGCCATGGTCGCCCGGCACAAAGGTGCCGGCGTGACGGTGTCGGAGGTCAGTTCGCACCGCCTCGAAATTGCCCGGTCGCTAGGGTTCGACGTGCTCGACGCCGGGCGCGCCGACATCGGCAAGGAGGTCCATGACAGGACGGGCGGCAAGGGCTCGGATGTGGTGTTCGAGGTATCCGGCTCCCAGCCCGGAGCGGAGGTGATGACCGAGGCTGCCGCGACCCGGGGCCGGATCGTGATGGTGGCCATTCACCCGGACAAACGACATATCGACCTGTTCAGATTTTTCTGGCGCGAGGTCGAGATGATCGGTGCCCGCGTCTATGAGCCAGAAGACTATGACGAGGCCATCGATCTGGTCGCCCGGCGCGCAATCGACTGCGAGTCCCTGATCACCGGCATTCGCGGGCTTGATGAAATCGGGCCGGCCTTTGCCGACCTTGATGGCGACGCCCGCTCGATGAAAACCTTGATCAGGGTCGGCGTTTGATGCCCGCCCTCGACAACTTCCGTCTTGACGGCAAAACCGCGCTTGTCACCGGCGCCAGGCGGGGCATTGGCAAGGCGATTGCGATTGCGCTTGCTGAAGTGGGAGCCGACATCATCGGTGTCAGCGCCTCTATGGAATCGAAGGGCAGCGAACTGGAAGCAGCGGTGACACGAGCAGGGCACCGGTTCCGCGGCTACGCGTGCGATTTTTCTGATCGCGCGAGTGTTCATGAGTTCAGCCGGCAAGTCCTGGCCGAGAATTCGGAAATCGATATCCTGATCAACAATGCCGGAACCATCCGCCGCGCACCCGCCGCTGAACACACCGATTCCGATTGGGACGTCGTTCTCGAAGTCAATCTCACCTCCCAGTTCATCCTGTCCCGTGAAATCGGCAAGGGCATGCTCGAGCGCGCAAGCGGAAAGATCATTTTCACGGCATCACTGCTGAGTTTTCAGGGCGGGATCAACGTGCCTGGATACTCTGCCAGCAAAGGTGCGATCGCTCAGCTCACCATGGCATTGGCCAATGAATGGGCGGGCAAGGGCGTCAACGTCAACGCTATTGCCCCTGGCTACGTGCGCACCGACAATACCCAGGCTCTGCAGGACGACGCCGACCGCTCGGCCGCCATTCTCGCCCGCATCCCAGCTGGCCGTTGGGCGGGCCCGGAGGACATGGCCGGCGCGGCGGTCTTTCTGGCTTCGCCAGCTTCCGACTACGTCCACGGCACGGTCCTCGCGGTCGACGGAGGCTGGCTCGGGCGCTAGCGTCGGGCAGCCGCGCTGGACCGCAGCAGAATCGCCGGCGCACCGAGCGGAACGATTGATCACAAATGTGAGCCCGAAGTAACACAGCCAACGAGACCCCGACATGTCGGAAACGCCACTAGACGACACCCCAGCGCGACTTGGACTCGATGTGATCACCATCGGGCGCTCGTCTGTCGACCTCTATGGCACCCAGGTCGGGGGGCGGCTTGAGGACATGCGCTCCTTCAACAAATACGTCGGCGGCTCACCCACCAACATGGCTGTTGGCGTCGCCAGACTGGGCCTGAGGCCAGCACTGATTACCCGCGTCGGCGACGAGCACATGGGCCGGTTTCTAAGAGAGGAGTTGACCCGCGAAGGCGTCGACACGCGCGGCGTCAAGACCGATCCCGAACGTCTCACCGCGCTGGTGATTCTGGGCATTCGCGACGAACACCAATTCCCACTCATTTTCTACCGCGAAAACTGTGCCGACATGGCTTTGTCGGAAGACGACATCGATCCGGCCCTCATCGCCGAGGCGGGGTGCGTGACGGTCACCGGCACCCATTTGTCCAATCCGCAGACACGGAGTGCGGTGGTGAAGGCCGTTCGCCTGGCGCGCGAGAACGGCGCTCGGACGGCACTCGATATCGATTTTCGCCCGAACCTGTGGGGCCTCGCCGGCCATGGTGAAGGGGAAGAGCGTTTCATCGAATCTTCTGACGTCACCGGTGAATTCCAATCCACGCTTGGCATGTTCGATCTGATCGTCGGGACCGAGGACGAATTCCACATCGCCGGCGGCTCGACCGACACGCTTGAAGCGCTGGCCAATGTTCGGGCGTTGAGCAAGGCCACACTGGTTTGCAAACGCGGGCCAATGGGCGCATCCGCCTTCGAACGTGCTATTCCGGGTGACATCGAGGAGGGCATCACCGGCCCCGGTTTCCCGATCGAGGTCTTCAACGTGCTCGGCGCCGGCGACGGCTTCATGGCCGGCCTGTTGCGCGGCTGGTTGCGCGACGAAGACTGGCAAACCACCCTCACCTACGCCAACGCCTGCGGTGCGATCGCCGTGTCGCGTCACGGCTGCGCCCCGTCCTACCCGAGCTGGGAGGAACTGCAGTGGTTCCTGGAGCACGGATCGAGCCACCGCGCCCTCCGCAAGGATGAGGCGCTCGCACACATTCACTGGGCGACAACCAGGAGAGTCGATTGGCCGGAAATGCGGGTGTTCGCCTTCGACCATCGCGGCCAACTGGAGAAAATCGCCGCCGACGCGGGCGCCTCTCCCGATCGTATCTCGGATTTCAAGTTGCTGTGTCTTCAGGCTGCGCAGCGGGTTGCTTCCGGGCAAACGGGGCACGGAATTCTCTGCGATTCACGGCTCGGCCGCGCCGCCTTGCACGCCGCCGCCGGGTCGGGATTGTGGATCGGGCGACCGACCGAGGTACCGGGCTCGCGACCGCTTGAGCTTGAAATCGGCCCCGACCTTGGGTCCGATCTCGCCGAATGGCCGGCCGAGCACGTGGTCAAGGTGCTCTGTTTCCACCATCCCGACGATGACAAGGCGACGCTGGCAGCTCAGGAAGACACCGTTGTGCGGCTGGCCGATGCCGCGCGGAGCAACGGTCTCGAATTTCTACTCGAGATCATCCCTTCGGCGGTCCAGGCCTGCGACAGGTTGACGACCGCGCGGTCGATCAGGCGGTTTTACCAGGCCGGCGTACGACCCGACTGGTGGAAGCTCGAACCGATGAAAGACGACGACGCGTGGAAGGAAACTTGCGCAGCGATCACCGAAAACGATCCGTGGTGCCGGGGAATCGTCGTGCTTGGGCTTGGCGCCGAAGAGGGCCACCTGCGCGACAGTTTCACCGCCGCCGCTCGCCACCCGTTGGTCAAGGGCTTCGCCGTTGGCCGCACCATATTCGCCCATACCGCGAGGTCCTGGTTCGCCGGTGAGATTGACGACGACGTGGCCATTGCTCAGATGGAAACGCGCTTCCGGTCCCTGCGTGACTTGTGGGACGAACTGCGGCACCCGTAGCAAGCCGCGCCAAACAGCTCGGCCGATTTGAGATTGGCTGCGGAATCCGAGGGTCGATGATCCTGCCATTCAACCACCAAATAACGAGAACGCATCATGTCATCACTGCTCATCAAACCGCACGCTCCGGAAGGCGACGGGAAAATCATCGAGGTGACACCCGACAGCGCCGGCTGGCGCTATGTCGGTTTTCAACTCTTCGCACTCAATCCCGGTGACAGGGTCGAGCAGGAGACCGGCGACCGCGAAGTGGCTCTGGTTCTGGTCGAGGGCAAGGCTCAATTCGTCGCCGCGGGCCAGGAGCGTGGCGAACTCGGCGAGCGCATGGACGTGTTCGAAAAGAGCAAGCCGTGGGCGGTTTACGTGCCCGACCGATCGACCTGGTCGGCCGAGGCGACCACGCCATGCACGCTGGCGGTATGTTCGGCCCCCGGAAACGGCAATCATGCCGCCCGTGTGATCGGCCCCCAGGATATCGCGTTCGAGGTTCGCGGAACCGGCGCCAATGAGCGTCACATCCATCCCATTCTGATGGAAGATCGGCCGTGGGCCGACAGTCTGTTGGTAACGGAAGTTTTCACCCCCCAAGGCAACTGGTCCTCCTATCCGCCCCACCGTCACGACGAGGATGACTTTCCCAACCAGACCTATCTCGAAGAGACGTACTATCATCGGCTCAGTCCGGGACAGGGTTACGGCTATCAGCGCATCTACACCGATGCCCTTGCCGACGGGACGCGCGAACTTGACGAGAACCTGGCGGTTTCGAACGGCGACGTGACCTTGGTTCCGAAGGGATACCACCCGTGCGGCGCGCCCTATGGCTACGAAATGTACTATTTGAACGTGATGGCGGGACCGCTGCGCAAATGGCGTTTCCAAAACGATCCCGACCATGACTGGATCTTTCAGCGCGACGCCGCCACCTGACCGGGGGAAGAGATTGATGGGAGTTGCAACTGCACTTCTGGGCGCTGGTCGCATCGGGCTGACCCATGCCAGGGCCATGTCGGAAATCGCCAACCTCGATCTTGTCGCAATCTACGACCCGATCGATGCCGCTGCCGAGGCGGCGGTTGGAATTTCAGGTGCCGCACGGAGGTCGCTTTCCGGCATACTCGGCGATGAGACCATCGCTGCCGTCGTCATCGCCACGCCGACCGATCTCCATGCCGAGCTGATCGAAGCCGCGGCTCGGGCGGGTAAAGCCATATTCTGCGAGAAACCCATCGATCTCGACGCGAGCCGGGTTCGCGACTGTCTGGAGGTCGTCGAGATCGAGAATGCCCAGCTCATGGTCGGCTTCAATCGTCGCTTCGATCCTCACTTCCGCGAGCTACGCCAGCAGATCGGCGACGGCGTCATCGGCAAGGTGGAAATCGTGATCATTACCTCGCGCGATCCGGCACCGCCGCCGCTCGACTATATCCGTCGCTCCGGCGGTTTGTTTCGCGACATGATGATCCATGATTTCGACATGGCGCGGTTCCTCCTCGATGAGGAAATCAGCGAGGTTTCGGCCGTCGGTTCGGTGCTGATCGAGCCCGAGATCGGCGTCGCCGGCGATGTCGATACGGCCACCGCGACCCTGTCGACGGCAACCGGTAAGATCTGCCTGATCAGTTGCTCACGACGCGCAACCTACGGCTACGATCAGCGCGTTGAGGTTCACGGATCGAAGGGTATGGTTTCCGCGGACAATCTCCGCGCGACCACGGTGTCCGTCGGCGATGCCGCTGGCTTCCGGTCGGAACCTCTGTTGGATTTCTTCATGGAGCGCTATCGCGACGCCTACAGGATCGAGCTGTCGGCATTCGCCGACGCGATTTCCTCGGCCTTACCCATGTCGCCGACGGGGCGGGATGGGTTGAAGGCACTGGAACTTGCCGACGCCGCGGTGACCTCCGCGGCAGAAGGCCGCCGCGTCAAGCCTTGATCTAGGACCGCTGGCCTTCCGTTTTCCGCCCGCCTATGCCATGTCGCCCGGCGAAGCAGGAGGGCAAGCATGATCGTCGTTGCGGGCGACGCGCTGGCGGACATGGTTGGTGATGCCGAGTTGCGCTATCAGGCGCTCCCCGGAGGGTCTTGTTTTAACGTCCCCTGGCGCTCGGCCGCCTCGGATACCAGGTCGGCTTTGCCAGTCCGCTTTCGGCCGACGTGCTGGGCCGTCTGTTGTCGCGGACGCTCACCGATTCCGGTGTCCACATTCTGATGCCGGATCCGGTGCCCGAACCGACGCCCCTTGCGGTGGTGTCGATCGATGCGGCGGGTCATCCGACCTACGCCTTCTACCGGGACAACACTGCCGACCGAACCATTCGTGGCCAATCCCTGGAAGCAGCACTCCCCGCCGCGCCTTCTTTCATACATATCGGTTCGATCACGCTATACGAACCAGCCGACAGCGAGCGCTGGCTGGCGGGTGCACTGGCTGCCAGGGAACGCGGCGCCTTGATCTCGCTCGACCCCAATCTCCGTGCCGGTTTCATCGCCGATATGGAAGACTATCGTCGGCGTTTGTCGCGAATTGTCGCGGTCGCCGACATCGTCAAGGTAAGCGACGAGGATCTGAAGATCATCTTCCCCGGGACCGAAACGACCACCGCCTTCGAGCGGCTGGTGAGCGAACGCCGCCCTGCGCTATCGGTCCTGACATTGGGCAATAACGGGTCGGTCGCGTTGTCCGCCGAGGGCACGCGGGTTGAGCAGGTCGCCATCATGCCTGGTCCGATCGTCGACACAATCGGCGCGGGCGACAGTCTGCAGGCTGGACTCATCGGCGCACTTCATGACGGCGGCTTGACGACCCGCAAGGCCCTCGCTTCGATCGACGAAGCCAGCCTCCGCGCCGCCCTTGTCAGTGGAAGTCTGGCGGCAGGGATCAATTGCACCCGCCGGGGCTGCGACCCGCCCTGGAAACACGAACTGGAAGCTGAGCTCTCACGATTCATCGGGGGCGCCGCTGGCCGCGCCTGATTCAGATCCCACCCTGGCAACCGAAGCACCCTGTCGCGTGTTTCGCCGAAGAAGCGGCAGGAACGAGAACATGCCCAAGCAACTGACGGTCGATCCGCGATCGACGATGATCGCCTCGAAATTGGCCTTCCCGGAAATTCCCGTTCACGCCTATCATCGTTCGCTTGTCGAGGAGCGTAGCGCCAGGGGCGATGACGATCTCAAATCCATACTGCGACACATGGTGCTTGTGCGGGAGTTCGAAACCATGCTCGGCGCCCTTAAGGCGACGGGCAAATATGCAAACGTCGAATTCTCCTATCGCGGGCCTGCACACCTTTCGATCGGCCAGGAGGCCGCGGCCGTGGGATGCGCGTGGGGGCTTGAGGCCGATGACCACATTTTTGGCAGCCATCGCAGCCATGGTGAATTCATCGCCAAAGCGCTGCGCGCGATCGGCACGCTGCCGCCCGACCGTATTCTTGACGCGTTGAATCGCCCGCGCAACCGGGCGTTGCTCAGGGTGACAGAGAAACACCTCGGCGGTGCTGATGACCGCGACCTTGCCGAAAATTTTGCCGTGCTCGGCCTGTTGAGCGAAATATTCATGAAGGCCAACGGTTTCAACGGCGGCATGGGCGGCAGCATGCACGCCTTCTTCACGCCCTTTGGCATCTACCCCAACAACGCCATCGTCGGCGCGTCAGCTGGAATTGCCGCCGGAGCGGCGCTCCACCGCAAGCTCCATCAGGGCCCTGGGATTACGGTTGCCAGCCTCGGTGACGGCGCGGTCGGATGTGGCTTGATCTGGGAATCGATGAACTTCTCCGCGATGGCCCAGTTCGACCAGCTGTGGGAGAAATCCGGGTTTCCTCCGGTGCTGTTCTTCTTCAACAACAATTTTTACGCCATGGGCGGTCAAACGATCGGCGAGACGATGGCGTGGGATCGCCTTTCGCGCGTCGCGGCCGGTTCTCGCGCCGACGCGCTCCACGCCGAGACGGTCGACGGGACCAGTCCACTTGCGGTGGCCGATGCCGTCGCCCGAAAACGCGCGATACTGGCAGATGGTCATGGGCTGGCGCTCCTTGACGTCGAATGTTACCGTAGTGGCGGCCACTCGACGACCGACGCCAACGCCTACCGGACAAGGGAAGAATTGGAGGCGTGGAGCGGTTTCGATCCAATCGCCAAATTTTCCAACGCCCTGATCGACGGGCATGTGGTTTCGACAACCGGGGTGGATGACATCAAAGGCCGCGGCTGCCGAACGGATCGCCAGGATCGCAGCGCTTGCCGCCGATCCCAATGCGTCTCCCGCGGTCGATCTCGTCGCCAACCCCATGTTGATCGGCGACTTCATGTTCTCCGACGGGTCGGACCCGGCAAGCAATGAACGATCCATTGAGGAGTTTGCCGAGTCCAGTCAGCGTATCCGCCAACTTGCCAAAAGAAGCCGTTTTGGTCTTTCCGACGATGGCGTGCCCCTCTCGCCGATGCGTAAAATCACGTTCCGTGACGCCCTGTTCGAGGCCATCGCTCATCGCCTCATTAACGACCAGCGCCTTGTCGCCTATGGCGAGGAATGCCGCGAGTGGGGTGGTGCATTTGGCGTGTATCGCGGGTTGTCAGATTTTCTACCGCGCACACGGGTGTTCAATGCGCCGATTTCTGAAGCCGCGATTATCGCCACTGCGGTCGGCTTCGCCATGGAGGGAGGCCGGGCGCTGGTAGAACTCATGTACGGAGATTTTATCGGCCGCGCAGGTGATGAAATCTTCAATCAACTGGCGAAATGGCGGGCCATGTCGGCCGGCGAACTCGACCTGCCGGTTGTCGTCCGCTGTTCCCTCGGCAGCAGATACGGCGCCCAGCATTCCCAGGACTGGACCAGCCTTGTTGCCCATATTCCCGGTTTGAAAGTCGTCTATCCGGCAACCGCGTACGATGCCAAAGGTCTGATGGCCGCAGCGTTGTCGAGCAACGATCCCGTCATATTTTTCGAAAGCCAGCGGCTCTACGAGGTCGGCGAAATTTTTCACGCCGGTGGCGTACCACGTGATCACTACGAGCTGGAGATTGGCAATCCCGAGGTCAGGCGGGAGGGCGACGATGTCTCCATTCTCACCATCGGTCCCTCCCTCTACCCCGCGCTGGACGCCAGCGCGACGATTGCCGCGGAGCATGGTCGATCCTGCGACATCATCGATGCTAGATCGTTGGTTCCGTTTGATTATGGGCCGGTGGTGGCATCAGTCGGCAAGACTGGCCGTCTGTTGATCGTCTCCGAGGCATGCGAGCGTGGTAGCTTTGCCATGACCGTCGCCGCCAATGTAGCTCGCTTCGCCGGTGCTGACCTTCATGCTCCGGTGCGGGTTTTGGGTACTCCCAACTGGATCGTTCCGGGCGCCGAAATGGAGCAGTCCTATTTCCCGAACAGCGACGATATCCTTGACGAAGTCCTTGATTTACTGGGTCTGGCGGCAGCGCGTGGGGACCGCCAACGCGACGAGGCGATGCGTCGGGCCAGGATCGGGCTGTAATCAATCAACGCAGGCGAGGAAGGGGTCACATGCCGAAAGAAGTCGTCATTCCGCAACTTGGCAATGAAATTGACGAAGCTGAAATCGACGAGTGGATCACATCGGTCGGTCAGCGGGTGACTTTGGGCGATCAGTTGCTGTCCATCACGACGCCCAAACTGACCATGGAGATCGAGGCGCCCGCCAACGGCGTGTTGTCCGAAATCAAGGTCGCTGCGGGCGAACTGGTAAAAACGGGCGACGTCATCGCGATCATAGATGACGACTGATTGCCCGTCGGATTGAAATCCCAGTTGACGCCATGACCGTTTCGCGCGCCCGGCCGATGGTCGTCTTCCTGCACGGATTTGGTGCCGATAGTCTGAGCTGGACCTTCAACCGGCCGCCAATCGACGCCGTGGCGGACACGACCTCGTTCGATCTCGCTGGCCACGGGCGGGCGGTCGGTGACCATACCGGCGGATCGATCGATCATCTGACCGATCACGTCTTGGAGAAGTTGGCGGCAATCAGGGACCGTCGCGTTGTGCTGATCGGCCATTCTCTTGGCGGCGGCGTGGCGCTTGCCGCAGCCGCCAGACGGCCCGAGCGGGTTGCACGCTTGCTCCTGATCGCTCCAATCGGTCTTGGCGCCGAGATCGATGGCGGGTTCCTGTCGGAGTTCGCCGAGCTCGCCGACCCGACCACCGCGCGGCAATTGTTGTCGCGATTGGTCTGGAATCCGCGGCAGATCACTGATTTGATGATCGAGCATATCCTGGGCCGACTAGAGGAGACCGGCGCGCGAGGCGCTCTGAGCGATCTCGCCGCTCGCCTGGTCGCCGACCAGCCCGGCTATGGCGCAGCCGCAGACCGCGTGGCCGAGCTGGGTTTGGAACGCACCGTGATTTGGGGCAAGGATGATCGGATCAACCCGATCGACGCAGCTCGACTGTCGGCCTTCGGTGGCGAGGCAACGATCCTCCCCGATACCGGCCATCTGCCGCATATGGAAAGGCCCGCCATGGTCAACCGCCTGATGACGCCGCTGATCACTTAGGTAGGTGCAATACCGCTTGCAGGTCGGGACGTTTTTCGACGCATTTGACCCTCCAGCGACTGGACGTCAATTGAATGCGGCATGAGCACCCGGTGAACACCCGGATTGAGTTGGTTCGGACGAGGAACCATATGAGCTGAACTCCACACCAGGCAACAGGGGACGAATGCTGTGAACATCGGACTTGCGGCGCAGGAATCCTCGCTGCCGCCCAAAACCATTCGCTACTACGAGGACATCGGCCTCGTCGTTCCCGCACGCCGCGACAACGGCTATCGGGATTATTCGGTCGACGACGTGCACCTTCTGCGGTTTGTGCAGCGCGCCCGAAGCCTCGGGTTTAGCGTCGAACAGTGTCGTCAGCTTCTGGCTCTCTACCTTGACCGAACGCGCGCCAGCGCCGACGTTAAACGTTTGGCGTCTGAAAAAATCGACGAAATCGACCGCAAGATCCGCGAACTTAAAGGCTTGCGCGGTACGCTTACCGAACTCGTCGAGCGCTGTAGCGGCGACGACCGGCCGGATTGTCCGATCATGGACATGCTGTCGGAGGAACCGCACCCGGCCGCGGCCAGCTGACCGCGCGCCATAGTGATCGACCACAGTCGCGCGAATCTTCGCCAGATTTGTTTCCAGAACAGCAGCAACCGGAAACCCTCCGATGGCCCTCTACGACACCGATGCAGAGCTATTCAGGCTTCTGAAAAGGGAGCTTTTTACGGCGGTGGTCGGCGACGTTATGGACAGACTGGGGTTCCGTCGGCAATTCCTGCCGGCCGCATTTGCCCCCCTGCGTGCAGACATGAAAATTGCCGGCCGAGCGATGCCGGTGCTGGTGGCCGACCTGTCTCAGCAGGATTTGGCAGCACCGACGGACCACCTCGCCGAAAAACCGTTCGGGCTCATGCTGAAGGCGTTGGACGACCTCAATCCGGGTGAGGTTTACCTCGCCACCGGAGCCTCGCTCCCCTACGCGCTGTGGGGCGAACTCATGTCGACCCGCGCAATCCATCTTAAGGCCGCCGGCGCGGTGCTTGACGGCTTCGTCCGCGATGCCGCGGGGATTGAGGCGCTTGATTTTCCGACCTTCTGCCGCGGGCTCTACGCTCAGGATCAGGCGCTGCGCGGCGAAGTCGTGGACCACAGATCGCCCGTCGCCATCGATGGTGTCCGGGTTGACCCGGGCGCGCTCTTGTTCGGCGACCGCGAGGGTGTGCTCATCGTTCCCAGATCCGCCGAGGAGGATGTGATTCGCCTGTCATTGGAGAAGGTCCGCGACGAGAACCTCGTTGCAGAGGCCATCCGCGGCGGCATGAGCACCGTCGAAGCGTTCGACAAATACGGCGTGATGTGATCGGCGGAGTCGACGGGTCGGCTTGCTGCGTGTCAGTCATACTTGCGCGCCAAACTAGCCAGCGGATCTTGCAATGGCCCCGAGTCACAGGCTACCCGCGGCGGCCGACAGATTGCGCAACTTTGAGACAGCTAGATGGCGCGGCATGAGGGCTAGACCACAGTCCGGGGCGGCGATCAGCCTGTTGGGGTCGATATGGCCAAGAGCCGCGCGCATGCGCTGGCGCAAATGGTCAACCGTCTCGACTTCGCTTTTCGCTATGTTGACGAGGCCCAGGATGACGGTTGTGCGGGCGAATCGTTCCAGCAGGCTCAGATCGTTGGGCCGGTGCGCGTCCTCGATTGAAACCGCATCGACGTCGGCCTCGTCGAGGGCAGGCGAGAGCGCGATGTAGGATCCCGCATCCGCCTTGGCTGGATTTGGTTCGTCCAAACGCACCGGATATCCGCAGCAAATATGCACCGCACGGGTGACCCCATCGGGCATGCCGACGAAGCAGCGTTCCAGGCATTCGATGCCAAAGGTGAGGGTTTCATCCAGCTGCCGGGCAAACAGCGGTTCGTCGACCTGGATCCATTTGCAGCCGGCCTCCGCCAAGCGCCGGATCTCGATGTTGAGGACGTCGGCAAGCGCCCGCGCGAGACTGGCGCGGTCAGGGTAGTGCTCGTTGGCGATCGAATCGCTGATGGTCAAGGGACCTGGTACCGTGATTTTTACCTCTCGGCCGGTCGCCGACTGCGCCACGCGCCAATCCTCGGTGAGGAACGGCGCGCCCGCCCCAAGCTCGCCGCGTACAGTCGGAACACGTGCTGTCCAACTGCCATCGCGCATCGATTTTCCGGTGAGATGATCAAAGTCGATCCCCGACAGGTGTCGGCAATGATAATAGACATAGTGCTCGCGGCGGATTTCGCCGTCTGTCGGGATCGTAATTCCGCAATCCACCTGTTCGCGAACCGCATCGACGGTCATGCGATCGAGCGTGCGCCTGACCTCGCCTGATTGGTGTTCGACTAAGCCGTCGTAAACTTCGGTCGGTGCCTCGCGGCGGTGCCCGCCCATCTCGCTCCACATCGGCACAGGCGCGTCCGGCGGCTTGGGGTAGGCGCCGATGGTCGTTGTCATGAGCTGCACGGGCGGGCCTCCATCATTTTGACCAGATCGGCCCGAAGGCACCTGGGCGGTCGCCGTATCGTGGGCTCGCTGAGTTCAAACGCCGATATGCGCCGTCAGCGCACCGTCAATCAGGTAATCGCCACCGGTGCAAAAACTTGATCTTGAGCTGGCTAAAAACGCAATCAGTTCCGACGTCTCCTCGATCGTTCCGACGCGGCCGATCGGGTGAGCAGCACCGAATCCGGCAATTGTTTCTTCGATCGGCTCGCCCTCGCCAACGATCTGCCGAGCCGCGAATTCCAGCAGCGGCGTTCGGATGGAGCCTGGACTGATCGAGTTGACCCGAATGCCGTCCTTGGCGCAATCCACTGCCATCGCCCGGGTCAGAGCATGGATGGCTCCTTTTGTCGTCGCGTAGGCCAGCACGGCGTTCTGATTTGCATGACCCTGAACCGAGGCAACGTGGATAATCGAGCCCGCGCCGCGTTTCTTCATATGGGGGTAGGCGAAGTGGGACATCAGATAACAGGACCGAAGGTTGATACCCATGACGCGGTCCCAGTGGGCGATGTCGGTCGTTTCGATCGTCCCGTAGGTTTGAACGGCGGCAGAGTTGACGAGAATGTCGATCCCCGAAGCCGCCTCGCCTACTTTGTCGACCAGGGCGGCCACCTGCTCTTCATCGGACACGTCGACGACATGCACCGAGAAATCCAGTCCGGCCCCGGCCTGCGCGGCGGCGGCGTTGTGTTCCTGGTCGATCCCACAGACGAAGACCTTGGCCCCTTCCCTGGCAAGCTTCAACGCTGCGCCCAGCCCGATACCACTGGTTCCCGTGACGATCGCAGCCTTGCCCTCGAATTCCCGCGCCATCATTTTCTCCTTCTTCTTCAGCAGCGGTAGCGACGCAGGCGAACTCCGCCGTCGCAATGCTGTGTCCTTTCGGGAAAGCCACGATCAGCGGGGGTGTGCGGCCAGTGCTTTGGTGAGCCCCCGCAATTCCGCCAGCCCCTTCAGCCGGCCGATCGCGGAGTAACCCGGATTGGTCTTTCTGTGGATATCATCGAGCAGAAGATGGCCGTGATCCGGACGCATCGCAATTTCCCAGTCGCTGCGGCCGGCTGCCTGCCGGCGTTTCTCTTCGTCGAGCATCGCCGACACCACGGCCACCATATCGACATCGCCGTCAAGGTGATCTGACTCGTGGAAGGATCTGTCGGGCTCCCGCCTGACATTGCGCAGATGGGCGAAGTGAATGCGATTGCCGAACTCCCGCGCCATTGCCGGAAGGTCGTTGTCGGCGCGGGCTCCGAGCGAGCCGGTGCAAAACGTCATCCCGTTGGCGATCGATGGAACCGCGCTGAACAATTCGCGATAGTCGTCCGCCGTGCTGACGACGCGTGGAAGTCCGAACAGCGAAAACGGCGGATCGTCAGGGTGAATGCACATGCGCGCACCGACCTCGTCGGCAACCGGCACGATCTCGGACAGAAACGCGATCAGGTTCGATCGGAGAGCACCCGCATCGATTTCGCTGAACTCCGAAATCCTGATCCGGACCCCCTGGCGGTCGTGTGAAAGCTCCGAGCCCGGCAGGCCCGAGATGATGTTGAACTCGAGTGTCGCGATGTCGTCATCGGAGAAGCGTCGCCGACGCTGGCGGGCCTCCTCAACGATCGATTGCGCGTAGTCCTCGTCCGCGCCTGCCCGCTCCAGCACAAATACATCATAGGCGGCAAAGTCGATCGCGTCGAAGCGCAACGCCAGAGCGCCGCTCGGCAGTGCGAAGCGAAGATCCGTACGCGTCCAGTCGACGACCGGCATGAAGTTGTAACAAATCGTCTTGATCCCGGCGGCGGCCAACTTTCTGATCGTGGCGCCATATGCCGCGACGTATTGAGCCGCGTCATTCGTCCCGAGCTTGATCGAAGCGTGAACCGGAATGCTTTCCACAACCGACCAGACCAGCCCGGCATTCTCGATCTCGGCCTGGCGCGTGGCGATATCGGTGGCCGACCACTCCTCGCCGTCATAGGTTTCGTGAAGGGCGGTGACGATGCCGCTGGCACCGGATTGCCGCACATGCTCGAGATGGACAGGATCGCTCGGGCCAAACCATCGCCAGGTCTGCAGCATGAAATTCCGTTCTCAATCTTTGGGTTGCAGGGTCGCCCGGAGGGCGGATTCGCAAACAAAGCGCCAAATCGAACCTGTGTCGCAATCCTCATCTCATGATCGTTGACGACCCACAAAGCCGACGATCTCGTGCCGGCAAGGCGATCCGATGTCTGATCGGCCAATCGCCGCTCTACCGAGCCGGCTAAAGGTCGCGCTCGCTGCCGGTATCGACCACCGCCGCGGCCAGCCAGCTCGGACGTGCTCGTACGCGATCATAATATTCCGCCACATTTGCGTTGTCTCCGCCAGCCCACCACACGTCGAAACCGTGGAGGCGGAAGCGGGCCAGGGCAGCGGTGGCGAACGTATCGGCCAGAGTGTAGTGGTCGCCAGAAACGAAGGTGGTCTGGCCCAGCGCCTCGTCGATGCGCGCGACCACATCCCGCGCCTCGCCGATATGCCGGTCGACTTCGCTCGAGTCCGCGAGGATGGCTTGCAGGCGTTCGTTTCCGGCGATGCGGCGTTCGAGTATCTCGGCCCGCTCCGGAAATTTTTCCCTCTGGTCGCGCAGGAACCGCCCGCGGTTGACAACGATCGACGAGGTACCGTCTCCGTCGAGCCGTTTGGCGTAGAGCAGCACCCCGTAGTGCAACGCCATAATGGCCCGCATCATGTCATCCATCGCCGATGCGCCATCTGCACCTGCCGACGTCAGGCTCGGTCCGTCGAAATCCTGGTCGACGCGATAAACGATGCGGATGGTGTCGGTGACGATTTCGTCTCCGATCGCCAGCGTCGGCACCA
This sequence comes from uncultured Bauldia sp., assembly GCA_963663975.2. Lineage (GTDB taxonomy): Bacteria > Pseudomonadota > Alphaproteobacteria > Rhizobiales > Kaistiaceae > JANQRX01. The sequence continues at coordinate 160,316 of CAXXRA010000006.1, read as the reverse complement.
CGGCCTTGGGGTTGAGGGCCGTGTACCAGGGCTCGAACTGCTCCGCCCGTTCCATGATATCAACGGTCCTGCGCTCGTAGTTCAGGCCCTTTTCCTCCAGCGCCAGCCTCGCCATTTGGCTGCAGATCGAACCCGGGAAGTCGTAGAGAAGCAGTTTTCTGTCTGTCATCGGCTTTTTCCACCGTACCGCGCCACTCCCGGCGCCCACTGAGCCCCAGCTACACTTTCGGCGCAAGCGCGGGATGTCCAGGGTTGCAGCCAAAAAGCGCCCTTGGGCGCGCCGGCCCTGGTCATGCTGCCGCGTGGACCAGATCAGCCGCGACCGTCTCTGCGACCAGGCGCGCGGTCGCGCCGGCCAGGGTCCAACCCAGATGACCGTGTCCGGTGTTGTAGAAGACACCTTGTCTGCTACCGCGGCCGACCCGCGGCATCATCGATGGCGTCATCGGACGAAGACCTGCCCATGGCACGACGGCGTCGATTGACACGTCGGGGAAGAACCGCTCGCACCACGCAGTCAGCAGCTGGATGCGGTCGGCCCGGATGTCACAATTCATGCCATTGAGTTCGGCGGTACCGGCGACACGCAGCCGATCTTCGCCGAAGCGGCTGGTCGCGATTTTCGCGTCGTCGTCAACCAGGCCGATCGTGGGGGCAGCCCGTCGGCTCGCTGCGTCGCGCAGTTCGATCGTGATCGAGTCGCCCTTGACCGGGTAGATATTCACCCGGTCGCCGAGCTTTCGCGCCAGCGCGCGTGAGTGGACGCCGGCGCACACGACCACCCCGTCGAAGCGATCGTCGCCGCCGCCGGCCGTTGTCACCCGCACACCTGGCCAGATGTCTCCACTTTCGAGACATCGGCGCCGAAGCGAAGATCGGCCCCCCGGCGTGCGCAGACACCCGCCAGCCCCATTGTGAATTTGTGGGCGTCGCCGCTGGCGTCGCCCTCCGAGAAGAAGCCGCCGGCCGTGTCGCCGACCAGTCCCGGTTCCAGGGCGGCAATATCGTTGGCGGACACTTCGCGCTGCTCAAGACCGGCCTCAGCGAACATATCGTTCACTATCCGGGCGCGGGCGAGTTCATTCTCGGAGCGATAGAAGTGCAACACACCGCCCCGCCGAAGGTCGAAATCGATTCCCTCGCGGTCGGCGATCTCGAACAGCGCCATGCGCGCCTTGACCGCCAGTCCGATCGTTTCAATCGTATTGCTGCGATAGTTCCCAATACTGGCGAGGAATTCCGCGAGCCAGCTGAGTTTGTGCCAGGTCGGCCGAGGATTCAGCCGCAGCGGCGCATCGGCCCTCAACGCCCAACGCAATCCCGCCAACACGGTGCTCCAGTTCGTCCACAATTCGGCGTCGGAAGCGGAAATATGACCGGCATTGGCGTAGCTGGTTTCCATCGCCGCATCTTGATGCCGGTCGCAAACCGTCACGGCCATGCCGTGCTCGAGCAGTTCATAGGCGGTGGTGATGCCGGTGATGCCGGCACCGATGACGACGACGTGTTTCATCAACGGATTGGCTTACCTACCACGCGCTGAGATATATCGATCGCACCACGACCACGCGCAAAGCCCGATCATCGAAACTGATCCTCAGGCCCAGGTCAGCACTACTTTGCCTGAATCACTTGAACGCATGGCGTCGAAACCCGCCTGAAAATCGTCGGCCGCCAGCCGATGGGTGATGAGCTCGGACAGGTCCAGACCGGACTGGATGAAACCGATCATCTTGTACCACGACTCGAACAACTCCCGTCCGTAGATGCCGCGCAAGTTGAGCATCTTGAAAATCACCTTGTTCCAGTCGATTTCGAACGCCGCCGGAGCGATGCCAAGTATGGCGATCTTGCCGCCATTGTTCATAACCTCGATCATGTCGCGAAACGCTGGCGCCGCGCCGGACATTTCCAGACCGATATCGAATCCCTCCGTCATGCCGATGTCGGCCATCACCTGTGTGAGTTTCTGGCTCGATGCATCGACCACATGGTCGATCCCCATCCGCCGCGCCAGTTCGAGGCGGCTCGGTTTGATATCGGTGATCACAACCTTGCGTGCACCGGATCGCTGGGCGACCAGGGCCGCCATGATCCCGATCGGTCCGGCGCCGGTCACCAAGACATCCTCGCCGACCAGATCATAGCTCAATGCGGTATGCACGGCATTGCCGAACGGATCGAAAATGGCGGCGATCTCGTCGGCGATGTCATCCGGAATCACCACGACATTGCTCTGCGGCAGGATCATGAATTCGGCGAAGGCGCCGGGCCGATGGACACCGACGCCGAGCGTGTTGTGGCACAGATGCCCGCGACCGGCGCGGCAGTTCCGGCAGGTGCCGCACACGATGTGGCCCTCGCCCGAAACCCGCTGACCGACCTGGTAGGTCTTGACGGCTTCACCGACCGCGGCGATCTCGCCGCAGAATTCATGCCCGACCACCATCGGAATGGGGATGGTGGCCTCGGCCCAGGCGTCCCAGTTGTAGATGTGGACGTCCGTACCGCAGATCGCCGTCTTCCTGACCCGGATCAGAACCTCGTTGGGCCCAGCTTCAGGTACCGGCACGCGCTTCATCCAGATCCCCACTTCGGGCCTGGCCTTGACCAGCGCTTTCATCGTCTTGGGCATATGCCGCTCCGGTAAACTGCTACGCGATGATCCCGAGATCGCGACCCACGACGGCGAAGGCCGCGACCGCGCGCAGGACATCATCCCTGGTATGGGCCGCCGACATTTGCACACGGATGCGTGCGGCGCCGCGGGGCACGACCGGGAATGAGAAGGCGATCACATAGACGCTCCTCTCAAGCAATCGGGACGCCATGTCGGCAGCCAGTTTTGCCTCTCCCAGCATCACCGGGATAATCGGATGGCCGGCCCCAGCCAGCTTGAAACCGAGACCGCTCATCTCGGAGCGAAAGAGTTTGGCGTGATCCTGCAGTCGCCGGCGCAGGTCTCCACTGTTCTCGACAACATCAAACGCTGTGATGGAGGCGGCCGCGATCGCCGGTGAGAGGGTGTTGGAAAACAAATAGGGCCGTGACCGCTGCCGCAGCCAGTCGATCAATTGGCGGTTGCCCGAGGTGAAGCCGCCGGAAGCGCCGCCAAGCGCCTTGCCCAGCGTGCCGGTCAGAATATCGACGCGCCCCTCGACGCCGCAATCTTCAGGCGTGCCCCGCCCGTGAACGCCGACGAAACCGAGCGCGTGGCTGTCATCGACCATGACCATCGCGTCATGGCGTTCGGCCAGATCGCAAATCGCCCCGAGGTCGGCGATGACGCCATCCATGGAGAACACGCCGTCGGTGGCGATCAGGCGAAACCGCGCGTCTGCCGCCAGTTCCAGTTGCCTCTCCAGGTCCGCCATATCGTTGTTGGCGTAGCGGTAGCGTCGCGCCTTGCACAGCCGGACCCCGTCAATGATCGAGGCATGGTTGAGCGTATCGGAGAGGACAGCGTCCTCCTCGCCCAGGATCGCCTCGAACAAACCAGTATTGGCGTCGAAGCAGCTCGAATAGAGGATGGTGTCTTCGGTATTGAGGAAATGCGATATCCGCGCTTCCAGCAGCTTGTGTTCCTCCTGGGTGCCACAGATGAAACGAACCGACGCCAGGCCGTAGCCGTAGCGGTCGAGCGCCTGCTTGGCCGCGCCGATGAGGTCCTCACTGTCGGCCAGGCCCAGATAATTGTTGGCGCAGAAATTCAGGACACGCCCGCCGTCGGCGGTTTCGATCTCACCGGCCTGTCTTGAAGTAATCACCCGTTCCGACTTGTACAGCCCCGACGAGCGGAGTTCCTCAAGGCTGGTGTCGAGGTGGGAGAGCAGTCTGGATATCGTCACATGTCACCTTCAAGAACCGGAACTGATGTTGACGCACCGCCCACTTTGTCACCATGAAGCCGATAACGGCGGATGCGTTGGTCTTCGCGCATCTGTCGGCGTTGCCGAACCGACTGACACCCGTATTTGGCGCCTGCACGTGCCTACCACACTTCTTGTGACAGCGGGCCGGGCGGATGCCTGCCTAAGGCGCACGACATCATCCCCCGACATGAACGCCCTTGCCGGCCTCGACGGCTCTTGAATAGGCGAGGCTGGCCAGCGCCAGGTCGCCGATGGCGATGCCCCGGAAAACGAACGCGCTGCGCCTGTCAGGAGAGAAGCCGGCCTCAATACCGCCGGAGAGGAGGTCAGACAGATCGCCACGCACCAGTGTTGGCTCGACCATGGGTTTTGCCATCGCCGCTTCCTGATCGCGATCGTCGATGATGATGGTGTGGAAAGCCGGCATTGCATCGGGGATCCACGGCACTGCCAGATCGGTCACCGCGGCAAACGCCCCTTTCTTCATGATCCGGGCGTCCAGGAAGGGCTCCCCCTGATAGGTCACGGTGATGGAACTGACGACCAGGTCGACGTCTTCAAGGGCAGCCGTGGCGCTCGCAGCCTGGTGCGCCGACAGGCCTTTCTCCCTGGCCGCCGCGCAAAGTCGGTCGATGTTCCGCTGTCCGCGCCCGAACGCGCGAACCTCGGTGAGCGGGAAAATGTCGGCGAAAGCATTGAGATGGCTCAGCGCCTGAACGCCACAGCCAACAAAGCCTACGCTGGTCGAGCGCGGATTCGCCAGTCGCATGGCCACCGCTGCGCTGAGGCCGGCGGTGCGGACAGCGGTGACCCATTTGGCGTCAAGCACGGCGCGCAACGTCCCTGAATCGCTGTCCAGGAGCACGATCGCACCGTTGATCGCCGGAAGCCCCCGCTCTGCGTTGCGCGGGTTGGAAATGACCGATTTGACCGCCGCGATCCTCGGCTCCTCGGCTGCCGCCAGCGTTGCCATGAGATAGCGGCCATCGCCTGGCACGATCGCCGCCTTCGGCGCGGTCCATACTTTCCCGTCAGCCTTTGCCGCCACCGCGGTTTCGATGGCGCCGATGGTCTCCGCGGTGGTGATATTCAGCGCGCCGAGGTCGTCTTCGGAGAGATAGAGAAAGCCTGGATCTCGACCCATCAAAAATAAGTCCCGTCTCCAACTTTCACGCCGCGCGAGCCTCGATGGTCAAAATTCGCTGGCGGAGCAACCTACCGGAGGGGTTTGTCCTCGACCACGATCGGCACGTGAGTCCGGGATGTCCAACCTCAGCCGTGGTCCGCCGCTCCCACATTGCACCGGTCGGCCGCATCACGCCGCAATAGCGCCAAATTCGGTGCCCGGTATATTTGTGCCGCCCCATCGTGCCAAGGTGGCACCACAGGCTTGTAGGGAGGCGAATTGGATTATGGCGGCAATCGCGCATCAGGACACGACACTCATAGGCGGGTCCGGCATCGCTGTTCCGCGGATCTGTTTCGGCACCTCGGCGCTGGGAGACATGCCGAACACCTACGGCTACCGCGTGGACGAAAAACGGGGGATCGCAACCGTTCGCGCCATCCTGGAAGGTACGCCGCCATCCTGCGTTCCTCGACACCGGTCGCAATTATGGCATGGGACGCAGCGAGGAACGGATCGGCAAGGCGATACGCGAACTTGGAGGCCTGCCACCCGGCTGCGTGATCTCGACCAAGCTCGATCGCGATATGGACACCGGCAGATTTGATGCCGCCCAGGCGCGACGCTCGCTGGAGCAAAGTCTGGAAACGCTCGGCCTTGATCGCGTTCAGATACTGCACCTTCACGATCCGGAACATTCAGCGTCGATCACCGAGGTTGCGGGAGCCGGTGGCGCCCTGCCCGAATTGTTCAAAATGAAGGAGGAGGGACTGGCCGACGTGGTTGGACTGGCGGCCGGCAATATCGACGTCATGATGCCGCTGCTACGAGAGTGGGACTTCGACGTGCTCATCACCCACAGCCGATTTACCCTTACGAACTCCAACGCCGAGCCGCTGATTGAGCTTGCCCGGTCGCGCGGAATTGTTGTTTTCAACGCCGCCCCGTTCGCCGGCGGAGCACTGGCGAAGGGGGCGGCGAATGCCCAGCGATATGTTTACCAGGAAGCCACCGAGGAGACGCTCGCGCCGGTGCGCCGGATCGAGTCCATATGCGAGCGCTACGATGTGCCGCTAGGAGCTGCCGCGCTCCAGTTTTCGACGCGCGACAAGCGCATTGCCTCGACGATTTGCGGTGTAAGCAAGCCGGAACGCATTGCCCAGACCTTGGCGTGGGCCGATTGGCCGATTCCCGATGAGGCCTGGAAAGATTTGCAGGCAAGTCCCCGCGCCACCGACGATCCCGAGGCGAGTCGAGACTACGATCCGGGGTGATCGCTTGGATCCCGGCCTGAAGCCCGTCGCCGCCAACCGCGTTCCGCAATCGGCCGATTGGAGCAGAAGGGCGGCCCACACGTCACAACCGGCGGACAATACCAGCGACGAAATGGCCGACTGCGGCCAAGGCCATGTCTGTGCCGATCGTGTAGTACTGCTCGCCCAGCGATCGCGTCGAACATCCGTGGAGCAGGCGCGTGAATCAATGGTCCGAAAACCTTGGGCCCCTCCGGCATGCTGCCCTGAGCTTGTTGCGGCGCCCGCTCACATGGCTTGCCTTGGGATCGGCCGTGGCCGCCGGCGCTTGGGCGTGGCCGATCGTCGACCCCAATCGGGCTCAAGATCGGTGTTCTTTCGGGACCGTGTCGAATGAAGATTACCGTTCGCTGTTGGCCCGTGCCGAGTTGCTCGCCGCGAACGACAGCGGCGACTGGATTTCATATTTCGCGGCCGGCCATGTCCGCGAAGGGTCTGATATTTTGCAACGCCAGTATCGGACCTTGTCGGCTGGGTTGAGCTCGATCCCTGAACGCGTCGCTGCCGTGCACGCCATAGCCCGCTCGCAATACGCCGAATTTCGCCATGTCGAGCCGGACCGCGCTTCGCCGTGGGGATCGAGCCCGGCCGAAGGACCGGCAGCCATCGTTTTCGTTTATCGGTTCAACGTGAACCGTGTCGGCGAATGGCACCCTATTCGCCGATGGGTGCGCATCCGCGCAAGTTTTGCCATTGATGATATCAGTCCGGGTTTCGAGCGCGCTCGCGGTATCGCACGGAACACGCTCTTGATATCGCTGACCGCTCGCGACTCGACGCCGCGCACCTGGTCGCCTCACCGTTCGGAGTTTTTCGACTGCCCACCGATCCCATCGGCACAATGGCAGGCCGAATTTTTGCACGACGTCGGCTCCCCGCGCGACGTCGAAGTGGCGCCGGCTGACGACGGTTCCGTTGAGGATCTACTGACTGTCGCCGAAAATTTCCTGATCCGGGGCCGACTGCGAATCGCATTGCCTCTGCTTGAGCGCGCCCTTGCCGTTGGTGAAGCCGAACTGGGGCAGGATCACGTCGCCATCGCCGACATCCTCGACCGGCTCGCCGAAGTCAATTTGGCGGCCGGCCAAGCATCCAAGGCCGCTGATTTCGCCGGACGGGCCCTGGATCTTCGTATTCAGGCCGCGTCGCGGCCGGGTCTGCGCCAATAGTGGCCGCCGGTCCCAACGTCGCCCTGACTACCGACCTGAACCTGACGTGGTTTTTGCGGGCCCAATGATGTCGACTCAGCGTTCAATGTTTCGTTTTTCTGCATGGTGTGCAGCGAAACGGCACCACAAGAATGACTCACAATATGCACTCAGTTCGTTAGGCGGCCACGGGAGTTAGGCATGCTGTCGCAATTGGTAGCGCCGTCGATAAGCCCGAGCGCAACGGCGAGAATTTCGAAGCAAAGGGCGCCGCGATTCACATCAGAATTCGATGCGCCAACGACGTTTCGACTCAAACGCTCTCACACCAGATGGATAGGTAAAACTTCAACTCACATCTTGAAGTGTTTGGAAAATTGTTTATCAAGAGGTCGGTAGGCAACCACCTGTCGCATGCGCCCTACCGTACAGCAAAGGAGAATCTAAAGTGGCACTTAAACTTGTTCGGAAGAAAAAGGCGAAGCAGGCCGCTCAGGGTCGAAGAAAGTCCAGCAAGGTCGATCTGTTCATTGACGCGGTCGATGTCCAATTGCGATTGGCCTCCGGTGAATCCGTCAAGAAGGGTAAGGGATTCACGAACAGCTGGATGGTGGACGGCGCTAATTACGGTGTCGAACAGATTCTGGTGCCGCGAGCCGGCAATCGTCCGCTCTACGCCAAATCCGCCCTCGTCGTCGACATGAAGCAGAAGACGCCGCCGACCAAGGAACTGAAGGAGCTGCGCCGGCTGGCCACTGACGGAAAACTTTCCAACCGTATTTATGCAGCGTTGCGCAAGCCGAAGAAGCAGTGAGCGGTTGCAGCGGTTCAAGAACTGATATTGCGAACGGCAATCGCAGAACCAAATTGACGGCGACCCATACCTGATCGGTAAGGCCGTACGTAGTGCAGCATCAGGAATTCGCTGGCGACGGCTGCTGCGAGATCTTGCGACCGTTCGTTGGATGAACCGACCGCCTTGTCTGAGCTTCGGTCCCAACAATCGGTTGCGGTGTGGTGCGTCTGTGCGCACTTTTTCTCAATTGCCGAGTGAACGACAATCCGACAATTTCAACAGACGCAGGTGTCGCAGCAACAAAATTACCCGGCTAAGTGGTATGCATGTCGGGACTCGACTGAGAACTCCAAACTCGGAGCGCTTGCTTGTAAATGGCCGCAAGGCGCAGTCGCCGTATCACCCCGTTGGCGTTCGCAAGCTTGAGCGCTATCGGGTACCAGAATTGCGCGCATTTTGGATGCGGAAGGAATCGGATTGGTCAGACCGATTGAAGACGCCTTGTTGCAATCATGCTCACGGGTCACCGATTGCCGTACCGGCTACCCACAGCCGACCGTCTACCGCACAATGGCGCATAGACGCCGCGGCAGGAGCCCCATCCACCCCATCAGGTACGATCTGTTACCCATGCCTCCGGGTCGGACCCGGGTATCGGTGGTAGCGGAGGAGGGACTTGAACCCCCGACACGCGGATTATGATTCCGCTGCTCTAACCAACTGAGCTACTCCGCCATTTCGCGGGCCGATATACGGACCCCGGGGAAATCCTGTCAAGCGATCGCGATCGAGGCTTTTGGTCTACTCGCGCCGCTTGCACGCGCTTCACCGTTATCGGTGCACACCGCCGGCCAGACGGGCCAAAAAACGTCCGACTTGCGGGCGCCGGCGATTCCGTTTACCCCGAAAACCGCGTTACCCCGCAAATTTCTCAAAGGGACCCGTTGCCATCGAAGCGACCGTTCGGCCACCGGCCTGCCCCGAGCGGCCTACGTTTGCTATGACAGCATGATGACTGGTCACCCCGCCCTCAATCGAATGTGACGGGCGATTGTACGGCGGCTGCACTAGGTTGCCGGGGAAGTCAGCACTTGAACAGCATTGCCAAAAACTTGTCCCAGGATTTGTTCGACCTCGTGATCGTCGGCGCCGGCTCCGGCGGCCTTGTTGCGGCGGATTTCGCCGCCCGGCTGGGCGTGCGCGTGGCGCTGGTCGAGCGCGACCGCATCGGCGGCGATTGCACATGGACCGGCTGCGTCCCCTCCAAGGCGCTGGTCAAGGCCGCCCGCCTCGCCCATCAGGTCCGCACCTCCGCCCGCCTCGGCATCGACGCCGGTGAGCCGAGTATCGATATGGCCAAGGTGCGCGACGGCATCCGGGAAGCCATCGAGCGGGTCTACCGCGGCGAAACACCGGAGGCGCTGGAGCGTAAGGGCATCACGGTCATCCCTGGCGCCGCCCGCTTCACCGCACAAGACGCGATCTCGGTCGGCAACAGGACGATCCGGGCGCGAAAATTCGTCATCACCACCGGCGCACGGCCTGCGCTCCCGCCGATCCGCGGTCTTGAAGATGTGCCTCATGCCACCTACGAGACGATCTTCGACAACGATCGGCTACCGCGTCACCTCATCGTCGTCGGCGGTGGTCCGGTGGGCGCGGAGGTGGTGCAGGCCTATCGGCGGCTCGGCTCCATGGTCACCATCATTGCCCCGCGCCTTCTGCCGGCCGAAGACGAGGAGACCCATCGGGTCATCCAACGCGTTTTTGAACGCGAAGGAATCCGCTTTCATCATGGCCGCGTGGTGGCCACGCGCATGGATGGCGCCGATATCGTGGTCGACACCGACAGCCAGGAGGAAGCCCGTGGCGACCTGCTGCTGGTGGCGACCGGCAGGCGCCCCAACATCGGCGGCCTCGGGCTCGATGCCGCCGGTGTCATCCATGCCGATGGCGGCATTCCGGTTGACCGCCGCCTGCGCACCAATATGCGCCACATCTACGCCGCCGGCGATGTCGTCGGCGGGCCCCAGTTCACCCATTTTGCCGGCTGGCAGGGTTTTCATGCCGCCAAGGCCGCGCTCCTGCCTGGCGGCGGCGCCGACGCCGATCTCGTTCCCCGCGTAACCTTCACCGATCCTGAGGTCGCCCATGTCGGGCCCGATCTCCAGACCTGCCGCGAACGCTACGGCGACGGAGTTCAGACACGTCGGATCGACATCGCAGCGATCGATCGCGCCGCCTCCGATCACGAAAGCGATGGATTTATCCGCCTGGTGGTGCGGGGCAATGAAGCAATAGTGGCGGCAACCGTCGTCGCGCCCCACGCAGGCGAAACCCTCGGCGAACTCGTCGTTGCGATCAAGAACCGCGTCCACGCCAGTGCACTGGCCGATACCATGCATCCCTATCCGATCTACGCCACCGGGATTCAGCAGCTGGCGTTCGAACTGGCGCTTGACAAGAATCTCTCTGGGGTCCGCGGCCGCCTCGCTCGTTGGCTGGCGGGCGGGCATCGCAATCCCGATACCGATGCCGCCCAACCGGCGGTACTGCCGGCCAGAAACGAACCCCAATGAACCAGCCCGATCCTCCCGGTCGCTTCGTCGCCACCGCGCCGGCTCCGAAGAAAAAGGATGCCGACTACGTCTTTCACGAACTTACCCGCAGCATTTGTCCGCAGTGCCGGCGCGTCATCGACGCCAAGGTGATCTTCCGCGAAAATCGTGTCTTCCTGCGCAAACGTTGCCCGGACCACGGCGAATTCGAGGCGCATGTCTACGGTGACGCCGAGGCCTACGTCCGCTTTGCCAAGTACAACAAGCCGGGAACCATTCCCCTGGCGCACGCCACCGGAATCGATCGCGGTTGTCCTCATGACTGCGGCCTGTGCCCCGATCATCAGCAGCACACCTGTCTTGGCATTGTCGAGGTCAACAGCACCTGCGACATGGATTGTCCGCTGTGCTTCGCCGACGCCGCGCCCGGCTTCAATTTGGCGATGGAAGAGGTTGAGCAGATCCTGGATGATCTGGTGCGCGCCGAGGGCCAGCCCGAGGTTGTCCAGTTTTCGGGCGGCGAGCCGACGGTCCATCCTCAGATCATCGACTTCATTCGCGCCGCCTACGCCCGCGACATCAAGTTCGTGATGATCAATACCAACGGCAAGCGAATCGCACGGGACGATCGCTTCGTCGAGCAGTTAGCCGAAGTCAGACCAGCCCTCTATTTCCAGTTTGACGGGTTCGAAACCGAAACCTACCGCATCCTGCGCGGTGAGCCGGACATTCTTGAGGAAAAGATCCGGGCGCTGGATCGCCTTGCCGAGGCCGGTCTCAATGTCACCCTGGTGCCGGCCATTGAGCGCGGCGTGAACGAACACGAAATCGGCCGCATCATCGATTTCGCCATCGCACACAAGGCGGTGCGCGGGATCAATTTCCAGCCGGCCTTCCACGCCGGCCGCCATGGCGGTCACGATCCGCTGCAGCGGATAACCATCCCGGACGTCCTGAAGCTGATCGAGGAGCAGACCGGAAACAAGTTCCTGTCCAGCGACTTCGTTCCCGTGCCGTGTTGTTTCCCGACCTGCAATTCCGTGACCTATGCGTTCATCGACGGCGATGAGGTGATCCCGCTTCCGCGCATTATCAACGTCGACGACCACCTCGACTACATCACCAACCGCGTTGTGCCCGACCTTTCCGTGGACATCAAATCGGCCTTGGAGGGATTGTGGTCGTCATCGGCGGTTCCCGGCTCCGAGCTGTCGTTCGATCGGCTCATGGCGTCCTGCGAGGCCTGCGGCTTGCCCGCCGGTTTCGACGTCCAGGACATCGCCGACCGCATGATCATGATCATGCTCCAGGACTTCATGGATCCCTGGACTTTCAACCAGAAGAACCTGATGAAGTGCTGCAAGGCGTTTCTCCTGCCGGGCGGCACCCAGGTCCCGTTCTGCGCATACAATTCGGTTGGCTACCGTGAGCAGGCCCGCGCCCAACTCGTGGCCGCCGAACCGGAACGCCGTAGAGCCCGCGCGGAAGGCCGACCCTACCAGCCGCGGCCGATAACCTTCGCATTTGACCGGTGAACGAGACGATGGAGTTGTCGACGCTGACGCCGGACCTGCCCGTTCCCGACGACAGTGATGCCATCAAGACTTGCTGCGCGCTGATCTACCAGCACGAAGCCGCCGCACTGCTGGTTGGCGACTCCCTGCATCCCGGTGGCTTGGAACTCACCGCAACGCTCGGTGCATCGATACGGCTCGACCACGATTCCCACCTGCTCGACGTGGCTTCGGGAAGCGGCGCAAGCGCCTTTCTCCTCGCACAGCGCTTCGGCTGTCGCGTCACAGGAATCGATTACGGGGCGGGTGCTGTCGACGCGGCCAACGCGGAAGCCGCGCGTCTCGACCTGTCCGACACGGTCCGCTTCGAGCGCGCCGACGCCGAACACCTGCCCTTCGCCGACTGCGCCTTTGACGCGGTTCTGTGCGAATGCGCCTTCTGCCTGTTTCCCGAAAAATCAACCGCGGCAAGAGAATTCGCCCGGGTGCTGGCACCGGGCGGCCGCCTTGGGCTCAGCGATCTCACCCGTGACGGTGACCTGTCTGATTCGCTCAAGGGTCTGATATCGTGGATCGCCTGTATCGCCGACGCGCGCCCGCTCGACGAATATGTCGCCCACTTCGAGAATGCCGGCCTCAACGTCGAAAGCGCTCAACGCCACGACGCAGCGCTGACGGCATTGGTCGAGGCGATCCAACTCAAGTTGCTCGGCGCCGACGTTTTGGTCGGCCTGGGAAAACTGGATCTGCCGGGTGGCGGCCTGGCGACGGCGAAACGCTTCGCGGCTGAGGCGCGCAAGGCAATTGCCGCTGGCGATCTCGGCTACGCGGCCTTTGTCGCGGCGAAGCCGCACTGACCGGGCCCGGCCGTTTCGTCGGCACGCTCTGGCAATCCCGAAAGATATCTCATCTCGAATGGTCGAACTGGATTCGTGACATCGTATTTTGTCATGGAGGCCATCGCCGAGCAGCGTCCTTACCCGCTCACTTACAGCGGGGATCGCTAGCGATAATGTGCGGCTCTTTCGCCACGAGTCGCCAAGACACGTTTTTTGATCCCATAACTCATCGGTTAGGAGTATGAGGGGCGATCCTATCGACTGACGAGACCGGGAACGTGGCGGCAACACGAAAATACTTCGGAACCGACGGCATACGCGGCCGTGCCAACAGCTTTCCGATTACGCCTGAACTGGCCTTGAAGGCGGGCATGGCAGCGGGACTCGTGTTCACCCGCGGCGACCATCGCCACCGGGTGGTGATCGGCAAGGACACCCGCCTCTCCAGCTACATGATCGAAAACGCGCTGACCGCCGGATTTCTGGCCGTGGGCATGGACGTCCTGTTGGCAGGACCGATCCCGACACCGGGTATCGCCATGCTGACGCGGTCGATGCGGTGCGATATCGGCGTCATGATCTCGGCCTCGCACAATCCCTTCGACGACAATGGCATCAAATTGTTCGGCCCGGACGGCCTGAAACTGTCAGATGCCGTCGAAGCCGAAATCGAGGGCTTGATCGAATCTGACGTCAGCGACCGCCTGGCGGCACCCGCAGCATTCGGACGAGCCAAGCGCATCGATGGTGAGCAGGCACGGTATATCGAGTTCGCCAAGCGGACGCTTCCCCGGAACATGTCATTGTCCGGGATCAAGGTGGTCGTCGATTGCGCCAATGGCGCGGGCTACAAGGTCGCCCCGGCGGCCCTGTGGGAGCTGGGTGCTGAGGTGGTAGCGATTGGGGACAAGCCCGATGGCTTCAACATCAACCGCGATGTAGGGTCGACCGCGCCAGCCGCCCTCGCCCAGCGGGTCGTTGACGAGAGTGCTGATATCGGCGTCGCGCTCGACGGGGACGCCGACCGGTTGGTGGTTGTCGACGAGCACGGTCGCACCGTGGATGGCGACCAGTTGTTGGGCGTCATCGCCGAATCGTGGGCGGCGAAGGGCCGGCTTACAGGCGGCGGCGTTGCCGTTTCGGTCATGTCAAACCTTGGTCTGGAGCGGTACCTCTCGTCCATCGGGATTGCCGTCCACAGGACCGCTGTCGGCGATCGCTACATCGCTGAGGCCATGCGCGACCACAAACTCAACCTCGGCGGTGAATCGTCCGGCCATATCATCATGAGCGACTATGCTATGACCGGCGACGGCCTCGTGGCCGCTTTGCAGATCATGGCGGTGATCAAGGAGGACGGCGGACCGGCCAGTGACGTGTGCGATCGCTTCGATCCCGTACCCCAGATTCTGCGCAACGTCCGCCACGGCGGCGGCGCTCCATTGGAAGCGCCCAGGATTCGCGAGTTGATCGCTGGCGCCAGCGATCGCCTGGCTGACGGTGGTCGGTTGATCGTCCGCGCATCGGGCACCGAGCCGGTCATCCGCGTCATGGCTGAGGGCGACGATCGCGTTCTGGTCGAGACGGTTGTTGATGAGTTGGTGGCCGCGCTTGGAGAAGTCGGCTGAGTTCTCTGCTATGGGAGCCGGGAAGGCGTGCCGGCGAGGCCTTCGCCAACCCCATTACTAAATTTCTTGACACCAGCGCACAGACAAGGCGGTCGGTACATGGCTGACGACAATTCACCACCCACCCGAGGCATTGCCTGGATCGCTTCCTACCCGAAGTCCGGCAATACCTGGGTGCGGGTTTTCCTTTACCACCTCGTTCGGCTCCAGGAGGGGTATCCCCGCGCCGACAACGATCTTCACGCGCTTGACCGCGCGTCGGCGTATGAAGCGCGTTTCTATGGGCTGTTTCAGGAGGTTATGGGCAAGCCGCTGGCGGTAGCATCGACGGAGGAAGTCGCCGCCGCCCGCCCTCAGGTCCATGCTTTGATCGCCGAACGTTCGCCAAACGTGGCTCTGGTCAAAACCCATAACATTTACGGTAGGGTCAACGGCCACGCGACCATCAACGTGAAAGTGTCGGCGGGGAGTATCTACATCGTTCGCGATCCGCGCGACGTGGTCCTTTCATTGGCCGACCATTTGGGCTCGTCCATCGATGATGCCATCACCGTCATGGAGACATCGAGCTACGCCACCAAAAATAGCGCCGAGGTCGCTTTCGAGGCCTGGGGTGGTTGGAGCCAGCACGTCTTGAGCTGGACCAAGGTGCCCATCAAATCGATGATGATTGTCCGTTACGAGGACCTGCAGCATGATCCTCGCCGGGTCTTCACGGCAGTGGCCCGGCACCTGCACCAGTTCCCGCCGGAGGAACAGCTCAACGAGGCGGTGGCGCTGTCGAGTTTCAAGGAACTCTACGAGCAAGAAAGCAGAGGCGATTTTCGCGAGCGGTCGGAACACGCCGAGCGTTTCTTCCGCGTCGGCAAGTCTGGCCAGTGGCATGAGCAACTGAGCGAAAGCCAGGCCCAACGGATCGTCACCGTCCACGGCGAACAGATGAACAGATTTGGATATTTGAACTGACGCCTGGATCGACGCCGCCTGGAGTAACGGTCTACTCTCGCCCGGTCCCGATCCCGTCCAGCGTGCGGCGCGCCATCAGAATTGCGCCGTCTGCGGCGTCGGCCGCCGGCTCGACCATGACGGCACGCGTCGAGTCGTTCAGCCAGGGTAGAATCCGGGGGAAGAGCCCGCCGATCATGGCGACGGACTGCGCCCCCAATTCGCGCAGACGGGTTATCAACATGGTCGCCTCGACGGCGGTTTTCGTGACCACGGCGACAGCCAACTCGTCGCCGCGCTCGGCGTAGTCGAACGTGCGCGGCGCGTAGGCGGCGAAATCGCCCGGCACTGCTTCGGCAGCCCAGATTGTTGCGTTCTGCGCTTCGCCACCGAAATCGGCCAGGACGCTCTCGGCAAACGGCGTTAAGGGCGCCATGCCCTCCAGCGCCCACAGCGCTCGTCGGATCGCTTGCCGGCCAAGCGCTGCGCCGCTGCCGTCGTCAGCGATGTCCAATCCCCACCCGCCGACATTGATGCGCTGGCCATCAATCACCGCAAGCCCGCACGACCCGGTGCCCAGAATGAGAATCGCGCCGTCACCGCCGCCGAAAGCGCCGAGCCAGGCCGCATAGGCATCGGTATCGACGGTCAGCGATGCAAAAGGATGCGGCCGATCGAGTATGTTTTTCAGGTCGGTATCCTGCTGCGTTCCGGCAAGCCCGAACCCGGCATAAACCCGGGCCATTGCGTCCTCGCCAAGACCGGCTGCGGCAATTGCCAATCGGCAGGCCCTGATGTTCTCCTCATAGCCCTGCGGAAGCCGTGCATTGCCGGCCTCAGCCTCGGCCTCGCCCAGGAGTTCGCCTGAATCGGCGCGCACACGCGCACGGGTCCGGCTGCCACCCCCATCGACGCCAACGAACAATCGCGCTTGCATCTGCCGGTTTCCGTCCACCATCGCCGTTTCTCGGCCGTATACCACCTGACTGAATTCGGCAATCCGTTGGCGGTTTCGATGGTCAGATGCGGTCGAAAACCAGCAGGGTGTAAATTCCCATCGGCGGCAGGCCAAGCTTCTCGGTAAGGCTCATTTCCGGCCGACCCAGCACCCGATCCAGTTCGAATTCGGGATGCCAGCCAAGTGATTTGGAGTAGCGGGCAAGCCAGCGCTCGAACACCGCCCTTGGGCCGGTTTCCGCTGAGAAATGATTGGTAATGACGATGCGACCGCCCGGCCTGACGACACGGATCATCTCGTCGAGGGCCTTGCCCGAATCCGGAACCACCGTCATGACGAACATCGCAACCGCGACGTCGAAGCTGGCGTCTTCGAATTTGAGGTCCAGGGCATCCATGACCGCCAGCTCCTCGACGTGATCGAGCTTTTTTTCGGCAACCCTGATTCTGGCCCGGTCCAGCATATCCGGGCTGAGATCGATCCCCGTGATTCTGTGCTCGCGCCGATAGTGGGACAGCGCGATTCCGGTCCCGACCCCGTTTTCCAGGATTCGTGAGGGCGGCATATCGTTGAGGCGGGCCATCGTGGTGCGAATGGCCGGCCATGTGATGACGCCGAAAATCGAGTCATAGACAGGCGCCCATCTCGCATAAGCGGCAACGATGGACGCGCTGTCGAGTTTTCCGCTCAAGCCGAAACTGCCGCCATGACAGGATCGCCCGAGACGATGGTCCTGATCAGCGCTTCAGCGGCTCCGGTCCGTTCGGCGCGCTCGATAAAGCCACCACCGAGAACCCGCACGCTCGGGCCGAAATCCTGGTAGAACACGCAGGCCTGTCCGGCCGCCACACCTCCCTCATCGTCGCTGAGTTCGACGTAAACGTGCCCCGCACCGTAAAAAAGCTTTGCCGGCATCGGCGGTCGTGTCGACCGCACGCGCACCTTGATGTCGAGGCCATCCCTTGCTCGGTTGCCGAGTTCCCCGTCGCCCAGCCAGTTGACGTCGCGAAGGTGCAGTTTCCGGGTCGCCAGAGCCTCACGCGGCCCGACGATGACCCTCCTGCCCGCCGGATCGAGGCAGATGACGTAAAGCGGTTCGCCGATCGCTACACGAATGCCTCGCCGCTGCCCGATGGTGTAGTTGATGATCCCTTGGTGTCGGCCGAGCACCCGCCCGTCGATATGTACGATGTCTCCTGCTTCCGAAGCGTCCGGACGAAGACGTTGGATGACATCGGAATATCGTCCACTCGGAACGAAGCAGATGTCTTGGCTATCGTGTTTCTCGGACACCACCAGACCCATTTCGCGGGCGACATCGCGAACCGCGGCCTTGGTCATGTCTCCAAGTGGAAACCGCAGGAAATCGAGTTGGTCCTGCGTCGTGGCAAACAGGAAATAGCTCTGGTCGCGGTCGATGTCGACCGGGAGGTAGAGCGCTCTGTGGGCTCCGTTCGATACGCTTTTAACGTAGTGGCCAGTGGCCAGCGCGTCGGCACCAAGTTGCCTGGCTATTCCTAAAAGATCGGCGAATTTGACGGTCTGGTTGCATGAAATGCAGGGTACCGGTGTCTCACCCGCCGCGTAGCTCGCCGCAAATTGGTCGATGACGGCCTCGCGGAAACGAGCCTCATAGTCGAGCACGTAATGCGGGATATTGAGCACCTCGGCGACCCGCCGGGCATCATGAATATCCTGCCCGGCGCAGCACGCCCCCTTGCGGTGCGTGGCCGCCCCGTGATCGTAGAGCTGCAGGGTCATGCCGACCACATCGTAGCCGGTCTTGCTCAGCAGTCCTGCGACAACCGAGGAATCGACCCCACCCGACATGGCGACGACGACCCTGGTCCGCCCGCGGCGGCCGGGAAGCTCCAGATCAATGGACATGGTGGTGCACCAGTTCTTCTCTGCACGGTTGGGCGGGTCTGACCACGGACCGGCCTCTCGGCGTGGATCGGCTGAGACTATAGGGCCGCAATTTCGTGCCGCAAGACGTCGCTCCGGCCAGAGCACCTGATTCCCGCGGCGTCGGTGGCAATTCTTACTCAATGGTTGTTGCCCGCTTAGCCAAATTTTAAACCCAGCCGTATACGGTCGCTGCCAGGTTAGGTGTTGAGTTGCGTTAGAGAGCACAATGGCCGCGGAAATGCGTTCACGTGTAAAGTACGTCATCGGGCCGGATGGCAGCCCGTTGACGATTGCCGATCTGCCTCCACGGACCACGAAGCGATGGGTCATTCGTCGCAAGGCCGAAGTGGTCGCGGCGGTGCGCGGCGGGCTGTTGAGCCTTGAGGAAGCCTGTTCGCGCTACACGCTGACCGTCGAAGAGTTTCTGTCGTGGCAGCAGTCAATTGACGAGCATGGGCTTGCCGGCCTCAGAACGACGCGCATCCAGCAGTATCGCCAATAGTCCTGAACCATCCCGCCTCCACAGACATTCATTGGCGCCCGGCGATTTCAAACGGCCGCGGGTCGGATTTGTGTTCTTTGGCCAGGCGCGCTAGGCGCTGGCGATGGATCGCGGCCCCGACCTCACCGTGGAAGAACTGGCCGTATGGCTGCCGGCCGAGGCGGCGCTGCTGGGGCTCGACCTGGGAACGCGAACGATCGGCATTGCCATCTCGGACCCCGAGCGACGCGTCGCGACGGCCATCGATACCATTCGCCGGGGCAAATTCGCCGACGATGCGGCGCAGCTTCTCGGTCTTGCCGCCGAGCGCAGGGTGGCGGCGATGGTCATCGGTTTGCCGCTGAACATGAGCGGGACGGAGGGCCCTCGTGTCCAGGCCACCCGAGCCTTCAGGCGAAATCTCGGCCGCCTGTCGCCATTACCGGCCGTTTTCTGGGATGAACGACTGTCGACGGCGGCGGTCACGCGAACTCTCCTGGAGGCCGATACCAGTCGCAGGCGACGCGGCCAGGTGGTCGACAAGATGGCCGCCGCCTACATCCTGCAAGGGGTGCTGGACCGGCTCGCCGTCATTGGCCGTCAGGTCGATGGAAACAGGTAGTTCAACAAGGCCTTGCTGTCGAAACGTGAGTCCAGCATGCCGTAAGTAGTACGCCAGGGTTTCGACAGCCTGGTCTCCAGAAAGGCATCCGAAACCGCCGATGGAAAACGGCGTCTGAGCGCAGCCGCGGCTGCCGTCATGGCCAGCTGCTCGACCAGAATTCTTGCCGAACCCTCATCGGCCAACGCGACCGCAGTCGCGGCACGCAACACATTGAGAGATGACTTCGCGTTGTTCCCCAGCGCGTCCCCGATTCCGCCCAACACCAACTCCAGCGATTCCGAATTCCGCCGCAGCAGGCGCATGGCCTCGATGCACATGGCGTTGCCCGTGCCCTCGTGGAGGATGGTCGCCGGTGCGTCGCGGTACAGGCGCGCCAATCGGCTTTCCTCGACGAAGGCATTGCCGCCGAGGCAATCCATCACCTCACTGATCACCAGCGGCGCCAGCTTGGTGATCCAGTACTTGCCGACCGGAGTCATCAGCCGAGAGAACGCCGCTTCACTCTGGTCCTCCCCGGCCCGGTCGTACGCTTCGGCGAGTCGGAAGGACAAGGCCGCGGCGGCGGCAACATCGAGCGCCATGTCGGCCAGCACGCGCGTCATCAGCGGCTGGTCGATGAGCGTCATGCCCGATGCTTTGCGATAGCGTGAGTGATGCACGGCGGTGGCGAGCGCGTGGCGTATCATGCCCGAGGCCACGACCGTGGCGTCGAGGCGCATCAGTGCCAACATGTCGGTGACAGCCTCCGCGCCTTTCCCGCCCTCGCCGATCAGCCATGCGGTGGCTTCGTCGAGTTCGGCCTCCGCGATCGCTCCGGAACGTAGTCCCAGCGTGTCTTTGAGACGGATCAGGCGAAGGGAATTGCCACTGCCGTCCGGCCTTATACGCGGTACCAGAAACGCTGTGAGCCCGTCGATGGTGTGAGCCAGAACCACGAACCCGTCGGACTCCGGCACGGAAACGAACCATTTGTGCCCAGCGAGCACCCACGACCCGTCGACCGACTCCCGCGCCTCCGTTTTGTAGCCCTCCGGGTTGGTGCCGCCCTGTTTCTCGACGGCGGCAAATCCGATCAACAAGCCTTCTTTGTCTTGCGGACGGCGGGTCGTTTTGTCGTAGCGGCGCGACAGCACGCCCGGCAGCCACTCATCGGCAATTTCCGGCGCGTGTCCAAGCGCGGCAACCGCCGCATTGGTCGTGGTAATCCCCGCCAGATGGCCGCTTTCGACCGCCGCTGTCATGTACAGCCGGGCCGTCCGGGCCATCGTTCGCACAGGCCCTTCGTCGGCGGCTGCGTCCCAGATCGAAGCGTGAAGTCCGGCCGCCACGCTCCGCCGCATCAGGGCGTGGAAGGCAGGATGAAACTCAATCGAGTCGATCCTGCGACCGATGGCGTCGTGCGTATTGAGCTGCGGCGAGAACTTGTTGGCCATCCGGCCGAGCTCAAAACTGTCGGCCGTGCCCCAGCTTCGTCCGTGAACGCTCAATTGCTCGATGACGCCACGGGGCAGGCCTTCCACCAGGGCCACCAGTGCCGGATCGCTGGTGAACAGGTTGACGCCAGCCAGCGGCGGCGATTGGTTGGTTACCTCATGGATGTCGATCGCGCTAACCACGCGGCATTCTCCAGGGCCTCGCCCGACGGCGCGATTCGCCCACCGTCACGGTAGCATGCGAGCCACTATTTAGGCGCTTGCCGGGGCCCCCGACTCTCCCTATAGCAATGGCTTTGATGAACGCGCTCCACTCTCCCTCCGTCACGACATTTCAGCATCGCCATCTGTTGGGAATCGAGGGCCTTGAGCCTTCGGAAATCGTGTCTCTGCTTGACCGCGCCGAGGCGGCGCTGGC
This sequence comes from uncultured Bauldia sp., assembly GCA_963663975.2. GTDB lineage: Bacteria > Pseudomonadota > Alphaproteobacteria > Rhizobiales > Kaistiaceae > JANQRX01. The sequence goes on along the minus strand of CAXXRA010000006.1, from coordinate 138,754 downwards.
TGTCAGCCGGCAGATCGAAAAGAAAACTGCCGCCCTGCGCGGCCGTACGCAGATCAACTTGTTTTTCGAAGCCTCGACACGCACCCAGTCCAGTTTCGAACTCGCTGGCAAGCGACTCGGTGCCGATGTCATGAACATGGCGGTCGGCAACTCGGCCCTCAAAAAGGGCGAGACGCTGGTCGATACCGCAATCACGCTCAATGCCATGCGGCCTGATATCCTGGTCATTCGCCACAGCGCCGCCGGCGCCGCCGAGCTTCTGTCGCAGAAAGTCTCCTGTTCCGTCATCAATGCCGGCGACGGCGCCCACGAACATCCCACCCAGGCCCTTCTGGATGCCTTGACCATTCGCTGCCACAAGGATCGGATCGCCGGCCTGACGGTCGCCATCTGTGGCGATGTCGCCCACAGCCGGGTGGCAAGGTCCAATATCCTGCTCTTGAGCGCCCTGGGAGCTCGTTTGCGCGTGATCGGCCCATCGACTCTGCTCCCCGCAGGCATCGAACAGTTGGGCGTTCAGGCGTTCACCGATATGCGCGCCGGGCTGGCCGAGGTGGATATCATCATGATGCTCCGCCTGCAGCGCGAGCGCATGGCCGGCAACTATGTTCCCTCGATCCGCGAATACTTTCATTTTTTCGGGCTGGACGAGGAAAAACTGGCCTTCGCCCGGCCGGACGCGCTGGTCATGCATCCTGGTCCCATGAACCGCGGCGTCGAAATCGATTCATCCGTGGCCGACGGACCCCAGAGTCTCATCCGTGAGCAGGTCGAAATTGGGGTCGCAGTGCGTATGGCCGTACTGGAGGCACTGGCGGCTCACCTGCCGAACGATTGACCATGGAACGAACCCCGCTCAACGGTGCCGGCGCCAATCCGCGCCCAATCGTCTTCCGCAATGCCCGCTTGGTCGATCCGTCCTCCGGCCGCGATGAGACCGGCGCGATCGTCATCGCCGACCGGCGGATTGTGGCAGTCGGGCCGGATGCCGCGGCATCTGCCCGGCCGGCTGGTGCCGAACTCGTGGATTGCGGTGGCGCCATCATCACACCCGGCCTGATCGACATGCGCGTGTTTGTCGGTGAGCCGGGAGCCGAGCACAGGGAGACGTTCGCTTCGGCCGGTCAGGCCGCGGCCGCCGGGGGCGTGACGACGATCGTCACCATGCCGGACACGAACCCGGTTATCGACGACGTGGCCCTGGTGGATTTCATTGCTCGCCGCGCTCGCGATGAAGCGGAGGTGCGGGTCTACCCGGCGGCGGCCCTGACCAAAGGTCTCCGCGGCCGCGAGATGACCGAATTCGGCCTCCTCAAAGCCGCGGGCGCGATCTGTTTCACCGACGGGCGGCGCACGGTCACCAATGCGTCGCTGATGCGGCGTGCCTTGAGCTACGGCCGCGATTTCGGTGCCTTGATTGTTCATCACCCGACCGACCCCGACCTTGCCGCCGAGGGCGTCATGAACGAGGGTGAAATCGCCACCCGACTTGGCCTCACGGGCATTCCCAAGGAAGCCGAGATCGTCATCCTGGAACGCGACGTTCGACTAGCGGCGCTGACCGGTGGACGCTACCACGCGGCCCAAATCTCATGCGCCGAGTCACTCGACATCGTGCGCAGAGCCAAGGGCGAAGGGCTTGATGTGACCTGCGGCGTGTCCATCAATCACCTTACGCTCAACGAAAACGACATCGGCGCCTACCGAACGTTTTTCAAACTGTCGCCACCGTTGCGATCGGAGACCGACCGATTGGCGATGGTGGCAGGTCTGGCCGATGGCACGATCGATGTGATTGTCTCCAGCCACGACCCGCAGGATGTGGATACCAAACGCCATCCCTTCGCCGATGCCGCCGATGGCGCGATCGGATTGGAGACGCTGCTTGCCGCCGCGCTGAGGATGGTCCACAGCGGCGAAGTCGATCTTCTGACCGTGTTGAAGGCGCTGTCCAGTCGGCCGGCGGAGATTCTTTCGTTGGAAGTGGGCCGACTTGCGCCGGGCGCCCCGGCCGATATCATCGTCATCGACCTCGACGCGCCGTGGATCTGTCGCGTCGAAGAACTCCGATCCCGTTCCAAGAATACCCCCTTCGAAGGCGCTCGGTTTCAGGGCATAGTTCGCCGCACCCTTGTTGCCGGACGCACCGTCAACCAATACGGTCGTGGATAGTTTTCCGGCCTGAGGGCGATTCCTCAGCCATGACCTTGCGAAGTTGGCCAACATGGATTGGGGCGCACTCGCGGCCGTAGCATTCGGCTATTTGTTGGGATCAATTCCATTTGGCTTGGTGACGACGCGCCTCGCCGGCAAGGGAGATGTGCGAGCCATCGGCTCGGGTAGCATCGGCGCCACCAACGTATTGAGAACGGGCAGCAAGGGCCTGGCCGCACTGACGCTGTTGGGGGACGCGGCCAAGGGTACGGTGGCGGTTCTGGTGGGAATGGCGATTGGAAACCTTGCATCGCTGGCGGCTGGGTTCGGTGCTTTTTTCGGGCACACCTTCCCGATCTGGCTGCGATTTCGTGGCGGCAAGGGCGTGGCTACATATCTCGGAATTCTGGCTGGGCTCGATTGGCGGATTGCGATTGCGTTCGGGGCGATATGGTTGGCGGTGGCGGCAGCGTCTCGGATCTCCTCAGCAAGCGCGCTGGCTGCAAGCGTAGCCGCGCCGCTCGGTTTGGCGGCCACAGGATCGGGATCGGCAGCGATTGTGATGGCTGTGCTCAGCATTGTCCTTTGGTTCCGGCACGCCGACAATATCCGCCGCCTGGTCACCGGCACTGAAAGTCGCATTGGTGAGTGAGGGTGCAGACCGTCGACGACACAGCCGTTGATCTGGATGCCGAAGAGCGCCGCGACTGGCTTCGTCTGATTCGATCAGAGAACATCGGACCGATAACATTTCGCCAATTGATCGCCCATTTCGGAAGTGCAGCCGGAGCGATCGAAGGCGTCCCGGAAATCGCTCGCCGTGGCGGTCGATCACTCAAACTGATAGCCGTCGAAGACGCCGAACGCGAGCTGGTGGCGGCCGATGAAATCGGCGCCCGATTTATTGCCACCGCCGAACCGGACTACCCTGGCGCGCTGGCCGCAATTGAGGATGCGCCTCCGCTTCTGTGCGTCATGGGCAACAGCCAAACGCTTGCCAAAAAAACCTCCGTTGCGATTGTTGGCTCCCGCAACGCGTCGGTCGCCGGCCGTAAGTTCGCCATGACGCTGGCCCATGGCGTTGGCGAAGCGGGATACGCCATAGTATCGGGCCTGGCACGAGGCATTGATACCGCAGCCCACGAAGGGTCCCTCGATACCGGCACCATCGCCGTACTTGCTGGTGGACTGGACCACATCTATCCGCACGAGAACATCCCGCTGGTCCAGCGGATCGTCGACCGCGGCGGCACCGTCATCAGCGAAATGCCGCTGGGACGACAGGCACGCGGAAAGGATTTCCCGCGCCGCAACCGGATCATATCCGGTCTCAGTGTCGCGGTCGTGGTTGTTGAGGCCGCACAGCGATCGGGATCGCTGATAACTGCCCGAAGAGCAGCTGACCAGGGGCGTCCGGTCTACGCGGTGCCAGGCTCCCCACTTGATCCCAGGGCCGCCGGCAGCAACATGCTGATCAGGGAAGGTGCCACGCTGGTCACCGGGGCCGACGATATTCTTGTCGATATCGCGCCGATGAGGGTGCAGGAGCCGATGAACGACCGTGGCGAGGTGCCCGATGTCGAAGTTGCCCCGCTTCCGTCCGATACCGACGATGCCGCCCGGCGCATTGTCTCAGAAGCGCTGGGTCCATCGCCCGTTTCCGTCGACGAAGTCATACGTTTTACCGGCCTCGCCCCGCCTTTGGTCCATCTTGTTCTGATGGAACTATCGCTTGCCGGACGGGTGCAGCGACACCCCGGGCAGCGGGTGTCTCTGATCGGTTAGGAAGCCCGGCGATCCCGCCTTCTCTTCGGCGCCTGGTGTCCGCCGGCGAGGCGCCGCGCCGATGCCGTCGCTTCATCCTCGGCCATCGACAGCAGGTAGGAGAGGAACGTCAAATCGGATTTTGCCGCCAAGACCCGCAACTCGCGGGCAACGCCGCCTATGTATTTTGCCGTCTCCCGCGGATCGATCGTGGTTTCGGTTTCGCTTGCCATCACACATCCTTTGAAGCTGCCCGAAACGCCCACACGTCGCAACGTATGGTTATACAATTTAACCATAGTAACTACAGAGAGAAGGGCTATCAAGCTGCGACCAGGGTTCATTCTGTCGCTTGAAAACTCCACGGCGAGTCGACATGTAAGCGCTCACCGGCAGGGACAATCGATTGACACGCTGGGTGGTTTTCTGGATTGTCGCGCGCCCGATCGCCCGCCCCAGGCGGTAAATCTGCAAAAAAACTCCGCGGCCAGTTGGTTGATCGGCCCAAACTGGCGCCCGGGACATGGATATTCATGAATCTCGTCATCGTCGAATCACCGGCCAAGGCGAAGACCATCAACAGGTACCTTGGGCCCGACTATCGGGTTTTGGCCTCCTACGGCCATGTCCGCGACCTGCCGTCGAAAGACGGCTCGGTCGACCCGGATGAAGATTTCGCCATGCGCTGGGAGATCGATTCGAAATCACAGAAGCGGCTTTCGGACATCGTCAAAGCGGCGAAGGAATCTGATCGTCTGATTCTTGCCACGGACCCTGATCGCGAAGGCGAAGCGATCTCATGGCACGTGCTCGAGGTCCTGAAATCCCGCAACGCCCTGGACGGCAAGCCGGTCGAGCGCGTGGTGTTCAACGCAGTGACGCGCGAGGCGGTGCTCGAAGCAATGGGCCATCCGCGGCAGATCGACAACGCGCTCGTCGAAGCCTACCTGGCCCGCCGCGCTCTCGACTATCTGGTCGGATTTACGCTTTCGCCGGTTCTGTGGCGCAAATTGCCCGGCGCCCGCTCTGCCGGTCGGGTCCAGTCGGTCGCCCTGCGACTGGTGTCGGAGCGCGAATTCGAAATCGAGACATTCGACCGGCAGGAATACTGGTCGCTCGGCGTGACCTTGGACACCCCGTCCGGCGACCGCTTCCTGGCCAGAGTCAGTGGCTTCGACGGCAAGCGTATCGGACGTCTCGATATTCCCGACGAGGCGACGGCACGAAAAATCGAAGCGACCCTGAAAACTGGCGACTTTCGCGTCGAATCGGTCGAACCGAAGCCCGTTAAGCGCAATCCCGCCCCGCCCTTCACAACTTCCACACTGCAGCAGGAAGCCTCTCGCAAGCTCGGATTCGCTGCCGCGCACACGATGAGAACCGCACAGCGTCTTTACGAAGGCATCGAACTCAACGGCGAGACGGTCGGCCTGATCACCTACATGCGGACCGACGGCGTTCAAATGGCACCGGAGGCGATCAGCGCGCTGAGATCGGAGATCGGCAACCGCTTCGGTGATCGCTACCGGCCGGACCAGCAGCGCGTTTACAAGACCAAGGCGAAGAATGCCCAGGAGGCACACGAGGCCATTCGCCCGACGACCATCGCGCGGCACCCGGATTCGGTCACTCGCGCTCTCGATCGCGATCAGGCACGGCTCTACGAGCTGATCTGGAAGCGAGCCCTGGCCAGCCAGATGGCGTCGGCCGAGTTGGAGCGCACGACCGTGGACATCGACGCCGCTCCAGCGAAACTTCGCGCAACCGGTCAAGTGGTGAGGTTCGACGGATTTTTGGCTGCATACCAGGAAGGGCTCGACCACGACCGCAGCGAGCAGGACGGCGCTCGCGATCTGGACCGCACCCTCCCCCCGATGACGGTCGGTGAGAAACTTTCACGGCAGGCGATCGACGTGGATCAGCACTTTACCGACCCGCCGCCCCGCTACACCGAGGCGACTCTGATCAAAAAAATGGAGGAGCTCGGCATCGGCCGGCCGTCGACCTACACCGCAACTCTGTCCGTTTTGCGCGACCGTGAGTATGTCCGCTTGGAAAAACAGGCGCTGGTGCCGGAGGACAAGGGCCGGCTGGTAACGGCGTTCCTTCAGAGCTTCTTCCAACGATACGTGGAGTACGATTTTACCGCAGCGCTGGAGGAACAGCTTGACCGCATTTCCGCTGGTGAACTTTCCTGGAAAGAGGTGCTGCGTGATTTCTGGAGCCAGTTCTCCGCTGCGGTTGAGAGCACCAGGGACTTGCGGGTCGCGGAGGTGCTGGAAGCCCTGAACGAACTCCTCGGGCCACATATCTTTCCGGCGGGCAAGGATGGGACCGATCCTCGCCTGTGCCCATCATGCGGAAATGGTCGCCTATCGCTCAAAATGGGTCGCTACGGCGCTTTCATCGGTTGTTCCAATCACCCTGAATGCCGCTACACGCGTCAGGTGCGCGTCCCCGACGACAACGCGCAAGGCGACTCCGCGCTTGCCAATGGCGGCAAGCTCCTGGGTCAGGATCCGGAAACCGGGCTCGATGTTTCGGTCCGTACGGGGCGTTTCGGACCCTATGTGCAGCTCGGCGACAATCCCGCCAAGGGCGAAGAAAAACCGAAACGCTCAAGCGTGCCCAAGAGCTGGAACGCCAATGAGTTGGATCTCGATCGCGCGCTGGCCCTGTTGGCGCTGCCGCGTGCGGTCGGCGATCATCCGGAAACAGGCAAAGCGATCAGCGCAGGTATCGGCCGCTACGGCCCGTTCGTGCAGCATGAACGAACCTATGCGAATCTGGATTCCGTCGAGGAGGTTTTCACCGTTGGGCTCAATCGCGCGGTGACGCTGATTGCCGAAAAATTGGCCGGCGGCGGTCGAGGACGAGGGGGAGCCACGACCGTTCTGAAAGAACTCGGCGAGCATCCCGACGGCGGCGCGGTGACCCTGCGCAAAGGTCGCTATGGCCCCTATGTCAACCGTGGGAAGATCAACGCCACACTGCCCCGCGACGCTGATCCGGACGACATCAATTTGGCTAGAGCGATCGAACTGCTTGCCGCCAAAGCTTCAAAGACCGCTGGCTCCAAAAAGACCGGTTCGACGCCAAAAACCTCGCGCCGGCGTAAATCGGCGAAGGGCAAACCGAAGGCATCGGCCGACGGCGCCGCGGACGTAACGGAAACTCATTAGCTTGCCCCGCAAAGGCCAGTTTCGGACCGCCGCAGCGAAGCGGCGCGAAATGTCGCGACTACCGTCGCGCGAGGAGGTGCTCGCTTTTGTCGCTGATCACCCCGGCAGAGGCGGGAAACGCAACATCGCGCGAGCTTTCGGCGTCACCGGCAGTGCGCGTAAAGCCCTTGGAAACATGTTGAAGACGCTGGCTGACGATGGATCGATCGAGAGCCAAACGCGGCCGGCCACCAAGCACGCGATCGACCTGCCGCCGGTCACCGTGCTGGAAATTACCGGCCGCGATCAGGATGGCGAGCTCACCGCAAATCCCGTTGATTGGCCCGATGAAAGCGGTTCGCCGCCGACCGTAGCGGTCATCGTAAGACGGAGCGCGCGGGGGCGAGCTGTGCCGGGCGTCGGCGACCGGATTCTGGCCCGGCTCAAGCGGAATCGCGGCAACAACGGCGCCCGTTATAACGGTGAGATCCTGAAGATCTTGCAAGCGCCGCCACGCCGAATTCTCGGCGTTGTACGCCGTCGCCCGGGCGGCGCACAAATCGAGCCGGTGGATCGTCGGCAAAAAGCCCTGATCCTCGAACCCGACACTTCTGACGCCCGAGAAGGCGACCTCGTCACCGTGTCCCCGAGCGGCGACGGACGTCACCATCATTCGCGCGCCCGCATTACCGAAATTGTCGGTTCGATGACCGACCAGAAAGCGGTCAGCTTGATCGCACTTGAGACCCACGGCATCCCCTATGTCTTTTCCGAGCCGGCGCTGGCCGAGGCCGAGGCCGCCCGGCCTGCGGCGCTCAAGGGTCGCAAGGACTGGCGCCACTTGCCACTGGTGACCATCGACCCGGTAGACGCGAGAGATCACGACGATGCGGTCTACGCCGAGCCGGATCCGGACCCGGCAAACCCCAACGGCCACATCGTGATCGTTGCGATTGCCGACGTCGCCCATTACGTACCACCAGGTTCGGCGCTCGACCGGTCCGCCCTGGAACGCGGCAATTCGGTCTACTTTCCCGATCGCGTGGTTCCGATGTTGCCGGAGCGCATTTCCAATGATCTGTGCTCGCTGCGCGAAAACGTCGACCGGCCGGCAATTGCCGTGCGGATGATTTTCACCGCCGACGGTCGCAGGAAAAGTCACTGCTTCAAGCGGATCATGATGCGGTCGGCGGCAAGCCTCTCATACCAGGGGGCCCAGGCCGCCTTCGATGGCAAGTCGCGCGACCTTCCACCGGGAATCGCCGATGCACTCGACGATTTGCGCGCAGCTTACAAGTGTCTGGCGCGCGAACGCGATGAGCGTGCGCCGCTCGATCTCGATCTGCCCGAGCGAAAGATCATTCTCGGTCAGGCCGGTCATATTGAAAGGGTGGTCATCCCGCCGCGGCTTGAAGCCCACCGCCTGATCGAGGAACTCATGATTCAGGCCAACGTCGCAGCCGCCGAAACCCTGGAGAGCCGGGATTCGCCGATCGTTTACAGGATCCACGACAATCCCTCCATGGCCAAGCTGGAGGCGCTGCGTGAGTTCCTGAAATCGATCGAACTGAGCCTGCCCAAGGCCGGGAACCTTCGGCCGGCCCATTTCAACAGCGTCCTCGGTCGGGTGCGTGACACCGAGCACAGCGCCTTGGTCAACGAAGTGGTGCTGCGCAGTCAGTCTCAGGCCGAGTATAGCCCGCAAAACATCGGGCATTTCGGTCTGAACCTCCGCCGCTATGCTCATTTCACATCGCCGATCAGGCGTTACGCCGACCTCATTGTCCACCGGGCGATCATCCGCGCCTTGAACTTGGGACGGGATGGGATCACCGATGTCGCGGTCGCCGATCTGCCTGAAACGGCGGCCCGCATTTCCGTTGCGGAGCGGCGAGCCATGGCTGCCGAACGGGACACCATCGACCGCCTCGTCGCTCATTGGCTCGCAGCCAGTATCGGCGCGACCTTCGCCGGGCGCATTGCCGGGGTAACTGGCGCCGGCCTGTTCGTGAAATTGGACGAGACCGGAGCAGACGGTTTCGTCCCTTTGTCGTCGCTCGGTAGCGACTATTTTCGGTTTGACGAATCCCGCCACTCCGTCACCGGAGAACGCACTGGTGAAACGCACCGGCTTGGTGACGCGGTCGAGGTTCGGCTGGTCGAAGCCGTACCCCTGTCAGGATCGCTGCGGTTTGAGATGCTGAGCTCGGGACGAATCCTGGAGGCGAAGAAACGCAGGCCGCGCCCGCAAACTGTCGGCGGAAAGCGGCACGGACGTGGCCGGTCCCGCCGCCGCGCCGTATAGGCCTACGACTGGCCCCGTTAATCCTGGGCGTGAACCGGATTGCTGATCGCGTAAACTCTGCCGGGCTGTCGGGGGTCACGCGCTGACGGCGCCGTCACGAACAAGGTTGCGCCATCAGACGAGAGCGCCGGCGCGGTGATATATTGCTCATCGACCTCAACCGTCGTCACCAGCTGCTTTTCCGGGGAGACGACCAGCAGGCGCCCAGCGCCATATTCGGCAACGTAGATGTTTCCGTGATCGTCCACCGCCAATCCGTCCGGGCCGACATCCCATCGGCGCAACGGATCCGTGCCCACTAGATCGTCCAACGAAAAATGCACCCGCCGGCTGCCAAGCGAGCCATCAGCCGCAACCGGGTATGCCAGGACGTTGCGCGAGAGATGCTCTGAGACGTAGAGTGTTCGACCGTCCCGCGAGAGCGCCACGCCGTTGGAGTAATGGATACCCTCGGCCACGCGGCGTAACCGACCGTCGGCGCCGAGATACAGGACGGCCCCGGTCCGGGGACCATCGGGGGCGAAACTGCCCGACGACGAGAAATAGACCCCGCCCCGCGCATCCGATATGGACGCATTGGGCGTCACGAAACGTTGGCCATTGACATCTTCCAGGATGATGCCGCGGGTTTCACCAGTTCGCGAAATAACGGCCAGCGCGCCTGGCCGATGGCACAGAACGACGAATCCGGATCGGTATTCGGAAACCGACGTCGGGCCGCAGCCGCTTGCCTCCCAGAGCTGCGTGGTTCGCTTGCCATCCGAAAACAGGATACGGTCGCGGCCCATCTCGGCATAGTAGACACCACCGTCACGCGCCAACGGTCCTTCGGGATATGGTGAGGCGTCGTTGAGCGTGGTGGTTCTCGGCGGCTCCGCGACGGCAGATCCGGCGAACAGCAGCACGGCGAGAAGTGTTTTCAGCCGCAGCCTGCTTGACATTCGACAGCCCATTCTTAGGGTGGCGCGCAAATTTCGACCCCTTTGAGGTAGACCGCCATGGCCAAGGCCACGACAATCAAAATAAAGCTCGTCAGCTCGGCTGACACCGGGTTCTACTACGTGACCAAGAAAAACTCGCGCACGAAGACCGACAAGCTGGTCATGAAGAAGTATGACCCGGTGGCGCGCAAGCACGTCGAGTTTCGCGAGGCCAAGATCAAGTAGCCGGTCGACATCCCGGCAACGGCACCCGGCGCCTCGAACAAGGGCTTGCTGGCCGAGGCCAGGGTCATATTCGACCGGTTCGGAATCTGGTCCGGCAATTCAACGCATCCTGAAACCTCGCCGTCGGCGCCTTCATGGTCGCCGGCCGATTCACATCGGTCTGCCGTCATGCCCGATCGGGAACGCCGGAGCCGCTGGATATGCTTGGATTTTGGTCGTGAAGCGGCGATGAGTGGCCGGCACAGAGCGAGCGTGAACGAGGAGGCCACTGATCCCGCTCTAATGCCGGCCGACCCCACGGACCCAGGAGATGCGGCGGACCTGAGCACTCCGCAGGGTATGTTTATCTCAATGTGTTCGAGATCGGCCTGTCGCGGCGGTCAGCCTCTGGACAAGACATCGGGCACGCGCATCCCGCTCGAACGACGGCATGAGCCTACCCCACGGACGGCCAATAGCAACCGGTTACCGTCGTTGCGGCCCCATTATTTTCAATTTTAGTAAAATATTATGCTTAACCGTTCGCACCCCGCCGTGGGCGCCAATCTGTCACGCGGCGGTTGAGATAATCCGGTTGCGGCCTCCGCGCTTTGCTCGACGAGGTCGACGCCGCGCACCGCCATCCTCAGGCGTTTGGCGAACTCTCGAAGAACCGCATCGCCGGCCGGATGACCGTAGGAATCATTGACCGATTTGAAGCGATCGATCCGCTGAGGCCATCGGTCGACGCCATTTCGATGGTCACCTGGGCGTCGTCGCCCAGCCGAGCTTCGAGCAACTTGGCGTTTGTGGAATTATCGTCGATATCAGGATTCTTGCGGTCATGCCTGCAACGTTTCGTCCATCTAGCTGTCGCCGAGATACAGCTTGATGGTATCGATGAATTCGGTCACGGAAATCGGCTTGGACAGGTAGTCTTCGCAGCCGCCTTGCCGGATGCGCTCTTCGTCCCCTTTCATGGCGAACGCGGTGACGGCGATGACTGGAATCATCTTCAACTCGTCGTCCTCCTTGATCCACTTGGTGACTTCGAGCCCCGATACTTCCGGGAGCTGGATGTCCATCAGGATCAGATCCGGATGATGCTCACGCGCCAGGTCGATCGCCTCCAGCCCGTTGCGAGTCTGGAGTGTCTCATAGCCGCTTGCTTCCAGAAGATCGTTGAAGAGCTTCATGTTCAGTTCGTTGTCTTCGACGACCAGCACCGTCTTGCTCATTCAAACACCCCGCGGTCGGCTGTCACGGTCGCCGCCAGCCCTGCGACACCGTTGAGCTTAACGCTGATTCATTTCACAATAGCAAACTGGATGTCCGAAAAACGGACGTACTGCCTACAATTCAAGATTCATATCTGCGATCCGATCGTCCAGCGATCGGTGCCCATATCGTGACTTGACGCGGATGACAGCTCGACCCGCTTGGCCGCGGCGCGCAAGCCGGCCTGGGGCGTTGTTCGGTGGTTAGCCGCTCTGTCCGACCGCAGCCGCCGCGCTGGCTCTGCCGGCACCATCGCGTTCGGCAATCGCCTCCGACTTCTTGAGTTCCTCAAGCGCGGCATCGTGATCCATCTTCGCAGCATCGAGTTGGACCTTCAGGTCGTCGATCGATGCCCGCAGATTGTCGCGCCGTTGCGCCGCGGCCTTGGCGAAGGTCGGGTATGCGAAATGTCCTGAATCGTGAATCCCGCTGCGCTCCTGCTCGCTGCTGATCTGCTCTTCCAGGTCAGTTGCTCGGCGTCCAAACTCTGCGATCATCATCTCGATCTGAACGACCTGACGATTCTTTTCTTCAGCCTGATAGCGCATAAGCCGGATCATGCCGTCACGCGACTTCATCGTACTGATTTCTCCCTCAGCCTCCCGCAAGATAAGGGATCGCTGGCCTTCGCCGTTGTTGCTGACCACGCCGAGACGATTGCCGCCCCGCCGATGTGCGACCGCTAACCTTTCGTTTACATCTGGCGTTAATCATGGCCGCTGATGGCTTAATTCGGGGTAAATTCGACGACCGAATTTAGGAGCCAAGTACAAGAATCCTGCAATTCCCTTGTCGGCTTTTCTTCAACTTGGTTACGAGAAAGCTGTCGCCGCGAAATGCGAGGCACCTCATCTCGGTTCGGAGCACTGCCTGGACGATTCCATTAATCGACTTGTGCCCATGAATCAGAGTTTGTTAACCATTGGCCGGTAGCGTGCGAATCGGGGTTAAGCTATTCTTGGTACAAGGCTTGTGCGGCCGGAAGGCCGAGCGGCGAACCGCCAGGGGGATTGGCAATGCGTGTTTTATTGATCGAGGATGACAGCGCGACCGCGCAAAGCATCGAGTTGATGCTGAAATCCGAGAGTTTCAACGTCTACACGACCGATCTCGGCGAAGAGGGGGTCGATCTCGGCAAGCTCTACGACTACGACATCATCCTGCTCGATCTCAATCTGCCGGATATGTCTGGTTATGAGGTTCTGCGGACGCTGCGCCTGGCCAAGGTGCAGACCCCGATTCTGATCCTTTCTGGACTCGCTGGGATCGAGGACAAGGTGCGCGGCCTTGGTTTCGGCGCCGACGATTATATGACCAAGCCGTTTCACAAGGACGAACTCGTCGCCCGCATTCACGCCATCATACGGCGGTCGAAGGGGCATGCCCAATCCATCATCAACACCGCCGAACTGTCCGTGAACCTGGATGCCAAGACCGTGGAGGTCAACGACCAGCGCGTCCACCTTACCGGCAAGGAGTACCAGATGCTGGAACTCCTTTCGCTGCGCAAAGGCACTACGCTGACGAAGGAGATGTTTCTAAATCACCTGTACGGCGGAATGGACGAGCCCGAGTTGAAGATCATCGACGTGTTCATCTGCAAACTGCGCAAGAAGCTCGCCGCAGCGACGGGCGGCCAGAACTACATCGAGACGGTTTGGGGCCGGGGTTACGTACTGCGTGAGCCCGACAATCAGGAGCTGAAGGAAAGCGCCTGACGGCCTTTCAATCGGGTCATGAAAAAGGCGCGTCGGAGCGCCTTTTTTCGTTTTAGGCGGACGGATGGTCCCGCCCTCAAAGTACCCCAACCTCGTGCAACTTGGCCTCGACCATTCCGCGGTCGAACGGCTTGAGCATGTAATCGTCAGCTCCGGCCCGATGCGCCTTGGCGATCTGGGCAACGTCGACTTCGCTGGTACAAAAAACGACCTTCGGCTGCTTGCCGTCCTTCAGACTCCGCAAACCGACCAGGAAATCCAGGCCGTCCATGACCGGCAGGTGCCAGTCGAGGAGGATGAAATCCGGCATCGACTGCTGGCACATGACCAGTGCCTCAGCGCCGTCGCCAGCCTCCGCGACCTCAAAATCGAAACCTTCCAGTATCCGACGGGCGACTTTGCGAACGACGCTGGAGTCATCAACGATCAGGCAGGACGGCATTGATGGATTCCCGTGAACGGCCCCGGATTGTCAGGCCTCCATTGGAACGTAGCCGTCCAGGCGTTAACTTTGGCTGAACTGTCGATCGATGCGGGTTCACGCGACGGGATGGGGCATCGATTCGATCACCACTTGCCCGCCTTCGATCCCGGCAGCGATCGTCATGCGGGATGCGCGCGCGAGCGCACCTGTGTAATAGCCCTGCACCGATTGGGCGTCGACATCGACATCGTCCAGGTCACCGGGGATCAATTTTTCGAACGCGGCTGGAATGCGGGCGCTGGGACCTTCGGCCTTGAGAACAAACCGTGGGGCGGTCGTTTCCCCCTCGATGACGGCACTGACCGACCCGCCGCGCGGAACCGCTGCGTTGGCGAGCAGGACCAGATTGAGCATGAGCTTGACCAGATTCTTGGGCATCAGCGACTTGGGTGCCGACCAGGAGAAGTCCGCTTTCTCGCCCTCCATGTAACCCCGCGCCACCCTCTCGGCGTCTGCCAGATCGATTTCGGCCCCGGCCGAACCGGCCGCGCCGAAGGCCAGCCGAGCGAATTGCAATTTCGCCGACCCCTGCGCGGCACTGCGCCTGATCAGCCCAAAAGCGAATTCACGCATGTCCTCGCTGTTGTCCTCATCCAGGACCTCCAGTCCGTTGATGATTGCGCCGACCGGCGAGATGATATCGTGGCAAACCCGGCTGCAAAGCAACGCGGCAAGGTCAAGAGCTTCCAGTTCGCGTTTCGACATCGTGCCCCCAATGGTGTCCGTCGGCATCAACGGTCGTGAGATATAGCGGCGTTTTGAATTCGCCGACATAGCCTGTTGCCACTTCAAAGCCGTTTTTTCGATTAGACTGCCGCCTGATTCGCCCCAAGGGAAATCTGGATGGGGACATCCCAAATGAATGGACTGCTTCGCGCGATTGGCACGGCCATCGCAATAGTGACCATTGTTGTCGTCGCAGCCGGCGGCTCACACCCGGTGTCAGCTCAATCCGGCCGCTATTCCGTTCCGGAACTTGTCGACCGCGGCCACGAATTCTTTGGCGGCGTATCGGAGGGGCTTGCCAGCATCGTCGAGCGGACCGTCGATAATTACGGCCTGCCGAACGGCTATGTCTTGGGCCAGGAAGGCAGCGGCGCCTTGATCGGTGGGCTCCGCTACGGCGAAGGCATGCTCTACACCAGGAACGCTGGCCAGCATGAGATATTCTGGCAGGGACCATCGGTCGGTCCCGACGTCGGTGGAACCGGTGATCGGGTCATGATGCTGGTCTACAACCTGCCCGATATCGACACGATCTACAGGCGATATGTCGGCATTGCCGGCACTGCCCATGTCGTCGCCGGGTTCGGTGCCACGGTGTTGGGGCGCGATGGGGTCTACGTAGCGCCGATTTCCTCGGGCGTCGGCGCCCGGCTTGGCGTGAATTTCGGCTACCTCAAGTTTACCAAGCGGCCTACCTGGAACCCGTTTTGACCTCGTGAGTCGTCAGATTCGTCGCTTGTCGGTGATGGCGCCGAGGAAGAGTCCACTATTTTGACGGCGATTTGACGGTTCGCTGCACCGATCATCGGTGGATCGCCTCCACCACGCGTTTCGCCTCCAGCCATGCTCACGAGGGGTCTCGGTCGGTAGCACCGTGACCGAATTAGTGGCATGGTTCGGTACGCGCACAGGTTTCCGCTGGAGGGCCCAGATTGATCCAGGCAATCATGTATTTCGTGCTTGGGCTGATGACGGCCGGCCTGCTCGCTTTGGCCTTGACGCCGGCAATTTGGCGGCGGGCGCTGCGCCTTACGCGGGCGCGCGTAGAGGCGGGCATTCCGGTGTCGCGCTCCGAGATTGCCGCGGACAAGGATCGCCTGCGAGCCGGTTTTGCAGCCTCAAACCGACACCTCGAGATGGAGATCGGGCGCTTGAACGAGCGCACCACCAGCCAGATCGTCGAGATCAACCATGCGCGCGACGAAATCACTGCGCTTTCTACCGAGGGCCGCCGTCTGAATGAGGCGGTCGCCGGGCTCGAGAAGAGCGTCGATGATTTGAGGACAAATCATGGTGATTTCGACGAGAAACTGAATGCTGCAAATGCCGCTTTGAAGCAGAGCGAGGAGGAACTCGAAAGCAAAGCTGCCGCGTTGGCGGTTGTGAGAGACGAACTCGTGGAAAGCACCCAGCTCTCTGAAGCCTTGCGCATGGAAATCGGGCGCTGCGCCTCGCCAATTACGCGGGGCCGATGTTGGGAGGGACCGCCAGATCGCCACGGAGGCGCCGAGCGCGAACGGTTCTCGGCTGCAACGAGCAGGGCTCAAACCGACACCTCGAGATGGAGATCGGGCGCTTGAACGAGCGCACCACCAGCCAGATCGTCGAGATCAACCATGCGCGCGACGAAATCACTGCGCTTTCTACCGAGGGCCGCCGTCTGAATGAGGCGGTAGATGTGGGGAACCGCCGGGCCAAATGGGCGACATCGCGAATCGGTATGCCGGCCTGGACGCCATGATTTGGCGAGGATCGACGCGGTGGTTCCGTGGGAGAATCTCCGTGCCCGCCTGGAGGCGATCCGCAAGCGAGAGGAACTGAAGTCGCCGGCGGGGCGAAAGCCCTGGGACGCGGTGGCGATGTTCAAGGCGATCGTTCGAGCTTTACAATCTCTCGACGACCAAGTGGAGTACCAGCTTCGCGACCGCCTCTCGTTCATGCGGTTCGTACTGTGGCTCTACCGGGAACAGTTGGCGCGGGCGGGCATGGTCGAAACTTCGACGCTATCTGGAAAGGGCTACCTGGCGATGGGCGGCCAGATCATCGACGCGTCGATCGTACCGGTCCCCAAGCAGCGCAACAGCCGTTGGCGGTTGTGAGAGACGAACTCGTGGAAAGCACCCAGCTCTCTGAAGCCTTGCGCATGGAAATCGTGGCCAGCAAAACCGAAACCGGCAACCTTTCCGACAGCCTCGCCAATGTCACGGCACGTGAGGCCGATGTCGGGGGGACCGAGACCAGTCCTTGATCCGGACGGCCTCGGACGTGTGGGCGGACAGCGCCTATCGGTCGGCGGAGATCGAGGCGAAGCTGAAGGAGAAGGGCCTGAACAGCCGCATCCACCGCAGCGCGACAAGCCGCTGAGCGAGCGGGAGAAGCGGCTCTCGGCTGCAACGAGCAGGGCTCGAGAACTCGACGCTGATGTTAGCGACCTGCACATTCAGCGGGCGGAACTGATGGCCGAACTGGATCGCCGCGCCGGCACATCTCGAGCCGCGCGGGCTGAAATCGATGCCCGACAGATGGATCGCCAAGCGCTCGAAGCGCGACTTCGTGAGACGACGACTGCGCATGATGATCTCGTTTCTGAATTAAACCTGGTTGTCGAGGACCGTGCCGCGCTTGCCGCGGATTTGCAGAGAAAATCCGCGACACTGGCCACGGTCCAAAACGACCTCCACTCCGAACGCGAACGCGCTAAGGCGGTCGAGGCGAGCCTCGCCGAGTTGCGCGCCGTTCAATTGGACCTTGAGGGACAGCACGCCGCCGTCAATGAGGAACGCGCCGCGCAAATGCTCATGATCGGGGAGTTGCGCACCGCACTTGAGCACGAAAAGCAGGCGCAATCCGAACTCAAGGACTCAACGACCACTCTTGAGGAGGCCCGCGCTGAACTGGAGGTGATGCTGGCCACTGCCAAGGCGGATGGAACCGAGCGGCAGGCCGACTTCGACCGCCTGCTGTCCGAGCTCGATGCAGCGCAGCAGAAGCAGATCGCAGCCAAGAACGAGACCGACGCGTTGCGGGCCGCCCAGGCTCACGACCAGGCGACCCTGGACGAACGCACCGATGAGCTCAAGGCGCTCAACTCCGAATTGTTCGCCGCGGTCCGTAAGTGAGGAACAACTGGAGGAACGCTTGTTGGAGGCTGAAACTAATCTGGTAGAGGCTCGGGCTGAAAGCGTCAATCTGGCGATTCGCAATCGCACAGACGCCTTCACCGGTGGCGATAATGTGCGCAAGGCGTTAGCCGCCGCGGAAGCGGAGAGTGCGGAGCTGGCCTCCAAACTGGCCGCCTTGGAGAAGGATCACGCTGCGCTCAGAGCCGAAAACCATCGGATCCAAAGTGAGGAATCCGTCCAAGTCGTCGCAGCGAACGGTGGCGACGAGGACTTGCGCCGCCGGCTGCGCGAGATCGCCGATGGCGTTCTACGGCTGACAAAAGCGACCGAACTTGGAGAAACGCCCGTGCCCACACCGCCGGTTGGCGCCGATATCGAACAAAGCTTACGCACCGCCGCCGCCAAGCCCCCCTCCATCGTCGAGCGCGCGCCGCCCAGGAGCGCTCGGCGCAACCTGGCGGCGGCCAACAAGCCGCCCTTGGATGACCGCGAGGACGAAGCCCCCGACGGCCGTACTCTGGCAGAACGGCTGCGCGCGCTGCAGCAACCGGTAGCCCGCCCCTGATCCTGGCGGGCTGCTCGTGGGCAACTCTGTCTGAGAGACCTCATGGGTAATGCCGGGTAAGGCGATCGCGGAGCGCATCGACCGAAATCGGCTTCAGACCGAGCGCTGAAAGCGGTGCCCTCACGGCATTGACCAGTGCGGCGTTGTCTTGAGCAAGTGCACCATCGGGCAGATGCAGATTGTTCTCGAAGCCAACGCGCACGCCGCCTCCCACGAGAGCAGCATTTGCCACGCAGGCGGCCTCCGTCCGCCCGAATGCGCACACCATGAAGTCCGGGAATGAGCGGCCGGCCGCCTGCAGAAACGGCGTCAGATCCGTTGGTCGCGACTCCCGCGAGCGATTGTAGCGGCCGAGCACGTAGAGCACGTTGGGTGTCCGATCCGGCACAACTCCGCGCCCCATCAGATCGATCAGCCGCACCACATCGTCGGTATCGTAAAGGATGATCTGCGGCGCTATGCGCTCCCGCCGCATAAACATCATGAACTCACCGAACATCGTCTCGCGACCGGCATCTCCACAGAGCTCGCGGAGCGCCAACGCTGCCGCCTCCGGCCGCACCTCCCGCACCACGGCCATCTGTTCCTCGGGTTGATAGCGGCCTGCGGCTTCTGTCGTGATCTGGATGACCAGTCGCTCACCGATGGCTCGCTTGATTGCCGCCATAGCGTCTCGATAGAGATCCGCCTGCAGGACGTGGCGGCCATCACGATTGCGGACGTGGATATGAAACATCGACGCGCCCGCCTCAGCCACGGACATGGCGACATCGGCCAGGGCCGCTGCCGAAAGCGGCAGAGCGGGATGATCACGATGAGTGCGGCATGCGCCGTTGGGCGCCACGGCAAGAGGATAGGAAGACTGGTCGGCCATGGAAGAAACATTCGAACCGAGTAACGGAAAGAATCGCAACAAACGTTGCATTTGTGTGACCGCCAGTCTAGCGTTGAGGACATGATACCGGCAGGCGTTGAGAAACGGGTTAGGGAAGGATTTGAATCGCTATCGCCCGGTATGAGGAAGGTGGGGCGTTACGTTTTGGAACATCCCGAGGATGTCGCTCTTCTCAGCATGCGCGAGCAGAGCCGGCGCGCCGGCGTACCGCCGGCGACCATGACCCGGTTTGCGCAACGGCTGGGCTATGCCGGCTACGACGAGGTACGTGGCCTGTTCGCCAACGCGATGCGTGGGCGAGTGAGCGATTTCGGACAGCGGGCCGGGACGCTGGCCGCGCGTCGCGAGGAACTTGGCGAGTGGAAGCTTGCCGGATCTGTGGCCAGAGCTCTCGCCGATGGTGTGACCGCGATCAGCGACGAGACGCGGCTTGCCAGCATTGTCGAAGCCGCATCGGTGTTGGCGTCGGCGGAACGGATCCTCTGTCTCGGCCATCGTTCCTGCTACGCACCTGCCTACCACTTCGCTTACGTTGCCGGCCTCAACGGTGCCCCTACAGTGCTTCTCGACGCGCCTGGTGGCATCGGCGTGGATGCTGTGAGTTCGTCCGGTCCCGACGACGCCATGCTGGCTGTTTCCTTCTCACCCTACACGCGTCGCACGGTCGAGATCGCCGCCAGCGCCAGCGAGCTGAATATTCCCATTGTCGCCCTGACGGACAGCCCGGTTTCGCCGCTCGCGCGGATCGCCGACCTGGCCGTTTCCATTCCGACCGACCTCGCCCACGCGGCCTATGTGACCGCGCCGATTTTCGCCGTAGCGGAGGTTCTGGCGGCGCTGGTCGTGGCCAACGCCGGGCCGGAAGGGCGGCGAATTCTTGAGCGTAATGAAACGGAGCTTGCCCGTCGCCGCATCTACTGGATCGAAGATGAGGGAGCATTGGCGTCGTGACACATATTCTGCACCGTAACCTGCGCGCAGAATTGCCGGTCGCAGTCAGTGGCCACGGCGTGTTCATCCGCGACTCTGACGGCAAGGACTATGTCGATGCCACCGGCGGCGCGGCCGTGTCCTGTCTTGGTCACGGTAATCCCGAAGTGCTGGCGGCCATGCGTCAGCAAATGGAAGCGCTGGAATACGCTCACACGACGTTTTTCACCACCGAGGCAGCCGAGAGCTTGGCCGATGACTTGATTGCACACGCTCCCGACGGGCTCAGTCACGTCTATTTCGTCGGCAGCGGCTCCGAGGCGATGGAAACCGCGTTGAAGCTAGCGCGGCAGTACTTCCTGGAACGTGGCGAGCCGCAGCGGACGCGCTTTATTGCACGGCGGCAGAGCTATCACGGCTCGACCCTTGGGGCGCTCTCGATCGGCGGTCACACCATGCGCCGTGAGCCGTTCGAGCCCATGCTGTTCGATACCTCACACATCGAGCCCTGCTACGCCTATCGTCATCGCCGTACCGACGAAAGCGATGGTGACTACGGGCGACGGGCGGCCGCCGCTCTGGAAGATCGGCTATTGGAACTGGGTCCGGACACGGTCATCGCGTTTGTCGCCGAAACGATCGTCGGTGCGACCGCAGGTGCCGTGCCCCCGTCGGAAGGGTATTTTCGCGAGATACGGCGGATTTGCGATCGCTACGGTGTCCTGCTCATTCTGGACGAGGTCATGTGCGGCATGGGGCGAACCGGCACGCTGCATGCCTGTGAGCAGGAGACGCGGCCGGATATCATGACCGTGGCCAAAGGGCTCGGTGCGGGATATCAGCCGATCGGCGCGGTGATGATGAGCGGTGATGTCTACCACGCATTCGCGTCCAACTCCGACTTCCGTCACGGCCACACTTATGTTTGCCACCCAGTCGCTTGCGCCGCGGCTCTTGCCGTTCAGCGGGTGATCCGCCGCGACAAGCTTCTTGACAATGTCAATCGCCAGGGCGAACACCTCAAGGTCGCCCTGGAGGGACGTTTCGGGAACAGCCCCTTTGTCGGTGACGTGCGCGGTCGTGGCCTATTTCGCGGGCTTGAAATCGTCATGGACCGCGGCACCAAGCGGCCTTTTACCCGCGACCACAACATCGCCGGGCGCATTCGCATGAACGCCATGCAGCGAGGCCTGTGCGTCTATCCCGCCCAGGGAACAGCCGACGGCAGGGAGGGCGATCACGTACTTATTGCTCCGCCATTCATCGTCGACGAGCAGACGATCGACACTATCGTTGATCGTCTCGGCGATGCGGTTGACGCCGCAATCGCCGAGGTCGGCAGCAGTTGAGGCTGAGCGTCAGACCGCGGAGCGGCATTGGGCCGTTTCGCAACCAATGCCGGTCGAAAACGGCCGGCCAAACAGGAGGAAAGAGACCGATGTCGTTTATCACCAAAACCTTAGGGGGCGTTGCGATCGCCGGCCTGGCGATGACCGCCGCGCCGGTATCAGCGCAGGAGTTCATCGCCATCGGAACCGGCGGGCCTACCGGCGTTTACTTCGTTGTCGGCAACTCCGTGTGCCGCATGGTCCACAAAGAGGCCGCCGAAGGCCGCAAGTCAGGCCGAAAGCACGGCATACGGTGCGCAGCTCCGTCGACGGCCGGCTCGACCTACAATATCGGCCAGATTTGTCAGGGCGAGCTGGACTTCGGCGTCGCCCAGTCGGACTGGCAGTTCCATGCCGTCAATGGCAGCAAACCGGATCGGGTGAGCAACTGCCCGGACCTCAGGGCGGTTTTCTCGGTTCACGCCGAGCCCTACCACATCATCGCTGCCGAGGGCTCGGGCATCCAATCCTGGGCAGACCTTGAAGGTAAGCGCTTCAACATCGGCAATCCTGGGTCGGGCCAGCGCGGTACCACCGAGGAGCTGATCGAAGGCCATGGCTGGACAGCCGACAATTTCGGGCTGGCGACAGAGCTGACGTCGACTGAACAGTCGACTGCGCTGTGTGACGGCAACATCGATGCCTACGGCTACACCGTCGGCGTGCCGAACGCCGGCGTTTCCGTCGCCACCGATGGCTGCAGCGCCTACATCGTCGATATGTCGGACAACGAGGTCGCCCAGAAGTTGGTCGCGGAAAATGACTATTACGCGTTCACGACCATCCCGGCGGGCACGTATTCGACCACCGACAAAGACGTGACCACGTTTGGCGTCATGGCGACCTTCGTCTCCCACGCCAACGTGTCCGACGACGTTGTCTACGAGGTAACCCGGGCAGTGTTCGAAAACCTTGACGACTTCCGGTCGCTGCACCCGGCGTTCGCCAACCTCGATCCTGCGAACATGATCAAGAACGCGTTGTCGGCTCCGCTGCATCCCGGTGCCAAGCGGTACTATGACGAGCAGGGTTGGTAGGCCCCTCTCGTGAACAACTGCCGGCGCCCATGACCGGGCGCCGGCAGCCCCGATTCGAGGATCGAACCGCATGACAAACAACACTGACGCCGCGAGCCCGACCGAACAGGACGCCGCCGAACTGCTTGAGAAGTTCGAATCGGGCAGGACGACCGGGCCGACATTGGGGCTTGTCATCGGGGTCATTTGCATCCTGTGGACGACATTCCAGATTTGGATCGCCTCGCCATTTCCTTTCATGACCGGCATCGGCCTCATCACCGGCGTGCCGGCGCGTGCCGTCCACCTCACATTTGGGTTGGTCTTGGCGTTCCTGATCTTTCCGGCCGGGGAAGCCCATAGACACCGGCCGATCCCCTGGTACGACATTGCGTTCGCGGTCGCGGCCGGTCTTTGCACGTCATATCTTTTTCTCGGTTGGGACGGGCTGGTCGCCCGTCAGGGCATCCTCCTCAATTGGCAGATCGGCGCCCTGACCATCCCGATCGAGGCGATTATCGGCGGCGCCGGCATTCTGCTGTTGCTCGAAGCGACCCGGCGCGCGATCGGCGTGCCATTGGTGATCGTTTGCACCGTGTTCTTTCTCTATTCCGTCTTCGGTCAGCAAATGCCGGAGGTGATCTCGCACAAGGGCGTCTCACTGGAGCGGCTGATCGGCTATCAGTGGCTTGGCGGCGAGTCGATTTTCGGCATACCGATCGGTGTATCGGTGAGCTTTGTCTTTCTGTTCGTCTTCTTCGGCGCTCTTCTCGAGCGCGCCGGCGCGGGAAAGTATTTCCTCGACCTGGCCTTTGCGATGGTCGGCAAGATGCGGGGTGGGCCCGCCAAAGCGGCAATACTGGCCTCGGGCATGACCGGGATGATCTCGGGGTCGTCGATCGCCAACGTGGTGACGACGGGGACGTTCACCATTCCGGTTATGCGCAAGACCGGGATGCCGGCGGTCAAGGCCGGCGCCATTGAGGTCGCGGCCTCCACCAATGGCCAGTTGATGCCGCCGATCATGGGTGCGGCGGCCTTCATCATCGCCGAGTTCATTGGGATCACCTATTTCGAGGTGATCAAAGCCGCCTTCATTCCAGCGGTGATCAGCTACATCGCTCTAATGTACATTTCGCATTTGGAGGCGTTGAAGCTGGATCTGCGCGGTCTGCCTGCTGCCGAAATTCCACCTCTCGGCAAGACCTTTCGCAGCGGCCTGCACTATCTGATCCCGCTCGTCATACTGGTCTATCTTCTGATGGTGGAACGCTGGAGCCCGGCGAGCGCGGTATTCTATTCCATCCTGTCGTTGTTCGCGATCATTCTTCTCCGCCCGATTATTCACGAGGCGCGAGAAGGCGGCTCACAATATGTCGAAGCGTTGTGGCGCGGCTTCCAGGATTGTGTCGCCGGCATGATCGCCGGCGCCCGCAACATGGTCGGCATCGCCGTTGCTGTCGCGGCGGCGGGAATCATTGTCGGCGCCGTTTCGGCGACCGGACTCTCCAATGCGCTGATCGGCGTGATGGAGACCCTGGCTGGCGGCAATGTCTATATCCTGTTGGGCTTGACCGCGGTGTTGTGCATCCTTCTCGGCATGGGACTGCCGACCACGGCCAACTATTTGGTGGTCGCCTCGCTTCTGGCCGGCGTGCTGGTCGAACTTGGCAGCGCCGCGGGGCTGATGATGCCGCTGATCGCCGTTCACCTCTACGTCCTGTTCTTCGGCCTGCTCGCGGATTCAACGCCACCGGTCTGTTTAGCTGCTTTTGCCGCCTCGGCGATATCGCGAGCCTCACCCATGCAGACGGGAATTCAGGCCTTTATGTACGACATCCGAACGGCAATCCTTCCGTTAGTGTTCATCTTCAATCCGGCAATCCTCCTGATTGGCGTGGATAGTGTCTGGTTTGGCGTGCTGATTTTCGTGGTATCGCTTCTTGCCATCTTGGCCTTCGCCTCGTTGACCCAGAACTGGCTGCTCGTCCGCAATCGAGTGTGGGAAAGCATCGTCCTGATCCTGGCGATTGTGGCGCTGTTCCGGCCCGGCCTGTACATGGACCGCATCTTCCCGCCGTTTGAGACCGTGGGCACCGAAATCTTCGCCAGCGGCGACCTCCCGACTGAGCCTGGTCAGGTCATTCGCTTTCATGTGACTCGCGAAACGGCATATGGAGATCGCTTGAAACTGTACGCTCTGGAAACGCCGGAGCCGGCGGCCGGGCAGCTTCAGGGACCGTTTGGCTTCACACTTGGACGCGACGACGACGATCGATGGATCGTCGCCAACCTTGCCTTCGGCGGCCCGGCAGAGGTCGTGGGCATGGACTTTGGCGATTTCGTGACGGAAATCGATATCGAACTCGAGGGACTACCAGCCAAAGAATGGATTTATCCCTTCGGAATTGGGCTTCTGTTACTGGTCTGGTTCTCACAGAGGGCCCGGGCTCGACGGCAGGCGGAAGACGAGGTCCCCGCCAGCGCCGGAGGTTCGTAATGTACAAGAGCATTCTCTTGCCACTCGATCTGGTCAACCGCGAAACCCAGTCCAAGGCCGTCGCAACGACGATTGGGCTGGCCAAAGCTTTCGGAGCGCGAGTCCACGCTCTGACGGTTGTGCCCGATTTTGGCATGGCTGTGGTCGAAGGCTACTTTCCCGAGGACTTCGAGAAGAACGCCATGGCCTCCGCCAAGGAGGATCTGGCGGCCTTCGTCGACGCTGAGTTCGATGCCGATGTTTCGGTGAAGCAGATCGTTGCCTATGGCTCGGTCTATCGTGAGATCATCCGTGCGGCCGATGACGTCGCCTGCGATTTGATCGTCATGGCCTCGCATAGTCCGGCGCTGCGAGACTATTTGATCGGACCCAATGCGGTTGAGGTGATCACCCACGCGACGCGATCGGTACTCGTTGTGCGCGGCTAGAACGTCTTCCGACCAGGAGGTAGAGGGCTTTTAGAGTGCCGAACGAAGGAACGACCGTGGCCCGGGGATGCCCGACGAGAACCTGCACTCGCACGTTTTTGAGCGCTTCTACCGTCTCGACCAAAGCCGCAGCTCAAAAGGGAACCGGGCCTTGGCCTGGCGCCGGTCAAGGCGATCGCTGATCTGCATGGCGCCGATATTCGCCTCAGCGATGATCGACCCGGTTCGCAAGTCGAGGTCAGGTTTCCGGCGATCGCCTGGTGAACAATCGCCGTCACCGACTATTGAACGAGCCTGGTATTGGAATAGGCGGAATACCAGCCAAACCAGAACGCCCGATGGGACGGCAGACGCCCAAGACTGCGGCCATCGGCGGATTTAAGCGCCGATTCTGAGAGCGTCCACGCCAGCCCGGCAGAGTCCAACGCGGTCACGTCGCCGTCATAGGATGCAAACGTGACCTCGCCCGATTCATAGACCCGGTTGGCGCCCGACTCGTCGGTCAGAACGACCAGCCCAAATTCGCCCATGCTGTCGTGGTAGACCGGGTGTTCCCGGAGGAAGTCAGCACTGATCGCCAACGGACGGTCCGCGTGATCACCAAACACCAAACCCACCACTTCCGACTTGTTGTCCAGCCTGTCGTCGAGCACCGGCACGCTGAACATCAACTCGTCGGTCGCGAAATAGGCCCGATAGGCGGCACCCTCCGAGTAGTCGCGAAGGTGACCGGTGGCCAGGGAGAGAACCTTCGTGTCCGGGTGGCGGCGGCGCCATTCGCCCCAGGTCGTGGTAACCACGCTCATCCGGCCGAGTTCGATGTCGGTGTCGGCCAGCGGGCCGATCACCGGAACGCCCCAGATCGTGTTCCACAGCGACTGCGTCGCCCGATCATACATCAGCTTGTTGGAGCGATAGAGGAAGCCGCTGGTCCCCATTTCATGAACGGTGCCGTCGACCTCGGTCTGGTACAGGATCATCGTGCCGCACAGCGTGCAATAGACGCTGGCAACCGGGATGCCGCCGACCTCATCGACGAACATTTCGTGCCAGCCCAGAATCCGCTTGGGATACGCCCGCGTGTCGCCATTGACCGACAATCCGAACACCACATTGTCATCGTCGAGATAATCCGCCTCCGCCGCGGTGATCATCGACGGGTTCCTGAGAGGCGGGATGCCGTCCTGCCGCACGCCACCCCACACAACCTCGTCGAGCCGGATCTTCGTTGTGTTCTCGGCATTTGAAGTTATCGGTGAAGCTGTGCGGTCGTCGGAGAAATAGCCGGCGAAGCGGGGATCGATGAGCTGGTAGACCTGCGACTTGAACGAGGCATAATTGGGATGGAGGGCAAGCGGTCTGTTCCAAGCCCACTCCCACCAAGACTGTACATCGAAACCCAGTTCCTGGCCGGTCTTGTCTTCGATCAGCCGAATGAGGAACGCCGACAGGGTCGGGTTTCGACCGAGATAGATGCTCTCCAGCGCCATCGGCAGAAATCCGGGCTCCCATTCCGTCTCGATACGGCGGAGCGCGTCGGTGCGTTCCTGCTGGTCACCGATGAGGACGTCCAGGAATAGCTGCGGTGCCGGCTTGTCAGCTTCGCCTTCGGCCCCGCCTGGCGAGGCAGAGGCAAGCGTCGCCACGGCAAATGCAATCCCCGCCACGCGAGCCCGCTCGAAAATGCCGGAAAAATTCACGGCGTCTTTCATGATAACTTTTCTCCCTACTCTCGCCCTGCCGGGAGACATAGGGCAAAATCCATCACCCTCCACGTCTGCCGGGCCGAGCCTGGTGCGATACCGTTCGTCCCTGTTTTACGCCGGCAATTTGACCCACTAGACTGGACCCGCGAGGTAGCATTGAGGAACGTTCTGTTCATGGAAATTGAAGACTGGCCAAATCTCGTCGCCATGTTCCTGACCCAGGCGGACAAGCGGAGCGACCGTCCGTTTCTGTGGTCAAAGCGCGATGGCGCCTATCAGCCGCTCAGCTGGCGTGAGAGTGCGGATCGTGTGGCCTGGCTCGCCTCGGCATTGCGGTCTTACGGACTGGCGCCCGGCGACCGTGTCATTCTGTTGGCGCAGAACTCACCTCATTGGGTCATCGCCGATTTTGCCATCATGGCGGCGGGCGGCGTCACCGTTCCGGCCTACACCACCAATACCGCAGACAACCACGCACACATCCTCAGAGACAGCGGCGCCACGATGGCGATCGTTTCCACCAACGACCTGGCGCGACCTTTTTTGAAGGCGGTTGGGGAGACCGGCGCGCTGAAGCGCGTGATATCCGTTGAAAGCCTCATCGATGATGGTGAGGGCGACACTGCCATCGCCACCTGGGACGAGGCGCTGGCGGAAGGGCAGGTGCACACCACCGACGTCAGGGCGGCGGCGGCCGCCATCGAACGGAACGCGCTGGCGTGCCTCATTTACACCTCTGGAACCGGAGGCTCGCCAAAGGGCGTCATGCTCAGCCACCGGGCCGTGATCGCCAACTGCGTCGGCGCCATCGACGTCTTGCAGGAGCTTGGCATCGACGACGAGGTATTTTTGTCATTTCTGCCGCTTTCACACGCCTACGAGCACACGGGCGGACTAATGTTTCCGGTATCGATCGGCGCGGAAATCTATTTCGCCGAGAGGATCGACACGCTCACCAGCAACCTTCCCGAAGCCCGCCCGACCATCATGACGGCCGTGCCGCGGCTCTACGAAATCATGCGCGAGCGCATTCTCCACGGCGTCCGCCGGCAGGGTGGGTTGCGAGCGAAGCTCTTCTGGACCGCGGTCAATCTCGGGCGAAAGCGGTATGAAGCACCGGGCACGCTGTCCCTTCGCGAGAAGCTGCTTGATCGGTTGGTCGACAGGCTCGTCCGCGACAAGGTCCGCGCTCGCTTCGGCGGCCGGCTCAAAGCGCTGGTCTCCGGCGGCGCGCCACTCAACTACGATGTCGGCGTTTTCTTCACAGCTCTCGGCCTCCGGCTCCTGCAGGGCTACGGGCAGACCGAGGCGGCCCCCTTGATCTGCTGCAACCCTTGCGGGCGTATCAAGCTCCGCACAGTCGGGCCGCCCGTCAAAGCGGTAGAACTCCGGATCGCCGACGACGGCGAGATCAAGGTTCGCGGTCCGCTTTTGATGGACGGATACTGGAACCTTCCCGACCTCAGCGCCGAGGTCCTGCGGGACGGCTGGCTGCATACTGGCGACATCGGAGTGATCGATGCCGACGGTTATCTCAAGATCACCGATCGCAAGAAGGATATCATCGTCAGCTCTGGCGGCGATACGATCTCGCCTCAGTATGTAGAGGGCGTACTGGCGCTGGAGCCGGAAATCGGCGCGGTCATGGCTTCAGGTGACAACCGCCCTCACCTTGTGGCGATCATCGTTCCTGCACCGGAGTTCGTCGAGCGCTGGGCAAAGCAAAACGGAACCGAGCCCAACCTCGCAGAGTTGGCCGAGAGGAAGGACTTTCACCACGCCATCGGCCGTGCGGTCGAGCGCGCCAATCAAAGCCTTTCGGTGGTCGAGCGGGTCAAGCGGTTCGCCATCGCCGAAACGCCCTTCACCATCGAGAACGGCATGATGACGCCAACCATGAAGCCCCGCAGGCACGAGATCGTGAAGCGCTGGGGCGCGGCGATCGAGGCGCTTTACTGAGCAGGTTCGTCAAGCGGGGAAGGCCGGCGGTGATCGTTTTTGCCGGCGAGCCGCTGTCCCGCCAACACCGCCGCAGCCCGGGTCATCGACCGTCCGCACCATCTTCCGCTGTCGAACTCGGCGACATGGCGTCCCGCCATTGCTGCAGGAACAGTCGCCGCTTGGCCTGGTCAAGACCGACCATGAGAGCTGGCGACATGGTGATCGGCCGCAATGATTGCGGGTCGACTGCCGAATCGCCCATGATTTCGGTGAGCGTCTCCATGCCGTCCACCGGAGACAGCAGGCGCGCCTCCGCGGTGAGCAGACGGCGGCCGACGTCGGACAGCACGAATTCGATGAACCGTTGAGCGGTCTCGGGCGTCCGCGCATGGCGCGAGACCATCGCCGCGCGCGACAGCACCAGGGTATAGTCGTCAGGCGCAACGATCCCGATCCGCGGATCCTGCTCGGCGCGGGCCAGCGCATAGGACCCCAGCACATTGTAACCGATCAACAGGCTTCCATCCGACACCCGCTCGAGAATGTCCGACGTACAGCAGAAAAGTTGTGCCGAGTTGCGGCCGAAACTCTCGACCAGCCGTCCCCATGTCCCGGCCTGCGCCGCGTCCTCGAACGCGAAAAGATAGCCCACGCCCGACGTCTCGATGTCATAGGTGCCGATCTTCTCCTCATAGGCATCCGATTCCCGCAGCAGATCGATGAGTTCGAACCTCGTCATCGGTACGGCTCGGTCGGCGAAGAAGGCGCGGTTGTAAACGATGACCGCCGGCTCGAAAATCAGGCCGAAGAGTTCGTCCCGCCATTTCGCCCAATCCGGCAAGGTCGACCCGGTTTCAGCCGAAAGCGGCCTTGAGCAACCATCATTGACCAGCTTGACCTGTTGGTCGATGGACGAACTGATAACGAGATCGGCAAAGAATTCGCCAGCGTCGCATGCTTCGGTGAGATGGCCGTTGAGCACGTTGGTGGTCAATTCGACATAGGTGACCGAAATCTCGGGCGCGCTGGTCTGGAACGCTTCAATGATCGGGCGAAAGACCCAAAGATCGGTCGTGCTCTTGATGACGAGATGGTCCGTTTCGGTGCCGAGCGCCTCGAAACGGGTTTCCGTCGCCGCCGCACCGGTTGCCCACACAAGTGCGGCAAGGCTCAGAACAAGTCGGCCAGGTGACGTCATCGCTTGGCCGCCGGCAGGAGCAAAGCGACCTCGAAGCCGCCATCGCTCGGCCGCTCGACCGCCAGGCGGCCCTTGTGGGAGGTGGCAACCGCCGACACGATGGAAAGACCCAGTCCGGCGCTTTCCGGCCCAACGCCGCTATGCGCGAACCGTTCCCCGATTTTGCCGGCAAGCTCGGGTGCAATGCCGGCACCGCTATCGGCCACCGCAATAATCGCGTGGTCGGGCGTCCGGTTGGAGACCGACAAGCGAACCGGCTTTTTGCCGTGTTTGTTGGCGTTGTCGATCAGGTTTTTGACGGCCTCCCGCAGCGACACCTTGTCCCCGCGGACCGGCACATCGTCGTCCGGCAGGTCCAGTACTATATTATCGTCGCCGTCTTCGCCGAGGCTCCGCATCTCGCGCTCGGCTTCGACCGCGACGCGACGCAGATCGACGATGTCGTGCGCCGCCGTTTCGGCACGATGGGACACCATGGCATGGCTGAGCAATTGATCGGCCAACCGCCCCAGCCCGACACTGCGGCTGTGAATGCGCCGATGCAGTCGCTGCAGCCGTATGGGGTCATGCTCGTTGAGGGCAAGCTGCGCTTGGGCACTGAGCGCCGTGATCGGCGTCCTGATCTGGTGGGCCGCGTCGGCCACAAATTCCTGCATGGCCCGGATTCGGCTCTCGAGCCGTCCCATGAAGCGGTCGATGGCGGATACCAGGGCGGCAACCTCACGCGGCGCCGATACGTTCAGCGGCGACAAATCGTTCGCGTCCCGGCCGAGAATGGCCCGCTCGATCCGCACCAGCGGGCGCAGCGCGATTCGCAGTATCCCCAGCGCCAGCACCAGTAGCGCCAGCCCGACAACCAGGATGATGATCACCGATCGCGCCGCGATGTTGCGTGCCAGTGCGGCCCGCTCGTCGGTGGTCTGGGCAACCACCACCGAAAGCTGGCCGGATACGGGGCGCTCCGCAAGCTGACGCTTCAGCAGCAGCGCACGCAGTTCGACACCACGATAGGTCGTCTCGTAGATGAACTCGTCCTCGGCCTCGGCGAGATCGGGAACTGGCAGGTCATCGTAACCGGTCAGCGTGGCGCCATCGGGGCCGATGACGCGATAAAATATGCGATCGTTTCGCGCCAGCGACAACAATTCGAACGCCGAGGCGGGAATATCGACAACCGGTGTCCCATCGATGACCACGACGCGCTCGGCGATCTGAAATGCCGCTCCCTTGAGGAGCCGGTCGAAGGCTTCGTCTGCCGCCGAGCGGCCGAACTGATATGCCGCCCCGATGGTCACTAGCACGGTGATCGCCAGAACCAGTGCCATCGCCGCGCTGACCCGAAGCGCAATCGATTGAAGTCGCGTCGGTGCGGCAATCACGCTCAATTCATCGCCTCCGCGGGGCGCTCCATGATTTGGTAGCCAAGGCCCCTCAGAGCCCGGATCTCGAGATCGGCCCCCCTGAGCTTGCGTCGCAGCCTGGCGACATGCACCTCCACCGCGTTGATGCCGGCGTCACCGTCCAGGCCGAAAAGCCGAGCGTAGAGGTCTTCCTTCCGCACCACGCGGCCGCGATTGGCAAGAAAACACTCCAGTACGATCAGCTCGCGCTTGGTCAGTCCCACCGGCTGGCCGCCAACCGTGAGACGGCGTCCGGATGAATCGTATCGTAGATTTCCGGTCTCGATAACCGCATTGGCCTCCCCCTGCCGGCGCCGGACGATCGCTCTCGCCCTGGCGTCGAGTTCTCTGAATTCGAACGGTTTCACAAGATAATCGTCGGCGCCCAGGTCAAGCGCGTCGATCTTGTCGTCAACCGCCATCCGTGCCGTCAGCACCAGGACCGGGACCTGGTCCGATCGCCGCCGCAGCCATTCGAGCAGGTTCAGCCCCGGCTCATCGGGAAGGTTGATGTCGAGCACGACGAGGTCGTAGTCACCGGTGGCGGAAAAGTGTCGCGCGTCGGCGACATTCTCGGCGTGGTCGCAGACATGCCCTTCCATTTGGAAGTGCGACACGATCGCCTCGGCGACATCAACCGTGTCCTCGACCAGAAGAACCCGCAAAGTACCTTCCCCGCCGGATTGACAGCTTCGTGACAGCTTCGTGGCGTATGAAGCTACATTCGCACAAGTAGCGTGCGGTTGAAAACTCTGGAGGAGCACCGAGAAACCGACCGCCACCTTGGCGAAATCTTCGTTTGGAGCCGCTGCCGACGGTGCGACAGGGTGCGAAGCATTTGCTGCCCTGATCGTATTGGCTTGATGCGGGCCTTATGAAACGTTCACCGAACCATCAACTCTATTCGGTTCGACAACAACATTTTTCTCTCAGGAGGACAGGATGAGCACTAGGATTATTCAAACCATTGCGGTTGGTCTTCTCAGCGTCGGGTTGGCCGGATCGGCCGTTGCGGCCGAGTGCATCGCGCCGGCGAACCCAGGTGGCGGCTGGGACTTCACTTGCCGGACGATCGGCAAGATCATGTTCGACATCGGCGCGGTCGACGAGCCGATACGGGTGACCAATATGGCCGGTGGCGGTGGCGGTCTCGCCTACAGCCATGTCGTCAATGAACGCGGCGACGACGCCGAGCTGATCGTCGCCGCGTCGTCGGCAACCGCAACCCGGCTGGCACAAAACGCCTATGGCGGCATGACCTACGATCAGGTTCGCTTTCTTGGCGCGATTGGTGCCGACCCCGGTGTCATCGTGGTTGGCAAGGATTCGGAGTTTCAATCGCTCAACGATCTGATCGACGCGGTGAAGGCCGATCCTACCAAGGTAACGTTCGCCGGTGGTTCCGCGGTAGGTGGATTTGACCATCTCAAGGTCCTGATGGCGTTGGGGCGGGCCGGCTTTGACGACATAACCGCGGTCAAGTACATCGGCCTCGATGGCGGTGCCGATGCGATCACCCAGACCATTGGCGGATTTACCCAAGCCATGACGGGCGACATCTCGGAAGTGGTCGGATTCATCAAGTCCGGTGACGTTCGCGTTCTGGCGGTCTTTGTCGACGAGCGTGTTCCAGGTTTTGAAGACATCCCGACCGCCAAGGAACAGGGCATTGACGTCATCGCCGTGAACTGGCGCGGCCTGTATGTGCCCAAGGGGATAGCAGAAGACGACTATCGCAGATGGTCCGACGCGCTCGCCAAGGTTGCAGCATCTGACGAGTGGGCTGCGGCGATGGTGGCCAATGGCCTGGCGCCGTTCACTCAGGTCGGCGATGACTTCCAGGGTTACGTGTCCGGCGTCATCCAGGAAATCGAAACCCTCTCGCGCGAGATCGGCGTCATTCAGTAATGACCGACCGGATCTTCGGTCTGATCATATTGGTTGTGGCGCTCGCGTTTGTCGCGAGCGCCACACAAATTGAGATTGGTTTTTTGCCCGATCCATTAGGGTCAAAGGCTTTTCCCATGCTGGTGGGCGGGATTGCCATCGTTGCGGCGTTGGTTGTCGTCCTCCGTCCTGATCCGGAGCCGGGCTGGCCAGCGCTCTTGACGTTCGGCAAATTGGGCTTTGCCGCGTTCGTCCTTGTCATCTTCGCCTATTCGCTGAGGCCGTTTGGCTTCCTGATCCCCACCGCGCTCGCCTCGGGGGTGCTGAGCTATCAGATTCAGCAGCGGCCGCTGCCAGCGGCGCTCACTGGCGTCGGAATGTCGGTGGGCCTGTTTGTGATTTTCAGGTTCGCCCTGGGCCTCGGCCTCGATGCGTTTCCGAGATCCTGGTTCGGTTGAGGCGTTCACGTCGATGGAAGTTTTTTCACTCCTCGCGCAAGGCTTCTCCGTTGCCCTGACGCCGACGACGTTGGCGCTCGCGGTAGCTGGGTGCATTCTCGGCACAATCATAGGCGCTCTGCCGGGTCTCGGTCCGTCCAACGGCGTGGCGATCCTGATTCCCCTGGCCTTTTCCCTCGGCTTCGATGCGACCGAGGCACTGGTTTTCATGACCAGCGTTTATTATGGCGCCATGTACGGGGGCCGTATTTCCTCGATCCTGCTCAACATTCCCGGCGACGAGCCAGCGCTGATGACAACCCTGGACGGCTATCCGATGGCCAAGGCCGGCAGGGCGGCCGATGCGCTCGTCCTTTCCGGCGTGGCATCCTTTGTCGGTGCCTTTCTGGCAACTATCGGGCTGATGCTGCTCGCCCCGGTGTTGGCGCGGGTCGCGTTCCTGTTTGGCCCGGCGGAGTATTTCGCACTTTACCTCCTGGCCTTCACCACGCTGGGCGGTGTCGCATCCAACAATCAGGCCAAATCCGCCATCGCCGCATGCATAGGTCTTGCGATTGCGATGATCGGTCTGGACAACTCAAGCGGCCTGCCACGATTCACATACGGCAATCTGCACCTCATGGACGGGGTGGATTTCCTGGTGGCTATTGTCGGCCTTTTCGCGGTCGCTGAGGTCTTTATCTATCTGGAGAGCCACGGCAAGGGTTCGGCGATCGGCGTCAAGCTCGAAAAGTTGACCATCCCGATAAAGGACATCGTCCAGACCTTCGGGACGATGCTCCGGTCCACCGGAATCGGCTTCTTTGCCGGCGTCCTTCCCGGTGCCGGGGCGTCTCTGGGCAGCTTCCTTGCTTATACGGTGGAAAAATCGTTGGCGCGGGACCCGAGCAAGTTCGGCAAGGGCGATCCGCGCGGGGTTGCGGCCCCCGAGGCGGGCAACAATGCTGCCGCCGGCGGCGCCCTGGTGCCGATGCTGACGCTTGGCGTACCGGGCTCCGGCACCACCGCGGTCCTGCTGGCCTTGCTCTTGACCCTCAATATCACGCCTGGGCCACTGCTTTTTGTCGAGCGGCCCGATGTGGTCTGGGGCCTGATCGCCGCGCTGCTCATCGCAAACTTCGTGCTTTTGATTCTCAACGTGCCGATGGTGCGGCTGTTCGTGCGGATCCTGAGCGTCCCGCCCTGGGTTCTGCTCCCGGGCGTGTTGATGGTCTCATTTGTAGGGATATTTTCGCTCTCGGGCAGCCATTTCGACCTGATCCTGATGATTGCCTTTGGCGTGCTCGGTTATTTCCTGCGTAAGATCGATGTGCCGACCGTGCCGATCATCCTGGGCATACTGCTCGGCAACAATATGGAAGACAGCCTGCGGCGCGCAATGGTGATCTCCGATGGGGACTGGATGTTTCTTCTCTCGTCGCCGATCGCCATTGGACTATGGATTGCGGCCGTTGTGGGCTTTGTGGCGCCGATGTTCCTGCGCGGACTGCTGAAGAAACCGCAGGCCATTACTGATTGAGATTTCCGCCCGGCACCCTGGTCTGCGATGCCAAAATGAGGGCCGAGCTCGATCGGTGAGTCCGCAACGAGCAGGTGTGACGACCGTTTCAACCGACAGACCTCAACCAACCACGGCACGCCGGCGTTAGAGCTTGAAGTTGAACAGGTCTTCGTCGAAGCGGTTGTAGTCTTCGTATCTTAGGAGCTCGTAAAGTTCCTGCCGGGTCTGCATCGTATCGACCATATCTCTCTGGCTTCCGGTCGCCGCGATCTCGGCCAACGCCGTGTGGGTGGACTTCATTGCGATTCGCAACGAGGTCACCGGATAGATCACGATCCTTGCTCCCAGCTTCTCAAGCTCATCGGCGGACAGCAGATCGGACTTCCCGAATTCGGTCATGTTGGCCAGCAGCGGTTTGGCGATCTGGTCGATCGCAGTGCGCCATTCCGCGGCATCCCTCAACGCCTCTGCGAAGATGATGTCGGCGCCGGCCTCGGCGTAGTTGTTGGCGCGGTCGATCATGGCGTCGAGCCCCTCGATCGCTCTGGCATCGGTGCGGGCGATGATGACGGTGTTGTGGTCCCGTCTGGCATCGACCGCCGCCTTGACGCGTCGCACCATATCCTCGACGGCGACAATCGATTTGCCGTCGAGGTGACCGCATCGCTTCGGGTTGACTTGATCTTCCAGGTGCAGCGCCGCCACGCCACGCTCTTCCATCATGCGGATCGTTCTGGCGGCGTTCATCGGCTCCCCAAACCCGGTGTCGCAATCCACAATCGTTGGCAGGTCCGTTACCCGGGCTATTTGTTCGGCTCGAGTTGCCACTTCGCCGAGGGTCGTGAGCCCGATATCGGGGAGCCCGAGATCGGCGGCCAGCACGGCGCCCGACACATAAACCGCCTCGAACTCCAGGCGTTCTATGTCCATGGCGACCAGGGGAGAGAACGCGCCAGGCGCCCGTATGATCGGCGCTGCCGCAATTTGCTCACGGAGTTTGACGCGCTTCTGCGCGCTGTTGAGCCTCGTAAACAGCACTAGAATATTCCTTTGCCGGGATGAGTGAGGAGCGTTGACTCAGGCAGTTCCAGGTTCAGCCCGATCAGCTCCCCCGCGTCGAGTTGATCGAGATTTGCAGCGCGGTCGAGGAACCTGTTCCGCTCGACCGCCGAAACGATTTCGCTGGTCAGCGTCGTGAACTTGTCAATGTACTGATCGCGCCCGAACGGATGTGCACCGAGCGGATGGGCATTGGCAACCGCGATTGAACCCGACACAACCGATCCGTCGGCAAAGGTCACGACAAGCTCGCCGCCAAACGCCTTTTCCGCCGGGTCGGATGAGTGGTAGCGGGCCGTCCACTCGGGCGCTTCCTCGGTCCTGATTTTCCTCCACAGGCGCACGGTATCGGGCCGGTTGGCGCGGCTGGGCAGGTAGGACTCGATATGGTGCCAACGCCGATCCTGCAGCGCGACTGCCAGGATGTACATGATGGAATGATCGAGCGTCTCGCGGCTGGCGGCTGGGTCGAACTTTTGCGGATCGTTTGATCCGGTGCCGATGACGTTGTGGGTATGATGGCTGGTTCGATACAGAATATCGGCAACCCGCTCCCAATCCGCGCCGGCGCGGGCTTCGAGTTCGCGCCCCAAACTGAACGCCAGGTCAATCGGCGCCTGGCTTTGGTATTCGGCCGAATACTCCTTGGTAAAGGTCTCCAGGATCGCGCGTTTGGGCTCTCCCTTGTCAGGGAGAAGCACCTCATAGCAAGCCGTGGGTCCGTCCAGCAGCCAGGCGATGACGGCATCCTCGCCCTCGTAGATGGGAGCCGGTCCGCCTTCGCCGCGCATGGCGCGGTCGACCGCCTCGATCGCCTGCTTGCCGGCATGAGCCGGGGCAAACGCCTTCCATGACGAGATGTCTCCCTTCCGCGATTGCCGTGTCGCCGTGGTCGTGTGGAGGGCCTGGTTGATCGACTGGTAGATCACCTCGACCGGCAGCTCCAGCAGCGTACCGAGCCCGGCCGCGACCGAGGGGCCGAGATGGGCAACATGATCGATCTTGTGTTTGTGGAGGCTGATTGCCCGGGTCAGATTGACCTGGATTTCATACGCGGTAGCGACCGCCCGGACGAGCTGCGCCCCGCTCCGATTGGTCTGCTGCGCCACCGCCAGCAAGGGCGGGATGTTGTCACCCGGATGGGAATAATCCGCCGCCAGATAGGTGTCGTGGAAGTCGAGTTCGCGAACCGCGGTTCCGTTGGCCCACGCCGCCCAGTCGGCGCTGAAGCGCTTGCCCGCTGGAACGCCATAAACCGTCGCCCCGTCGGTGCGCGGTCGTGTCAGCGCCTGGGAACGCGCGGTGATGACCGGATCGCGGTTGACCGACGCCATGGCCACCGCCGCATTGTCGATGATCCGGTTGATCACCATTTCGGTGACCTCAGGCTCGATGGCAACCTGGTCCGTTGCGACCTCGGCGATCTTCCAAGCAAGTTGTTCCTCGCGCGGCAGGTTGTCCGATTCCGGGTGCACGGCGACGGAATGCTTTGCCATCATCGCCTTCTCTCAAAATCCTTCGGTCATGACGCGTGCCGGCGTGTCACGGGGACAACCGCGGACTTTTAGAGCGCTGCAAAAGGAAAAGATATCCGTCTGCTCTCTTGGCGACGGGCAGGGCCGCGGCAGAACTGGTTTTCTATCTCAGGAAAACACCAGACCGCGCGATGGCGCCGCTGGCGTCGATCACCACGATATCCGCCTGCCCTGCACCGTCGGGAACCCAATCGATCGTCCGGCGCCACGGATCGACAGCCACAGGCGCGCCATTGACCAGGACCGTTAGCGGCAGCGCGCCGCGCCGCACCTCAACGGTAAGCGGGGCGCCAGGCGCGATCTCGATCTCCGCTCGGTCAGGCGGAAAGGCGATCTCGGGTCGGTCCCTCGAGCCTTCTTCTCCGGCCCGGCCAACATGGCGCATGGCAGGAGGCAGGCCGGCGGCCGAGGCGATCAAGGTACCTGGCGGTGCCGCGGGCAGGCGATGGCGTTCACCGATTCGAGAGAAAACGTCGTCGAGGATGGGTGCCGCAGCCCTGATCCCGGTCAGCCCGCCCCAAGCGTTGACCGGATGGCCGTCCGCCCGACCGACCCAGACGCCGACCACATGACGGCCATCAAAGCCGATGGCCCACCCATCACGGTAGCCATATGAGGTGCCGGTCTTGAAGGCGACCGAAGTCCCGGTGAGGTGATTGGGATCACGCACGCCGGCAAGTACGGAGCCGACCAGCCACGCTGCCCGCCGACTCAGAACGCGGGCGCATTTGGGCTACAATGGAGACCGGCCTTCCGGCCGCTAGTGGTGAATCGCGGCGGCCTGACCGCCGGACGCGATCATCGCGTACAGGCTAATGAGATCGGTCAGGCGTACGCCGACTCCGCCGAGCCCGATCGCCAGATTTGCGCGCGCCGGCCCCGCCACATTGGTCATACGCAGGCCCGATGGACAAGAAGCGATCGAAGCCGGCGTCGAGCCGATCACGTGGAACGTCGTTCCGGCCGAACTGCAGCGTGACCACGCCCGCAGCGACCGCCATACGCATCGCGCTGGAGCGGACCCGGATGCCTGCCAGACGAGTTGTCCCGTGCCGTCGACAATGACGGTGCGGGGCGGATCCATTTTTGGAAAATGTGATGCAGCTCGACGACCAATCGCGGGACAATCATGTTGTCCCGATTTTCCTCAGGCACGCCTGACGGACCGGAAGGTCCCTTCCTTCAGCAACTCAAGCCGGGCGCTCGCCATTGTAGGCGGCGGCGAGCAGGCCAACGATATCGGTACGCGTGAACGGACGCGGATTCCAATAGGGGTTGGCGAGCGTCAGGTCGGCGACACGCTCGATCCCGGCCTCCGGCATGCCAAGCTCCTTGAGCGAGGCCGGGGCGCCGATTTTCCGTGCCAGGTCGAACAACCCGCCGCCTGGTGAGGCCGCTCCCAGCAATCGCGTGACCGGGTCCAGCGCGCCGCCAGTCGCCAATGCGTTGAACCCTGCCGCGTGGGGCAGAATCACTGCATGGGTTCCGGCATGGGAGAGATTGAAAGCGCCGCCGATCGCATGGCACACCTTGTGGTGGAGCGCCATGCCGACCGATCCCAGTACCAGTCCGCTGAGGAACCCGCCATACTGGGCCGAGACTCGCGGCTCGAGCGCGCTCGGATCGGCGACGACGGCCGGCAGAGCACCGGCCAACGCCTCGATCGCATCGAGGCCGTGCCGCGTCGTGATCGGATTGGTCTCTCTGGCGTAGAGGGCTTCGATCGCGTGCGCCAGGGCGTTCATGCCCGATGCCGCAGAGATGCCAGCCGGAAGGCCCAATGTGAGTTCCACATCGTACAGGACGGCCACCGGCATCACCTTTGGGTCGCGCAGCGTGGTTTTCACGCCGTCTTTAGTTTGTCCGAGAATAGGGGTCATTTCGGAACCGGCGTAAGTGGTCGGCAACGCGATCTGGGGAATGTCTGCGTGCAGTGCAATCGCCTTGCCGAGGCCGATGGCCGTGCCGCCACCGACTGCGATCGTGCAGTCGGCGTGTGAGTTTCGGATCTGCTCGAGCGCTTCCATGGTGGCTTCGACCGGCGTGTGGATCACCGCGCGGTCCACGATACCCGCCGAGAGATCGCCCAGACCGTCGGAGACTTCCTCCGCCAAGCGGCGCCGACCGTGCGTGCACAGGACCACCGCCCGCCGGCAATTCAGGCGCCTGACCTCGCCCGCGATCTTGTCGCGGCTGCCTGCCCCGAAGATGACGCGGACCGGCAGCGCGGTATAGCTGAATGGCTCCATACGACCTCGCCGGGACAACGACCGTGGTAAAAAGCGGAGTTCGGCCAGTTAGGACAGCCGCCGTGATGGTGCGCAAGATGTTGTCTTCATATTGAGTCGACCCGGATGACGATTCTATCCGGGCTGCCGCCCGACCAGTTGCCCGTAGACGATATGGGCGAGCCCCAGAAGACGTTCTTCGACGATATCTCCCGACAGGGCAAAGCCGAGCGCCCCATCGAGCCAATAGAAGGCACGCGTTTCCCCGCGTCGCGCGAGTTCGAAGGCGGTCTGGCCTCCACCCGGATTGGTCGTGACGTAAAGCGTTACGCGATCGCCTGCCGCGTCCTCGTACATGAGCTGCGCCGCCGCCGCGGCATCTGTCGGCAGGAGTCGGCCTCCGACCAGATCGAAGCCGGCCTCCCGCAGGACCGGCACGTTGAGCGGATGTCCCAACCGTTTGGACAGCCAACCGACCAGATGGGACTTCTGGTCCGCGCCAACCTCGACGGCATGCAAAGCCTCGGCGACATAGACGCGGTGTGCGCTGAGTGCGTGTTCGACGGTGTCGGCCTCTTCGAACGCCGATGTCCGGGATGATTGGGCAGCGAACCAGCCGGCGGCTCCCCCGGCCGCGAACACAAGGACGGCCGCGGCCGCCTGCCACCAAACCGATCTCGACCGTGAGGTTCTGGCATCGCCCAGTGCTTCGACAATTCTTTCCGGTACCGGTTCGGAGAGCACCGGATCAAGTTCAGCGCGCAAACGACGTAGATCGATCCTGAAAGCGTCCAGCCGCCCGCGCTCAATCGGGTTCTCGTTCAGCCAGGCTTCAAAATCGGTTCGTTCTTCGGCTGCCATTTCGCCGTCAAGATAAGCGTGAAGATCGGCGTCTCCGAATTTGCGTTCGGTCATCGCTTCACGCTCACTATCTTGGCCGATGCCTGAGGACCGTGGCCCAGTAGAGCCCGCAACTGCGCGCGGCCACGCCCCAGACGCGACATCAAAGTGCCGACCGGCACACCGAGCGCGGTTGCTGCGTCCTGGTAGCTGAAGCCTTCCACGCCGACCAGGACAAGCGCTTCACGCCGCTCTTCCGGCAGGGCCTGCAGCGCCGTCACAACGTCGGCAACGATCATGGTGTCCACCTGGCGCGGCAGCTCTGCCGGATCGTCCTTCCCGCCAGCGCCCAATGGGGCGGTAAGCGGTCTTCGCCGTCGCGCCCGGTTCTGGTCGACGAACAGATTGTGCATGATCGCGAATAACCACAGGCGCGGACTTTCGTTCGCCCGCCACTGCTCGATCTTTTCGAGGGCGCGCACGACGCAGTCCTGAACCAGATCCTCGGCCTCGACGGGATCGTAAAGGAGCGCCCGCGCATAACGCCGCAGATGCGGCAATTCCCGCGCGATAGCCTCCTTGCGCTCCACACCTACCCCCGACCGCGGACAAGGGGCGGCGGTGGCACCCGCCGCACCCCGACCGCTTACTTCTACCGTTTACGTCGACGACTTACGTCATTGATCCTTACAGAAGCTGGATCATGACGGCGACCAGAGCATGCTCACTATCGTGGTGATCACCGGAAGTGTGCATGGCCAACCCTGCCGTATTCGCTGCCGTGAGTTCGGCCTTTTCTGCGGCGCTCATACTCGACGCTTGGATGGCCGCTTCGTTGGCCTTGAAGTATTTCGGGCACTGATGCGCCAACGCCGGAACCGCCGTGAGGGCAAGAACCGCTCCAGCCAACAATGTCGTACGTATCATGAGAATTCTCCCGTTTGGTTCTGCGTCGATATAACATGAACGACATTGGCTCGGATTTAATCCCGAAAACCAAACAGGCGCGGCACTCGACGATGAAGAGGCGCCCGACACCGCCCCGGGGGAGGTTGATCAAAAGCGCTACGGTCAGCGGCGACCGGCGGGTGATATGGCAGGTCTTCCTCCGGTCTGGCCCGTGTGTTGCGACAGTCGGTGCGCCCCGCTCAACCGGCAGGCGCTGCCAGTCCGGGCAATCAACCTATTTTGCCTGGGGTTGGAGGCGTCGCGGCCGGCGGCTGGCGCTCCTGCAATTTGCGCAACCGGTTCCGCATCTTGCGGCGGCGCCCCAGCCGATAAAGCTTGTCCAGCGACCACGGCGCCAGCCTCTGAACGTAGCTGCCGACATAGCTGAGCGGCGTCGCCAACACCATGCGTCGATCACGATAGATCGCCCGAACGGTCTTGCGCGCGACGCCTTCGGCCGTGCCGGTGACCCAAAGGGGGGGCTGCGGTATGTCCCGGTCTTTGAACCCGCTCGCACCTGTCGCAAACAAATTGGTGCGGACGAAGCCGGGACAGACAGCCGTCACTCCCAATCTGCGCCGGCCGTATTCCCGGCGCAGCGACTCGGTGAAGCCGACCAGCCCGAACTTGGTAGCGTGGTAGACCGCCGTGCGTGGAACCCCAATCAGGCCGAACAGGCTGGCAACATTGACCACGTGTGCTTCGTACCGCTCCAACATCGACGGCAACAGTTCACTGACGAGCTGAATCGGTGCGTGCAGATTGACCGCCAGCAGGCGCTCGCGCTGCGCAGCATCCATGCTTGCCGTCGGACCGTAATAGGCGATGCCGGCATTGTTGACGAGAATATCGACCCCGCCGCGTTCATGCAGCAATCGCCCGGCGGCCGCGGAAATCTCGGCTGGCTTACCAAGATCGCAGATGATGCAATCGACCGCCTCGGCTCCGGCCTCCCGGCACTCGGCCGCCGCCACTTCCAGGCCGTCCG
This sequence comes from uncultured Bauldia sp., assembly GCA_963663975.2. Lineage (GTDB taxonomy): Bacteria > Pseudomonadota > Alphaproteobacteria > Rhizobiales > Kaistiaceae > JANQRX01. The sequence continues at coordinate 95,486 of CAXXRA010000006.1, read as the reverse complement.
CGTTCAAATCCAGCAAGACGAGTTCGGCGCCTTCCCTGGCCAGCGCCAGGCTGATGGCTTTGCCCATGCCGGAAGCGGCTCCCGTCACCAGCGCGGTCTTCCCTCAAATCGTTTTCACGATTTTTTCGCCCGGTCCTTGATCAGCCCGGCCGCAAGCGCGGCGGCGCTATAGCGAGGCAATATCCGCAGCAGGACTCCGAAAGTCTTGTAGACCGCTCCCGGAACAATCACGGCCCGGCGATCAAAAAGCCCGGCAATTCCAGCCTCGGCGACCTTTTGTGGATCGAGCTCGATCCGTCTCATCACACCGGTCACATCATGACCCGCCGCCGCCAGGAATTCCGACCCGGCGAATCCAGGGCACAGCACGGACACGTGGACACCGGATTTGCGTAGCTCATAACGCATCGCCAGCCCCAACGACACGAGATAGGACTTGGTTGCCGCGTAGACGGCGTACCGGGGTATGGCTACGAATCCCGAAAACGAAGCATTCTGAAGGATATAGCCACCTCCGGCGGTCTTCATCTCGGCGCCGAACAGCCTCGTCAACCCGGTCGCTGCCGCCAAATTGACCTGGATCATCGTCTCGATGCTCTCCAGTGGCTGCTCGATCACAATGCCGTAGTGCCCGACGCCGGCATTGTTGACCAGCACACGGACCAGATCGCCGCGTTCCTGCACGCGATCAAAAAGCTGCCTGGCGGACCCTGCCTCGGAAAGATCCTGTTGGATCGTTCGCACCGAAACCCGGTATTCCTTCTCGACCTCGTTGCGCAGCGCCTCAAGCCGATCGCCGCGACGAGCGGTGATGATCAAGTCCCATTTCTTCGCCGCCAGAATGCGCGCAAAGCGCTCGCCCAAGCCGCTGCTGGCGCCAGTGATCAAAGCAATTTCGTGACGGGCAGACATCAGTGTGCGCCGCCATCATTGGCGGACGGCCCCGACGAGCCTTCAAGCTCGCCGACGATGTCGCCGTTGAGCCTTTCTTCCAGTCGGGCGAGGGCGCGGGCCACGTTGGCACCATCGAGCACCCGATGGTCGTAGACGATACGTACGGCGACCCGACCATCGGCGTCGATAACCCCGTAGTTCAGGAGCGCCGTCAGCGGTGACAAGGGGTGGAGCGACTCCGCTCCCAGCCCCGAGTAGACGCTGATGCCGAAGGTGCCAAAATGTTTCCCCCGCTGGCGGCCTAAATTGAGCCCGACAAACAGAAGCATCCGGCGCAAGGGCATCGGCAGCCGCGCCAGCGACACCATGCGCCGATAGGTAGCGTCTTTTTCGACAGGTTCGGCTTTGAGCTGCCGGATGATCTCGGAAATTGCGCTGATGGTCTTGTCTTCGGGAGCCCGGATCAGCTTGATCAGAATGATGTCCTCGCCGTCATGTTCGCGTTCGAACACAAACGACGCCAGGCTGACCGGGTACTCGAAAAGATGCGGCCGCGGCAGCTTGACGTAGGACCTTCTAAGAGCCGGCGTGTCTGCCGAAACCAGGCCAAAAGCTTTGATGAACAGCGCCGCCCATGGTGGCCGATCCGCCAGCTTGGCGCGCGCCGCCACCAGGCGTGAGATATCCATGACCCGCTGGACGGGCACGCTGGGCACGGTCAGCCGCATCCAATCGACCACCAGCTTGCGGGCAGCGGTTAAGGGAATTCGTCGACCGCGCACGTTTCCGCCTCCGTTGGCGCCGGGCCAGGCCCCTCGCCCGGCGCGACCATCGCCGCAACGCTGCATCAGATCAAGCGTCGGATTGAAACTTCACCGGCGGCTCCGCAGGTGCCCCGAAACGAGCCCGGAAAACGGCAGGAGGAGCCACTGCCGCCGTCCCATTGAGGGTCCGAAAGACCTCAACCCCGCTGCATTGTACTGGAGTGCATCAGACAGCCCCGCACGATCTGGCCGTCGATGCGCACTGTGCAGGCGCCGCAGCTGCCAACGAGCTTGGAAGACGAATGAAAACAGTAACAAAAACAGATAGTTATTTTGTAGCTGGTACTCCCTAGGGGAATCGATCTCGTCCAGGTGCCATTGCCATTGAGGAAACCCGCCCCGGCGCTGCGCGCTTTCGTCGTATTTCCGAGGCGAAGATCGGTCCGAACCGGTTCCACCAGAACCGAACCGTTTCGTGGCTCACATCGATGCCGCGCTCGCGGAGCAGATCCTCGACGCTTCGCAGCGAGTGGAAACCGGACATACATCATCACCGCAAGACGAATGATCTCGGGCGAAGTCTTGAAGTAGCGGAACGGATTTTTCATTCGCTGACGCTACCGGCGCCCACCGTCGGCTCAAGCCGGGTTCCTCTGACAATGCCCAATCAACCACTACATCGCCGAGCACAACGATGACCCCAAGCCCTTCGTTTGGACCAAGACCGCCGACACAATCCTTGCCAAAACCGAAACGAGAAAGGATAAAACGACAGACCATCGAACATCGCCGCTTGCAGTACCGCAAGGCCACCGCATAAAATGATCGCCCAGATGGGCCGAAGCCTCTCCTAGATCAGGCCGCCATCTATTCCAAATCATCTGATGACGGGCACACACAGGGAGTTTGATCATGGCCAAGGTGGTTTGTGTTCTCTATGACGACCCGGTCGACGGGTATCCGAAGACGTATGCTCGTGGGTGGATGTAATGCAGCTTCTCGGCGAACAAAAACTCTTGAGATTCCGAGCGGAGGTCTCCGATACGCCGGAGATGAGTTCGATGAAAGCGTCAAGTCGGGCGCCGTTGGGGAGGTCAAGCTGCGAGTCGCTGAATAGCCAATCCGTGCGTCCGGCAAATCCGGCCGGACCAGCTTTCTAAACCCGAAAGGGTTCTTCAAATAAGGAGTTTTTCATGGCTGATAAATCGTCGACCGCCGTATCAATGGTCCAGTCAGTTCTTGACAAAGTGAAGTCGGAAGGCCGCACCGCGCTTATTGCTCCGGAAGCTAAGCGGGTGTGCGATGCTTTTGGAATTCCAACTCCGGCGGAAGAACTTGCGACTTCGGCGGATGAGGCTGCCGCCTTGGCAGATAGCATGGGCTTTCCTGTCGTCATGAAGATTGTTTCGCGGGACATTCTGCACAAGACCGAGGCCGGCGGCGTCAAGGTCAGCATTTCCAGCGCCGATGATGCGCGCGCAACCTTTGACGAAATAGTCGCCAATGCGAAGGCCTACAAGACAGACGCTGACATCACGGGTATACAGGTTCAGCGGATGTTGCCCACTGGCGCCCTGGAAGTGATCGTGGGCGCCGTCACCGATTCTAGCTTCGGAAAGCTGGTGGCTTTCGGCTTGGGTGGGATTCTGGTTGAGGTCCTGAAGGATATCACATTCCGCCTGGCCCCAGCGAGTAAGCAGCAAGCCTTGTCAATGTTGGAGAGCGTTGCTGCAGCCGACGTCCTAAACGGTGTGCGTGGCGGGACGGGTGTCAACAAAAACGCCATTGCCGATATCATCGTCAACGTTTCGAACCTGATCTCTCGGTTTCCGGAGATCCAGGAGATGGATCTTAATCCGATCTTCGCCACACCTGATGGCGCCGTTGCGGTCGATTCGCTGATCTCGGTGGATTTCTCACCCCAAAAAGAGAGGTACCGGCCTAGCGATGATGAGATCCTCACTTCTTTGAACAGGATATTCCACCCCAAGTCGGTGGCCGTGATCGGCGCGTCTGCCGAAGTCGGGAAAATTGGTAACTCGGTGATGAAGAACCTCATCAGCGGAGGCTACAAAGGCGACATTTACCCGGTGCATCCCAAAGCCGATGAGATCTTGGGCAAGAAAGTCTACACAAGCGTCTTGGATATCGATGGACCCGTCGATCTAGCCGTATTTGCGATCCCTGCGAAGTTCTGTTGTGCCGCCATGGAACAGGTTGGCCAGAAGTCCATTGCTGGCGCCATTATGATACCGTCCGGTTTCGGTGAAGTTGGCGAGAAAGAACTCCAGGACGAACTGGTCGGCATCGCGCGAAAATACGGGGTGCGGATCATGGGTCCGAACATCTACGGCTTTTACTACACACCGGAGAACCTGTGCGCGACGTTCTGCACGGCTTACGACGTGAGAGGTAAGGTTGCACTTTCCTCCCAAAGCGGCGGCGTGGGCATGTCTATCATCGGCTTTAGCCGATCCACAAATATGGGCGTGTCCGCGATCGTCGGCCTTGGGAACAAGTCCGATTTGGATGAAGACGATCTCCTGGTTTACTTTGAGCAGGACCCCGAAACGCAGGCAATTGCCATGCATGCGGAAGACCTGAAGGACGGACGGGCGTTTGCAGAAGTTGCTGAACGGGTCTCGAAGACGAAACCGGTCATCATGCTCAAGGCTGGGCGTACCGTATATGGCGCTAAGGCGGCGGCTTCGCACACGGGTGCTCTGGCCGGCAATGACAAGATTTACGACGATATCCTGAAGCAATCCGGTGTAATCCGCGCGCCTACCCTGCGCTCGATGCTTGAATATGCCAGAGGGCTGCAGGTGCTGCCTGCACCGAAAGGTGAGAATGTGCTCATCATAACGGGCGCGGGCGGCTCAGGGGTTCTCTTGGCTGACGCTTGCCACGACAACGGCTTGTCGCTGATGAGCATGCCAGACGACCTCGATGCAGCGTTTCGTAAGTTCATCCCGCCTTTCGGGGCAGCAGGAAATCCAGTCGACATCACTGGCGGTGAGCCACCAACGACCTATGCGAACACGATAAGGCTCGGTCTGGAAGAAGATCGAATCCACGCGCTGATCCTTGGCTATTGGCATACGATAATCACGCCGCCCATGGTTTTCGCAAGGCTCACGGCCGAGGTGTTCGAAGAGTACCGGGCTAAAGGAATAGAAAAGCCCGTAGTTGCTTCGCTTGTCGGGGACACAGAAGTCGAGGAGGCCTGCGAATACCTCTACGAGCACGGTGTCGTTGCCTATCCCTACACAACGGAAACGCCGGTAGAGGTTCTCGGGGCGAAATACCGGTGGGCCCGGAATGCAGGTCTACTTTCGAGATCCTCCTAGAGTGCTCCGGCTTGACCTGAACCAACCCCCTTGAAGTGGTCCGCCCTGAGGCATGGGTTTCGGCCCGAACAAGGAGGACCGTGGGATGGCGAAGAGGTGTACATGCACAAATGATTCAGTGCGACGTTCACTTCTTGGAAACCACACTTTGCGGATTGAGATTGCCGATGCGGCCACTTTCAGTGCCGGCACCAGGGTCGATTACGGCATTGATTAACGTCGGGTCGCCTGAATCCAATGCCTTGTTCACTGCGCGCTTCAGATCATCGGGCGTCGTTGCACAAATGCCGACGCCGCCAAATGCTTCTATCATTTTGTCGTAGCGCGAATCTTTGACGAAGACAGTTGTTGCCACGTCTGATCCGCCGGCAGGATTAACATCTGTTCCGCGATAGATGCCGTTGTTGTTGAGCACGACAACGCAAACCGGCAAGTTGTAGCGGCAGATCGTTTCCACTTCCATGCCAGAAAACCCGAACGCGCTGTCGCCCTCGATGGCAAGCACGGGTTTGCCCGTCTCCACCGCAGCGGCAATTGCTGTACCCATGCCGACGCCCATGACGCCCCAGGTGCCGACATCCAGGCGTTTTCGTGGCCTGTACATGTCGATGATGCTGCGGGCGAAATCGAGCGTGTTGGCGCCCTCATTAACAAGGATGATATCCGGCGCTCCGTGCGCAGGGCGCCAAGCGCGCCATGGAAATCCATCGGCACTGAATTGTTCATCAGTCTGGACGACATCCTGGCAAGGTTCTTTTCCCTGCGCTCGCTAATCGCCTTGACCCAATCCGCTGGCGGGGCTGGCCAATCATCGCCGATGCCAGCAAGAAGGGCCGCAACACAGGAGCCGATGTCGCCAATTACCGGCGCAACGATCCCGACATTGCTGTCCATTTCCCTCGGCTCGATATCGATGTGTATGAATTTTTTTGCACCGGATTCACCCCAGGCTTCGCCTTTGCCGTGGGACAGAAGTCAGTTAAGGCGGGCACCGATCAACATAACGACATCGGCTTCCTTGAGAACCAACGAGCGGGCTGCACCCGCCGATTGGGGGTGCGTGTCAGGTAGCAGCCCCTTGGCCATACTCATCGGCAAATACGGTACGCCGCTTATTTCAACCAAGGCGCGAATATCGGCGTCGATCTGTGCGTAGGCCGCGCCTTTGCCGAGAATGATCAAGGGGCGCTGGGCGCCTTTCAATACATCGAGTGCCCGCGCAATCGCCTCCGGAGCAGGTATCTGTGCCGGTGCCGGATCAATGACCTTTACCAGCGATTTCGCGCCATCTTCCTTGTTCATGACTTGAGCAAACAACTTCGCGGGCAAATCAAGGTATACACCACCCGGGCGGCCAGATACTGCAGCCCAATGCCGATGCCAATGTCTTCGGCCTTTAGCACGCGGTAAGCCGCTTTGCAGAGCGGCTTTGCGATCGCCAATTGGTCCATCTCCTCGTAGTCGCCCTGTTGGAGATCGACAACTTCACGCTCCGAGGATCCGCTGATCAAAATCATCGGCCAGCAATTTACTGTGGCATGGGCCAGTGCCGTCAGGCCGTTGAGAAACCCGGGAGCGGAAACCGTCAGGCAAATGCCGGGCTTTTTGGTCAGATACCCGGCTATTGCCGCGGCGTTCCCTGCATTCTGTTCGTGCCGAAACGAAAGCACACGCATTCCTTCAGCCTGCGCTATTCGACCCAGATCAGTTATCGGAATGCCCGGCACGCCATAAATAGTGTTGATGCCATTGAGCTTGAGCGCGTCAATGACGAGATGAAATCCGTCCGTCAGTGCGTGTACGGCTTTGACTTCGTTCACTTTGGCATCCAGACTCTGCGTTGTTGATGACATTCCGTTCCTTTCCGGAAATTCCTGTGAGGCCGTCAAACAAATGACGAATGTCGGCTCAGGCAGTCCACCTTCATCGGCGCCGGCGGCGATCCGATCAAGGGCGCCGAGCACACCAATGTGCGGGAGGGTTTCCAGACCCATGACGAGACACTGTCAATCATCGTAATCAGCAAGATCAGCGGTTCGGCCGATGAAGAGGCCGGACAATACCTGAAGGATGAGGCCAGGAAGGGTCGCCCCCTCCTGGCTGCCGCACGAGCAATGTGAAATCCATCATCGCCGGCAGCACGGGCGGCGGCGAAGACAAAATCGAGGCCATGCGCTCTGCACGCATCACCGTCGCAGAATACCCTTTCCCCCCGGCGAAGTTGTCATCGAGGGAATCGGCAAAGCTCAGCGCTCGCCCTAAGCATCCGTGCGGTTGGCCGCCAATTTGGCGTCGACAAGCGCGACTGTCTCATCGACTGCCTGATGACGGAGACCGTGGGCAGCGCCTATGGACTGAACAAGTTTATCGGCGCGTTCGATAAATGGTGCGCCTGCATATAGCGCCCGCGCGGCAGAGGAGGGTTTGAGCAAGCTCTCGGCGGCACGGGCGTATTTCGCGAACGGAACCTGATCCGCCTCGCTTCCGCCAAGCGCACGCACCACATCACCAACCCAATTGTAAATCTCTTCTGATAGCGCCACGTCATCGTGAACCGCCTCGCGGATCGGCCGCGCCTCACCCGCGGTCACGCACCGGTAGTTGCCAGTCAACAGCATGTTCCATTTTGCCAGAGGCACGAACAGGGAGTCATGCACGCGCAGCTTGACGGGAACGTCATTGCCGTCGAGTCGAACCGCGGCAATGTCGCTTTCCAGCGTCTTCAGTATCGCGGTATGGGCCGGATCCTCGAATGCGGCAGCCTTGAAGTTGGTCGGCAGGCCCACATGCAGAAAATTCAGGGCCTCCTCTGGCGGGCGGAAGGCCTGCGGATCGGGGCTGCAAAGCGACACAAGACCGGGCTGGAACCCGTCCCACACAGACGGGTCGGTAAGGCGCCCATGAAATCTGCCGCGACGATACCGTCAATCCGCTGCAGATAGCGCAGCGGCGGCATGTTCATGATCGACAGGCAGGGGCGCCCGGCCTGTGCGATACGGGCTAACAGCGCACTTACCTCGTCGGCCCGGTACTGCGGTTCTTGCATGGCCAGGGCCACCAGATCGTATGCCTCGGGATTGGCCTCAACTGGCGTCGTGGCATTGAGCATCCCGGGTTGGTCGGCTGACCGGATCAGTCGCGGCGCATCTTCACCACGCAGTGTAAGGCCAACCGTCGTGCCTTCTGAATTGATCAGGGCGGCTTCTTCAGGCAGGCAGACAAGCGTCACGGCATGCCCCGCCATCAGCAGTTTGGTCGACATGAGCGAGCCGTATGAGGCTCCGAGTATCAGTATTTGCATGGCCCTTCGCTTTGGATGATCCGCGTGAGTTAGGTGTATTTTACCCGACATTCCCCATTTGGCTTGCCGTACTGCAGTATGAGCACCCCAACGGAGGTGCCCAAAGCATCATCTTTGCGATGACGAGTCGCTTTGGCCGCTTTCGAACCCATGAATGCGGCGTGGCAGTTGGTTTTGACCGTCATCGGCTTAGTTTGGCCAGGCAGCCGGCAGACCAGTCCCGCCACCAGCCTCCGTGTTCGACATCTGACAGAACGGCGGTGTCAGAGCAAATTGGCTTGAGCCGGGATGGGGAGTTCCATAGCCTCCGAGGGATGTCTCGATAGGGCCGCTTGTCGAACTTTGTCAGCATGCCGTTTTTACACGGAGCGCTGATGCTTGTTGTTACGCGGCTCCTGCTGGAAATCTGATCACACCCTGGCGTAGAACCCCAGAAAGCGCGTGCGATTTTGCCGTACGATGATAAGCTCGACGCCCACGGCCTCGAGCGCCTTTGATCGCTGATCTTTCATTGATGGTCCTTTCTCCGATCGACCGACCGGCCGATCCGAACGGGCCCCGGAAGAACACTAAGGGAGAGAATGAAAGTGACCGAAACTGATACATCGAAACAGAAAAGCCGCGATGAAGTCATTGCCTCGGAAGATCAATTGGTGGTTGGGACGCTGACGGACGGCTTCCATCTGGTCATTGACGCGTTCAAGCTGAACGACATCAACACCATTTATAATGTGCCTGGCATTCCGATCACGGACTTGGGCCGTTATATGCAGGCTGCGGGCATTCGTATTCTATCATTTAGGCATGAACAGAATGCCGGGTATGCGGCAGCGATTGCCGGCTACCTGACTAAAAAACCCGGTATATGCATGACGGTGTCGGCACCCGGTTTTCTTAACGGCTTAACGGCATTAGCACACGCAACGACCAATTGCTTTCCAATGATCCTGATCAGCGGCTCTTCGGAGCGCGAAATTGTCGACTTGCAGCAGGGCGACTATGAAGAGATGGACCAGTTGGCCATTGCCAAGCCGCTCTGTAAGGCTGCTTACCGCATCCTGCACGCGGAAGATATCGGTATCGGCATTGCGCGTGCCATTCGTGCGGCTGTTTCCGGCCGGCCGGGTGGTGTCTATCTTGATCTGCCGGCGAAACTCCTGGGTCAGGCCATGGATGCCGAGGCCGGCGCCAAATCCTTGGTCAAAGTTATTGACCCGGCGCCGCGCCAGCTGCCCGCGCCGGAACCCGTGCAGCGCGCATTGAACGTTCTGAAAGAGGCAAAGCGCCCGCTCATCATCCTCGGCAAAGGCGCTGCATATGCGCAAGCCGACGACCAAATCCGCGACTTCGTCGAAAAAAGCGGCATTCCCTATCTGGCAATGAGCATGGCCAAAGGCCTGTTGCCCGACACGCATCCCCTTTCGGCCGGCCCGGCAAGGTCGTTGGTGTTGAAAGAAGCCGATACGGTTGTGATGATCGGCGCCCGCCTCAATTGGTTGCTCTCGCACGGCAAGGGAAAGACCTGGGGGGACAAGCCGAGAAAATTTGTGCAAATCGACATCGAGCCGAAGGAAATGGACAGCAACGTCGAAATCGCGGCGCCGATTGTCGGTGATATCGGGTCGTGTGTTGAAGCACTGCTTGATGGCCTGGGCAATGACTGGAACGCACCGTCGGCCGAGTGGATTGGTGCGATTTCTGCGAAAAAAGAAGCCAACATTGCCCGGATGATGCCGAAATTGCGAAACAATAACTTGCCAATGGATTACCAAGGGGCGCTTGGTGCCCTGCGTGGGATCATTAAGGACCGGCCGGACGCTATTCTCGTCAATGAAGGTGCCAACGCACTTGATTTCGCCCGCAGCATTATTGATATGTACAAGCCGCGCAAACGATTGGACGTAGGCACTTGGGGCGTCATGGGGATCGGAATGGGGCAGGCCATCGCCGCGGCAGTCGAGACCGGTCACTCGGTGTTGGCGATCGAAGGCGATAGCGCTTTCGGTTTCTCCGGCATGGAGGTCGAGACGATCTGCCGTTACAACCTACCGATTTGCGTTGTGGTCTTCAACAACGGTGGCATTTATCGCGGCACGGACGTCAACCCAACCGGTGGTCCGGACGTCGCGACAACAGTTTTCGTAAAAGACGCCCGATACGACAAGATGATGGAGGCTTTTGGCGGTGTCGGAGTCTGCGCGACTTCTCCCGACGATTTGCGACGGGCGGTGAACGAGGCCATGGATTCCGGCAAGCCGACCCTCATCAACGCGGTGATCGACGCGAACGCAGGCACCGAAAGCGGCCGCATCGGTAACCTGAACCCGCAAAGCGTTGTGGCGAAGAAATAACAGAGCTGTAGCAAATCAAATCTTAAAACAGGAACCCGGAATGAAAGCTCTCGAAGGTATCAAAATTCTCGACTTTACCCACGTTCAATCGGGGCCCACTTGCACGCAATTATTGGCCTGGTTTGGCGCCGACGTGATCAAGGTTGAGCGGCCGGGTGTCGGCGATGCGACCCGCAAGCAATTGGTCGATGTGCCAGGCGCCGACAGTCTCTATTTCACGATGCTGAACCACAACAAGCGCTCCATCGAGCTGAACTCAAAAGACGAGACCGGAAAGCAAGTCCTGACCCGTTTGATCGAGACATGTGATGTGCTGGTAGAAAACTTCGCGCCAGGCGCCCTCGACCGGATGGGATTTGGCTGGGAACGGATACAAGAGATCAATCCAAGAATGATTATGGCTTCGGTAAAGGGGTTTGGCCCCGGCAAATACGAAGACTGTAAGGTTTACGAGAACGTCGCGCAGTGTGCCGGCGGCTCGGTATCGACAACAGGATTCATTGACGGCCCGCCGTTGGTTACCGGCGCGCAAATTGGCGATTCCGGAACCGGAGTGCATCTCGCCCTCGGGATTGTCACTGCCCTTTTTCAGCGCGAGAAGACGGGTCGCGGTCAAAAAGTTTTATCTGCCATGCAAGACTGTGTATTGAACCTGGCGCGGGTCAAATTGCGCGACCAGCAGCGCCTGGCAAAAGGCGCGCTGACTGAATATTCCCAATATGGCGAAGGCATTCCATTCGGTGAGGCGACGCCGCGGGCCGGGAACGATTCCGGCGGTGGACAGCCCGGCCGCATCTTGAAGTGCAAAGGCTGGGAAACAGATCTAAATGCCTACACTTATTTTATTTGCCAGGCCGCAGTCTGGGAAAAAATCTGTGATGTCATTGGTGAGCCGGAATGGAAAACCAAGGAGGGTTACGCGAAACCGCCGGAGCGCCTGGATAAGCTCGACGAAATATTTGGGCGTATCGAAGAATGGACCACGACGAAAACGAAGTTCGAGGTGATGGAGACCTGCAATCCACTCGACATCCCGGTCGGCCCGGTATTGAGCATGAAGGAAATTGCCGAAGATGAGGGGTTGCGCGCGACAGGAACGGTGGTCGAGGTCGACCATCCCGAACGCGGCCCGTACCTGAGCGTCGGTTGTCCGATCAAAATGTCAGATAGTCCGGTTAAGGTTAAGCGGTCGCCATTGCTGGGCGAGCATACGGTCGAGATATTGTCAGAGTTTCTCGGCTATGAGGGCGATGAATTAGATAAGATCGTTGCGTCAGGTGCCGTCGGAAAAGCGCGCTAGGTTGCACCCGAGAATACGTAAATGTTGCGACAGTAGGTCGAATAGAATTGAGTGTTGGAGGGAGGGGTTCGTGAGATGCGTCTTTCCGCCGGGGCCGGTTTCGTGGTGGTTATCTGCGGCGAGAGTATGACCGTGCCTGGACTTCCGCGAGTACCATCGACGGAATCAATCCGGATCAACGAAGAAGGCCTCATCGACGGCCTGTTCTAGGGAATATTTACGGGGATAAGCAAGATACTGGTTCCTGTTCGCGGCGACGACAAAGGCGAGAATATTCTTGCCCACGCCTTTGTGCTACGTGTGCGGTATGGGGCTCATGTTCAAGTGGCCCATTGCAGTCCGGCGCCCGGAAGATCTGACGCCGTTTGGTGTGCCTATCACGGCGTTCCTGCGCGAGCAATTCGCGAAACGAGCCGTAGAAGTGGCCGACACCGCTGCCGAGGGATTGAAGGAATCGTTTCTTCGATTTTCGGCCAAACACAGCCTGAAAGTGGTCGAAAGGGAAGAAGGCGCAGGACCATCGATTTCGTGGGTCGAAAAGGAAGGCAAGCAAGTTGATGTGATCAAACTTTACGGGCGCCTTTCCGACTTGATCATCGTTGCAAAACCCGACCGAGACAAAAACCTGGGTACGAATACGTTGAAGGCATCCTTGTTCAATACTGGACGACCAGTGTTGATGTGTCCTGACAGAGAGACCGCGCCCACGACTTTGGGGGAACATGTGGCGATCGCCTGGAATGGTTCCGTGGAATCCGTTCGCTCGGTTTCATTGAACATGGACATTCTATTGAACGCATCGGCCGTGACGATCCTGACCGCGGATCAAACAGAGTGCATAGCGCTACCGCTCAGGACTTAGCGGACTATCTTGCGGTTCGGGGAATCGAGACGGAGATCGTCGAGTTTAAATCGCAGGGGAAAATTGGCCATATGCTGTTGAACAGAACCGCCGTCGTCGGTGAAGATCAGGCTGCGGCGCGTTCTATAGAAGGTTTCATTCATCGCCGGAACCATATCCCGCGTTGCCTCGCGGGCACAGGTTCCCTTAACCTTCAGCGCGGAATTTTTAGAGAATCTCGTGATGCGTTTGATTTTGGCGCTTTGTCTGCTGGTTTTCGCGGCCGGCCTTTTCGCGGCCGGCCTCGTCCTGGCCGACGCCATCGACGACGCCCGCGCCGCCCTGGTGGCGCAGAACAACGACGAGTTGGGTGAGGCCATACGCCTCTACACCCGGCCCATCCAATCCCGTGAGCTCAACAACCGCTTTCTGGCGATCGCCTATTACAATCGCGGCACTGTGCATTTCGTCGCCCGCGATTACCGGGCGGCGATCACCGATTACGATTCGGCGACAGTCATTCGCCCCGGTTACGCCCAGGCCCATAACAACCTGGGCAACGCCTATCTCGCCCTGGATGCTTACCAACAAGCGGTCACCGCCTTCGACGAGGCGATCCTGGTCAAGCCGGATTATGCCCTGGCCTACAGCAATCGCGGCAATGCCCATACCGGCGCCGGATTTTACGAGCGCGCCATCGCCGATTACGTCCTTGCCATCGGCTTGGCGCCCGATTTCGCCAAGGCCTATAAAAACCGCGCCAATGCGAAATATTTCCTCGGCCGATACGCCGCCGCCTTGGTCGATTACGAAGCGGCGCTGGAGATCGATCCCTTCGACACCTACAGCATAATGTGGCGCTATCTCGCGGCCTTGCGCAACCAGGATGACCCCGCCGAGGCTCGCGAGGCACTGCACTCGGGCCTGCGCGATGTCGACGCCGAGCGCTGGCCGGCGGTAGTTGCGCGTCATTTAGCGGGCCGCGCGACGGCCCGGGAGGTGCTGGCTGAAATCGACGGCGGCGACTCCGCCAAGCGGGTGGAGCGTCAATGCGAGACCTATTTTTATCTTGCCTCGGCGCGGCTCATTGCCGGCGATGCTGGCCAGCAAGCGGGAAGAGGAAGGGGATAAGAGGTAAGATTCAGATAGTTAAGAAAATTGTAAAAATAACACTTTTACTTGAACTGGGGGCGAATTTCCTTTTGAATTGGTGAGTCAACCTCACGTAAAGGGGTGACATAACCGTAGGGAGATCATTATGAACTGGCTTGTGCGAACAACGATCTATGGACTTGCCGCAGCGCTTGTGTTTGCACTCGGCGTCACCATTTCACCGCGCGACGCCACGGCAGACTGGGAGCCCAAGAAGCCGGTTGAGTTCGTCATCATGGCGGGCAAGGGTGGCGGCGCCGACAGGCTGTCCCGCTTGATTCAGGGTATCATCGAAAAGAATGGCTTCGCGTCCAAACCCTTCGTCCCCATCAACAAGGGCGGCGGCTCGGGGGCCGAGGCCTTGATCTATCTGAAGGACCATAAGGGCGATCCCCACGTGATCATGGCGACGCTCAACAGCTACTACTTGACTCCGCTTCGCCAGCCCAATCTGGGCATCGATATATCCAAATACACGCCGATCACCCGGATGGCCGAAGACACTTTCCAGCTTTGGGTGAATGCCGATTCCGATATCATGACCGTCGATGACTACGTGAAAGCCGTCAAGAACGCGGGCGCCGCTAACTGGAAAATGGGCGGCACCGGCACGGGAATTGAAGACTCCCTGGTCACCGCCATGCTTGAGAAGAAGTTCGACATCAAGGTCACGTACATTCCCTACAAAGGCGGCGGCACGGTTGCCAAGGAGTTGATCGGCAAGCACATCGATTCGACCGTGAACAACCCGTCCGAACAGGCCGGTTTCTGGGAAGCCGGCGAATCGCGTCCCCTTGCCAGCTTCACGCCGAAGGGGAAGTTGACGGGACGATTCGGCGATATCCCCACCTTCGAGGAACTGGGGTACGGTTCCGACATGGTCTATTACATGCAGCGCAGCATCATCGCGCCTGAGGGGATCGACGACGAGGTTCAGGCGTTTTACGTCGACGTGTTCGAGAAGGTCTACAACACCGACGAATGGCAAACCTACATGGCGACGAAGGGCTTGGTCCCCGGCTGGCTGACCGGTCCGGAACTGACCACGTACTTCGTCGGCGAGCTCGAAGCACATCGCAAGCTGCTCCAAGCGTCGGGAGAAATCAACTGATTCGCGGCTAACTCGACGCATTTGGTAAAAAGGTAGGACTTCCGTCATGCGGATTGCCGAGCTCGTCATGGCGATGGCGATGGCTGCCTTGTCCCTTTACCTGATGTGGAAAAGCATGGAACTCCCCATCGGCTGGCTCCCAGGCAGGGGGCCGGGCGGTGGGGCGTTTCCGTTCTGGCTGTCGTTGGGGATGTTTCTATGCTGCGTTTCGATCATCCTGCGTTGGATCGTAAGGGCGAGCCCGCTATCACGATCGACCGAGCCCTATATGACAGCGCAGACGGTAAAGTGGTTCCTGCTGGTGGCCGGTTCGCTGACGGCGATGATCGGCCTGATCCATGTTATCGGCGTCTACGGCGCGGTGCCTGTTTTCCTGATTTTTTACGTTCGGTTCCTGGGCCAGCACAGTTGGAATATGGCGGGCGCGCTGGCGATCTTTACGCCTGTGGCAACGTTCTTCTTTTTCGAAATCGCCTTGAAGAAGACCCTCCCCAAGGGTTTCACTGAGCCGTTGTTCTACCCGCTTTACGATATTTTTCTCTAGGTGGTCCTTGAGCGACCGTACACAGCCCGCTGACCGGGCCGGACAACCGAAGCCAGTCTTGGACCTTTTCCCTCAACCGGCACCGGAAGGTTGACCACAGATGGAAGTGTTCGCCTTCCTTTTCGACGGTTTTGCCATTGCTTCTGCGCCGCTCAACCTGACGCTGGTCGTCGCCGGCGTGGTAGTCGGACTGTTCATCGGCGCCATGCCTGGTTTGGGATCGGTCAACGGCGTCGCTATTCTGCTGCCGATGACCTTCCTGGTGCCGCCGACATCGGCGGTCATCTTTCTGGCGGCGATCTATTACGGCGCGATGTATGGTGGCGCCATCAGTTCGATCATGCTGGGTATTCCCGGCGCGTCGACGGCGGTGGCGACCACCTTCGACGGCCGTCCGCTGGCGCTCAAGGGGCAGGCCGACAAGGCGCTGGTGGCGGCGGCGACGGCCTCCTTCATGGGCGGCACCATCTCGGTCGTGCTGTTTACCCTGTTCGCGCTGCCCCTGGCCGAGGTGGCGTTGGCCTTTGGCCCGCCCGAGACTTTCGCGCTGATGGTGCTGGCCTTCGCCACCTTCATCGGCCTCGGCGGCGACGACATATCGAAAACCCTTTTCTCGATCTTCATCGGGCTGGTGTTCAGCGCCGTCGGGTTGGATATCATCAGCGGCGAACCGCGTTTGATCTTCGGAGGTCTCACCGGATTCTACCATGGCATCAACTTCCTGGTGCTCGCCATCGGCATCTACGGCATCGGCGAGATGCTGTGGACCATCGAGGTCAGCCAGGGCGAGGCGATGATGTCGAAGGCGACCGTCTCTTTCCGGCGCATTATCGATAACCTTAAAGAACTGAGGTCCTCCGCCAGGACCATGGTCATGGGTTCGTTTCTTGGTTACTTCGTCGGAATTCTGCCGGCCGCCGGCGCCACGCCGGGCTCGCTGATGGCATACGGCATCGCCAAAACCATAGCAAAGAATCCGGAGACTTTCGGCAAGGGCAACGTGGACGGCGTGGTGGCGCCGGAGGCGGCCAACAATGCCGCCAGCACCGGCTCCATGCTGCCAATGCTCACGCTCGGCATTCCGGGCTCGCCGACGACCGCTATTCTCCTGGGCGGCATGGTCATCTGGGGCCTCGAGCCGGGTCCCCTGGTATTCGTCGACCATCCGGATTTCGTGTGGGGGCTCATCGCCAGCCTGTACGTCGCCAACCTGTTCGCGCTGTTGATCAACATCGGCTTCATCCCCGTCTTCATCTGGGTGCTGAAGATGCCCTTCACCATCCTGGCGCCGATCATCTTCGTGCTCTGCATCATCGGCGGCTATGTGCCGACGATGAGCATGCACGACGTGTGGCTGATGTTGATCTTCGGCGTCGTCGGATACCTGATGCGCAAGCTCGACTATCCCATGGCGCCGGCGGTCCTCGCGATCGTTCTCGGACCGCTCGCCGAGCCGGCGCTGCGTCAGTCCCTGATCGGGTCCCAAGGCGATGTGATGATCTTCTTCGAACGCCCGATTTCCGGCACGATCATGGCTATCGCCATCATCTTGTTTGCCCTGCCCCTGATCAAGATCGTGAGGAATCGGCTCAAGAAACCAAAACTCAATGCGTAGAGCCCTTCCGATGTGAATCGAATCATTCAATCCACAAGGGCCCGGATCACAACGGACGCTGCAATCCGCCGGGAAGCGGGCGCAAGCCTACGTGGCGTTTGAACACGATCAAACTTGAAAAAGCTCTAGTCAGCAGTTCGGTGCCGCACCATTTGGCGAGGAACACCGCCAGTAGCCGGGTCACCTGCTCGACGCTGTCGAGGCTCACGGATTTGTGAATACCATGGATGGTTGAGGCCTCGGGGCCGTAGCAGGTCGCCGGGATCTTGCCGCCAAGGCTTGGATCAAGCTGTTCAGAGGCTGGCGCAAGTGAGCTACTCCCCATTCATTGGACAGGTTTAGCGGCTATTTAAGCTACAATCTGGGTCTTCCGGCCGATTACTCCATGGGTTCGTTTCATGCCGCCAAGTCTGTCGACCGGAGGTCCGGGCGTAAGCCCGGGCCGGAGGGCGACAGACCATCCCGATATACCAACACCGGCGTCCGCCCGCCATGGGCGCTCGGCTGCGATCATCTGCCGTTTCTTTCAGCTTTTCTGGGCCATCGGTTGTTCTTTCGAAATTGCGTTCTCCTCCGTCACGCCAGTCACATGTGGAGCCCATGAGCCCAGCGTGTAGGATTTTTCCAGACGGAGATCCAATTCGGGAACTGTCTCAGGGGCGGGGCAAATGTCATCGTACCAGCCGATCGCTCTGAGGCCATCGGTCCAATCGGAAAGGCCAATGGTGTTTTCCAGATAGTCGAAATCCTGCCATACCCAATTACCGCGCTCCAGCTTCCCGTATACGTAACCCGTCCGGTAGTCGGCAAACTGGATCGACGCAATCAGTTTGGCGCACTGCTCAAGGAACTGACAGTTGTCTTTGGGGCTCATGCTGCCGTCGTTGAATATATCGTCCGGCCGCTTGGCCTTCACGTTTAATTTGCGGTATCTGTCGATATCGATCATGCATTTGATGTCGAGAATCGTCATCTCGTCATTCCAGCCGAATGCGACTGTTCTAGGTTGCTCGCCTTCCCGGACATTGTTGTCGAGAAATTCGTAGTGAACGCGTTTATCCTTTGTTAGCGCCCACGAAAAGAAGAGTTTTGGCATGCCGGTATACGCTTCTATATTATGGAAAATTAAATCATCGACGGCTTTGTAACGGCCAGTTGTTATACCGCGTTGCCAAGCCCGCTCAACGGTCGCTTCGGGGGCCGTAATCATGAAGAACATAAACACCAGATCACCGAAACGAGTGAGCAAACTGGTGTTCGCCGCCTTTTCGTTCTCCAACATGAAACTGTCGAAACGAAAGCGGTCGATCAGCAGATGGGTCATTTTTCCCTTCGATGCCTTCTCGGCCATATAGTAGTCGAGCTTTTTATCGACGATCTCCAATTCTTGTCCGGTGAGCATTGCGGCGTACTTGGCATCATTTCCCATTGCGTCGTAGTCGAGTAAGTACTTTCGCCAATAATCGGGACTAATGACCGCGAAGTCTTTCGATGGCACGCCAAGCTTATTGGCCAACAGCATCTGTTTCGGTCGGATCGTACTTTTCCCGGCCGCGGAGGCGCCCTTCACATTCATGATCACTGGTTTTTCCTGAACCGGCAGAACGTGGAAGTTTTCCGCCGCGATAGCCGCCTGAACGAAAGGCTCGATGGCTTCGCCTATTTTCTCGCTGCCATGGGTGTTGCATACTAGGCGGACCGCCAATTTGCTGATCATGGACGGATTGTGAATCAAACGGCCCCATTTGACGATGATGGCACCTAGCACCTTGATGAGTGCATTGAGACACGCTTTTTCAAACGGATCAGTCTCTTTTCGACACCGCTCGGTGTAGTTCTCGATGATTGTGATCGGGCTTAGTTCGTGTAATGGGTGCGGCGCAGAGCCGGGATTTTCTGATTTGCCGAAAATCCTTGAGAAGAATGAACGCTTTTCCTCGCGGGACGGCAGAGGGGCCACAGGAGCAAAAAGGTCCGTCAATTCACGACCCACCCGACTTTCGGCGTCAACAGCAATCTGGTTGTGGACGGCTTGCACCAGCGCCAAATTCGGCGTTACGTATGCCGTAAAGATGCGATCGACCATGTTTCGCAGGCATATCCCCAGATCCTCATAATTTGGCCCGTCAGGAATGCCTAGATCGGCGGTTACTCGGATAAGGAGCTCGTGAACAATAAGGCGTTCGGTCTTGAAGGAAATCACCTCAACCGGATCGAGCCCACAAAACTCACTTATCTCTTTGGCTTGAGAATAGGTCACGGACGAGTTCTCGGGGCGGTAGAGCGATACGAATGGTAGCAAGGTGCTTGGAATCGCTGATGACAAGCCCGGATTCCAAGCATCAAATTCGGCACTTTGCGTCGTGTCGTTCGTCATGGAACTCTAACTCACCTTCTCCGCTATTGGCAGCTGAATACGAATCTAGTTGACAGTTTGGCAGCGAAGTTAAGGTGTATTCCGTTTAGCGGCTATTTAAGCTACAATCTGGGTCTTCCGGCCGATTACTCCATGGGTTCGTTTCATGCTGCCAGGTCTGTCGACCGGAGGTCCGGGCGTAAGCCCGGGCCGGAGGGCGACAGACCATCCCGATATACCAGCACCGGCGTCCACCCGCTATGGGCGCTGTGCGGGCGCTGGTGATTGTAG
Organism: uncultured Bauldia sp.; assembly: GCA_963663975.2. Classification (GTDB taxonomy): domain Bacteria; phylum Pseudomonadota; class Alphaproteobacteria; order Rhizobiales; family Kaistiaceae; genus JANQRX01. Next base: position 75,616 of record CAXXRA010000006.1, on the reverse strand, counting down.
AAGTCGATCCATCGACCGATCCCAGCCCTGGCATCGCGCCCGCCGGAGAAGGCGTGCAGATAGATGCACTCGTATTTGAAGGATCGCCACAGGCGCTCGATGAAGATGTTGTCGAGGAAACGCCCCTTGCCGTCCATGGAGATACGAACCCCGGCCCCGGCCAAACGCTGCGTCCAGGACCATGATGTGAACTGGCTGCCCTGGTCGGTATTGAAGATGTCCGGCGCGCCGTAGCGGTCCAGGGCTTCTTCCAGCGCATCGACGCAGAACTGAACATCCATGGTGTTCGACAGCCGCCAGCTCAGCACCTTGCGGCTACGCCAGTCCATGATCGCCACCAGATAGAGGAAGCCCCTGGCCAGCAATTCTCTGGAGCCGAGGGGCCCTGTGGTGTTCCGGCATTTGTGGCTGTCTGAGCACGACCGGCATTAGCGGAGTTTCGACGTCCCCTAAAAGGGGCTGCACATCTCGGCTTCTCCGATTGGCGGTCTGGACAAGACCGGCAATATCAAGAGTTTCCAGACGCCCTAAAAGAGGCCCTTAGAGCATCTCGGCGTCTTGGAAGGAGCGATCTACCTCTGGCGGGCTGATCTCGCGGAGTTCGCGGAGGCCTTAAAAAGCCGTTCGCGACGTGCCAGTTCCCGGAGTTCGTTGAGGCCCTAAAAAACCCGACAACGAGAAGCAAGGAAGGTGGGTGATCGTGTGGAGCCGTCCTCGCTGGTGTGCCACTAGTTTTTGGAGTTTTGTCACACCCTAAAGGTCACAAGAAAATGCCGCGACCGCGTCGCGATAAGCTTGCTATGGGAAGGCGTGGGGGAGCGCGAGGCCGAGAAGGGGCTGCAGATCACGCCGCAGACCGTCATGCGGCATCGGGACGACGCCGGCTAATTGGGGGTCGGTAGTTGCCGCAAGGCCAGCCAAAACAAGCTCATGTGAACGCCAAAAACACTCTGGTCCGCAAGACGACTGGGCTCTCCAGCTGGGCAATCAGATTACGGGCTGAATCGACACCGCTTATTGAAAACGGCGCCACGGTTACCTTGGCAATGTCAGCCCGGATGACTTCGAAAGACAGTCAGCCGGATCTTTTTGAACCGTCCACTGAATCCGGGCAAGACCAGATGACCCATTTCGGAATTGCGCAAACGGACCATTGCCGTATGGCCAAGCGCGAAGCGGTTTTTATCTGCGGTGACGATCTAACATCCACATTTACAGCCAAATTCTTATTCTTCTTCTCCTTATCCTTCTTCTTCTTCTTCTTCTTCTTCTTCTTCATGCGGCGTAATATCTTCGATGCGGATAGAGGAGTCGTTGTCCGGCGTCGGCGCCCCTGGGACCGAATGGGATGATTGAATAAGAGAGTGTTTCAGGCTCATCATAACCCGAGAGGGATTAACGATGAGACGGAATACCATTCGCCAGAAAGCATCGGCCGAGAAGGTCGTGAAGGACATCCGCCGGGCGACACGCCGGCATTATGGCGCTGAAGAGAAGATCCGGATTGTTCTGGAAGGGCTGCGCGGCGAGGACAGCATCGCCGAACTGTGTCGCCGTGAGGGGATCAACCAGAACCTCTATTACCGTTGGTCGAAGGACTTCCTGGAGGCCGGCAAGAAACGGCTGGCGGGGGACACGGCCCGTGAGGCGACCTCCGACGAGGTCAAGCAGCTTCGCAGTGAAGCTCTGGCCTTGAAGGAGGCGGTGGCCGATCTGACGCTGGACAACCGTCTGCTCAAAAAAAGCATGATCGCGGATGGGGACGACGAGGCATGAGGTATCCACCATCAGAGAAGCTGGAGATCATCCGGCTGGTTGAGCTGTCCCATCTGCCGGCCAGGCGTACGCTGGCGCAGTTGGGCATCCCCCGCACCTCGTTTTATCGCTGGTACGATCGCTATCTGACCGGCGGACCGGAAGCCCTGGAGGACCGCCGCTCGCGGCCTGGTCGGGTCTGGAACCGCATCCCCGATGAGGTGCGAGGCCAGATTGTGCAGCTGGCGCTGAAGGAGACCGATCTGTCGCCGCGAGAATTGGCCGTGCGGTTCACCGATACTGAGGGCTACTTTGTATCGGAATCCTCGGTTTATCGCCTGCTCAAGGCCCACGATCTGATCACCAGCCCGGCTTTTATCGTCGTGAAAGCGGCCGACGAGTTCAAAAACAAGACCACCGCGCCGAACCAGCTCTGGCAGACCGACTTCACTTACCTCAAGGTCATCGGCTGGGGCTGGTTTTACCTCTCCACCGTGCTGGACGACTTCTCCCGCTACATCATTGCCTGGAAGCTGTGCACGACGATGAAGGCCGAGGACGTCACCGATACGCTGGAACTGGCGCTCAAGGCGTCAGGTTGCGATCGGGCAACCGTCGTTCACAAGCCACGGCTCCTGTCCGACAACGGCTCCAGCTACATCGCCGGCGATCTGGCCGAATGGCTCGACGACCGCGACATGGAGCACATTCGCGGCGCCCCCTATCATCCGCAGACCCAGGGCAAGATCGAGCGCTGGCATCAGACGTTGAAGAACCGCATCCTGTTGGAGAACTACTATCTGCCTGGCGATCTTGAAGCGCAGATCGAAGCCTTTGTCGGCCACTACAACCACCACCGCTACCACGAGAGCCTCGGCAATCTCACTCCGGCCGACGTCTACTTCGGGCGCGGCCCAACCATCCTGCTGAAAAGAGAAAGGATCAAACGGCAGACCATCGAACACCGGCGCTTGCAATACCGCAAAACCGCCGCGTAGCATGATCAACCAGATGGCCAGAAGCACCTCTTAAGTCAGGTCCCCATTTGGTTCCAAATTACCTGACCACGGACACCCTCACGGCGACACAGTTCGGCGATGCTGTCCTCGCCGCGCAGCCCTTCCAGAACAATCCGGATCTTCTCTTCAGCGCCATAATGCCGGCGTGTCGCCCGGCGGATGTCCTTCACGACCTTCTCGGCCGATGCTTTCTGGCGAATGGTATTCCGTCTCATCGTTAATCCCTCTCGGGTTATGATGAGCCTGAAACACTCTCTTATTCAATCATCCCATTCGGTCCCAGGGGCGTCGACGCCGGACAGGTGGTACGACGGCCGACCGGTCGCCTTTGGATCGACACCGCCGAACCCGAGTTCGCCGAGATCGAGTTCGTTAACAAAAACGTCAATCACCCGAACCGGATTGTCTTCATCAATCCAGTCGTCCAGCAGCACCGGGAACAAAGTGCCTTGCTCGCGATCAACGCCTTCCACAAAACGCTTCATCAGACCCTCCCGCCGCACGGATCAGGAGAATCATAACACCCGCAGCGTTTTTACACAGCCAGGGTCACGAAGCGAAGTGAGCCCATTCATGAGTGACCGGGGATTCTTCCGCTCCACCTTTTGACCTGACATTCGCCGGGCTGGCGATCGCGTGCTGGAGGGCATGCTCGTCTTCTTTAGGATTGAAGTGTTCTACAATCGAAAACGGCGCCACGGTTACCTTGGCAATGTCAGCCCGGATGACTTCGAAAGACAGTCAGCCGGATCTTTTTGAACCGTCCACTGAATCCGGGCAAGACCATATGACCCGACTCGGACGTGGCGGCAAAACGCTGGCTCGGCGAAACGCGGGCCAAACCAAGCATATCCTTTTAGGCAAAGTCAGCTTTCGAACCCAGCGGAGCCCTGTGGTCAACAAAAGGCAAGGGCGGACCAAGGACCGGACAGTCGACCCCGGCGCTGCATGACGGCGGCGCCGGGGTGTTTTTGTTGCCGGTTCACTCCGGCGTCCAACGTGGATCAACTGGTCATGGTTGCCAGGGGAAGGGACCCATCCACATGTCCAGCATCACGCGCCAAGCGTTCATCTCAAGCCATTGGTCATAGCCGACCCAGTCTTCATATTTGGGAAGCTTGACGGTCGAAGCGACGGCAAACGGGTTCGTTCCCTTCTGGAATTCCGCCATGATCGCGGCCTGCAGATCGGTGATGAACTCACGGTTGGCGGTCACGTCCTGTTTGGTGCCGACCGGGCCGCCGCTATTGGAGTGCGAGAACACCGCCGTGTCGAAATCGAGCGCTTCGATCTCGTTGAGCGACCGCACCCATTCGCCGATGTTGAAATCGGGCACGATCGCGAACAGAATCCGGTTGGGCGTCACCAGATCGGCGATGTAGACGACTTTCTCCTCGGGGAGCAGGAAGACCGTCATTCCCAACCCATGATTCATGCCCAGATAATGCAGTTCGACGGTCGTGCCCCCGAGCGTGATGTCTTTCCTGCTGCCGCTCCATGATTCATCGGGCAGGACCGTATCCTGACCGGGGTTGGCTTCCATCCATTCAAACGCCGTTTGGTGGGCGATGATCTTGGCGCCGGCTTCGCGGAACACGGCGCCGCCGCTGGCGTGGTCCCAGTGATTGTGGCTCGGTAGAAGGAATTTGACGGGCTGATCGGTCACGCTCCTGATCGCTTCCAGAAACCCGGTGGCATGCTGTGAGTTGACCGGCTCGATGGCGATGACGCCGTCATCGGTGACAACGAACAGCGAATTGTAGCCATCCTGCGGATCAAACGCATAGACGCCGTCGGCGACCTCGAGGACTTGTTCGTTGACCAGATGTTTGGCGGCCTGCGCCGTGGCGCTGAACGTGAGCGCCGCAATGCCTGCAGCGAGCGCCAATGCAATGTTGCGAACCAGAGGTTTCATCGTTCTTCTCCTGCGTGTACTGCGAAACGGCACCGCCCAAAACGGCGGAATGGCACAGTGGGCTCGATCAGTAGTCGGCTATCTCCGTGAAGTGCTCGCACGTCACATTCGGGTTGAACGGTGTAAATACGCCGCTGGGGTTTTCCCGCAGGGTCCACACATGCCGGTCCAAATGTGGCTCGAACTCATGCGCCTCATCGATGGCGGTATTCGGGTCGTCGGCCATCAGGCCAAAAGGCTTTCCGGCAAAGACCGGCGGATCGTCGTGCCCGGCTTCAGCCCATGCTTTTACGAACACGAGGTTCTCCACGGCAATCAATTCAAGCGAACCATCGGCCTGCGGCTCGTACATCAGGATCGCAGGATTAAGGAAATCGGTGTGGGTGCTCCCACCATCGACGCGCGGCTCGGTAGCAGTAATCTTGAGTATTCCCGGGTGAATGTAATGGATACCCATGGCGCCCCACTCGGGAGGAAGGCCCTCGCCGGCGGCGGTGATGCATCCGGACGGAGCCGGGATGAACCTCTCCGCAAGCGCAACGGATACATCTTGATACTTCGCGGTGGCTTCGCGAACGGCGGCGATTTCCTCCGCCTCGCCAGCAACTGCAACGCTGCCGGCACATCCGAACGCCATCCCAACACTGGCGAAGATCATCCATTTCATAATTGCGTCCTCCTGTACGGTGAAATGCGTGGCAAGATCGCCGTCAGAACGGTAGGCTTGAATAGCGGCTTTGGGGAACTCTCAAAAGTCGCGCAGGACGTGTGCAACAATGCACAGTCTCGACTGGAACGACCTTCGCTATTTCCTGGCGGTCTGCCGGGCAGGCACTTTTGTCGGCGCCGCCCGCAGTCTGCGTGTTCGGCACTCGACGGTCGGACGGCGTGTTGACGCGCTGGAAGCCGCCCTCGGAGTGAGTCTATTCATGCGGGCTCCTGACGGCTTCGTACTGACCGAGGCTGGCACCAATATCGTGCCGCTAGCAGAGGAGGCGGAGCGCGCGGTGTTCTCGGTTGAACGGAGAGTTGCAGGCGGGGACAAGCGTGTTGATGGCGTAGTCCGCGTGGCGGTCTGCCGGGCAGGCACTGTTGTCGGCGCCGCCCGCAGTCTGCGTGTTCGGCACTCGACGGTCGGACGGCGTGTTGACGCGCTGGAAGCCGCCCTCGGAGTGAGTCTATTCATGCGGGCTCCTGACGGCTTCGTACTGACCGAGGCTGGCACCAATATCGTGCCGCTAGCAGAGGAGGCGGAGCGCGCGGTGTTCTCGGTTGAACGGAGAGTTGCAGGCGGGGACAAGCGTGTTGATGGCGTAGTCCGCGTCGCAACCTCGGAAGCGTTCAGCAGTTACCTGGTGCGGCACCTGTCTGAGTTGCAGGCGCAACATCCAACGCTCATTGTCGAAGTGCTGAGCAGCAACGCTACGCACGCTCTCGCCCGCGGCGAGGCAGACATAGCGATACGCCTTGTGGAAACGACCCAACCAGATCTCATCTGCAAGCGGGTCTGCAACGCCGGCTGGTCACTTTATGCTTCGAAGAGCTATCTCGCGCGGTCGGAAACCCCGGGGACGCCGTCCGATCTCGGCAGCCACGACATTATCGGCTTCGATGAGACAATGGCGCGGATCCCCGGTGCGGTCTGGCTCAGGGAGCACAATGTTGGTGCGCGTATCGTCATTCGCTGTAACAGCCTCGTCTCGGCGCTCAACGCGTGCACCGGTGGTATGGGTGTCGCGGTAATACCGTGTTTCCTCGCAGAAGCGGAACCCAGTTTGCGCAGGCTTACCGAAGAGGTCATCGCCTCGCCCGCGATTTGGGTTGTCTTCCACGCTGACGTCGCGGACATCAAACGCGTGAGGACGGTGATCGATTTCATCACAACAATCATTAGCCGGGACGCGGCGTCGTTCCGCGGCAAGCGGCCCCCGCGCGCGGATCCGGAATGAACCCTAATCGAGGACGTGCCGTTATTTCGCGGCTGTGCCGGCTCTGAGGCATTGGACGGCTCGTCCAGCGGCATCTGATGGGTGCCAGGCACAACTGCTGCAACGGCAGGTTTTGGCACAGATGTATGGACCGGCTGCTGTTCGCAAGTGAGGTCGCGCTGGATAGCGGAAGGAAATCGGCACGCTCCTCGGCTTCTCGCGTCAAATGGCCGCCGCATGCAAGGGATAGATCGGGCTGTTTTTGTCCGACATCGATCAGCGCGTCACACCACCAGGATCGGCACCGGCGTCGGCACGCGCGCGTAGAGGTCGATCACGTCCTGATTGAGCAGGCGCACGCATCCGCTCGAAACCGCCTTGCCGATACTGCGCGCCTCCATGGTGCCGTGCAGGCGATACAGCGTATCAACGCCGTCATCGAAGATGTAGAGCGCCCGCGCGCCAAGCGGGTTCTCAAGTCCGGGCGGCATGCCGTTGCGCCATTGCTCCAGCTCGGGCTCCCGTTCGATCATCTCAGCCGGTGGGGTCCAGGTCGGCCATTCCCGCTTCCAGGCCACGACCGCGCGCCCGGACCAGGCAAAGTCCGCCCGTCCGATGCCGACGCCATAGCGCAACGCCCTGCCCTCGCCCAGCGTCAGGTAAAGGACGCGATGGCCGGTATCGACGACGATGGTGCCCGGCCGCTCGCCGGTGTCATGGTCGACGAGACGGCGAACATACATGGGGTCGACCTGGCTCAGGTCGACAGCGGGAATCGGAAAGCGCTCGCTCGGCATCGCGCCGTAGGCGCTGGGGTCAACCGGCGCGGCCACGCCATCACCCGCCCTGGTGGCAGCTTCAACGGCGCCGGACCGCCCGACCAGCGCCAGCGCGGCGACGGCGCCGCCGCCGCGTAGAACCGCTCTGCGGTTGAGGCCTCCGTTTTGTGTCGAGCCAACGGAATCGTGTCGTGGCGGATTTTGAGACATCGTTCTTCTTGTTCCTGGAAGCATAGGATAATTGGCGGCCATCCGATGCTTGGCGCTATAGCACCGGTGGTTGGCGGTCCGGGCTGACAAATGATGCAAATTTGTGTGAGAAGTCCGACACCAACGAGGCGAACGAGGACGGCATTGCCGTCCGGCCACCGACAGCTCTCTTGACCCAGGCGCAGCATCGCGAAGTCGGCGAAACGAACAGGGTGGCGGCAGCCGGAAAAATGCCCCTCCCCTTCAACATCCGCACCGCGTATCACCCCTCTCCGGTCAGATCGCGGCAAGCCCATTCACCTCGTCGGACGTACCGCCGCCGGGCGCATGGCGAGTCAACAACATTCTTTGACTGGAAATTGATTTCAGACAGCGGCCGGACGGGCCTAGTTTTTTTCTCTGCGGCCACGATGCTTTATCGGGCGTCCGGGTCGCTCCCCACAACACGGATGTTTCGAAGCAATGCCGAAATCGCGATCGAAATCGAAATCCAGGAAGAAACGCGGACCGGCGTCATCAAGCGCCAGCCTGCGGTTTGGCGGCCGCTATCCGGCGGCGAAGAAGCGGCGTAACTACATCATCACCGGCGTGGTGGGGTTGATTGCGATCGGCGCGATCGGTGCCTCCTGGCTGTCGTCGGTCGGCGCCTCCAGGAGTTTCGTTGCCCTGGCGGCAGAGGGCGAGGCCGCATTGGCACAGGTCGAGACGCAGCCCTCACGCGGACAGACCCATTTGCAACCCGGACAAGGCACCAATTACGGCAGTCAGTTCCCGCTCTCCGGACCCCATCATCGTGTGCCAGCCAGACCGGGATTCTACGACGCGCCACAGCTGCCGATACAGCTGGTGCATGCACTCGAGCACGGCCACGTCGTCATCTACTACGATCAGCCGGACGAAGCGGATCTGGACGAACTGAAAAGCTGGGCCGATCTTTATACCGGTGGTTGGGATGGCGTCGTGGTGACGCCGATGGCCGGCCTTCGCGGCAGGGTGGTCCTGACCGCCTGGGCCAAGCGCCTGACGCTCAGCCCTTTCGACGCGGCGTCGGCAGCCGCCTTCATCGACGCCTATCGCGGTCGCGGGCCCGAGAACCGGGTACGCTGAAGCACCCAGCGGACCGCAGAAAGGCCGACGGCGAGGCAAATTGCGATGATTCGACCAGAGGACAAATAGCGGCCGTTCGGCAGCCATCGAAATCGGCTGCGACCCGGTCCATGCGCCATTTCGCTGAAACACTTGACCTTCCACCAACTGGAAGGACCACCTGTCTCATCGATCGATCAAACCACTTTTACGCGCGGGTACCAACATGGACGCTGTCCATCACGACCACAATCACGACCACAACCACGACCACTCCGCGGGAGACGGCGGCGTCATCACCCGTGATCCGGTTTGCGGCATGATCGTCGACCCGCACGCCGGCAAGCCGATGGCGAGCTATGGCGGGCACACCTACCATTTCTGTTCCGAGGGCTGCCGGACCAAATTCGTAACCGACCCTGACCAATATTTGACCGCAACCGATCCGGTCTGCGGCATGAAGGTCGATCGCGCCACGGCAACCCACATGCACAGCCATGAGGGACAGCGTTACTATTTCTGCTCGGAAGCTTGCCTGCACAAATTCCAGGCTGCGCCAGACGACTATCTCGGCGCCCGGCCACCATTGCAGGCGATGCCGGCCGGGACCCAATACACCTGTCCGATGCATCCGGAGGTGGTTCGCGACCAACCCGGCGACTGTCCCATCTGCGGCATGTCGCTGGAACCGATGGGCGTTCCGGCGCCCGACGAAGGTCCCAATCCGGAGTTGGCGGATTTCACCCGCAGATTCTGGGTCGGCGTAGCGCTGGCGGTTCCGCTCCTCATCCTGACGATGGCGCCGCTCCTGGGTCTGACAGCGATCCGCGAGTTCTTCGGCGAACGCACGACTTTGTGGATCGAACTGATCCTGGCCACGCCCGTCGTCCTGTGGTCGGGATGGCCCTTCTTCGTCCGCGCGTACAAATCGTTCGCGACCTTGAACCTGAATATGTGGAGCCTGATCGGCATGGGCGTCGCCGCGGCTTACGGCTTCAGCATCGTCGCCGTGCTCGCCCCCGGGATCTTTCCCGACGGCTTTCGCGACGAAAACGGCAATGTCGGCGTCTATTTCGAGGCCGGCGCGGTGATCGTGGTTCTGGTGCTGCTCGGCCAGGTGCTGGAGCTGCGCGCACGCGAGCGCACCGGATCGGCGATCAGGGCGCTGCTCGATCTGGCTGCCAAGACCGCGCGGCTGATCTACGCCGACGGCAGCGAAGCGGAGGTGCCGCTGGAGGACGTCAAGGTCGGCGACCGCGTGCGGGTTCGCCCCGGTGAAAAGGTGCCGGTCGACGGTGTGGTTGTCGACGGTCGCTCATCGGTCGACGAATCCATGATCTCGGGCGAGCCGCTGCCGGTCGAGAAGGTATCGGGCGACGCCGTCACCGGGGCGACCATCAACGGCACCGGAAGCCTGGTCATGGAAGCACAGCGGGTTGGCGCCGATACCGTGCTCAGCCAGATCGTCGAGATGGTCGCCAGCGCCCAGCGCAGCCGCGCGCCGATCCAGAAAATCGCCGATGCCATCTCCGGAAAATTCGTTCCGGCGGTGATCGCGGTCGCGGTGATTTCATTTTCCGCTTGGGCGATTTGGGGGCCGGAACCGTCCCTCGCCTACGGCCTGGTCTCCGCGGTCGCGGTGCTGATCATCGCCTGTCCCTGCGCGCTCGGGCTGGCCACGCCGATGTCGATCATGACGGCAACCGGACGGGGTGCTCAGGCCGGCGTGCTGATCAGGAACGCCGAGGCGTTGGAACGCTTTGCAGAGGTCGACACGCTGGTCGTCGACAAAACCGGGACACTGACCGAGGGCAAGCCCAGTCTGGTGGCGGTCTTACCGCAAGAAGGCCATCGCGAGGAAGACGTTCTGCGCCTGGCGGCAAGCCTGGAAAAAGGCTCGGAGCATCCCCTGGCCGAAGCGATCGTGGCCGCAGCCGAGGCGCGCGGCGTGAGCATGGCCGAAGCCCAAGACTTCCAGGCATTCACCGGCAAGGGTGTCAAAGGCGTTGTCGACGGCAGGTCGGTCGCCCTTGGCAACGCCAGGCTGATCGACGATCTCGGGCTGGATGGTGACAGCCTGTCACAAACCGCCGACGCCAGGCGTGACGATGGTGAAACGGTCATGTTCGTGGTGGTGGAAGGTGAGCTCGCCGGCCTCATCAGCGTTGCCGACCCGGTCAAGGCGACGACCCCGGCGGCCCTGGAAGCGCTGCACCAACTCGGCTTCCGTATCGTCATGGCGACCGGCGACAACCGACGCACCGCGACAGCGGTCGCCGGACGCCTCGGCATCGATGAAATCCGCGCCGATGCGTTGCCGGAGGACAAGGCCAGGATCATTCGCGAGCTGCAGCAGCAGGGCCGGAAAGTGGCGATGGCCGGCGACGGCGTCAATGATGCCCCGGCGCTGGCTCAAGCAGATGTCGGTATCGCGATGGGCACCGGCTCCGATGTCGCCATCGAGAGCGCCGGCTTCACCCTGGTCAAGGGTGATCTCAACGGCATCGTGCGGGCGCGGCGGCTGTCGCAGGCCACGATGAAGAACATCCGGCAGAACCTGTTCTTCGCGCTCATTTACAATTCGCTGGGCGTGCCGGTCGCGGCCGGGATCCTGTTCCCGTTCTTCGGGCTGCTGATCTCGCCCATGTTCGCCGCCGCGGCGATGAGCTTCTCGTCGGTGTCGGTGATCACCAACGCCCTGAGGCTGCGGACGGTCCGGATCTGACGGCCGCGTCGTGCGTCGTCGCAGGTTATCGGCCGCGGCCGATCTGCTTCCCGATTATCTGCGATGATCAGAGAACGACGACGTTCGCCCCGACCGGGACCCGCTCGTACAGCAGCTTGACGTGGTCGTTGAGCATGCGGATGCATCCGCTGGAAACGGCACGGCCGATCAAGTCCGGCGCATTGGTCCCGTGAATGCGGTACATGGTGTCGCGCCCGTCGCGGTAGAGATAGAGCGCCCGCGCACCGAGCGGATTGTTGAGGCCGCCCGGGACGCCCCTTGCATAGCGGGCATACTTTCGCGGCGAACGACGTATCATGTTCTGGGTGGGACGCCAGGAAGGCCATTTGGCCTTGCGCCCGATCAGCGCGCTTCCCTTGAGGCTCGAACCGGCCCGTCCAACGCCAACGCCGTACCGGGTCGCGGAACTGCTCTCGTCGACGAAATAGAGGAAGCGGTTGGCGGTATCGACGATGATCGTTCCCGGCTCGTAGCCGGCATAGACGATCCGCTGCGGCTCATAACGCGGGTCAAGCTTGAAGTTCGCACTATGGGCAAAAGCTGAGCCCGGTACCAAGATGGCAACGCCAGTACCGAGCAGGAATGTTCGCCGATCCAGCATTGTTGTCGCTCCCGTGGTCTCAACGCGTACCGCACCGGGAATCATTGGATTGACGTCACAGGAAGTGTGCCAACGGTGACCGAAGCGCTCCCGACTCCTTAACATGGGCTCAGGAGCTAGCGTGTTGACAATAAACGCACATTAGCGTGAGGGCGGCCCAATCGGGGACCGGTGGCGGACACTGAAGTGCGATTTTCTTCCGACCGCGGCGGGGGTCGCCGAGCAGGAATTTCCGTGCGGAATTTTGGGCAACCGGCACGCCGGCCGATCATTGTACGGCCTCTGTCCCTGGACGACCCGTCAAGCCGGGTTCGGCTACCGAATCCCGTTGGCCTGCTGGAGTGCCCGAACGTAGCTCACGATGACAGCCACCTCGCCGCGGCTGACGCCCTCCGTTGGCGGCATGTCGCCGAATTTCCAGTGATGCGCCCGCACGCCGCGCTCCGCGGCGAGGATGAACGAGGCTTCGCCATGATGACCGGACTCGTAGAGCCGGTGGACCAGCGGCGGCCCCTTGTCCGCGCCGGCCGCATTGGTGCCATGACAGGAGGCGCATTTTTCGTCGTACAGCGTCTTACCCTGCCGTTCGCGGGCCGAGAAGGCGTCCGGTAAGGCCACCTCGACCGTCGCTTGGGTGGCCAAGTCATCGGTGGATCGCTGCGACGGCAGGTACCAGAACGCCCACACCGCCGCCACTGCGACCAACACACCGATCGCTACTTGTAGAGATCTCGAAACAATCATTCGCCACTCCAATTCGTCGTGATCATCGCAATTGCTCTCGTCTCCGAACGGTTCTCATAATCTTGTAAGTCAGAAACGTTCCATACAGTGATGTTAATAAAGAGAAAACCCACATCGGCAATGGCAGCTGCCCAATAGCTCGCTCTCAACCAAAATATTTCGCTCATCGTGCCGGGTCCCTGTGCCAGCCTGCACTCTTCCAAATCTTAAACTCTCCGTTGCCTGGAGCCAAAATCATGCCGGTCGTTCTCAGGACAATCGATACCGATCAAAGAGCGACCACGCGTCCGGATGCACTCGGACACGAAAATCGATCGAGCGTGTCCCCGTCCCTCACGCCCTGATGCGGGTCATCTTGGGATCGTAAAGCGCGCCCAATCGCAGCACGGCAGACACGCGTTCGGTCGCGATTTCAAGTTCGTAAGAGCCGTTTCCAAGGTCATCGTCGCTGACGCCGTCGGCATGGCGCACATAGCCGAGGCCGATATTGGCGTCGACGGTATAGCCCCAGCCGCCGCTGGTCAGAAAGCCGACCCGGAGGCCGTCGCGGTAGATGGTTTCACGGCCGGACAGGAGCACGGCCGGATCCGCCACCGTGAAGGTCATCAGCCGCTTGCGTAGCGGCGCCTTGGCGATCTTCTCGATCGCTCCGCGGCCGAGGAAGGCGATGTCCGTGTTCAGCTTGACCGCCCAGCCGAGGCCCGCCTGAAACGGGTCGTCATTGGGGGTGATGTCGGCGCCCCAGGCGCGATAGCCCTTCTCCAGTCGCAGCGACTCGATCGCCCGATAGCCGGCTGGGGTCACACCCAGCGGCCTGCCGGCGTCCAGCAGGGCATCGAAGACGATACCGGTATCGGCGATCGGCGTGTGAAGTTCCCAGCCGAGTTCGCCGACATAGGTGACACGCAGTGCACGAACCGGCCGGCCGGCGACCGCGATTTCGCGGATTGCGGCGAACGGGAAGCCGTCATTCGACAGATCGGCGTCGGTGACCTTGCCGAGCAGATCGCGGGCGCGCGGGCCCATCAACGACAGCGTGCCGTAATCCTCGGTGACGTCGGTCAGCCTCACCTCGAGGCCGGCGGGAATATTCTGCCTGATCCAGGCGAAATCGTGGGTCCGGAAACCGGTACCGGTGACGATGTAATAGCGGTCGGCGGCGAGGCGCCCGACCGTCAGGTCGCACTCGATGCCGGCGCGCGAGTTGAGCATCTGGGTGTAGGTGAGCCGCCCGGGCGGACGGGCAACGTCGTTCGCGGCGATCCACGACAGCGCCTTCTCGGCGTCGCGGCCGCGCATGTCGAATTTGGCGAAGGACGACTGATCGAAGATCGCCACCCGCTCGCGCGTCGCGCGGTGCTCGGCGCCGACGAAGTCGAACCAGTTGCCGCGGCCGAACGAATGCTGGTCGCGTGCCGCAACTCCCTTGCCGGCAAACCAGTTGGCCCGTTCCCACCCGAGCTTCGAGCCGAACACGGCGCCGTGCTCCTTCAGGCGCCGATAGAGCGGCGACACGATGCGCGGCCGGCCGCTGTCGTACTCCTCCAGCGGGAAGGCGACGGCGTAGTGTTTGCCATAGGCCTCCAGCGTCCGCTCGCGCGTCCAGGCGCGGTCCTTGTGAAGATCGGAAAAGCGGCGAATGTCGACCGCCCACAGATCGAGCGGCTGTTCGCCGGCGCTGACCCACTGGGCCAGCACCCACCCTGCTCCGCCGCCCGCGGCGACACCGAAGGCGTTGAAGCCGGCACCGACGAACAGACCGGCAATCTCGGGCGACTCGCCGAGAATGAAATTGCCGTCCGGCGTGAACGCCTCCGGCCCGTTGATCATCTGCTTGATGCCGGCGTCGGCAAGTGCGGGAACACGCCTCAGCGCGGCCTCCATGTGCTGCTCGAAATGATCCCAGTCATCGTCGAACAGACGGAACTCGAAATCGTCGGGCGCCTCGCTTGTAGCCCAGGCAATGGGGTCGGGCTCATAACCGCCGAAGGCGAGGCCACCGACCTCTTCCTTGAAGTAGGTCCGCCGATCGGGATCGCGGATGGTCGCCATGCCGGCGGCGATGCCGTCGATCCCATCGGTGATGACGTATTGGTGCTTGACCGGCTGCAGGGGAACGCTGACGCCTGCACGCGCGGCGATCTGGCGCGACCACAGGCCGGCGCAGATCACCGCCTTGTCGCAGTTGATCGTGCCGGCGCTGGTGCGGACGGCGGCGATACGACCGTCATCGACATCGAAGCCGGTGCAGGCGGTCTGCTCGAACAATTTGGCGCCATGCATGCGCGCGCCCTTGGCCAGCGCCTGGGTCACGTCGACCGGACTCGCCTGGCCATCGGTGGGCAGAAAGGTGGCGCCGACAACATCGCCAACGTCGAGCAGCGGCCACATCGCGTGGGCCTCGGCCGGCGACAGCAGGTGCATCTCCAGGCCGAAGGAGTGGGCGGTCGTTGCCTGGCGCTTGAACTCGGTCCACCGCTCGGCATTGGTGGCAAGGCGCAGGCACCCGGTTTCGCGCCAGCCGGTTGCCAAGCCGGTTTCGTCTTCGAGCTTCTGGTAGAGATCGGTCGAGTAGCGGAGTACCTGCGTCATCGAAGCGGAAGCGCGCAATTGTCCGACCAGGCCGGCGGCGTGCCATGTCGAACCACCGGTCAGCCGGCCGCGCTCGATCAGCACGACATCGGCGTCGTGATCGCGCGCCAGATGATAGGCCGTCGAGCAACCGATGATCCCGCCGCCGATGATCACCATGTCGGCGTGCGTGGGCGGCGTCGCGCTCATGTGCCGGCAGAGGAGCGCCGGTGGTCGGCCAGCGCGCCGGCAAAACGCTCGAGGTAGTCGGCGGTGTAGCTGGCATAGTCGAATTCGAGGTCCGAGTGGATCTCGGACACCATGCTCCACATCGCTTCGCGCAACAGCGAGGCGCACTTCATCGCGCCGTAACTTCTGAGCAGGCCGGCGGTCGGGGCGCGCTCGAAATACTCGCTCAACAGCCACGATTCCTGCTCGCGGTCGAATGCGCAGTTGGAGGCAAGATTGGCAAGATCGAAAAGCGGCGAGTTGAAACCGGCATAGTCCCAGTCGATCAGCCACACGCGGTCACCGTCGTCGATGAAATTACCGGGCAGCAAATCGTTGTGGCCGAACACCAGATCGACCGGCCCCACCGCCTTCTCCAGTTCGCCGGCCGCCTCGCGCAGTTCCGCCAGCCGCGCCGCGTGCGGGCTGCCGGCCTCAACCAGCGTGTGGGCGTAGTCGCGAATGACGTGAAACACCCAGAAAACGAGCAGCGGACCGCGCAGATGAAGTGCCATCGTATGGTGGACCCGCTTCAGAAGGGTGACGACCTTCGCCAGCCGCGCTCGGTCGCGCACGTCCTCCGCCGTGCACGTCATGCCGTCGATGAAGCGCATGACCAGCACGCCGGGCTCAGTGTGGACGACTTCGGGAGAGATGTCGGCGGCGTGGGCGGCGCGGCTTGCCGCCCGCTCGTTGAACCGCATCACGTGGTGGACCGGTATGTCGCGGCCAATGCGGACCACAAAACGTTCACCGCCGTCGGCTACCAGGAAGTTGCGGTTGGTGATGCCGCCGGCCAATGGTTCGACGGTGACCGGACCGGTCCAGATGGTCAGCCCAGCGGCGCGGTCCGCGGGCGCGAGATCGGGAGAGTCGATCATGTGGGGGCTATTTTATGCCACGCCGCGCACACACACCGACCCGACCCGCCCGGCCGATCGCGCTCACGCCGACGGAGGTCGGATCACGCCTGTGAGCCACCCTCAACCGGTTTCGTCCGCCAGCGCGTGCGACGGGTGGCGGGCGTCGCCGCGCCGGTTTTGCCGGCGGACATAGGTGATGACCGCCTCCGGGTGCTCGACCTTGACCTTGAGAGCGGCGATGAGCGCGTCTTCGGCGTCGACCACCATGCGGTCCCTCGTCCGCTTGAGCTTGAGCCCGACAATGAAGTTCATTCGCCCGCCTCCGCTTTTTCGGTGTTTGGCGACAACCACCTTTGTAGCACCGATGCGACCACTGGTCGGGTGTGAAGCGGGCATAATGTTCATTTTTCAGGCGACACGGTCACCAGGCTCCCGTCAAGCCCGGTCACGACGATCTCGCCCGAAGCCCGGATCAGCACCGAGACCGGGCGCGTCAGGCCGGTAACCACATCTCGCCGTTCGCCGGTTTCCAAATCGATCTCCAGAAGTCGGCCGGTCCCCGATTCGAAGCCGGCATCCTGGCTGAAGCGACCATGCTCGACCACCAGAAGCCGGCCCGCGCCGTCGAAAGCGATGTCCACCGGCATATTCATTTGACCGACCTCCAGGCGAATCGCTTGCGTTGGCGAGTCGGCATTGAACGACACCACCGCGCCTCCCGCTTCGAGATACGGGAACCCGCTGAACAGCGATACGAACAGCCGACCGTCGAGGCGTGCAAGGCCGGTCGGCACCGCGTCGACTTCATAGGTCTGGCGATCGGTGAATTCAGTCGGCGAGAGCTCGGAAAGCCGTGCGCTCGCGTACTCCAGGCGGGGAAAACTACGCAGCGTTGTCCGTCGCCCGTCGGCAGTCAGCAACTCCAGCGAGTTGCGTCCGGCATCAATGACATAGATGGAGTCCTCGACCAGGAGAAACTCGAACGGGTTCCAGAAATCATTCGACAGGACCTCGACAACCCCGTCGGGTTTGATCGCCAGGAGCGCGTGATCGAAGCTGGACTTGGCCGCGTCGACGGCCGCCCACCCCTGAGCGACGATGAGATCGTCACCCCGTACCGCGATCTTGTAGGGGCCGCTCGGGTCGCCGATGACGTCGGTGCCAAACGGAAGCGATGGTCCAAACGGGCTCGGATCGCGACCCCGGCGTAGGCGGATAAGGCGTCCCGACGCGAGATCGGTGACCAACAGATCGGAGCCGCTCTCCGTCAGGCCGGAGAGCCGGGTTCCGGTGAGATGTCGAATCTCGACCCGGAAACCCTCGGCGCCAACCGGCTCGGCGACCGCCCCGGAGGCGGCGGCAAGCGCGACGAGCAGACCTGTCAGAAGGCTGGTGCGACGCATCGGAATCCGCCATTGGCAGCAAACCGGAAATCCGGATCATAGGCGAGACGATAGGTCGTGCTCAGGCGTTCGCCGCTGTTGCTCCACGAACCGCCACGCAGGACCCTGAATTTCTCCGCGATTTCGGGATCGACGGGCCCGTCATAGGGCGCGTACCAGTCGCGCGTCCACTCCCAGGCATTGCCGATCAAATCGACGATGCCCTCGACGCTCGCACCCTGCGGAAACGCGCCGACCGGGGCGGTCCAGAAATAACCGTCATCGTCATCGCCACCGCAACAGTTGGGCGCACCACGATTGACCCTCTGCGGGCCGGGCCCGTCGTCACCCCACGGAAACAGACCTCCCTTCGGGCCGCGCGCCGCCCGCTCGTACTGCTCCTCGGAGGGTAGCGTGAGCCCATTGTGCCGGCAGAACCCGTCCGCTTCCTGCCAGCTCACCCCCACGACCGGATGGTTCCCCTTGCCGAGGATCGGATGCCCGGCATAGGCCGGCAAGCCCCGTCCCGTTTCGATCACGAACGAGCCGTACTGGTCATTGGTGACCTCGGTCCGCAGCATCCGGAAAGCCGGCAGGTCGACCTCGGCTTGCGGGCCCTCATTGTCTCGCCCACCGTCACGCCCGAAAATGAACGTCCCAGCCGGCACCTCGACAAGCTCATTGCCGGGGATTGCGTCGGCCGCGTCGGTCGCATCGGTCGCGTCGGCCGCCGCACCAAAGACGATCGGCGCCAGCATCACGACGGCGAGCGCGGCACTAGAACGCGATACGCTGCTCGGACTGCGCATCGAACAGGAACACCTTGTCGGGGCTGATCCTGACACCAACCTCCTGATCCACGTCACCCTCGAAGTCCTTGTCGGCGCGAACATGGACAAGCACGTTGCCGGCCTGGATGGCGATCAGTGAACTCTCCCCGGTCAATTCGAAAGCGTACATCGGCTTGACGATGTTCGCGGTGGGGTCGTCGGCGGGAACAACCTCGAGGTCTTCCGGCCGGACGCCCATCACAATATCGTCCGCCGAAACGCTTCCAAGTCCTTCCACGCGAATATCTGATCCGGAGAACACGCCACTCTCGACTGCGCCGGAAACAAGGTTCATGGGAGGTGAGCCGATGAAACCGGCCACGAACAGGGTCTGCGGGTCGTTGTAGATCTCTTTCGGCGCCCCCAATTGTTCGATCACCCCCTCATTCATCACCGCCACCCGGTCGGCCAGCGTCATGGCCTCGATCTGATCGTGGGTAACGTAGATGGTCGTCACCTGGAGGTCGCGCTGCAAGCGCTTGAGCTCGGAGCGCATCTGTACCCTGAGTTTGGCGTCAAGGTTGGACAGCGGCTCGTCCATCAGGAACACGCGCGGCGTGCGCACGATCGCCCGGGCCAGGGCAACACGCTGGCGCTGACCGCCGGACAATTCCCTGGGTCGACGATGCAGGAGATCTTCGAGTTCGACCTTGCGCGCCGCTTCCAGTACCCGCTCCTTCCGCTCCTCCGCAGGAATCTTCCTGATTTTCAACGGGTAGCCGATATTGTCCTCGACGCTGAAGTGCGGATAGAGCGCGTAGGACTGGAACACCATGGCAACGTCGCGATATTTCGGCAGCACGTCGTTGACCTGCTGATCGGCGATGTAAATCTCGCCCTGCGTGGCCTCTTCGAGCCCCGCGACCATCCTCATCGTGGTGGTCTTGCCGCAACCGGACGGCCCCAACAGGACCAGGAATTCCTCGTCCACGACGTCCAGGGTCAGGTCGCGAACCGCGGTGACGTCCCCGAACTTCTTGACCACATTATGAAACGAAACCGAAGCCATTCAACATCAACCCTTGACTGCACCGAAAGAGAGACCGCGGACGAGATGCCGCTGGACGATGAAGGCGAAAATCACGATCGGCACGCTGGCCAGGAAGCCCGCGGCGCTGATCTCGCCCCAATAGGTGGTGTACTGGGTCACCCGCCCCGCGATTCCGATCGGCAGCGTCACCGACTGTTGGGTCTCGGTCAGGATCAGCGCCAGCAGCAACTCGTTCCAGGCCAGGATAAGGC
Organism: uncultured Bauldia sp.; assembly: GCA_963663975.2. Classification (GTDB taxonomy): domain Bacteria; phylum Pseudomonadota; class Alphaproteobacteria; order Rhizobiales; family Kaistiaceae; genus JANQRX01. Next base: position 55,717 of record CAXXRA010000006.1, on the reverse strand, counting down.
TGAAGATCGCCGTGGCGGCAAGCCCCGGCCGGGCCAGCGGCACGGCAATGCGGATGAAAGCACCCCAGCGGGTGTCGCCGTCGACGATCGCCGCCTCCTCGAGCTCCACCGGCAGCTCCTGGAAGTAGCTCTTCATCATCCACGTCACGAAGGGGAGGTTGAAGGCCGTGTAGGCGATGACGACCGCGGTCTTGGTGTTGAGCAGGTCGAGGGTACCGAAAAAGATAAACAGCGGAATGATCGTCACGATCGGCGGCATCATCCGCGTCGACAGGATCCAGAACGACAGGTGGAACTTGACGTTGCCCCAATAGGTGAACCGGGCGAGCGCGTAACCGGCCATGGTGCCGAAGACCAGCGACAGCACGGTGGTGGCGGAGGCGATGATGAGGCTGTTCAGCGCGAAGATGAGAAATGGCCGGTCGATGAAGGCGGCGATATAGTGCTGAAGCGTAGGAATGAAATCGAACCACACCAGCGGGATTGCAAAGATGTCGAGGCTTTTCTTGAAGGAGTTCTGTGCGAGCCAGTAGATGGGAAATAGCGTGATCACGAACGCCAGCACGATCACCAGATAGGCGATCACATCCACCAATCGTTCGCGGGCGCGGTTCCTGGTCTGCAGCGCTGCCATGGCTCAATCCACCAGCCGCATACGTCTGATGAACCAGGTGCTGAAGATCACCGTGGCAATCAGAATGAACAGCGATATCGCCGCCGCGTAGCCGATGTCGACGAAGCGAAATGCGACCTTGAAGATATAGAGGCTCAGCGTCTCGGTGGCCCCGGCCGGGCCGCCGCGGGTGAGAATGAACACCAGATCGAACAGCCGCAGCGCATCCATGATGCGCAGCAGAAGCGCGATGCCGATCACCGGCTGCAGGAATGGCAGCGTCAGGTCCCAGAATTGCCGCCAGGCCGACGCTCCGTCGATCTCGGCCGCCTCGTAGGGCTCATCCGGCAGGCTGGCCAGCCCGGCCAGCATCATCAGGAACATGAATGGCGTCCACTCCCACACATCGGCGACGATGACCGCGGGCATGGCGAGATTGATATCGCCGGCCCACGCCTGGAGTGGCAGGCCGAGCTGGAACATGATCTCGTTCAGAACCCCGAATTGAGGCTGGTAGATGAGCTTCCAGGTGATGGCGACCGCTATCGGCGGCAGCATCATCGGAATCATCAGGATGGTCTTGATGAAGTTCAGGCGGCGGATGTAGCGGTCCAGCAGCAACGCCAGGCCGAGGCCGAGCAGAAACTCGATGGTCACCGCCGATACGGTGAACACCAGCGTATTCATCAGGCTGTTGTGAAACTTGTCGTCCGTCAGCAGGCGCGCAAAGTTCGCCAGGCCAGCGAATTCATTGTCGACATTGACGTCCGGATTGAACTTCTGGAACGCAAGGCTGAACATGTAGATGGTGGGAAACAGCGTCAGGCCGGCGAGTATGACCACTGTCGGCAGCAACATCAGCACCGGCAAACGCCGCTCGCGCCAGCGCTCGAAGGCCGATCCGCTTGCGACGGCTGCGTCCCGGGAAACGGTGGTGACTGCCATCGCCGGTCGGAATCCCGCCTTCCAAATGAACCATGAACGAGGCCGAGGGGCCCCGGCCTCGTTCTACTCGCTAAGAACGCTAGCGCGCTACGATCGCTTCGATCTCCTTTTGGGCGTTGGCAAGCGCCTCGGCCGGCGTGATCACGCCGGCAACCGCTTTCGACAACTCGACACCGAACGCGTTTTCAATTTCCGGCCATTTGGGGTGGCGCGGGCGCGGCGTGGAGTATTGGATCGCGGTCATCAGGTTGGGATAGTGGCGGAACTGGTCCTGGGCCGTCAATTCCGGATCGGTGAACACCGAGAAGCGAACCGGCGGGTTGCCCCGCCCTGCCGAGATCTTGATCTGCTCGGCCGACGTTGCCCACACCATGAAGTCGAACGCTTCCTGTATGTTCTCGGAACTGGCCATGATCCCCATGGTCCAGTGGCCGATCTCGGAGCTTCCCGCATGGGTCCCGCCGGGGATCGCGGTGTTCGCGATCTTGCCGACAACGCGGCTCTCGTCGGGATCTTCGAAGGTCGCAACCCAGTTGGGCCAGTTGATCGAGGAGGCAGCGGTGCCACCGGCAATCGCCCGGCCGACCTCGTCGGCAGCGTAGCTCTCGACCCCGCGCGGGGACGCTTCCTTCAGCCGCATGAAGGTGTCCATGGCCGCTGCCGCCTCTGGCGAATCCACCGTCACCGTCGACCTGTCGGCGTTGAACATGCTGGCGCCATAGGACCAGAAGATCGGCATGAAGTCGGCCACCACCGGATTACCCTCGGCGCCACGGAAGACATAGCCGTGTTGCCGTCCGCCGCCATCGGCGGTGATCGCCGTCGCGGCCATGATCACGTCCTCCCAGGTGGTGGGATCGCCCGAAACGCCGGCAGCGGCGAACTTATCAGGATCGTAGAAGAACATCTGCGCGTTGCCGACATAGGGCAGGCAGACGAACGGCCCGGAGTTGTAGGGATTGCGGCACACCGCCAGCGACTTCGATAGAAAATCGCTGTCGGGACCGGGCAGACCCATCGCGTTGAAGAGGTCCGTCAGCTCTTCGAGGTAGCCGTTCTCGGCGAAGAACGGGATCCACGGGTCGTCCATGAGCACAATGTCGAAGACGCCGGATTCCGTGGCTGCGGCATTTGCGGCCCTCTCGAACAAATTGTTGTAGGGCGCCTGGACGATCTCCACACCGATGCCGGTGGCAGCGGTGTAGTCCGCCGCCGCGCCCCGCAGACCATCGCCTTCGCTGCCGTTCGGTACGGCGACCGTAATGTCCGCCCACGCACCTGTCACAAGCAACGCGGCGGTTGCCGCCGATGCGATACCAATGGCCAGTTTCCTCATCTCTTCCTCCCTTGGTTTTCAGTTTTGAGTTCCTGGGTCTCGTCTTCCGCCGCCCCGGGCCGCCTGATTTTGACCCCGGCGAGAGTTGGGCCGGGGTTGCGGTTCACAGACACGTCCCTGCATTGGCAAGGCGCACGAAACGCCCGGCGCACGGAGCGCACAGGCCCTTGATGGCTCTAGCGCGACCGCGCCGGTCGTCGGGATTGCGGCGGAAAGTCCCTGTCTTTCCTGTGATGGAGTTGACACGCGTATGGACGAGGGCGCAAGCGTGGCAGTGATGAAATTTCATCAGGGGTCGGGATGAGACGGCGTAAAGTCAGGTTTATCGACATCGCGGAGGCCGCCCGCGTCGGGATTGCAACCGTCGATCGGGTGCTCAATGAGCGCGGTCCGGTTTCTCCGCAGACCGCCGATCTGGTGCTGGGCGCCGCCCGTCGCTTGGGATTGAACCGGGCGCTTCCAGAACGCTACCAGCGCAGGTTGCGGTTCGAGGCGCTGGTCTACCGACCGGATACTTTTTTGGACCCCGACACCGATGAACGCGCTGTTCAGCGTCGGATGGACACCGGCGTCTGGCCGCGGCTGGAACGGGCGCTGATCCAGGCCGGTATCCGCTATCAGGGTGAGCTCATTCTCAACCGCACGTTCATGGACAGTTATGAGCCGGAGGAATACGCAACCCGCATTCGTCTGGCCGCCAGGCGCAATGACGGGCTCATACTCATGGCTCCGGAGAACGCGCTGGTGCGCAAGTCGATCGACGTGGCGGTGGAAGAATTCGGCATCCCGATCGTCGCCGTGGTCAACGATATCATGCCGAGCCGCCGCTCCGCATTCGTCGGCATCGACAATCGCAGGGTCGGCCGGTCGGCGGCCTATTTTATCAGCGGGTTCATGGAACGACCCGGTGGTATCATCATATCTGCGGGGCGGCTTTCCTATCGAGGCAATCGCGAACGCGTGCGGGCATGCGTGGACCGACTGGGTCAATTGGCGCCCGGCGTTTCCGACGCGGTCATCGTCGAGGGACTTGACGATTTCGAGCTGACAAGAAGCGTCGTGTTGGATGCATTGGTGGGGAATCCCGGCACCACCGGTATCTATAGCGCCGGCGGTTTCAACCGGGCGATTGCTAGAGCAATCGGTCAGGCCCGGCCAGCCCACCGGGTCGTTTTCATCGGCCATGAATTGACCGACGGCAGTCGTAGCCTGCTGCGCAAGGGCCGGATGGACCTGATTTTCGATCAGAACCCGGAGGTGCAGACCGACCGGGCGATTCAACATCTGCTCTATGACACCGGACGCCTGGACAGCCGACCGGACGACGCGCCAATCCCGTTCACCGTCCACGGTCCGGACAACACCGAAACGGTGCTGTAAGCCGCCTTTGATGCGAGCGCGGCCACACGCCCCGTCTCATCGGCTCGGGTAAGGATTAAGATGCTTGCTGTCGGCGTCCATTGCCAGATCGGGCACACAGACTCGTCTGGTCAAGGGGACATGCGAACCGGTACGCTGTTCCGGTCCCGCGATACGACCGGCCGGGAAAGGATCGAACCGGTGAGCACGGGCTCGAATTCGTTTGCGCTCAACCACATGGCGGCGCCGTCGCTTGGCTATCGCGCGTTCATCGACCTGGCCGCGTCGCTCGGTTGCGTCGGCGTCGAGTTCCGCAACGATTTTGCCGGCCAGGAACTCTTCGACGGCGCTTCGGCCCGCGAGGTAAAGACCGCAGCCGCCGATGCCGGTCTCCGCATCCTGGCGCTGTCCGAGGTGAAGCGTTTCAACGACGGGCTGCCCGAGCGCCGGGACCAGGCCGAAGCCTTGATCGAGACGGCGGTCGAATGCGGCGCCGAAGCCGTCATGTGTGGACGGCTCCGAGTTGGCAAGGGTTTTCTGAACGATATCGCACGGGCTCGGATCGGCGTGGAATATTGACCCCCTTGGTGGGGTAATCGGCGTCCAAAATTGACCCCCCTGGTTTTGTGATTTTTAACACACCTCGTTGTTTGGACAGACGAGGTGGGGGAGATGCTGGTTGTGGAGACGATCGCACGGATACGTCGGGATCATCTGGTGAGGGGCGTTCCGATCAAGAAGATCGCCCGGGATTTGAGGGTTTCGAAGAACACGGTGCGCAAGGTGGTGCGGGGCGATGAGACCTCGTACAGCTACGAGCGCAAGATCCAGCCGATGCCGAAGCTTGGGCCGTGGGTGGATGAGCTCGAGCGCCAGCTGGAGGCCAACGAGAAGAGGCCGCGCCGGGATCGGCTGTCTCTGCTGCGGATTCATGAAGACCTTGCGGCTCTGGGCTATGGCGGCGGCTACGACGCAGTGCGCCGCTACGCCAGGACCTGGCGTCGGCGGTGGCGGCTGTTGTCGCCGTCGCAGGGTTTTGTGCCGCTGAGCTTCGATCCCGGCGAGGCCTACCAGTTCGACTGGAGCCACGAGTACGCGCGCCTGTCGGGTGTGACGACCAAGGTGAAGGCGGCGCACATGCGGCTCTGCTACAGCCGCATGCAGCTGGTTCAGAATCTTCCCGCGCGAGAGCCAGGAGATGGTGTTCGAGGCGCACGAACGGGCCTTCCACTTCTTCGGCGGGGTCTGCCGGCGGGGCATCTACGACAACATGAAGACGGCGGTGAGCATGGTCTTCGTCGGCAAGGAGCGCGCCTACAATCGGCGCTTTCTGGAGCTGTGCTCCCACCATCTGGTGGAGCCGGTGGCGTGCACTCCGGGTGCGGGCTGGGAGAAGGGGCAGGTCGAGAGGCAGGTGGGTGACGTCCGCGGCCGCCTGTTCGTGCCCATCCCGCGGGGCCGCTCCTACGTCGAGATCAACGAGTGGCTGATGGATCGGTGTATCGAGGACGCCAAGAAGCGGCCGCATCCGACGATCGAGAGCAAGACGGTGTGGCAGGTGTTCGAGGAGGAGCGGCCCTTCTTGATGGCCTATCGCGGCCCCTTCGACGGCTTCCACGCCACCGAGGTGGCGGTGTCCAAGACCTGTCTGGTGCGCTTCGACAACAACCACTACAGCGTCGCCGCCCGTGCCGTCGGGCGGCCGGTCGACGTGCGGGCCTACGCCGATCGGATCGTCATCCGCCAGGACGGCGAGACCGTCGCCGAGCATCCCCGCAGCTTCGGGCGCGGCCAGGTCGCCTACGATCCGTGGCACTACGTGCCGATCCTGACGAGGAAGCCCGGCGCGCTGCGCAATGGCGCGCCCTTCAAGGGCTGGCAACTGCCCGGCGCGCTCGGCCGCATACGGGCCCGGCTGACGGGTTGCGACGACGGTGACAGGCAGTTCGTGAGGATCCTCGCGGCGGTTCAGGAGGACGGGCTGGAGGCGGTCGAGGCGGCCTGTGCCGAGGCGCTCGACTGCGGCGCCTGCAGCGCCGACGTCGAGCTCAACATCCTCGCCCGGCAGTGCCAGCCGGCACCGCCGGCGACCATCCCGACGCCCGAGGGCCTGCAGCTTCGCCACCGGCCGGTGGCCGACTGTCAGCGCTACGATCGCCTGAGGGAGGCCGGTCATGGAGCGTCATGAGGTGCTGGCGATGATGACGGCGTTGAAGCTCGCGGGCATGCGCGCCGCCTACGACGACATCCTTGCCGACGGGCTCAAGCGTCGTCATCCGGTGCAGCAGATCATCGGTACGCTGCTGCAGGTCGAGATCGCCGACAAGACGGCGCGCTCGATCAAGTACCAGATGGCGTCCGCCAGGTTGCCAACGGCCAAGGAGCTGGCCGACTTCGACTTCGCCGCCTCGCCAGTCAACGAGCCCCTGATCCAGGAGCTCGCCGGCGGCGGCTTCCTGGAGGGCAAGCGCAACATCGTGCTGGTCGGCGGCACCGGCACCGGCAAGACCCATCTCGCCGTCGCCATCGCGCGCTCCTGCATCCGCAAGGGCGCCCGGGGCCGCTGCTACAACGTCGTCGACCTGGTCAACCACCTCGAGGCCGAGCTCCGCGCCGGACGCCAGGGCCGCACCGCAGATCAGCTTGTACGCCGCGACTTCGTCATCCTCGACGAACTCGGCTACCTGCCCTTCGCCCAGGCCGGCGGGCAGCTGCTCTTCCACCTCATGAGCCGGCTCTACGAGCGCACCTCTATCGTCATCACCACCAACCTCGCCTTCGGCGAATGGCCATCCGTCTTCGGCGACCCCAAGATGACCACAGCCCTGCTCGACCGTCTCACCCATCATTGCGAGATCATCGAGACCGGCAACGAGAGCTGGCGCTTCAAGAACCGCTCCTGAGCCGCCGCCGGCCGTGCCTGCGGCCCGGTTGCCCCGGTGGGTCAACAGGTACCCCCCCTATTGACTACCGGGACAACCTCCGCCGTGCCGCTCAGGGGGGTCAATTTTGCACGCCGATCGGGGGTCAATATTGAAAGCCGTTTGACACATCATGGAGAAGTACCTCAAGCTCGGCATTGAGTTCGACGATACCCATCGTCTGTTCGGAATTCCCCGCACCGACCTCAGTCAAGGCTCGGACATCCTGGGCGCGATATTTTTCGATGAAAAGCGGGTTGTTGTTGACGAAAGTCTCGACCCCGAAGAGTACCCGAACAAGGAAGGCCGTTATCGCTTCACCCTGGCACATGAGGGAGGCGGTCACTGGCGGCTTCACCGTTCCCTTTATGCCAGGGACCCTATGCAGGCAGCCCAGTTCGGCGGGTCATCCGCCCCATCCGTCATCTGCCGGTCAATTCAGGCGAATGAGCGGGTCGAATGGCAGGCGAATTTCTATGCGTCCTGCCTCCTGATGCCTAGGAATTTAGTATTTCGAGCGTGGAAACGGGAGTTTGGGGACCTTGAACTTAGGGAATTGATTGAAATTAGCGGAGGACCGGAGGATTACGACCGGGAAATCGAAGAGATCGATCCTGAAGTCAAGCAATTGCTGCGGGAGAAGATGTCGAGCCTTCGTGATCCAGCAGAGATGCTCTCCGAGGAAATTGTGCGACCCTTAGCTGAGCAGTTTGGGGTTTCGCCCATCGCCATGCGCATCCGGTTGGAAAAACTGGGACTCCTGCACCGTGAGGTTCCACTCCGGCGGATGCTCGCCGGTGGATAGGCCCCTTTTTTTTAGGAGTGTGTAAAGTGACAACTGGACAAGAAACAACCAGGGCGGGGCCCGCGAATACGGAAGCGTTCGAGACGCGTGATTTCTATCTCGCCTGTTTCCTGCGTTGCTCCGGATATGCGTTGCTCGACCTGCGCCCCGAAGGCCGCCGCAAGATTTTTGTGTTCAAGGATAGCCCCGAGCGTCAGGCCGATGTGCTGTCCTTCTACGGCGACAACACGACCGTGCCGCCGCTCGCATTCTCTTCCACCATCAAAGACATGAAGGCCCTGTTGCACAATGCATGACGATCAGATCACCAAACCAGACGACAGCGCCTGCGGTCCGCAAGCCCGCGAAGCCATAAACCACCTGACCGAAGTGGTCATGGACGGATTGCGGCACGGACATTTCCGCTGCGCCATTACCAGTGCCATCGGCAAAAACAATAGGCGCGATCTCGTGATCGAAGCGGGCAAGTCCCAGAAGTTCACGATACCGGAGGACGACCTGCCCGTTTGACGCGGTGCCAACCGGCGATCCCTGGGAATGGGACGCCGAACATGCAAATGACGATACGATCCTGCGTTATCGGTGGGAATCCGAGGCCGGAGATCAGAGGCACGGAGCGGCGAAGAGCCGGCCGTGAGATCTTCGGTGAAAGCTGCAAACGACAATCTGCATGACAACCAAATCGAACGAACCCGTGGGGTCTGGCAACCGCGCGTCGGGCGCGACCTGAGTCGCGACGAGGCAAAACAGATCGCCGCCAACGTCACTGGCTTTTTTTCCATTCTGGCTGAGTGGTCGCGGGACGAACTGCCGGTACCCGCGAACGACAATACCAACGGGTCGACCCCTGATGACGAGGGCGCGCGCCATGACCGCTGAGACCATCGCCAGGGCGCTCGGTGGCCGTAAAGCTGGCCTGGGCTGGATCGCACACTGTTCCGCTCATGACGACCGCGAGCCGAGCCTTTCGATCCGCGAGGCGGACGGCAAGGTGCTCGTCCGCTGCCATGCCGGATGCGACCAGCGCGATGTGATCGCGGCGCTGAAGAAGCGTGGTTTGTGGGACGGCAAGGCAACTTCGCACATTCACCAGCTTTCCCGCCGCAAGGTCCCCGAATCTCAGCCCAAACAGCAGCACGAGGAAAGTAGCACCGCTGCGCTCGCGATCTGGCAATCGACGATCTCGGCGGTCGGAACAACAGTCGAAACCTATCTCTCGGCGCGCGGCCTGGACCTTTCGCTGCCGCCCTCGCTGCGCTTCCATCGCGGGCTGAAGCATCCGTCGGGCGGGTTCTGGCCCTGCATGGTGGCGCTGATAACACGGGGTGCCGACAACGCGCCGACGGCCATTCACCGCACGTTTCTCGCCCGCAACGGCGGCGGCAAGGCCCCGGTCGATCCCGCGAAGATGATGCTCGGCCCGTGCCGGGGCGGTGCGGTCCGTTTCAGCCAGCCCACCGACCTGCTGATGGTGGGCGAAGGCATTGAGACCTGCCTCGCGGCCATGCAGGCAACGGGAAACCCCGCCTGGGCGGCGCTGTCCACCTCCGGGTTGCGGGCGCTCGATCTGCCCGAGAGCTTGCGCGAGGTGATCGTCCTGGCCGACGGAGACGACCCCGGCGAAGCCGCTGCCCGCGACTGCGCCATGGGTTGGCAACGGGAAGGACGGCGTGTGCGCATTGCCCGCCCGCCACGCGGCCAAGACTTCAACGACATGCTGACAGGCCACGCGCCTCGAAACGGGAAGGGCCGGAAATGACAAGGGACAAGATCGACGAAACCGAGACCCCGGATACCGTTCCGAACGAAATCCCGGATGACGATGAAAACCCGGTAGCCGCTGCAATCGCCGCTGCCGAGGAAATTCCCGACCCACTCGCCGGACTGATCGAGCGAACCGCCGACGATCCCGGCGCACCGTTCGCACCCGAGGTGTTGGAGCGGATCTCGGCGATGAAAAAAGAGGATCGGGCCGGCTTCGAGGCTCTACGGGTACAGTTGAAGAAAGCCGGATGCCGTGTCACCGCCCTCGACAAGGCAAGTATGGAGGAAAGCGGCAACGGCGGGCGGAGACCGACTCAGGCTGACATCCTGATCGACCTTGCCGAGGCCGCCGAGTTATTCCATTCCGCCGACGGTACCGCCTTCGCCGACCTCGACATCAACGGTCACCGGGAAACCTGGCCCGTTCGCACCAAGGGGTTCAAGCGGTGGCTGGCGCGGCAATTCTACGAGGCGACGGATGGTGCAGCAAGTTCGGAGGCGCTTCAATCGGCCCTGAACGTGGTCGAGGCGAAGGCTCATTTCGACGCCCCGGAACGGGCGGTTTACATCCGCGTCGGGGGGATCGACGGAAGCCTCTATCTCGACCTCGGTGACAAGGCTTGGCGCGCCATCGAAATCACCACGACCGGATGGCGCGTGGTGGAAGACCCTCCGGTGCGGTTCCGTCGCGCCGCCGGGATGCAGCCTTTGCCGGTTCCCGCACCGGGCGGCTCGGTCGAAACCCTGCGATCCTTCCTCAACGTGCAATCGGATGCCGATTTCGTACTTGTCGTCGCCTGGGCGCTGGCCGTCCTGCGCAATCACGGCCCCTATCCGGTGATCGTGCTGTCGGGCGAGCAGGGTTCGGCGAAGTCCACATTCTCGGCCATTCTGCGGTCTTTGCTGGACCCAAATACGGCTCCTTTGCGCGCCCTGCCGCGCGAGAACCGCGATCTGTTCATCGCCGCCAACAATGGGCATGTGCTCGCCTTCGACAACGTCTCGGGCCTGCCGGCGTGGATTTCCGATACGCTTTGCCGTCTGGCGACGGGTGGCGGTTTCGCGGTGCGCCAGCTCTACACCGACCAGGACGAGGTGCTGTTCGACGCCGCACGCCCGGTGATTCTAAACGGCATCGAGGACATCGTGACCCGGCCCGACCTTGCCGACCGGGCGGTGTTCCTGACCTTGGAGGCCATCCCCGAGGAGCGCCGGCGCCCCGAGGCGGAATTGTGGGCCACGTTCGACGCCGAGCGCCCGCGCATTCTGGGCGCGCTGCTCGACGCGGCGGTTCAGGGCCTGAAGATGCTCCCCGATACAACGCTGGAACGGTTGCCCCGAATGGCGGATTTCGCCTTGTGGGCAACGGCCTGCGAGACCGCCATCTGGCCCGCCGGCACCTTCTGGTCGGCCTATTGTGCCAACCGGGACGAGGTAGTCGATAACGTGATCGAGGCCGATCCGGTCGCGGCCGCTGTCCGCGCGGTGATGGAGGCGCGGACGGGGTGGACGGGCACGGCAACGGATCTTCTGGGCGCCCTTGCCGAATCAGCCGGGGAGCGCGTCGCCAAGTCCAAGACCTGGCCCGCCAGCCCTCGGGCATTGTCCGGACGCCTCCGTCAGGCCGCGACCTTCCTGCGCAAGATCGGCATTGAGATCGACCACGTCAAGGAAGGCCGGGCGCGTACCAGGATCATTCACATCAAGGCCGGAGGAAATTCCGGCGGCCCGGATTATCGCGGGCTGCAACCGTCCGCACCGTCCGCACCGTCCGCATCGTCCGCGAACCCACCGAAAGGCAATGGAACCAACGCATTCGCGGAAAACAAGTGGCGGACGGTTGGAGAGCTTGCGGACGGTAAGGGAGACGATTTCGGCACGGAAGCCGGCTCGACCGTCCGCGCCAAACCTTTGAAATCCGCTAATACGGACGGTGCGGACGCAAAGGACGCAAATCTTCCCTCGCAAACCGGACCGGAGAAAAACGAGCACCAGGGCTGGAGGGCGACCCTATGACGGCGGCTGAAGCCCTCCGGACGGCTCGGGCCGCTGGTGTCGAAATCGCGCTCGACGGCGATGACTTGGTTCTCGAAGCCTCCTCACCCCCGCCGGAACCCGTTCTCGAAGCCCTTTCCAGAAACAAGGCTGGGATTGTCGCCCTGCTGCGTCCCGGTGGCGATGGTTGGTCGGCCGAGGACTGGCAGGTCTATTTCGACGAACGGGCCGGGATCGCCGAGTTTGACGGCGTCCTCCCGCGTCTGGCAGCGGAGGCCCAGGCGTTTGCCTGCTGCGTCAGCGAAGGGATGAACCGTCATCCGGCGACATCGTCTCCAGAGCGTTGCCTCGCCTGTGGAGGTGGTGACCGGCCCGGCGATCCCCTGTTGCCCCATGGGACGGCAACGCACGGCCATGCCTGGCTGCATTCCCGCTGCTGGCCGGATTGGCACGAGACCCGTAAGGCCGAGGCCATCGACGCGCTTGAAGTCATGGGCATCGAAAAACCGCCGACTTTCCAAACGATTTCGGAAAAAACAGGAGCGCATGATGGGCGGTATCGGATCGGGACGGCCTGCTGACCTGGGGCGCGATACGGTGGAGTCCTGCCGCGCCATCGACGTGAATCGGCTGCATCAGGAGGGCTGCCTGCATCATGGATGGTGGGGCAGCTGGCAATGGACCCGCGACGGCGAGAAGGTGGCGTCGATCAATCTGCGTGCCGAGGAAGACCGGCTGCATCTCTCCTATCGGGTGCGCATCGCCGGCGGCGACTGGGAAGACGTGGAGGAGACCGTCCGCATCGTCCGCGTCCCCTGCCGGTTTGGCGGCACGCGGTCTTATTTCATCTGTCCCGGTGTCGTGAACGGAACCCCCTGCGGGCGGCGCGTCGTCAAGCTTCATGGGCCGGGACGGTATTTCCTGTGCCGGAATTGCTATCGCCTAGCGCACACCAGCCAGAGCGAGGGCGCATGGGATCGAGCATTAAGGCGAGCCAACACGATCCGCATGCGCCTCGGCGGCGAGCCCGGCATGGCAGCGCCGTTCCCGCCCCGTCCCAAGGGCATGTGGCGGCGGACCTACGAACGCCTCTGCGAGGAAGCCTTCGAGGCAGAACAGTTTGCCGACGACGCGTTCCTCATCCGCGCCAAACAGCTGTTGACCCGGATCGGCAAACCCAAACGGAAAGGGACCTTCTGGCCATGACCGAGACCCAAGACATCCTGCCAGCGGAGACCGCCGGAACCGAGATCACCCGCTTCAACGCCCTCAAGCACGGCGTTCTCTCCCGTTACACCGTGCTGCCATGGGAAGACGCCGACGAATACCGCGTCCTGGCGTCATCCCTGGCGGACGAACATCGTCCGCAGGGGCCGACCGAGGAGCACCTGGTCGAGGAACTGGCGGGCATCCTGTGGCGCAAACGGCGGCTGCGTCTTGCCGAGGCCGCCGCCCATCAGCACGGCCTTGAGGACGCCACCGAATCCTATCGAGGCACAGCCAAGGCGGCGCTGGTGCATCTGGACAGCGGCAAGCAGATCGAGCGGGTTGTCGATGCGATCCGCGCCACGCCCGAGAAAACTGCCGAGGAGTCCCGCGACCTGAATGAGGACGAGAGCATGACCGCGAAGGCCGTCGCCATCCTGGACGCCGGGAAGCCGAAGGCCTACGAGCATGCGGTCGCGGCACTTCTGGCCGATACCCGCGAATGGTGGGAAGATGTGCTCCCGCGCGATCCGGAGGATTTCGACGAGGGCGAGACACCGTTCACGCCTGATGCGGACGGTCTTCGCCGGTTCATCGAGGGAGACCTGAGGACCTGGTATGTCCAGCGACGCAAGCAACTGGAAAACCGCCCCCTCATACGGGCGCAGGCTTTTGGCCAGTCCCTCGATCCCGACAAGCTGTCGCGGCTGGCCCGTTACGAGGTGCACCTGGACCGCAAGCTGGAACGCACCCTGGCCATGCTGCTGCGGCTTCAGGATCTGCGGCGGGAGACGGGCGAATAATGATCCGTTTCGCAAAATGTCCGGGTTCTTCCTCGCGAAAATCCCCTGCGGGCGGGCGAGGCGCGGCGGATCGCCAGCATCAGCCCGGATTTTTCGGGAATCCACCGGGAATCCGAAATCCAGGCGCCTTCATTCACGACATCTAAATGGGATTGCCTATGTTAAGGTCCTTCAATGAGGCCGAGGCGCGTGCGCCTCGGATGCCGCCATCGGGTGCGGCATTAGGTCCGGGCGCAAGATGTCCTTCAATGAGGCCGAGGCGCGTGCGCCTCGGATGCCGCGACAACGGGCGAGAAGGAGTGGACAGCAACCCTCCTTCAATGAGGCCGAGGCGCGTGCGCCTCGGATGCCCCAATCGCCGCGCTCAAGGGCCGCCAGCATATCGTGCCTTCAATGAGGCCGAGGCGCGTGCGCCTCGGATGCCGCGACAACGGGCGAGAAGGAGTGGACAGCAACCCTCCTTCAATGAGGCCGAGGCGCGTGCGCCTCGGATGCCCCAATCGCCGCGCTCAAGGGCCGCCAGCATATCGTGCCTTCAATGAGGCCGAGGCGCGTGCGCCTCGGATGCACCAGAGCCAAGAACCAGAAACCATAACTACTAACCAACCTTCAATGAGGCCGAGGCGCGTGCGCCTCGGATGCCCCCGATTATCTGGAAAAGTTCCGTTTTTTCCAAGGGCCTTCAATGAGGCCGAGGCGCGTGCGCCTCGGATGCGCCGAACTCCGCGACCGCCCATTGCCGGTGCGGCCCCCTTCAATGAGGCCGAGGCGCGTGCGCCTCGGATGCAGGACCTGGCCGTTGTGGTCGCACCGATGTCGGAAATCCCGCGTGCAGGCCTCCCTTCAATGAGGCCGAGGCGCGTGCGCCTCGGATGCGCGCCCAGTCGGCGTCTGATTACCCCGTGTGAAGGCGCGTGCGGGATGCGCTCGGTTCCGGCCCTTTTCAATGAGGCCGAGGCGCGTGCGCCTCGGATGCGCGCCCGAGACGTCGGCCACCCGTCTGACGGCGACCCCGCCCTTCAATGAGGCCGAGGCGCGTGCGCCTCGGATGCCATGCTGGCCGGTTCACAGGCGAAATCCTGATTTCGTTCCTTCAATGAGGCCGAGGCGCGTGCGCCTCGGATGCTGGCCAGACTGGCGCAGGCCGACGTGGCTACCGGCGTACCTTCAATGAGGCCGAGGCGCGTGCGCCTCGGATGCCGGCTCTACAGTTGGCTCATGTTCCGGTCAGACGATGCGCCTTCAATGAGGCCGAGGCGCGTGCGCCTCGGATGCATCCGAACATGGACGCGCGGGAGGCCGCTAAGGTGCTCCTTCAATGAGGCCGAGGCGCGTGCGCCTCGGATGCAACCTTGCCGCGCTGCTTGAGGCGGGCTCGGTCGGGCCCTTCAATGAGGCCGAGGCGCGTGCGCCTCGGATGCTCCGACTCCGTCTGCTCGCGCCAAAGGTCCAGGATGTCCTTCAATGAGGCCGAGGCGCGTGCGCCTCGGATGCCGCGCGCGCCGGTTCGTCCTGCGCCTCGGGTTTGTCTACCCTTCAATGAGGCCGAGGCGCGTGCGCCTCGGATGCGATGAACGGAGCATCGTGGAGGTGAGCGCCGATGATCTTCCTTCAATGAGGCCGAGGCGCGTGCGCCTCGGATGCCACGCTCGCCATCGTTGGCGCTAGCAGCAATATCACGATCCTTCAATGAGGCCGAGGCGCGTGCGCCTCGGATTGTTGATCGGCGTGGAATATTGACCCCCTTGGTGGGGTAATCGGCGTCCAAAATTGACCCCCCTGGTTTTGTGATTTTTAACACACCTCGTTGTTTGGACAGACGAGGTGGGGGAGATGCTGGTTGTGGAGACGATCGCACGGATACGTCGGGATCATCTGGTGAGGGGCGTTCCGATCAAGAAGATCGCCCGGGATTTGAGGGTTTCGAAGAACACGGTGCGCAAGGTGGTGCGGGGCGATGAGACCTCGTACAGCTACGAGCGCAAGATCCAGCCGATGCCGAAGCTTGGGCCGTGGGTGGATGAGCTCGAGCGCCAGCTGGAGGCCAACGAGAAGAGGCCGCGCCGGGATCGGCTGTCTCTGCTGCGGATTCATGAAGACCTTGCGGCTCTGGGCTATGGCGGCGGCTACGACGCAGTGCGCCGCTACGCCAGGACCTGGCGTCGGCGGTGGCGGCTGTTGTCGCCGTCGCAGGGTTTTGTGCCGCTGAGCTTCGATCCCGGCGAGGCCTACCAGTTCGACTGGAGCCACGAGTACGCGCGCCTGTCGGGTGTGACGACCAAGGTGAAGGCGGCGCACATGCGGCTCTGCTACAGCCGCATGCAGCTGGTTCAGAATCTTCCCGCGCGAGAGCCAGGAGATGGTGTTCGAGGCGCACGAACGGGCCTTCCACTTCTTCGGCGGGGTCTGCCGGCGGGGCATCTACGACAACATGAAGACGGCGGTGAGCATGGTCTTCGTCGGCAAGGAGCGCGCCTACAATCGGCGCTTTCTGGAGCTGTGCTCCCACCATCTGGTGGAGCCGGTGGCGTGCACTCCGGGTGCGGGCTGGGAGAAGGGGCAGGTCGAGAGGCAGGTGGGTGACGTCCGCGGCCGCCTGTTCGTGCCCATCCCGCGGGGCCGCTCCTACGTCGAGATCAACGAGTGGCTGATGGATCGGTGTATCGAGGACGCCAAGAAGCGGCCGCATCCGACGATCGAGAGCAAGACGGTGTGGCAGGTGTTCGAGGAGGAGCGGCCCTTCTTGATGGCCTATCGCGGCCCCTTCGACGGCTTCCACGCCACCGAGGTGGCGGTGTCCAAGACCTGTCTGGTGCGCTTCGACAACAACCACTACAGCGTCGCCGCCCGTGCCGTCGGGCGGCCGGTCGACGTGCGGGCCTACGCCGATCGGATCGTCATCCGCCAGGACGGCGAGACCGTCGCCGAGCATCCCCGCAGCTTCGGGCGCGGCCAGGTCGCCTACGATCCGTGGCACTACGTGCCGATCCTGACGAGGAAGCCCGGCGCGCTGCGCAATGGCGCGCCCTTCAAGGGCTGGCAACTGCCCGGCGCGCTCGGCCGCATACGGGCCCGGCTGACGGGTTGCGACGACGGTGACAGGCAGTTCGTGAGGATCCTCGCGGCGGTTCAGGAGGACGGGCTGGAGGCGGTCGAGGCGGCCTGTGCCGAGGCGCTCGACTGCGGCGCCTGCAGCGCCGACGTCGAGCTCAACATCCTCGCCCGGCAGTGCCAGCCGGCACCGCCGGCGACCATCCCGACGCCCGAGGGCCTGCAGCTTCGCCACCGGCCGGTGGCCGACTGTCAGCGCTACGATCGCCTGAGGGAGGCCGGTCATGGAGCGTCATGAGGTGCTGGCGATGATGACGGCGTTGAAGCTCGCGGGCATGCGCGCCGCCTACGACGACATCCTTGCCGACGGGCTCAAGCGTCGTCATCCGGTGCAGCAGATCATCGGTACGCTGCTGCAGGTCGAGATCGCCGACAAGACGGCGCGCTCGATCAAGTACCAGATGGCGTCCGCCAGGTTGCCAACGGCCAAGGAGCTGGCCGACTTCGACTTCGCCGCCTCGCCAGTCAACGAGCCCCTGATCCAGGAGCTCGCCGGCGGCGGCTTCCTGGAGGGCAAGCGCAACATCGTGCTGGTCGGCGGCACCGGCACCGGCAAGACCCATCTCGCCGTCGCCATCGCGCGCTCCTGCATCCGCAAGGGCGCCCGGGGCCGCTGCTACAACGTCGTCGACCTGGTCAACCACCTCGAGGCCGAGCTCCGCGCCGGACGCCAGGGCCGCACCGCAGATCAGCTTGTACGCCGCGACTTCGTCATCCTCGACGAACTCGGCTACCTGCCCTTCGCCCAGGCCGGCGGGCAGCTGCTCTTCCACCTCATGAGCCGGCTCTACGAGCGCACCTCTATCGTCATCACCACCAACCTCGCCTTCGGCGAATGGCCATCCGTCTTCGGCGACCCCAAGATGACCACAGCCCTGCTCGACCGTCTCACCCATCATTGCGAGATCATCGAGACCGGCAACGAGAGCTGGCGCTTCAAGAACCGCTCCTGAGCCGCCGCCGGCCGTGCCTGCGGCCCGGTTGCCCCGGTGGGTCAACAGGTACCCCCCCTATTGACTACCGGGACAACCTCCGCCGTGCCGCTCAGGGGGGTCAATTTTGCACGCCGATCGGGGGTCAATATTGAAAGCCGTTTGACAGGGGGAGAAGGATTCGAACCCTCACTAGCGGAGTCAGAGTCCATCCGACCCGTTTGTAAACGCTCAGCTTTTCTCCCAAACATGGAGAAAAGCCACCATGAAATATCAATGCGTTACGAGCGTTTTCCCAAATACGCGGCTACCAGATCGACCACCCGGAAAAAGGAATGCCGGCGATCTGTGTAACCTTTGGATCTACGACGGCCTCCAGTGCCTGGGCGAGATCCTCGAGACCGCCGGGTGCGTCCTCGCCTTCGACGTTGAGGGCGCCCAGCTCGGAGGGGCGCTCCCCGACGTAGCCTCCGCTCAGCGCGCGATCATGACCGCTCACAGGAGCGCGCGATCATGACGCCCGAATTGCGAAATCTCGGCGTCGGTCTAGTTAGCGCTGCCGGCCGGGCGATATACGAGGAACTCAACGGCGCTCGCACCCCAGATCAGCTCGACGCTGTCGCGCGGCTCATCTGGGAGGGCTACGGCGCGGGCAGGATCAGCGACGGTGAGGCGACCGAACTTTCCGGCTGCATCGAACGCAGGCGCCCGCTGGGGCGCCACACGGCGCCCGGGCACGCCCGCCCGCTCGGCCCGCTTCGCGGCCGATTGTTGAGCCACTTCGTGCCGCGGCAACCGCCGCGTTCGCCCGACCGAAAAGCATCACGGGACCGGCGCCGTACGCTCGGCGGGTCGAGTGCGCTGCCCCCGGACCTTCGGCTGTACTACACCGAGGGACAGCGCTCCGTGCTTTGCGTCCTGGGTGGCGAGGTCAAACGGCAAGGCTTCTGCAACCGACCGCTCGACCAGATAGGGGCGCTCGCAGGCGTGTGCCGGACCACAGTGCAGACGACAATGCATGAGGCGCGGCGGCTCGGGCACATCAAGTTCACGGAGCGACCTCGGCGAGGCCGGAAAAGCCTCACCAATCTCGTCGAGATGGTCTCGCCCGAATGGCGCGCCTGGCTCAAACGTGGGCCTTCCGCTGCCCGTCGGATAGGGTCCAATCCTGTGAAAATGGTGAGCACCACGAAGAGCAGAGAAATAGAAAATAAGAATAAAGAGACAAAAAAGAGGGCATGCGAGGAAGGAAGTAGCCGATCGGAGCCACACGGCCCACCGGACGGGCTGGACTGGCGGACAGCATGAGCACCGACCCGTTCTATCGCACAAGTGAGTGGCGGCGTCTAAGACTGACCCGTCGCGCGGCGCGCGCGGACGGCACAGACGCGCTCGCCAATCTCCGCTCGCTATGCACGCTGCACGACACAACCAGATCAAGGAGGACACTCGGCCGGCCGGCAGCTGGGCGCTCACGCGAGACGGGGGGTGGGTCAAAACACTACAGCCTGGCGCCAAACCGGACCGGTGGACAGTAACGCGCGTTTTTGGAGTTAAGTCGCATTCGTTTTTTTTTCTGATGGTGAGGGTGATTTGCCATGAGTGAGGACCAGGTCGACACGGAGAAACAGAGGGAAAGGCGCGATTCTGTTGCCGACGAAATCGACGAGCTCCGACATCTGCTAATTCACATGACGGAAATAGTCGCGTGGTTTCGGGGTGATAATTGGGACGATGAGGTCAAGGCCCACGCGGTGAGCAGCAACGCGCGTTCTGGGAGTTTGATTCACTGAAGTTTTTTCCCGGCCAGGGCTCTGACTCGGCCGCGGGGAAATCGCGAAAGTTTTTGTGGAGAGGCGATGAGAATCTTTGACTGACTTGCGGCCGAGCTGAGGAGCTTCGCTACGACCAGGGCCCGCACGAGGCGTTGCCAGATCTTGAGGCCGCCTTTCTGATGCCAAGCCGGTGGCTTAAGTTTCGCTGACATTCGAACCAGCGCCACGTTTGAGCATATGGCCCGTGAGCTGCTCGTCTATTCGCGCCGGCAGCGCCCAGCGGCCAAGGAGCCAAAGACGTCCGCGGCCGGATCCGGCGATCGGCCGAAGCAGGCAGGGACTTCGGTTCCGCGGCGTCCGCGTCTCTCGGTGCAAAGTCGATCGGGCAACCGGTCGGCTTGCACTTTTCCGCTCCGGCCCGCCGATGCATTTTTGCTCCGCCGTTGACATGGGCCACAGCGGGAGTTATTTGCGGCTGTTTAGCCCTTGGCTATCATCAGGACTCGGACGTGCCGGTCGGCGGGCCTCTCAGGACACGACTGCGGCGTCCATAGCCGCGCCTCTTGCTAACCGGTGAGCGTGCCGGCAATCTCGGGCGCGCAAGCCGGTCTTGGGCGGATGCCGACGAGCTTGCGGGTGAGAGGAGATCGGCTTGTGATCGGATGGAGGGGTCGCCCGTTGCTGCCGGCGGGACTACTGGCTGCGTTCCTCCTCCAGGGGCTGCCCGATGGCTACGCCGCGATCGAATACCTGGACAACACGCCGCCGCTGTTCGACCGGCTGACCCCGGAGGTCATGGCGGCGGTCTTCCCCGGCGCCGAGCGACTCGAGCTTGTCGAGGACCAAGGCCCGCCTACGGTCGCCGCCTACCAGGGCGACACGGTGGTCGGCTACATCTTCTCCACCCTGGATGTGGTGCGGCCCCGCGGCTACTCCAGCACGCCCTTCGATGTGATCGCCGGCGTCGACGTCGACGGCAACATCACCGGCGCGATCAGCGTCTTTCACCGCGAACCGCACATTCTCAACGATAGCCGCCGCACCGAGCTGCTGGTGCAGTACATGGACGCGATGACCGGCGTCGAGGCGGTTGCGCCCGGCGGTCCCCCGCCCAATTTCATCTCCGGCGCCACGGTCTCGGCCCGCGCCATGCGCAGCGCCATCCGCGACAGCGCGCGCATCGTTCTTAGCGGCCGCGTCGTCCCGGTGGTGACCGAGCCCACCGTCGACGTTGCCAATTTCCGGCCGATGACACCGGACGCCCTGCTCGCCGACGGCTCGATCGCTTCGATCACCGTCACCAATGCCGACCTTGCCGCCGCCATGGAGCAGGCGGGCGCCGCCGACATGACCCCGCAGGTCGAACCGCGAGGCGGCCCGCAGAGCGTCTATCTCGAGCTGCGGGCCGGCCTTGCCACGCCGGCGATGATCGGCCGCAACGGCGCCGGAGCCGGGATCTACGAGCGGTTCCTGGCGGACAACCCGCCCGGGACCCACGGCATCCTGCTCGCTTCCACGGGACGCTACGATCTCCGTGGCCCCGATCTCCAGGGCCAGTCGGGCGACCAGCGCCTCGATCGCGTGCGCATCATCCAGGGCGACCGGACCTTCGAGTTCGACCGAGCCCACTACATGTTCACCGGCCGCCTCCTGGGCCACGTCAGCGGCCTAGCGATCCTGCCGCCCGAGTCCGGCTTCGACGGCCTCAGTCCGTGGCGCGCGGAGGTGCTCGTCCACGCCGCCGGTGCCGACGGCCGCACGGCGACCGTGGTTCTTCCACCGCTCGACTACCAGCTTCCCGCGCAACACATTCTGTTGCCCGAACCGCCGCCGGTCCCCGCCTGGGTCGAGGCGTGGCGGGAGGGCCGCGCCAATGCGGTCGTCCTCGGCGCTGCCCTGGTCCTGCTGACGCTCATTCTCGCCTTCCAGTCGGTGCTGACGCGCTACCGCCGCGCCCACCGCTGGGTGCGCAACGGATTTCTCCTGTTCACCCTGGTCTGGCTCGGCTGGACCGTCGGCGGCCAACTGTCCATCGTCCATGTGGTCAACTATCTCAGGGCGCCGTTCCAGGATTTCGACGTCGGCTTCTATCTCGCCGAGCCGCTGATCGTGATGATTTCGCTTTACGTCGGGGCCTCGCTGATCCTGTTGGGGCGGGGCGTATTCTGCGGCTGGCTGTGTCCGTTCGGGGCGCTCCAGGAGCTGCTCGCCCAGGTGGCGCGCTTCATCCGTTTGCCGCAATGGAACCCGTCCGCGCGACTGCAGGAGACGCTGTGGCTCGGCAAGTACGCCGCGCTAGCGATCGTCCTCGGTCTTGTGTTCCTCGTCCCCGCCGCGGCGCCGATGGCCGAGGAGGTCGAGCCGTTCAAGACCGCGATCAACTCGGTCTTTGCCCGAGATTGGCCGTTCGTCCTATACGCGGTGGCGATTCTCTCCGTCGGCCTGTTCACCGAGCGGGCCTTTTGCCGCTTCCTGTGCCCGCTGGGCGGCGCGCTCGCCCTCATCGACCGGCTGCACCTCCTCAACGTCCTCAAGCGCCGGCCCGAATGCGGAAGCCCCTGCCACCTGTGCGAGCGCAGTTGTCCGGTCCGCGCCATCGAGATTTCCGGCAAGATCAAGACCGCCGAGTGCTTCCACTGCCTCGACTGCCAGGTGGAATACCATGACGACGAACGCTGCCCGCCGCTGGTGAGGGCGCGGCGGCTCAGCCAGGGCGTGCCGCAGCCGGTGGTCGTTCCGGTCCCGGCCGTCGCCCCCGGCGCCGCGGATTCGTGATCGGGGCCGCCCGATGAACACGACGATGCCGCCACCGCCCCCCGCCGACGGCCGATCCCGCCGGCAGGTCCTCAAGGTGACCGCCGCCGCGGCGGCGCTGCCGCTTGCGGCGCTGGCGCTCAGGCACTTCGGCGGCCGGCCGGCCCCGGAAGCCTGGCATGGCGAGTCGCTCGGCGGTCCGGCGAGCCTCACGCTGTGGCATTCCGATGGCGCTTTCGCCCGCCGCACGATCCTGCGCATGCGGACCGAAGTGGAGCGGCTGGAGCGCGTCTTCAGCCTGCTGCGGCACGACAGCGAGATCGCGCGCCTCAACCGGTACGGCAGGCTGGACAACGCCTCGCCGGACCTCGTCGCGGTCCTGACGGAGGCGCTGCGGATCGCCGAGTTGAGCGTCGGCGCGTTCGACCCGACCGTCCAGCCGTTGTGGCGGCTCTACGAGGCGCACTACCGCGCCCATCCCGAAGACACCATCGGGCCGGCCGGCGCCGCCATCGATGCCGCCCGCGCCAAGGTCGGCTACCGCGACCTCGCCATCGACGGCCGGCGTGTCGCCTTTGCCGGCGCCGGCATGGCGGTCACACTCAACGGCATCGCCCAAGGCTACATCACCGATCGCATCGCCGACCTCCTCCGCCAGGAGGGATTCGACCATGCGATGGTCGAATTGGGCGAGACCCGCGCGCTCGGCGAAAGCCCCGAGGGCGGACCCTGGTCGATCGGGCTCAAGAACCCGCGGGACTCGCTCGTCGTCGACCGCGCGATCGCTGTCGTCAACGAAGCCGTCGCGGTGTCCGGCGGCTACGGCATGCGCTTCGGACACTCGGCGAGTCACCACATCTTCGACCCGGCCACCGGACTGAGCGCCAACCGCCTGCTCGACGTGACCATCGTCGCTCCCCGCGCGGTGGTCGCCGATGCCCTTGCGACGGCGATCTTCGTCGCCGGACAAGCCGCCGCGCCCCGCCTGCTTGCCGCCCACGCTGGCGCGCGAGCGTTGTTCACTCGGGCGTGAGGCTCAGCGCGGCGCGCGCTTGGCGAGGATGCGCTGCAGGGTCCGCCGGTGCATGTTGAGACGGCGGGCGGTCTCCAACACCTTGCGGTCGCAGAGCTCGTAGACCCGCTGGATGTGCCCCCAGCGCATGCGATCGGCCCTCTTTGCACCGAACAGCCAACTGAGCTGTCCATTGCCCAAGGGTAGTTGGGCAGGTCCAGCGCACCCGCCGTGTCCCGAACTCCGAGATAGCGAATGCGCAACCGCGCGGATGTAGCGGCATCGTAGTTGGCATCCTTATCTTTTCGCGACTCAATTTCCTTGTCGCTGAGATAGATTGAGGGGCAAAGGTCGAAACGGAACGCGCAGCTCCTATCGGCATCGGGATGACCAGACGGTCGGCGCCCCTTGTAGAGCTCGATAGCCTCTCGAATCCGACGAGCGTGCCGCTGCGCAATGATGCCGCAGCTGCGTATCAGGCCGGCCAGCGAACGAACTGTGTAAGCCCCGCGTGAAAAGCCACGCGCTCCGACATGCTAGAGGTGTCGCCGAGCGTCCCCGCGGCGAGGAGGAAACGCGTTGAATTCAGCTCCCTCGGTGTCCGGCGTCAGCGCCTATGAGACAGATTTCGCGGATTGAAGAAGGGAGCGACTGTCTTTCCGGTCAAGCGGGGATTGGCTGCCATGGGCGTCGGTCTCGCAGGATTGCGTTGAGGATTGTGATTAGCTTACGGGCGACCGCAACGAGAGCGACGCGCTTCGGCTTTCCAGAGGCAACGAGTTTGTCCCGAAAGCATTTGAGTTGCGGATTGTAACGCGCAGCGACCATAGCGCCGACGAACAAGGAACTGCGCACGCTCTTGCGGCCGCCGCCGATGAACCTCTTACCGCGCCATTGCCCGGATTGGCGCGTCCAAGGCGCGAGCCCGACAAGGGCCGCGATCTGCCGACGATCGAGCGACCCGAGTTCCGGCAATTCGGCGATCAGGGTCCGGGCGATGATCTTTCCGACGCCCGGCACGGAAACGAGCAGATCCTCTCTTTCGACCCAGACGGCTGATCCGCGCACGTGATCCTCGATCAAAGCATCGAGCTCAGCGAGTTCCTTCTCCAGCGCCTTGCGAAGCCTGGCGATGCTTTTGGTTCAGACGATTGTCGCTCATACGACGCGCCCGCTGACCTTCGGCGGTGATCATCTCGACGATCTGGCGCCGGCGAGCGACCAGATCGGCCAGAAGTCTCGTCATCTCGTCCGGCATGCGCCGCAGCTCCGGTTCGGTCGCCTCGGCAAAGTGGGCGATCACCGCCGCATCGATTGGATCAGTCTTGGCCCGTTTGCCGAGCGCCTGGGCGAAGGCGCGCACCTGCGCGGGATTGACCACCACCACCGGCAGGCCGGCACCAGCCAGGCCCGCCGCAACCACCGCTTCGAAGCCGCCAGTAGCCTCAATGGCCACCAGACTCGGCGATAAGGCTCTGAGCCGGGCGACAAGATCTCGATCCCCGCAGCCGAGCGATCGAAGACAAAACTCTCGCGCGTCGGACGAACCGCCACGTCCAACCGATCCTTCGACACATCGATGCCAAGCACTACCGTGTCCATCTGATCCCATCCTTGCGCAAACGGGCTTCGCAAGCGGCCCAAGGTTCTGGTCCAGAGACGGATTGCTGCGAGCAAGACGGCGGCGAGGAAGTTTCTTGCGGTCTTGTCGTAGCGGGTGGCGATGCGGCGGAAGTGTTTGAGCTTGTTGAAGAAGCGCTCGATGAGGTTGCGGTGGCGGTAGAGATTTGGGTCGACGCTACGTTGGCCCTTGCGGTCCCGGCAGGTCGGGATGTGTGGCCGTCCGCCTGTCGCCTCGACGAGATCGATGATGGCACGCGCGTCGTAGCCGCGGTCGGCGATCAGGGCGCCGCCCGGCGGCAGACCGTCGATCAGTGCCGGCACGGCCACCTTGTCCGACGCCCGGCCGGCGGACAGGACGAGGCGCAACGGTAAGCCGGTCTCGTCGACGATGGCGTTGATCTTGGTGCTCAGTCCTCCACGAGAACGGCCGATGGCGTGATCCGCGCCCCCTTTTTTCCGCCGGCGGCGTGCTGATGAGCGCGCACGATCGAGGAGTCGATCAGATGCAGGGACTGCAGCGATTTCGCCGCCAAAGCCTCGAAAATCCTCAGCCAGACGCCCGCCTTGGCCCAGCGGTTGAAGCGGTTGTAGACCGTCGTGTACGGGCCGTAGCGCTTCGGCAGATCGCGCCACGGCGACCCGGTCCGCAGAATGTAAAAGATGCCGTTCAGTACGCGCCAGTCTTCCACACGCGCTACCCCACGCGGCTTGTTGGGAAGCAGCGGCGAAATGATCGCCCATTCGGCGTCGCTCAAATCGAAACGTGCCATGATCCAAGGCCTCCAGTTTCAAGCCTTGAATCACCGTTCGCCCGGCGCCGCAATCGTTATGAGTAAAGAACCTAGTTCTGCTCGGGCCGTGCCTCGACCACGATGCCTGCGAGGGCTTCGGCGTCCACGGGAAGCTCCTCTTCGCCTGCCGGCATGTCGCTGACGGCCAGCATGTGCGCGATCGCGTCGACAACTTGCTGGTCGTCCATGCGGTTGCGCAAGGCAAGGTCCTGCGGCATCGTCGCGCGCACGTATTCGTACAGCGAAGCGATGGATCGTCCTTGCCACCTGCGGATGAATTTTCCCCGCGCAATCGCCGGCGCTTGGGCGAAGTCCGGATCGTCTTCGCCGGTCAATCCGTGGGCGTGGCACCGGATACAGTAAAGTCCGTGGACCCTTTCGCCCCGTTCGTTCTGTGCCTCGGTATAGACGCCAGTCCAAACCGACACCTGTGGACCGATTTCCTCGAGCCGGTCGACAATGGCAGCGACCTCCTCGGGGGTGCTGGCGCCAAAAGCGTTATCCCACGCGCTTCGCATATACGTGGCCAGCGCAGCAGTTTCATCCGCGGTCAGGTCGGGGAAAGCTGGCATGGCGCCCTTACCGCGCTGGATATTACCGACGATCAGCTCGAGGTCGACCAGCCGTTCGTTGCGGTTCAACGCCGGGAAGGTCGGAAACGATCCGACACCGCCCGCCTGATGGCACGCGATGCAGTTGGCTTCGTAGAGCTGCTGCCCTTGGTCAAACAAGGCAGCGTCGAATTCGGCCCCCTGCTGCGCAACCGCGACCGACCCCAGGGAAGCGAGCGCACCTGCGGTCAGCGATGACGCCAATGCGACGACGAAGGCATTCGTCTTCATGTTGTGATCACTCATCTCGATTTGCTGTCGGCTAGTACATGTCGCCGGGGTCGTCTACGGGCTTCTGGTCAAGCTCGGCTTTGGTGGCGCGGCTGTTCGTGTTGGCGAAAGCGTTGTCGGTCATGAGGCGACGGGGGATTACGCCGTGAGCCGAGAACGCCGTGAGCCGAGAACCAGGCGGTGCGGGCGAGGAAGCCGGCGCAGGCTTCTGCGGTCTCGGCCGGCAGCAGTTCGGTGTAGGCGAGGCGGGAGCAGTCGTCGACGGCGACATGCAGATGCTCCCAGCCGGAGCCCCGCCGGCGTCCAGCGCGGTCGCCGATGATGCGATGACCGACACCGTCGGCGACACGGCCGCGTTTCTTGGCGTCGATATGCATCAACTCGCCGAGCTTGCGTTCGTAGCGGACGATGTCGGGGCGCTCGTCGAGCGTCGCCAGCCGACCGGGGCCGAGCCGGTGCAGCACCGCGCCGACAGTGGAGGATCGGCAGGCCAAGGCGACGAGCGATACGCGGCCCACCGCGGCGCTCACGCCGCAGTCGCTCGATCGCGGCGACCGTCTGCGGCGCGGGGTCCGGCGCGGCGACCGGTCGGGCGTCGAGAGCCAGTCATGGAGGGCGGCCACACCGCCCGTCCGACGTCGCGCCAGCCATTTGTGGGCCGTGCGCTCGGAAACCCCGCCAGCGGCGGCGGCCTGCCCGACCTTCCAGCCCAGGCAATGAACCGGCTCAACAAGAATTAGTCGACGGTGAAGGGTCATACGGCATGCTCATGCACGTTCATCCGGGGCTCCTCGGAGAGACTGTTTGGCTTCGCAACCACAGCCTTACTCCCAAGCCTCGGATGAACAAAAACCGGTGGGGCAAACGCGCCCCACCGGGATTGTGCGTCAGAAGCTCAGCAGATCAAGCCGAGGCGGTGCTGGCGGCGATGTAGCCTTGAGTGGTAGCCCTGCCAAGACCGTGCATCTCGCTACCTCCCACAGATTCGCCCCCGGCGAAAAGTCCGGGTATGACCTCACCTTGCATGTCGAGCACTTGGCCTTTGCCGTTGATCCGTAGGCCCCCGCATGAATCGTGCCACTCGATGTTGACATTAGCGGCATACAATGGAGGGGTTCCTATGGCGTGCAGAGGGGCGTCCGGCCCACGCGCGAAGTCGGTGTCGGCACCGGCATTCACGAAGCCGTTCCACCGGTCTACTGTCGCCTTCAAGTGCGTTAGGGGCATTTTTTGGAACCCGTTCTTACTGAAGATGGCGTCAGCCAGTTCTTCAATTGTGTCGGCCCTAAAGAAGGTGCCAGGGTCTCCAGTGAATGGTGGTTCAATGTCCCACCCCCCACGCTCAACTGCAGCCTGATCAAAGATGGCCCAGAGCGGACCGGGGAGATAGTTCGGCGGCTGAGAGCCTTCGTTCCTTGCCATGGCAGCGTCAATGCCCGACTCGTAGGTATAGCTTGCTTTGATCGTCTCAGCACTGCAGTTGCGCCAATCTCCCTGAACGTACTCAGACGCTAGAGTCGGGGCCTGTCCTGGATATGTGGCATTCCCAGGGCGGAGCGGGAGCCTCATCTCATTGAAGAACCTCTTTCCCACCTGGTTCACGACTATGAGGTGTTCAAAGCCGTCGTTGCCGACGGTGATGCCAACCGCGCGCCGGTCCGGGAACGTGGGGTTCCCTGGATACATCCAAGTTCCGGAATCGGGCGTCCCAAGCAACGTTGTTACCCTACGGCCGAGGTCGTTGGTGTAGCCCTGCTCCATCCCCGCCAGGTTTGCCCCAATCCTCATCCCCATTTTCATGGCACTAGCGTCATTGGAGCGGCCCGGGGTCGGGCCTAACCAGTTCCAACCGGCCGGTATACAAGACGGTTCTAGTCCCGCTGGGTAGAACATGGCGCGGACCTGAGGGTCGCCATTGTTTCCGCCGGTACCCATGATGACGCCCTTGCGCGCCCTGATCGTCACAGTCTCTCGTGTCTCATTGATCAGGCCGTTAGCCCAACCATCGTCGCCGCGGTCCTCGCCGTAGCTGGTAAGTCGCTCGCCGGTGTTCGGGTCAAACCTTGGGTTGTAGCTGGCCCTGACACCCAGGACTCTGCCTGAGAACTGCTCCTCACGGATAAGCTCATCCGCATGGCGGCTGAGCATGAACTGGACGCCCTTGTCCTTGGCGCTCAGCTCCAGTGGTCTGGAGACCCCGGTGCCCCTCGCTCTTGTGTCCGGTCCGGTGTTGGCGGCTCCGTCCTCCATTACCCTCACCGCGAAGCGACTTGAGTGCCATTCCGAGCTGGGCAATCCGCCAGCGGTCGGCCCGGCCCTTCCCGCGTCCTCTATGGTGACCGTTCCGGCTCTCGGGTCCGTTACGGCCCCGATTTTGAACATCCCTATCGCCCTCCTCGCGCGGGACAGGCCTCCTCCAATGTGTGTCCCGGAAACTCGCGTGAATCTGACGTAGTTGTCCAGCATGAGCTGCCTCGTGTTGGCAACGTTGTCGGCCCAGCTACGCATCATATCCGGGTCGTTCTGCCTGTATCTGGCCCTGCCAGCATCATTCACAAGAGACCAGTCAGTCATGTCCCTGAATAGAATGTCGGCACTATCCGTCATTGCCTCCGCCGTTTCCAGCGGGGCCACCGTGACATACCCATCCGGGTCACTTTCTCCTGCAATGTCCCTCAACAGGACGGGATCGTTATCACCGCCAAGGGACACCCGCCCGCCGCTATGCAGCATCCTGCCGCCAATCTCGAAGTTCTGCTCGACAACTATGACAGACGCGCCGAGGTCTCGAGCCCGTATTGCGGCCGGAAGTCCTGTTGCCCCTCCCCCGAGGACAACGATATCCGCTTCATAGTCCCATTGGATGTCTGCCGCGGACTGAGCCGCGGCCGGCCTCGGAGCCGATAACATTGCCGCGCCGACGCCGACGCCGACGCCGGCGGCTGCGCCCGCCTTGACGAAGTCGCGTCGGCTTAAGGTTTTCATATCCCGAAGCTCAGCTTCGGTAGCCTTTGCTTTACGTTTCTTGGCCATTTTTATCTCCCCAGAATGCCGAGCCGTTCGCCCGCGAAAGGGACCGCGAGCCGGCCGGCAGCTAATTTACGACACTGACTACGACACAGACTAGGCGTATTCGAGAAGAGACGCCGCGTGGCTTAAAGCCGCGAGGCAAATGCCGCTGTCAGTTCATCTCGAGCGCAACTTTTCGCGGCTCGGCAGCAAGTCTGCCTCCGCTTAGCCAAGGCCCGACGTTCTCCCTTAATAAGACGATAACACCGAGGGCCGGTTCACGCAAGGATCAATCCCGTTTTCCGTCGCGCCGATCAATCGACGACCGCATGCGGCGACCGCTCAACCTGCCCGACGCCAAGTCTCACCCCGCCTTCC
Source organism: uncultured Bauldia sp. (assembly GCA_963663975.2). Classification (GTDB taxonomy): domain Bacteria; phylum Pseudomonadota; class Alphaproteobacteria; order Rhizobiales; family Kaistiaceae; genus JANQRX01. The sequence goes on along the minus strand of CAXXRA010000006.1, from coordinate 25,743 downwards.
GCTGTTCGGGCGTCATTGCGGCGGCCCGGGCCTTTCCACCGAGGGCCACGGCAGCAGGGTCTTTGCCCGGTTCCTCTGGCGTCGGTTCACGATCCTCAACCTCGCCGGTCGCAATATCGACCATGCGCCTGGCCCACACGTTCAGGTCGCGGGGGCGTTTCGGGCGCTTGTCTGCCGTGCTCGCAATATGAGGGTGTTCGCGTCCCGACGCCAGTCCTCAGAGAAATGTGGCAGGGCAGAGTGGCCCACTACCGGCCGACGGCTGGTGTTGACCACACAGAGCTGGTATGGCTCAATCCTTATATTGGCACGCTCGCCGGTGCTTTCTTTCTCCCCGATAGGACCTCGGGGCGGTGGTGCTCGTTATCGGGCAGAACTTCGACGTTGGCGGGAAGTTGGTCCATGGCGGGGGCTCCGTTGAGAGGATCATTTTGACACCATGGCGGCGGAGGCAGTTATGACACACGGTCAGCGCACGTGCGCGGTCGAGGTCTCTCCCGGCGAGGTCGATGCCGGGGCCGACTTGACCCTGAAAGTCCGGGTCTCTTGTCCGCGCGGAGACGACCTGACCGGACAGAGAGTCTCGGTGCGGGATCAGGACGACAAAGAGCTGGCGAGCGCCGAGCTGGCGGAGCCCGATGACGACGACGATGACGACGAGGACGCCTACGTCGCCGACGGGATCGTGCTGAAGGCGCCGCGCAGGGCGGGTGAGCACACCTACAGGGTCGTCCTGCCGGCCTTGGAAATGGACGGCATCTCGCACGAGGAGACGTCGACCGAGTTCTCCTTCGTCGTCAAGGCCCACGCCGCACGTCTGAACGTCTGGGGCTTGCCGTCGGCGATCGTGGCCGGCGAACGCTTCAAGCTCAAGGTCGGCCTCAAATGCTCGGCCGGATGCAAGCTCGCCGGCAAGGGGCTGACCGTCGTCGACCACGAGGGCGCGGAAATCGCGACCGCGACCCTGCTCGACGATCCATGGCCGGGCACCAGCGCCCTTTACTTTGCCGAGGCGGAAGCGGAAGCACCCGGCACGGCCGGGGACTACAAGTGGGAGGTCAAGTCGGCGGAGTGGGAACCGGAGCCGGAGTCTGTGTCGGAGTTCCCGCACGCGGCCGGTTCCTTCCCCTTCGGCGTCAAGGTGGTACCCGCGCCCGACTACGAGGTGACCGTCGAGGTACGCGATGCCCAAAAGCAGACCCCCATCAAGGGCGCCCACGTCCTTCTGCATCCGTACAGGGCTCTCACCGACGAGAATGGGGTGGCCAGGGTTAAGGTAGCCAAAGGCACGTACAAGCTCCACGTTTCTGGATTCACATACGTTGTTTATCAGGACACCATCGATGTGGCGGGTGATGTCACGACTCGGGCCGAGCTTACGGCGGGGCGCGTCGACGACCCAGATGAATATTATTAATCACCGATCTTCTAGCACCCGGTTTCGCGGACGCTATTTCGGGGACGAGGAACCCGTACCCCGCGAAGATCGGCGAGCGGATTGTCGCGCCGGAAGGGCACTGCGTTGAAGGGCTGGCCGGGAGTTCGAGCCTTCCGCGCGGCACCTTTAGCGCTGCTCCGCCGCGGTCAGGCGCCACGCGTCGGAGAGCTGGGCGCTTCGGCGCTCGCTGGCGTGCACCAACTCCATCGAGAACGTGATGGGGACTGTGCGTCGCGTCTGCCGCAACGTGAAGCGATGGCGAAATGCCGGCTTGGCGCTGCGAACTCGGTGGCGGCGGCATCGACATCTTCAACGGCTACCACATCCTCAAGGAGCCCGATGGCGGCGCATCCACCGACGAGCAGATCCGGGTCGCCGAGATCGAGGCCGGCTTCATCGCCGATGCCATCGAACCGTATGACGTCTTCACCTGGGCGGCCGTGTCACAGGCCCTGGAGTCATGGCGGCAGTCCGCTTCCGCCGCGGTGGCCGCCAGCGTGGTGGATACGGTTTGGACAAGTCTCTTGAATCGACCGAATCAGGTCGTCGAGGTTATCGATTCGGGAGCCTACTACGCCGCGGTGTCGGAGAACGCGGCACCATGGATCGAACGGGAGCGCCAACCGGTCTTGCTTGTCGCCGCACCGACGGTCCCGACCTGGATCTCTTCGTGGTTCAACGGCAGCCCACCAGAAGGCGCCGAAATCTCTCGGAAGGCGGATATCAACACTGCCAGCTATCTTGGCACCGTCGACGGTGTCGACGTTTATGTCGGCGACGCCCCCCACACCGAGTCCTTGCTGTTTCCGGATGATCTCCTCGTCAAAGTAACGTACCGCGGCGGTGGCAACGGCAGCATCCTCGCCATTGGCCGCGATGTACGCAACGATCCCGGCGAATTGGTGGTCCGCTATTCAATGGGCATCGAATGGTTGGACGATCCGGTGCTCTGGCTCCGCTACCACGAAGAATTAGCCGAAGATTAGGATCGCCGCTTCCATGAAGGCAACCGGCGTCACACGGCCCTGGGTACTCAATTCGGAAGCGCTTCCGTGAACCGCCTGCTTCTGGTCGCCGTCACGATCTCGGTGCTTGCGGTGATCGCGTTCGCCGTGTTTGTGATCGGCAGCGGCGACCGAAGAGAATCGCCCGTTGTCGATCTTGGCGATCCGGTCGGCGACGTCGTAGAGCCGCCGCCGGGCGCAGCCGCTGACGCCGGCCGCGCCACGGTCTTATTCGACAAATGGGCCGAGCAGCTACGCGCAGCCGGCTCGTCCGTCGAAGCCGAAGGTGTCTTGACCGAGGACGGCGCATTGGTGATCGCAGGTCTCGACATCGCCGGGCCTCCGAATTGGCTGACCTGGCGGTGGTCCGCGTCGTCGGCGCGTGTGGACGATGCCGACGACAATGGATTCGATCTCACGTCAACCGGTGCCCAAACACTCATTTTCACCGTAAATGGCGAAGCCTTCCACTCGTCAGTGAACGCCGAACAGATACGGATCAGCGCTCAAACGGCCGTCGGAGCGCGCGGGGGTAAGCTGGTCGTGGCGTTCAGCGGCGTTTCGATACAGACGGAGAATGCAGCCCCGCCCGTCAGCGTGGCAGACGGGGAACTGCGTATGGACGTTACTGAAGGCGAAGGCCTCGTGCCTTTGGGGTCGACCGCCGCATTGCGGCTCAACGATTTGGTCCTGCCCGGCCTGGCCGGCAACCCGCTCGGAACCGCGATCGATTCACTCTCCGTTGTGCTTGCCTTCAGGCTGCCCGTGGCGAGCTTTGCCCTGGGTGAGGCGTTGGAGCCCTGGCTGACGCAAACTGGAGGGCTTGGAGTGCGCAACCTCTCCCTTGAGTGGGGCACGCTCCAACTGTCGGGCGATGGCTTTATCGACGTTGATGGAATGGGCCGCCCGGCCGGGCTGCTTAACGTCAGGATCGCAGACAGCCTGACCATGCTCGACAGCTTCCACGCGGTTCGTCGCCTTCATCGCGACCGCTTAGCCAATACCTACGCCGCCCTCCTCCTTGAAGACGGCATGCGCCAGGATGATGAGGGCCTGCCCTTCACCATCGGGATCGGGAACGGAGCCGTCACCTTGTTTGGCGGATCGCGTGGGGTCGACGATATTGTGCTCGGCACGGTTTCTCCGCTCTTCACGCCGGGCGCGGTGGAGTAGGGCACCAGCCGAGTGTTTGTATGGGTGGCCAGGCTGCCGGTCTCGGACTGGATGTGTTCAAGGCCGAGTTCGAGCAAGCCTGCCACGCCAAGGGCATCCGTCTCTACGAGCTGCCACCCAAACGCCCCAGGGCGCCCTTGCCGGGCGAACCGCGGTCGACTACCTCAAACAAGCCGAGCCAACGAGATCCACCAGTTTCATACAAGACCGGGCAACTCGTGTGCTACATAACCCGGACAACTCGTGTGCTAGCGACGGAAAACCTCGGCCCCTTGTCGGCGCGGAGCGTCGGGCATACGGTCATGCGGCTTGGCAATCGTGATGGGACCCGTCCAAAAAGCGTCATTTGCAATCGTTCTCGCCTTGGCGGCCCTGGTGCCGGCATCGGCCCAAGTCACGGGCAGGGCCACGGCTCTCGGCAGTGATACGCTGGCGATCGATAGCCAAGTCTTTCAACTCTTCGGCGTTGACGGAATCGAGTTCCATCAGTTCTGCCTGATCAATGGCCGGCCGTGGGCCTGCGGTGCGTCCGCAACGCGGGCCCTTCAGACCCTGCTCGACGCGGTTGTGGTTGATTGCACGCCGACCGGCGAACGCAACGGCGCGGCAACGTTCGCTACTTGCGCCAGCGCCGATGGCGATATCGCTGAAAACATGGTCCGGCAGGGATTTGCGTTGGCGGACCGCGCGCAATCGGACGAGTACGTCGCCGCTGAGGAAACCGCCCGTGTCGGCGGCGACGGCATCTGGCGGGGCACGTTTGAGGAACCTTGGGCCTATCGCGCCGACATCGCGGCGATTGAACGACGCTATGCCGAGCTTGCGCTCGAGACGGTGCACGCCGAAGCGGAACGCGCCCTTACCGTCGGTGGCGGCGGCATCGACATCTTCAACGGCTACCACATCCTCAAGGAGCCCGATGGCGGCGCATCCACCGACGAGCAGATCCGGGTCGCCGAGATCGAGGCCGGCTTCATCGCCGATGCCATCGAACCGTATGACGTCTTCACCTGGGCGGCCGTGTCACAGGCCCTGGAGTCATGGCGGCAGTCCGCTTCCGCCGCGGTGGCCGCCAGCGTGGTGGATACGGTTTGGACAAGTCTCTTGAATCGACCGAATCAAGTCGTCGAGGTTATCGATTCGGGAGCCTACTACGCCGCGGTGTCGGAGAACGCGGCACCATGGATCGAACGGGAGCGCCAACCGGTCTTGCTTGTCGCCGCACCGACGGTCCCGACCTGGATCTCTTCGTGGTTCAACGGCAGCCCACCAGAAGGCGCCGAAATCTCTCGGAAGGCGGATATCAACACTGCCAGCTATCTTGGCACCGTCGACGGTGTCGACGTTTATGTCGGCGACGCCCCCCACACCGAGTCCTTGCTGTTTCCGGATGATCTCCTCGTCAAAGTAACGTACCGCGGCGGTGGCAACGGCAGCATCCTCGCCATTGGCCGCGATGTACGCAACGATCCCGGCGAATTGGTGGTCCGCTATTCAATGGGCATCGAATGGTTGGACGATCCGGTGCTCCGGCTCCGCTACCCCGAACCCGTTGAAAGACTTGACTATTGACCGCCAGCGTATCACTGCCGAGAGCCGTGGCCCTACCGGTGACTTGGGCCGATGCCGGCCCAAGGGCTGCCAGGGCGAGAACGAAGGCCAATGACGCCTTTTGCACAGGGCCTATCACGATTGCCAAGCCGCATGACCGTATGCCCACGCTCCGCGCCGACAAGGGGTCGAGGTTATCCGTCGCTAGCACACGAGCTGTCCGGGTTATGTAGCCGGAAATCCTGTTTAAGGACGACGAGGGCGGCGGAACTCCTGGCGCGGCCTTTCGACGCGCGACATCGAGGACCCCTTTCGCGATGAGTAGCGTCTTCCGCAGGTCCGAACCCATCAGGTCGGACTACATCGCATTTGCACCCACCGATACGGGATTGCGCAAACTGGGCCTTCCCCAAGCCCGCGTCGCCATGAGTCACTTTTAGCAGTTGACGAACGTCGGGGGTGGCGGCAAGGTTGTCACCGGTCCACGCGCGCCACAGAATGCTCTGCCGCGACTGAGTTAACATGACATCGATTGCGTCCAATTTCCTCGGCACGGAAGCGGAATCGAGCGACTACGGGCCGCTCCTGAAGTGGATTCTGGTCAACGTCCTGGCCGTATTTGGGATCCTGGTTCTGTGGTACGCCGGCCTCCTGCAGGCGATGCTGGCAAGCGACCGGACGCGCATATCGCTGGTTATTCTTGGCATCTTCGCCGTCACCTCGCTGCACTGCCTTTGTCAGACGATCGTCGTCTCAAGGGAACTTATCGCGGCGCGCGCCGTTCGCGACGCGGTGGTGTCGGCAGGCGGACGCGCGCTCACCGTCAACAACGGCCGAATCATAACGGCGCAGGGGCAGGCCCTCCAACCAAGCGTCGTCACCACTCACATCGGCAATCTGATTTCCAAGGCACGGACCTTAGCAGGAACGCATTTGGACCAGACCCTGCTGCTCCGTTCGCTCGCCGACCAACTTCGCGCCCGCGAAAAGCTGGGCTGGTTCATGTCGGAGTCGCTGTTGCGTCTGGCGCTACTGGGAACCGCCGTCGGGTTCATCTTGATGTTGATCCCGGTCGCCGCGCTCGATGCATTTGAAGTGGAATCACTGCGTCGGACGCTGACCGGCATGACCAGCGGCATGGCGATTGCGCTGAACATAACCGTCACCGGGATCGCAACGTCGTTGCTGCTTAAGTTCACGTACTACCTCCTCGATCAGGCCATCGCCGATCTCTTCCGCGAGGTCACCGAGGTCACCGAGGTCTATGTGATCCCAACCCTTGAGCCCGGAGCTAATGCTGCAGGAAACTAGCCTGTTCGACGGCGGCGACGACGGCACGTTTGTTCCGTTCACGGATATTCTGCTCAACGTGCTGATGGGCTTCGCCATCATGGTGTTTATCGCGTTCGCGCTGCTTCGGCCGGAAATGATGACCGGCAAGGTCGACCTGAACGCGGAGTATCTGATCACGGTGACCTGGCCGGACAACCACCCGGACGATATCGACACGTATGTTGAGGATCCGGCTGGGAACATAGTCTGGTATCGCAATCTCGAGGCGGGCCTGCTGAGCCTCGACCGGGACGATCGCGGTCTATTCCGCGATACGCTGGTGCTCAACGGCGAGCGGATCCAGAACCCGTTGAATCAGGAGAACGTGACGATGCGCGGGATCGTGCCCGGAGAATACGTCGTCAACGTTCACCACTACCTCGCCAACGGCGTTGACCGCGTACGCGTGACGGTCAAGGTTGAACGTCTTAATCCTGTTCTGGAGGTGGTCTATTACGGTATCCTCGGGCTCGACCACCGTGGTGACGAAAAGACGGCGATCCGCTTCACGCTCGACGCGGACGGGGCCCACTCGGGTCTCAATGATCGGTTCAAATCACTGACGCAGCTTGTGCGCCGGGCCGACCCGGCCTAAGACCGTTTCGTGATGCCAATCGGCACGATTATCGCAATCGTGATCGCGTACGTGGCGATCGCGGTGCTTCTCCTCAGCCTCAATCTGGTCTCCCGTTGGAAATGGTGGGTCAAGGCCGGCGCTATTGTGGTCTGCGGGTTCTTTTTTGTGGGCAGCTATTTCGCAATTACGTCGCTGCTCGGCTGGCCAACCGAAGCAAGCGTCCCTGAAAGGTTTTCGCTGGTGGCAACACGCGTCGTTGAACCGGACAAGTTGACCGGCGCACCGGGGGCCATCTATCTGTGGTTGGAAATCGTCGATGAAAACAACATCCCGAGCGGACTGCCGTTGAGTTACCGGCTGGCCTATTCTGACGAACTTGGCGTAGCCGTCCACACAGCGCAAGAGGTGCTCGACGCCGGCGAGGACGTGGAAGGGACCATCCGGGAAGATGAGGGTCAACAGGAGCACGCAGGGGGAGAACTCGCGGGCGTGGATGCACCGCAGGCGGGCTCGCGATCGATCGACGAAACCGAAACCCAACTGAACCTAATGTTCAACGATATGCCACCGGTCCGACTCCCCAGCAAAGGGGTCCTATAGGTCCAATCGACATTCAGGATTCTCATCGCGTTTGAAGCGATGATTCCTGAGTTCCGGATCAACTGATTATCCCTGCCGCGATATCGCCGGCCTTGCCGGCCAGCAAGTGATTGATCCGCTCCGATTGGGCCTCGGACAGCTCGTAACCGTGTGTTCGTCAACGGACTTTGTGGGTGCTGAAGACGCGCTCCTGCACGCCGTCCTCGCCGCAGCTATGTTGTGGATGCGGTGAATGTCGATTCAGCCTTAGGCTTCGACCTGCACCCGACAGCGATGACGGCTCACCCATGATACGGATCACCGTCGCCTCGAGGTCGTCGCTCCCCTCCCTATCCAGCAGGCCCCGGACGGTACCGTCGAACAGGATCTGGCCGTCGCGGCGGACGACGAGGCGATCGGCGTGCTCCACCTCGTCGACAAGATGCGTCGTCCAAAGCACGCCGATGCGCTCCTTTTCCTTCAGTCGGACCATCTCGCTGAGAATGTCACGGCGAGATGCCGGATCGAGCCCAACCGTGGCCTCGTCCATGCGCCGCCGGTTGCCACGGCTGAGCGTGCGGGCGCGGTCAACCGCGCGATCGCTGAGCCCGAAACGCGCCACGGCAGCGAAGACGCGCTCACGCGCGACCCGCCGGCTGAGGCCGTGTACATCAGCGTGGACGAGGAGATTTGTGCGAACGCTGAGCTCCATCTGGGCCCTGTGATTGCTAGGTGATTGCCACGATGACCTAGCCACTTGGTTTCATGTGCATAAGTCTTTGAAATGATTGGCGCACCCGGCGAGATTCGAACTCACGACCTCTGCCTTCGGAGGATTGTTACCCATCAGCATTTCTTAGCCTTTGCAAAGCGTTGAGGTTTAAAACACCCCGGAACGGATCAAAAACATCACACGATTACACGGACAAGATGCGGACGCCTCCGACGTTTTGCGCGGCCTCGCGCAAATAGTCGGGACGGTGGTACCCATAGGTCCGCGTGAGTGTCTCCATCGAGATTGCGAGAAAGCCTGAGACTTCCCAAGGGTCAGTGCCGCGCTGCATCAGCCATGTCGCTGCGGTATGCTTTAACGTGTGTGGGGTGACGCCCTTCAGGCCGGCTCGCTCGCAGGCCGCTGCGAACCCCTTTTTGATGTCCAGAATGCGCCGTCCGTCGATGTGCAGCACGTAGCCCACGTCACAGCCGCGCTGCTGCGCGCGCCGAAAATGCGGCATCAGGCGAGGGGGAATCGGGATCAGCCCACGCCGCTTGTTGGTACGCCGTCTTCCCGGCTGGTCGAAGTTGATTCGGGCGGTGTCGAGGTCAACATCAGTCCAGCGCAGCGAGAGTAAGGCTTCCTTGCGCCGGCCCGTGTACAAGCCGAGCAAGATGAACAGCGGAAGATAAAGCCGCGCCTGCTTGGACCGCGAAGCTCGCAGAAGACGCGCTGCTTCTGTCCTGGTTAGCCAGCGATCACGCGCCGGCGGCCGTTCGGGCAGTTCGACGCTGACCGGACGGGTGATCCGCCCACAGCGATGGGCGTAGTTGATGGCTGCACGCAGTACACGGAGTTCACGGCGCACAGTCCCGGCCGCTCGCGCGCGGACTTCCACATATCTCGCGCAAGTCTCCGGCATCACGTCAGAGGTGGACCGGGGTCGCGTCCGTCAACGTGGTGTAATTCCGATGGTGGCCTGAGGTGGTCATCGGTCAGGCGGCCTTGGGTGTGATCTGAAGCGGCTGAGCTTCGATGACGGGGTTCGCCATCTCGGCCATACCTTCGATCTGCATGTAACGGTTCTGGGTCTGCCACTCGTCGTTCTGCTCCATGAGGACGGCGCCGACGAGGCGAACGATCGAGTCCTCGTTGGGGAAGATGCCGACGACGTCGGCCCGTCGCTTCACCTCCTTGTTGAGGCGCTCCAACGGATTGGTGCTGTGCAGCTTGGTGCGGTGCTGCACTGGGAAGGCGATGTAGGCGAGCACGTCGTGCTCGGCCTCGTCCATCAGCGCTGCGAGCTTGGGCCAGCGGACACGGAGCTGATCGGCGACGTGACGCCAGGTCTGCCCGGCGGTCTCGCGATCGGGCTGGATGAAGGCTTGGCGGATCGCGGCGGCGACGACGGTGTGCTGGCTTTTTGGCACATGCGCCAGGGCATTGCGCATGAAGTGAACCCGGGGGCTGTTGAAGAACTGCGTTTTTGGCGAATTGGCGATCCCGGGCTTTGAAGATCGGGCACGACAAGCCGCATAGCTCTGTCGGCGCGATTTATGCGGATTGGGCATCATTGAGCGACGGAAACAGTCCAGCACCGGTTAGAAAACGAATCATTTGAACAAGAAGAGCGGCGGCCAGCCGCTTGAGGTTGATGGCCGCGGCCGTCAGGTAGGCCTGGATCTTCATATTATGGATTCCGCGCCGTACGGCGCGCGCGAGCCCATGCCAGGTCTTGGCTTCGCCGTGAAAGCCCTCCGAGCGCCAACGGTGACGCTGGTAGAGCTGCCTGTCTTCAGCTGACCATCGGTCGCGCCGCCGTCGAGCCCGCAACAGGGCAGGATAGTCGTTGCTGATCATCACCGTCCGCGCGGCTCGTTTCTTGGATAGGCACCGCGCTGCCAGCGGCGCCATGCGCCCAACAATCACGCCTGATTTGGTATCAATCCCGACCGCGCTGCTTGACGACATCGAGGCGCACCTGCCGATGGAGGACCTTGAGCGCCAACGATCGTCAATCCTGACGCGAGCTTGGGTTACGAGTCGGATGATGCAGGTGGCGCAGATTGCCCTCGGTGAGATCGCGATACGGCGGAAGATGCAGGACTTCGACAAGGAGACTGGCGAGCAGATCGAGGTCGAGGTCGAGGAAACGGTGCTGAACCTGTCGGCGGCCAACAAGGCGCTGGAACTGCTCGGACATGAGGTTTCCCGGGTAGCTGCCGGCGGGGACGCCGTGCGGGCCATCGGCGCGCCCGGGCGGTCGGTCGACACCGACAAGCTGCTTGAAGGCTTCACGGTCGGGCCCGGGCCCAAGGACCGGAAGCATTGATGCCGAAAGCTCCCCAGCTGGCCGATGTGCTCGCGGCGCGTATCCTTAACGGACCGCGTCCGGAGTTCTGGCCGTTGGAGGAGCATCAGATGCTCCTCGGCTTTGAGCCGGGCCGGTGGATGCGGACACCAGACGGACACACTAGGGTGCCGACGGAGACGATTTGGGGGCGGTTAGCCTTGCATCCGAGCGGATACCGCATCCGGCTGCCGCCTGGGCATCCGCCTGCCCGCTGATTGTTAATCAGATGCGACGCCGCAAGCCTCGCCCTCGCTACGCGGTGATGACGGCAGCCCGACGGCGTGAAGCCGCCGCTGCGCAGCTACCGGCAAGCTCGGCGGGGCGCTGGACTGGGCATGGAACCGGCACGATCGAGCGTGGCGTACGGCGGGACCCCTATCGAAACCCGGAAACACAGGGAAAACGCCGATGGTGGTCGCTCAGCATCGATAATAAAAGCCGCCATCCGAGCGACGCGAGCGTTTTCCCCCAAAATTTTCCAAAAATTTTCTGAAAGTGTCCCCTGTCCGCGGGGTGGATAGAACGTGATTTGGGGCGAAATGGCTAATTTCAGCCATTGTGTGATTTTCGCTAAGCCCGTCCGCATTGGTTTCGCGGCCCAGAAAGACCCGCGCTCATGAAAACTTCCGATCGCAGAAACTGAAAATGACCTTTCCTCTAGTTCTAGTTCTTTCCTGTGTTGGTCAGTGCCCCTTTGGAGAGCGTTTGAGCGAAGGGCATAGGACGACAGCCTCCGGGTTCTGATGAGACCCGTAGGTGTCCCTATGCCCTCGCGATCTTGCGTGGTGCCCCTTCGGAGCCGCGCCGTCGCTATAGGCCCTCCCGGTATCAGACAGGCTTGATCCGGAAGGTTAGGTGCTACTTGCGACGCCTTAAAAGCCTATTTGGCACCGGCGGGCCGGCTTCACCCTTTCGGACTGCCGTTGCGCTTTGCCCGCGCCTCATGCTAACGCCGTTTCGCTACTGGCCGGCATCGTCTTACCCGATCGGTCAGAGCTAATTTCGGCGGTCAGGGTCCTCGTCCCCGCCGCCGTTTTCGTTCAGTTTGCGGTTTGTGCCTCCTCTTCGATCGGGCGAAGCTCCGGCGAGTGTCCGTGCTGGAGGCCGAATGAGAGAAGCACTATGGTCTCTCGATCCCCCAGCGGTTCCGCTTTCCGCGCACCAGCGGGGGTGATGTCCCTATGGGGTGGAGGTTGGTTTGGGGACCATCGGCGAAACGTAATGGAATTCAATGGGGCGGGATTTCCCCAAACCTTTGTGTAAGCCCTTGAAATGTTGGGCTTAGGCCGTTCCCCTAGGGAGTACCAGGGCAATCAGGGAAGGTAGCTCATTTGGCAAGCCGCGGGGTCGCGCTGATGCAGAAACGGACCAAAGCCCAGCAGAGCCGTTCCCAACTTGAGGCGCGCTGCAGAAGAAGGCGACGTCGCGACGGCGGATCACGGTATTCCGAAGCCTTGTAACGTGGCGGCGCTTTGACGTGAGGCGGGCTGCGCCAAATCCGGCGTAGGTCGCCAGGCTTATCCACAAGTCTAGAATCTGGCGTTGACGCCTAGCCAAGCGTCGCGGTACACAGAATCAGAAACACATTTTGAAGAGGCTCCCAAATGAACGCCCGGGAATTAGATGTCCTGGTCGCAAATTTATCCGCACGGTCACTATCAGACCTGACCGTTCGCGGACGGGCACTCGCCAAGAACCGAATGCGCCCCATCGGGGGGCGTGGTCCGCACGCTCCCGCGATTTCTGCGGACGACGCGGCAACGTCGTTGATCGCCGCGGCCGGAGCCCGAAACGCCGTCGACGCGGTCGATGCGGTTCATCGCTTCGCCCCGCTCAGTCCCGTCGGTGGTCGGAGCGAAAGCTTCATCTACGCGGAGACATTTGGCGAAGCTCTTCAGGCCGTCGTCGCCAAGAAGGAACTCGCGCATGAGGTGAAGGAAGTCCGACTTTACTTGCCGGTGGTTGATCCCGACGTCGGAAACTGGCTCAAGAAATCGGCGATGGCGAAGATTGAGTGGACCTTGGGGAGGAGCGAGTTCTACTCCGACCTGGCGGCCAGTACTGCGGATATGGACAAGTTTGGCGGCGCAACGATGCAGGACGTCGTCATTATCGGCGGCGGATTGCTCCAAAAGATCGCTTACGAACTCGCCAAAAAGTCCGGCGATGGTGCTCGCTGGGCCGGCCCGGGCGGGGAGGCCGCGATGGCCGCCGAAATTGCTGCCGCGAAAGCTGCGAGCGAGGTCGGTTGATGTCGACCTACGACGAAGCTGCCGCCAGGCTTGTTGAAACGGCCGAGCGCGCGATCGAGCAGACCCGGCAGGCGGTGCAACAGAGCACCGAGCTGGCGCGTGCACTTCAGGCCGTGAACGCTCAGCGCGACGCGGCAATAGCTGCCTTGCGTTGCAGCGACAGCGAGGTTGCTCTGAGCCGGCTCACCAACCGGGCCGCGCTTCTGCCGGTGATCGACGGGAGGCCGCACTGATGGCCAACCCATCTCCAGAAGCCGCCGGTCTTGCCGACAGGACCGATATTCAAGTCGATCTGCGATGCCGTCATGGTGGGTCATCCCGGTCGGAGCGGGATGTTGCTGCATTGACCCCTGCCCCGCTCAGGACCGAAGAGGTCTACGATCGATGAACCGGTCGGCCCTCTTCAAGCAGATCGACGTCGAGCGGGCGCTTAAGGGCGCGAAGAAAGCGGGCGTCGATCCCGGTCGGTTCGAAATCGATCGCGAGGGCAAGATCGTGGTGTTTTTGAGGAACGGCACCGAGCGGCCGCCGGAAACCAAGTTCGAAAAATGGAAGGCTGGTCGTGAGAGTCAGACTTAAGGGCACCTCGAAAAATAATGCGACTGACGTGAAACTCGACAGGTTGTGCGGTTCTCGCGGGTCATGAGCGGGGTTGGCGTCTGGGTTTTCGGCCTTCTCCGGCTCCCCGGCGGGTCTGTTTCCCTGTCAATGGGGGCTCCAGGCAGACTTCTCCCCTGATGACCATCACGTTGGCGCCGCCGCGGCGAGACGCTCCAGCTGCACCAGGCGGCGCATGTTGTAGGCGAGGTTCTTCAGCCCGATCCGCGCCCTCGCCCGTACCAGCCCGATACTGCGCACCAGCGTCCCGCCCATGTCGTTGCTCTGGGCCCCGAACACGTGCTCGACGCGCGCCCGCACCTTCGAACGGGCCTTGTTGCCCCGCTTCTCCCGCTCGCTCAGCGGCTTGTCGCGATGCCCCTTGCGGTGGATGCGGCTGTTCAGGCCCTTCTCCTTCAGCTTCGCCTCGATCTCCGCCGACCGATAGGCGCTGTCCGCCCACACGTCCGAGGCCGTGTTGTCCGGATCAAGGATGTCCTCCACGACCTGGCTGTCGTGCACCGCCGCGTCGGTCACCTGGTAACGCCGCACCAGCTTGTGCCGGCGGTCCACGTTGACATGGTTCTTGTAACCGTAGTGGCTCTTGCCATGCTTCTTTGTCCACCGTGCGTCCGTGTCCTTCTGCGACCGCTTGGCCGGCTGGTCCTTCCAGCCCTCCGGCGTCTCGCCATCCTTGATCCGCGCGTTGTCGTCACGGCTGTTGCGCTGCTTGGGGACCGGTACGATCGACGCGTCGATGATCTGGCCGCCCATCGCCAGGTAGCCCTGCTTCTCCAGATAGCCGTCGAAGTCCTCGAACAACGCCTCGACCATGCCCGCCCGCGCCAACTGTTCCCGGTAGAGCCACACCGTCTTGGCGTCGGGGACCTTGTCCTCAAGACCGAACCCTACGAACCGCATGAACGAGAGGCGGTCGCGAAGCTGGTACTCCACTTGGTCGTCCGAGAGATTGTAAAGCTCGCAGAGAACGATCGCCTTGAACATCGCCACCGCGTCCCAGGGCTTTCGCCCCGCCGGCGACTTCCGTTCCTCGGCCGGCTTGCGCCAGATCGCCTCCAGGCGGGCACGGAAATTCTCCCACGGAACCACCGCGTCGATCCTCGCCAAAGGTATCGTTCTTGGCGTCCAGGCCGGCATACCGATTCGCGATGTCGAAAAAGCCCATTTGGCCCATGGTCGGTTCCCCACATCTACGCGCCAAACCGTCCGGATTATAACCGATCAAGGCTCGGAACAGGGATTTTTAGAGGTGCCCATAAGACGCCCATTTAGATGGGCATTCGCAGATGCCGGAACATTGCAGCGTGGATATCTAGATATTCTTGCAGGAAAGCGTAAATATAATGACCTGTATCGCCTGTTCCCCATTCAACTTTTCAAAGCATTTAGGAAATTATTCAGGGTGGTTACTGGTCAACAAACCTGACAGCGTGCTGACACCAAAAGGCGGATAAAGGTAATGGGTACGCTTATTAGGCTACTCCTCCGATATTCTGGATACGATGTCAAGTCCCAGCCTATCTTAGTGTGGTTTCGAAAACTATTGAAGCGATGCCGTCCCATAAGAGCAGAAAATGGCTTTTCGGGGGATTTCTACACTTAGCTCCGGTTCTCGTTGGATTATATCTATTGTTAGTAGTCCGAAAATTTAGTATCACCCATGGGACGCGAGAAGTTACGGCACTTTTGATTGCGGCATCCTGGGCATGGGTAGGGCCCTGCCTTATATGGTACTATGAAAGATACACGCTGCCAGTATTTCACAAATATTGTAGGCGCTTGCTAAAAAATGGCCAGCAATATCAAGAGATCAAGAATGCGATATATTCCAACATCACGTCAATGCCAAATTATAGAGCGATTGCTTGGACGTGGCGTATCATCGTTATAATTTCATTTATTTGGTCTATTGATTACGTAAAAGGATTTGGAATTGATGGTTTTGTCGACTGGTTGTGGTATTTTTGTTTGTCGGTGTTATTTTGTACTCGTATTACACATCGTTGGGATTTTGCTTCGCGTACAAGACGCAACACCTCACACGTCTTCTAAAAAAAGCGGAGGTTGAGGACAGAATTTATCATCGTGATGGAATGTTGGGTTTTTCGTTTATAGGGAAATTTGCGCTTAATACGAATTTGATGTTTTTCACTGGATGGCTATTTGCCATTATTGTTTTTGATAAGTCAAAATACAACAAATCCGAACTTGTATGTTCCGAGTATACTATTCGGTCTTTACGTTTTGTATACGATAGTGGTATTTGTCGTACCGGTTTACAATATAAATAGAAAAATTGTCGAAGTGAAGGAGGCTAAATCTGAATATTATAGTGCGATCGCCAATTCCATTTGTTCAGCATTAGACAACGACTTCATGACGGCTGATTTCAGGCGATACACTTTCTATAGGACTTTAGTATTAGACTGGCACTCCGTTCGGGAATGGCCGTTACAGCTAGAAACCATCATCGGTTTTTCGCTCGCTACCCTGGGCCAACTATTTGTTGGTGTTGCTGTGGCTTTATGGAGTACGGCAAGTCCCTAACCTTAGCGACGGCAAACTCTCCTAGCTAACAGATTGTTGAAGGACTCACGCCATTGGGCTCGCTCCGCCCTTGCCGGGCTGGTAGTACGGATTTGAGCCGGTCGCGTGATCGGTTACGTCGAGGACTTCCTGGACCTCCGGAGCAGCGCGCTTGATCTCGGCTTCCACGCCCTGTTTGAGCGTAACGTTGGCCATCCCGCAGCCCTGGCACCCACCCTCCAGACGGAGAAACACACGCGGTCCAATGACGTCGATCAGCGAGATGTGACCGCCATGGGCGGCCACGGCCGGGTTGATGCGGCTGTCCAGAACCTCGCGCACGGCCTTGCCGGTGGGCGTCTCCAGCCCCGGTTTGGGGATGGCATCCATGACGTCCTGCACCTTTTCGATGTCAGGCACATATTGCCGCAGCATAGTCTCGATCCGCGATAGCATGGCCTTGGCCGAGCCCTGCAGGCGCAGGTTCACCGTGGTGCCCACGAAGGAATGGAACTCGATGCGGCCACCGGAGCCGTCAACCGCGGGTTGGAGCCGGCTCTCGATGAGCTCCTGCACCTGCTCCACCAGTTCCTGCGGCGCGTCGGAGACCGCCTCGAAGTCAGACCCGGCGCCTTCCGAGCCGCCGCCGTTGCCGGCGACCGTTTGCTCGTTTGCAAACACTGGCTGACCGGACATGAAATGCTCCATGATGACGCCGAGGATCGACGGCTTGAGCCGCGTCCAGTCCTGCGCATCGGTCGTCGTTACGGTGATGAAGTCAGCGCCGAAAAACACGCCGGCGACGCCCTCGATCTCATAAAGCCGGCTCGCTAGCGGCGAGCGGCCCGCATCCTCAAGCGTCGGAAAGTTCACCGTCCCGCGATCCACAACCGGCCGGCCGGGCAGGAACTTGATCGTCGCGGGGTTCGGGGTCGCTTCAGTTTGAATGAACATGTTTCAACTGCCCTCTGCGATGCTCCCATTGGCCGCGGCCGCAGATATCGCCATTGGTTTACAAGCGCCCTTGCCTGTCGACGACGGAAGCTTCATCGGTGTCTGTGCATGTCGTGTCGGCTTCAGGTCCGGCGTGCGATGTCGTTGGAATCACCATTCCACATATGGAACCTGCCATATGGCTTTCACTGCGTGCACGCGCCAGGGCCGTGTCGCGTTCTCCACCTGGCAACCGATGCGAGTTTTCAGTTTTCTGATTGCGCCTGCGTTTTGGATTTCCCGGAAACATATCATACTCCGGTCCATGTGCCGTGTCTGAACAAACCCTGGTCCCGTTGGTGCCCAACCGACGGCGAACCATGGTCGGCGAATTCCGAGCGCGGAAAAGGTGGCTTCATTGACCGACCGCGACGTCCCGGCCCGGCTTCTTCTGCTCATTCCGACCACCTCCTACCGGGTCGCCGATTTTCTTGACGCCGCCCATCGTCTGGGCGTGGACGTGGCCGTGGGCTCCAACCAGCGGCAGGTGCTGGAGGCGTTTGCGGACGGACGCACCGTCACCATCGATTTTCAGGACCCCGACACAGGTGTCGGTGAGATTTGCACCTATGCCCTAGACTTCCCGTTGCGTGCCGTTCTAGGCGTTGACGAGGAAACCACAGTGTTGGCGGCCAGGGCGTCCAAGGCCCTGGGTCTGACCCACAACGCGCCTGAATCGGTGGAGGCGACGGCCAACAAATTTCGCTTTCGGACCGTGCTGGCCAACAGCGGCCTGTTGACGCCGCCCTTTTCCGTGTTGAGCGTCGAAACCGACCCCGGAAGGGCTTCACGTGAGGTCATCTACCCCTGCGTTCTGAAGCCACTGATATTGTCAGCGAGTCGCGGGGTCATCCGCGCCGACAATCCGGACGACTTCGTCACAGCCTTTCACCGAATCACCCGCATTCTGAAGCAGCCCGACGTCGCAGCCTTGGGAGAGACGGCCAGGAATATCCTCGTCGAGGGATATGTTGCGGGCCGGGAGGTGGCGTTGGAGGGGCTTCTCGACAAGGGCCGACTCACGGTCCTTGCCCTCTTCGACAAACCCGATCTCCTGGAAGGACCTTTCTTCGAGGAGACCATTTACCTGACCCCGTCACGGCTTCCCGAATCTTGGCAGCGCCGGGTCACTGATGCCACGATACAAGCCGTCACCATCTTGGGGCTGAACCACGGGCCCATCCACGCCGAACTGCGGCTCAATGACCAGGGTCCCTGGGTCATCGAAGTGGGCGCACGCTCCATTGGCGGCCTGTGCGCCCGGGCACTCCGGTTCGGCGCCGGGATAAGGCTCGAGGAACTCATATTGAGCCACGCCATGGGCCTGTCCATCGAAACCATGGACCGTGAAGAAAAGGCTGCCGGCGTCATGATGATTCCTATTCCTCGAGGCGGCGTGCTGGAGTCGGTAGGAGGGCTCAAGGCCGCGCGGGGGGTCGCAGGTGTCGATGATGTGACGATCACCCTTGCCAAGGGCCAGGACGTCGTGCCGCTTCCCGAGGGCAACAAATATTTGGGCTTCATATTCGCTCGAGGCGACAGTCCCGAGGCCGTCGAAGAAGCCCTGCGAGCCTCCCATCGCTGCCTCCGATTCCAGATAGATCCGGGAGCCGACACCGAATAGCCACCTAGGCGTGCGGGCACCACTTCCGGCGGCAACGGCGCTCCGTCGCACGGGGCGTTCACGTCCGGCGGCGAGGTAACACGGTCTTCGACCTGCTCGGTCTTTCCGATATGACGGGTGCTAGAGCGTTGATCAATCAGTCGGGACCATGACGCAGCGACCCCGTCTATCCATCACCTATTGTCGAAAATGCACCTTGTCTGGCAGGCGGAGATCCCGAGAACTGGCGCAACATGCCGCCTTAGCTGTACAGCCGGGAATTCTGTGGTCGATCGTGCGCATAGCACAGGGATTGACGATCAGGGATTGTTGGCCCGGCTGCCGCCCCGATTCCAGCCGCGGCCTTTGTCGCCTAAGCCATCCAAGCCACTCTTTGTTACCGCAACGGTATCTTCGAGCTTGATGAAGCCGCGCCTCGGATGTTCGAGGATAGTCTCGATGGAGAGCACCATGCCAGCTTCGAGCGGCTTGTCCATGTCCTGCCGCGTGTACGTAAGCCGCGGAGATTCGTTCGGGACGAGGCCCAGTCCGTGGGCGACAAACTCGATGGATTTGGCGTTGGGCGAACGCTGTACCAGCGGCGCCGCTGAACCGTAGATATCGGCTCCCGTAGCGCCCGCCTTTGTCGCCTTCCGCGCAGCCTGCTGGATCTCATCGACTTCGCCGAGCAGCTGGACCAACTCCTGGTCGGGTTCGCCGTGATTGCCATTCGGCAGAGATCGCCAATGTAGCCTTGGTAATTCCCCCCCGAATCGAGCGAAAGAATCTCGCCGGCCCCCCAGACTTGGTCGGAAGGAGCGCGGTTGAGGCTGCTGCCAACGGTGACAAAGCAATATTCGAAGTTGAGTCCGCGGCGGACCTCTTCTTCCTTGAGCGCCTGAACGAGCCGCTGCTTGGTGGCACCGGGGCCATGTGCGGACATGACAGTACGTGTTGATCGGCGTGGAATATTGACCCCCTTGGTGGGGTAATCGGCGTCCAAAATTGACCCCCCTGGTTTTGTGATTTTTAACACACCTCGTTGTTTGGACAGACGAGGTGGGGGAGATGCTGGTTGTGGAGACGATCGCACGGATACGTCGGGATCATCTGGTGAGGGGCGTTCCGATCAAGAAGATCGCCCGGGATTTGAGGGTTTCGAAGAACACGGTGCGCAAGGTGGTGCGGGGCGATGAGACCTCGTACAGCTACGAGCGCAAGATCCAGCCGATGCCGAAGCTTGGGCCGTGGGTGGATGAGCTCGAGCGCCAGCTGGAGGCCAACGAGAAGAGGCCGCGCCGGGATCGGCTGTCTCTGCTGCGGGTTCATGAAGACCTTGCGGCTCTGGGCTATGGCGGCGGCTACGACGCAGTGCGCCGCTACGCCAGGACCTGGCGTCGGCGGTGGCGGCTGTTGTCGCCGTCGCAGGGTTTTGTGCCGCTGAGCTTCGATCCCGGCGAGGCCTACCAGTTCGACTGGAGCCACGAGTACGCGCGCCTGTCGGGTGTGACGACCAAGGTGAAGGCGGCGCACATGCGGCTCTGCTACAGCCGCATGCAGCTGGTTCAGAATCTTCCCGCGCGAGAGCCAGGAGATGGTGTTCGAGGCGCACGAACGGGCCTTCCACTTCTTCGGCGGGGTCTGCCGGCGGGGCATCTACGACAACATGAAGACGGCGGTGAGCATGGTCTTCGTCGGCAAGGAGCGCGCCTACAATCGGCGCTTTCTGGAGCTGTGCTCCCACCATCTGGTGGAGCCGGTGGCGTGCACTCCGGGTGCGGGCTGGGAGAAGGGGCAGGTCGAGAGGCAGGTGGGTGACGTCCGCGGCCGCCTGTTCGTGCCCATCCCGCGGGGCCGCTCCTACGTCGAGATCAACGAGTGGCTGATGGATCGGTGTATCGAGGACGCCAAGAAGCGGCCGCATCCGACGATCGAGAGCAAGACGGTGTGGCAGGTGTTCGAGGAGGAGCGGCCCTTCTTGATGGCCTATCGCGGCCCCTTCGACGGCTTCCACGCCACCGAGGTGGCGGTGTCCAAGACCTGTCTGGTGCGCTTCGACAACAACCACTACAGCGTCGCCGCCCGTGCCGTCGGGCGGCCGGTCGACGTGCGGGCCTACGCCGATCGGATCGTCATCCGCCAGGACGGCGAGACCGTCGCCGAGCATCCCCGCAGCTTCGGGCGCGGCCAGGTCGCCTACGATCCGTGGCACTACGTGCCGATCCTGACGAGGAAGCCCGGCGCGCTGCGCAATGGCGCGCCCTTCAAGGGCTGGCAACTGCCCGGCGCGCTCGGCCGCATACGGGCCCGGCTGACGGGTTGCGACGACGGTGACAGGCAGTTCGTGAGGATCCTCGCGGCGGTTCAGGAGGACGGGCTGGAGGCGGTCGAGGCGGCCTGTGCCGAGGCGCTCGACTGCGGCGCCTGCAGCGCCGACGTCGAGCTCAACATCCTCGCCCGGCAGTGCCAGCCGGCACCGCCGGCGACCATCCCGACGCCCGAGGGCCTGCAGCTTCGCCACCGGCCGGTGGCCGACTGTCAGCGCTACGATCGCCTGAGGGAGGCCGGTCATGGAGCGTCATGAGGTGCTGGCGATGATGACGGCGTTGAAGCTCGCGGGCATGCGCGCCGCCTACGACGACATCCTTGCCGACGGGCTCAAGCGTCGTCATCCGGTGCAGCAGATCATCGGTACGCTGCTGCAGGTCGAGATCGCCGACAAGACGGCGCGCTCGATCAAGTACCAGATGGCGTCCGCCAGGTTGCCAACGGCCAAGGAGCTGGCCGACTTCGACTTCGCCGCCTCGCCAGTCAACGAGCCCCTGATCCAGGAGCTCGCCGGCGGCGGCTTCCTGGAGGGCAAGCGCAACATCGTGCTGGTCGGCGGCACCGGCACCGGCAAGACCCATCTCGCCGTCGCCATCGCGCGCTCCTGCATCCGCAAGGGCGCCCGGGGCCGCTGCTACAACGTCGTCGACCTGGTCAACCACCTCGAGGCCGAGCTCCGCGCCGGACGCCAGGGCCGCACCGCAGATCAGCTTGTACGCCGCGACTTCGTCATCCTCGACGAACTCGGCTACCTGCCCTTCGCCCAGGCCGGCGGGCAGCTGCTCTTCCACCTCATGAGCCGGCTCTACGAGCGCACCTCTATCGTCATCACCACCAACCTCGCCTTCGGCGAATGGCCATCCGTCTTCGGCGACCCCAAGATGACCACAGCCCTGCTCGACCGTCTCACCCATCATTGCGAGATCATCGAGACCGGCAACGAGAGCTGGCGCTTCAAGAACCGCTCCTGAGCCGCCGCCGGCCGTGCCTGCGGCCCGGTTGCCCCGGTGGGTCAACAGGTACCCCCCCTATTGACTACCGGGACAACCTCCGCCGTGCCGCTCAGGGGGGTCAATTTTGCACGCCGATCGGGGGTCAATATTGAAAGCCGTTTGACACCCCATGCTCAACAGCGTGTTCGTCACTGGATGTCATGTACTAATCAACCTTGTCGTGGCCTCGCTCGCCGGCTACGGCCTCGCGAAATTCCAGTTCAGGGGTAGAGGGCTGATCATCATTGCTATCCTCACGATGACGCTGTTGCCCCTTCAGGGCATCATGATCCCGCTATTTCTGATCGTGAATGGCATAGGTTGGTACGACTCATTCCAGGGGCTGATCTTCCCCACCGCGGCATCGGCGTTCGCCGTATTCCTGATGCGTCAATTCATATTGGCCATACCAAGCGACTACCTCGATGCCGCACGCATGGACGGGGCCGGAGAACTGGCGGTTTTCCGACACGCCGTTCTGCCGCAATTGTGGCCGGCGCTTGTCGCTATCGGCGTCTTGGTGACGTCGGCCAGCTGGGATGAGTTCCTGTGGCCGTTGATCATCGTCGGCGGGCCGGAAATGCAGACAGCACCCTTGGCGCTCTCGCGCTTAGATTCGCAGTTTTATACGCCCTTCAACCTTCTCCTTGCCGCTGCCGTGACCATGTTGGCGCCGCCCCTGCTGCTGTTCATTTTCGCTCAGCGCCAGATCATCGAGACGGCCAGCCACACGGGCGTCAAGTAGACGAGTCGACCTTTGATCGTTCCGCGGCGTACAATGGAACGGCTCTCAAGCGTAAGTGTTCGACGGTAGCAGCGCAATGCCATCCACGACGAAACTTCTTTGGGTTGATTTTGGGGACTCAACGAAATGGCGGTCAAATCTCTTCAACATGTCAACATAAGAACAACCGACGTTCAGACGACGGTTGATTTTTACCAGGAATTGCTCGGAATGAGGCAAGGAGAGCGACCGCCGGTCCGGCTTCCCGGCGCGTGGATATACTGTGGAGACGATCCTGTCGTCCACATCATCGCTATCGACGTCAAGGCCGGGGGGGAATGATGATTGGTTTCGCCATTCATCCACGCAGTCGCCGGGTCAGCACCAGCGTTGCGGCGCGCTTCCGGGAGCTACCGGTCGCCAATATTAGTGACGTGATGTCGCGGATGGCGGCCGGCGGGGCCCGCCTGCGTCCCCTGTATGAGGGCAACAGGCTGGCCGGCCCCGCGCTGACGGTGCGGACCCGCCCCGGCGACAACCTGATGACGCACAAGGCGCTCGATCTCGCCGAGCCGGGCGACGTGATCGTCGTCGACGCCGGCGGCGATCTTACCAACAGCATCATCGGCGAGTTGATGGTCGCCTATATGGTTCATCGCCGACTCGGCGGAATCGTGATCAACGGCGCCATCCGCGACTCAGAGACGATTCGCAAGGGACAATTCCCCGTCTACGCGGCCGGCGTTACCCACCGTGGACCCTATAAGGACGGTCCGGGTGAGATCAATGTTTCGGTCTCGCTCGACGGCATGGTAATCGAACCGGGCGACCTGATGGTGGGCGACGCCGATGGTCTCCTCTGCATTCCCTACGATCTTGTCGAAACGGTCTACCGGGAAGCGGCCAAAAAGCGCGATTCTGAAGAAAAGCGTCTCGCCGATATCGCCGCCTGGGACCGTTCCTGGGTCGATGCATCGCTGGAGCGACTTGGGTGTGAGTTCAACGGATAAAATTGCCTGGATGAGTTGGGGAATGACGGGCGGCATCCTGCACATGGGTTAGCGCCGCGGCGGATAACATCCGGCCAGGTTGAGCTCGGTGCGGGCGAGGAGAAGAGGGGCTGATGGGTCCCCGTCCAAGTTCCGCAGCCAACAACGCCGGGCCGGATCTGAAGGTAATGGAGACCCGTGAAGGCTTAGGAGCATCTCGAGTTGCCGCGCCTTTCAGACAAGCGAATCATCGTTACCGGTGCCGCAAGCGGCATCGGGAGGGCGACGGCAATCTGCGTTGCCCGCTACGGCGCGCGCGTCGCAGCATTCGACATCGACGATCGTGGCCGAGAGGCGGTTCGAACGATTGCCAGCGCCGGTGGGGTCGCAAGGTTCTGGCGTGTTGACGTCAGCGACGAAACGTCGGTGTCGCGATCCGTCGACGATGCTTGTCAATGGCTTGGCGGGCTTGACGTTCTGCTTCACATCGCCGGGGTGATCCAAGGAGTGATGGTCGATATCGCGGACGTTTCAGAAACGGTCTGGGACCGGGTGGTCGAAGTGAACCTCAAGGGCTCCTTTCTCATGGCAAAACACGCCGCCAAGCGCATGAAGAGCGCGGGGCACGGCGTTATCGTGCTCACGGCGTCACAGGGCGGCGTTACCGGAGGCGCCGCCTCCATCCCCTATGCTCCCAGCAAGGGAGGAGTACACGGTCTCATGCTGGTGCTGGCTGAGAAGCTTGCAACGCAAGGCATTAGGGCACCTCGAAAAATAATGCGACTGACGTGAAACTCGACAGGTTGTGCGGTTCTCGCGGGTCATGAGCGGGGTTGGCGTCTGGGTTTTCGGCCTTCTCCGGCTCCCCGGCGGGTCTGTTTCCCTGTCAATGGGGGCTCCAGGCAGACTTCTCCCCTGATGACCATCACGTTGGCGCCGCCGCGGCGAGACGCTCCAGCTGCACCAGGCGGCGCATGTTGTAGGCGAGGTTCTTCAGCCCGATCCGCGCCCTCGCCCGTACCAGCCCGATACTGCGCACCAGCGTCCCGCCCATGTCGTTGCTCTGGGCCCCGAACACGTGCTCGACGCGCGCCCGCACCTTCGAACGGGCCTTGTTGCCCCGCTTCTCCCGCTCGCTCAGCGGCTTGTCGCGATGCCCCTTGCGGTGGATGCGGCTGTTCAGGCCCTTCTCCTTCAGCTTCGCCTCGATCTCCGCCGACCGATAGGCGCTGTCCGCCCACACGTCCGAGGCCGTGTTGTCCGGATCAAGGATGTCCTCCACGACCTGGCTGTCGTGCACCGCCGCGTCGGTCACCTGGTAAACGCCGCACCAGCTTGTGCCGGCGGTCCACGTTGACATGGTTCTTGTAACCGTAGTGGCTCTTGCCATGCTTCTTTGTCCACCGTGCGTCCGTGTCCTTCTGCGACCGCTTGGCCGGCTGGTCCTTCCAGCCCTCCGGCGTCTCGCCATCCTTGATCCGCGCGTTGTCGTCACGGCTGTTGCGCTGCCTTGGGGACCGGTACGATCGACGCGTCGATGATCTGGCCGCCCATCGCCAGGTAGCCCTGCTTCTCCAGATAGCCGTCGAAGTCCTCGAACAACGCCTCGACCATGCCCGCCCGCGCCAACTGTTCCCGGTAGAGCCACACCGTCTTGGCGTCGGGGACCTTGTCCTCAAGACCGAACCCTACGAACCGCATGAACGAGAGGCGGTCGCGAAGCTGGTACTCCACTTGGTCGTCCGAGAGATTGTAAAGCTCGCAGAGAACGATCGCCTTGAACATCGCCACCGCGTCCCAGGGCTTTCGCCCCGCCGGCGACTTCCGTTCCTCGGCCGGCTTGCGCCAGATCGCCTCCAGGCGGGCACGGAAATTCTCCCACGGAACCACCGCGTCGATCCTCGCCAAAGGATCGTTCTTGGCGTCCAGGCCGGCATACCGATTCGCGATGTCGAAAAAGCCCATTTGGCCCATGGTCGGTTCCCCACATCTACGC
>CAXXRA010000005.1:0-418983 GCA_963663975.2 uncultured Bauldia sp. | reverse complement strand
AATGGCGGGCGCTGGGCCGACTGTCCGCGTGAGGTCTACGGACCGAAGAAGACGCTCTACAACCGCTTTGTACGCTGGGCGGAGCGCGGCATCTGGGAACGGATATTCAGCGCGCTGGCGGGCGGCGAAGACGCCCCCGACCGGCTGTTCATCGATTCAACCTGCATCAAGGTTCATCGCTGCGCCGGCGGCGGAAAAGGGGGGCCTTGGCCCATGGCATCGGCCGCACCAAGGGGGGCCGCAACACCAAGCTCCACGCTGTCTGCGATGCGAAAGGCAGGCCCCTCATCCTGCTCCTGACACCAGGAAACGTCCATGATTGCAAGGTCGCCCAGCGCTGTATCGAAGCCATGCCGCCCGCCGCCGAACTCGTCGCCGACAAGGGCTATGACAGCAAAGCCCTGCGCGACTGGCTGGCAGAACGCGGAACCACGGCCGTCATCCCACCGCGCAAGAACCGCAAGGTCCAATACCATTATGACAAGACCGTCTACAGGCAGCGCAACATCATCGAGCGCATGTTTTGCCGCCTCAAGGACTGGCGCCGTATAGCCACCCGCTTCGACCGCAACATCACAAACTTCATCGCCGCAATCGCCCTTGCCGCCGCCGTCATCTGGTGGCTGTAATGAGTCCGGACCCTAGTTCCTTTTTTCCTATTACGCTCTTTATCGAACCGACGGCGATCACCGACTCGCATGGATAGTAACCAACGTCTTCCGCTACATTGAAGACCGGACAGAATTGTTCTTCATAAAGAATTACGTCGATTTGTTGCGATGCGTTACCTTCGCTGTCAATAACGCATCCAGTTCCTACCCCGACGCCACCTGGTAGAATCGATTCGAGATTTGTCCTAACGGCCCTCTCTCTCGCTTGCCCAATTAAACCAGGCGTTGTTGCCTGTCCTGCGCTGCTATATGTGTGCACCAGCGCCTCGCCGAGGCTCTTGATGTACGCGTGCGTGTCGAATTGTGGCATGTTGCTCTACCTGTGGTGTTCACGTTCTCTTGGCTCTAGTTTTGCGGGATTTCAATCAAAACCGCTATTGCGGATGGCCCGCAACCTACCGGCCCCACGCCCACAGCTCCACTTTTCCCCTCGAAATTGCCGCGCAGCCGGCCCGGCGTCGACTGCGCTCAGGGACAGCGAGATGACGACGATATCGGCGCGGCGGAGCACATCTTCCAGCACCGCCAGGGTGCCGATGAACGCCACCTCCTCATCGGTCTCGCCGCTCCGGTTCATGGCGTGGATCTCGGCGCCCAGCGCCCGGAACAGCCGGGCCGCAGCGCGCCCGACGCCGCCGAAGCCGAGAATCGCGCAAGCCGCTCCCTCGAGCGTCTTGTTGGCGACGAACTGGTTGAACCGCCCCTCGCGCATCTCCCTGTGCTCAACGGGCAGGCGCTTCGCGGCAGCCAGCGTCATTGCCAGCACAAACTCCGCCATTGGGCCGGCGTAGGCACCCGCGTTCGAGGCAATTGCTGAGAACGGCGGTGACAAATTAGTCCACGGAAGCGGCGGGATTTCCCAGCCGCGGGCGGAGTAAAACTCTGCCACCTGTAGTCTTCGATCTTTTTTGAGATGGAAGGCGGGAGGATGTACACCGTGGACCTATATCTGCGCGTTCGGCTGGCCTGCCATGTTGATGGTCTGAGCCAGCGAGAGGCGGCAAGTCGGTTTGGCATTGCGCGCGAGACGGTGAGGAAGATGCTGCGGCATTCGGAACCGCCGGGATATTGGCGACGCCAGCCACCGAAACGCCCGAAACTGGCCCCCTTCACGGATATCATCGACCGTATTCTGGAGGAGGACCGACCGGTTCACCGTAAGCAGCACCACACGGCGAAGCGTATATTCGAGCGCCTTCGCGACGAACATGGCTTCACGGGCAAAAAGACCATCGTGAAGGATTACGTTCGGGAACGGCGCCTTCGTCGGCGTGAGATGTTTGTGCCGTTGTCACATCCTCCGGGCCATGCTCAAGCGGACTTTGGCGAGGCGGATGCGATCATCGCCGGCGTCAAGTATCGGGCGCATTTTTTCGTCATGACACTTCCCCACAGCGATGCCTGCTTCGTTGCGGCCTACCCGGCGGCGACGACGGAGGCCTGGCTGGACGGGCACAACAGAGCCTTTGTTTTTTTCGGCGGCGTTCCCCAATCGATTCTTTACGACAACGACAAGTGTCTGGTGTCGCGCATCTTGTCAGATGGCACGCGGCAACGAACGCGGGCGTTCAGCGGGCTGCAGTCCCATTACCTCTTCGAGGACCGCTACGGCCGTCCCGGCAAGGGTAACGACAAAGGCAATGTGGAGGGGGTGGTCGGCTATGCCCGGCGGAACTTCATGACGCCGCTTCCCCGGTTCGCGAGCTGGGACGCCTTCAATGGCCACCTGGAAGAGCAATGCCGCAACCGGCAAGGCAACGTCCTGCGCGGCCACCGCGAGAGCATCGGCGAACGGTTTGTGCGTGACCGCGAAGCGTTGAAGAGGCCACTGCCGGCACCGTTCGACGCGTGCGACAAGCAGGGCACGCGGGTCAACTCGCTGTCCCTGGTGCGCTACCGGACGAATGACTATTCCGTGCCCGTCGCCTACGGCCATCAGGAAGTCTGGATCCCGTGGCTATGTCCACCGAGGTGGTTATCGGTTGCGGCGCCGGGATCATTGCCCGGCACCCCCGTTCCTACGACCGGGAAGATATGGTCTTCGATCCGATCCACTACCTGCCTTTGCTGGAGCACAAGATCGGTGCCCTGGATCAGGCCGCGCCGCTAGCCGGATGGGAACTGCCTGATGCCTTCCCAACCCTGCGCCGTCTCCTGGAGGCGCGCATGGGCAAGGCCGGCAAGCGGGAATACGTCCAGGTCCTTCGGCTTGTGGAGACCTTCGATCTCGAGGTGCTTCACGGCGCGGTGAAGGACGCCCTGCGCCTGGGTGCGATCGGCTACGACGCCGTCAAACACCTTGTGCTGTGCCGTATCGAGCGACGCCCGCCCAAACTCCGACCTGGATATCTATCCCTACCTGCCTCGGGCCAACGTGGCGACCACGGCCGCCGCCAGTTATATGAGCTTGTTGGGTGGAGGCGCGTCATGACCGATACGCCGCAAGTGTTGCTGGCCCATCACCTCAAGACCCTGAAACTGCCGACGTTCCTGCGCGAATACGACAAGCTGGCCCGCCAATGCGCCACCGAGGGCGCCGACCATGTGCGGTATCTTGTCCGTCTGACCGAGTTGGAACTGATCGACCGTGAGCGCCGCATGGTCGAGCGGCGGATCAGACAGGCCAGGTTCCCCGCCGTCAAAAGCCTCGACAGCTTCGACTTCAAGGCCATCGCATCGCTCAACAAGATGCTGGTTCTGGAGTTGGCGCGATGCGAATACGTCGAGCGTCGTGAGAATATCATCGCGCTCGGCAACAGCGGAACCGGCAAGACCCATATCGCCCTCGGTCTCGGTCTGGCGGCCTGCCCAAAAGGGGCTCTCCGCCGGCTTCCTCACGGCCGCTGCCCTGGTTCATGAACTGATGGAGGCCAGGGATGAAAAACGCCTGTTGCGCCTGCAGAAGCAACTGGCAAAGTATCACCTTCTGATCATCGACGAACTCGGCTTCGTGCCGCTCTCGAAGACCGGCGCCGAGCTGCTGTTCGAAGTCTTCAGCCAGCGCTACGAGCGGGGCTCGATCCTGGTGACCTCCAACTTGCCGTTCGATGAGTGGACGGAGATATTCGGCTCGGAACGCCTGACCGGGGCTTTGCTGGACCGCCTCACCCACCATGTCCATATCCTGGAAATGAACGGCGAGAGCTATCGTCTCAACCAAAGCCAAAAACGGCGCAAATCCCCAACAATACCTGCTTAACCGCCGGTGCAATGGTTGACCCGGTGGGTCCACAGGAACCTCCCACGCTGCTTCGCTCCGCGTAACGCAAGCGCTACACGAAGCAGCGCGGGTCCCTCCTATGGACTACCGGGACAACCCCCCAACACCGCGTACCGCATAACGTTAAGTGGACTAGTTTTGCTCCGCCCGGGTGGACTAATTTTGCTCCGACGTTGACAGGTCCAGGCGTTCAGATTGCGCACGAACTCCGGGATCATTCCGGCCGCAAGCCGGTCGAGCTCGTCCTCGGCCTCTTCCGTCAACTCCGAGCGGCCGTAATAGAAATCGTTCAGGGCCACGATCATGCTGACCGACGCCGACGCCTCCTCGTCGTCGCTCAGCGCGATCTCCTCCCACGCATCCGGACGCAGCCGCATGGCCCGTTCGAAGCCGTCGATCCACGGTTCCCACAAGGTTTCGCCGCCGTTGGGGGTCGATTTCAAAGACCGGCGTGTAATCCTCTGGATGCTCCGCCAGCTCCCGGGCGATCCGGTTGTAATGCTCCATCACCGCGGCGATCGTCGCCTCGGCCTCGGCGACATCCCCGAATTCGTGATCTTCGCCCCAGACCGCCGGCAGCCATTCCGAGGGCCGGGATCGTGTCCGGGCAGACGATCAGGGCGGCGACATAGCCATCCAGCTCCGCGAGGTCATGCCGTCGCGTTCGGCGGGAATGGCGCTCAGAAGATCATGCAGCCGGTCGAGGTCCGGGTCCGTGTCGGTCATGGCCCGGCAGTTATCCGTATGGCATCGCGCCGGTCAACGTCGATCCCTGCTGTGCCCCGGCACCGGCGGGTATGCCGGATTCCGCACCGCCCGTCGGACCGGCCAGCCACTCGTCCAGCTTCGACCAGCGCCGGCGTCCCGAGGCGTTGCGCACCGCGATGGCCACCGCCTTCTTCTGGCCCACCAGCACCACCAGCCGCTTGCCGCGCGTGACCCCGGTGTAGAGCAGGTTCCCGCTTCAGCATCGCGTAGTGCTGGGTCAGCACCGGGATCACCACCGCCGGATATTCCCGAGCCCTGGCTCTTGTGGACGGTCGCAGCATAGGCTGGCACCAACGTGTCGAGCTCGCCGAAGCCGTAGAGGAGATCGCGTCCCTCGAACCGCGCGGTCAGTTCGCTGGCGTCGGGGTCCACATCGGCGACGAGGCCGATGTCGCCGTTATAGACCTCCTTGTCGTAGTCGTTCTCGATCTGCATCACCTTGTCGCCCGGCGCGAAGGTCCATCCCGAAGCGCTCGACCTTCCGTTCGCCCGCCGGGTTGAGGGCGGCCTGCAGTTCGATGTTGAGCGAGCGGGCGCCTGCGCCGCCCCGGTTCATCGGGCACAGCACCTGTATGTCCTGCATGGCATCGAAGCCGAAGCGTTTCGGGATGCGAACCTTCACCAACTCGACGATCCGGGCCGCCGCCGTCTCGGGATCCTCGGCCGGGACGAAGTAGAAGTCACTGTCGGCCTCCGGCCGGGAGAGGTCGGGGATGGCGCCCCGGTTGATGCCGTGGGCGGTGGTGACGATCCGGCTCTGCGCCGCCTGGCGGAACACCTCGGTCAACCGCACCACCGGCACCGCGCCGGAGGCGATGATATCGGCCAGTACCTGGCCCGGCCCCACCGAGGGCAGTTGGTCGACGTTGCCCACGATCAGCAGCGCAGCTTCGTCGGGGACCGCCGCCAGCAGCGCCGCCTCCTGCCCCCCTGCCTCCAGCGCGTCGAGCCGCTCAAGGCAGCGCGCCAGCAGCCGCTCGTTCAGGACCGACAGGTCATGCACCTTCGGGATCGGCACCATGAACCGGCGCCGTGCCGTCTTCACCAGGGCCTCGACCTTACCCTTGTCGTTGCCCTTGCCGGGCCGGCCGAAGCGGTCGCGGAACAGGTAGTGCGATTGCAGATGCGTGAACGCCTGCGTGCGCCGACGCGTGCCGTCGCCCAGGATCCTCGCCACCGCAAGCGTCGTGTTGTCATAGAGGATCGATCGCGGCACACCGCCGAGGAAGGCGAAGGCGCTGACATGGCCGTCCAGGAAGGCCTCCGTCGTCTCCCTCGGATAGGCCTTGACGAACCAGACGTTGGAATGGGGCAGGATCAGGCAGAAGAAGGCAACCTTCTCCCGCCTGCCCCCGACCTCCACCACCGCCTCGCCGAAGTCGACCTGGGCATGGCCCGGCGGGTGATGCAGCGGCACAAAAGCCTCGCGCGTCGACTGCCGCCGAGCCCGGACATAGTCCTTCACGATGGTATAGCCGCCGGTGAACCCGTGCTCGTCCCGTAGCCGCTCGAATATCCGGTGCGCCGTGTGGCGCTGCTTGCGCGGCACGTCCGGATCCGTGTCCGCCTCCAGGATCGCGTCGACGATGCCGGTGAACCCGTCCAGCTTGGGCCGCCGGACCGGCTTCGTCCGGCGGTAGCCCGGTGGCGCCGAGTAGGTCAGCATCTTCTTCACCGTGCGACGGTCGATGCCGAACCGCCGGCCCGCCTCGTGATGACTCAGACCCTCGTCAACAACCGCCAGTCGAACCGCCGCATAGAGCTCCACGCCGTACATCTCCTGCCCCTCGTCGCAACCGACAAGGGACCATGAGTGGCACAATTTTGCGCCGCCGCGACCGGACCGCCCGGCCGCCTCGCGTGGAGCATTATTCCTCCGCCGTTAACACCGGCGCACGATCATCCGTTGGTATCGGCAGCCCATATAGTTCAGCAATCAGATCGGCTGATCCTTGGACTATCTTGCCTAACAGCGTGCGGGCTGCGCCGATGCGATCAGCAAGCGACAGATACACGGCCGAGGGTTCGCCAGGACCGGCCTGCGGGCCTATGCGTATCTTCACGCCGCGCGCCAGGATGGTTTCCTTCACGTCGCGGGTAATTCTTGTTCGGGACGCCTTTCATGCGCCCGCTGCCGGCCACCTTGAACGAGGCTGGCTTAGGTCCTGGGCGATGCCGATCAAGCGGCACAACGGTGCCGGATTCAGCTAGTTCCATGCTCACGAATTTCCTCGTGAAACTGATAAGTAATCCGTTGAATGAACTCCATAAAGTGGCATGTGTCTGCCGTTTCTGACACTAAATGTCCCTACGTGTCCGTGTCATGTCCGTACTGTGCACCGCAATACGCCCCTGCCGACGACGCGCGAAATATTTTCAGGCTCCACGTCTGTTTCGCATCATTTTTGCGGTTTTGAGGGGTGCGCACTGCTTGCTTGGTGTCGGAAGTGTCACGTTCTCTCTTATAGGACGTTCGCGCGCGCGGTGCGTCGATAAGCAGTACAAGTGACACAAGTGACACCTTGGCTGTTTTCCGCCATTTCCGATTTCACCATTTTGATCCATAAAGGTCGGTTGCGGTCGGGACGATGCGCAGGCCGAGGAAGCCACGGCCCGCCTTCCGTCGGAGTGGATCAAACCCTCTGGCTTCGAGGGTTTGGACCAAGCGTCGCTGCGAGGCGCCGTATTCGCCGTTCCGGTCCGCCCAAGCCTTCCAGGAAAAGTAGAGATCGGATGATGGTGACCAAGCGGTCGGATCGCGCTCACAGCATTCGTCGATCCACGCGGCGGTGGCGTCTTCGGCTTCAAGGTAAGCGGTCGTAGCGGCGGTGACCGCCTTGGGCAGTGCGAGGCCACGTTTCTGCCAGTCGATGCAGCCCTCGATCGCCCAGGCGAGGATACCCGGCCATTCGGCCTTGAGCTTGTCGCTGAGGTCTGGGTCGCGTTCGCCCAGCGGAATGGTGACTGTGAAAGGGATCAGATTCATGCGCCGCCGCATCGCCTCATCGACCGAGCGTAAGCCCGGTTTGTGGTTGCCAGAGATAAGAAGTTTGAACTGCGGTGTGTACTCGAAGAAATCTTGCCGCATGAAACGCGCCGAGACGGTATCGCCTCCGGTCAGAGTTTTAATGCGTGCTTCGGGCCAGCGGCGACCTTCCTCAGTTTCAACGGCAGTGACCAACCGCGCCCCCATCAGGTTTGCCAGTTCGGTCGGGTGCCGATCGGCGGATGATGCCGTGAACGTCTCGATGGGAGCCGTCACGTGATAGCTGCCCAGGATTCGGGACAAGGTCGAGATGAAGACCGTTTTGCCGTTGGCGCCAGTGCCGTACAGAAAGAATAGCGCGTGCTCGCGGGTCGACCCCGTCAAGCTGTAACCGGCCATCCGCTGCAGGAACGCGATCAGGTCGGTGTCACCCGCCATGACACGATCGAGGAAGGCCAGCCAGCGCGGACAGTCCCCGCCCGGCGCAACCGATGAAATCTTCGTCGCAAAGTATCCCGGATCGTGGGGAACCATCTTTCCGGTTTTCAGATCGACAAGACCGCCGGGAGTGTTCAACACCCAGCCGTTGGCGTCCCAAAGCTCACTCACCTGCGCGATGCGCCGGTCTGCTCGGGCGAGTGTCGTGACCGCGGCCACAGTCTTTGCTTGCGAGAGCAGCTTCGCGATATTGGGCTTATTGCATTGAGCGGCGGCGTCCCGACAGACCTCCCGCACTAGATCAAACGCTCGGTGCGTTTTGTCGGCGTGCCAACGATCGCCGGTCCAGACCATCCAAGTGCTCCACGTTGCGACGAAGCGGAGATCATCTGCATGGAGAGCGGCAAAATCGAGCGCCAGCGCATCCTCCGAAAACTTCTGCGGGATAGCGGCGCGCTTCTCATCAAGCGGCGCGACGCTCACGGCGCGTCCTCCCGCTCGGCCAAGGCGTCGAGCGCCATGCCGACAGGCGTGATCGCCTTGCCGTCCTCATCGCGCTGCAGGGCGCCGCGGATCACCACGCAGGCCCGACGTGACTTGTCGTGCTCGTTAATCTCCTTCGCTAGATCGGTAAGAACTGCATCGCTGTTTCGCTTAGCGTCGCCGGTCATGGAGCACCACCGATCCGTGCCCTGTGCACGGCCACGGTTTCCGCGTCGAAAAGTTTGCCCCAACGTTGCCGGCGGGCTTGCTTACGGTGCGGATGGTGACTAGATTCTGTGGTGTCGTTTGAGGATTAACTGGAGTTCCCCCGGTTCGGTGGACAGTTAGGGACTTACAGACTCTAGCCGATCTTGGGCGCTCCTTTCATAGTTGACGGGTGATTGGTAACCGAGGGCCGAATGGCGCCGGCCGGGATTGTACCAGCCCTCGATGAACTGGAAGATGGCCATGCGTGCTGCGGCCTTGGTCTGGAACTTCCGCCGGTCGAGCAGCTCGCATTCGAGGGTGGCAAAGAAGCTCTCGCACATCGCATTGTCGTACGCGTCGCCAACTGACCCCATGGACGGCCGGACGCCGGCTTCCTTGCATCTGAGGCCGAAGGCGACGGAGGTGTATTGAGATCCCTGGTCGGAGTGATGGATCACGTCGGCGGGTCGTCTTTGCGTCAGCGCCATGTTCAGGGCATCGAGGACGAGTTGGGCCTTCAGGCTGTGGCCCATGGCCCAGCCGACGATGCGTCGTGAGAAGGCATCCAGCACAACGGCCAGATAGAGGAACCCGGCCCAGGTCGGGATGTAGGTAATATCAGCGACCCAGAGCTGGTCTGGCGCGTCGGCGTAGAAGTTCCGATCGACCAGATCGCACGCCGGCCGAACCCTCTCGTCCCGGAAGGTCGTGCGGGCGGCTTTACGGCGACTAACACCGGCAATACCGGTCGCTTTCATCAGGCGCTCGATCCGCTTGCGGCCCACCTGGACGCCTTCATCGACAAGTTCAGCGTGGATACGCGGCGCTCCATAGGTTGCTCGGGAGTCCGCATGGATCGCCTTGATCCGGTCCGTCAGAGCCGCGTCGGCGATGGATCGGGCAGACGGCGATCGGTCGCGCCAAGCATAGTAGCCGGACCTTGATACGCCGAGGATTCTGCTCATGGTCTTGGTAGGGAACATGGCCGGGTTTGCCGTCATCAATTCGAAGACCGAGACGACATCGCGTCGCTCTGAGCAAACCAGGCCGCGGCCTTTGCCAGGATATCTCTCTCCTGGCGTAGCTGGCGGTTCTCCCGGCGAAGACGGCGGAGTTCGTCGCGCTCCTCGCTCGTCAAGCCGTCCGTGCGGCGGCCACCATCACGGTCGGCCTGCTTGACCCAGCCATGGATCGTCGCGGCACACGGCTCGAATTCTCTGGCCAGGTCTTCAATGCTGCGCCCGGTACGGGCCAGGGCAACAATCTGGTCCCTGAAATCCGCAGGGTACGGGGTTCTCGTTCTCGGCATGATGACACTCTCCTCTCAAGATCAAAAAGTGTCCATCAAACCGGGGGAACTCCAATCGACCTGATAGGGGTTCCGAGACGGACCAGCGTCGCCGCCGATGCCTTCAATAATCTTCTCAACTCGCCTCACCCAACTACGGAACGGGTCAGGCTCTTCGCCCATTCCGCTGGCCAGTTCTTTCAGCCAAAGGTTAAGCCGCCCCGAGATACGCGTCAGGTTCAAGCGAAGCGTATCGAGTTCGATCTTGCCTCTCGTTTTGACTTGGACATCACTGCCGAACTCTATCAGCACCCAACTTGCGTCGTCGTCCTGCATGGCGTCGTCCCACCTCACGACGCAATTAGCCAACGCTTTGTTCAAATGCGTGAGGGGCGTGGGTTCCTTTTGATTGCCATTATGTATGCGACCGAGCAGCGCGGCCCTGTTGGCCGCTGCCTCAATGTGACGAACATCATCGGCATATTGGGCCCTCTCACGCCGAACAGCGCCCCGCGCTGCCCGGTTCAATTTCATGCCGATAGCTTCCTCGAGAGCGCGCCATGTTCCCGGTGGAAATGGCGGTAATAGCGGCCCTTCGACGACCACGCGCGCAGTCCCGGTGATCTTACGGCGGCGGGGCACATCAGCCTTCCTTCTTCATCTGATGGACCTCGGCCGACGGCGCGCCGGTCACGATCGCCCCGACACGCTCCGTAGCCGCCCTCAAGGGGTCGTCGAACAAGTGGGCGTAACGCTGCGTCGTGGCTGGTTCGGAGTGACCTAACAGTGCGCCGATGATCGGCAGGGACAGGCCCGCGCTGGCAAGTATTGAGGCGTAACTGTGCCGCAAGTCGTGAATCCGCGCGCCGGTGATCTCAGCCGTCTTGCATAGCGCCGCCCAGTTGTCCTTGATATCGGTGCGGTGCCCCAGGTTTCCCCGACCGGGGAAAACAAACTCAGCACCTTCCTTCGCCGCTTCGTGCAGCTCGCCAAGCAACTGGCGGGCAGGGGCAGACAGCGGAACGCGGTGCTCGGTCTTCTGCTTTGTCGCTGCACCGGGCTTTGTCCAAACGCCTGTTTCAAGGTCAAACTGTTCCCACCGCGCGGCGCGGACTTCGCCCGAGCGGGCGCCGGTCAGAAGAAGCATTCGGATGATGTTGGCCGCCTGTTCGTCCTTGTGTTGGGAAAGGGCTTCGGTGAGCCGCCCCAATTCCTCGGGCGATAGATAGCGGTGGCGTTTCAGTTCCTGATTGCGCTCTATGCCGTTGGCCGGATTGTCGCTCCGCCAGCCCCATTTGACCGCGAGCGAGAACATTTTTGACACCACGGCCATGGCGCGGTTGGCACGATAGGGCGCACCGCGTTTGGTGATCTTGCGGTGAAGCGCGTCGATGTCGGTGAACGTGACTTGGGCGACTTTCATGTGCCGCAGCGCCGGTAGAATGTCGTTGTCGATGATCTGTCGATATTGAAGCTGAGTGCTTGGCCGCGTTTTGGGGAAATGCTCATCCTGGAAGCGTTGGCATAGGTCCGCCACAGTTGGCGCTGTCCGCGCCTCGATACGCTCGGCCAGCGGATCGGCGCCGTTGGCGATCATCCTGCGCAACTCGCCCGCGCGCTTTCGTGCGGCGGCAACCGTCCATTGATCCTGTCCGTAGGGGCCAATGGTGAGCCGCCGCTCACGACCGCCAATCCGGTAATTGAGGACGAACGATTTCACGCCCGCGACCGTGATCCGAATTCCAAAACCAGCGATCTTGCCGTCATAGACGATCCGGTTTCCCTTCGGCGGAGGGGTGAGGTTCTTGACTAGCTCGTCGGTAATCCGTTGAGACATGACATTTCCTGTGTCCGCATGGTGTCCGCCCATAAAGCGGATTGTTATGTCGTCAAA
Source organism: uncultured Bauldia sp. (assembly GCA_963663975.2). GTDB lineage: Bacteria > Pseudomonadota > Alphaproteobacteria > Rhizobiales > Kaistiaceae > JANQRX01. The sequence continues at coordinate 407,028 of CAXXRA010000005.1, read as the reverse complement.
TGTCAGCGAAAACGGTGATAAGTCAACCGATAAGCGCCGAAATTCCTGTCTTTCAATGCGGGCACCACCAAATACTAGGAAAAGAAAGGGTTTGAGATTGGACCTTGCGGCAAACTTAAAATCCCTCGGGGGGAAACCCCCTTGCCGGTTCGAGTCCGGCCGTCCGCACCAACAGCGTTCCAAAAACCTGACGCGGCGACTATCCCTGCTCCCCTGCCCACGGTCGCCGAGACGTATGGCGAATATGGAGGATCTGGAGTTCGTTTTGCTCCGCATTCACCTGATAGAAAATCTTGTACGGATAGCGGATCAGCGGCACGACACGCACCGTCGGCCGATCAATCAACCGCCGACCGGCCTTCGGCAGTCGTTCTAGCCGAGCAATGACATTGCGAATGCGGGTCTCAACTGCAAAGGCAACAGTGTCCCCAAACGAGGCTCGGCTGTAGCGGGCAACTATTATGAGATCAGCGAGGGCGCGCTTGGAGTACCGTACCCTCATGCGCGGCGAAATTTCGCGAAGGCTTCCTCCACCTCTTCGTCGGTCGCGATCTCGCCCCGCGTGAACTGGGCGCGGGCCTCGTCAATCGCTTTAAGTTCATCGGGAGTGGCGCGGTAGGCGCCCGTCCCCAATTCGTGCTCGATCTCCTCGGCCACCTGCACGAGTTCGTCCTGGGCCTCTTGCGGCCAAGTCGCGGCCTTCTTCACTAGCTCTCTGAGCTTCTGTGCCATATCTGAAATCATATCATAACTACCGTTCGCGAGCACGGCTTCGAGTGGAGGCAAGGCCGTTCAGCATCAAGTCAGGGTGGCGCATCCGGAATGTCATCCGTCAAGGCGAACCGTCGGGCGCCCTCGGCGGCCTCGACCGGCTCAACCGGTCGTGCACACCCCTTGCCGGTTCGAGTCCGGCCGTCCGCACCAATAATTTCAATGGGTTGCTACGAAAGATAGGCCGGAGCCAGATTGCCGTGTCGGCGTCGTGTCCGAAGGAAGACCCGGGCCTGAGCCGGAGGATTTGGCTGTTGGGACGTCGCGATTGCGGCGTACCAGGCTCCCTCGCGGGCAGTTTGGGCCCGCAGGCCGTCCTAACGGCCGAACTGGCGCCGCGTGGCCATCCGAACGAGCGCGGACGGCCCTTTGACGCGAAACAGATAGCCGCCATGCCGGCGCGGTCATGACGAGGCGTCAAACAAACGCTCCGGCGTCCGCCGCGCGCCCGTTCCCTCAGCGCTGCTGGTACTCGTGGCGATGGGCATTCTGGCCGGAGCCGCGGCCGTAATAGTGCCATTTGGGGAAATTGAAGTCGGATGTGACCGAGCAGGGCTGCAGCAGGACGGCCTGCAGGAACGATTCGAGATCGGGTACGTTGTAGATGTTCACCTCGTACCCCCAGCGGTCCATGGTCTCGACGGTGCGGGTGAGATTCGGCAGGCCCCAGGGAATCGAGAAGCGGTTGATCCCCCAACCGCAAAGGCCATTCAAGATGCGCTGCCCCTCCTCGGGGAGCACTTCGATCAGAGGCGCCAGGAAATCGAGCCGACACTGGACCACGGTCCCCGGAAACATGGCGGAGAGCTCGCGGAAGCCCTGTTCACCCAGGACCTCAATATGGCCGTTGAACCAAAGGCTCTGGGGGGAGAAGTCGAGCGCGTCGACAAGGCCGCGGACACGGTGCAAGACCTCGCCCCCTTGCTTGAGGTCGATCTTGGCGTTTTTTCCGAATTTCTTGAGGCGTTTCAGAATGTCCTCAAGCGGCAGGAACTCCTCTCCCGGCTGCGCCGGCGTCTCGGCGAAGGAATCGTGGCGCACGATAAGACGACCCGCCGGATCGGTGTGCACGTCGAATTCGGCCCACTGGACCTCGGACGCCAGATACTGCCGGATGTTGGTGTCGTCGTTGAGGCCGTGCCACACCAATTGCACCTGACGCGGCAGCGCCTTCTCGGTAATCAGGTCGGTGATGTCGTATTTGGCGCCCCCCACGGCACCGGCCGGCAGACCCGAACGGGCGGTGTCGAAGATGGTGTCGGCGTGCAGCAGAAGTATCTCGTCTTCCGGGTCGACATCGGCCAGAGCGCTCAAATTGGCGGGCTCGTTGTCGACTGCGGCGAATACGCGGTAACCGGCCTTCTGGAAGTGCTTGAGACCGGCCACTTTGGACTGCTCAACCTGTTCGTCCCAGCCGGCGGAATTCAGGTACAGCAGCTCGTCGGAAAACGACACGCGGTACTGTCGTCCGAGGCTGTTGAGAGTGCGCAGCGTTTCATCGCGGATGGCTTCGGGACGGCCGCTGTTGAGTGCCACGGTTGTCCTGGGCTGAAGCACGAACCAGCGCATCACCTCCATGACGCCGACGAACGGCCGGTGGGCCGCGAGCACCGCGGCCGATGACAGGCGGTTCGCGGGAAGCGCGTCCAGCACCTTTCGGCGCTGGAGCCGCGGAAGATTGAGCCGTCCGAGAAGATCGTCGACGTGGTTTTCATGAAGATCGATGTCGCCGAGTTGGAGACCTTCGAAGAACGCGCTGTCATGCTGCTGATCGTACTTGCGCAGCAGATACAGGATCATATGGCGCATATCGAGGATGGTCCCGTCGATGTCCAACAACACCAACAGCTCATCGTCGGGATATCGCTCGCGAACTTTGTCGTAGTGACGCGCGAGCGTCGTCATCCAGCTTTTCATTTGGTAAGGCTCCGCGCCGGCCTTGCTGCGCCCTCACGCCGGGCGCGCCGGCGCGTTACTTAGTGCTGCGTGTCTCGCCCGACAATTCCTTTTTCGAATTTTTTCCCGATTGCACCTCCAGCCAGCCGAAACCGGTAGCGCGTGCTGTCCGTGGTCAGGTAATTTGGAACCAAATGGGGACCTGACTTAAGAGGTGCTTCTGGCCATCTGGTTGATCATGCTACGCGGCGGTTTTGCGGTATTGCAAGCGCCGGTGTTCGATGGTCTGCCGTTTGATCCTTTCTCTTTTCAGCAGGATGGTTGGGCCGCGCCCGAAGTAGACGTCGGCCGGCGTGAGATTGCCGAGGCTCTCGTGGTAGCGGTGGTGGTTGTAGTGGCCGACAAAGGCTTCGATCTGCGCTTCAAGATCGCCAGGCAGATAGTAGTTCTCCAACAGGATGCGGTTCTTCAACGTCTGATGCCAGCGCTCGATCTTGCCCTGGGTCTGCGGATGATAGGGGGCGCCGCGAATGTGCTCCATGTCGCGGTCGTCGAGCCATTCGGCCAGATCGCCGGCGATGTAGCTGGAGCCGTTGTCGGACAGGAGCCGTGGCTTGTGAACGACGGTTGCCCGATCGCAACCTGACGCCTTGAGCGCCAGTTCCAGCGTATCGGTGACGTCCTCGGCCTTCATCGTCGTGCACAGCTTCCAGGCAATGATGTAGCGGGAGAAGTCGTCCAGCACGGTGGAGAGGTAAAACCAGCCCCAGCCGATGACCTTGAGGTAAGTGAAGTCGGTCTGCCAGAGCTGGTTCGGCGCGGTGGTCTTGTTTTTGAACTCGTCGGCCGCTTTCACGACGATAAAAGCCGGGCTGGTGATCAGATCGTGGGCCTTGAGCAGGCGATAAACCGAGGATTCCGATACAAAGTAGCCCTCAGTATCGGTGAACCGCACGGCCAATTCTCGCGGCGACAGATCGGTCTCCTTCAGCGCCAGCTGCACAATCTGGCCTCGCACCTCATCGGGGATGCGGTTCCAGACCCGACCAGGCCGCGAGCGGCGGTCCTCCAGGGCTTCCGGTCCGCCGGTCAGATAGCGATCGTACCAGCGATAAAACGAGGTGCGGGGGATGCCCAACTGCGCCAGCGTACGCCTGGCCGGCAGATGGGACAGCTCAACCAGCCGGATGATCTCCAGCTTCTCTGATGGTGGATACCTCATGCCTCGTCGTCCCCATCCGCGATCATGCTTTTTTTGAGCAGACGGTTGTTGAGAACGGCGGTGACAAATTAGTCCACGGAAGCGGCGGGATTTCCCAGCCGCGGGCGGAGTAAAACTCTGCCACCTGTAGTCTTCGATCTTTTTTGAGATGGAAGGCGGGAGGATGTACACCGTGGACCTATATCTGCGCGTTCGGCTGGCCTGCCATGTTGATGGTCTGAGCCAGCGAGAGGCGGCAAGTCGGTTTGGCATTGCGCGCGAGACGGTGAGGAAGATGCTGCGGCATTCGGAACCGCCGGGATATTGGCGACGCCAGCCACCGGAACGCCCGAAACTGGCCCCCTTCACGGATATCATCGACCGTATTCTGGAGGAGGACCGACCGGTTCACCGTAAGCAGCACCACACGGCGAAGCGTATATTCGAGCGCCTTCGCGACGAACATGGCTTCACGGGCAAAGAGACCATCGTGAAGGATTACGTTCGGGAACGGCGCCTTCGTCGGCGTGAGATGTTTGTGCCGTTGTCACATCCTCCGGGCCATGCTCAAGCGGACTTTGGCGAGGCGGATGCGATCATCGCCGGCGTCAAGTATCGGGCGCATTTTTTCGTCATGACACTTCCCCACAGCGATGCCTGCTTCGTTGCGGCCTACCCGGCGGCGACGACGGAGGCCTGGCTGGACGGGCACAACAGAGCCTTTGTTTTTTTCGGCGGCGTTCCCCAATCGATTCTTTACGACAACGACAAGTGTCTGGTGTCGCGCATCTTGTCAGATGGCACGCGGCAACGAACGCGGGCGTTCAGCGGGCTGCAGTCCCATTACCTCTTCGAGGACCGCTACGGCCGTCCCGGCAAGGGTAACGACAAAGGCAATGTGGAGGGGGTGGTCGGCTATGCCCGGCGGAACTTCATGACGCCGCTTCCCCGGTTCGCGAGCTGGGACGCCTTCAATGGCCACCTGGAAGAGCAATGCCGCAACCGGCAAGGCAACGTCCTGCGCGGCCACCGCGAGAGCATCGGCGAACGGTTTGTGCGTGACCGCGAAGCGTTGAAGAGGCCACTGCCGGCACCGTTCGACGCGTGCGACAAGCAGGGCACGCGGGTCAACTCGCTGTCCCTGGTGCGCTACCGGACGAATGACTATTCCGTGCCCGTCGCCTACGGCCATCAGGAAGTCTGGATCCGTGGCTATGTCCACGAGGTGGTTATCGGTTGCGGCGCCGGGATCATTGCCCGGCACCCCCGTTCCTACGACCGGGAAGATATGGTCTTCGATCCGATCCACTACCTGCCTTTGCTGGAGCACAAGATCGGTGCCCTGGATCAGGCCGCGCCGCTAGCCGGATGGGAACTGCCTGATGCCTTCCCAACCCTGCGCCGTCTCCTGGAGGCGCGCATGGGCAAGGCCGGCAAGCGGGAATACGTCCAGGTCCTTCGGCTTGTGGAGACCTTCGATCTCGAGGTGCTTCACGGCGCGGTGAAGGACGCCCTGCGCCTGGGTGCGATCGGCTACGACGCCGTCAAACACCTTGTGCTGTGCCGTATCGAGCGACGCCCGCCCAAACTCGACCTGGATATCTATCCCTACCTGCCTCGGGCCAACGTGGCGACCACGGCCGCCGCCAGTTATATGAGCTTGTTGGGTGGAGGCGCGTCATGACCGATACGCCGCAAGTGTTGCTGGCCCATCACCTCAAGACCCTGAAACTGCCGACGTTCCTGCGCGAATACGACAAGCTGGCCCGCCAATGCGCCACCGAGGGCGCCGACCATGTGCGGTATCTTGTCCGTCTGACCGAGTTGGAACTGATCGACCGTGAGCGCCGCATGGTCGAGCGGCGGATCAGACAGGCCAGGTTCCCCGCCGTCAAAAGCCTCGACAGCTTCGACTTCAAGGCCATCGCATCGCTCAACAAGATGCTGGTTCTGGAGTTGGCGCGATGCGAATACGTCGAGCGTCGTGAGAATATCATCGCGCTCGGCAACAGCGGAACCGGCAAGACCCATATCGCCCTCGGTCTCGGTCTGGCGGCCTGCCAAAAGGGGCTCTCCGCCGGCTTCCTCACGGCCGCTGCCCTGGTTCATGAACTGATGGAGGCCAGGGATGAAAAACGCCTGTTGCGCCTGCAGAAGCAACTGGCAAAGTATCACCTTCTGATCATCGACGAACTCGGCTTCGTGCCGCTCTCGAAGACCGGCGCCGAGCTGCTGTTCGAAGTCTTCAGCCAGCGCTACGAGCGGGGCTCGATCCTGGTGACCTCCAACTTGCCGTTCGATGAGTGGACGGAGATATTCGGCTCGGAACGCCTGACCGGGGCTTTGCTGGACCGCCTCACCCACCATGTCCATATCCTGGAAATGAACGGCGAGAGCTATCGTCTCAACCAAAGCCAAAAACGGCGCAAATCCCCAACAATACCTGCTTAACCGCCGGTGCAATGGTTGACCCGGTGGGTCCACAGGAACCTCCCACGCTGCTTCGCTCCGCGTAACGCAAGCGCTACACGAAGCAGCGCGGGTCCCTCCTATGGACTACCGGGACAACCCCCCAACACCGCGTACCGCATAACGTTAAGTGGACTAGTTTTGCTCCGCCCGGGTGGACTAATTTTGCTCCGACGTTGACACCTGCCAGGCGATGAAGCCTGCGAACACCGCTGCCAGCAGAGCGGGAAACCACCGTGCGACCGCGTCGAGGCTCAGCGGCAGGCCGGCCGACAGCCCGAAGGCGCTGGCTATGTCCTGCCGGGCTTCGTCGAACACGGCTTCAAGACGCGCAATTTCGCTCTCGAGATTTTCGCTCTGCGAGCTGATCGCCGTCACCAGCCGGGTGGAGTTGCGGCTCAACGTGCCCAGCGCTTCGATCTCGCCGATGGCAAAACGCAGATCGCGGGGCGTGAGCGCATCGATCTTGCCGGTCACCGTGGTCCACCACAGGGGATCGTCCGGCGGTTGGTAATGAAGCGCCCGAGCCGCCGCGACCGTCTCGGTCAGCAACGCGCCGACTTCGACCAAGGCCGGCTCGTCGCGGGCAACGCCGACCGCCACCGCGGCCTCGATCTTCGCCTTGATCGGCTCACTCCGGCCAACCACGCCGGCGGTCATCGCTGCCAGCAAATCCCGGTTAATTCGTTCAAAGGTCGGATCGATGATGGCCTTGGTCACCCAAGGATTCAGTCTGACGCGGAGATCGGTGATGCCGACTACACGGTCCGCCGCGGCCCGGCGCATGTTGGCCGGCATCGAGGGAACCTCAGCCTTGAAAAGCGGGTTGGCGTCGACCGGCTGCTGCTGGAACAGAAGTTGGCCGGAGCCGCTCCATATCTGACCGATCAGCACCTCGCCTTCGGGGCCGCCGGCGCGCTCCGGACCAATCTCCCGCAGCCCGGCGATGGGCTCGTCGAGCCGTCGAAAAGCCTCGATCTTAGACTGCAGGGCATCATCGATGAGCGTGTTGATTTCGCCTTGCGCGGCGGTATCGAAGGCGCGCGCCGCCGAGACGATCTCGTCCACGGCCGCCTTTCGCGATTCCGCCCCGCCGAGATTGGCCTCGGCGACCGCGTGTCGGGCGCTGACATCGACCATTGGTGCGATGACGGCGAGGTGAAGAAATGCGAAGCCGAGAAGTGCAATACCCTGCCACTTCAGGGCACGGCGATAATCCCGCCGTGCTTCGGCGAAGATTTCGTTACCAAGATCGCTCATGGCCCATCTCCGATCCGACCGGTTGACGAAGGCGGCAAAAGGGTATGGCCGGGGGCTCGGACTTTACCCCGGCGCCTTTGTCACGGGAAATTTCGCGACGGCCGATTGCGGCCCAGCTAACCCGACCCCGCCGCCAGCCGTGACGCATTGCCGCCCGCCGCCGTGGTGTCGACGCGAATGCTGCGATGTCGTCATCCATGACCAGCGGCACGAAATATTCGCCGACACCACACAGAAGGGGAAAGGGGACAGCGCGACAAATGCCGCGCTTCATCTTGTCAATGACCAGTTCAAGACACATGTGCCTCTTCAGACAGCGCGCTTGGCGGGAATCGGTGGATCGCCGCATTGAGACGATGCTGTAAGAGTCGGGGGTCTCGGTTTTCTCCAGGCACTTTGGATGGAGATTCCAATGGCTCAAATTCATGCATCCCATCACCTTCACTGGCATGACCTGGATTGGGCGACCGCGCTTTGGTGGGTTTTGGCCGCCGTGGGATTCGGGATTGTGGTATTCGCGTTGAGCGGTATCGGTGGACCGGTTGATCCAACCGCACTTCCTGTCGAGTACGGTACTCCGTATCCGTAATACGGGGGCTCAGACTGTTCCCGACGAAGGGTCGCTCGCTCGGTTGATGCGGCATTGTGGTTTAGCCCGAGCCGGCCGCCAGCAGCGAGGCGTTGCCGCCCGCGGCCGTGGTGTCGACGCAGATGCTGCGTTCGATGACGAGCCAGTCCTCGAACGCCTCATCCATGACCAAGGGAACAATCGGCCCGGACCGCGCGGCGAGCGCGCGGCGGATCAGGCGGGCGGTGTCATCATTGCCGAGGAAGATCACCACGTCGACCGCCTCGAGATCGCGCAGCGCTTCGGGTTCGACGACCCCGTCGAGCCCGTCGGTGATGCCCGGCGCCACCGCGAGCGCGGCCGAACCGACGGCGCGGGCACGGCGGGCCTGTTCCCCCGCCAGCTCCCGACCGGGGCCGAGGCAGAGCACGCGGGCGCGGGCGAAGGTGCTCAACTGGTTCAACTCACCGGTCGGGCCCGGCAGGGTCGCGACCGAGCGCGCTTTGCTCGTGGGCTCGCCGGCCGAGGCGAGGGCGGACCCCAGCTCTTCGGCCGACACAATCCGGCCGGCAGCCGGCTCCGCCGATACTGGAGGCTGCCGCGCGCGGAAACGCGGCAGATAATTGGAACCGCCGGCCTTTGGTCCGGTGCCGGACAGGCCCTCGCCGCCGAAGGGCTGGCAGCCGACCACGGCGCCGATCTGGTTGCGGTTGACGTAGATATTGCCGACGTGCACGCGATCGACAATCCGCACCACGCGATCGTCGATCCTGGTGTGGAGCCCGAAGGTCAGGCCGTAGCCGGAGCCGTTGATGGCGTCGATGACGGCGTCGATCTCGCCCGCCTGGAACCTCGCCAGATGAAGGACCAGTCCGAACACCTCCTCGCCAAGGTCACCGATCGAATCGATCGCGATCACCGACGGGCCGATGAAGGTACCGTGGTCCGGTGCGGCAAGGCGCTTGAGGAGCCGCCCGTCGACCTCGGCGCGGGCAATGTGATCGGCAATCGCGGTTCCGGCCTCGGCGTCGATGACCGGGCCGATATCGGTGGCAAGGTTCCATGGATCGCCGGGTTTCAGTTCGTCCATCGCCCCGAACAGCATCCGGCTCACCGGCTCGGCGATATCGCTCTGGAGGCAGAGAATGCGAAGCGCCGAACAGCGCTGGCCGGCACTCTGAAAGGCCGAGGCGATGATGTCGCCGACCGCCTGCTCGGGCAGCGCGGTGGAATCGACGATCATGGCGTTGAGACCGCCGGTCTCGGCAATCAGCGGAGCGTGGGGCGGTGCGGTTTCGGCCATGGCCCGGTTGATCGCCTGGGCCGTGGCGGTCGAACCGGTGAAACACACCCCGCCGATGCGTGGGTCGGCGACCAGGCGCCCGCCGACCGCCGGCCCGTCGCCGGGCAGGAGCTGGATGACGCCCGGCGGAATGCCGGCCTCGCGCAACAACTGGCACGCCCGCGCCGCCATCAGCGGCGTCTGCTCGGCCGGCTTGGCGATGACCGCATTGCCGGCTGCCAGCGCGGCGGCGATCTGGCCGGTGAAGATCGCCAGCGGAAAGTTCCACGGCGAGATGCAGACGAAAACGCCACGGGCCGCGCCGGCGTCCCCGAGGCGCTCGGCTTCGGCGGCGTAGTAGCGCAGAAAATCGACCGCCTCGCGCACCTCCGCCACCGCGTCGGGCAGCGTCTTGCCGGCCTCGCGCGCGGCCAGCGCAAACAGTTCTCCGAAGTTTGCCTCAAGGAGGTCCGCCGCGCGCCGGAGCATCGCGCCTCGCGCCGCCGGCCCGTTCGCCTCCCATAGCGGCTGGGCGGCCACTGCAGCGCCGATCGCCACCTCCACGTCCGCCGGTGCGGCGTCCTGGACGGTGCCGACGACATCATCGGGATCGGCCGGGTTGCGTGCTTCGCGGATCGCGGCCCCGGTGGCGGGCCGTCGATCATCGGCCGAGCCGCCCAGCGATGTTCGCGGAAGGGCGCCCGCGCCGCCTCGATTGTCGCCAGATCGTCAGCATCGGCGAGATCGAAACCGCGGGAGTTGTGACGGGTCGGGCCGAACAGCTCCGAGCCGTGCCGAATGGCCGGGTGACCGGGTTTGTCGCGGTAGCCATCGGTGGCCAGGAAGGGATCGGCGGCGATCACCTCGGGCGCCAGGTTCTTGTCGACGATCTGGTGCACGAAGGAAGAGTTGGCGCCGTTCTCAAGCAAGCGCCGGACGAGATAGGCGAGGAGGTCGCGATGGGGCCCGACGGGGGCGTAGATCCGGCATCGCGTGCCGGCCTCTTCGCGCAGCACATCGTGCAGTGCCGCCCCCATGCCGTGCAGGCGCTGAAACTCGAACCCCTCCGACCCTCCGGCCATCTCCAGCACCGCGGCGGCGGTATGGGCGTTGTGGGTGGCGAATTGCGGCCACAGCCGATCGCCCATGGCAAGCAGCTTGCGGGCACAGGCGATGTAGGAGACGTCGCTGGACGGCTTGCGGGTGAAGACCGGAAAGCGATCGAGCCCCATCACCTGGGCGCGCTTGATCTCGGTGTCCCAATAGGCGCCCTTGACCAGGCGGACCATCAAACGGTGGTGGAGCCGCCGCGCCAGGGCGTGGAGCCAGTCGAGCATCGGCGCCGCCCGCGGACCGTAGGCCTGAACCACCACGCCGAACCCGTCCCAGCCGGCCAGTGCCGGGTCGCCGAGAACCGCTTCGATGATATCGAGCGAAATCTCGAGGCGTTCGGATTCCTCGGCGTCGACGCTGAAGCCGATGCCGGCGGCACAGGCGCGACGCGCCAGATCAAGCAGAAGCGGCGCCAGCTCCGTCATGGCCCGCTCCCGCTGGGCTTCCTGGTAGCGGGGATGGAGCGCCGACATCTTGACCGAAATTCCGGGATTGTCGCGCACGTCGTCGCCATGCGCCCGTCTGGCGATGGCGTCGATGGCCGCGGCATAGGCGTGCGCGTAGCGCTCCGCGTCGCTCGCCGTCAGCGCCGCCTCGCCGAGCATATCGTAGGAGTGGAGGTAGCCTCGGCGCCCCTCGGCACCGGCGTGATCGAGCGCCTCGTCGATGTCGCGGCCGAGAACGAACTGACGGCCGAGTTCCTTCATGGCGCGGGTGGCCGCGACGCGGATCACCGGTTCGCCGAGCCGTTTCAATGCGCCGCGCAGCGTCCCGACAATCCACTCGTCGTCATCCTGGAGAACCTGACCGGTCAGCATCAGCGCCCAGGTCGAGGCGTTGATGAGCGGCGAGGCGGCCTGTCCGAGATGGGCGCTCCAGTCGGACGGTGCGATCTTGTCCTCGATCAGCGCGTCGATCGTCTGGGCGTCGGGCGTGCGCAGCAGCGCCTCGGCAAGGCACATCAGCGCCACGCCCTCGCGCGTCGAAAGCCCGTATTCGGCCAGGAAGAGTTCCATCAGGCCGGGCTGCGAGCCTTCCCGGACCTGGCGCACGAGGTCGGCGCCACGGGCCGAAATGCGTTGCCGTGCGACACCGTCGAGATCGGCCAATTTCGTCAGTCCGGCCAGCGCGGCGCTCTCGCCGGCACGACCGGCAGCCCGGATCGCCGCGCGAAGATCGGCGAGCGCTGGCGACCGGTCCGACATGTCTAGATGTGAATTTTCAGGACGTTGTCCATTCGGTCCTGTCGAGAGAAGCTGATGTCAGCCAACGTCAGTGATTCTCCGGAGGACCGAATGGACGTTCACCAGAATGCCCATCTTACGCCGAAAGGTCGAGAGGCCATGGTTTGCGCCGTCATGGATGAGGCCATGACGAAGGCTCAGGCCGCACGCCGTTTCAAGACAACGGCCAAGACCGTCGCCAAGTGGTTGGGCCGGTTTCGCGCGGAGGGCATTGCCGGGCTTGCCGACCGGTCCTCCAGGCCCCATTCCTCGCCAAGCCAAACGCCTTGGGCCACCGGCGAAGCGGTCGAGGTCTTGCGCCGGGCTCGTTGCACGCAGGACCACATCGCCCAGGAACTCGGCCTCAGCCGGGCGACCGTCAGCCGTATTCTCAAGCGGCGTGGCCTCAGCCTGTTGTCCGCCCTCGAGCCCAACCAGCCACGCCCGCGCTATGAGCGCGAAACGCCAGGCGAAATCATCCATATGGACATCAAGAAGCTCGGTCGCTTCAATCGTGTCGGCCATCGCATCACCGGCGATCGCAGGCGCCAGAGCAACCAGCGCCATAACGGCACCGCGCCCGGTTGGGAGTATGTCCACGTCGCCATCGACGACCATTCCCGCATCGGCTTTGCCGACATCTTCCCGAACGAGAAAAAGGAAAGCGCCGTGGCCTTCCTCGAAGCCGCCGTAACCTACTTTGCCACCCTCGGCGTTACCATCACCCGCGTCATGACCGACAATGGATCATGCTACAGATCCAAGGCCTTCCGCGATGCCTGCCGAAGGCTCACCATCAAGCATATCCGCACCAAACCCTACACGCCTCAGACCAACGGCAAGGCCGAACGCTTCATCCAGACAATGTTGCGAGAATGGGCCTACGCAACCGAATTCCACAACTCAGACCAGCGAAAAGCAGATCTGCCGAAATGGCAGCACCGCTACAACTGGCATCGACCCCATGCCAGCCTCAATCGACAAACACCAATCAGCCGACTCGGCCTGAACCGGGACAACCTGTTGAAGCTTCACATCTAGAGCCCTTTCGGCCAACTCTGGGTCAATTCTGTTCCTCGATTGGCGTCCGCCAATCGGAAACCCGAAGGGACGGGCGATTTTGCGCCAATTCCTGCGCCAAGCTCCTCGACCGTATCTGGATACGCTCATCGAAACTTGACTTGATCTTGTCACAAAATCGCTCGTCAGAATGGCTCAGAGTTGGCTGAAAGGGCTCTGGCTCCTCCCCAAGATGCACGTCGCGAGTGGCTCCGTCGCTCGCCGGCATCTTCACGTCATGAAAATAGACCCTGCGGCAAGAAGCGCCAACGGCGGCGTCCGCCCTAGCCCCTGGGCGCCAGCACCTTGCCGAGAAGATCGTACAGACGATCGAGCGACAGGGACTGGCTGACCACGGCGAGGTGGCCGTCGGGCCGCACCAGACACAGGCACGGTCGCTCGGCCGCGAAGCGCTCATGCAGCCCACCCTGCGGGTCCCGGATCACGTCCGGCGGCAACGCCGCCGGGCCGGAGCTACCCGATGTCACAACGTAGGCCTCGACGTGGGGTTGGTAGCGCCGGGCCGCGGTTCTGGCCAAATCAAGCGCCTGGTCGAGTCGGGTCGCCTCGGCATCGCCGAGCATGACGAACAGCACGTGGGCCGGTGTCCGCAGGAGTTCATGCAAGCGGCAGGCACGTTCGGCCAAAACAAGGCCCTCGACGTCACCAACCCGATGCCCGGCCGCCGTGGCGCGATGGTGGACATCGGTGAGGTGGCCGGCTTCGCCGACGATCGGGCTGGCGCTGTAGCCATGGGTGATTTCCGCTTCGGCGATGGCCACGCCCATCATTCCCCCGGTGGTCGATAGCTCGGCGACCAGGGCGCGCCGGCTGTCCGGATCCTGCCAGTCGAAACCGGCCTCCGCCTTGTCGCCCGAGCGCACGATGAGTTGGGCGACCGGCCGCCGTTCGGCTTCGTAGGAGTCAAGCAGCTCCCGCGCTGCCTCGCCGGCGACCACCAGGGCGAGTTTCCAGCCGAGATTGTGCGCGTCCTGGACTCCCATATTCATGCCGTGACCCTGAATCGGGCTGCAGGCATGGGCGGCATCGCCGGCGATCAGGACGCGGCCGACGCGATAGCGCCGGGCGACCCGGGAGTGGGTGCGGAAGAAGCGCGGCTGGTCGCGTTCGCCCAGCCTGGCGCCAGGCGACATCGCCGCCAGGCCCGCCTCGACTCCGGCCAGGGCGGTTGTTTCATCGTCGGTTTCGGGGCGAAAATAGACCCGCCAGCGACCGTCGCCGAGCGGGATCGGATTGACCCCGGGACGATCAAGCTCGGCGGCGATGGCATTGCCCGGATGCCGCCACCCTTCGAGGCGGGCGTCGACCACCGCCCACAGGGTCGGGTTGTCGTGGCCCTCGAAGGCGTCGGCGATGGTGCCGCGGACCGCACTGTGAAGACCGTCGGTGCCGACCACCCAGCACGCCTCCTGAACGCGCTCGTCATCATCGCCAGTTTGCCGCAAGCGGACCCGCACGCTGCCGTCCCCCTGCTCCAGGCCGGTCAGTTCGAGCCCCCGTTCCACCTCGCCGCCAAGCTCTCCCAATTTTTGAGTGAGGATCTTCTCGGTCTCGCTCTCCGGCAGCGACAGAATGAAGGGGAAGGCGGTATCGAGTTCGCCGAATTCGACCGCAGCGACTTTCACGCCGTCGAGGAAGAGGGCGACCGAGGGCACCTTGCAGCCGCGGCTGAGGAAAGTGTCGGCAAGACCGAATTTGTCGAACACCTCCAGCGAGCGCGGCTGAGGAAAGTGTCGGCAAGACCGAATTTGTCGAACACCTCCAGCGAGCGCGGCTTGACCACGGTCGCGCGATCCCACCCCAGCGGCTCACGGTGACGGTCGATGAGGCGGAAGGGAGTCCCGCGGCGGGCGAGCTCGATGGCCAGAACCAGCCCGGTGGGGCCGGCCCCGACGATCACAACGGGGTTGTGCGGCATCAGGTCTTGGTCGATCTCGTGGTCGGCTTGATCCGCGGCCTCGCCCGCTAAAACGCCGGGCCCGGCGGCGCGATGGTCGACTAGGGCAGTTCGGAGATCAACCGTTGATATTCCGATTCGGGCTACGCCCGTGCCGTCTTGGTGCGCACATTCCCCAGCGAAGACGGGGCCAGGGCAAACTTGGCGATGTTGTCGCCGTCGGGCGCTTCGGCGAAGATCAAAAGATCGCTGTCGCCGGTGGTCAGATAGATCTCTCCGAGCTCCACCCCGACACTGCGGGCGAGGTCTCTGGCCGCCGCGGCGCGCTGTGGTGCCTCCTTGATGACGCGAATGCCCTGGTCGGTAAAACTCAGCGACAGGATGAATGTCGGCATGGAAAATCCCTCCCTTTTGCGATGCGCCGGCCCGTCCGAGCCAAGCATCGGAGGCGCCAGCTTATTGCATGGGACCGTGCCCGGCGAGTGTGGGACGAAGCCCGACCGGGTTTGCGGTCACCTTGTTCTTCGGGCAAGAAGGCGCAAGGTGTCACACCACGCAAACATCCGGGGAGCCCACATTGAGCAGCAAATCCGCTTTGATCGTCCGGGGCGGCTGGGACGGCCATACACCTGAAGGAGGGAGAGCGTGGTTGTGCCGGCGTCCGACCAACTGAGTTTCGACACCTGCGACGAGATTCCGCGCGTGTCGGCGGCGCGCAGGCGAGAGCTTGCTGCAGGCCCAACCAGCCGCGCCGTCCACGCAAAAGCGGCTGCCGAGATCGAGGCCCTGCGCAAGATCGAGCTTCGCCAGCCGCCGGCGCCGGCAACCACGTTGGACGGGTCCGCCAGAGTGGCGTTTTGGAATCTTGAGCGGTGCAAGTATGTGGAGGCGTCGGCCGCGCTTCTTGCCACCGCCGGCGCGGACGTCAACCTGCTGACCGAGCTCGATCTGGGCATGGCGCGTTCGGGCCAGCGCCACACCACAAGCGAACTCGCCGAGCGTCTGAACCAGGGCTACGCATTCGGTGTCGAGTTCGTCGAGTTGGGCCTGGGTAACGAACGTGAACGCCGACGCCACGCGGGGGAGGAGAACGCAGCGGGCTTGCACGGGGCTGCGATTCTATCCCGCAGCCCGATGATACGACCCGCCTTGTGCCGGCTTGAAACCACCGGCGAGTGGTTTGACGGAGGAAACGGTGAACAGCGCGTGGGCGGTCGCATCGGAATGGCCGCAACGATACCGATCGGTGGCCTCGAGATTGGTTTCTTCTCGGTCCACTTTGAAAGCGCTGGCAGCCCGCGGCAGCGCGCGGCGCAGATGAGCGTTCTGTTGGCGGCCGTCGATGCTTGTGCGGGCAAGGGACCGGTGGTCATCGGTGGAGACTTCAACACCTTCACAACCACGCTCGCCTCGGCAAGAGACCAGAGTTGGCGCGCTGCCGCCGTTGCCGAGGACCCCCATCGGTTCGTCTCTCCGATGTCCTATGAGCCGCTGTTCGACGCCGCAGCGGCGGCCGGGTTCGACTGGCAGGCGTGCAATCGGCCGGGGCCGACCCGGCGCGTTGGGAGGCATGTCCAGGTGACGGCACCCGGGCGGGTGGACTGGTTCTTCACCCGCGGGCTGGTGGCCGAGCGCGCAGCCACCCTTCCCGCAATTGGCGAGGATGAAGCCCCGATCTCGGATCATGATCTGATTGCGGTGACCATAACGCCGGTGTAGGCCGTTGGTCGCGGCAACGCCCGGACAAGGCTGCAGGAACTTGATCGAGAAAGTTGAACTCCAGCCAGGGGTCGAGAGCGGCCGCCTTTTCTTCCATTGAACGGCGGTGTGACCACGCCCGGCGCCGCGCCCACGTCGATTTCCGCCGGTGTCCTGTCGATTGCGCTCATCGGCGACGCGCTGATTTACGTTGTTCTACCGGTGAACGCGGCGGAGTTCGGCATCACGCTGGTCTGGGTCGGTATCCTGCTGTCCGCCAACCGGATCATCCGCATTCTCACCTACACTCAGATTGTCCGACTTACCGACGCCCTCGGTTTGCGACGGATGACGATCATCGCGGCCATCGGCGGCGCCGGTTCGACGCTGCTCTACTGGCTCGGCGATGGCAGTCCGGTGCTGCTCTTCGCCCGGATCGTCTGGGGGCTTTCCTTCGCCGCGATGTCGCTGATCACGCTTGCCTACGCGATCGACGACCGCAAGCGCGCCGGCGCGCGGGTCGGGCTCAGCCGCGCGATCATGCAGATCGGCCCGGCTTTGTCACTGACCGTCGGAGCGTGGCTGGCCGGGCTGCTTGGTGCCCAGGCGATCTTTCTGGTGCTCGGCGTCGTCTCACTGGCGGCTATCCCGCTGGCTTTCCTGCTACCACCGGACAACGAAAAACCACCTCCATCAAACCGTCACTGGTTTCCCAAACCAGCGCTGTCCGACCTTCTGTTCTTTGTCGTCGGATTTGGCGCCGATGGCGTCTTCACCATGACCATCGCCCTGGTTCTGCTGGACTCGGCGTCGGTCGAGGTCGCGATGTTGAGCGGCGGCATCCTGCTGGCCTCGCAGCGTCTGGTGATATTTTTCTTCGCGCCGTTGGGTGGTGTGCTCGGCGACAAGGTCGGCGTTTGGCGCCTTCTGAATATCTCGGTGATCGTTCTGGCGGTGGGATTCGCAACCATCGGGGCTGGCGCCATCTATGTCGGAGCAGGTCTCATCATCATTGCGCGAAGCGTGATCTCGGCCGTCGGCCCGGCGGCCGTGGCAATGAGCGTGCCGCATGAAAGCGCGATGCAGCGATTGGCGGTGATGCAGACCTGGCGCGATTTCGGCGCCGCGCTCGGCCCGCTGGTCTCGGGCTTTCTGTTTGCCGCGCTGGGCGCCGGCGTCCTGTATTTCGCCATCGTCCCATTGCTGCTGGGGATGCTGACGATGATGGTCACGCAGGGCCGGCGAGCGAACCCGACCTGAGCGCTATTGCCGGGCGTGGGCGTTATGCTGGCCCATTCCGCCCTCCAAACGCTTCCACTTTCCGCTAAGATCGGTCTTGAGCGGAGTTCCGGCGGTCCGTGGACGGCGTGCTTTGTCTGGTGCCGGAAAGGGGAGAGGTCATGGACTTTACCGGAATCGGCTTTTACGGGGCCGTCTGCGGCGCGCTGGCCGGCCTCGCCCCGTATCTGGGCGCCGTGTGGGTCAGGATCATCGCGGGCGCGGTGGTCGGCGTCGCTTCGTCATTCGTGCTGCCGGCGGTACGGGACGCGATGGGGGCGCTCTATTGAAAACCGAACGCCAATCGGCGAGGCTTCCTGACACGGCACGACAAGGGAGCCGATCATGATCTATCGGGTAACGGGCGCGTTTCGTGAAGATATGGCGGCCGAACTGCGCCGGCGCATCGGCGACGGTTCGATTGCGCGCCAGAAGCCGGACGGGGCCGAGATCGTCGCGGCGTTGAATCGCGCCGTCATGGTGCCGGACGGCAGGGTGCAATGGAGCGAGACATGCTATTGCGACCCGCCGCTGGCCCATGAGCGGGCAACGGTGCTCGACAACTATTTCGATGCGATCGAAACCGAAATCATCGCGACAAGCGAAATCTATGACGGCCCTTCGTTCATGGAACGACTGGAGGCGCTGGCCGGCGCTTGAGGGGCCTCATGGCCCGGAAATGTTCGAGCGCGTTCCGCTGGTTGGCCGCTTGACAGAGGAAGACTGAGTCGGAACCTCAAAACCAAGGGATTTTCGCGACGCATGTCGCGACCGCGGTCCCGCGCGTTGCGATCAAAGCTCGGGGGCCCGAACAGAGTAGAAGAGGCGAGAACGCTAGCCAGTGTAGTAAACGCGGTATTTGGCCTTGGTTTGCGGCCCCATGTTTTCCATAAGGATTGCTGGTTGCTCGTGGATCGAGATGACATTGCCCGGCGAAATTTCTTTGTCTGCGAGCGTTCGGTTTAGGAGTTCAAGCGATTGATCGACCTCGAACATTTCGATTCGATTTTGCATGAATTTTTCCTCTGCCATAAGAGCTGAGATCCAGTCTGACGCACCGTCAGATGTTCACTCCGCTGCAATCATTCCTCCCTTGCCAGTTCGATACTATCACAGAAGGGCTGCATCTCGTCTGGCTCGCTAAACAGTCAGTGCGGCCCGCAGACGCCGACTTGGCCACGGCTACAACCATAGCATCGACAACGGTTGCTCCTGCTCCCCTTGCGCGAATCGTGAACTGGCGATCACCCCGGAACCGTATACGCTGCAATCCGTGCCGCGCGACGTCCGAGCTGGGTCTTGGGCGTGTAGAAACGGCTGACGTTTTTCGATCGGATCTCCGAGCCGCCGATATTTGGGCAATGAGAAGCGGCGGGCGAGTTTGGGCTCGGATCGGCGCCGAGCAGGCCGCTATTGGGGTCTGGGATGCGCGAGCGAGGTCAAACTGCCGGTGTGACGGCCCTCACGCCCGGATCGCCGCCATCAGCGGGCGGATGCCGATGATGTTCATGACCCGGGTGAGATTGTAGGCGAGCACATTCAGCGCCATCTCGGTGCGGACGTTTTTGAGTCGCTTCATCAAGAAGTGGGTCGCGCCCATCCACATCTTGATCGTGCCGAAGGGATGCTCGACCGTCTCGCGACGCTGGCGCATCTTGTCCGGGTTCTCATCAAGCCGCCGCTGAACAGCTTCGAGAAGATGTTCATGCTCCCAGCGAGCGACCCGGCGCTCCTTGCCGGTGGTGCACTTGTCCTTGATGGCGCATGTCTGACACACATTGGTCCAGTACCGGCGTAGGACCAACCCATTCTCCTCGGTCGTGTAGCGATAGGTCAGCCGTTCGCCGGCGGGGCAGATGTAGACGTCGTCCTCAACCACATAACGGAAGTCCTGCTTGCCATAGCGACCTTTGGCCTTGACGCCTGAGGTGATCGGTTTGGGCAACGTGACCGTGATGTCCGCCTCGTGGCAGGCCAGGATCTCCAGACTTGAGAAGTAGCCCCGATCGGCAACGACATCGAGTTCGTCCACCCCCAGGACGGCCTTGGTCTTCTTGGACATCGGTGACAGCTGCGCCCGATCGGTCCCGACGTTCGTCACATCATGGGCAACGATCAGATGGTGATCGATCTCAACGCTGGCCTGGACATTGTAGCCGACAACGCCCGATCCCCGGCCGCTGGTCGCCATGGAGCGCGCATCTGGATCGGTAAGCGAGATCTGCCTGTCGGGCGTTGCAAGCATCCGGGCTTTAAGGCCCTCAAGACGCACCATCTCTTGCTTGAGCCGTCCAATCTTCTCCTTCAGCTGTTCGGTCTTGGCCGCCAATGCCTCCGACGGTTCCTGCCGGTCGGCGGTGTCGAGCTGATGTAGATAGCGTGCGACGCTGTCCTCGATCTGCAGCAGGCGTCGCTGCATCTTAGCGCGAGTGAAGTTCCGGTCCCGGTTGTTGACTGCCTTGAACTTGGAACCGTCGATCGCGACGCTGGCCGCAGCAAGCAGGCACAGCTGCCGGCACAGCTGCACGAACTGCGCGCAAACCCGGCGGATCGCACGGCCATTGTCCTTGCGGAAGTCGGCAATCGTTTTGTGATCAGGAGCCAGACGGCCCGTCAGCCACATCACTTCGACATTGCGACCGGCTTCACGCTCGAGACGGCGGCTCGACTGAACTCGGTTGAGATAACCGTAGATGTAAAGCTTCAGGAGAACCGATGGGTGGTACGACGGCCGACCGGTCGCCTTTGGATCGACACCGCCGAACCCGAGTTCGCCGAGATCGAGTTCGTCAACAAAAACGTCAATCACCCGAACCGGATTGTCTTCATCAATCCAGTCGTCCAGCAGCACCGGGAACAAAGTGCCTTGCTCGCGATCAACGCCTTCCACAAAACGCTTCATCAGACCCTCCCGCCGCACGGATCAGGAGAATCATAACACCCGCAGCGTTTTTACACAGCCAGGGTCACGAACTGCCGTCCAGGTCCGCGCGGTGACGATGTCGCCTCGGTCAACATACCATGTGAAATCCCTATGATTTCAAAGACATTGGCGCGATTCGCGCGCATCTGCGTCGCTTCATGGCGATGGTTCTCTTCTGTAGGAGTCTCGCGCAGCCGCGCCACTTCCTTGCGGTAGTGCTCTGCCATATGAGGGTCGGGGCCGGAGGCTCGTCGGTCTCTTTGACCAGACGTTCCAAGTCTGCCTTACGGGCATCCAGTGCCAGCATCTTGTCTTTGACCCGATCCACGGCCACACTGCCGGTAATCGCATCGATCAACCTGTTGATTTCCTTCGTTCACATCCTTGTATGCGGAACAGAGTGGAAAAATTCAGAACACGATCGGAGAGAATATGAACAACGAAAGCAAGTGCCCGGTAATGGGCACCGCGCACCAGGCTGTGGGCGACACAGCGAACCAACACTGGTGGCCGAACCAGTTAAACCTGCGGATCCTCCGCCAGAACCACCCCCAGGCCGATCCCAACGGCGAGGAGTTCGACTACGCCGAGGAGTTCAAGAGCCTCGACTTCGAAGCCCTGGCGAAGGACGTCGATGCGTTGATGACCCAGTCGCAGGCCTGGTGGCCGGCCGACTACGGCCACTACGGACCGCTCTTCATCCGGATGACGTGGCACGCCGCAGGTACGTACCGCATCGCCGACGGCCGCGGCGGCGGCGGCAGCGGCGCCCAGCGCTTTGCGCCCCTCAACAGCTGGCCCGACAACGTAAACCTCGACAAGGCGCGTCAGCTGCTCTGGCCGATCAAGCAGAAGTACGGCCGGAAGATCTCGTGGGCCGATCTTCTGATCTTCACCGGGAACCGCGCCCTGGAGACGATGGGCTTCAAGACCTTCGGCTTCGGCGGCGGCCGCGAGGACATCTGGGCGCCCGAGGAGGAAGTCTACTGGGGCCCGGAGCGGGAGTGGCTCGGCGACGAGCGCTACAGCGGCGACCGGGAGCTGGCGAATCCCCTCGGCGCCGTTCAGATGGGCCTGATCTACGTCAATCCGGAGGGGCCGAACGGTAACCCAGATCCGCTGGCTGCAGCCACGGACATTCGAGAAACGTTCCGCCGCATGGCGATGAACGACGAGGAAACGGTTGCGCTCATTGCCGGCGGACACACGTTCGGCAAAACCCATGGTGCTGCCGAGGAACATTACAAAGGTCCCGAACCTGAGGGTGCCAGCGTCGAGGAGCAAGGCCTTGGCTGGAAGAGCAGCTATGGCAGCGGCAAAGCCGGCGATCAGATCGGCAGCGGGTTGGAGGGCGCATGGACGACGGAGCCGACGATGTGGGACAACAACTTCTTCGACAACCTGTTCGGCTACGATTGGAAGCAGGTGAAGAGTCCGGCCGGTGCGGCGCAGTGGACTCCCACGGATGCATCTGCAGCGGGCACCGTGCCGGATGCCCACGATTCGTCGAAGACGCACGCCCCCACGATGCTCACGACGGACCTGGCATTGAAGGCGGACCCGATCTATGCGCCGATCTCGAAGCGCTTCCACGAGAACCCGGAGGAGTTCGCAAATGCCTTCGCCCGGGCGTGGTACAAGCTGCTGCACCGTGACATGGGACCCGTCGCCCGGTACCTCGGCCCGTGGGTTCCCGAGGAGACTCTGCTCTTTCAGGACCCGGTGCCCGAGGTCACGCACGAACTGATCGACGACGCGGACGTCGCTGCGCTCAAGGGCAAGATCCTCGACTCCAGCCTGTCCATCTCCCAGCTGGTCTCGATCGCCTGGGCGTCGGCCTCGACCTACCGTGACACCGACAAACGCGGTGGCGCGAACGGGGCGCGCATCCGCCTCTCGCCGCAGGGGGAGTGGGACGTCAACGTGACGTTCGGCGTGTCGAAGGTGTTGGAGACCCTGGAGGGGATCCAGCGGGAGTTCAACGGCTCGCAGATGGGTGGGAAGATGGTCTCGCTCGCCGACCTGATCGTGCTGGGCGGCTGCGCAGCCATCGAGGAGGCTGCGAAGAAGGCCGGGCACGTTGTGCAGGTCCCCTTCACGCCGGGGCGCACCGACGCCACGCAGGAGATGACCGACACCGAGTCGTTCGCCGTGCTCGAGCCGACCGCCGACGGGTTCCGCAACTACCTGCAGAAGGGCCACGAGCTCTCGTCGGAGCACCTGCTGGTGGACAAAGCGTTCATGCTGACGCTGTCCGCTCCCGAGATGACGGCCCTCCTCGGCGGCATGCGCGTCCTGAACGCGAACGGCGGGCAGTCCGAGCTCGGGGTCTTCACCGACCGACCCGAGACGCTGACCAACGACTTCTACGTGAACCTGCTCGACAAAGCGACGGAGTGGAAGGCGACCTCGGACACCGAGGACGTGTTCGAGGGTCGCGATCGCGGGACGGGCGAGCTCAAGTGGAACGGCAGCCGCGTCGACCTCGTCTTCGGTTCGAACTCTGAGCTCCGAGCGATCGCTGAGGTCTACGGGAGTGACGACGCCGCGCAGAAGTTCGTGCGCGACTTCGTGGCTGCGTGGGACAAGGTCATGAATCTCGACCGCTTCGACCTTGCCTGATCTCAGCGGAAATGTCTTCGAGGGCTTCTAGAGCGCAGCCGCGATCGAGCATCGGGTGATCCACAGGCTTGCGTAGGATTTGGGCGGCCATCGACCCTGGATTGTACGACGGTAGCATCGCGGCGACCGTCGCACTCGGGTACAAGGTCGTCTTGAGCTTCATCGGGAAGCCGTCTCGGCCTAAGGGCAGCTGCTGACTTGGCCGTCCGGCGCCGTTGTATTGCACTCGATTGCGTCCATCAGGTCCGCGCCTGTCAGGGTCGCTTCCGACAGGTCCGCGTCCGTCAGGTTCGCGCCCCGCAGGTCCGCGCGCGACAGGTTCGCGCCCGTCAAGGTCGCGCCCGTCAGGTTCGTGCGTCGCAGGCTGGCGTCCATCAGGAACGCGTCCGTCAAGGTCGCGTCCATCAGGTCCGCGCGCGACAGGTTTGCGCCTATCAAGGTCGCGCCGGTCAGGGTCGCGCGCCACAGGTCCGCGTCCATCAGGAACGCTTCCGTCAAGGTTGCATCGGTCAGGTCCGCGCGCGACAGATTCGCGCCTGTCAAGTTCACGCCCGTCAGATCCGCGTCATCCAGGTCCGCGTTCCTCAGATTCGCCCGCGACAGGATCGCGCCCGTCAGGTCGCATTTCACGCAATTGTGCGTTTTCAGGAGCTTCTCAACGTCTGCCGGGTCGAACGCCACCGCAGCCGACACCCCAAGCGCGATGGCCATCCCGGCGGCAACTGAAAGTCGTCTCGTCTCCCGCCCCAACATGTTTCGCACTCCTCCCGAACGGCGCGGATAGTAGAGCACAATTACGACTGCTCTGGGTCGGTCATCAGCTGCCGTCGTTGAACCCGGCGACAATGTCCGCTCCACACCCCAGAAGGAGACATCCCGCGGGTGATCAACGATGTCGGAGAAGTGCTGTCAGAACCGGCCGTCACGTGGGTCATCGTATGATCAAGGACGTTAGCCGGGCTTGGTCCCCAAAGCACAGTGCACCGTATGCATCATGTAAAATGTTTCCGTCGGCAAGGGCGGTCGCCTTGGCGGCCAGCCATGCCTCTTTTTCCCCGTCAGCAAGCCGGGACATTGCCACTGGTTCGAAATAGGCCTCCATGGCCTTGCCGCCATAGAAGCTGGGATAGGCGGTGACATCGTCGAGGCCGGCGGCACGGAAACGCCGCACGACCGACCGGACCGTCCGAGGGACCGTTGACATGCGCGACGAGAGCTGCACATTTTTTTCACCATGACAGCAGCAGGATCGAGAACCACCCTCCGGAGCGTCGTCAACTCGCAAGGAGCGTAGGCATGGCCCGCATCGTCAATCTTGCTTCGGCGCAGATGGGACCGATCGCCAGGGACGAGACCCGCGCCTCCACGGTCGGGCGCCTCTTGGCCATGATGCGCGAAGCCAAGGCGGCCAACGCCGATCTCGTCGTCTTCCCCGAGCTTGCACTCACCAGCTTCTTCCCGCGCTGGGTGATCGAGGACGAGGCCGAGCTCGAAACCTGGTTTGAGCGCGAGATGCCGGGGCCGGAGACGAGGATTCTCTTCGAAGAAGCGAAGAACCTCGGCATCGGCTTTTATCTCGGCTATGCCGAACTCCTCGTCGAGGACGGAAAGAAGCACCGCTTCAACAC
Source organism: uncultured Bauldia sp. (assembly GCA_963663975.2). Classification (GTDB taxonomy): domain Bacteria; phylum Pseudomonadota; class Alphaproteobacteria; order Rhizobiales; family Kaistiaceae; genus JANQRX01. The sequence goes on along the minus strand of CAXXRA010000005.1, from coordinate 382,119 downwards.
CTCGGTCATCGTCGACAAGAACGGGACGATCATCGGCAAATACCGGAAAGTCCATCTTCCCGGCCATGCGACGCCGCAGCCCGGCCGGACGTACCAACATCTGGAGAAATGGTATTTCGAGCCGGGCAATCTCGGCTTCCCGGTCTGGCGCGGTTTCGGCGGCGTCGTCGGCATGTGCATCTGCAACGACCGGCGCTGGCCGGAAATGTACCGGGTGATGGGCCTCCAGGGCGTCGAGATGGTGCTCTTGGGCTACAACACGCCGATCGCCCACACCGGCTTCGCCGATATCGACGGGCTCACCTCGTTCCACAATCATCTGTCGATGCAGGCGGGCGCCTACCAGAACTCGACCTGGGTCGTCGGCACCGCCAAATGCGGCAAGGAGGAGGGCTCGGACATGATCGGGCAGAGCGTCATTGTGGCGCCCTCCGGTGAGATCGTTGCGATGGCTACAAGTCTCGAGGACGAAGTCATTACGGCGCGCGCCGATCTCGATATGGGAAGCCGCTACGCCAAGACGATCTTCGATCTCGCCCGCCACCGCGAGCCGGAACACTATCGGCTCATTGTCGAAAGGAAGGGCCCGATCCCGCCGCCATAGCGACGGCGATTGTTTGACGATTGGCGAGGCGAACCAGCGTCGAAACGATCGACGGGCGATGCCCCCGCATCGTTCCAGATTGGTTCGGCGTTGGGCGCCCGCCAATCAACAAACCCGAAGGGACGGGCAATTTTGCGCCAATTCCGGCGCCAGGTCTCTCGACCGTATCCCCGATACGCTCTTCGAGCCTTCACTTGATCTTGTCACAAAATCGCTCCGTCAGAATGGCTCCGAGTTGGTTGAAAGGGCTCTAGGTGTGAATTTTCAGGACGTTGTCCATTCGGTCCTGTCGAGAGAAGCTGATGTCAGCCAACGTCAGTGATTCTCCGGAGGACCGAATGGACGTTCACCAGAATGCCCATCTTACGCCGAAAGGTCGAGAGGCCATGGTTCGCGCCGTCATGGATGAGGCCATGACGAAGGCTCAGGCCGCACGCCGTTTCAAGACAACGGCCAAGACCGTCGCCAAGTGGTTGGGCCGGTTTCGCGCGGAGGGCATTGCCGGGCTTGCCGACCGGTCCTCCAGGCCCCATTCCTCGCCAAGCCAAACGCCTTGGGCCACCGGCGAAGCGGTCGAGGTCTTGCGCCGGGCTCGTTGCACGCAGGACCACATCGCCCAGGAACTCGGCCTCAGCCGGGCGACCGTCAGCCGTATTCTCAAGCGGCGTGGCCTCAGCCTGTTGTCCGCCCTCGAGCCCAACCAGCCACGCCCGCGCTATGAGCGCGAAACGCCAGGCGAAATCATCCATATGGACATCAAGAAGCTCGGTCGCTTCAATCGTGTCGGCCATCGCATCACCGGCGATCGCAGGCGCCAGAGCAACCAGCGCCATAACGGCACCGCGCCCGGTTGGGAGTATGTCCACGTCGCCATCGACGACCATTCCCGCATCGGCTTTGCCGACATCTTCCCGAACGAGAAAAAGGAAAGCGCCGTGGCCTTCCTCGAAGCCGCCGTAACCTACTGCCACCCTCGGCGTTACCATCACCCGCCACCGTCATGACCGACAACGGAAGCATGCTACAGATCCAAGGCCTTCCGCGATGCCTGCCGAAGGCTCACCATCAAGCATATCCGCACCAAACCCTACACGCCTCAGACCAACGGCAAGGCCGAACGCTTCATCCAGACAATGTTGCGAGAATGGGCCTACGCAACCGAATTCCACAACTCAGACCAGCGAAAAGCAGATGGCTGCCGAAATGGCAGCACCGCTACAACTGGCATCGACCCCATGCCATCAATCGACAAACACCAATCAGCCGACTCGGCCTGAACCGGGACAACCTGTTGAAGCTTCACAGCTAGGGCCGCGGAAAAAGCTCATGGGTTTGGCCGGACACTCGATAGGCAAGAAGGCCCAACCATTCATGCGCGGCAAGATCGAAAGCTCTCAAGCCGTCGGCGATCGTGCCCCCGAATCCGCGTAGGTCCATGATTCCACGAGTCCTATAGTCCACCGGATATGGAGCTACGGAGAATCCAACGGCCCGGAAGCATGCTACCGCGCGTGGCATGTGGCTGGCGGAAGTTATGAGCAGCCATTTTTCGGTCGGCTCGGGTTTTGCGTGTAGAACGCTCTGCTCCGCGTTTTCGCATGTGGTGCGGGACCTTTCCTCCAACTCAATCCGCGCCGGCTCAACCCCGAGGCCAATCAGAACATCACGCGCGACGGCCGATTCGGTTACCGTTTGAGTCGTCACAATGTGATTCGCCCCGCCGGAGAGCACGACGCGGGCCTGCTGGAACCGTCGACTTAACTCCGCGACTGCCGCTATGCGTTCGCCGGCTTCGTTGAGCGCCGGTCGACTGCGCTTGGCCGTGATATGCGTGTCCACAGCCCCGCCGAGCATGATGATGCCGGTGATCGGGTCGGCGACCGGCGATTGAGGAAACCTGTCTTCCAGGATTGACAAAGCCGCCGGTCCCAGCGGCGACCAACCGGCGATCGCTAGCAGGACGGCCGTGATCGCCAGGAGGCTGCGGCCAAGCCGGGGCGAACGAAAAAGGAGGGCGAGCAAACCAACAAGGCCAAGAAGTGCGATCAGGTTCGACGGCAACAGCACGAAGCCGATCAGCTTTGAAACGACGAACATCTGATATCCCGCGCGGTTGGCCCTGTCGCGCCGACGATACGTTCGAGTGGTAAAGAGAACGAGAAAACGCCGCGTCCCGGCGTCATTCATTTTTGCCTCAGCGGTTGGCACCATCAGATGATGGTTATGTGGGTCGACCTGCCTGCCCGGCATCACCCGCATGATCCGCTTTGAAGATGTGGTTGAAAACGCTGATAAAACGCTCGAATTCGCGGCGGACCTATGTGGCGGCACCATCAGATGCCTGCGGAGGAGCCGTCGACAGACACCACAACGGACCTGGTGGCGGGACTGTCCTGCCCTACTGCGATGCACCGGCCTCGCGCAGGATGTCGGCGATCTCATCCAGGCCAAGAGCCTCTAGTATCCGCAATAGCTCTCGCGCCCCGTTCAAATCGGCCCCTAGCTCGATAAGTTTTCGCACCGCGCCAGCGGCGCCGTTCACCGCGGCAAAAGACAATGCCGTTTCACCGCCCGGAGACTTGGCATCGATATCTGCGCCTGCAGCGACAAGCAACGCGATAGCGCCGACAGCGTTGCCGGTGGCGGCAATCATCAAAGTGGTTGCTCCATCCATGCTGCTGCTGGCCTCAATGTCAGCGCCCGCTCCAACGAGCAGTTTCGCGACGTTAACGTGATCCGCGCCTGCTGCTGTGTGCAGTGGCGTGGCTCCTTCATCGGTCCGAGCCTCGATGTCAGCGCCTGCCTCAACAAGCAACCTCGCCACCTCGACACTGCCGCGCTCGGCGGCAATATGCAGCGCGGTTTGTTGGCCACCACCGATCTTTGGCAGGTTCGCATCGCTGCCTGCGTCGATGAGAAGCCGCGCCGCTTCAATGTCGTCCTTGAGTGCAGCCCAATGCAGGGCCGTTCCAACGAACTTGTCCTGCGCGGTCAGGTCTTCGCCCGCCGCTATCAATTCCTGCAACCGAGCGAGATCACCGTCCTTGACCGCGTCGTGAAGCGGCCCCGCCAAGGCGGCCGACGTGCCGATCAGCAATACGGCAGTAGCAACCATCAGTGACTTCTGCATGGCGTCCTCCCAGCGTCTGAATGAACACCTCGGTTTATTTGTCGGCGACTGACGCCGGAAGAGGAGGAGGGTCGTCGCTGTTCTGTCGCAGAAAGGCGATAAGGTTCGCCCTCTCCACTGGGTCTTTGACCCTTGCGCTCGTGATATTCATCATCGTGCCGGGCGCATAGTCCATGGGTGCTGTGATGAAGGCGTTGAATTCGGCGAGCGTCCAGGTGCCGACAAGCCGGCCTAACGCTGCTGAGTAAAGGAACTCCTCAACACTTGCCTTCTCGCGTCCAAGCACCCCCCAGAGGTTCGGCCCCGTCAGAGTTTCCGAACTACCTTTTTCGATTATGTGACACCCATCGCAATTGCTCCCGAAAAATTTCTCACCTTCGCCCGGATCAGCGGAGGCCAACAGATCGGAAACCGGCTTGATCGTTGGACCCGTGGCGCCGAGTGCCCGGAGGAGGTCGACGATATCGAAATGGTCATTCAGACCGGCAGGATTGCGGCGAAATCGCCGCCATCCTGGATTATGGTGCTTCTTGCGTTGACATCGGCACCGCTCGTGACGAGAAGCTCAACGACGGCGGCATTTCCTCCCGACGCGGCGGCATGCAAAGGGGTTAATCCGTCCGCACTCCTGGCTTCAATATCCGCGCCGTTGGCAATCAGCACTGCTACTGCCGCTTCATTGCCCTTAAAGGCCGCTATGCTCAACGGAGTGCCCAGAAAAGGATGTTGGGAGCTTACATCGGCTCCCTCGGCCAGGAGCAGTTCCGCCATATCTCCATTCGCCCAAACGGCGGCGTGATGGAGTGGCGAACCAGAAGTCCTGTGGCGTTGATTGACGTCCTCACCCTGCGCAATCAACAGTCTGACCTGCTCGATATCGCCGTCCTTGACCGCGTCATGCAGTGGCCCGGCCAAGGCGGCGGCCATGCTAATCAGCAACGCGGCTGCTGCAACCATGAGTAACTTCGCCATAGCGTCCTCCTAGCGTCTGATCGACGCGCTCGTGAGCAACGCCTCGGGCCGCGCCGAGTAATCCCAAATCGGAGTGGCGAGCTAACTGGCTTTCTGAGGCGGCTGCCGCTGAGACCATTATGTGAATGGCGCCGTACTCCTCGACCTACATGTGCATCAGCGCAACCGCACTGCTGTGATCATTACATCGCTGAGATACACAATAGCACGGTTCCGACGAATTTTACCCCGCGAGCGGGCGTGGCGATCAACGTGCGAAAAGGACCTCCGACGTCCGGATCGGGTGCTGTCCCGATTAGGACACTCCCAGATTGGAATCAGGACAGTCGGCCCCTACATCGGGGGCAACGCAGAAAGGAGGTCCGCTATGACCAAACTTTTGTGGAAGCCGGAAAACCCCATGGCGGGGGACCTCGGACTTCTCGGCGAAGCCGTTGGTAGGGCGGCAGTTGGTCTAGAGCGGTCGAAGGACCGTCGAGTTACGCGGCAAGGAAAAGACAGTGGAGGGGCGGCGCTTTCTAGCCGGAAAACCCCATGGCGGGGGACCTCGGACTTCTCGGCGAAGCCGTTGGTAGGGCGGCAGTTGGTCTAGAGCGGTCGAAGGACCGTCGAGTTACGCGGCAAGGAAAAGACAGTGGAGGGGCGGCGCTTTCTACCCGGCGCACGCCCCTCAACTTTTTCGACCAAACGGAACATCCCTGTAGTCAAGGATTAAGCCACATAAGCGCCGATAAATGAATTCTCTAGGTGGCGTCTTTTTAGAGGGAATTATACGGCAACGGCGGCGAAACGGTAAATGGAATACCCGCCGGCGACAAAAATAACGCCAAAGGTCCCTACAAAACCGATTTGCCGGATTGGATTCTGTCCAGTCGTCGCGGTTATGGCGTAGGCGTGACACAACCGGCATACGATTAAAACCGTCCCCAACACGTGCATGAACAATCCCGAACCGCCTTGAATTTCGGCCAAAGCCATAAGTAACAAGGCGAACGGAACGTATTCCGCAAAGTTGCCATGAACCCGCATGGCCCTCTTTAGAGCTTCGTCCCCGCCATCGAGAAGATTGACTCGCGCCCGAACGCGGTTACTGATCACGCGCATGCTTAATACAAAAAAAACAATTCCCAGGATTCCGGCATAAAGCCCCGTAACGGCGACGGACATATCAAAACTCCCTTTCAACAATTCAGGACCTTACGAAAGTATTGGATTATTTAGTCCATTTAAATTAGGGAACGGGCCTCCGGGGAGAGATCATTTTAGCCGCGCCCGCCGTCAAATTGCGGTGAAACGTCCATAACGCGGTTTGCCGTCGGGGCGGTCAGCTTCGCCCAAGGCCTTTTTGCCGGATAGGGCCCGCCATGAACATCCTCAAACTCGATAAGCAAACTCAGATCATTTCGGCGTTGACCGAGGGCTGCTCGATCCGGGCAACCGAACGCCTGACCGGGTGCCACCGCGATACCCATCATGCGACTTGGCGTCCGCGTCGGCACGGCTTGGCGCGACTTCACGACCGAACCATGCTCGGCCTTCGGGTCAGCCGGATCGAAATTGACGAAATCTGGTCCTTCGACCGGGGAATTTTTTGTAGTCCGGTGGGAACCAATGTGCGCCGATTTTCTTGAGCTGTTCCAGGTTCTTCGGGCCGGGGGCCAATGCCTCAAGCAGGTTATCGGAAAGGCTTCCGCGACCGGTTGGGTGTTAAATTCGGACAGCACCCCGGATCGGGCACGAACGGACGTGGCACAATCGATCACCGATGTCCGTTTCACACCACCTGAAACCGGACAACGTTTCCGTCACTATTGCGGGTAGGAAACACTGACCGGAGCCGTCAGGGGCGAGGCGCAGCGCGTGCTATTGCGCGCGGCGCTACTGGCAAATGGCCATCGGGGTGGCGGTCGCGCTGCTGCGCCAGCCGATCGCCGAGTTGGGCTTGCGGATCCTGCAGGGCGAACCCGCCGTTGACGCCAAGGCCGAACTCTACCTGACCGCCAGGTCGCTCGGCGCCCTAGCTGCCTTCGCGCTGTTCGCACTTTCAGGATGGATGATCGGCAAGGGCCGCATGGTCGAACGGCTGTGGGCACTGGCGGCGTTCAGCCTCACCAACATCGTCCTCGATCTGATCTTTGTTCTGGTGATGGGCATGGGGCGCCGGCGCCGATCACGACGGTCGAGGAGGCAGGTCGGGCGGCCGCCAGCGATAGATCCAGTCATAGCGGCCCAGCGGCAGCCTTGCTCCGCCGGCGGCCAGAACCAGGTCGCGCACCGCCGCCGCAGCAGCACCGAAATGATAGATCCTGCCGGCGCGCTCGGCCGCCGCCGCCAGCCTGACAATTCGTGGCCGCCGCTCCTCGTGGTACGCGGCCAGCGCCCGGCCGACATCGCTATTGGCCCGCAGAGTGTGGGCCAGAACGGCCGCATCCTCGATGGCCATGGCCGCGCCCTGAGCCAGGAATGGCGACATGGCGTGGGCGGCATCGCCGAGAAGCGCCACGCGTCCCCGCCACCACGACCCGGCCGGATCGACGGTGTGAACCGCGAATTTCTGCCAGGCGTCCGGCAACCGCACGAGTTGGCGGGCCGCTGCGCTCCAGTCGGCGACAACCGGCGTCAGATCGGCACCGGCGGCAGGCACGCTCCAGCCGGGTTGGTTCCACTGCTCTTCCAACACCACGACCAGATTGACCGCCTCGCCGCGGGAAATCGGGTAGTGCACCAGATGGGCGTGGGGCGCGAGCCACAGGCCGACGCGGTCGGCAGCGACGACTTCGCCCGCGGCCGAAGCCGGAACGATCGCACGCCAGGCGGTGCGGCCGGTGGGAGTTGCGGCGCTGTCGGGGTTCACGTCCGGCCGCAGCGACGAGCGCGCGCCGTCTGCCGCGATCAACGCAATGGCGGGCTCAATGGCCGGTCCTGTAGTATCGTCGGCGTTCGCCGTAACAGTGTCGCCGGCTTCGACAAATCCCGTGACGGTCGTCGCCATCCGGAGACAAATGTGCGGGCTGTGCGAGACCGCCGCCGCCAGCACCGACTGCAGATCGGCGCGGCGGAGGACGTGATAGGGGAAACCGTAACGCTGCCTGAACCTCGCGGTCGGAATGGCGGTGATCAGGCGGCCACTGGCGCCGGCACGAAATTCAATCGCCTCCGGTTCGACCGCGGCCGCCGCCACCGCCTCGCCGAGGCCGATGGCGGCGAGCACGCGACCGGCGTTTGGCGCAATCTGGATGCCGGCCCCGATTTCGCTGAGTTCCTCGGCCCGCTCACAGACCGTGACGCGAAACCCGCTCTTTGCCAGGCAAAGAGCCGCGGTCAGGCCGCCGAGTCCGCCGCCGACGACGACAATATGGGGCCTGTCCGCCACTGGCGTGGATCCGCTATGGCATCACCCAATCGCCGCGGCGAGCAGGTGGCCCTCGGGTCGGGTCTGGTCGGGCTTCAGCTCGGCGGCGAAGCGATAAAGGGTGGAGCAGTAGGGGCAGACGATGTCAGCCTCCTCACCCATATCCAGAAACACGTGCGGATGGTCGTGCGGCGGTTCGGCGCCGACGCATTTGAATTCGCGAACGCCGATATCGATCGACGGCACACCGCCGGTGTTGTGGAAATGGGGAACCAGGTTGTCTGCCATTTTTTGTTTCAAGCCCGCTATTACCGCTGCGGCCGGCGTGACAATAGCGATCCCGTTTCGGATTGGGTAGGGTCGCCCGATTTTCCATGAAAGGCTGATGTTTTGCCAAGCTTTACCTCGGGTCAAGTTGAGATTGCCTTCACCGACACCGGCGCCGGCCGACCGATTCTGCTGATCCACGGATTCGCATCGAACATCTCGGTGAATTGGCAGGGCACCGGCTGGCTGAGGACGCTGGGCGCCACCGGGCGCAGGATCGTGGCGATGGATGTGCGCGGCCACGGCCGCAGCGGCAAGCCCCATGAGCCGGCGGCCTATCGGCCGGCATTGATGGCCTTGGATGCGGCCAGGCTGCTCGACCATCTGTCGATCGGCGCCGCCGACGTCATGGGCTATTCGATGGGCGCCAGGATCGCCGCTTATCTGGCGATGAGTCGACCGGATCTGGTGCGCTCCCTGGTTTTCGGCGGCATGGCGACGGGGATGATCGAAGGCATCGGTGACGAGGACGAGATCGTCATGGGCTATTCGATGGGCGCCAGGATCGCCGCTTATCTGGCGATGAGTCGACCGGATCTGGTGCGCTCCCTGGTTTTCGGCGGCATGGCGACGGGGATGATCGAAGGCATCGGTGACGAGGACGAGATCGTTGCCGCGCTCGAGGCCGAGGATGCGGGCGACGTCATCGGCGAAACCGGCCGGTCCTACCGCAAATTCGCCGATCAGACAGGCGGTGACCTCAAGGCGCTGGCGGCGTGCATGCGCTCCCAGCGCGAACTGATCAGCCGCGACGCGATTTCATCGATCGAGGCGCCGGTGCTGATTGCGGTCGGTACCCAGGATAGCGTCGCCGGCTCACCCGACCAGCTGGCATCGATGATGGCGCATGCCCGGGTGGTCGCCATCCCGGACCGCGATCATCTGCAGGCGACGGGAGACAGGGTTTACAAGACGGCGGTCCTGGCCTTCTTGAATGAACTCGACGGAAAACCCAATTGAGGCATCGTCTTGGTACGGAAAGCTCAGGGACTGAATCAGAAGATTGGCCCGAGGCTTGCAAAGAAGATGGGCCCGAGGCTTGCAAGAAGATTGGCCGGAGGCTTGCAGGTCGACTGAGCATGACTTTGTGCTGGTCCAAAGGCCGGCCGGCCCTAAACGGCACAGCGTATCGGCGCCGTGTTAGGGTCCGCGCCGCTTTCACAAGCGGTTGAGGTAGAAAAACGTGTCAGCCGAGTCTTCACGGCAGTCCGGCGAGCGGCCAAGCCAGGTCGATCCGATCTGGTTTGAGATCAGGCGGGAGGCCGAGCAGATCGTCGCCGCCGATCCGGCGGTGGCCAGTTTCGTCTATGCCACCGTGCTCAATCACGAGCGACTGGAAGCCGCCGTGATCGATCGCATCGCCGGCCGCCTGGGCGACGACGTGGTCAGCTCCGAGGACATCCGGCGGGCGTTCGAAGAGGTCGTGCGGCATCAGGCCGATCTCGGCCAGATTATCCGCGCCGACCTGGCGGCGGTGTTCGACCGTGACCCGGCATGCGAGCGGATGATCGAGCCGCTGCTCTATTTCAAAGGATTCCACGCGATCCAGACACAGCGTCTGGCACACTGGCTGTGGCACAATGGCCGCCGCGACTTTGCCCTGTATCTGCAGAGCAGGTCGTCGTCGGTTTTCCAGACCGATATCCATCCGGCGGTCCCGTTCGGGCGAGGGATCTTCCTGGACCACGCAACCGGTCTGGTGGTCGGCGGCACCGCCACCATCGACGACAATGTGTCGATCCTCCAGGGCGTGTCCCTGGGCGGCACCGGCAAGGTGGGCGGCAACCGCCATCCCAAGGTGCGCCAGGGCGTGCTGATCGGTGCCGGCGCCACGGTGTTGGGCGATATCGAGATCGGCGAAAGTTCGAAGATCGCTGCCGGCTCGGTCGTTCTGCATACGGTTGCCCCGCACACCACGGTGGCCGGTGTTCCGGCCAACGTCGTCGGCAAGACCGGTGCCATCGATCCGTCGCGCGAGATGGATCAGATGATCGATGAAGAAACCGACGAATAACGGCGACAAGCCGCTTCAGGGCGCCAGGAGGACAAGGTGAGCCGCGAGGAATTGCAGAAGCTTCAGAACTTTTTCCATAGACGGTTCAACATGTCGACGATCGAGGTGCGGGCGCGGCCCCAGAAGGACGATTCGGCGGAAATCTACATCGGCGACGAGTTTATCGGCGTCCTGTTCCGCGACGATGAGGATGGTGACCTGTCCTACAACTTCACCATGGCGATCCTCGATATCGATCTGGAATAGCCCGGATTTCTCACACTGGACACGGGGGCCCGCGTTGCTGTTTCGGCGAGACGGATGCAGGAAGGGCGGCTTGTGTGCGCCGAACAGCAACCCGAAGGGCCGGCTGAGGCCGCGGTCAGAGTGTGTCGAACGGCTTGACCGATGCGACGGAATCGCTCTTCGCCGTTCTCCTGCCCTGTCAAAGGCCTGAACCGGCGCAGGTCATGTCCAGTGTGAGAAGTCTGGACTAGAAGGCGCGACGACGGCCGGGCCGCAAGGGTACCGCACCGGTTCGCAGTGTCCTTTAACGAAACGATCACCATGACAGGCTGCCGGCAAAACGCTGGAAAACCGCCACGCGTGGGCACTCGGCGACCAAGCAGAAGCAGGCACGGGGCTTGCAATGCACTGCCAACGGAACCGGTGAACGTTCCGGGATGAAACGGTTTGTCGAGGTGAACCCATGTTGCGGGATGCTCTTCTGCTGGCCTATTGCGGCCTGGTCGGATGCGCCAGCGCCGGTGCGGCGGCTAGTTTCCACCGGCTGGTGACGGCACGACCGGCGCGGTTTGCCGTCATGGGGCGGTCGTGGATGGCGGCATTCTCCTCCTACCTGTTTTTCGCGGTTGACCGGCCCGGCCATCGTCGCGGCAGCCGTGTGGCGCGGCCGGACGGATGGTGGTTATTCGTTGGGGGTGGCAATCGGCGGAATTGCGGTGGCGCTGGTGTGGAGCGTGTGCTCCGGATTGGTTGTCCTGGATGTGGCCCTGTCGGCCGGACGGAATATTTTGGGAATTATAAAGACTACTTGAAATCATCCTCCTGACTCCCCATATTTCTATTGTAGAGAGGGAGACAGGAAATGCCCCGCAAAGCCCCCGGAAAAGCCCATCGCGAAGGTCTGACGCTGGTTCAGATGATGGAGATGTTTCCGACGGATGAGGCCGCGACGGCGTGGTTCGAGTCGGTGGTATGGCCGGATGGGCGGCATTGTGGAAAATGTGGTTCGGTCAACACGCGGGAAGTCCCGAACGCGAAGCCGATGCCCTATTGGTGCACCGATTGCCGATCCTATTTCAGTGTCCGCACAGGCACGCCGATAGCTCGCTCCAATGTCCCTCTGCGCAAGTGGGCAATCGCGATCTACCTCTGCCTGACGAGCCTCAAGAGCGTGTCGAGCATGAAACTTCACCGGGACATTGGCGTTTCCCAGCCCACAGCTTGGTTCATGTTGCATCGCATCCGGGAAGCATGGGCAGTTGACGATGACGACGACTTGGACGGGCCGGTAGAAGTCGACGAGACCTATTTCGGCGGGAAGCGCGAGAACATGCCGCTGTCGAAGCGGAGGGCGCTCACGGGCCGGGGGCCGGTCGGCAAGACAGCGGTGGTCGGTGTGAAAGACCGCGATACCAACGAGGTCCGGGCCGAGGTGGTCGATTTCACGGACGGCGAAACCCTCAAGGGCTTCGTCCGGGAACATGTCGAACCCGGCGCGACGGTCTATACAGACGATGCGCGAGCCTACAAGGGGATGCCTGAGTTCAACCATGAAGCCGTCAATCACTCGGTTGCCGAATATGTCAGGGGGCAGGCGCACACCAACGGAATCGAGTCCTTCTGGGCCATGCTCAAGCGGGCGCATGACGGCACGTTCCACAAGATGAGCCCGAAGCACCTGCAACGCTACGTCTCCGAATTTGCCGGCAAGCACAACATCAGGGACTCAGGAACGCTTGCGCAGATGCGGGACACGGTGGCCGGGCTTGTCGGACGCAATCTCCTCTACCGCAACCTGATCGCGGACAATGGGCTTTCGTCCGGGGCGCGGTCGTAGCGCGTTCCGCAAAAGCGCTTTCGCCAGCTTCTCCCGCAAAAGCGCTTTCGCCAGCTTCTCGGGGTTGCGCCCGCCAAGTCGCGGGCTGGATCAAGCATTCCAGGTCTCATCTTCCAGGGATTCCCGGCTCCAAGACCGCATTGACGGAAAACAGTTCGTCGTGAGCTTCTTTGAGGCCAACTACCGCGCGGCGGAGATCATCGCAATGCAGGGTAATGATCTCGCCTCTAGGCAGCTCGAAATCGAGCTCTCGTACGGACTGACGGACATCGGATGGGTTCTCCGACAAGGCACGCCCAAGGCGCTCTATGGCGCGGCCAGCATTCTTTAGCTTCTGTTCGAGAATCTGAATATCGCGGCGGAGTTCGTCTCGGGCCTGATGGGCACCTCGAAAAATAATGCGACTGACGTGAAACTCGACAGGTTGTGCGGTTCTCGCGGGTCATGAGCGGGGTTGGCGTCTGGGTTTTCGGCCTTCTCCGGCTCCCCGGCGGGTCTGTTTCCCTGTCAATGGGGGCTCCAGGCAGACTTCTCCCCTGATGACCATCACGTTGGCGCCGCTCGTAGACGCGGCGAGACGCTCCAGCTGCACCAGGCGGCGCATGTTGTAGGCGAGGTTCTTCAGCCCGATCCGCGCCCTCGCCCGTACCAGCCCGATACTGCGCACCAGCGTCCCGCCCATGTCGTTGCTCTGGGCCCCGAACACGTGCTCGACGCGCGCCCGCACCTTCGAACGGGCCTTGTTGCCCCGCTTCTCCCGCTCGCTCAGCGGCTTGTCGCGATGCCCCTTGCGGTGGATGCGGCTGTTCAGGCCCTTCTCCTTCAGCTTCGCCTCGATCTCCGCCGACCGATAGGCGCTGTCCGCCCACACGTCCGAGGCCGTGTTGTCCGGATCAAGGATGTCCTCCACGACCTGGCTGTCGTGCACCGCCGCGTCGGTCACCTGGTAACGCCGCACCAGCTTGTGCCGGCGGTCCACGTTGACATGGTTCTTGTAACCGTAGTGGCTCTTGCCATGCTTCTTTGTCCACCGTGCGTCCGTGTCCTTCTGCGACCGCTTGGCCGGCTGGTCCTTCCAGCCCTCCGGCGTCTCGCCATCCTTGATCCGCGCGTTGTCGTCACGGCTGTTGCGCTGCTTGGGGACCGGTACGATCGACGCGTCGATGATCTGGCCGCCCATCGCCAGGTAGCCCTGCTTCTCCAGATAGCCGTCGAAGTCCTCGAACAACGCCTCGACCATGCCCGCCCGCGCCAACTGTTCCCGGTAGAGCCACACCGTCTTGGCGTCGGGGACCTTGTCCTCAAGACCGAACCCTACGAACCGCATGAACGAGAGGCGGTCGCGAAGCTGGTACTCCACTTGGTCGTCCGAGAGATTGTAAAGCTCGCAGAGAACGATCGCCTTGAACATCGCCACCGCGTCCCAGGGCTTTCGCCCCGCCGGCGACTTCCGTTCCTCGGCCGGCTTGCGCCAGATCGCCTCCAGGCGGGCACGGAAATTCTCCCACGGAACCACCGCGTCGATCCTCGCCAAAGGATCGTTCTTGGCGTCCAGGCCGGCATACCGATTCGCGATGTCGAAAAAGCCCATTTGGCCCATGGTCGGTTCCCCACATCTACGCGCCAAACCGTCCGGATTATAACCGATCAAGGCTCGGAACAGGGATTTTTAGAGGTGCCCTGATGTTTTCCAGCACCGCTTCCGCGCGTTCCTCGTCTGTCATCTTCTCATTCCTTTGACCTTGTCGCCCAGATCTTTGGCGTCCTGGTAACGCTTGTCCCGCGCGTTCGCCATCATTAGCCGCTCGTAGTCAACCCAAGCCTCATCGTCGGCCTTGGGATGGGGAGCACCAAGGCCTATATGGCCGAGACGGCGCAGGAGCCGTAGCCTCCGAGTGTGCGGATGATCCGGAGACGACGATGTGAACTCCTCCATCGCGGCCAAGAACTCACGATCCCGTCTCCGAAGATTACGCCAATCAAGTGACTTGCTTAGCAGCCACAAAAATATAAGTGTGCCGCCGATGGTAACCGCCACGGTTGAAGGCGTGCCGCTCATGAAGCTGAGCCAGTCGCCCCAAGTGCGGGAGTCATTCAAGACGCCGGGAATGCCCAGCGCAGAAGAAATCGCCCCGATCACAGGGAACCACCTGTTGCCGAAGAATTTGAACATCCCCGAATAGTCGGGAGTCCGCCCGCCACTGTCAAGTGGGCTTTATAATTCCCAATATTTTCTAACCAAGGAAGGTCATGCCGATATTCGAGCTGGAGGGCGCCGGTCCCGATGTGAGGCCGCCCGGCGAGGGCTGGATTGCCCCGACCGCGACCGTCATCGGCACGGTGATCCTCGGATCGCAATCCAGCATCTGGTTCGGCTGCGTCCTGCGCGGCGACCGCGAGACGATCGAGGTCGGTGCCGGCTCCAATATTCAGGATCTCAGCGTGCTTCACACCGATCCGGGGTTTCGACTCACCATCGGCAAGGGCTGCACGATCGGCCATCGCGCGATTCTCCACGGCTGCACCATCGGTGACAATTCACTGGTCGGGATGGGCGCGGTGGTGCTCAACGGTGCCAAGATCGGAAGAGATTGCATCGTCGGCGCAGCGGCCCTGATTCAGGAAGGCAAGGAGATTCCCGATGGCTCGCTGGTCATCGGCTTGCCGGGACGGGTTGTGCGCGAGCTTTCCCCGACCGAAATCGAAGGGAACAGGAACTCGGCGGCCCATTACGTCGACAACTGGAAGCGCTACGCCGCGGGGCTGCGCGAGGCCTGACGAAAAAGGAGAGCCGGCCCCGGGGCGGGGGGCCGGCTCAAGCTGGGCTTGATCCGTGAGGACGGGGGTGGTGGGACGGATCAGGCCCAAACCGTTCTGTTGTGTCGAAACCAAAGCCGCACTGGGCGCCCTAGGTTGAAAGGGCTCTAGCGGCTCAGGCTGCCGACCGACTTCAGCGGCCGGTCGTCGTTGATTTGCGTCCAGCGTCCGGTGTGAAACTCGGACTGTCTTTTGACGAAGCTCAAATTGGTGTCGCTCCACACCAGAACCCGCGGCTCGAGATTGTCCAGGACCAGGTCGCCGCGATCGGTGAGCACGGTCAGGACGGCGTGCCCCTCGCCACTTGCCTGTCGCACCACCGTGACCAGGAGGGATCCCACCGGCCAGCCCCGTTGCATCAGAACGCGCCTCTTCTGAAGCGCCAGGTCTTCGCAGTCCCCGGCCCGGCGCGGATAGGCCCACACCTCCGGCTTGCCGAACAATTCCAGGTCGGTCACCTGGTCGTAGCCGAGATTGACCGAGGCGTTGGTCGCCACCAGTTCGTTCCAGTTTTGCGGAGTCAGCCGTATCCGCGCCGGGCTGGATGATCGTATCGAACACTCACGCTTGTTCCGCTTGCAGAACTGGTAATGTCCGATGGGCTGCGACGTCGCTCCCGCCGTCACCATGAAGGGCTGCGAATCCGCGCCCGCCAACGCCACATTCGCACCGCTCATTGCAAGTACAAATCCGATTACGACATGTATTGATTTTATTTTGTTGTTCATAATGCCCCCCTTGAATTACGAGGACACTATGGCAGGAGCCGTTTTATTTCAGATCAAGGTTGACGCTAGAATCTATATCTAAGTTTATTACAATTACACGCACCGAGGCGACGATTCGTTTACCGTGTTTTGAGGCGATGCCGATGTGCCAATTTGTGCCGATCCGCCGCGGAATTCGGGACCCTGGTGTCTAAACACGTTCAGTTTGCCGATCGATCAATCGCAAATCATTGATTCGCACCATCGAAGGCGACGATGGGAGCGAGTCATGAGCAAGCTGCTTTGGCTGTATGACGATCCACGGGCGGCGATTGAATTGAACCCTTCATGCCCGAAACCAGCCCGGAGCAAGCCGCCTCGACGATCGGCGGGTCATCTCAGACACCATTCACGTTGTGAAGAGCGGATGCCTTTGGGCCGACCGACGATCGCCGGCCTGCATACGCCGGTCATGGGGCGCGAAAGTGCTAGGATATCGGCCAGAAATCCCTACCGCTACATCGGGCTCCGGTCCAAAATTCCATCCCGATCGAAATGACCGGATCAAAGCAACCTTGGAAGAATACAAAAGCAACCTTTGAAAAAAATTCTGTGAAAGCAATTGTCTACTCGAAATACGGACCACCCGATGTTCTCGAATTGCGGGAAGTTGCAAGGCTACGCCCAAGGACGATGAGGTCCTGGTCAAGCGTCGGTAAATTCAAGGGGACTGGGATTTGCTGAGAAAGGGCTGGCAAGCTCGTAAAAATCCGCTGTTCCGAGCTTTGATCGGTTATAATCCGGCGGTTTGGCGCGTAGATGTGGGGAACCGACCATGGGCCAAATGGGCTTTTTCGACATCGCGAATCGGTATGCCGGCCTGGACGCCAAGAACGATCCTTTGGCGAGGATCGACGCGGTGGCGTGGGAGAATTTCCGTGCCCGCCTGGAGGCGATCTGGCGCAAGCCGGCCGAGGAACGGAAGTCGCCGGCGGGGCGAAAGCCCTGGGACGCGGTGGCGATGTTCAAGGCGATCAGTCTGCGAGCTTTACAATCTCTCGGACGACCAAGTGGAGTACCAGCTTCGCGACCGCCTCTCGTTCATGCGGTTCGTAGGGTTCGGTCTTGAGGACAAGGTCCCCGACGCCAAGACGGTGTGGCTCTACCGGGAACAGTTGGCGCGGGCGGGCATGGTCGAGGCGTTGCACTTCAGATCGAGGACTTCGACGGCTATCTGGAGAAGCAGGGCCACCTGGCGATGGGCGGCCAGATCATCGACGCGTCGATCGTACCGGTCCCCAAGCAGCGCAACAGCCGTGCGGTTCAACGCGCGGATCAAGGATGGCGAGACGCCGGAGGGCTGGAAGG
Organism: uncultured Bauldia sp.; assembly: GCA_963663975.2. Lineage (GTDB taxonomy): Bacteria > Pseudomonadota > Alphaproteobacteria > Rhizobiales > Kaistiaceae > JANQRX01. The sequence goes on along the minus strand of CAXXRA010000005.1, from coordinate 364,766 downwards.
ACCAGCCGGCCAAGCGGTCGCAGAAGGACACGGACGCACGGTGGACAAAGAAGCATGGCAAGAGCCACTACGGTTACAAGAACCATGTCAACGTGGACCGCCGGCACAAGCTGGTGCGGCGTTACCAGGTGACCGACGCGGCGGTGCACGACAGCCAGGTCGTTCAGGACATCCTTGATCCGGACAACACGGCCTCGGACGTGTGGGCGGACAGCGCCTATCGGTCGGCGGAGATCGAGGCGAAGCTGAAGGAGAAGGGCCTGAACAGCCGCATCCACCGCAAGGGGCATCGCGACAAGCCGCTGAGCGAGCGGGAGAAGCGGGGCAACAAGGCCCGTTCGAAGGTGCGGGCGCGCGTCGAGCACGTGTTCGGGGCCCAGAGCAACGACATGGGCGGGACGCTGGTGCGCAGTATCGGGCTGGTACGGGCGAGGGCGCGGATCGGGCTGAAGAACCTCGCCTACAACATGCGCCGCCTGGTGCAGCTGGAGCGTCTCGCCGCGGCGGCGCCAACGTGATGGTCATCAGGCGGAGAAGTCTGCCTGGAGCCCCCATTGACAGGGAAACAGACCCGCCGGGGAGCCGGAGAAGGCCGAAAACCCAGACGCCAACCCCGCTCATGACCCGCGAGAACCGCACAACCTGTCGAGTTTCACGTCAGTCGCATTATTTTTCGAGGTGCCCGCAATTGTCTACTCGAAATACGGACCACCCGATGTTCTCGAATTGCGGGAAGTTGCAAGGCCTACGCCCAAGGACGATGAGGTCCTGGTCAAGGTTCATGCGGCGTCGGTAAATTCATGGGACTGGGATTTGCTGAGAGGCAAGCCGTTCTTGGTCCGCCTGGTTAGCTTTGGGCTTCTAAAGCCAAAATACGGGACACTGGGCGCCGACATAGCCGGGCGGGTTGAAGCGGTTGGCAAAACCGTAAGTCGGCTTAGGCGAGGCGAAGACGTATTCGGAGACATTTCCGACTGTGGCTGGGGCGGCTTTGCCGAGTATGTATGCGTTCGTGAAAATGTTCTGGCGCTGAAATCAGACAGTATGACCTTCGCGGAGGCAGCGGCCATTCCGCAAGCGGCACTCCTCGCGCTGCAGGGCCTTCGTGACAAAAAGCAGATCCAGCCCGGGCATAAGGTTCTGATCATTGGTGCCGGGGGTGGTGTGGGTACGTTTGCACTTCAGATCGCCAAATTGTTTGGAGCTGAAGTGACGGGCGTCGACCACACGGCGAAACTGGAGATGATGCGCTCGGTTGGAGCAGACCATGTCATTGACTACACCAAGCAAGATTTCACCAAGAACGGGAAGCGGTATGATCTCATTCTTGATGCTGTGGCCCACCGTTCCATTCTTGACTACGCGCGCGCATTGAGCTCCACGGGAACTTTCGTCATGGTCGGAGGCACCACGCCCGTAATTCTTCAGGTTGCGGTCTTAGGACCGTTGATTTCAAGGATTGGGAAAAAGGAGATCGGGATCCTGACGTGGCATCCAAGCACAAGCGATTTGGACCATATGAAAGAGCTTTTTGAGGCCGGCAAAGTCGTACCTGTTATAGATAGACATTACCCGTTGGACGAGACTGCCGAAGCTCTCCGTTATCTGGGAGAAGGACATGCCAAGGGAAAGGTCGTCATAACCATTGAACACAACGACTAAACCTGGCAACTCGCTGCAGGAGGTCGCTGTGCCAGTGAGTTTCATAGTGACAGGCGAGTTGAAGCGCCGCCCGAAGGGCCGCCCGACTGTAGGTCCTGCCGACCTTGACCGTCTATGGCGGCTGATGCGGACGGATATGATTGTCATGTGTGAGCAATTTTCCCAATGACGGTGTGGGCTTGTCCGATTGGTACTGAACCACTCGGCGGGAAGAAGTCCGGCGGTCTCAGTCGAGGCCGTCCTTGAGCGACTCTGGGGTCTGAAGGTTCACGAATTCCACCGCGATACCGCCTTCGATGTGCCGAACGACGTGAGACCGCAGCTTGCCGACCATCAATGGCGAGCCGAGGGGAGGCTGCAGCTCAAGCGAGAGCGCGGCACCGGACAATGATGCATCGACCAGCCCGGCCCGGTGCTGGCGCCCGTCCGGCAGAGTGAGGGCAACCGCCTCGACGATCGGCGACACCCGGTCGTGCCGGCGATCTTCCGGCAGGTTCAGCTCGTGGCGGTTCACCAGCCATGTGAGCTTTGCGGCCAGCTTGTCCCGTTTGCGCGCGGTTGCGTCGATGCTCATCGCAAATCCGTCGTCGAAAATCCTGACGATCCGCCCCTCGATGCGTCCGATGTGGTCGACATAGGCGACCGTACGTTCGCGCACACGCCCGGTAATGGGCGTCATCAGGGCCGCGCTGCCGGGAGAGATGTTCTTTGTCTGACAGGGATACTCGCGCCGGTCCTCGAGCATAAAACGGCCGAGCAGATTGAGGTCAACCCGCTGAAATCGGCGGTTGTCGTGCAGCTGGAAGGCCGGACGTTGCTTGAGTTGTTGTGCTACTGGCATCTACCGTCGCTCGGCCGCCTCATCGGGAGCGTGCGGAGTTTCTGCGACTACGGTTAACAAGTCGTGAGAGAAGCCGGCGGGGTGAGCCGCACTCGTGCTCTTAGTCCTTGCCGCCATCGACGATGTAAAGGTGCCCGCGCCGGCGGCCGGAGCGGGCGGGCATGGCGGCGGCTGCCGCCGCTGCGCGGATTTCGCTGGATCGATCGGTCTTGCGGCGCATGAACCCGGGATTCTCGTCGGGCCAGATCAGTCGCAGACTATTGATCCGCTGGGTGACGACGGGGTCGCTGCCGAGCCAGAACGGTCGTTCGATCGGCGCCATGCTGCCGAGCATGCGGTCGAATTTCCCAGGACCGTGACGCAAGGGCAGCAGCAACAGTTCGCAAGTCGCTTCCTCGCCCCCGGCGGTACGAACCGCGGCCGAGACCAATGCAGCCGCGCCGTCTTCGGAAACCGCTGCGGCCAGCGTCGACAGCGCCGAACGGTCTTCGGCCGTCCAGAAATCGAGCAGATTGGTGCCCTTGATCTCTCTGCCGTAGAGCGCGCAGACGCGAGTTCCGGCCAGGCGAACGCGATAGACGTCGCCTTCGGCAACTTCGGCGATGAACGTATCGGCGAGAATCCCGCGTATATCGCTGGGCTCGATGGCGCTGCGCAGCGGGGCCGCTTCGTCACCGCGCATCAGGCTCCAATACTGGTACAGTTCCCGTGATGTCGGGTGTTTCATCTCCCGCAAATCCGACTTTCGCCGGCCCCAAATCCAACCTACCACAATCGGCGTGCCGCGACGGGACGGTCGCACACGTGCTTAACGTGATCCCTGCACGACACGTGCCAATTTCAGCACGATAAATGGGCGCCAAGCGCGACAGGAGAGGTCCCCAATCCTGTACGACACGTGCCGGTATCGCGGGGGCCCGGCGTCGGCTTGCCGGTCGGGCCCGGGCGTGGCACGTTCCACCAGCGTGTGCGAGGTGCGTTCGCGGTTGCGCAGGTGCGGTCATCTCATGTCTGATATGTCACCCGGTTCCGGCCCGCCGCCGGCCAGGCAGCCGGTCTTCAACCTGCCGGCCGTGGTGAGCGCGATCATCGCCGCGATCATCGCGGTTCACGCGCTGTCCGATTTCGTTCTCGGCCAGACCGGCGTTGTCCAACTCCTGTTGCGTTTTGCGTTCATCCCGATCCGGGAACTGTCACCCGAGCTGGTTGAAGGTCTCCTGCCGACCGGCGGCGAGCGGCTGTGGACCTTCGTGACCTACGCGTTTCTGCACGCCGACTGGCCCCATGTGCTGTTCAACTGTCTATGGATAGCCGCGTTTGGCTCGCCCCTGGCGTGGCGGCTCGGTACCAGCCGGTTTCTCCTGTTCTCGGCCGCCGGCGCCATTGCCGGGGCGGCCTTGCACCTGGCGCTCTACCCCGACAGCGCCGCGCCGCTGGTCGGCGCATCGGCGGCGATTTCGGCACATATGGCCGGTGCCGCGCGGTTCGTTTTCGCCCGCGGCGGGCCGATGTGGCGGCCAGGCGGAGCTCCCGTCTACCGGCAGCCGGCAGTCTCCCTCGGCGCGGCGCTCGGCAATCGCCGCGTCTTGGCATTCCTCGGCGTGTGGTTCGGGCTCAACCTCATCTTCGGGTTGACATCCGCCGGTGGTGCGATCGCCTCCGGTGCGATCGCCTGGGAGGCCCATATCGGCGGTTTTCTGGCCGGGCTGCTGCTGTTTCCGGCGTTCGACCCGGTCGGCAAAGCCGGTAGCTAGGCTGAGATTTGTTGCGGCGCATATTGTCAAGCGGCGAGCCAAACCCCATCGTTTTTGAACTGATCCTGGAAAACAGGAGGCTGATATGACCGTTGCAGCAATATTGGGGCACAAAGGCCGCGACGTTGAAACCACCGCGCCGGGGGTCACCCTCGGCGAGGCGGCAACGAAGCTGGCGAAGCGTAAGATCGGCGCGCTGGTGGTCGTGGAAGAAACCGATGGCATTGCCGGCATCCTTTCGGAACGGGATATCGTCCGTGCCATCGCCGCATCCGGCGCCGGCGCCCTCGGTCAGACGGTTGATACCGTCATGACCCGCAAAGTCGTGACCTGTTCGGACGCCGAGACCATCAATGAGGTGATGACCCGAATGACGAAGGGAAAATTTCGTCACTTGCCGGTAGCCGATGATGACGGGCGGTTGGCCGGCATCATCTCGATCGGCGACGTGGTCAAGGCGCGCATCGAACAGGTCGAGCGGGAAGCAGAGGAGTTGCGCTCCTACATTCACACCGCTTGAGCGGCAAGCTTGTCGGGACTGAAATGCCTCGAGTGGTCCACTAGCGCTCGCCCTTGCGCGTCATGTCGGCGTCGAAGATGAGCTGCAGGCCGGGGTCGGCAGGACTGCCGGTCGGCACCTTGCGGTAGAAGCAAGATCTGTAGCCCTGGTGGCAGGCCACGCGATCGCCGGCGATCTCGGCCTTGACCAGGAGGGTGTCCTGGTCGCAGTCGATGCGCATTTCGGTCATCGACAGCGTGTTGCCGCTGTCTTCGCCCTTGCGCCAGAGTCGGGCGCGCGACCGGCTCCAGAACCACACCTGGCCGGTCTCGATGGTGCGGGCGAGCGCTTCGGCATCCATATGGGCCGCCATCAAGACCTCGCCGCTCGCCGCGTCGGTAACGACGGCCAGAATCAGGCCGTCGGCATCGAATTTGGGTGCGAAGCCGGTGCCGGTCTCGATTGCTTCAGGTTCGCCACGCGGGGCGAAGCGCGGCCGGTCGCCGGCGTCAGCCACTCCGGCTCGGCCCGACCATGTCGAGGAATCGGGTCTGCTCCTGCGGGTCGTCGCGGAATGCGCCTGAAAACAGCGTCGTGGTCGTGCTGGCGCCATGCGCCTTGATGCCGCGTAGGGTCATGCAGGTGTGCTCGGCCTCGATCATGACGGCCGAGCCGCGTGTTTTCAGGGACTCGTCGAGGGCGTGAAGAATCTGCGAGGTCAGACGCTCCTGCGTCTGCAGTCGCCTGGCATAGAGATCGGTCAGGCGAGCGAGCTTCGACAGGCCGGCGATCCGGTCGATCGGATAATATGCGATGTGAGCGCGCCCGGTGAACGGCATCATGTGGTGCTCGCATTGCGACAGCACCGGAATATCCCGTACCAGAACCAGGTCGTCATAGGCTCCGAAGTCGTCGAAGGTCCGCTCCAACAGGTCTTCCGGCTCGCGACCGTAACCGCTGTAGAGTTCCTGGAAGGCGTCCACGACCCGCTTGGGCGTGTCGCTCAGGCCGGCCCGCGCGGGATCATCGCCGGTCCAGGCGGCGTGCGCAGGCGATCAGCGTGCGCACCGCGTCCTCGGCCGCCGCGCGGCTCGCGGGCTTCGGCTTGGTATCCCGGCGTTTTCCAATCACGGCATCCATGTTCCGTCTCCGACGCGTCGGTACTGATGTCGCGGCCAGTATATAGTTGTCCGACGCCGTTTTGCGAAGCCCAAGAGATGGCTCAAACCACATCAGGGCCATGGCCGCACAGCCGGTGTTCCCCTATATGTTCAGCCATGATCGACGATATCTACAATCGGCGTATCCTGGAGTTGGCCGGGTCCATCCCGCGAATCGGCCGACTCGATGCGCCCGATGCCAGCGCGACGGCCCATTCGCGGCTGTGCGGATCAACCGTGACTGTTGATCTCAAACTCGAGGGCGATTTGGTCACCGATTTTGCCCACGACGTCAAAGCCTGTGCGCTGGGGCAGGCCTCCTCATCGGTGATGGCGCGCAACATCGTCGGCGCGCGGGCGGGCGAATTGCGCGATCTGCGCCAGACCATGCGGGCGATGCTCAAGGAAAAAGGTCCGCCACCGAATGGGCGTTTCGCCGACCTCAAATATCTCGAGCCGGTGCGCGATTATCGCTCGCGCCACGCCTCGACGATGCTGACCTTCGATGCGGTTGTCGATGCGCTCGATCAGATCGAGGCCCGGGGGAAAGCGGCTCGACCTAGCGCGAGGTGAGGGCGGTGGAGTGCCCGGCGGCCGAGACCATCCAGGCGAATTTCAGCGCCATCGCCACCGAAAACCCGACGCGGCGATATCGATGGTAGCGCTTCAGCAGATCGGGCATGCGATCTCTCCGTGGCCTGCGGCGTGGCGCGCGACTTCGACAGTCGGCCCGGCGCAGGTTCCACGGTTGGCCGAATTTCTGAACAATCTGTTAACGGCGGGGATGTGTCGGGCGGCTCCAACGTGACCGTTGTCGAGGCGCTGCGGCACCTGCCGCGACATGCCGGTATCGCGATGGTCAAGGCCTATCGCTACACCTTGTCGCCGCTGCTCGGTCGCCAGTGTCGATATCTGCCGACCTGCTCGCATTATACCGAGGACGCAATCGCACGGTTCGGGTTGTGGGCCGGAACATGGATCGGGCTGTCGCGCGTGCTGCGCTGCGGCCCGTTCGGGGCGTCCGGATTCGACCCGACGCCGGATCATTTGCCGCCCGATGCGGCGTGGTATCTGCCGTGGCGCTACGGCCGCTGGAACGGCGATCACATCGACCCCAAGACCCGCCTCGATATCAGCGACTAGCCCGGATTTCTCACACTGGGCGCAGCTCATGTCCAGTGTGAGAAGTCCGGGCTGGCCCGGGCGCCTCAGGCGTTGCCGATCAGTATCCCGGCCGCGAACACCAGCAGACCACCGACGACGATCTGGAAGGCGGCGCGCAGGAAGGGCGTATCCATGTAGCGCGCCCTGATGTAGGCGATCGCCCACAGCTCCACCAGCACCACCGCGACGGCGAGCACGGTCGCGATCCGGAAGTTCGGGATGAGATAGGGTATCGTGTGTCCGATGCCGCCAATGGCGGTCATCATCCCGCTGACCAGACCGCGCAACCATGGGTGACCTCGACCGGTCAGGGTGCCGTCATCGGACAACGCCTCGGCGAACCCCATGGAAATGCCGGCGCCGATGGAGGCCGCCAGACCGACGAGGAAAGTGGTGCGGGTGTCCTGGGTGGCGAAAGCGGCCGCGAACAGGGGCGCCAGCGTCGACACCGAGCCATCCATCAGCCCGACCAGGCCCGGCTGGACAATCTGCAGCAGAAAGCGCCGCCTGGCGGTTTCCCGCTCCTCGTCGCGGGTTTCCTCCGACAAGCCGGCTTCGAGCTTGTGGGCGAGATTTTCGTGCTCGGCTTCGATCTCGGCCAGATCGCCCAGCAGCGTGCGCACGTCGGGGTCGGTCGAACGCCTGGCGGCACGACGGTAGAAATTGGCGGCCTCCGACTCCATCGATTCGGCCCGCCCACGCATGGTGTCGATGTCGTAGCTTGTGCTCATCCAGATCGGTTTGCGACGGATGAAGCCGCGCACGTCTTCGCGCCGGATCAGCGGAATGTAGCTGCCATAGCGCTCCTTGAACAACTCCAGCAGGCGCCGCCGATGTTCGCTCTCCTCTTCCGCCATCTCGTCGAACACCTTGGCCGAAGCGGGATAGTCGGCGCGCAGGCCCTCGGCGAACTCGCGGTAGACGCGGCTGTCTTCCTCCTCGTTCTGGATCGCCAGAGCCAGGACCTCGCGATCGTTCAGTTCGGCGAAGGCTTTTTGGCTCGAAAAAGGAAAGAGCGGCATGGTTGGTCGCTGTAGCACCGTGGCGGGAAGGCGTCATCCAACAAAACGGATCGAGGCCCAACGCGCAAGCGGGCCGGTCCCACTTGACTAGCGGTGGTGCCTGGTCCACCTGTCGCCGGCGGTCGCCAAACGGTACCGCCTGTCAACGCTTACCCGCACCCGTGCGCGGGACTGAGCAAGAGGAAGATCGATGGTCAATCTGACGTTTCCCGACAATTCGGTTCGCGCTTTCGACGACGGCATCAGCGGTCGCGAAGTTGCCGAAGGCATCTCCAAATCGCTGGCGAAGAAGGCGGTGGCGATGGCGCTGGACGGAGAGGTTGTCGACCTTGCCGATCCCATCAGCGGCGACGCGCGGGTCGAGATCATCACCCGCGAGGACCCGCGCGCGCTGGACCTGATCCGCCACGATTCGGCCCACGTCATGGCCGAGGCGGTGCAGGAATTGTGGCCCGGAACGCAGGTCACCATCGGTCCGGTCATCGACAACGGTTTCTACTACGACTTCAGCCGCGACGAGCCGTTCACCACCGACGACCTGCCCAAGATCGAGGCCAGGATGCGCCAGATCATCCAGCGCAACCAGCCTTTTACCAAGCAGATCTGGACGCGCGAGCGGGCGCGGGAGGTGTTCGCCGGGATGGGCGAGACGTTCAAGGTCGAACTGGTCGACGCCATCCCCCAGGACCAGGAGCTACGGATCTACCACCAGGGCGAGTGGTTCGATCTTTGCCGCGGTCCCCATATGCCCTCGACCGGCCGGATCGGCAGCGCCTTCAAGCTGATGAAGGTCGCCGGCGCGTACTGGCGTGGCGATTCCGACAAGCCGATGCTGACCCGGATCTACGGAACGGCATGGCACGACGACAAGGAGCTGAAGGCCTACCTGCACATGCTGGAGGAGGCGGAGCGGCGCGACCATCGCCGGCTCGGCCGCGAAATGGACCTCTTCCATTTCCAGGAGGAGGGACCGGGCACCGTCTTCTGGCACCCCAAGGGCTGGACGATGTTCCAGGAGCTCATCGCCTACATGCGGCGGCGGCTCGCCGGCACCTATGACGAGGTCAACGCCCCGCTGCTGCTCGACAAGTCGATGTGGGAGACATCCGGTCACTGGCGCTGGTTCCGCGAGAACATGTTTGCCGCTACATCGGCCGGCGAGGACACGGACGACGAACGCACCTACGTCATCAAGCCGATGAACTGCCCGGGCCACATCCAGATCTTCAAGCATGGCCTGAAGTCCTACCGCGATCTTCCCATGCGGCTGGCCGAATTCGGTGCGGTCCATCGCTACGAACCATCGGGCGCGCTGCATGGATTGCTGAGGGTTCGGGCCATGACCCAGGACGATGCCCACGTTTTCTGTACCGATGACCAGCTGGCGGCCGAGTGCCTCAGGATCAATGATCTGATCCTATCGACCTACGCCGATTTCGGGTTTGACGAGGTGGTGGTCAAATTGGCGACAAGGCCGGACAAGCGGGTCGGAACCGATGCCGCATGGGATCATGCCGAAGCGGTCATGACCGAGGTTTTGGATCAGATCGGCCAGCAGTCCGGCGGGCGCATCAAGACCGGAATCAATCCCGGTGAAGGGGCATTCTACGGCCCCAAATTCGAATACGATCTGCGCGACGCCATCGGTCGCGACTGGCAGTGCGGTACCACCCAGGTCGATTTCAACCTGCCGGAACGGTTCGGAGCGTTCTATGTCGACGCCAACGGCGACAAGAAGGTGCCGGTGATGATCCACCGCGCCATCTGCGGATCGATGGAACGCTTTCTCGGTATTCTGATCGAGAATTATGCCGGCCATATGCCGCTGTGGTTTGCCCCGACCCAGATCGTGGTGGCGACCATCACCTCCGATGCCGACGACCATGCGCGGCGGGTTCAGGCCGAATTTCAGCGGGCGGGGCTGCGCGCCAAACTCGATATCCGCAACGAGAAGATCAACTACAAGGTGCGCGAACACTCGCTCGCCAAGGTGCCGGTGATCGCGGTGTGCGGCAAGCGCGAGGCGGAGGATGGCAGCGTCAATCTCCGTCGTCTGGGCCAGAAGGAAACGGTGTCGCGGACGCTGGCAGACGCGGTGGCGAGCCTCGGCGAGGAAGCTGTCCCGCCGGACCTTCGGCGCGGTGGTGCTTAGCGAACCGCACGGCCAGAAGGTTCTCGAAGCAGAGCAGCTCAGCCGAGATTTGCCTGCACGCCTCGGAGGCGCCGGTCACCAGAATTTGAATTCGGTGACGGGCTCTTGGCGGGCGACAATACGCCTGGGGCGGCTGATTCTCTGAGGCCGTTCGGGCGCTGCAGCGCTGAATCCGGCGTCCGAGGTGAGCGGCATGCGGACCGTGCCTTTGTGGGGCGCTGCCGTCGCCAGCGGATTCAGCAGCGCGGCGAAATCGCCCGTCGACGGCAGCGCTCCGCGCCGGTCGGGCGGCCGGCGGCGTGGTGGCTGAAACCCATCACCGTCGAAGTTGGGAGCAAAATTCTCCCAATTAGGGATCATCGTTTGCCAGGGCCGAACGCCCCCTCCGGAGATCGGTTTCGAATCGAGTATCTCCGGACCGTAGCTCGGCCCACCCCAAAACCGTGTGTCCGACGCCGGGTCCAGAAAGGGAGCGTGATGCTGCCAGCCGGCGTCCGGACCGAAGGGCAACACGTCTCTCAGCGTGTTGTCGGGGTAACGCGTTGCCATGTGCCAACGTGGTTTTGTCCAGGCCTTCTCCCGCAAGACCTGCCTGAAGTAATGGGGCGTCGTCTTGGTCTGCGCATTGCGGTAGGTGCGATCATGCGCGAGGCTGTTGTAAAGCGCGTAGATATCCTCGGGGTAGGGCGGATTCACTGACTTCGCTATGCGCGCAACCAATTCCACGGTAATGCGAATATTATCTTCGGTGTCTTCGAAATCCGATCCGGGAATAAGCGCTTCCCACTTTTTCAACACATTCCCAGGTAGCCATGTCGGAGATTCACGAACATATTTGGTCCAATGATCATACCACCCGCGGGACTCCTCCGTATAAATAATCGCTCTCAGGAAATCCGGATGAACATTGGAATCCTTCGCCGCGCGTTCGATCACTTTGTCGAGTTCACGGATTTTTCCCCGAGCACCTTCATTTGCCTGTAAAGTGGCATACAACGGGATTCCGAATGGATTGACATCGATTTGATTTTCGGAAATCCCGTCGCGAAATTCGTCTACATCGGTAATCTGCTCGTGCTCAAAGTAGAACGGCTCACCGGTGTTTTCGAGAATAGCGCGCTCTCGATCAGCGCTTAATCTCAGTCCTTTAGGCATCTATACTCCCCCTTGCAGTGATCCATCGCGAAAGCCAAATCGTTGCTTCACGAATGATAAAGATGATAACGACGGTCGGCAAGACCGCGACAACGTAGCTGTAGCTCACCAAAACAATGAAGAAGTAAGCATCTCTTAGCACTACACAAGTTATAAAAGTTACCTCTGCGTAAGAACAGTGATAGTGACCGTTCGACGCCAAATATATGTAGTATCTTACTGATAGCCACACGGGATAAAATAGAAATAGTACGCTGATAGAATCGCGAATATAAAGCCGTGAAATGATATACCTCCTCGTAATGGTGATCGTAGAATACGAGAACAAAAATGAAAAGACGAAAATCATAAAATACATTTCTACCAAGTGAAATATCTGCAAATCATCCTGCTGATATCGAAATACGTGCTGTTCAAGATACGCCGCGCGGGAACGGGGATCGACAGAAGTACGCCTGCCATCAGGATCAAATAGATGCGAAATCGCGATCTAAGATGGGAGGCGAAGCTCGGCGCGCGCTGGAGGCTATGATCGGCCGGTTCGGGCATTTGGATCCTCATGGAGCGGGCTTGTCGCTGGGCCTGGGCTTCCAGGCGATCGACAGGGCGCCGTGCCGCCCACGCGCTACAAATCTTACGTGGTCGTTCGTGTGTCATCAACCAATGATCATCGGCGCGGGTCCCCAAGCAGCGCAACAGCCGTGACGACAACGGCGCGGTTACACGGTAAGGAGGAGGAGTTGCAACCCTGGTCCGCTGACAACCTTAACAAGGGGCATCGGTTCCGTTGAGCGCCATTTTGTGGAGCACGGCACGCCGGTCGGCGGCGCTCCAGGCGACCTCGGGCGCGGGCTATGGGAGGCGCATGGAGACGGGCCTGACGGTAAAATTCGGAAGGAATAATTTTTCTGAATGATTGCCGTGCGGGAAGAAGAGCGCCGAACTGCTAAGTCGATTGTCATCAGGTGGCCGGGGAAGCTGTCTACATCGGTTATCTCTTCGTGGTCGAAGTAGAGTGGCTCACCGGTGTTGTTCGAAAATGGCGCGCTCTCGATCAGCGCTTAATCTCAGTCCTTCAGGCATCTAGATTCTCCCAGAGAATTGCTTTCGAAAAAAAATCGTCACACCCCGAATCAATAACAAAGAAAAATGACAAAAGGTAGAGCATTAACGACATAACCATAACTCACTATAAAGGATAAAAAGAACAATTCTTCCGAAATGTAGCATACTAGGAACGTTGTATCGGCGTTAATACAATCCACTAGGCGTCCAGAATCCAGAATGAAATAGTATTTCGCCGATAGCCATGTAAGATAAAATAATATGGAAATCCGCACGGAAGTCAATATTATTGAACTGGAAAATATGTAAAATCTTCCAATATTAAGCACCGAATATGAAAACAACAACGAGAAACAAAACACGAACAAATACATGCCCAGAAGGTCTGATAGTCTCAAAATAACCGGCTGGTGGTGTAGTATATGTTGCTCGAGGAAAACGACGATCGAAAGCGATATCGTGGACAGCACGATCAATGCGGTGCGGACCCTGACGCCCGGATCGAGAAGGAAGGCGACGGCACGACTGAGGCCGTTGTTGGCCGGTTCCGGCATTTGATCCTCATTGAAGCCCCGGGCGCCCGATCCTTCTGGTGGATCGGTTGAACGCGAGGGCGACGAACGCGCTGCAATCCTACGTGTTCACACCGTGGATCATCAACCAAAATTCCGCCGGTTTTTTGGCGGCAGCCGACGACACCGATCGACGTCGCCGTCCTCACGACGTTCAAGGTCACCCTTGAGCTTTTTTTGGAGGCCGACCCGGGCTCGGTTCGGCCGCCTAATCCAGTCCCATCAGATCGGCCAGGGAAGCCGAGGCAACGTTGAGATCGACGCCCCCTTCGATGCCCGCGATACGACCGGAAAAATGGTACTGCCACAGGAGCCAGTCGACGTGCGAGGGCTCCCGAAGGATGGAGCGAAACCAGATCGGGCGGGCAGGGATGGCATCGCCGTAGGCGTCCAGAAACTGCCTCGTCACGTAATACACGACGCTGCGACCAAGCCGGTCTTCGACGACCTTGAGATAGTCCTGGATTTCCGACCCGAGTTCCCCCCCCCCCGACGGCCGCCGACTGCAGTTGCCCGTAAATTCCAGATCCATGACCGGGGGCAACGCCAGGCGCCGGCCGGCGACGGCGTCGATGAAATTGTTCGCCTGGTCGGCTCCGGGCCGGCAGAAGGTGAAGAAATGATAGGCGCCGACCGGTATCCCCACTTTCGTCGCTTCGGCAATGTTTCGAACGAACTGCGTATCGCGATGGTCGCCGCCTTCCGACACTTTGATGAAGGCGAATGCAACATCGTCTTCGGCAACTTCGGGCCAATCTATGGTGCCCTGATGGTGCGAAACATCGATGCCGCGCAACGGAAACCGGGCCCGGTCGGGCTGGTAGGTCTGGAAATAGACGAACAGCGCTGCGGCGGCGGTGAGAATAACAATCACCGCGGCGAGCGCAGCGGTCCGAAATCGTCTCATCCTGCAAGGACCCCGGCGGTAAGGGTGGTCAACGCAATGGAACAACGCCGTTCAACATGTGCCATTGCGACTGGAGCGCTCCGGCTCGACAGCGTCGCGCCTACCGGATCAGCACCTCGACGTCGCGATGGTTGCCGGCTTCGACCGTGAAGGTGCTCTCGAAAATGCGGTCATTGTTGCGGGCAATGGCGATGTATTCGCCCTCGGCCAGCACGACATTGGGAAAGGCGCCGACGCTTTCGATGACGGTTTCGCCGGCCGGGGTGACGACCGACCACTCGGTGTTGGCGATGGCCTCGCCGCCGCGCTGCTCAACCAATTTGAGGGTCAGCCGGGCGGCCTGCTGGAAGAGCGTAGCCTCCGTCAACTGGCCGGGGTCGACCCTGATATCGGCCCTGACGATGGCGTTGGCGTTGCCGTAATAGCTGACGACGTTGTACATGCCGGCGTTGAGGCTGACGATATTGCCGGGTGAGGCCCCCGAGACGATCAGGAAGCGCTCGTCCGAGCCGCCTTCGTCGGGGGCGAAGATATCGAACCTCACCTCACCCTGGCGCAGTTCCTGATCGCGGGCGTTGACCGCCAGCAGTCGTATGCCGCCGGCGTTGAGCACCACGATTTCGCCGCCGGTGGGATCCTTGACCTCGATGGTCCGGGTCGCGCCGGCCCGGCTGAAGGCGACGTGGACCAGATAGGTGCCGGGCTCCAGCCGCACGTGAATGACCCCGCCATCGGCTTCGCCGAGCAGATTGAGTTTTCCGTCGGGACTGGGCTGGGCGTCGAAGATCCGCCATTTAACGCCCTCGCCAAGCGACGTGCCGCCGGCCCATAGCCGCGCCTCCAGGGTGAAGGCCCCGGGTCGAACATTGGCCGGAACGGCGCCGGCCGAGGGCGTGGAGGCGGGCGCGGGCGCGGCCGGCGCGGCCGCAGCGGCATCGCTTGTTTCCGGCGGCGGTCCCGTCAGCGGTAGCGTTGCGGCCTGAGGCGAATCGGCTCCGGCGCCGGCAAAAGGCGAGTTGGCGCCCTGCAGCAGAATCTTCTGTTGCAGCGAGCTGGCGGCCGGCGCATCCGCCGGGGGAGGGGGTGGAGGAGCGATCTGTCTGGCCGGCGAGGGCCGCGGGATCGGCACGGTGGCGGTCTGCGCGACAGCTGCCGTGGACGCGCTCAGCAGCGCCAAAACGCCGGCGGCGGCCAATGCCGCCCTCAGCAAGGCCCGACACCAATGATCGTCAACGCCCACACTCACACCGCGATCCGATTTTCAACTGGGCTAGAAGCCCTTTCGACCAACTCTGAGCCATCTGACGGAGCGGTTTTGCACCAATTCCTGCGCCAAGGGCCTCGACCGTATCCAGATACGCTCATCGAACCTTGACTTGATCTTGTCACAAAACCGCTCCGTCAGATGGCTCAGAGTTGGTCGAAAGGGCTCTACTGTCCCGATCGTCCTTGGCGAATTGATGGCGAGGTCGAAGGTTGCCCACGCGACGGCCGATTTGCCACCGGGCGCCCCGGAGCCTATGACGAGCAGCTGTCTCCACTCACCATTGGCCACCGGTATGCCCGACGCTCTCGACCTGCTCAAGACCCGACGCTCGATTCCAGGCGCGTTTCTCGGGGAGCCCGGCCCGTCGGCGGAGGAACTGCGCGATATCCTGACCATCGGCGCGCGCGTGCCGGACCACGGCAAACTTGTACCATGGCGGTTCGTGATCATCGCCGGCGACGAGCGGCTGCAGGCGGGCGACGCGGTGGCCCAACTCTACCGCCGCAAAGAGCCTGATGCCGTCCCTGCCAAAATCGACGAACAACGCGATCGCATCGCCAAGCCGCCGCTAACAATGATCGTCGTCAGCCGCACCGCGCCGCATCCCAAAATCCCCGAATGAGAGCAGTTTCTGTCGGCCGGCAATGTTGCCATGAATCTGGTTCTGGCCTCGCATGCGCTCGGCTATGCAGCGCAGTGGGTGACCGGATTTGCCGCCTATGACGCCGAGGCGGCGGCGTTGCTGGGCGTGGCGGCGAACGAGCGCATCGTCGCCCTTATCCACGTCGGAACGCCTTCGGCGCCGCCCTCGGAGCGGCCGCGGCCCGATATCGACGACATCACCACCCGGTGGCAGCCGGCGAGATCATGGTGAACCAATCATTAATCACTTTGCGGGCAGGATCGGCTGGTGCACCGGCAGGGCGGCTCCGCGATGATCGTTCGCAAATTTCTGGATTGGATGGAAACGGCGCCGGCCGGTCGGCGGGCGGAAGCCGCCCACGCCCTGGCACGGGCCTATCTTTACTCCACCGTCGACGAGGAGACCCATAGCGGTATGGAAGCCGCAATGACGCTGCTCCTCGACGACCCGGCGCCGCAGGTGCGGTTTGCGCTGTGTGACGCGCTCGGCTCCAGTCCCGATGCCCCGCGTCACGTCATATCGGCATTGGTCAACGGTCAGCCGGACATTGCCGAGACCGTTCTGGCTCGCTCCCCGGTTTTCATCGACGCCGAACTGGTCGATATCGTTGCCACCGCCGATGGCAGCCTGCAGATGGCGATCGCCTCCAGACCATCGGTGTCGGGCGCGGTCGCCGGAGCGCTGGCTGAGGTCGGCGTGCGCGAATCCTGCCGCGTTCTGGTCGCCCGGCAGAACGCGATGCTGCCGCCGTCGGTGCTGAGGCGGATCGCACAGCGTTTCGGAGACGAACCGTCGATGCGCGACCTGCTGCTGAGGCGCGCGGAACTGCCCGCGGACGTTCACCAGCTTCTCGTCCGCCAACTCGGTGATGCGCTCGCCGGGCTGGTGGTCCAGAAAGGATATATTTCGCCCGAGCGGGCGCGCAGGGTCAGACGCGATGCCTGCGACCGCGCCACCGTGGCGATCGCATCGCGGTCGGGGCGCTCGTCAATGCCGGCGCTGGTCGAACACCTTCGCCTCACCGGCCAGTTGACCACCGAAATCCTGCTGCGCTCGGTTTGCTCGGGTCAGGTGGCGTTGTTCGAAGCCGCCCTGGTCAACCTGACCCGGACGCCGGAGGGCCGGGTCGCCAGACTCGTGCGCAGGGGCGGCAACAACGCCGCCTTCCGCGCCGTCTACACCAAGGCGGGACTGCCGGCCTCGGTGCTGGCGGCATTTGCCGCCGCCCTCGATGCCTGGCGGCGGCTGGCCGGAGACGAGCGCCGGGACCGCTACAGCTCGACCATGCGGATCATCAACGCCGTGATGGAACGCTATGCCCGGGACACCGACGGCAACATGACCGAGATGGCCGCGATCTTGCGGCGCTTTGCCGCCGACCAGGCGCGCGACGCGGCGCGCGACCATGCCCGGTTGCCGCCGCCGGCGGCCGCGGCGGCTTAGAGCCCTTCCGACCAACTCTGAGCCATTCTGACTCGTCCCCCTGGGTTTCCGATTGGCGGGCGCCCAACGCCGAACCAATTTAGCCCGGATTTCTCACACTGGACACGGGGCCCCGCGTTGCTGTTTCGGCGAGACACATGCGAGAAGGGCGGCGAAAAGCGTATCTGGTGATACGGTTGAGCCGCCCGACACGGCAGATGTCCGCCGAAACAGCAACCCGAAGGGCCGGCTAAGGCCGCTGACAGGGTATGTCGAACGGCTTGGCCGATGCGACGGCATCGCTCTTCGCCGTTCTCCTGCCCTGTCAACGGCCTCAACCGGCGCAGGTCATGTCCGGTGTGAGAAGTCCGGGCTAGAACGATCGGCAAGCATCGCCCGTCGATCGTTTCGACGATTGTTCGCCTCGCCGATCGTGAAACAGAATTGCCTCACAGTTGGTCGAAAGGGCTCTAGTAGCGAAACTGCTCGGTGAGGATGCGCTCGTCCCACGAGTGATCGGGATCGAACAGGATCAGGCTCTTCGCCTTTTGATCCTGGGCCACCGTCACCTCCACGACCGACTTGAACTCGACATTGTCGGCGGCGGCATTGACCGGACGCTTGTCCGCCTCCAGCGCCTCGATCCGCACCTCTTTGCCACCCTCGGCGTTACCATCACCCGCGTCATGACCGACAATGGATCATGCTACAGATCCAAGGCCTTCCGCGATGCCTGCCGAAGGCTCACCATCAAGCATATCCGCACCAAACCCTACGACGCTGTCCGGCAAGAGAGCACCGCGCCACGTGCGCGGGCGGAACGCACTGATCGGCGTGATCGCCAGCAGGGGCGCGTAGATCGGCAGGATCGGACCGTTGACGGACAGATTGTAAGCCGTGCTGCCGGCTGATGTGGCCACCAGCAGGCCGTCACAGATCAGCTCTTCGAGCCGAACCTGGCCATCGATCGACAGGCGCAGTTTGGCCGCCTGGTAGGACTGACGCAGCAGCGATACCTCGTTGATCGCGTAGCTCCGATGGCGCGCGCCTTCGGCGTCAATGGCGGACATGACCAGCGGGTGGACGGCCGTTCGGTCGGCGCTGGCGATGCGTTGCGGCATGTCTTCCGGCCGAAACTCGTTCATCAGAAAACCGACCGAACCGCAATTCATGCCGTAGATCGGCGTGCCGGTGTTCATGAACCGATGCAGCGTCTGCAGCATCAAGCCGTCGCCGCCGAGGGCAACGATGGTCGTGGCGTCCTGCGGGGCAACGCTGCCATAGCGATCGACGAGCAGGTCGTACGCCTGACAGGCCTCGTCGGCATCGCTTGCGATGAAGGCGATGCGGGCCGCGCCCGCCATCCGCTCGTCCATGTTTTGTCGCCCCGTCGACCGGACCCCGGCTCTACAACCGCCGGCGGCACCCTGCCCAAACAGACGCACCCTGGAGGCCGGACTCGGGTGCGCAATTATCCGCCGTCGTGAGGGCGTCCCGGCCGACGACCATCAACCTGTGTCCAGGCGCCGCTCGAGCCGCACCTTCATGGCCTGCGAGCCACGATTGTCCAAAGTCGCGGCGAACCTAATCATCACTGCTTGATCCGATAGCCGGTTTTGAAGATCCACCAGGCGGCCGTCACGCAGATGGCGAGGAAAAACGCAATCATGGCAACGCTGACGCCGAGGCCGACATCGGCGATCTCGTAGAAGCTCCAGCGGAAGCCGCTGATAAGGTAGAGGACCGGATTGAACAGGGTCACGGTCTGCCAGGCCGAAAACCAGCGGCAGCATGCTGATGGAATAGAAGCTGCCGCCGAGGAAAACCAGCGGGGTGACGATGAGCAGTGGAATGATCTGCAACCGCTCGAAACTGTCGGCCCAGATGCCGATCAGGAAGCCGAACAGGCTGAACGTCACCGAGGTCAGAACGAGAAAGGCAAGCATCCACACGGGGTGGGCGATCTCGAGGGGCACGAACAGTGCCGCGGTGGCCAGAATGATCAGTCCCAGGATGATCGATTTGGTTGCCGCGGCGCCGACATAACCGAGCACGATCTCCAGGGCCGAGACCGGTGCCGACAACAATTCGTAGATCGTGCCGATGAATTTGGGGAAATAGATGCCGAACGAGGCATTGGAGATGCTTTGCATCAGCAGCGACAGCATGATCAGCCCCGGCACGATGAAGGCGCCGTAGGACACACCGTCGATCTCCTTGATTCTCGATCCGATCGCCGCTCCGAAAACGACGAAATAGAGCGAGGTGGAGATCACCGGCGAGACGATGCTCTGCAGCAGCGTACGACCGGTGCGGGCCATTTCGAAAACGTAGATCGCGCCGACGGCGTGGAAATTCATGATGATTCCTTGACCAGACTCACGAAAATCTCCTCCAGCGAACTCTGCGTGGTGCTGAGATCGCGGAACCTGATCCCGAACTCGTTGAGCGCGGACAAAAGGCCGGTAATGCCGGTGCGCTCGGCCTGGGTATCATAGGTATAGACGATCTGTTTTCCGTCGGTGGTGAGTTCGAGGTGAAACGACGACAACGAATCCGGCAACGCCGTGGCCGGCTGCTGGAGATCAAGGGTCAAGCGCTTTCGGCCGAGCTTGCGCATCAGCTCGCGCTTCTCCTCTACCAGAATCAGTTCGCCCTTGTTGATGATCCCGACCCGGTCGGCGATTTCTTCCGCTTCCAGGATGTAGTGAGTCGTCAAAATAATTGTGACGCCCGATTCCCTCAGCCGGCGAACGAGCTGCCACATGTCCTTGCGGAGCTCGACATCGACGCCCGCCGTCGGCTCGTCGAGGAACAGAATGCGCGGCTCATGCGACAGCGCCTTGGCAATCATCACCCGGCGTTTCATGCCGCCGGACAGGGTCATGATTTCACCGTCCTTCTTGTCCCACAGGGAAAGGTCCTTCAGCAGGCCTTCGATGTGGGCCGGTTTCCGGCCCTTGCCGAACAGCCCGCGGCTGTGGGTGACGGTCGCCCAGACCGATTCAAAGGCGTCGGTCGCAATCTCCTGCGGCACCAGGCCGATCATCGATCGCGTTTTGCGGTAGTCGGCGATAATGTCGTAGCCGTCGACCGTGACCGCGCCCGAGGTCGGTTTGACGAGGCCGCAGATGATGCTGATCAGCGTCGTCTTGCCGGCGCCGTTGGGCCCGAGCAGGGCCAGGATTTCGCCGTCCCGAACCTCCAGATCGACATTCTTGAGCGCCTGAAAACCATCCGCATAGGTCTTGGAAAGGTCGGCAACCGAAATGAGGGTGTGGTTCATCGCAAAGGGGGGCATTCGCTGGCTTCGAAAAACGGATTTTCCCTATCACGAATGCTGCCGGCCGTGGTGCGCAATTGTGGTATGCAGCGGCGATATTTTTTTGGCAGCCACCGGATGCCGGTCTGTCGCCGGCAACGCGTGAGCGATTGAGTCACATGGGTCGTCGATGACGGCACCGGCGGGCCGGCAGCCCGGGAGAGAACAGGTTGAAATTCAGGAATTTGGGCCGAACCGACGTTCGGGTGTCCGAGATTTGCCTCGGAACGATGACCTGGGGCCGCCAGAACAGCGAGACCGAGGCGCACCGACAGATCGACTACGCGCTTGATCGTGGCGTGAACTTTCTCGACACGGCCGAGATGTATGCGATTCCGGCAACCGCCAAATCCTACGGCCGCACCGAGAAGGTCATCGGATCGTGGATCGCCCGATCCGGCCGGCGCGACGATATTGTGCTCGCCAGCAAGGTTGCCGGCGGTGGAACGCGGTGGATCAGAGACGGCGCCGCGGCCGATCGGGCGAACATTCGGGCGGCGATCGACGGCAGCCTGACGCGGCTCCGCACCGACCATATCGATCTCTATCAGATCCACTGGCCGCGCCGCGGCCATTATCATTTCGACAAATCCTGGTCATATGATCCGTTCGCGCACGACCGCCAGGCGGTGGTGCCGCACCTGGTCGAGGAGTTGGAGACCATCGGCGAACTGGTGCGCGAGGGAAAGGTTCGCCATTTCGGGCTGTCCAACGAAACCGCCTGGGGAACCATGCAGTATCTCAGATTGGCCCAGGAACTGAACCTGCCGCGGGTGCTCACCATTCAGAACGAGTACAATTTCCTTCGCCGGTATTATGACACCGACCTGGCCGAGCTGGCATTCCACGAGGATGTGGGGCTGCTGGCCTATTCGCCGCTGGCTGGTGGGGCGTTGTCCGGCAAATATCTTGGCGGTGTGCTGCCGCCGGGCACGCGCGGCGCGGTGGCCGGATCGATGTATCGCAACAACGCGTTCACCGAACCGGCGATCAGGGCGTATCTCGATCTGGCGCGGCGCCACGACCTTGACGTCTGCCAGATGGCGCTGGCGTTTTGCCTGAGCAAGCCCTTCATGACGTCGGTGATCATCGGCGCGACCTCGATGGAGCAACTGAAAACCAACATCGACGCTGCCGCAGTCGAGCTGACCGACGACGTTCAGGCCGGTATTCAGGACATTTTCAAACGCTACCCGCGCACCCTCTAGTCGTCCGAATCTACCGTTCGAACCACTGGTTCATTTGCTGATGGATCAACTTATCGAGACATTTCAATGCTTTACGTTTCAGTGATTGGCAAGCTGTCGGGACTCAAATGTCTCGGCTGATCCACTAGCGAGGCTCGGGAGCGACCGCTGGATACGCTTTCGGCGAGGCTAGCTGAATTTGGCTCGGATTTCAGCCGGCGGCCATCACTGCCCCGGAGACGGGCTCACCAGTCGATGAAATCCTCGAAATCCTCGATCAGCAGCCGCCAGACATCGAGCGAGTCCTCAAAGTTCTCCAGGCCGACGCCCTCATAGTCCATGTTGAGAACCATCTCGAGAAACGGATCGCCTTCCTCGTCGACATAGGCCTTGGCGAAGCGCTTCGTCAGGTTCCATTCGTTGACCCGTTCGGCGGTGATGCCTTCGTTGAGATCGTAGCCCGCCGAAAACTGGATGCTGGTGCAGTCCTCCTTATCCTCACAGCCGTAGAAATAGACGGAGAATTTGGTATCCGAGACGCGGCTGGCGATCTTGGGGTCGCCGGAGGAATCGCTTTCCAGAGTCGCGACAAGTCCGAACCCCTGCATATTGATCATCACCGCCCACGGATTGGTGGCATTGAGGGTCTCGGCTGCGCCCGACCCGGCAACCAGGACCGCGGCCACGGCCAACGCGGCGAGTTTGGTGTTCTTGTTCATGGACATGTCCGGCCCTCCCGCCACCAATGCATCATCGGTCGGTGCAATCTGTCAAGGAGGGGACCGCTTCGGCGGGCGGCGTTGTCACACGCCGGTCGGCGAGGAAGAACGTGATTGCCAATCCACCTGGTTCGGCAGACCGTTTGCAGTGCCGTCAATCGGAGCTCAGGCGAGTTGCACCAACGGTCGACGAACGGCCACGGCCAATTCAACCGCAATGGCGCCGCGCTCGCTTGTGCAATCGCCGAGTTGCATCGGCCGGATGTAGAGGGTCCGGTCGACGATCCGCGGATCCTGGCCAGATTTCAACTGGGGCGGTCACCGTTGAGAGGAGCACCTATTCTGCGCCTGCCAAATTACGAGGCAATGGCAAGGCAACCACCGGCCGTGGCGCGCGGTCACCTGGTGGGCGGCAATTCGATGAAGTCCCAGTTGCCGTAAAACAGGAAATTGACTCTGCCCAGAACCAGCCGAAGTCCGGCCAGAATTGTGCTCATCAGTCCGGGAAAAAGGCTCGGCCGCAATATGTCGATAAACATGCAGTAGCGCACCGTGTCGGTTTCGTTGCAGGACTTGTGCAGAAGCATGTCGTCAAAGATAAAAAGCTTGTTGTCCGACCATCGATTGATGTGATTGCCAACCTGAATGAACGCCTTGGGGTCCTCAATATCGTTGATATTGTAGAGTATGCGATAGGTTACCCGCAGCGGTCCGAAATGTTCGGACGTCGACTTCCTTTTATTGAAGACCGAAACACCGATGGTGCGAATATATTTGTACTCTTGATGGAATTCCGGCACGTCCAGCGCTGTTTCGACATCCTTGCCGTACCATTTGAAGAAGATCATCGATCGGTCCCGGCCGGTGACATGCTGCTGGAGCTTTTTGGTCAGGTCGTGCCTTTCGGCCGCGGCAATCAGTGACTTGATCTCTGCCTGGTGACCATCGGGAAGGTCTTCCAGGCGAAAAATCCCTTTGTTCCAATAGGGCAGGGACAACAGGTCCATGAGCAGGTTGAAGGGAGCCAGCAGCCAGGTGAGCAGTCCGTTGCCGAGGAAATAGCGGCTGAAGAGCTGCAAATCCGGCTGGCGGTTGCGCACGATATCGAGCAGCCCGCAGGCGGCCCAGAAAGCGAGCACTTTTGGAAAAAGGAGGGTGGCAATCGCCAGCGGCACCACCCGCTTGGCCAACCTGATGATGGTTTTCCGGGTTCCGCCGGGCTTGGTGTGAGGAATGTCGGTGGTGCTCATGCGCTGCTACGCCCTGATTGGGGTGAATATCGCCGTCGCCGTCAGCCCGATGCCGATGTTGCTTCAGATCGCGGGCTTTGGACCTGTCCCGGTCAAACCAATTCGATCGTTTCGTCGCCAGCATAACAGATGGCGATCGGTTGGGCCGTCAATGGCCGTCGGTAACGGCGTTTATTTCCCGACGCCGGTTTGGGCCACGGGCCCCCGGTCCCGCGGTTCCACCCCATGTTGGACGGTGTTTTTTTCGCCCGACAAAAGGGGTCGGTCGGGGACAATGGATTTCCGCCGATCAGGCGATCCGGCCAGTGCCGGCGGGCCAGCCACAACGAAGGAATGCGCCAACCGGAAACCGTGCCGGATGACCTGATTCGTCCCGACCGTATCCCTTCAACGGCTCCCCGCGCAGCGGCCCCTTGTCGGCCATCAAGCGGCGAGCATCGGGCCAGTTAGAAATTTGTCGAAACTTCGGTCAGAGATGTATCGAGCGCCGTCCCGATGGTTGTCGCGCCGGCGATGATTGCGACGGCGACCAGAATCGCGATCAGGCAGTATTCGAGGGCGGTGACACCGGACTCATCGCTGGCGAAACGTCGCAGCAGGCGGGTCATGGATCTCACGCGACGGTCTTGGGTGCGATCGTTTCTCATCGTACAAGCCTTGGATTCCCGAATGTCACTGCCAAGGTTGCAATGTAACCCCTGAAGTCCTCCGGGTTGGTTAACGCAAGGGGCCGGGAATCCGTGGTTGCGCAAGGACTTGTTAGGCATGATGGCGCCAATAAAGCTCAATTTGCGTCAGATGGATTTTTTGCCGAAGACACCTCCCCCGCGGTGTTTTTTTCCGACCGTGGTGCACCGATCGCGTGTCATTGCGCGGAGTGCTCGCCGGTGTGTTGCGGGGACCGTCGGTGAAGCCGGCGCAAGCGTCCGGCCCGTCAGGTTCGCCTTTTCCCGCCTCCTTCAAGCCTGGTCACCGGTCCCGTCGCGACCTAACCCGCACGCTTCGCGACAACGCCGCCGAAGTCAGGGCGACGGGAACCAGAAGCGCCAAGGCGACCCGGAGATCGAACAACTCGGCCAGGCCGCCGATGACGGGTGGAGCAACCAGGAAGACCGAGAAGGCGATGAAGGAGACGGCCGCGACGTTGGCTTCGGCCGATTTTCCCGGTGAAGCTGCCGCGGCCGAGACCGCCAGCGGATAGACCGTGGCCACGCCCGAGCCAACAAGTGCGGCCCCCGCCAGGGCTACCGGCAAATTCGGGGCAAGGGCAAAAACGGCGACACCCAGAGCGGCGCATAAGCTGGAAACCAGAACGATCGTCGCGGCGCCGAATCGCTCGGCCAGCCGATCGCCGGCGAGGCGGGTGACAGCCACCATCGTGGCAAAGACCCCGTAGGCGGCGGCCGCCTCGACCGGTTCGCCCATCAGGATCTCACGCACGAAGACGGCCGACCAATCCATGATGGCGCCCTCCAGCGCCATGATGCCGACCGGCATCAGGCACAGAACCACCAGTCCTGGTCCCGGCAGCGTAAAAAAACCGACGGAACTTATCGCCGCCGTCGGCTCGGGATCGTCCGGTATCAGCCAGGCGCTGGCGAACGCGGCAAGCGCAAAGAGTGGATTGAGACCGGCGAACTGGGCCAAGGCAGGGATCGCGGCCTGCGCAAACAGGCCGCCCAGGACCGCCCCGACGACGGTGCCGATGGCCCAATAGCCGTGGCACTGGGACATGATGCGCCGACCGGAGGCGATCTCGATCCGGCCGGCCTTGGTGTTCATGGCGACTTCGATCAGGGCGACCGCGAAACCGCACGCGGCAAGCGCCATGAACAGGGCAAACGGGGACCGGGCAAAGCCGGGGGCTATGAAGACGATGGCGAAGGCAGGCCCGGCGGCCATGCAGGCCCGCCTCAGGCCAAGCGCCTGAGCGACTCGCGCCGCGAACAGGAACCCGACCAGCGTCCCGACGGGCAGTCCGACCAGAGTGAGCCCCAGAACGCCAGCATCCATTTGCAGGGCGGTCTTGAAGTCGGGAATACGCGGAAGCCATGCACCAAGCGTGACGGCTTCCATCAAGAAGACCAGGCGGATGCCCCAGAAATCCGAGGCGCGCCTGACCGCCAGTGTGCTCAGTCGGCTCATCCTCAACCGTCTGGGTCGCGATATTCGGGGTTCTTGGCGTGTCTAGCCCGTTGGCCGGCCAACCGGGTCGGCAAGCTGATCCCCGCAATTTCGAGAACCAGCTTGCGGCGGACCGCGTTGGCGAACGTATCGGGGCTGTCGGCGGTTACGACGAATGCGCCCGGTCCGCCGACGATACGCTCCGAAAAGGCTGCTTCGAGATCGTAGCTGATCGGCCAACCGGAGCAGGAGCGGCAGAGAATGGCCAGGCCGTTGATCGTAATCCCGGCGGCAAGCACGTCGGCACGTGCAACCTCGATGCTGGGACCGTTCCAATTGTTTGCGCTATCGGCCGAAATATCAATCACCCGCCTCACCCCCTCCAGGCCGTTGCTGTCGATCAGCGCTTTGCCAAACAGCAGAGCGGCACCGATGGCGTTGCGGCCACGGGCCCGTCGCGGCGGGTCCAATAGTGCGGTCGCGAAAGCATGTGCTGCTCGCGGACCGTCGACAACGGTCCAGCCGACGACCACATCCTGAGACCCGAGATCTCCCCATTCGACATAGGTGATGGCTATCTGCCCGTAAGCCGTGCTGCGGATGGCTGAGATCACCGTTGGATCGGTGATCGCTTGAGCATAGCCCTCGCGTTGAAACCGAATCTCTCCATCGTCGATCGACCCCGTTGCATCGGCGAGGAGGACGAGTTCGAGGTCGACTTGCGGCTGTGCTGCCGCCAATTGGACGGAGCCGATCGCTGCGGTGAGGATGAGCAGAAGAGAGAGCTTGGGAATCATCGCCGTAGAGCCCTTTCGACCAACTCTGGGTCAATTCTGTTTCACGATTGGCGAGGCGATTCCAGGGTCGAAACGGTCGACGGGCGATGCTTGAGCATCGTCGAAGATCGATTCGGCATTGGGCACCCGCCAATCGGAAACCCAAGGGGACGGGTTATTTTGCGCCAATTCCGGCGCAAAGTTCCTCGACCGTATCCAAATACGCTCATTCGGACCTTCACTTGATCTTGTCACA
This sequence comes from uncultured Bauldia sp., assembly GCA_963663975.2. GTDB lineage: Bacteria > Pseudomonadota > Alphaproteobacteria > Rhizobiales > Kaistiaceae > JANQRX01. The sequence goes on along the minus strand of CAXXRA010000005.1, from coordinate 337,847 downwards.
AAATCGCTCCGTCAGAATGGCTCAGAGTTGGTCGAAAGGGTTCTAGCCATGCGAGAGAGATACGGCTTTGATAGCTTCTGTGGATTGAAGTTGCCAGAAACTCGTGGCCCAAATGTCCGGGCGAGGGCGACCATCAGGGCGTCCAGGTCGGTCCGACAGACGGCGTATGTGAGGTGCGATGACCGGTACTGTGGCCTCGGGAATGAGCCTGCTGCTGGAACTGTTTGTCGACGACCTTGCGGCATCGAGGGATTTCTACCAGCAGGTGCTCGATTTCGCGATCGTGAGCCAGGAGGCCAACGGATACACCGCGCTCAGCAACGGCCGCGCCCATCTCGCCCTCAACCACAGAGCGGTCTCAAGCAAACACCGCCGCGCCGATGGCGGTGCCGATGAGCGGCCCGGCCGCGGGGTCGAGATCGTCCTGGAAGTCGACAATATCGAGGCGGTGCACGTGGGCGTGATGGCGGCCGGCTGGCCTTTGATCGGTCCGCTGAAAACGCAAAGCTGGGGGCGGACCGACTTCCGCCTCGCCGATCCCGACGGCTACCGGCTTCGGGTGACGTCACGGGTTGAGCCCAATGTTCAGGACATTGCGAACCCGACCGCGGGCCGTTGCCGCATGCCGGTCGAGTCGCGGATTTGACAGTCACGGGCGCGGTGTTGGATGACGGAGGCGACCGACGACGACGGAAAGGAAGCCCCATGGCCGGATATTTCGCCCTGATCGATGTGCGCATCGACGATGCCGAACAATACCAGCAGTACGCGTCGAAAGCAGCGCCGCTGGTGAAGAAATACGGCGGCGAGTATCTTGTGCGCGGCGGCGCTCTGACCGTGGTCGAGGGCGACTATTTCAAGCCCCGCCGCCTGGTCATCCTCCGTTTTCCAAGCGAGAAAGCGTTCTATGACTTCTACAACTCGGAGGAGTACCAGGCCGTCCGCGCCATCCGCCTGCCGGCCAGCGACATGGTGTGGATCGGCGTCGAAGGTTTCGAGGAGTAGGCCGCGACAGCACCGGTTGGTCGATCGAGCCGCCGAAGCTGCCGATTTTTCGGTGTTGCCTGCCGGTGGCGACCCCCACCGGCATGGCTGGAGGCGTCCGGATTTGGAGTCGCCCACAGGCAACCGGCGCTGCCGCTCAAGAGGTCGGACGCCACATGATCTCCCGGACCAGCTTGTCGCGGATTGCCCGAACGAAGTCTTGTGAATCGGTGGCGGTGTCGACGAAGGCGCCGGGGCCGCCGATCACATGGTCGCGATAATAGGCCGCCAGGTTCTCGACTTCGTTGGTGATGGCAAGGCCGTTGACGGTGATGCCGTCGGCGACGATCTTGTCGCGGACGACGGCGGTTTTGCGGCCGAAATTGGTGGGCCCGTCACCGGACACATCGATGACGACGCGTTCGCCCGTATAGGCGTTGGCAAAACTCGCCCGCGCGGCAAACTCGATCGCCTCGCCGATGGCGGTAACGCCGGCGAACTCACGCCTGGCGCCTTCGATCCTGGCGGCGAATTGCACGGCCGAGGCGACATCGAAAACCGGCGACCAGCCGACCGCCAGGCTCTGGTCCCGCGGGCCGGCCCAAAACACCAGCGCGACCGCAAGGACGTTGCCGCCGGCGGCCTGGATCGCGGCGTGCACGGCCGGGTCGCGGAAGGCCGCGGCAAGGCCGCCAGTCTGCAGCGCGAACTCCACCGGGCTGACGCTGGCGGAGGCGTCGACGGCAAGAACCAATTCCAGATCGACGACCTTCTGCTGCCCGTATGAAGGGGAGGCGAACCCCGCCAGCACCAACGCCAGCAAGCAGGCGTGGAGAAACTTTGCCGGGCCGTAATGCACGGCCCGCGCCGGGCGCTTGTGCGACGTGTTCGACATATCCCTGAGGACTCCACCAACAGGGAGACATGATATCCGAAAATGGCGGGGGCCGGAGGACCGTCGGGCGACGGCCGGGGGTCCATTGGAACGAAGCGGCGCGGTGCAGGGTCAGGCGCTGTCACCAATTTCGCCGGCGCAAAGCGTTGGTTGGACCGGACTCTAAAAAGGTCAAACGAGCTCGCCATGAAAATCGAATTTGGTCGAAGCGATGGCTTCCCATTCGCGTAAGTGGGAATGTGTTAATCGTCTCGCCGCCGCCTCAGTGAGATTGTCGATGGGAGTTGCGTTGTCTCCGTTACGGTTTTCCACGTACGGAACAAGCGAATTTCCGTAATTGAGTGCATCGACCATTGCCACCGCCTTGCCGCTATAAAACCCGTAATTGTTCTCGACCCGCAGGGGCAGAGCAAACCCATCTTCAATATCCATTTCAGAGGAAGATTTGATATTTGGAGCATCGGTGATCGGTACCAGCGGCACCAGGCGACATTTCGGTATCCAGTTGGGATGGCGGGTTGTTTGTCGACAAAGGGCGATGATCGTGTCGGCCACATCGGCGGTCGAGGAGCCGTCGGTAATCAAGAAGAAATCGTAATTGTCACGATCCTCAATCTCGACGTCGTAGAGGCCCTTGTAGCGCTTTACTTCGCTGGCCCGCCTTTCCAGAATGGACTCCAGCGCCTCCTCAACGTCGGCATATCTTTCGCTGGAGCGGGACTGGTCGCCCAAGATCCGCTCGGCCGCCGTGCGTGGCATCACCGACAAATAGACGCGGGTCGAATTTCTGGTGAATTTCCACGCCATGCGTGAATCGAGGACGAAGCCGTCCAATTCGCGATCCAGTTCGCGGATTCTTTCGTCGACCATGTGGTCGATCGAGACATTGTCCTCGGCGGCCAAATTTGCACGCAGCGCATCAAGATTGTTGATGCGTCCGATTTCGCGAAACAACTCGCCGGTGCTGATGTAGGGCACACCCAATTTCCGCGATATCAGGCGTCCGATGGTCGACTTGCCCGATCCGAGCGTGCCGCTCAACGTCAATTTGATGTTTTTGTCGGTCGCAGGATTTGCGTCAGCGGTCATGGAGCGCGGGGCTGCTGGTGGCGGGCAGGTTCAGCCGGGTACTAACACAAGGCAGGTCGGCACGAAAACAGCCGACACCCCAACAACCTCGGCCAGCAGATATTTCCGCGAAGAGGTGTCCAACCGGGGGCCTTCACGTAGTGTGTGTGTCGTGTAAAGGCCAAACGGGGGGGGGTTCGCAGATGATCCGCTCGACCTCATCGCCCGATCTGTTGGAGGCGCTGGAAGCCAACATGGTCGCGTTCTGGTCTTCGTATGGTCGCGCTGATAAATGCCGGCTTGAGGCTTCGCGAGACATCGTCTGGTTCTATACTGGGATTCAACACTCCATCTGCAACGGTGTGGTGAGTGTCACCGGCGCTTCGAAAGCCGTTTGGGCGGCGCATGATGCCCTCGGGCAATCCATTGCCTCACAAGGGGCTCCTGCATTCTGGTGGATTGGACCTCATTCGCCTGCCGGATTGGGGGCCGCCCTCACCAAGCGTGGGTTGCAGCCGGCCGGAGAACTGCCCGGCATGGCGATCGTTCTGGAAGCCCTCAACGACGAACCGGAAGTACCGGCGGATTTCAGGGTTGAGAAGGTCGACACCGTTGCAATGCAGGCGCTGTGGGCAAAGACCTGTGCGATCGGGACCGGTTTTTCTGAGCCAACCTCGAATGCCTTTGCCGAGATTGAGGCGACACTTTCCGATCCCGACTATCGGGCGCAATTTCGTTATCTTGGGATACTCAACGGCGTGCCGGTTGCCAGCTCAGCCTTGGTTCTCGATTCAGGCGTGGCCGGCGTCTACGCGGTCGCTACGATCGAAGCCGCGCGTCGTAGGGGGATCGGCCGGTACATGACGGAAATGGCCTTACGAGAAGCACGCCTGCTTGGTTATCGCGTAGGGATTCTGCAATCGTCGTCCGTGGGCCATCCCATTTACCGGAAAATCGGCTTTCGAGACGTGTGCACCTACCAGCTCTGCCTTCAGAGCTGAGCCTAAGATTTCGTTGCCAGATCGGTCCATTTTCGCGGCGCTTCAAACGTCAAGTGTTGGCACCAACCGCCGTCGCGAGTTCGATCCGCGATGTCCGCTTTCCGGGGGTGATCTCGCAGCCCTCTGGATAGGAATTCAGCTCTTGAACCTACCGTATGTTGATGAGTGGAAGGGGCGAGGAAGCGGCACTCGAAATTCCATCTAAGTCTTTGTTTGATTTGGTGCCGGCAGAGAGACTCGAACTCCCGACCCCCTTTTTACGTTAATCTCAATCCCCGAACAATCGGAAGGCACGACAATGCGGACGCCACGAAAGAAGAAGCTTCGTATAACAAAGGTTGAAGGCGCGGTCCGCCAGATTGATGCCGCGATCGCCGCTTTTGAAGACGGCCGTTTTGACGTTGTTGTGACACTGACAGGCGCCGCGGAAGGCATGTTGCCGCAAGGCGAGAAGTCTATTTTTTCGCGACTCGTCGAGAAGGGGCCAAAGGATAAGGCCGAGAGGACGAAGTGGATCGGAGAGATCAATCACGCGCGAAACTGGCTGAAGCATCAGTCTGGAGTTGGAGGACCCCTCGGTTTGATGGACACTTTTTGATCTTGAGAGGAGCGTGTCATCATGCCGAGAACGAGAACGCCGTACCCTGCGGATTTCAGGGACCAGATTGTTGCCCTGGCCCGTACCGGGCGCAGCATTGAAGACCCCGCTGACTGGCCAGAGAATTCGAGCCGTGTGCCGCGACGATCCATGGCTGGGTCAAGCAGGCCGACCGTGATGGTGGCCGCCGCACGGACGGCTTGACGAGCGAGGAGCGCGACGAACTCCGCCGTCTTCGCCGGGAGAACCGCCAGCTACGCCAGGAGAGAGATATCCTGGCAAAGGCCGCGGCCTGGTTTGCTCAGAGCGACGCGATGTCGTCTCGGTCTTCGAATTGATGACGGCAAACCAGGCCATGTTCCCAACCAAGACCATGAGCAGAATCCTCGGCGTATCAAGGATCCGGCTACTATGCTTGGCGCGACCGATCGCCGTCTGCCCGATCCATCGCGACGTTGTACGCGGCTCTGACGGACCGGATCAAGGCGATCCATGCGGACTCCCGAGCAACCTATGGAGCGCCGCGTATCCACGCTGAACTTGTCGATGAAGGCGTCCAGGTGGGCCGCAAGCGGATCGAGCGCCTGATGAAAGCGACCGGTATTGCCGGTGTTAGTCGCCGTAAAGCCGCCCGCACGACCTTCCGGGACCGAGAGGGTTCGGCCGGCGTGCGATCTGGTCGATCGGAGATGATCTTCTACGCCGACGCGCCAGACCAGCTCTGGGTCGCTGATATTACCTGACATCCCGACCTGGGCCGGGTTCCGTCTATGTTCGCTGGCCGTTGTGCTGGATGCCTTCTCACGACGCATCGTCGCTGCTGGGCCATGGGCCACAGCCTGAAGGCCCAACTCGTCCTCGATGCCCTGAACATGCCGCTGACGCAACGCCGTCACGACCCGCCGACGTGATCCATCACTCCGACCAGGGATCCGAACTCAATACACCTCCGTCGCCTTCGGCCTGGAGATGCAAGGAAGCCGGCGTCCGGCCGTCCATGGGGATGGCACCGCCGGCGACGCGTACGACAATGCGATGTGCGAGAGCTTCTTTGCCACCCTCGAATGCGAGCTGCTCGACCGGCGGAAGTTCCAGAACCAAGGCCGCAGCACGCATGGCCATCTCGGTCCAGTTCATCGAGGGCTGGTACAATCGTTGACCGGCCGCGGACGCCATTCGGCCCTCGGTTACCAATCACCCGTCAACTATGAAAGGAGCGCCCAAGATAGGCTAGAGTCTGTAAGTCCCTAACTAGTCCACGGAAATCGAACCGGGGGAACTCCAAGGCTCCAGTCGGAGCAAAAACTACGGCCCTGCGCGGGAAATATGCCAGCGCATAAGGCTGTAGGCGCCGCAAAAGTGATCCGCCGTTCACCGGCGTAGCGACCTTCGATTACGAATTGGCTCGGAGGATCGTCGTCGAAGCGCCAACACCGCGGCGTATACGCCACCGCCGTCTGCCAGGCCTGCGTAGCGGCCACTGCCGTCCATAGAAGCAAGGTCAAAAGCCCGACCCGTCTTGCTCGGCGGGCGGTCCGATCAACGGCCAAGCTTCGGCATCGATGCGCTCGTAGTGGCTCGACCATCGCCTGTTCATCGAACCTCGACGACAGGAATGGTTCCCGGCAAGATCTGACGTATCTGGCGTTCCACGCAGGCATGACCTCGTCTGCCAGACCAGGTGATATTACAACTCCAAGCCCAATTATTGGACGCTCATGTCTTTCCACGTTCGTCGGGCCTGTGGGCCCACAGCGAGATGCGCCGTGGACATCCGGAATACCGCCGACGTGATCCAGTTCCGACCAGGGATTGGTAACCTCTCAGCCAGATCTTCGGGAAAGTTGGCGTCGACCTGTGCCCTTCTTTGCCGTGCCGAGGGCGTGGAAGGGAGGCCCGGCCCTTCAACGCCTCGAACTCCACCAGTCTCCAAGTCTCGCGCGGGGCGACGCCGCTGCACAGCGGCTCGGCAGAGCCGCATGTGCGCCGCAACCTTGGTCCAAGCCCGTTCCTGTCGGGAGCTCGTGGCTCACAGTCGCAACTGGTAGCCTCGACCGCACGATCGAAGCTCAGCGGATATAACCCGTGCACCAAGCGTCAAAAATCTCGCCGAAGGTCCTGGCGTAGCGGCGGACTGCGTCGTAGCCGGGCCGCCAGCGAAGACGAAGGTCTTCAGTCACGCTCCTCCTTCAGCCGATCCGGCGCGGCCTCTTCGGGCCTTGGGTACTGGCCTCATCCGGACGGGAGGACGCTAACAATCTGGATCCGCTCGTAGCGCAGCGAGGTGCGGCGACTTTATTCGCGAGCCACAACGGGAAGCGAAACCTCTACTACTCGTGCAACCCAACCAGAACTGCCATGACAAGCAAGGCGAAGAAGGTGGATATCGCAGCGGTGGAATACCTGCTGGCTGATCTCGATCCGGGACACGACGAGAGTTCAGAGGCGGCAAAGGCGCGCTATCCGAGACCCTTGACAAAGACCAACACCCACCCACCGCGATTGTCGACTCTGGCAACGGGATTCACCCGCATTACCCAGCCTGATCATGTAATTTGACGACACCGCACCCGGATTCTGCTATAAGAATCATGCAGTTGGAGCAGATATGGATCAGCGGATATGGCACACCCGATGGGTGAATCGAAACAGGGGTGCCTTCGGGTCGATTTTGACCGTCGACTCAAGCTTGAGTTCCACGGGTCCAAGGTCACTACTGACGCCGGTTTGCTCGCCTATCGAGAGCTTGATGCCTCCGTTGAACTTACTGAGATGGTTGGCGATGTTCTTGCCGACAGTCGTACCGGCATGAACGGGCGGCATGGCATGGTCGGCCAGTTCCGCCAGTCCGTTTTCGGACGCCTTGGCGGCTACGACGACGTGAACGATGCCGACCGGCTCAGCCTCGACCCGGTCATGCGGTGGATCGTCGGCGGCCATGCCGTCACCAAACAGGCGGCCTCGAGCAGTCAGATGGGGCGCTTCGAGACGGAGGTTCTGGCCACCGAGGAAAACCTCGCCGCGCTTGGTGATCTTTCCGGCCGATGGATCGACCGCGTTCATGACCGTTGCCCGCCGAAGAAGATCATTCTCGACATGGACAGCAGCGTCAGCCCAACCCACGGTGCTCAGGAAGGCTCGACCTATAACGGGCACTTCGGTTGCACCTGCTATCATCCCCTGTTCCTGTTCAACCAGTTCGGCGATTTGGAACGGTGCGCCCTGCGTCCCGGCAACGTTCACAGCGCCGATGGCTGGCGCAAGGTGCTGGAGCCGGTAGTGGCACGCTACAAGGAAAGGGATTTGCGTCGGTATTTCCGGGGCGATGCGGCTTTCGCCTCACCGGACATCAATAAGTTTCTGGAAGACGAGGGCTTCCTGTACGCGATTCGTTTGCCGAAGAACCAAGTTCTTCTGGAAAGCATCTGCCATCTGCTCACGCGACCCGTTGGCCGTCCGCCGAACCATGTGCGGCGCCATTACGCCAGCTTCAGCTATCGGGCCAAAAGCTGGGATAAGGCCCGCCGCGTCGTCGCCAAGGTGGAGTGGCACCCCAGCGAGCTGTTTCCCCGGGTCGGGTTCATCGTCACCAACCTGTCGCGACCGGCCGAGCGGGTGACATTGTTCTACAATCAGCGGGGCAAAGCGGAGCAATGCATCAAGGAAGGCAAGAACGCGATCAAATGGACGAGGCTGTCGTGTCGCAGGTTCCGCGATAACGCCGTCCGGCTGCAGCTTCACGCCCTGGCCTACAATCTCGCCAACTTCATGCGGACGCTGGCTTTGCCGAAGGAGGTCGAGTACTGGTCGCTGACCACGCTGCGGGAGAAGTTGGTAAAGATCGGTGCCAAGGTGGTCAGCCATGGCCGCTACGTCACGTTCCAATTGGCCGAGGTGGCGGTGCCGAGGGACCTCGGGCACTGTTCCGGAAAATCTTGAGCCTGATTGATGATCTGCGACCAAGACCCGCCCCGGCGTAGGCCGGGGAAATCGACGGCGAGGTGAAAACGACAGGAGGGGTGTGTCTGAATGGCGGCAAATCTGGCCAAATGCCTTCCAACCGAGGGCTGATCTCCAAAATCAGGCCATCGGATGGCTGCAAAGGGAATACAGTTCCCTCGACGGTGGTACGGGGGTATGATCTCCGCAAACCTGGAGGTCATCTGGGTAATGTCGGTTAATAAACCGTTAACTGTCAACAGCACCTAGAGCCCCACCTTTGGTGGCCGCTGGGGCGATTCTTTAGCGCCCGGAAATCATGTGCGCCGACCTACGCCTTACCTACCGGACTTGACCCGAGGTCACGGATCGCTCGCTGGCGCGATGCTGACCGCCTGATCGGCGTCCGATGCGGGCGGCTGGTCCAAGACCTCAAAACCGCCGATCAGGAACCTGTCCATCTCCTGAAGCCGTTCGACCATCCTGATCAGTTCGGCCTCGACCGCCGCGCGCGCCGTGCTTGCCGCGGCGGCATCCGCCCTTGCCTCGTCCAACTCGACCACGGCGGCGTCGCGCTCCTTGCCGCGCGCCGCCACCAGCTTGCTCAGCCCGGCGGCGGATGGCAGCGGCCGACTGCGACAAATCGCGGGCGAGCGCCAAGGCGGCCACCGCATCGTCTCGCTCGGCCTCGCGCAATGACGCCGGCGCTGCTGAAGCGTCAGCCGCCGCGGCGGCTGCCTGCAAAGTCGATTGGGCCTGCTCATCGGCGCGCACCGCTGCCTCAGCCGCGCTCGCAGCCTCGGCCGCCTGCCGTCGAACCGTCGCCTCTACCGTGGCCACGAGCGTCCGATCAGCGTCGGTGGCGCTGACCGACCCGGCAATCTGGGCAACCCAGCTCCATGGCGAGTTCGATCGCCTCCTGCTTCCGGCCCAGGCGAGCCTCAGCTTCCTGGCGATCGGCCCGCGCGCGCGCCGCGGTTTCGCTTGCGGTCTGTCCGGCAAGCTGATCGGCGGCCGCCAGGTCGCCTGCGCGCCCTGCCGCCGCCTCGGCCTTGACCAGCGCATCCCGCGCCATGATGACGATCCACCCGGCTTCGATGTCGGCCTCAACGCCGGCACCGACCGCGTCGGCCGTGGACGCATAGGCGGTCTGAGCCTGCTGCCAGCGGCGCTGCATCTCGTCGAGATGATCAGCGAGTGCCTCCGACATCCTGTCGGCAGCCTCGTATGCGGTGCGACTTTGGCTGGCTGCCCGACGGGCGATATCGACGGCGCCGACCGCTTCGGCGGCCACGGCCCGGGCCTGCTCAAGTGCGTCGGAAGCCTCGCTCGCCTGCTTCTCGATCGCGTTCCAGGCCTCCGCCAATTGACCCGGCGATGATGTCTGAGCATTCCCGGACGTCTCGTCGGTGGCCGCTCCAGGTTGAGCCGCAAGACCCATCACCAGCGCGGCAACAAGGCCGGCAAGGATTCGCTTCGCCATGACGGGCCCCTCCCAGTTCCCACGCAAGTACCTTATCGCGCCGGCGGTGCGGCGGCGAATCCGGGATTCAGTGCTTATGGCGGCTGGATTCGCCGATCCCTCTGCCTGAGCCGACAGAGAAAAGTGATGCGAAGGGGAAAACCCGGAGAGTCTTCTCACCGGAGACGTCGGCCGTCGTTGCAGATGTCGAGGCGCGTACTGCGGCGCATATGGAGGCACTGGGTAGCGTCGCCGGCACACAGAACATCGACCGCATACTTCGCCTGCCGGGTACGACCAATCTGCCGAACAATAAGAAGATCAAAGAAGGTCGAACACAGTGTCAGACCAAGCTGATACGGTTCGAGACCGCTTCATACTCACTGGAGGCATTTCCGCTGCCGGAGGCGGTTCCGCAGCAGAGCAAAAAAACAACGGCGGACGGAAGGGGCGCCGAGCTTGTTGTCAGCGCCTTACCCGTGTCAAAGCGCATTCTCGATCTCATAAAAGGGATCGACGACCCAGAACACCACTACAGCAGCCGGTCCGAGCGTGTGATGGCGGTCCTCGTCGCGTTGGCGGGAGCGGAGTGTTCCGACGAAGTAATAGCCGCCATCATGTTCGACGAGCGCCTTCCGATCGGCGAGCACATCCGCGAGAAGAGCGAACCGCAGAAATATCTTGATCGGCAGATCGCCCAGGCGCGCAAGATGGCCACAGACGCCGACGTGGCCGAGTTGAATAAGACCTACGCACTGGTGCTGGTTGGCGACAAACCGGCAGTCATGAAGGAGACGCCTGAGGGCCCTAGGTTCCTGACCATCGCGGCATTCAATCAGTGGTTTGCCAATCGCCGCGTGCGACGTGGCGGCAACCTGGTTCTGCTCGCCAAACATTGGCTGAGTCATCCTCAGCGCCGACAATACGAAGGCATCGTTTTCTCGCCCGGTTGTAATACGGCCAATCACTTCAATCTATGGCGCGGTTTTGCGGTTGAGCCTCGATCCGGCGAATGTTCCGAAGTTTCTTGCTCACATCAAGGACAACGTGTGCAACGGCGATGCCAACCTATACGAATGGGTAATCGGCTGGTTTGCACAGATGTTCCAGCATCCGGACAAGAAGCCCGGTACTTCGCTTGTCATCCGCGGCAAGCAAGGCACCGGCAAAACTAAAATCGGTGATGTCGTCGGGTCGCTACTCGGCGATCACTACGCGGCAGTCTCCGATCCACGCTATGTCACCGGTCAATTCAACTCTCACCTCGTGTCCTGCCTGCTTCTACACTGCGACGAAGCATTTTGGGCTGGGGATCGCGCCGCCGAGGGCAAGCTCAAGGACCTAGTCACGGGGGACTACCAGTTCATCGAGTACAAGGGTAAGGAGCCGATTCGGCTGCGGAGCTACGTGCGCCTATTCGTGACCGGCAATCCCGACTGGTTGGTGCCGGCTGGCTTTGAAGAGCGGCGCTTTGCCGTACTCGAAATCGGCGAAGATCACATGAGGGACCACGATTATTTCGCCGCGATCGACGACGAAATGAACAACGGCGGACGCGAGGCGCTCCTCGAGCATCTGCTGAACTTTGATCTGAGCAAGGTCAACATGCGGCGGATACCCACAACGGCAGCGCTTTTGGACCAAAAAATCGCGTCGCTATCGCCGGAAAAAGCATGGTGGATGGACGTGCTGAACCGCGGCATACTGCCTGGGGGGAGCAACGATGCCAATTGTTGCCCGACTCAAGGCTTTTTCGATGACTACATTGGACACGCCAACAAGACTGGCATTCGGCGGCGATCGATTGAAACGCAGATCGGACAGTTTCTCCGCAAACACGTGCCTGGGCTAAGCAAGCGGTCTTCGGAGACCGGCATGATCTACCAGTTTCCACCTCTCGGCGACTGCCGCGACGCTTTCACGAAGATGCTGCAGCAAGATCGCGAGTGGGACGAACCGCTAAAATGGGTGAAGGCGGGTCGCGATGGCGTCATATCAAGAAACCTTTGGTGACCCGAAAGATGGAGGTATGACGCGGAAAGCCATTGCGCCACAAGGGCTTACGATACCTCGGGTACCTCGGGCACGTTTTGAGCCGATTTTGCGAGCGCGCTTCTCTTCGGACGAAAAAAAACATCGCTTCAGCTCAACGCATTGATGATGGTTTTTACTAACTCCCCAAAGAGGTATGAGAGGTATAGGAGGTAGGCGGAACGGTTTAGCCGTGGGCGTTTCCAGACCCTGCACCTCCCCCCACACCTTGGAGAAGTATCTGGGGCGATGTTTCATGGTCGCCGTGGGTGTCGGGCCCGAAAACAACGATCTGGCCGATCGCCCCGACCAGCGCGAGAAGCTCCGCAAGTGCCTGACGTACGGCAGGGAGTTCCTCAGCGTAAAGGCCGGGAACCGCGTCTGCAGAAGACGTCGCTCGCGGGCTGAATACCGGTCTAGCTGACGTGTTGCGACGATCGAAGGGGTGGATTCCAGTAGTCGCTATCCCGCAATCGTGGCAGATCGCGCCTTCAGCACCTCTCTTGTCCCGTCAGAACCTCGCGATGGAGGAGACCTCAAGATGGAGGGCGATAAGCTGTGTGTGGCCGCTACGACAATCTGATAGCCCGCGAGGCGTACAGGGCGTTGCTCCGTCGTGAGCGCTTGCCAGAGTGGAACTTCCCGCCCCGCTACAACGTCGCCCCGACCGATCAGGTCCCAATCGTTCGCATCGACCCGCGGGATCAAACCCGCGAGCTTACCTTGGCTAGGTGGGGACTGGTGCCGTTCTGGATGAAGGAGATACCGAAGGTCCCGCACATCACCGCTCGGGCTGAGACGGTGGACAAACTGCCTCTGTTCCGCGAGGCCTTTGCCAAACGACGGTGCCTGATTCCGGCGACCGGCTTCTATGAGTGGGAGAAGAGAGCTGGCGGCAAGCAGCCCTATCGCTTCGTCATGAAGGACCTGCGGCCCTTCGCCTTCGCCGGCCTGTGGGAGTTCACCCGCATCGGCGGAGATGACATCCTCTCGGCGACGATCATCGTGGGGCCACCAAATCCGGTCGTTGCCCCCATCCACAATCGCATGCCGATGATCCTAGAACCGGCCCAATATGATGCTTGGCTCGACCCCGAGACCCCGGCCGATGATCTCCGCGCGGTGCTCAAGCCCTACGACGAAACGCTGATGAAGGCATACGAGGTGAGCCGCATCGTCAACAGCGTGAAGAACGACACCGAGGAATGTATCGAGCCGGTCGAGCTACCGGGGTCATGAAGTTCCACGCACGCTCATTGTGCCCCCAGGAGTCCTCACAGACTCACTGACGGCCGTTGCGCCGGTAGGCACCTCATTCGGCCTCTAATCGAGAAAACCGCTCTACGGACTCCTGAGTCCATTTAGGAGTCATTTGGGGCGGCACGGAGTTTATCAAGCCGGCGAGAACATCGATTTAGTGATCGTAGCCCAGGGGCAATTATTCGCGGTTGTTGCGATGGGACAGGGGTGACTGCCTACTTCGGTTTCCGTAACGCCGCATAAATGCGGTTAGAAAGTTTTCCGTCAGCGGCCAAGCTCCGCAGCTCTTTCAGCTCCTTCGTCGGTGGGTTCTTCTGCTTCATATCAACGACAAGAGCGGATTTGGCATAAAGACGACGATTGCCCGCTCGCGGCACCAGAATCTTTTCGACACCGTAATCTGCGCCATCCACCGTCCAGCTGTTGGCGTAGCCCTTACCTTTCTTCACCTTCTCACCAGAAGCCAACCGCAGTTGGACATCAACAGCGTCCAGAAACTTCTGGACTTCGCTGGCCTTTCTGCGACCCGGAGCCGCCGGCTTCGCTTTTTTCTTCCGAACAAGTTTGAGTGCCATTTCTAATCCCCGTTGATATTGTTACGCCTCCCCACAGTGTGGAGACGTGTGATCAAATTGGTAGCCGATTCGAGAAACTCCTCAAAATCCAAATTCGAGAACCGGCAATACGGCGGGAAGAACGCATCGAGCCGGTTTGAGCTGCCGGGGTCATGATCGCGCCGTTGGTCGCGGAGTTCCACGCACGCTCATTGTCCTCTCAGGAGTCCTCACAGACTCACTGACGGCCGTTGCGCCCGTAGGCACCTCATCCGGCCTCTAAACGAGAAAACCGCCCCACGGACTCCTGAGTCCATTCAGGAGTCAATTTAGACTGCACCGAGCCGCTTCGGCCGCGTAGCAGCCGTCAGTCCGTTTGGCGATGTCCGCTGTTCACCCGAGAAGCAGTCATCGCGCCGTTGGTCGCGGATGTCGGCGATGTGCCATGTGTGGACGGCTCCGAGTTGGCAAGGGTTTTCTGAACGATATCGCACGGGCTGGTCGGAGCTGCCATGTGTTCGGCCTGTTGATGCGGCGTCTTCAAATGGCCGCTGGCCATAATGCTCTCCGCGAGATCGGGTCCCGGTCATAAGCACGCGCTCTTTAGGCGCCGTGGCACTTGTGGGTTGTCCCGATCTCATGGGCCGACTGGCTTGGGTGCGTTATCTGTTCACTGCCCTTTCCAACCTCGTTTGCAGGACATCGTCTCCTGCGCGTCTCGATTGCTCCTACGTAGCTACAGGCTGTGGGGCCCGATATTTCTCATTGCGCGCCATCATCGCCCAGGCGATCCGGGCAATCTTGTTGGCCAAGGCGATGGCAGCGACCTTGATTGATCGCCGCTCCATGAGCCGGACCAGCCAGGGGTGGCGGGTGTAGCCTAACTGTTTGGCTCGCTTGATCACGGATAGTGCCCCAACGAATAGTAGTCGCCGCAGGTAGCGATTGCCCGCCTTCGAGATCGAGCCGAGACGCTCCTTGCCGCCGGTGGAGGATTGCTTTGGCACCAGCCCGATCCAGGCACTCAGATCACGCCCTGAACGGAAGACGTGGGGATCGGGGATGCTGGCAACAAGGGCCGTAGCGATGAGCGGGCCAACACCGGGAATGGCTTCAAGGCGCTTGCTGGTCTTGCTGCTCCGGTGGGAGACGAGAATGCGCCGATCCGCATCTCGGATCTGCCGCTTCACCAGCTCAAGCTGTGCCGCCAGGGCCATCAGGCAGTCGCGTGCTGCCGATGGAAGGCGGTCATCCTCCCCCTTGGCGATGAGAGCCAGCAATTGCTCAACACCATGGCGCCCGACACCGGCAACAATACCGAACTCGGCCAGGTGGGCGCGGATTGCGTTGATCAGTGTCGTGCGCTGGCGAACGAACAAGTGCCGGGTCCGGTGAAGCATCAAGACCGATTGCTGCTCGGGGGTCTTGATCGGCACGAAGCGCATGGTCGGGCGTTGGACCGCCTCGCAGATGGCTTCAGCATCAGCCGCATCGTTCTTGTTCCGCTTCACGTAGGGCTTCACATAGCGTCCTCCTCCAGCGGCATCATCCGCACCTCATGGCCCAGTTGCTCAAGCTCCCGCGCCCAGTGGTGTGACGTTGCACACGCCTCCATCCCTACCAGGCAGCGCGGCAACTTCTCAAAGAACGGCAGAACAGACCGGCGTCTCAATTGCCGGCGGACCACAGGCTCACCTGTTGCATCGATGCCGTGGACCTGGAAAACACTCTTCGCCAGATCAATTCCGATGGTGGTAACGTCTTTCATGGATGGCTCCTTCCTCGCGGTTCCTTAAACACCGCACTGTGGCACCTTCAGATGCCGGTGGAGGAGCCGTCCACAGCATCATAAGCGTATTGAAAAGTGCCTGTTTGGCACCATTGGCCGCGCATATCTCACTTGGTTCGTAATCAAGCCCGTTCTCCCGGCGAAGCTTTCCCACGATCGCATCCTTCAACTCCAGCGTTCCGTCGGCGGCGGTGTAGCGGGTTTGTCCGGTGAGCATCGCGTGATGGCCCGCCGCTATGATGTTGGCAGGAGTGTCAAAATCCGGCTCGCCCAGGCTAAGGTCGATGACATCTTCACCCTGGCTGCGCATCTGGCGCGCCATCTGAGAGGCAGCGATCGTCGCGGGCGGTTTGATCAACTTTACGCGCGCTGCTTCATACTCCACGTGCGTATCCCCACTTGTCCGACCCTAACCCCGCGGCGGGAACTTCCTTGTCGAGAGACCTCTGACTCGCCGCGCCGTAGTGCGATTCCAGAGCGTCGACCGACTTGATCGCGTAGGTATCGGACATGGTGGATAAAGCCCCTTCTTGCGGAGAAAACCAGGCAACTGCCGGTTGCATACAGAATGTGGGACGCAGCAGAGACCACCCTGAGCAACAATTTGACACGTGACTACATGCAGTATACAGCATGCGTCGGGTGTCACGCTCACGCTGCGGCATATTTAAGGGGCTTTCACTCGCCACTTTCAGCCGTTTTGCTCCTGCAGTGAACCCAAAAGGGGACCGATCCATGGAATTCAGCTTCACGAGAGAGGAGCGTGATTGGCTCGACAAGGCACGGGCTCTCGGCGACGGATTCCGCGAGCGCGCCCGCGGTTACGACGAAGCGGCTGCTTTTCCGAAAGAGAATTTTGACGAACTCAAGGCCGAAGGTTTCCACCTGCTCATCGTGCCGAAGGAATTTGGCGGCTTCAATCCGGAACCCGACGGCAATCTTGGCCTTGCCCATTTCACGGTTGCCGAAGAGCTGGCCAAGGCCTGTCCAACTACCTCATGGGATCTCTTGATCCACTTTCATCAGGCCGGGCTCATTGCCCGCATGGCCAGCCGTGAACAGAAGGAGCGCTGGTTCGGGCAAATCGTCAATGACGGCGCACTGATGGGTTCGACCGGTGTTGAAGTTAATCCGCGCCAGTTCGCGGCCAAGAACGTCAAGACCAAGCTCACATTCGAGTCTCTTTTCGAGCCCGTCGAGGGCGGCTTCAAGGCGAACGGAACGAAGCACTTCTGCTCGATGAGCCCCGTGGCTGATCTGCTCGCCTTTTGGGCGCTGGCGCCGGGGACTGACAGTAACGCCGATGGCCTTACAATTTCGATCGTGCCGAGCGACGCGCCCGGTCTGACTTTTGAGGACAACTGGAACGAGGTGATTGGACTGCGTGGAACCGTGAGCTGGTCGAGTCATCTGAAGGACGTGTTCATTCCCTGGTCAGACGTGATCGGCGAGCCTGGCGATTTTATCCAAAATGACCCTTACACTTATGAATGCTCACACGCGGCCCATCTTGTCGGCACTGCTCAAGGAATCTTCGACTACGTCGTTCACTTCATCCACCAGCGAGACTATCTCGGCAAGGACGATGTCCTGATGTACTGGTTGGCCGAGCAGGATGCCGAACTGCAGGCGGCGCGAGCCTCGCTTTGGTACGCCGTATGGCTGTGGGACCAGCGGCGCTTCGATGAGGCCGGCCTAGCTACGCTCCGCGCTTTGCATACAGCCAAGCAAACCGCGAGCCGCGCCGCCAACCAAGCGTTCGATATTTGCGGTACCCGGGCGCTTTTCAAATTCCATCCGCTTGAGCGGATGTGGCGAGAGACCCGCACCAGCAGCCTGCACACACGCGATACGCAACTCATGGGCCTCGTGGCCGACGGCGTTCTCGCCGGCGGCAAGCAGTTTTCGAAGGTGAAATACGGGGAGAAACGCGAACGCCGGGTCACCTGGAAGGACCTTGGCTTCGACCGAACTACGGAAGTTCGGGAGCGCGTTTGAATGCGACGATCGGAAACTTATGATAACAAACAGGGAGCTAATGCAATGACCAATAAGCAGATACGATCTGTACGCAAGGCTGGCCAGAGCTCCGGACCTTCTCGTCGAACCGTGGTTAAGGGCGCAGCTGCCCTCGGCGCGGTAGCCGCCGTCGGCGCCCCGGCCATTGTTCGCGCCCAGTCAGGCGGCCGGGTGTTGGTGCGCACTTCGGGCGGCTCCTTTCAGGAGGCACTGCAGGCCGGCACATGGAACGCCTTCACCGAACTAACTGGCATCGAGGTCGTGCCGGTCCCGGCCAACACAGCGAAGCTTCTGGCGATGGTCGAGGCTGACGCAACGCAGCTCGATCTGGTCGAGGCCAATGGAATCGCGATACTGACACTTGAGAAGAAGGGTGCACTCGAACCTCTGGATACGTCCAAATTCGAGTTCACCGATCCGGCGGATCTGGGTGTCGTCACAGAGCACTACACGGGCTACTTGATCTTCGCCGAGGCGCTCGCCTACAATACCGACGCCTTTCCCGACCGCCATCCGATGAGTTGGGCCGAGTTTTGGGACGTCGAGGCGTTTCCGGGCCCGCGTATGCTGCAGGACGCCAAGGCGATTGCCCCCAATCTTGAGTTTGCGCTCCTTGCAGACGGAGTGGCCGTTGCTGATCTCTATCCGATCGACGTCGATCGGGCTTTCGCCAAACTGGCGGAGATCAAGCCGAACATCGTCAAGTGGCACGATTCCGGCGCGCTCGGGGCCTCAATTATGGCCGAGGGAACGGCGGTACTGGGCAGCCTGTGGACCAACCGCGTTATAGTGCTGAAGAAGGACGGCGCACCTCTCGACGTCGAGTGGAGCCAGGCCATGCGGATGCACGAATACAGCGCTATCCTGAAGAATGCGCCCAATCGGGATAATGCGCTCCGGTTGCTCGACTTCGCCTCCAGTCCGGAAGCTCAGGCGAAGACGCTGCCGGTGATCGGGCTCAGCCCGTTCAACGTCAAGGCGTACGAGTTGATCGACCCGGCTGTGGCAGCGACGCTGCCGTTTTCACCAGAAAACCGGCCCATCGGCTTCGACAATAATTCGGGCTGGTGGCTTGAGAATCGCGCCGAAATCGCTGAGCGTTGGCAAGAGTTCCTGCTCTCATAGGATGTGGCATTTCTGAAGCCGATGCTGACAGCCGAAGCGCCGGCGACCAACGTATCGCTACCCGCCACGGACCGGAACGAACCGGCCCGTGGTGGCGCGGTGATTGCGCTTGAGTCGCTGTCGAAGACCTACAGCGAAGTCGTCGCGGTCCGGGATTTCAACTTGCCGGTCGAAGGCGGCGAGTTCTGCACGCTTCTCGGACCGAGTGGTTCCGGCAAGACAACGACGTTGATGATGATCGCCGGCTTCGTCCAGCCGACTCGCGGGCGAATATTGATCAACGGAAGTGACGTGACCCGGTTGCCGCCGCAACGGCGTGGTCTTGGTGTCGTGTTCCAGAATTATGCGCTTTTCCCCCACATGTCGGTGTTCGACAACGTGGCGTTCCCACTCGCCATGCGTCACGTGCCGGGCGCAGAGGTCCGGGAACTGGTCGCCCGGATGCTTAAGATCGTCGAACTCACCGGGTTTGAGAAACGGTTGCCGTATCAGCTCTCCGGCGGACAGCAGCAACGCGTCGCACTGGCGCGGGCGCTGGTCTTCGAACCAACGGTACTCCTGATGGATGAGCCGCTCGGCGCACTCGACAAGAAGCTCAGAGCGTCGCTGCAGCTTGAACTAAAACATCTCCAACGCCGCCTGAACGTGACCGTGATTTACGTCACCCACGACCAGGAAGAGGCCCTCACCATGTCCGACAAGATCGTGGTGATGCGCGATGGCATGATCGATCAGGTTGGGACGCCGGAGGATTTGTATGAGCGGCCGGAGACTGCGTTCGTGGCCGACTTCATCGGCGAGGCCAACTTCGTCACCGGCGTGGTTACCGCTACGACAGCCGAGTTTGCAACCATCGAACATCCCGCCGGACGTACCATCCGCGGAGTGTGCGCCCACCGTTTCGAGGTCGGTGCCGCCGCGGTCGCGTCGATGCGACCGGAGCAGCTCTGGCTCGCGACCGGGCGGCCGACTGGCGACGATGAAAACGCCCTTCCCGGCCGGGTTACCGAGATCACCTATCTGGGCGAGGCGATCAAGTATCATGTGATCGTCGGCGAGGCTCGGCCCCGGCTTGCCCAGACGCTGGTGGTGAGGGAGCGGGCCCGCAGCGACAGTGCGCGTTTCGCGGAAGGAGATGCCGTGCACGTGGTCTGGCCGGTCACGGAGACCCGGCTTCTGGACGGGCGCGATGACGTTGGCTGAAGCCCAATCGTCCGCACTTGCGATGGTGCCGGCCGATGCGGCCGAGAAGCGCGCCACCCGCCGCTCGCTTCTCCTGCTTGCGCCGGCGCTGATCTTCCTCGCCGTGTTTTTTGCCTACCCGCTCTTCGACATGTTCGGCCGCTCCTTCGAAGGGCCCGAGGGCTTGACGATCGCCCATTACGAGGCATTCGCAACCCGCACCATCTATATCCGCGTCCTCGTGATTACATTCCAGATCGCGCTCTCGGTAACGCTGCTCTGCCTCGCAATCGGGTATCCGATCGCGTTCGTCATGGCGAACGCCTCCCCGATGGTGATGCGGGTGATGCTGGTTTTTATCCTTCTGCCATTCTTCACCAGCATGCTCGTCAGGACTTATGCCTGGATGGTGATCCTGAGTCCGAAAGGTGTCCTGGTCGCCTCCATCGAGGCTGTGGGTCTTGGCACCCCCAAGCTGATTTACAACCGCACCGGTCTTCTGATCGGCATGGTCTACACCATGCTGCCCTACATGGTGCTCACCCTGTTCAGTATCATGAAGACGATTGATCAGAGTCTGACCGCGGTGGCACACAGCCTTGGCGCCACTGCCTGGCAGTCTTTTCGGCGCGTCTATTTCCCGCTCAGCCTGCCCGGCGTCGCTGGCGGTTCGCTTCTGGTGTTCATCCTGTCGGCCGGATTCTACATCGTGCCCCGGTTGATGGGCGGCGACCGTGATCAGATGCTCGCAACCATTATCGCCTACCAGGTGGACATCCTCCTGAACTGGGGTTTCGCCTCGGCAATGGCCGTCATCCTGTTGGCGATCACTTTGGTTTTGTTCGGCCTCTACGCCCGCTTTGTCGGGCTTCGCCAACTCCTTGCGAGCAAGTTCTGAGGCCGATGATGGATCGCGAGCGATCACGCCTCACCGTTGGTAATGTCCCGGTCCGGATCGCCGCATGGTCCGGGCTGGCATTCCTGATCGGCCCCCTCTTTGTGATCGTCCCGGTATCGTTTTCCTCCGCCCAGTACCTGACCTTTCCGCCGCCCGGCCTTTCACTGCAATGGTACGAGCGCTTCTTCTCAAGCTCCCAATGGTTGGATTCGGTGTGGGTCAGCCTGCAGGTGGCGGTGATCTCGTCGATCGCGAGCATGGTGCTTGGCGTGCTCGCGGCGTTTCCGCTGGTGCGTACCGAGTTCCGTGGAAAGATGGTCGTCTACGCCGTGATCCTGGCGCCAATGATCGTCCCCCTCATCGTCAGCGCTATCGCGATCTTCTTCCTGTTTGCCAGCCTCGGTCTGACCGGCACGGTGATCGCGATCGCGATCGGTCACACCGTCGTCGTCTTGCCGGTAGTGGTGATTATCGTGACTGCAACCTTGCAGGCGTTTGACATCCGTTTGGAGCAGGCGGCGATCAGCCTCGGAGCCGGGCCGCTCACAGCGTTTCGCCGCGTGACCTTGCCGGTCATCGCGCCGGGCGTCGTCTCCGGCGGCCTGTTCGCTTTCCTGACATCGTTCGACGAGTTGATGATCCCGCTCTTTCTTGGCGGTCCGGACGCCCAAACCCTTGCTGTCAGGATCTGGAACAGCGTGATCCTGGAAATCGAGCCGACCATCGCAGCTGTCAGCACGTTTTTGATTGTTTTGGCGCTGCTCGTTCTGGGCCTGGCCTCGCTGTTGCAGCGCATCCGGCCGCGCTCAGGGCTTGCGCGCAGCGGCTGAAACACAAAGGAGAGGCATGACCGTTCAAGAACCGATGACCAAGCTGACCAAGGTCAAGCGCGTTGCATCCGATACTTTCCGGCGCATCATGAGTTCGTTCCCGACGGGGGTGACGGTGATTTCAACACGCGGACCGGAAGGCGAGCCGATCGGGTTGACCGCCAATGCTGTCAGCTCCGTTTCGTTGGAGCCGCCGCAGCTTCTGGTCTGTCTTGGCCGCGACAAGTTCACAACCCAGGCGATACAGACGCACCGCGGATTCGCTGTCAGCTTTCTCAGTCGCGAGCAACGCTGGATCGCAGAGCGCTTCGCATCACTGGATCCCGACAAGTTCGCAGGCGTACCAATCCTGAAGAGCCCGTGGGGACTACCGGTGATCGAGGATGCGCTCGCCTATGCCGAATGCACGGTCCACAAACTGATCGAGGCCGGCGACCACGTGATCGTCATTGGCGACGTTGCGGCAGGCGAAGCGGCTGACGGCAATCCGCTAATGTTCTTCCAGCGCGAGTATGGCGCCTGGCACCGGGATCAGGGGGAATGACGCGGCCGGTGAGTGATGCGGCAGAGGCGCGGCTTGCAGCGGCGCGCGACGCCATGGCGACCGCCGGGGTCGATTTCCTGGTGATCGGCCCGTCGTCCGACATGATTTACCTGCTCGGCCGGAAGCTGCCGGTGACCGAGCGTTTCAACGCCCTTCTGGTGCCGGCATCGGGGCGCCCGATCGTGGTGGTGCCGCGGCTGCAAGTGCCGCTGGTTGAGGGACTGCCGTTGGATGCCGAGCGCAAGATCTGGGATGAGACGGAGGATCCGATCCAGATCGTATCGGCGATCGCTGAGCAGGCGTCAGCGCGGCGGATCGCCGTCAACGAACACCTTCACGCGTCCTTTCTTCTCGCCCTTCAGAACCGGCTCACCGCCGCTTCTTTTACCGACGCCGGGCCGCTGATCCAACCGCTCCGGCTGTGCAAGGACGCTGGCGAGGTCGCTTTGCTGGATGATCTGGGGCAGCGGTTCGACACCGTCTGGGAGGCCTTCTGGGCGAGCGGACCGCTCGTCGGCGCGACGGAGAATGAGATCGCCCAGCGGATTACGGCGCTTCTTCTGGACCACGGCTTCGAAGCAGTCGCGTGGTGTGACGTCGGCGGCGGTCCAAACGGGGCCTCGCCCCTGCACCATGGCTCCGCGCGGCCGATCGAACCGGGCGATCCTGTGGTGATCGACTTCGCGGCGGTCCGCGACGGATACTACATGGACACCTGTCGGACCCCGGTCGCGGGCGAGCCGGCCCCTGAATTCGTGACGATTTACGATGTGGTCAGCCGTGCCCACGACGCCGCGATGGCAGCGATCCGGCCAGGCGTCGCAGCCGCGGCAATCGATAGCGCCGCGCGCGATGTGATTGCCGCCGCCGGGCATGGCGATCGTTTCATCCACCGCACCGGCCACGGCCTCGGTATTGACGCTCACGAGAATCCCTACATCGTTGCCGGCAACGAGACTGCACTCGCACCCGGCATGGTTTTCTCCGTCGAGCCTGGGATTTACGTGCCCGACCTGTGGGGGGTGCGTATCGAAAGCATCGTGCTGGTCACCGAAACCGGCGGCCGATCGTTCACGGAAGCGAGCCGCGCGCTCGTCCAGATGAGCTGAGGAGGACGTTTTGAACGAGGCCGCAACAGCGACCGCCGGCGTAGCGACGCACACGGCCGGATTCACGGCGAGCGAGTATGCCCGACGCGTCGGACTTGTGCGCGAGCGCATGGCAACGCTTGGCGTCGAGGCGCTGCTCGTCGATTGCGTCGAACATATGGCCTACCTTTTCGGCTACGTGCCGCCAGCGGCGATCTATCAGCCGGCGATCCTGCCGCTCGAGGGCGATCCCGTTGCAATCGTCCGCGCGCTCGATCAGCCCATGTTCGAGGAGCAATCCTGGGTCCGGGACGCAGTGGTTTTCGCCGATGATGAAGACTCGGTCACGGTACTTGCCCGCACCTGTCGCGAACGCGGCCTGGCGGAGGCCGCGCTGGCGGTTGAGTTCGATTCCAATTTCCTGCCTGTCAACCGGTTCAGGGCGATCGAGACGGCGCTGCCGAAGGTCCGGTTTCTCGACTTCTCGCGTGTGATCTGGGAGATCCGCCTCCTCAAATCGGGCGAGGAGATCGCGTGTCTTAGGCGCGCCGGTGAGATCGCCGATGTGGCGCTGATGGCCGCTGTAGAAACAGCCGCCGCCGGGGTCAGCGAGCGTGAATGCGCTGCCGCCTTTTATGCTACGGCGCTCAAGGCCGGGGCCGACAATGGCCGTAATCTGCTACTCGCCGGGGGCAAGCGGTCGGGTTCGCTGCATGGCCGGCTCGGCGATCACCGGCTGGCGCCCGGCGACATCCTGCGCATCGAATCGATCCCGCTTTACCGCGGCTATGGCGCCCGGATCATGCGCTCGACCGTGATCGGTGAGCCCGAACCCGATCTCACGCATGTGGCCAACACATTGATCGTACTCCAGGACCGCCAGTTTGACGCCATGCGCCCCGGTGCACGCGCCGGCGACATCGATCGGATCCTGCGCGAGGGCGTGGTAGCCGCAGGATTGCGGGAGTACTACGACAATTACACCGGCTACACGCTTGGCTATATCGGGTTGCCGGTGACGAGCGACTTCACCCGCGCCTTCCTGGCGAACTCAGATTGGTTGCTCGAGAGCAACATGGTATTCCATATGTACACCTACGCTCAGGGACTAGCCTTCAGCGATACCATACTTGTGACCGATGAAGGCGCTGAGCGGCTGACCGGGACCGAGCGGCGTCTTTTCGTTCGCTGAACCCAACGCAATAGAGAGAAACCAGGAAACTGAATGACGTTCACGAAGATCCCATCCAGAAGCACTCTCGTACCGCAGATCGTGGATCAGCTACGCAAGGCGATTCTGCGCGGCAAGCTTGGCCCGGGCGCAAGACTGAACGAGACCCATGTCGCTGAAAGCCTTGGCGTCAGCCGCACGCCCGTGCGCGAGGCGATCTCGCGCTTGCTCGCCCAGGGGCTGGTCAAGGAAGCCGGAGGTGGCGTGAAAGTGGTGGCGGACATGATGGGCGAGATCCATGAAATCTTTGCGATCCGCCAGGTGCTCGAGGGCTTCGCCGCGCGCCTCGCGGCCGAACAGGCGACTAGCGAAGAATTCAGCGAACTGGAGCAGATGTGCCAGGCATCGCTGGCGGCGGTGGATTCGACCTCAGTTGCCGAGCGCGCCGCATTGAACAACATCTTCCACAGCTCGATCGCCAAGGCATCGCATTCAAACCGGTTAATCAAAATCATCAGCGAGTTTTACGAATACGCGATTCAGGAAGAGGTGCTGCCGTTCTACGGCCCGGACGCCGCCCGCACCCAGTTTGAGCAACACCTCGAGATCCTCGATGCCTTGCGTGCCCGGGATGCCGATCGCGCGGAGGCGGCGATGCGACGCCACATCGGCGACGTGCGGGTGGCGGTAACGTCGGCGATTCGCGATATGCTGCGAACTTCGGTCGATCTCGACGAGGTCGACAGCGCCGTCGAGCGCGAGATGGACCGGTTGAGCCGCGAGCCGACAGAGCGCCGCTGATAATCCTGAAACGAAGAGACATCCATGCCCGCCTATTTCATCTGCGAGGTGACCGTGACCGATCCCGAGGCGTATGAGGACTACCGCCGCCGCGTACCGCCAACGATCGAGAAATATGGCGGCAGGATCCTTGCCCGCGCCGTCACCGAGCCGCTCGAGGGCATGAGCGAGGGGACGCGGATGGTGGTGATCGAATTTGCCGACGCCAACGCGCTCAGGCGCTGGTACGAGGCCGATGACGTTCGCCCTCTGAACGCCATACGCCAAGCCGCCGCGCGCTCACGCGCGCTGATGATCGAAGGGTGAGGAGCGACAGCGCGATTTCCGATGGCGACCCAAGACTCGATTGAAGCCACTGTGCTCGCCGAGCTGGCCGCGGCGGAAGACACAATGTTCGACCTCCTTGCGCGGCTTGTGAACACCGATTCTCACACCCGCGATAAGGCCGGGGTCGACGCGGTCGGCGCCATTTTGACCGATTTTCTCGGAGTCGCAGGTATCGCGGTCGAGACCATCCCGAACGCCGAGTTCGGCGATGCCTTGCGCGCTGTCGTGCCGGCACCTGACGGGCGAACGGAACGCCCCGTCCTGATCATGGGCCACCGCGACACGGTCTTTGCCGCTGGCGAAGCAGAGCGCCGGCCGTTCCGGGTTGAGAACGGGCGGGCCTTCGGCCCAGGCGTTTGTGACATGAAAGGCGGTCTCGTCATCAATGCCGCAGTGCTCGTTACAATGGCCCGTCTAAACGCCGCGCGTGCCCCCCTTGTCGGCCTCTTCACCGCCGACGAGGAGATCGCGTCGCCGTCCTCCCGCGGGCTGATCGAGCGCGAGGCGGGGGCCGCTAGCGTGGTCTTCAATTCCGAACCGGGCCGACCCACCGGCAATGTGGTTGTCGCTCGCAAGGGTGGAGTCTTCATGCGCTTCGACGTCGAGGGCAAGGCCGCCCATTCGGGCTCGAGTTTCGCCGACGGTGCAAGCGCGATCGAGGCCGCGGCACGCAAGATCCAGGCGCTGCATGCGCTCACTGACCTCGATCGCGCCATCACAGTGAATGTCGGGCGCGTGGGCGGAGGTCATACCGTCAACACGATCGCTCCCGACGCCTTTGGCGAGATTGACCTGCGTTATTTGGATACGCCGGATCGCGAACGCATGCTTGATCGGATTAATCGTATCGTCGATGAGATCGACGTCCCCGGGACAAGCGCCAGCCTGGCCATCACCGGCGAATTCGAACCGCTTCGCCAAACAGAAGCTTCGCGTCAGATCTACGAGATTTATGAGGCGGCGGCGCGTGATGTCGGACTCAAGGTCGGGCCAGAGACCTCCGGCGGTTGCTCGGACGCGGGCCTTGCTTCGAGCGCCGGCGCACCGACGCTCTGTGGCACCGGCCCGGTCGGTGGCGGCAGTCATACCCAACGAGAGTATATCGAGTTGGACACCCTGGTACCACGCGCTCAGGCGATGGCGCTTACCATCCTGCGGCTTTTCCCGTAGGCAGGGTATTGGGCGAGCACGCCCTCGCCGCGGCGGTCGTGAAAAGGCGCCAACGGGGGTCGGCCGCCGGGATCGTGGGCTCTTTTTGCATTCTTGCGGCCACCACCATTGCCCGAACATTATGCTAGAGCCATCCACACGGTCACAGAAAAGCATCGTGGGAATATTGGTCGTCGCTCGGCATCCGCTCCGGTGAGCCGGTGAGCTTTGCGCCTGCACTCCTCGCGCTCACAGCTGGTGCTCTATTTGGGCTAGCTGTCCATATCCAAAACAAGGGGCTCGACGATGCCGATGGCCTCACCGGCACGTTCGTTGCCGTCAGCGCGATGGCGGTCGTGTTCTGGCTCTTCTCACCGCTCTACGTTGAGTGGCGCTGGTGGGCGACTGAGGCGGCGCTGCTGTTCGGGCTCTGCGGCCTCATGGTTCCGGCGATGTCGGCGAGGATGCAGATCGGGGCGGTAGCTTTGGTGGGGCCGGCGTTGACATCCGCTATCGGATCGTCCGCACCGCTGTTCGCCGTGCTGCCCGCGGTTGTGTTCCTTGGCGAGCCATTCGGACTGCAACCGGCGACAGGTCTCTTGTTGATGGTCGGCGGGCTGATGATCTCGGCGCTTGCACGACGCGGGATCCCGCGTGGCTGGCCGCTCTGGATGTTGGGCCTGGCACTCGGCGCGGCGTTTGTGCGCGGAATCGTCCATCCGATCACCAAGGTCGGTTTGGCCGAGGTGCCGAGCCCATTATTTTCCACGCTGGTCATGGCGACTACCTCGACGGTGATTCTCGGCGTGTTGATGCTTGTCTCAAAGCAAGTACCCCAAGAGCCTTGGGCGAAGCGTGGCCATACGTGGTTTGCGTTGAGCGGCGTCGTCAATGGCGGCGGGATGCTGGCGCTGAATATGTCGATTAACATGGGCGACGTAGTGGTCGCGGCGTCGCTTGCCTCAACCACTCCGCTATGGGCGCTGGCCTTTGGTGCGTTTCTCTTCCACCGGGAACGGCTCGGAACGCGCCATGCGTTGGTTGCGTTGTTTGTGGTCGCAGGGGCCGTTTTGATTGTCACGCGCTAACTCGAAGGCCGTGGCATCAGCAGCCGGCAGAGGGACTGTCGGAAGTTTTGTGCTTGAGGCCGTTTTCGTCATTGGCTGACGAACCGTTCGCCGAAGATGACGGCGAACTGTGTTCTGGCCTTGAACCATTCGCGCGGTGGTCGTTTCCATTCCTCGGCCGCGTGGTTCAAGACCAGATATAGCAGCTTCATCGCCGCATCGTCAGTGGGGAAGTGACCCCTGGTACGAACGGCACGCCGCAGTTTGGAGTTCAGCGCCTCGATGGCATTCGTGGTGTAGATAATCCGGCGGACGCCTTCGGGGAAAGCGAAGAACGGCACGACGTGCTCCCAGTTGCGCCGCCAGCTCAGGGCGATCGCCGGATATCGCTGTCCCCACGGGCCGGCCTCGAACGCCTCCAGGGCCTTCATCCCTGCCTCGGCATCCTTGGCCCGGTAGATGGCTCTGAGCGCCGGCACGACGGGCTTGCGATCCTTCCATGACACGAACCGCAGCGAATGGCGGATCAGGTGCACGATACAGGTCTGGACGACCGTATCGGGGAACACGGCGGTGATGGCTTCGGGGAAGCCCTTCAGGCCGTCGACGACGGCGATCAGGATGTCACTGAGGCCGCGGTTCTTCAGCTCGTTCATGACGCGCAGTCAGAACTTGGCGCCCTCGGTCTGCTCGATCCAGATACCGAGGATCTCTTTCGTCCCATCAGCAAGAATACCGAGCGCGATGTAGACGGCCTTGTTACGCACAAAGCCCTCGTCCCGGATCTTGACCCGGATCGCGTCGAAGAACACCAGTGGAAAGCAGGCGTCGAGCGGGCGGTTCTGCCATTCCGCCACTTCCTCCAGCACCGCATCGGTGACCGCCGAGATCAGGTCTGGAGATACGTCGATGCCGTAGAGTTCCTCCAGATGGCCGCGGATCTCGCGCACCGTCATGCCGCGGGCGTACATGGAGATGATCTTGTCGTCGAAGTCGGGGAAGCGGCGCTGGTATTTGGCGATCAGCTTCGGATCAAAGGTGCCGGCCCGGTCGCGCGGGATCGACAGCCTCATCTTCGACGTACTGGTCAGAACCGACTTCTTCGAATGACCGTTGCGGCGATTGGCGTTGCCTTGCGCGCGCTCATCCTCAACATGCTCGTCGAGTTTGGCACTGAGAATGCGCTCCGAAAGCGCCTTCTTCAGACCGTCGAGCAACCCGTCCTTGGCAAACACCTCATCGGGATCGCGGCCTGCCAGCAACCGGTCCAATACGTCCTTGTCGATAGCCATGTGATGATTCCTCCTGTTCCATCATCATGGCCTCAAGCACAGAATTCCTGACAGTCCCGCCGGCAGATCGAGAAGGCGCACACCGAACCAGTCGGGCCGCATCCGCGGCCGAGCATGAATGCTTCTGCCCAGGAGAACGAGGAACTGCGCCAAGTAAGGGTCAGTCCGGCAATCCCGGCGGCAGGCCGAGGGAGCTGACGTTTCTGATCAGCCTGCGGCGCTGCTCTGTGGGAGCACGTCAGGTTCGTGACCACACTCCGAATTGATTGGCCCTCCGAATTGATTGGCCTTGCAGGTGCCGGCTGACCCTGCCGGCGGTCAGGCATGCGGATGCCAGGCAGTTTGCGACCGAGACGCCGCCGATGAAATTCCCGGTCACGAATAGCCCGGATAAGATCACTTGCGCCTTCGAGGGTTTTTACAAGCTGGCCGTGGCCGATCGCATATTGCGGCAATCCGCGCGGCCAGTGCCGTACACGGTAGACTTCCGTCGAGGCCTAGAAGATCGGCGATGTCCTCGCGCACGATCGCGATGACAGATCCCCGGCCTGACGGACCCCATCGCGCGACAGATATCAAATATTACATTCCAGATGGCTGAGGTCGCCATCTCTCGTCATCTGTTCGCCGACATCCTGCGGCTGATGGCCGAACTGCTACCGCCAGCTGATTCAGCACCGGCGTGACGCGTTGGGTTGTCATGAGTTCCAACAAACCAAGGGAGAGGTGTGCGTCTTGATGAAGACGAAATTGAGATTCCCGGCTAGCGACGGACTGACATCACCGGCTTTGGTGCATTGTTTTCCGCTTGGCCAAACTGCGGCCTTGCCAATGCCCATCTCTGGCGGCAATCTGAGCGTAGCAAGCCAGTCATCCGGTGGATGTCGCTTAAATGCGTTGACCCTACCGGACGAACTTACCGGCGCTAGCTCCCGCGAGAAGGCGGAATGCCTCCGCATTGGGGCAGAAATTGTTATCCCCTTCGACTTTCTCGACTTCTCGCGTGTGATCTGGGAGATCCGCCTCCTCAAATCGGGCGAGGAGATCGCGTGTCTTAGGCGCGCCGGTGAGATCGCCGATGTGGCGCTGATGGCCGCTGTAGAAACAGCCGCCGCCGGGGTCAGCGAGCGTGAATGCGCTGCCGCCTTTTATGCTACGGCGCTCAAGGCCGGGGCCGACAATGGCCGTAATCTGCTACTCGCCGGGGGCAAGCGGTCGGGTTCGCTGCATGGCCGGCTCGGCGATCACCGGCTGGCGCCCGGCGACATCCTGCGCATCGAATCGATCCCGCTTTACCGCGGCTATGGCGCCCGGATCATGCGCTCGACCGTGATCGGTGAGCCCGAACCCGATCTCACGCATGTGGCCAACACATTGATCGTACTCCAGGACCGCCAGTTTGACGCCATGCGCCCCGGTGCACGCGCCGGCGACATCGATCGGATCCTGCGCGAGGGCGTGGTAGCCGCAGGATTGCGGGAGTACTACGACAATTACACCGGCTACACGCTTGGCTATATCGGGTTGCCGGTGACGAGCGACTTCACCCGCGCCTTCCTGGCGAACTCAGATTGGTTGCTCGAGAGCAACATGGTATTCCATATGTACACCTACGCTCAGGGACTAGCCTTCAGCGATACCATACTTGTGACCGATGAAGGCGCTGAGCGGCTGACCGGGACCGAGCGGCGTCTTTTCGTTCGCTGAACCCAACGCAATAGAGAGAAACCAGGAAACTGAATGACGTTCACGAAGATCCCATCCAGAAGCACTCTCGTACCGCAGATCGTGGATCAGCTACGCAAGGCGATTCTGCGCGGCAAGCTTGGCCCGGGCGCAAGACTGAACGAGACCCATGTCGCTGAAAGCCTTGGCGTCAGCCGCACGCCCGTGCGCGAGGCGATCTCGCGCTTGCTCGCCCAGGGGCTGGTCAAGGAAGCCGGAGGTGGCGTGAAAGTGGTGGCGGACATGATGGGCGAGATCCATGAAATCTTTGCGATCCGCCAGGTGCTCGAGGGCTTCGCCGCGCGCCTCGCGGCCGAACAGGCGACTAGCGAAGAATTCAGCGAACTGGAGCAGATGTGCCAGGCATCGCTGGCGGCGGTGGATTCGACCTCAGTTGCCGAGCGCGCCGCATTGAACAACATCTTCCACAGCTCGATCGCCAAGGCATCGCATTCAAACCGGTTAATCAAAATCATCAGCGAGTTTTACGAATACGCGATTCAGGAAGAGGTGCTGCCGTTCTACGGCCCGGACGCCGCCCGCACCCAGTTTGAGCAACACCTCGAGATCCTCGATGCCTTGCGTGCCCGGGATGCCGATCGCGCGGAGGCGGCGATGCGACGCCACATCGGCGACGTGCGGCTTCACGCTATGACAGATCTTCTCCCAGCAGATGATAACTTCGACCTCCCAGCAGATGATAACAGTCCCGCGTACGGAGCGGTTGTAGATTTTGCGTGTACCAGCGCATTTCATAGGAAACTGGCGGCCGGACTGATACATCTAAATGATTGCTCTCAACTACGATGCTAGGCTGACCCAGGGATGAGGGGAAGGGGGAGAGGAAAATGCCGACTGTTTTCATAACCGGCGCGAGTCGTGGGCTCGGGCTTGAGTTTGCTCGCCAGTATTTAGAGGATGACTGGCAGGTCATTGCGTCGTGCCGCAATCCGGACGAGGCGGAAGATCTGAGATCACTCGCCGTCGAGGTCGTTGAACTTGATGTTTCGGACCCGAAGTCGTGCGCCGCGGCCGCTCGACACCTTAAGGGTCGGCGCGTGGACCTGTTGCTCAACAATGCCGGCCTGCTTAGAGAGAGAGCCGCCACCGCATTGGATGCGGATGTCGATGATTGGATCTACGCTCTATGTACAAACGCGATTGGGCCGGCACTCGTGACGCGATTTCTGCTACCAAACCTCAAACTCTCGCCCAACCCAGTTGGGGCCACGATCGGCAGTTCGGCCGGCATTTTCGCGAGAATGAAAAGCCCCCACCATGTGGTCTATCAATCCTCGAAAGCCGCAGCGCATGCCGTGACCATTTCGCTCGGCGAAGCGGCAAAAATGCACGGGATCACATATGTATCTCTTCGACCGGGTCCATCCAAGACGCGCATGGTCGATTTCGACGCCGAGTACGAGGTGGAAGATTCGGTTCACAAGATGCGGCACGTGCTGACACTCGTCGACGAGTCGCATGCGGGCCGTTTCATTGACCGGACGGGTGACGTTCTGTCCTACGCCACTGGATGACCAGCACAGGACAAGTCTGGCGACGGACGTTCACTGAACGCGAAAGCATGGGCGTCGGGTAACTGCTCGACGATTGTCGGCGAACGGAGATTGCCAGATACATTAGCTGGATTGATTGGCGTCATGTCTCGCGCGGGATTGATGCTGATAGCTTGGAAGAGCCGCGGCCTTCAGGTTATGAGTCGTTTCGAGTTGGTTTTCTAAGCTATTGATATTGCGTGTATATTCGGTATGTCTTTGAATGTCTTGAGACATTCGCCGCCACTTCGAACACGATCTCGTCAGGGGGTGCCAACCAAATGCCATTCGCGCACGGAGATAGTGCGGAGACGGCGCGCGCCGCAACGAAATCCCCCTGCCAGATGCCCACCTTGGACCGTGAGCCGTTGTCTTCCTGCCTGATGTAGTCAGGTGAGTAGCGTCGATAGGCCATCGCCCAGCCTTCCGAGACCATCCACGCATTTAGGTCTTCGCCACTGGAACGGTAGACGGCGACGATCCGTTTGTATCGGTCGATATCTTTCTGCTCGCACTAGATCGTGCGGTTGCCGATCCTATCGGCAAGGGCAATCGCCGCGTTTCTTCCACACCGGGACCTCTTTCTTCCCACCATGCAGGACTGACCGCTTTCTGGGGCGTCGATACCGTGTAGACGTATCCGCCTGCCATCTATCTCGATTGTGTCGCCGTCGATGACCGATGCCCGACCGACCAGAGTGTTGGTTAGCAAAACCGGTGTCTGATCCATCACTCGGCCAACTTGCCGAGGCCGGGATCTACCGGCTCGCCCGCATCACCGCGGGCGCCACGGCCACCTTCCAGGTGTTGAGCGCGAAGGGCTACGTGCTCCCCGACCTCGCGGCCGGCACGGCATATGAGGGCGGTTACCTCAATCTCACCGTCGTCGACGGCGCCACCGACTTCGTGGTGGGCGATACGTTCACCGTCGATGTTTCCGGCCACGGCAAGGTCGTGGCCCTCGATCCGGCGGCCGTCGACGGAAGCGCCGGAGCAATTGGCATCGCCGCCTTTGACATAACCGCGCCGGACGGGGTCGATGCTGAGGTCACGGCGATCCTGCGCGATGCCATCCTCGCCGACCCGGCGATCGTTTGGCCCGCCGGCATCGGCGAGACCGCTCGGGCGGTGGCAATCGCCGATCTCAGGGCCCGCGGCATTCTCGTCCGCAAGGCTACCTGAGCCGGGATTCCCCAGATGGCTCCTCCCAATCGCCGAAAAAAGTAACACAATAGGCATCCCGAAGGCGATTCCGACCCGGAGCTGTCACGATAGGCTGGGGTCCGCTCTTGATCGGGTTTGTTTAGCGATGAGAAACTCGGCCCCGTGATCGTTTCGCACTGTGAGGGCGCACATCGACCTGCGCAGCACACACCTGTCCTGTCGGGCGATTTGGATGTGTCTCGATCAAGGCCCGTCATGGCGGCAAAGGGGCTGGCCGCAACCCGTCAATCAGCCTCAGGATTTTTCGGAACAGGCCTCTCGGGACCGCCACTTCCGCCATCTGGAAAGTGATGTAACGGCTGTGGCGCACGACCTTCGCTCCAATCTTGATCAGCTTCTCGCGTAAGGTGGTCAGCGACCAGTGGCCCACTCCGTCGGGCAAGGCGAGCGTGCGCAGGAAGTTGCCCAAGTTGTATGCCAAGGCGTGCAGCTGAAGACGCACCTCGTTGTTGCGGAAGCCATGGCAGGAAAGCCGGGTCCAGTTGATCGCGTTCTTGCCTTCCTTGATGTACTGCTCCGCCGTGCCGCGCTGATTGTAGAAGGCGATCACCCGCTCGGCAGGCCGGGAGAGGTTGGTGACGATGAACCCGACACGGGGAAACAGCTCGCCAGGATGCCACTCGACCTTGGCGACCACCCGACGGGACTTGCTCCAGCTCTGTGCCTTGTAGCTGAAGCTGGCATGGTAGCGCCTCACTTCTTTCGGAGGTCGGCCAACCGGTCGTCTGAGTAAATGAGCGATGCTCTGTTGCAGCACCCGGTTGGCGGGAAGGCGGATCGCGTACAGGAAGCCCTCAGCCTCCAGGAACTCATACACCTCTGGCGAGGCGAAGGCGGCATCGGCACGAAAGTAGCGCCGCAGCTTCCGGTCTCGGTATCTGCTGACGACCGGCTCCAGCACCTCGCGCCAGCCATCTGCGGAGTGCACGTTGCCAGGACGCAGGGCGCACCGTTCCAGATCGCCGAACTGGTTGAACACGAACAGCGGATGATAGCAGGCACATCCGAAGTGACCGTTGTAGGCGGTTCCTTCCTGTTCGCCATGGGTCGGGCTGACGCTGCTGTCCATGTCGAGGGCGATCATCTTCGGCGGTCGACGGTCGTGCACCCGGTCGATCCAAAAGCCGGATAGGGCGGTCAACGCCGCCAGGTTATCGTCCGTCGCCAGCCATTCCGTCTCGAAGCGGCCCATCTGGCTGGTCGAGGCCGCACGACGATCAAGACCCTTGCGATCCACGATGGCTCGCATCGCCGGATCGCGCGACAGTCGCTCGGCATCGTTCACATTGTCCGTGGTCAGGTAATTTGGAACCAAATGGGGACCTGACTTAAGAGGTGCTTCTGGCCATCTGGTTGATCATGCTACGCGGCGGTTTTGCGGTATTGCAAGCGCCGGTGTTCGATGGTCTGCCGTTTGGTCCTTTCTCTTTTCAGCAGGATGGTTGGGCCGCGCCCGAAGTAGACGTCGGCCGGCGTGAGATTGCCGAGGCTCTCGTGGTAGCGGTGGTGGTTGTAGTGGCCGACAAAGGCTTCGATCTGCGCTTCAAGATCGCCAGGCAGATAGTAGTTCTCCAACAGGATGCGGTTCTTCAACGTCTGATGCCAGCGCTCGATCTTGCCCTGGGTCTGCGGATGATAGGGGGCGCCGCGAATGTGCTCCATGTCGCGGTCGTCGAGCCATTCGGCCAGATCGCCGGCGATGTAGCTGGAGCCGTTGTCGGACAGGAGCCGTGGCTTGTGAACGACGGTTGCCCGATCGCAACCTGACGCCTTGAGCGCCAGTTCCAGCGTATCGGTGACGTCCTCGGCCTTCATCGTCGTGCACAGCTTCCAGGCAATGATGTAGCGGGAGAAGTCGTCCAGCACGGTGGAGAGGTAAAACCAGCCCCAGCCGATGACCTTGAGGTAAGTGAAGTCGGTCTGCCAGAGCTGGTTCGGCGCGGTGGTCTTGTTTTTGAACTCGTCGGCCGCTTTCACGACGATAAAAGCCGGGCTGGTGATCAGATCGTGGGCCTTGAGCAGGCGATAAACCGAGGATTCCGATACAAAGTAGCCCTCAGTATCGGTGAACCGCACGGCCAATTCTCGCGGCGACAGATCGGTCTCCTTCAGCGCCAGCTGCACAATCTGGCCTCGCACCTCATCGGGGATGCGGTTCCAGACCCGACCAGGCCGCGAGCGGCGGTCCTCCAGGGCTTCCGGTCCGCCGGTCAGATAGCGATCGTACCAGCGATAAAACGAGGTGCGGGGGATGCCCAACTGCGCCAGCGTACGCCTGGCCGGCAGATGGGACAGCTCAACCAGCCGGATGATCTCCAGCTTCTCTGATGGTGGATACCTCATGCCTCGTCGTCCCCATCCGCGATCATGCTTTTTTTGAGCAGACGGTTGTCCAGCGTCAGATCGGCCACCGCCTCCTTCAAGGCCAGAGCTTCACTGCGAAGCTGCTTGACCTCGTCGGAGGTCGCCTCACGGGCCGTGTCCCCCGCCAGCCGTTTCTTGCCGGCCTCCAGGAAGTCCTTCGACCAACGGTAATAGAGGTTCTGGTTGATCCCCTCACGGCGACACAGTTCGGCGATGCTGTCCTCGCCGCGCAGCCCTTCCAGAACAATCCGGATTGTCAAACGGCTTTCAATATTGACCCCCGATCAACAGCCTGGGCCGGCAGTGCGGTAGACGCCTTCGTCACCAACTGTATCGGCACCGGCATCAAGCCCCAGTCGATCGCGACGGACGCGGCCTTCCGCGAAGCCGTGCATGCGCTCTGGTGGGACTGGTGCGAGGAGGCCGACGCCGACGGCGTCACCGACTTCTACGGCCTCCAGGCGCTCGCCTGCCGGGCCATGCTGGAGGGCGGCGAGTGTTTCGTGCGGCTCAGGGTGCGCCGGCCCGAGGACGGGCTCGCGGTGCCGCTTCAGATCCAGCTCCTGGAGGCCGAGCATGTGCCGCTCACCTTCAACACGACATTGCCGAGCGGCAACCTGGTGCGCGCTGGCATCGAGTTCGACCGGCTCGGCCGGCGCGCTGCTTACCACCTGACCCGCGCCCATCCCGGCGATCCGGCGATGCGGCCGCGCGACCACGACCTGGTGCGGGTGCCGGCGGACCGCATCGCGCATCTCTTCCGGCCGCTCCGTCCCGGCCAGATCCGGGGCGAGCCCTGGCTCGCCCGGGCGCTGGTCAAGCTCGACGAGCTCGACCAATACGACGACGCGGCGCTGGTCAAGGCCAAGGTCGCGGCGCTGTTCACCGGCTTCGTCGTCTCCCCGGACCCCGAGGACGCCGTCATGGGCGGGGACGAGCCGGACGAGGACGGCATCGTCGAGGCCAGCCTCGAGCCCGGCACCATGCAGCGGCTGAGACCCGGCCAGGATGTGCGCTTTGCCGAACCGGCCGACGCCGGGTCGAGCTACGAGGGGTTCTTCCGCAATCAGCTGCGCGCCGTCGCCACCGCCGCCGTCGTCACCTACGAGCAGCTGAGCGGCGATCTGACCCAAGTCAACTATTCCTCGATCCGGGCCGGGCTGCTCGAGTTCCGCCGCCGCTGCGAGACCATCCAGCACGCGGTCGTGGTGCACCAGCTGTGCCGGCCGGTGTGGCGCGAGTGGATGAGAACGGCGGTGCTCGCGGGCGCCCTCGACGCACCCGGATTCGCGGCCGACCCGGCGCCTCATCTGACCGCCAAGTGGATTCCCCAGGGCTGGCAATGGGTCGATCCGGAGAAGGAGTTCAAGGCGGTGGTGCTCGCCATCCGGGCCGGTCTCATGAGCCGGTCGGAAGCGATCTCGGCCTTCGGCTACGACGCCGAGGAGATCGACCGCGAGATCGCCGCCGACAACGCCCGCGCCGATGCGCTGGGTCTGGTGTTCGACAGCGACCCGCGCAAGGTCGCGCGCACCGGCGCCGCCCAGCCGGACACTGAGTCCGATGCGGAGCGAGAACGGGAACCAGACGCGGAGGAGAACGAATCCATGGAAGCAATGAGGAGGCCGGCATGACCATACTGCCGCATATCGCGAGCCGGGTGCTGGATACACCGCTGGTGATCGGCCAGGCAAAGCTCGAGGCCATCCTCGCCGTCATCGGCCCGCGTATCGGCATCGAGGCTCCTGCCTCCGGCAGGTTGGGGATCTCTAATCGTGAGGGCCTGCCGGCGCCCGCCGTCATGAACGGCGACGGCCAACGACGCGGCGTGAATCTAGTAACGCCCGAGGGCATCGCCGTCATCCCGGTGTTCGGGACGCTGGTCAAACGGGCCGGGGCCATCGAGGCGGCCTCGGGCCTGACCTCCTACGGCCATCTCGAGGACCGGATCATGGACGCCGCCACCGATCCGGCGGTGCGCGCCGTGCTGCTCGATATCGACAGCCCGGGCGGCGAGGCCGCCGGCGTATTCGATCTTTCCGACCTCGTCTTCGAGGCGCGGAGCCTCAAGCCGGTCTGGGCGGTGGCCGACGAGGAGGCGTTCTCCGGCGCCTATGCGATCGCCAGCGCCGCCGAGCGACTGTTCGTGCCGCGCACCGGAGGCTTGGGCTCGATCGGCGTCGTCGCCGCCCATGTCGACCGCTCGGCGCGCGACGCCATGGAAGGGTTCCGCACCACCACCGTCTATGCCGGCGCCCGAAAGAACGATTTCAACCCGCACGAGACTCTGAAGGACGGCGCGCGCCGGACGCTGCAGGCCGAGGTCGACCGGGTCTATGCGCTCTTCGTCGACACCGTCGCCCGTAACCGAGGCCTGACGGCGGACGCCGTGCGCGCCACGGAGGCACGGCTCTTCTTCGGCGAGGACGCGGTTGCCGCCGGTCTCGCCGATGAGGTCGGCACCATGCGCAGCGCCTTCGCCGCACTCGCCACGGTGCTCTCCACCCCTCGATCGATCGTCGCCGCGCCGGCCGTCCTGCCGGGCCCGGCATCCAACCAGCAAAGCAACCGAAAGGAGCGCGTCATGAACGACGACACCGACACCTTGAAGACCGAGGTCGAAACGCCGCCGGAGCCGGAGCCCGGCGATGCGGCAACCACTACCGATGCGGTGAAGCCCGAGCCGAACACCGCCGAGGTGGTCGACCTCGACGCGGTTCGCAAGCAAGCGAGGGGTGAAGGGGCGGCCGAGGCCGGGCTCATCGCCGAGCTCTGCACGCTGGCCGGCATGCCCGAGCGTACCGCCGACATGCTCGCCAAGGGTCTCTCGGCCGACGCGGTGCGCCGGGAACTTCTGAACTTGAAGGCGGGTGCGGACGCCGAGGTGCAGAGCCATGTGCTCCCCGGCGCCGGCACCGGCGCCCCCCAAAACCTTGACGACAATCCGGTGGTGCGGGCGGCGACCGCCCGGGCCGCCGCTGCAAAGGAGGTCTGATCCATGAACGCCCACGCTGAATCCACCACTCTCGGCGATGTCCTCAAATACGAGGCGCCCAACCTCTACAGCCGCGAGGCCGTCACGGTGCTCGCCGGCGACGGCGCCGAGCGTGCCCTCAAGGTCGGTGCGGTGATCGCCCGGCGCACCCGGTCCACGGTCACGGTGACGGCCGGCGACGGCAACACCGGCGACGGTGCAGCCACGCCGGCCGACCCGCCGCTCGGCGCCTTGGCCGAGGCCGGGGCCTATCGGCTCGCCTGCATCACCGCCGGGGCCGCCGGCACTTTCCAGGTGCTGAGCCCGAAGGGCTACGTTCTGCCCGACCTCACTGTCGGCACCGCCTACGCGGGCGATCATCTCAACCTCACCGTCGCCGACGGCGCCGCCGACTTCGTGGTGGGCGATACGTTCGCGATTGAGGTCGCTGGCGACGGCAAGGTGGCCGGCCTCGATCCAACGGCCGTCGACGGCACGGCCGAAGCCATCGGCATCGTTGCCTTCGACGTGACCGTGCCGGACGGCGCTGACACGGAAGTCACGGCCATCCTGCGCGACGCCGTCCTCGCCGACCGGGCGATCGTCTGGCCCGCCGGTATCACCGAGGCCGCCAAGGCGGCCGCGATCGCCGACCTGGAGGCCCGCGGCATCCTCGTCCGCAAGGCCGCCTGAGCCCTACCCCTCGACCATCCATCCCCTGAACCCACTTGATCGGCCCGGCTCCGCCGGCGCCGGAGGAGCTTTTCCATGCCCATGAACAATCCCTTCGATACCCCCGCCTTCCATGTGACGGCGCTGACCGCGGCCATCAACATCTTGCCCAACAGCTATGGACGGTTGGAGCGCATGATGCTGATGCCGCCCCGGCCAGTACGCTTCCGCCAGATCGCCGTCGAGGAGAAGAACGGGGTTCTGAACCTGCTGCCGACCCTCCCCATAGGCTCGCCCGGCACCGTCGGCGAGCGCGGCAAACGCAAGCTCAGGAGCTTCAACATCCCGCATATCCCGCACGACGACGTGGTGCTGCCCGAGGAGGTCCAGGGCATCCGTGCCTTCGGCTCGGAGAACGAGTCCCAGGCGCTCGCCGACGTCATGGCCGATCACCTCCAATCCATGCGCAACAAGCATGCGATCACGCTGGAGCATCTGCGCATGGGGGCGCTCAAGGGGGTGATCCTCGATGCCGACGGCTCGGCCCTTTACGACCTCTATGCCGAGTTCGGCATCGAGGCCAAGACCGTCGCCTTCAGTCTCGGCAACGCCAATACCAATGTCAAGAACCGCTGCATCTCGGTGCTGCGCCATATCGAGGACAATCTGCGCGGCGAGTTCATGACCCGGGTTCATGCCCTGGTCAGCCCGGAGTTCTTCGATGCGCTCACCAGTCACCCGAAGGTCGAGAAGGCCTATGAGCGCTGGATGGAAGGCGCGGCGCTGCGCGACGACCTGCGCGCGGGCTTCACCTTCGGCGGCATCACCTTCGAGGAGTACCGCGGCCAGGCGACGGACCCGGACGGCGTCGTGCGCCGGTTCATCGCCGAGAACGAGGGCCACGCCTTCCCGCTCGGCACCGTCGAGACCTTCGCGTCGTATTTCGCGCCGGCCGACTTCAACGAGACCGCCAACACGCTCGGACAGCAGCTCTACGCCAAGCAGGAGCCGCGCAAGTTCGAGCGCGGCACCGATCTCCATACCCAATCCAACCCGCTGCCCATGTGCCATCGCCCCGGCGTGCTGGTGAAGCTGACGGCCGAGTGAGGTGACGGCGCCGTTTACCGCCGCGGTCGCCACCGCCGTGGATGACTGCTTCCGGCATCTCGGCCGCGATGCGGTCTATACGGCCGACGGCGGTGAGCCCGTCACCGTCAGGGTGATCGCCAAGCGGCCCGACGAGATCGTCGGCCTCGGCGAGACCCGCATCCACGCCGGCACCGCGCTGTTCGATGTGCGCGCCTCGGAGATCGCCGAGCCGCGGCCCGGCGACCGGCTGAGCGTCGGCGGCGAGGACTATCTCGTCCAGGGTGAGCCGGTCGGCGATACCGAGCGGCTGATCTGGACGCTCGAGGCCTGCCCGGCGGGGGCCTGACCGGCATGAAGCTCACCGCCACCATGGTCGGTTCGCTGAAAGCGGATATGCAGGCCGAGCTGCGCCGTATCGAGCGCGCCGTGCCGGACGGCGTCAAAGCCGCCGGCGACGGCCTCAAGGGGAGCCTGCGCAAACAGGTGGTCGCCGCCGGACTCGGCGCGCGGCTATCGCGCACCTGGAGGGGCAAGACCTATGTCAACAAGGGCCATGACGCCGCAAGTCTGGTCTGGTCGAAGGCGCCGCAGATCGCGTTGGCCTTCGATAAGGGTGTGGTGATCAAGGGCAAGGGCGGCAACTGGCTCGCCATTCCGACGCCGGCGGCGCCGAAGCGCGGGGTCGGCGGCAAGCGCATCACACCGGCCACCTTCCCGACCGCCCGCCACGGGCCGCTTCGCATGGTCCGCCGGTCGGGCCGTGCGGCGCTGCTGGTGGTCGACGGCGTGCGGGTGAGCGCCCAGACCGGCCGCGTCGGCCGGCAGGCCAAGGGCGGCGGACGCACCAAATCGGGCAGCTTCAAACAAGGCATCGCCACTGTCGCGATGTTCGTGCTGGTGCCGCAGGTGAAGCTGAAGAAGCGGCTCAACGTCGCCGGCGCCGCCGGGAGTTGGGCACGCAGGTTGCCGAGATTGATCGGCCGTCAGGTGCGATCAGGATGAAGCAAGAGGCGGTCGAGGTCGAGCTTACCAGCGGCACAATTTGGACCCGATCCTCACGGTCACAGCTGCCCATTTGGGACCAAATATCGCGCTATGTTCCCTGGAACAGGGCGTAACTCCTGAAATCCATATAAAAATACTCCCGGATTTTCGTCGCCTCAGCCCCATGCAAAATCATTATGTTCTCTATACGTCGGTGAAGGAACGACGAAACTGTAGTCATGCTTTCCAAGAGGACGGTCTGGGGGAGCTACTGATTGTTCGATAACCTCATCAAACAAGCTTTCCATCGAAGACAGCACATCTTCTCTAGGTGGAGCAAGACCGCCCGAACCCACTTCATAGGTATATGATGCACAGACCAATCTCGAAATTGCATCACTTGGCCAGTGAAACGGATCAGCACCGCTGAGCGTAAAATATAACCATTCAGCCGGAACGAAGATCCGAGCAGCTCTGATCATTTCGGGACTGGAGATATTAAACCTCTTAATTATGTAATCATGTGTTCTTTGCCCGATGCGAGCACAGATAAAATCAATACTTTCAAAATCAGTTTGTGGAAAAGATACAGTCCCTTTCAAGTACCAATAATAGGGGTCATCCACCATCTCGGGGAGCTTTTCCAAATACCCTCTGTCCTTGAACATTACATCTGGGAACTGCTCTTTAAGTTTCGCCGAGAACTCCTCCAAGGATTGAATCCACCCATTCCGCAGCTTTGAAAAAATCTGTGGGCGATTGAGCGAAAGCGGGCTGCCCAAAGCTCAAAGACATGACAAGAGCGAGAATTAGCCTTTGCATGTTTCAAGCTTCCTTATGGGAGCTGTGGGTACCGTCATCGCGGCCCTTTCAGTTTCGCCCCCCTGCCGGACCGTCATTGCACGGCCTCCGGCATCGATGGCGACAAGATCGACTCCGGAATTATCCGCCATGCCCAGCAAGACCGAACAAGTGCTGACCGCGCTGGGCGATCGCCTGCGCACGGTGCCTAAAGCTAGGGTCGAGCGTAACACGGCCGTGCCCGAAATGATCCCCGCCGGCGGCCTGATCGTTCTGCGCGACGGCGACCCCGGAGAGCCGGAGCAGGTGCTGGGTGGCGTCGGCAGCGTCTATTACGCCCATGCGGTCGAGATCGAGGTCTATGTGGAGAGCGCTGATACGGCTCGCCGCGATGCCGCCTTCGATGTCTTGGTGCAGAAGATCGGCGCGGTTCTCGACGGCGATGCGACGCTGGGCGGCCTTGCTTTCGGCATGACCACTGCCCGGCCCGAGATCGACACCGAAGCGGTCATCGGCGCACCCGCCATCAAGACCGGCACCATCGAAGTCATCGTCGAGTACGAGACCGAAACGCCGCTCGGCTGAAGTACCAACACCACCAGATAAGGAGACCTGCTATGGCCCGAGCCTATGGTTCGAGCGCCACGCTGCTGCTCAAACGCGAGATCGCCTACGGGCAGGCGGCGGCCGGCGACTATATCCGTATTCCCTTCAACCGCTGCACCTTGGGCTCCGAGCAGGGGCTGATCGACGATCCGGTGCTGGGTCAGGGGCGCGACCCCTACGCCCCCATGCAGGACGCGATCATGGACGAGGGCGAGATCGTCGTGCCCGTCGATCCGCGCTACCTCGGTATCTGGCTCACCGGACTGTTCGGAGATGCCGTGTCCAGCACGGTCGCAGCCAGTGGATATATCGACTTCGCGGTCAACCCGTCCGATCAGGACACCGTCACCCTGGGCGGCACGGTCTGGACGTTCGTCTCCGGGGCTTCCTCCGGCGATGAGACACAGATCCAGGCGACGGCGACCCAGACCATCGACCGGCTGGTCGCCGACTTGAATGCTTCCGCGGATGCCGACGTCTCCGACGCCACCTATAGCCGCCCGGCCGGTACCCAGCGGCTTCTGGTTGCCCATGACACGGCGGGCGCCACGGGCAACGCCTTCGCCCTCGCGGCGTCGGCGGCCATGGTCAGCGGCCCAACGCTCACCGGCGGCGGGGATTCCCACGTATTCGCCTCCGGGAGTGACGTTTTGCCGAGCTACACCATCGAGGTGGGCCATCCCCAGGTGCCGGCTTACTTCCGGCACGCCGGCGTGGTGTTCGATTCCCTCGCGCTGGAGTTCGCGCGCTCGGGCGCCGCGGCGGCCACCATCCAGTGCGTGGCCCAGGGCGAGACGCGGTTCGCCGCGAGCCAGGGCGGCACGCCGTCCAAGCTCGACTTCCGGCGCATCAGTCAGTTCCAGGGCTCGATCAGCCGGGCCGGCACGGCGGTCGCCAATCTCACCGCGGGCTCGCTCACCTACGCCAACAATCTCGAGAAGATCGAGACCATCCGCTCCGACGGCAAGATCGACGGCGCCGATCCCACCGTGGCCGCACTCACCGGCTCGATCGAGGTCCGCTTCGCCGACACCACGCTGATCGATCTGGCGTCCAACGGCACCGCCGTCGATCTCGAGTTCGCCTACCGGATCGGCGACGACCTCAAGCTCGCCTTCGAGGTCCATGAGGTCTATCTGCCGAAGCCCGGGCTCACGGTCGAGGGGCCGGGCGGGGTCTCGGCCCGCTTCGACTTTCAAGGCGCCAGGAACGAGACCGAGGGGCGCATGCTGACCGTGACGCTGATCAACGATCTGGATGGGACCGATTACGCATGAGGAGGTGGACATGATCAGCCTCAAACAGGAGGCCGGCCCTTACGAGCTGACGCTGCCCTACGGCGTCACCGTCACCGTGACG
This sequence comes from uncultured Bauldia sp., assembly GCA_963663975.2. Taxonomy (GTDB): domain Bacteria; phylum Pseudomonadota; class Alphaproteobacteria; order Rhizobiales; family Kaistiaceae; genus JANQRX01. The sequence goes on along the minus strand of CAXXRA010000005.1, from coordinate 293,422 downwards.
CCGTTGACCACCGCCGCCATGGCGGCGGCGCAAGCCGAGGCGCGCAAGCGTCTGGACGGGTTGCAGGCGCAAGCCAGAGAGCGGACGGAGGCCGGCCTGGCGCTCGACGGCCTGCCCGATCTAGACGACGGCGCCCGCGAGGGCCAGTACCAGGCGCTGCTGATCCATAGCCTCGCGGCCCGTCACATCACCGCCTGGTCCGGCATCGAGGACGATCCGCCGGTGAGCCGCGAGAACGTCGCGGCGCTCATGGACCTCTACCCGGTGGGCGAGCGGTTCATTCAGGAGTTCACGCTACGGCAGGTGCTGCTGACGTCAGCAAAAAACGCATCCGGGCCCTCTGCCGATGGCACCTCTAGCCCGGCGGCGGGCCCGGATACTGCGAAACCTGCGAAGCGGAAAGCGCGTCCTGCGTCCAAGGCGGCCTCGGCCTGAACGGCGAGCCCTGCCCCTACCGCGAACACGCGCCGGTCGCGTTGGAGGAACACCAGGCCTGGGATGTCCTGACGGCATCGCTCGGGCAGCTCCGCATCGCGCCCTCGGGCCGGGTCGTGGGAATCGACATGACCGCGGCGCTCGGTATCGCCCGGGCGCGCGGCTTCGATGAGGCCGTCATCTCAGAGCTGTTGCAGGCGGCCGAGGCTGGGCTGATCGAGGCGATGAACGACAAGGACACCCAATAATGGCCAAGGCCAAACATACCTACGCGGTCCGCCTTGCCGTCGAGGGCGGCAATCGGGTCAAGGCCGATTTGAGGTCTGTGGGCGCGAGCGGCGAGCGCTCGATCAAGAAGATCGACCGCGCCTCCGACAAGGCCTCGCGCGGGCTCGGCACGCTCAGTAACCGTGCCTCCGCTCTCCGCCGCCACATGCGGCTGTTGGGCGGTGTGATCGCCGCCGCCGCCGTCGGCCGCGGCCTGCAACAAATGGTGAAGCTGTATGCGGATTTCGAGGCCGAAGGATGCGGTCCGTTCGTCTACTCTGCCAGGGGCAAGGAGACGACGATGAGCTATCGCCGGTTGCCGGACCGGCTCTACGACGAGCCCGAGGACTTCACCAAGTGGGCGCTTGCCGCCTACGCGGCAGCCGATCGCGGTCGAAAACCGAAGAAACCACGCAAGTCCAGGGGCGGATAACAGACAGGCGCGTCACCGGGAGTCGTTGTGAGATACACGATCGAAGGCAACTGGCGCAGAGGCTATGCGTTCGATGTCCATACCCTTGCTAGCACATATCTCGGCCCCGACGAATACGGCCATGACCGATGGGACACCACGCGTAGTGAGATGGGAGAGTTGATCTACCGCCTGAAATACCGGGGCGATGAATCCGCCGTTTCAAAGATCATCAAGTTGCTATCGGTCGTGCAAGGAATCGAAAAATTCGACGCGATAATCCCGGTCCCATCAACAAAGGAAGAACCGGGCGTTCCAGCCCGTTGACAAAATCGCGCAGGCTTTGGCCGCGCAACGCCGAGTCGACGGATTCCTCAATAAAAGAGGCGGCTCGTCCGAGATGAAGACGAGGTCGATCCGGAAGGCCGCACCGAACTTTTGAAAGGCGCAATCACCGTTGCTGGCGAAAAGGACCTTTTGAACAAACGTGTGCTGTTGATAGAACGATTTGTACCGATCAGGCGCGACGCTTAACCAATGCTGTTCGGTGCTATACGAGAACACGGGTGTCGCCGAGGTCTGTGTTTTGACGATGACCAAAACGCGGAGCAAGAAATGACAACGGTATTTCTATCCGGTTCACGCAGGATCTCTCGCCTCAACAGAGCCGTTCGCGACCGCGTTCAGAACATCATAGATCAAGATTTCAATATTGTACTCGGCGACGCCAGCGGCGCCGATAAATCGCTCCAACAATTTCTTGCGGAAAAACAGTACCGAAACGTCACAGTGTTTTGCGCCGGAAATGACTGTCGGCACAACCTTGGTCGCTGGCCAACGCGACGAGTATCCGTCGACTCGCCTCTGAAAGGGCGGGAATTCTACGCCCAGAAGGACAGGAAGATGGCGGATGAGGCAGACTATGGATTGGTGGTCTGGGACGGAAAGAGCTATGGATCAATGAGCAATGTGTTTGAACTCGCCAAGCGCGGCAAGCACATTGTCGTGTATCACTCTCCGACACGGGCATTCATCCGGGTTACAAAACCGGAAGATGTAAGGATCGTCTTGCGGTTCATGGACCCTGACGACTACATTTCAATTGCGAAAAAATATAATATCAACAAACACTTGGAAGACTTGCAGCTGGCGCCACAGGGAAGACTGAATCTCTAGCAGAGTCGATTGGGTGCGTGGTCTGAATGTAACTAAGCAGCGCCGGCGAATCGCCGGCACGACGATCAGTCGGCGGTCTCTTTGATGCGCACGGGCCGCAGCAGAAACTGGGGCACGTGATCGCCGAGCCCGAGCACAGGCTCGGCCTTCCCCCGGCCTTTCTGGGGACGCGATCCGGCCTCCTTGGGCGGCGATTTCCTTGCGCGGTCCCGCTTCGGCCTTGAACTCGATGGGTCGCGATCGCCCTTGCTTCGGGCGGGCGCCGAACGTCCGGCGGCCGGGCCCTTGCCGCGCCCCCGTGCGGCGCGCGCAAGCTCGTCTCCGGCATCAATCTCAAGCAGCGGGATCGCCTGGCCGGTAAGTTTCTCGATGGCGACGATGTGTTTCTGGTCGAGCTTGGTGGCAATCGTGACGGAGGTGCCGGCGCGTCCCGCCCGTCCGGTTCTGCCGATCCGATGGACATAGTCTTCGGCGTGGGTCGGAACATCGAAATTGTAGATGTGACTGACCACCAGAATATCGAGGCCGCGCGCCGCCACATCGCTGGCGACCAGGAGGGTAATGTCGCCATTTCTGAAGCTGGCCAGGGTCGCCATCCGGGAACGTTGATCCATGTCGCCATGCAGTGCGCCAACGTTGAATCCGTGCCGCGCCAACGAGCGCTGGACGATCGCCACGTCGCGCTTGCGGTTGCAGAAAATGATCGCGTTGGAGAGGTTCTCGGCTCCCCTGACGAGCGCCCTGAGCACTGCCCGCTTCTCGAACGGCTCGTGGCCGGAGTGCACCAGATGCTGGGCCACCGTTACGGCGGCGGTCGCCGGTCGGGTCGCTTCCAACTGCACCGGGTTGGACAGAAACCGGTCGGTCAGTGTCTTGATCTCCGGCGGCATGGTGGCGGAAAAGAACAGGGTCTGACGGGTGAACGGCAACAGTCTGCAGATGCGCTCGATATCGGGGATGAAACCCATATCGAGCATGCGATCAGCCTCGTCGATCACCAGGATTTCAACGCCGCTCAGCAACAGCTTGCCGCGCTCGAAGTGATCAAGAAGGCGCCCCGGCGTGGCGATCAGGACGTCGGCGCCGCGATCCAATTTACGGAACTGATCGTCGAACGAAACCCCGCCGATCAACAGCGCCACGGTCAGCTTGTGATTGGCGCCATAGCGGACAAAATTCTCCTCGACCTGGGCCGCCAATTCGCGCGTCGGCTCCAGGATCAAGGTGCGCGGAATGCGGGCCCGGGCGCGGCCTGATTCCAGTGTGGTCAGCATCGGCAGAACGAAGGACGCGGTCTTGCCGGTCCCGGTCTGGGCGATGCCGATGAGATCGCGTCGCGCCAGGACGTGCGGAATGGCCTTCACCTGGATCGGCGTCGGCTCACTGTACCCGCACGCCTCAACGGCGGCGAGAACCTTCTGGCTCAGTCCAAGGTCTTGGAAGCTCATTTGGGTGCGTTTTGCCCGCGATCACGGCCGCTGGCTCTGACGGTCCTTTTTAGGGTCGTCCGCCGCTCTTTGTCGCGGCGCACCATCAGGTATTGTCGGTCCCATGTCAATTGTTTCCCGGCGCTCGCGCCCGGTCCAGGTCAACGGCCTCATCAGTTGGTGGCAGCCTCGAACCGATACTCGGTCGGTGAGAAGACGAAGAGCTCGAAAGTCTCGTCGCCGCCGGGCGCCGGATTGTCGGCTTGGATGTACACCGTGAGGCCGTCTTGATCCGATTCCGATATATAGTCGATGACGTCAACCTCAAGCTCGGCCAGTTCGGGAATCTCGATGGTATTGAGAAGGGTCGCGCTGCCGTCTGAATGGTACGCCACCCACTGGACGAACATCCGCGCGGTGATGTCGTTGCCGCCGCCGCGACCGATGAGAATACGATAGACGCCCGACTGCCCGTCCCTAGACCATGTGCCGGCGACACGGACGTCATCGATCGCGCCGGGCAACAACGATACGCCGTCGGCGATGGCATCGGCCAAAGCAGGCGTTGTTGAGATCAAGCCACCGGCAACCGCAACCGCCAGCGCGGTCCGCTTCAGCATCCCTGGCCCCTTTGACCAGAGGATAACCGAACCTGGCCGGTGGTCCAACGGCCGGCGACCGCCTTCGGCCCACCCCTAGTGGATCAACCGAGACATTTGAGTCCAAACAAGCTTGTCGATGACTGGCTCGTAAGACATTCCAACGTCTCGATAAGTTGATCCATCAGCAAAGAATCGAGGGGTTGGAAACGATGGATTCGAACCACTAGGTCCTGTTGACAGTTATCGGAGCCAGATGATGGCACCGACAAGAAACAGCATGGCCATGTAGGCCGTTGCGGTTTTTTCATAGCGCGTGGCGATGCGCCGGAAGTGTTTGATTTTGTTTATGTAACATTCGACGAGATGTCTTTCTTTGTAGAGTTCGGCATCGTAGGGGATGGCTTGCGCCCGTGACGGGTTGGATGGGATCACCGCCACTATTCCGGCATCGTTGAGACGGGCGCGGAGATGATCGGCATCATAGGCCGTGTCGGCGATGAGGTTTGCGCCGGCCACGTCGGCGATCAACTCTTCAGCCTGGGTGACATCGCCAACCTGACCGCCGGTGAGGATGAACCGTAATGGATTGCCGAGCCCATCGACAGCGATGTGAACCTTGCTCGTCAAGCCGCCGCGCGAACGTCCGATGGCCTGATTTTGAGTCCCCCTTTTGCGCCCGACGCATGTTGATGTGCCCGCACAATGGTTGAATCGATGATCAGGTATTCGAAGTCCGGATCGTCCACCAAGGCCTTGAAAAGACTCTCCCATGCCCCTTGTTTGGCCCACCGGGAAAAGCGCACGTACACGCTGTTCCAATTGCCGAACGCGTCCGGCAGGTCGCGCCATGGCGAACTCGTGCGTGCAATCCACAATACCGCATCCACGAACAGACGATTGTCCCGTCCCGTGGATCCGCAATCCGACGCCTTGCCGGGTACCAAATCCGATATCCGTTCCCATTGAACGTCCGTCAATTCCCTGCGAAGCATGACCGGTTCCTCCTCCACACCCAGGTCTTGCTTGAATCACAACCGCCATTAATAAACCGTTAACTGTCAACAGCACCTAGAGTTGGTCGAAAGGGCCCTAGCCGCACGCCACTGGTCGATCCGAGAACGAATCCGATGTCCACTACCGAGTTTTTTCGCGTCAAACGACTGCCGCCCTACGTCTTCGAGCAGGTCAACCGGCTGAAGGCCGGGGCGCGGGCGGCCGGTGCCGATATCATCGACCTCGGCATGGGCAATCCCGACCTGCCGACACCGCCGCACATTGTCGAAAAGCTGTCGGAAACGGCGCGCCGGGAAGATACCCATGGGTATTCCGCCTCGCGCGGCATCAACGGACTGAGGAAGGCCCAGGCCGCTTACTACGCTCGGCGCTTTGGCGTCAAAGTCGATCCCGACAGCCAGGTCATTGTGACAATCGGCTCCAAGGAGGGCTTCGCCAACATTGCCCAGGCGATCACCGCTCCGGGCGACGTCATCCTGTGCCCGAATCCCAGCTATCCCATCCATGCCTTCGGCTTCCTGATGGCGGGCGGCGTGATCCGCGCCCTGCCGGCGGCGCCGGGGCCGGACTATTTTCACGCGCTCGAGCGCGCCGTGGCGCATTCCATTCCCAAACCGCTGGCGGTTGTCGTCTGCTACCCGTCAAATCCCACCGCCAATGTCGCCGATCTCGATTTCTATCGCGATCTGATCAGTTTTGCCCGGCGCAACGATCTGATTGTACTGTCGGATCTGGCCTATGCCGAGGTCTATTTCGACGGCGAACCGCCGCCATCGATCCTTCAGGTGCCCGGAGCCATGGACGTGGCGGTCGAGTTCACCTCGATGTCGAAGACATTTTCGATGGCCGGCTGGCGGATCGGGTTCGCGGTTGGCAATGATGCCATGATTGCCGCTCTGGGACGGGTGAAATCCTACCTCGACTATGGCGCCTTCACGCCCATTCAGGTGGCTGCCACGGCGGCACTGAACGGGCCGACCGAGTGCATCGAGGAGATGCGGGCGACTTACCGTCGCAGGCGCGACACGCTGGTCGACAGTTTCGGCCTGGCGGGCTGGGACATCCCGGCGCCATCGGCCTCGATGTTCGCCTGGGCACCGATCCCGGAAAAATTTCGAGCGCTCGGTTCGCTGGAATTCGCTAAGCTCCTGATCGAGAAGGCGGACTTGGCGGTGGCTCCAGGGGTCGGATTCGGCGAGCACGGCGACGACTATGTGCGCATCGCCCTGGTCAAAAATGAGCAGCGGATTCGGCAGGCCGGGCGCAATCTTCGGCGCTTTCTTGAATCGGCCGACAAAACGTTGCACAACGTCGTGTCCATGGCGGGTAGCCGCCGCTAGAGCCCTTTCAACCAACTCTGGGCCAATTCTGTTCCTCGATTGGCGGGCGCCCAACGCCGAAGCGATCTGGGACGATGCGGAGGCATCGCCCGTCGATCATTTCGACGCCGGATCGCCTCGCCAATCGAGGAACAGAATTGGCCCAGAGTTGGTCGAAAGGACTCTAGACCCTCCAACTCCGGGGAAAATTATGTCGGACGTTCTGCGGCTCGGTGTCGCCGGGATCGGCACCGTTGGCGCGTCGCTTCTTCGGCTTATCGAACGGCACGGCAACGAGCTGGCGATCCGCGCGGGCCGTCCGATCAGCGTGGCCGCCGTCAGCGCTCGCGACCGCAACAAGGAGCGCGGCGTCGACCTGTCCGGAATGGTCTGGTTCGACGACGCAGTGGCGCTGGCACGCGACGCCGCGACCGACGTCTTCGTTGAGTTGATTGGCGGCGTCAACGGCGTCGCGCGCCGTTCCGTATCGGCGGCGATCGAAAGCGGAAAACACGTCGTCACGGCAAACAAGGCACTGTTGGCGACCCACGGCAACGAGCTGGCGCGTGCCGCTGAGCGGGCCCAAGTGGGACTGAACTTCGAAGCGGCCGCCGCCGGCGGTATTCCCATCATCAAAACACTGCGGGAGTCGCTTGCCGGCAACACGGTCAGCCGCATCTACGGCATCCTGAACGGCACCTGCAACTTCATCCTCAGCCGCATGGAACACGACGGCGCGACCTTCGAGGAGTGCCTGGCCGAGGCTCAGCGGCTCGGCTATGCGGAGGCCGACCCCGAGTTCGATATCGGCGGGCAGGATACCGCGCACAAGCTCGCCCTCCTGACCGGAATCGCCTTCGGTACCGAGATCAATCTCAGCGCGATTTACGTGGAAGGCATTTCGTCGGTCACGCCGGCCGATATCGCCGCGGCGGACGAGTTGGGTTACCGCATCAAGCTGCTCGGCGTCGCCTCGCGCACCGACAGCGGCATCGAGCAACGGGTTCATCTGGCCATGGTGCCGAAATCATCCGTGATCGCGCGGGTCGAGGGGGTGACCAATGCGGTTGCCATCGAAGCCGACTTCATCGACCAACTGGTCCTGTCCGGGCCCGGTGCCGGTGGTGACGCCACCGCCTCGGCGGTGATCAGCGACATTGTCGATCTGGCCCGCGGCGACCGGGTCGGGACCTTCGGTCGCTCCGCCAGCAGCCTTGAACCGTACCGGAACGCGGCCATGCGCCGTCACGAGGGCGGCTATTATATTCGCCTTTCCGTTCGCGATCGGCCGGGAGCCTTTGCGGCGATTGCGGTGCGCATGGCCGAAGCGGAAATTTCGCTGGAATCGATCGTTCAGCGGTCGCGCCTGCCGCGCGAGGCACCCCCCGATCTCAGCGCTCCGGAGTCGCCTCAACCGGTGATCCTGATCACTTACGAGACCACCGAGAAGGCAATCCGCGACGCGCTCGAGGCCATCCGCAAGGATGGCCAGATCGCCGCCGATCCGCAGATGATTCGCATCGAGAGGCTGAGCTGATCTCGTCGTTCACTTGGCCTAGGAGGCATCCATGAACGAAGCCGCTCCGGTCCCGCACGGCGAAAAATCCCTGGATCGGATCCTCACGCTGGAACTGGCGCGGGTGACCGAGCGGGCGGCGGTGGCGGCAGCGCGTCTGCGCGGCAGGGGCGACGAAATGGCGGCTGATCAGGCGGCCGTCGATGCCATGCGCAAGGAACTGAATCGCTTGCCGGTCGAGGGAACGGTGGTCATCGGTGAGGGCGAGCGTGACGAAGCGCCGATGCTGTTCATCGGTGAAAAGGTCGGCACCACACATGGCCCGGTTGTCGACATCGCCCTCGATCCGCTCGAAGGCACGACCATTGCCGCCAAGAACCTGCCCAACTCGATCGCGGTGATCGCGATCGCGCAGGAGGGCGGACTGCTTGCCGCGCCGGACGTCTATATGGACAAGGTCGCCATCGGTCCCGGCCATCCCTCCGGGTTGGTCGATCTCGACATGACCACCGGTGAGCGGCTTCGCGCATTGGCCGACGCCAAGGGTGTGGCGATTGCCGATATCACCGCCTGTGTTCTGGATCGGCCGCGCCATGCCGGGATGGTCGAGGAGATTCGCGCCGCGGGGGCGGCGATCCGGCTGATCGGCGACGGCGATGTGGCGGGCATCATTCACGTCACCGAGCCGGATCAGACCGGAATCGACATCTATATGGGGATCGGCGGCGCGCCGGAGGGGGTTCTGGCGGCCGCCGCGCTCAGGTGCATCGGCGGACAAATGCAGGGCAGGCTGGTCATCCATTCCGACAAGCAGCGTGAACGAGCTGCCGCCATGGGGGTTGATGATCTCGACCGCAAGTTCGACGTGTCGGACCTGGCAAGCGGCGACGTTCTGTTCGCAGCCACCGGTGTGACCGACGGCGATCTCCTCGCTGGGGTCCGCTTCACCAAGCACGCGGTGACCACCCATACGGTGGTGATGCGGTCCTCGTCCGGGACCGTTCGCTGGATCAAGGCGGAGCATCAGGATTTGGGGAAATTCGTCGATGCGGTTGGCGCGGAATAGGCGAGGCGGCCGGCCTTGAGGAACGACCAGCGCGTTTTCCTCAACGTTGAGAAATCCCGGACCGGCTATCGCTGGCTTGACCGGCTGAACGCTGCCGGGGCGGCGATGGCCACCGCTGTGGCCCAGCAATCCGGCCTGCCGGATATTGTTGCACGGGTTTTGGCGGGACGCGGCGTGGAGGCCGACGACGTCGATTCGTTCCTGGCTCCTTCCCTCAGGAACCTCTTGCCCGATCCGGCGGTCGTCACCGACATGGATGCCGCTGCCGCCCGGATCACTCATGCGGTCACCGCCGGCGAGCGGGTCGCCATCTACGGCGACTACGACGTCGACGGCGCTGCCTCGTCGGCATTGCTGTACCGTTTTCTCGCGCATCAGGGGAACACGGCGCGAATCTACATTCCGGACCGAATTTTTGAAGGTTATGGCCCGAACCCCGAAGCGGTCCGCACGTTGCGGGCCGATGGTATCGATCTGATCGTCACCGTCGACTGCGGCTCGGCGAGTTTCGAGGCACTGGAAGAGGCGCAGCGGCTCGGGGTCGACGTGGTGGTGCTTGATCATCACGAAATCGACGAACGGCTGCCGCCGGCGGCGGCGGTGGCCAACCCCAATCGTCAGGACGATCTTTCCGGAATGGGATATCTGGCCGCGGTCGGCGTGACCTATCTGGCCGTCATCGCCGTCAACCGGATGTTGCGCGCCGCCGGCTGGTACGGTGCCCAACGCGCCGAACCGGATCTTCTGAACTGGCTCGATCTCGCTGCGCTCGGCACGGTGTGCGATCTGGTGCCCCTGGCCGGTCTCAATCGCGCGCTGGTGGTCAAGGGTCTTCTGGCGATGGCCCGCCGCGGCAATCGCGGGCTTGCAGCGCTGGCCGACGTCAGCCGGCTGGGCGGTCCGATCAAGGCGCACCACCTCGGCTTTGTCCTCGGCCCGCGTATCAATGCCGGTGGTCGGGTTGGTGATGCGGCGCTCGGCGCACGCCTTCTGTCGAGCGAGGACGCCGGCGAGTGCGAGCGGATCGCAGCCGAACTGGACCGCTTGAACCGGGAGCGCCAGGCGATGGAGTCGGTCGCACTCGATCAGGCCGCCGCCGAGGTCGAGGCCGAGATCGGTGACGGCGAGGGACCGCCGGTGCTGGTCACCGCCAATCCCGGCTGGCATCCCGGTATCGTCGGGCTGGTGGCGTCCCGGCTCAAAGACCGCTTTCGCCGGCCAGCGGTCGCTATCGCCATGCAGCCCAACGGCGTCGGCACCGGCAGCGCCCGATCCGTGGTCGGGTTCGACATCGGCAGAGCGGTGCGCGAGGCAGCGGGGAAGGGGATCTTGGTCAAGGGCGGTGGCCATCCCATGGCAGCCGGCCTGACCGTCGACAGCGGCCGCATGGGTGATCTGCGTTCGTTTCTGACCGGCGCGTTCGAGGCCAGTACCAGGCTGCCGGAGATTCACGATCTGCTCATCGATGGAGCCCTGACGGCGCGTGGCGCGACCGTCGACCTGATCGAGCGGATCGAGCGCGCCGGACCGTTTGGGTCGGGGCATCCCGAGCCGGTCTTCGCCTTGCCGAACCATCGCCTCGCCTATGTCGAGGAAACCAACAACCGGCACATGCGGTTGAGATTGGCTTCCAGCGACGGCGCCTCGATCAAGGGGATCGCCTTCCGCGCCGGCGGAACCGAACTCGGCGGCGCATTGATGGATGCTCGCGACCGCGTGTGCCATTTCGCCGGCGAATTGTCGGTCGACCGCTGGCGAGGCCAGGCTACGCCGAGCCTCCGGCTTCTCGATATCGCGGCGCCGGAGGCGGTTTGACGGCCGGGCCGCCGGACATGACCTCATCCGTAGCGACATGGGCCGATTATGGCGGTTCAACGCCAGCTTTGGCCAAAGGGCCGGATCGTTGCGGGAAAAGCCGGCTTGGGCGCCGGGGACGGCCACATCTGCCGGCCGCCATCTTTCCGGCACGCTGATGTCGGAGATAGTATCCGCGTACCGCGATGGTGGTACCATCGCAGTACCGATTCTCGTTTGATCAGGAGCGTGTCATGGACTGGTTTCGCGAAAAATTCAATACCCGGTTTCATCGCGGCGATCGTGCTGTTCCTCCTTCTGTGGATCTGGAACGGGGTCAGTGGCGGCCAGATTTTGGGATTGCTTGGCGGCGTGTCAGTGATGGTGGTACCATCGCAGTACCGATTCTCGTTTGATCAGGAGCGTGTCATGGACTGGTTTCGCGAAAAATTCATACCCGGTTTCATCGCGGCGATCGTGCTGTTCCTCCTTCTGTGGATCTGGAACGGGGTCAGTGGCGGCCAGATTTTGGGATTGCTTGGCGGCGTGTCAGTTGACGCCAGAGCGTCCGTGCTAGATCGCCGAGATCGAAGGCACTCCGGGGCCACAAGGCGAGGCAGGACCGCAGGGCGAGCCGGGGCCGCAAGGCGAAGCCGGCGCCCAGGGTGAAGCTGGGCCGGCTGGACCGGCTGGACCGGCTGGACCTCAGGGTCCGGCAGGACCACCAGGACCGGCCGCGCAATAACAACGATCGGGTGAACGGTCGGCCATCGGGCCGGCCGCCAGCCGTGGCCGAGGCGCTCGCCGGCGGGCGAGCGTGGCTACCACTTTTCGCCGAACGGGCGCGCCTCGACCTCGAACGACCAGGCGGAACGAGGCTGGTGCACCAGCCAGTGGGCCGTGGCTGCGACGTCGTCCGGCTTGACGAAAAATTCAACGGGCTTGTCCGGCATGCCTTCGCGGGTTCGCGGCAGATCGACCGCGCCGTCGATGATGATCAGCGCCACATGGATGCCCGCCGGGCCAAGGTGCTTGGCCATCGACTCCGCCAGGCTGCGCTGGGCCGCCTTGGCCGGCGCGAACGCCGATGTCATCGCCGCGCCGCGGCGCGATGCGGTGGCGCCGACGATGATGATACTGCCGCTGCCCCTGGTCTTCATCGCCGGGATCACCGCTTTGGCGGCGTGGAATAGGCCGGCGGTGTTGATGCGCCATGAGGTTTCGAACTGCTCCGGCGAAATATCCTCGATGGAACCCCAAACCCCGGAGCCGGCGTTGTAGACCAGGGTATCGACCTCGCCGAGATCAGTGGCGACCTTGGCCAGGGCATCATTGACGGCGCCACCGTCGGAGACGTCGCAGGCATAGGCCCTTGCGTCGCCAAGCTCGCTGGCAAGCGCGGTGGAAAACTCGGTGCTGCGCGACAGCAGGGCCACGCTGTGATCTTCGGCAAACTTTCTGGCGAACGAGGCCCCGTTGCCGGGACCGATGCCGATAACGGCACAGACTTTCTCGGGCATCACAACTCCAAGCTCGAATGTTGGTGTTTCGTGTCCCGCAACTCGATGGTGGCGGTTGTCGGACAAATCACAATAAAAGAAGCAGGACGGGATCGCGACGCAAGTGTATCGGCCGGCGAGACCCGGCGCCACCGGGACCGTGAACAGTCTTGAGCGCCGTGGCTCCATGGGTCGAACTGCGGCCGGATCCACAGCCGCAGATGAGCGGAGCCGCCCACGGCCGGCGGCGATTCAACCGGGTGAGCATCGGGACGCCCTACCTAAACGGCGAAGAGTTCGATCGCGAGTTCGTCAAGAGTGCCAATGTCCTTGAGCGGTAGCAGGGCAGCGATCGGTTCGAAGACGTCCATCGTGTGATGCCGGGCCGCGCCGACCGCCTGGCGGTAGAGCGCGAGACCCAGTGCCCGGCGGGGAAAATCCTTGCCGACCGGCCAGTCGCTGGCCTCCAGAAACGCCCGAAACAACGACTTGTCGCAACAGAACACGTCGCGGTAGGGCTGGATGAGTTCATAGTGCCGATCGGTCACCATCGTATCTCCCCAGTCGATGATCCCGGTGAGGCGACCATTGTCGACATACACGTGGTTCGCGATCACATCGCCGTTGACGACGACGCGGTCGAACGGCCCGAGCCGGGCGAGAAAGTCGTCGACCTGTGTGATCAGATGAGGTGGCAGCGAACTCTGCCGCGCGCCGACGATCGCGTCCAGAGTTCGCCAGTCCGCGTCTATGGCGAGGCCCGAGGCTGGCAGCGCGTGCACGCGACGTATCTGCCTTCCCAACTCCGCGGCGAGCGCAAGCTTCTGCTCGGCGGGCAGTTCGGCACGCCACAGGGCGACCCCGGGCATCCGCGTGGTGATCAGATATGGCCACGGTGTCTCGATATCGTCGCACAACCGCCCCTCGCCGAGGAGGTGCGGCGCGGCGATCTCCGGGTCGCTGGCGAGCAGGGCATAGGCGGCACGTTCGGCTGCATGACCCTCGCGCCACGTTTGGAAATGGCCGAACAGCTTCACCACGACTTCGCCGACTATGAACGTTGGGTAGGTACCGTTGAAACCGGCGGCCGGCTCCCCGTCGGCGTCGGGCAGGCCATGACGCTCCAGGATCTGGGCGACGTACGGCGACCAGAACTCGGTGTCTTCGAGGCGCGAGAGGAACTGCTGAGGGGAGGTGAACGTGGGAGGTGTGGTCATCAATTGGCTCCCAAGGGTCTTCTCGTCCATGCCGATCCGGCGACCCGACCTCTCGTCCTGAGCCGCAACCGGATTTCAAGGAAACGTGCTAATCTTGCGAGCGTTTCCAATGGAAGGGGGACACAGACATGAACACGTTGCCGATGTCCGCGATCATCGCAGTGAGTGACCTGGAAAGGGCTCGCGATTTCTACATCAACAAACTTGGATTGAAAGTTCTTAAAGATGATTCACCGGAAGGGTTGATTTGCGAAGCCGGTGAGGGAACCAGGTTCCTTATCTACTACCGACCAGACCACGAGCCTGCCGGGGCGACCATTGCCGGGCTGATAACGACCGACGTCGCCGGAGCGGTCGCCGACCTGAGCGCCCGTGGTGGCAAGTTTGAAGACTATGACTTTCCCGGCCTGAAGACCGACGAGAACCACATTGCGGTTTCCGAGCGCGGCATGAGATCCGCCTGGTTCAAAGACCCTGACGGCAACATCCTCGGGGTCGGAGAAATGTAGCCGCCGAGCGCCGGCGAATGCGGTCTTGGCAGCCTAAGGACCCACGCGGCGAGATGATTGGCGTTCGATTTGCGCTACTGACGACGGCCTGTTGGCGTTCCAGCATCCGCGCGTCGAAATCCCTCATGGTTGCCGCATTCCTGCTGCTGATCGTCACCTCAGCTGCCGTGTCGGGGCCGCTCCACGATGCGGTCAAGGACGGCGATCTGGTCCGGTTGCGGGAACTGATCACCGCCGGCGAAGACCTGAGCGCGCAGGATAAGTTCGTTGGCACAGCGCTGCATTGGGCGGCGCTCACCGACAACAGTCATGCGGCGCGGCTTCTCATCGCCGCAGGTGCCGATGTGAACCTGCCAAAGATAGGCAGCGGCCAAACCGCGCTGCACATTGCCGCCGAGCGCGGCAGTGTCGGGGTGGCGATGGCGCTCATCGAGGCAGGTGCCGACATTGAGGCCAGGACCGCCGCCGCCGCTGACGGGTATACGGCACTGCAGGCCGCCGCCGGTAAGAACCGCGTGAACTTCGTGAAACTGCTTATCGAGGCAGGCGCCGACATTGATGCCCGCGACATCGATGGAAGGACCCCTCTGATGCAGGCCGCCAGTACCAACGCTGTCGGCGTCATCGAGCTGCTCGTCGCTGAAAGTGCAGATATCGAGGCGAAGCTGCTGTCCGGCCGAACGGCATTGTATACCGCCGCGGTGCTGGGCGGCGCTGATGCCGTTCGAAAACTGATCGAGTTGGGGGCCGACGTGAACGGGGCGCCCGAAATCGAACCCGTCTTTGCATCCACGCCGCTGACAGACGCAATAAGATTTGGCCGGGAAGAGAATGCCGATATCCTGCGCGCCGCGGGAGCGTCGCAGTAGAGACTTGCGGGTGGCCGATGCGCTCCTCCTTCGCGCGGGGCACCTGATTTTGGTTCGCAAGATCGGCGCGGCTGCTGGACTCACCCGTCGAATGGAGCGGCGTTGCGCCTGGTTGCGCCAACGATAGGAGCACCATGAGCAGGGTTTTCGTGATCGCCCAGGGCGGCGGCCCGACGGCTGTCATCAATCAGACCCTGGCCGGCGCCGTCATCGAAGCGCGCCGTCGCCATCCCGGCGCCACAGTGCTGGGTGCCAGACATGGCGTGCGCGGTATCGCCGCCGCCGATTTCATCGACCTCGGGGCGATCGCCGAAGGCGATCTTCGTGCCATCGCCGCCACGCCGGGTTCGGCGCTTGGCTCGACCCGCGACAAGCCGGACGACGCCTATTGCGCACGCATTCTGGAAGGCCTGCGCGGTGCCGGCGCCGATGCGTTCATCTATATCGGCGGCAACGACACCGCCGGCACTCTGCAGCTCCTCGACCGGCAGGGCGACGGCAGGATCGCCTTTATCCACGCGCCCAAGACCATCGACAACGACCTCGCCGAAAACGACCACACACCGGGTTTCATTTCGGCCGCGTGGTTCGTGGCCCAGGCCTTCCTCAGCGTCGATCTCGACTTTCGCGCCCTGCCGGGCATCTACATCGGTATCGTGATGGGCCGTCACGCCGGTTTCCTCGCCGCCTCGGCCGCTGCATGGCGGCGTCACGCGAGCGAGGGCCCGCATCTGGTCTATGTGCCCGAAATTCCGTTCTCGCTCGACAAGCTGCTTGCCGATGTCGACGCGACGGTGACGCGCCTCGGCCGCTGCGTTGTCGCCATGTCGGAGGGGGTCACCACCGAAACCGGCGGCGCGCTGGCCGAAGACCTCATCCCTCCTGGTCGCCGGGAGCGTGACGCTCACGGCAACGTTCAGCTTTCCGGCAGCGATCTCGGCCTGGCGCTACAGGAGCGGATCAGCCGCGAGTTTCCAAGCGTGCGCGCTCGGGTCGACACTTTCGGCTATCTGCCGCGCGGCTTCATCGGTGCAATCAGTGAACTCGACGGCAGGGAGGCCTACGACGTCGGCGCCTTCGCGGTCACCGCGAGCGAACGGGATCGCGGCTCGGTGGCGCTGCAATTCGACGGCGGCCAGACCGGGCTCGAGGTCGTCGATCTGGCTGCCGTTGCCGGCAAAACCCGCCTGATGCCGGCCGACTATCTCGACCCCGGAAACAGTCACGTCGCGGACGCCTACATGTCCTATCTCGGTCGGCTGCTGCCGGCGCGGCCGGAGATATCGACGCTTGCGCTCTCCTAGGACACCGTCGTGCGGTCGCCCCATCGGCGGCGCCTCGCGCGTTCATCGATAGTCGTCGAGATTGTCGATCCCGAAGGACAGCCGGTCCCCGTCGAGGAGGGAACCTTGGCGGACCGACCACAGCCCCTCGATCCACGGCACCGTGTCGGGAACGCCCCATGTCTTCTGCCACGGCTTGTCGCGTGCCTCGAAGGCGAACTTGTCCCGATCTCGCATGGACACGCCCCGCACCATTTGCTGCTTGAGCCCGAGGACGCGCGTTTTCCACTTCGGATTGGCGGGTCGGGCGCGGCGGTCTTCTCACGGCTGAAATGACGCGGGCCGTCTTGTTCGCCATGGACCGTTCGGTTCACTGGAAAATGACGTCGAATTTCCCCGGAAAGTACAGGTAGAGCGTCACCGGCTCGTCGTTCGGGTTGGCGTCCTGATGAACCTGGTCGCCCGGTTGAAACCAGTAGTCGCCGGTCACGAAATCCTCGACGTCGGCCTCAGCGGTGCCTTCGATCCAATGCCTGGAACTGCCTTTGACAACAACGGCCTGGTAGTCCGAGGAATGCCAGTGCATGCCGCCGGGAAAGTTTGCCGGCAGTCGCAGCATCATTGCCGACGGACCGGTTTCGGGATTGCCCCAAAGCACGGCGAGTTCCACCCCGTTGCCGGTGTCCTGAAACTCAACCCCCGCCAGTTGCTGGGCGACATAACCGCCAAGGTGGCCATCGGCCGTGGCGGTCGAAATCGGCAGGCCGGCCAAGACCGCAGCCGTCGTCAAAACCTGCATGCGCTTCCAATTTATCGACATGGTAGTTCCCCTGATTTCTCATAAGCCGAGATTTTTCCGAGCGTTTCGGTCAAGTCGGTTCCACCGGCGAAGTGGAGACTACCATATTTAACCTATGAGTTAAATACTAAAAATGATATGACCGCCGGTGCCCGATGAAGCCTGGATTGGACCGCCGATTAGGAGGGTTCTAGGAAATTCTGGTGCATCATATGCGATGAGGGAGAGGCCACATGACGGCAGACCCGAAGCGCAACGCATCTCAAAATCGCAATGAGCCGAGACGGCGGACGTATCTCGGCGGACAAATCATTTTCAATGGCGGCAAGTCGACGATCGAATGTCTGCTGCGCAACCTGTCCGACCGCGGCACCCTGCTGACGATGACGAGCACCATCGGCGTTCCCAACAGCTTCACCCTGCATATCAAGCAACGCGATGAGCGCTTGCCGGCGACCGTCATTTGGCGTGACCAAACCTCACTCGGCGTTGCCTTTGACGATGCTGGTGGCTGATCGCCCAACCGGCGTCGTCCAACTGGGGGCACCGTTGCCGCCAACGGTCTCAGGAGGGTGGGCGTGGCCAGCATATGGGAAGCGTCAGCGAAGCGCGCTGCCGCGTATCGTCGTCTATTCCTAAAAAATGCCGCTGCCGGTACCATCAGCCTTTCACATGGATGCGTGATCATGCGTTGGCGCATTGGCGCGTTGGTATCGATTGTCAGCATCGCTGTTTCTCTGCCGGTGGTGGCGGGGGATCTGTACGGAGCGATCGCCTATCCCCAATTGGATGGACGTTGGGGTCACGCCTACGACTACGGCTCTGAATCGGCGGCCAACCGTGCGGCGATGGGATATTGCCGCGATGCCGGCGGGCGCGGCTGCGAGATTGCCATGCGGGTCGCAAATGGTTGCGGCGCAGTGGCACGAACGTCCAGCACGCGCGACTGGGTCGCTGAAACGGGCCTGACGCGGGCTTCGGCTGAAAGAGGCGCGCTTGATAAATGTCGGAATTTTTTCGGCAAGCAGTGCGCGATTGAAGTGTGGAGTTGTACCTCGCGCTAAAATCCGGACCGTTTGGCAAACCCACATAGCGCGGGTTGCACGCCATCGCGCCTGATGGCCGTCGGCGAATGGAGGCGCGCTTGATAGGTGGCAGGGAGCCGCATTCGGGCAAAACGGAGTAGCCGCAGTCACCGCAAGAGTTGCCAACTTTGGGGCGGGCTTTCGGGTCCGCCCCCTTTCACGGGCACCGCCCGGCGGCGGGGCGCTTTAGGTCTTGAATTTCCGGTTCCCCCGCATTATAGTAGTTTAACTATAACGAGGTAACCGATGATTTCGGCGCCGCTGCCTAAGCCTACGGAATTCGTCGGTGCCTCACAGGACGACTTGCAATCCTTTCCCGAGGCCGTGAGATACGTCTTCGGGTTCGCACTCTACAACGCGCAATTGGGAGCCAAGCACCCCGACGCTAAGCCCCTCAAGGGGTTCAAGGGCTCGGGCGTTCTGGAAGTCGTCAATGACTTCGACGGTGACACGTATCGCGCCCTCTATACCGTCAAGTTCGCCGGGGTGGTGTACGTCCTGCACTGCTTCCAGAAGAAGGCCAAGCGCGGCATCGCCACACCGAAGAAGGAAATCGACACGATAAAGGCACGGCTGGCACGAGCCCCGCGCCCACTACGAAGCCAACTACAAGGACCGCTCAGACGCGGTTTGATCGAGTAACGAGATTAAGATTGAGGTAGAGCCATGGCACACGATATTACCGTGACCCCCGGCAGCGGGAACGTCTTCTTTGACACCGGTCTACCCGACCCACCACAGCACCTTCTGAAAGCCCAGATCGTCGTGATGATCGCCAACACAATAAGACTGCGCAATCTCACTCAAACCGCCGCAGCCAAACAAATGGGCATTGCCCAGCCGGACGTTTCCCAACTGCTGCGCGGGCGCTTCGAAGGCTTCTCACTTGAGCGCCTTCTTGGGTTTCTCATGAAGCTCGGCCACAACGTCACCATCGGTGTAGAGCCAGCAAACGAGAATGCCCCCGAGGGACATCTGACGCTAGGTGCTGTTGGCAGTTAAGGGATTATTAATGGCGGTTGTGATTCAAGCAAGACCGGGGTCTGGAGGAGGAACCGGTCATGCTTCGCAGGGAATTGACGGACGTTCAATGGGAACGGATTTCGGATTTGGTACCCGGCAAGGCGTCGGAGACGGTCCAGAAATGGTGAACGCTGGTGTCGTCGTCTGATTTCCATCCAACCGCCTGAGAAGCCCGCACAGCGCCGTTTGCATGCCATCGCGCCGATGGCCCGTCAGCGAAGCGCGCTGATAGCCGCCAGCGGGGCGCGTTACGCTGTTCAAGCTATATTGCACAGGAGTTGGACACAAAGGTCAGACGGTTCGGCTAAGCCCTTGATTTTGCTGGTACGCCCTAGGGGAATCGAACCCCTGTTTCCGCCGTGAAAGGGCGGTGTCCTCAACCGCTAGACGAAGGGCGCAGGCAGGCCGCGTTATAGAAGCGTTCGTTCCCGGTTGGAAGACAAGAATTCGCCCCCTCGTGTCACCATTCGCCGCTGTTGGCCATCGACGCCCATGGCTCCTGCGGCGGCAGGGCGGCACCGGCCTGCAGGATCTCGACCGAGATGTCGTCCGGCGAGCGAATAAACGCCATGCGGCCGTCGCGCGGCGGCCGGTTGATGGTCACCCCGGCCTCGGACAGCTTCTGGCAGAAGGTGTAGATATCGTCGACCTGGTAGGCGAGGTGGCCGAAATTGCGGCCGCCGGAATAGTCCTCCGGGTCCCAATTGTGGGTCAGTTCGATCGGCGACTCGGGCTGCCCGGGCGGGGCAAGGAAGATCAGCGTGTAGCGTCCCTTCTCGTTGTCGGTGCGGCGGGTCTCTTCAAGTCCCAAGAGGTCGCGGTAGAAACGCAGCGAGGCATCAATGTCGGTGACGCGCACCATGGTGTGGAGGTATTTCATCAACGGCCGTCCTCGCTCGGTTGCTCAACGAAACGGCAAACTAACGCTCCGGCCGCGAAACACAACGGTGCCAGAGTGTGACATTGGGCACACACAGTTGTGCAGTGATCACACAGATGGGCTTTTAGGGCTGGCCACCGCATGGCCGAATGCTATCATCGTCGACAGATTCGGCGTGGCTGGCCGATGATGCGGTGTTGGGGGCTGATGCGTGATGGGAGCCAAGCTTCCCTCTGAACTTCCGCTTGAAGATCAGCTCGTTGACGAGACCTCTGTCGATCTGATCGAGGTCGCCGGCACCATCAAGTGGTTCGATGCGTCCAAGGGTTACGGCTTCATCATTCCGGACAACGGGCTTCCCGACGTTCTCCTCCATGTGACGTGTTTGCGCCGCGGCGGTTTCCAGACCGCCTATGAAGGCGCGCGCGTCGTCTGCGAGGCCTTCGACCGGCCGAAGGGGCTGCAGGCGTTTCGCGTGCTGAGCATGGACGAAGCCACCGCGGTGCGGCCGCCCCAGGAGACGACGGCGCGGACCCATACGACGGTGAAACCGACCAGCGAGCTGGAGCGCGCGGTGGTCAAATGGTTCAACCGCGTACGCGGTTATGGCTTCCTGACCCGGGGCGAAGGGACCGACGATATCTTCGTCCACATGGAGACGCTTCGCCAGTACGGGATGGCCGAATTGCGCCCCGGCCAGGTCGTGCTGGTCCGCTACGGTACCGGTCCGAAGGGCCTGATGGCGGCCGAAATCCGGCCCGACAGCGGCGACAGTTTGCCGTCATCCCACTGACACTGCCCCAAACCATATTCTCATGTGATTTCAAGACTTTAGGCGAGGTTATACATCGTTCCGACGGCCGTGAATGACCGCGGCGGCAACCGAGACTGCGCCCGACACGACCAAAAAACCGGCAAAGCCGGCGGTGATCGCGCGCGTTCCGATGGACGGGATCAGGACAAAGGTCGTGACCAGGATGCCGACGATGTTGCCGAACGAAGAGATCGCGAACAGACCGCCGGAGATTTTTCCGGCGTCGGTCGGCTCGAGCAGAAGCAGCCGCACCGACAGGGGGGAATACATGCCGAGCACGATCAAGGGCGGAAAGCAGATCACCATGCCGCTGGCGAACAGGGCGGTGATTTCGCCGTCGATCGAGTCGATCAGCGACTCAAGCCCGCCGGCGGCAAGAACGAAGACCATCAGCAGATAGCCGGCGGCGAGCAGCTTGATCAGCGCGGCGAGGCGAAAATCGGGATAGCGGTCGGCGATGATCCCGCCGAGGAAATATCCGGCCATCAGTCCGGCAACGACGATCGAGATGATCGTCGCCCAGGTGAAGATCCCGCTGCCGAACTGCGGCGTCAGAATCCGGCTGGCGACCATTTCGAAGCCGAGAGTGATGAAGCCAAGCGTGGCGACGTCGACCACCACCAGGCTCGCCGCACCGACGCCAAGCGCCAGGCGGCGGTGAATCGGTCTGGTGCCCGGTCCACGCGCGGCGACGCTCATGATTGCTTCCTGTTATGGCGCTCGACCGCCTTGAGATATTCCACCGGCGCCCAGTCGTCGGTCAGCGGCTCGGTCGTGGTGTCCCATTCGGGCTCAAATCGCCGCGCCAGAATTTCGGTCAGATCGTAACGAAAATCGTACTCGCTCTGACGTTTGCGGGCACGGGCAAGCACCTCGGACTGGTCGAGTTCAGGCCCGTTATAGGCGACGATGACGATGTTGCCGCGGCCGGAGAAGAAGGCCAGATTGTCGAAGGCGGCGCCGATGGTGCTGACCGCGCTGTCGAACAGCATGGTGGTCGGCTCAACGTTCTGGATGGCGACGCCGCCTGGTTTCAGATGCTCGCCGACCAGTTCGTAGAACTCCCTGGTCAGCAGATGAAACGGCACGAACGGGCCGCGATAGGCGTCGATCAGGATGACGTCGAAGGCCGCCTCGGAGCGCGACAGATGAACCCGGCCATCGCGAATTACGATATCGAAATTTTCCTCCTGCCGCACGCCGAAATAGCGGTCGGCGATGCGCGCGACCTCGGGGTCGAGTTCGACCGCCGTAAAACGCAGATCGGGAATGGATTTGTGCAGATACCAGGCCGTGCGGCCGCCGCCGAGACCGATAATCGCGGCGTCTTCCAGCCGCTTGGCAAATGCCAGGCCGGCGGTCATGGTCTGGGTGTAGAACACCGGAAGTTCCAGCTCGTCGTCCGGATTGACGATCGATTCCACGTAACGCAGCCGCTTGGCGCCGAACGACAGCATGTAATTGCCGCTCGGCTGGCGGTAGAGATAGATGTCGTTGTAGAGCGACTCGACCTTGGTCACCAGGCCGGGTTCGGCGCTCGCCGGGGCGCCGTCGGCGGCAATCGGTGCGGCCGCCTCTTCGCCGGTCGGAGGCAGGACGAGGAACGCCGCCGCCACGCCCAGCGCCAGGACGGCGATCACCGGTATGGCCCACAGGAGTATCCCCGAACTACCTTTGGGCGCCGGTTTTTTGGCCGGGGGCCGTGTGCCGTGTTTGCTCATCGACTGGGGTACGCCTCGCGGCCTCAAAACTCCGGTATGGTGGGTCGACAAATATAGCGGTGACGGCGCTGTGACAATGCGGCGTTGACGCCTCGGCCGTCTCGATGGAGCCAGTATCCCACGCCCGGTTGCCGCCCGCCGGGCGAGCGTGTAAGGGGACAACGCCAAGGGCATAACTCGGGGCATGGCGCAGCCTGGTAGCGCACCTGCTTTGGGAGCAGGGGGTCGCAGGTTCGAATCCTGCTGCCCCGACCATTTTTTGGATGGGGACATGCTTGCACGCATCTACAAGCCGACCAAAACCGCGATGCAATCCGGCGGCGGGGCGAGATCTCGCTGGATGCTGGAGTACCAGGCGGAGTCGCGACCGGCGGCGGACCCGCTGATGGGCTACACCTCGTCATCGGATATGCTGCAGCAGGTACGGCTTGACTTCGACAGTCTCGAAGACGCCGAGGCCTATGCCGTGCGTCATGGCATCGCCTACCGGGTGGCAGGGGCACATGAGCGAACCGTGCGGCCGATGGCCTATTCCGACAATTTCCGATTCACGCGCGCCCAGCCGTGGACCCACTAGGTGCTGTTGACAGTTAACGGTTTATTAATGGCGGTTGTGATTCAAGCAAGACCTGGGTGTGGAGGAGGAACCGGTCATGCTTCGCAGGGAATTGACGGACGTTCAATGGGAACGGATATCGGATTTGGTACCCGGCAAGGCGTCGGATTGCGGATCCACGGGACGGGACAATCGTCTGTTCGTGGATGCGGTATTGTGGATTGCACGCACGAGTTCGCCATGGCGCGACCTGCCGGACGCGTTCGGCAATTGGAACAGCGTGTACGTGCGCTTTTCCCGGTGGGCCAAACAAGGGGCATGGGAGAGTCTTTTCAAGGCCTTGGTGGACGATCCGGACTTCGAATACCTGATCATCGATTCAACCATTGTGCGGGCACATCAACATGCGTCGGGCGCAAAAGGGGGACTCAAAATCAGGCCATCGGACGTTCGCGCGGCGGCTTGACGAGCAAGGTTCACATCGCTGTCGATGGGCTCGGCAATCCATTACGGTTCATCCTTACCGGCGGTCAGGTAGGCGATGTCACCCAGGCTGAAGAGTTGATCGCCGACGTGGCCGGCGCAAACCTCATCGCCGACACGGCCTATGATGCCGATCATCTCCGCGCCCGTCTCAACGATGCCGGAATAGTGGCGGTGATCCCATCCAACCCGTCACGGGCGCAAGCCATCCCCTACGATGCCGAACTCTACAAAGAAAGACATCTCGTCGAATGTTACATAAACAAAATCAAACACTTCCGGCGCATCGCCACGCGCTATGAAAAAACCGCAACGGCCTACATGGCCATGCTGTTTCTTGTCGGTGCCATCATCTGGCTCCGATAACTGTCAACAGGACCTAGAGCCCTTTCGACCAACCCTGAGCCATTCTGACGGAGCGATTTTGTGACAGGATCAAGTCAAGGTTCGATGAGCGTATCCGGATACGGTCGAGGGACCTTGCGCTGGAATTGTCGCGAAATCGGCCGTCCCTTCGGGTTTGTCGATTGGCGGGCGCCCAACGCCGAATCGATCTGGAGCGATGCAGAGGCATCACCCGTCGATCGTCTCGACGATTGTTCGCCGCCCCAACCGGGAAACAGAATTGACACAGAGTTGGTCGGAAGGGCTCTGGCGCCGGGGCCCCGTAGCTCAGCGGATAGAGCAGCAGCCTTCTAAGCTGTAGGTCGCAGGTTCGAGTCCTGCCGGGGTCACCATGCTCATTGGGTCCATACCGAAGACATGGGTAGCAGTTTGTACCTGAGACATGGACGTTGTCGTTTTTGTCAGGACTTTTCGCCTAACTCGATGATGTGTTGACTAAAAACAAATTCAGAACCGACCGTTTCGGTAAACAATCCCGCAGTCCCGCACCGCTAGGCTCGCCCCCTCAAACAATCCAAGCGAGGGGACTTTCGCCATGCCAACGGCCGCCAGACACGCGATCACGATCGCCGCAGCTTCGTGCTTCATTCTCTCCACCACAGTCCCGCTGCTGACGGATCTTCATCTTCCGGGGTTTGAGACTGACAAAGCGTGGGCCGGAAATGGCAACGGCGGCGGCAACGGCGGGGGCAATTCCGGTGGCGGCGGAAACTCCAACAATGGTCACGCGGCGGCGGGCAATGGCGGCGGCAACGGCTTTGGCCCGTCGACATCACCTTCGCCCAATGGCACTGCCGGTGGTTTTTTTCGCGCCCTGTTCGGCGGGTCGACCGGCGGCGCCCAACAGTCATCGCACCCGGCGGGCGCGCACCCGGCTCCGAAAGCGGCCGTGCGCCAGTATGTGGTGGACAACGACTTGAAACAGGGTGAGGTCGCCAGGGTTCTGAAATCCTGGAACTCACTCAATCGAAATCCGCAGGCTTTTCTGAATAATATGGACAACCCGAATTCGCTGCCGGGTCTTCAAGCCGCTTACGTGCTCCAGAACATGACCGCCCAGACGGCGCTGGCCGTGTACGTAGGCTTCGGTGGCGTCGCCGGCAGCCCGCCAACCCCGGCCGAATACGCGGCGGCGCAGGCGCTGCTGGCTGGTGACACCTCCCTGCTAAGCCCGGAGGCCATCCTCGCCGCGCAGTTGATCGCTAACCAGTACAACGCCTGGATGGCCTATCAGACGGCCGAAGCGGCGGCGCTCGACGCCTTTAAGGCCGCCAGCGTCAGTTACTCCGGCACCTATGACGGGGCCATTTGGACTGAGCTGCGCAAACTTGTCGACGGCATTGTTGCCGAGCGGGAGCTTGCCGCGCAACTCGCAGGCTTCGTCGCGGCGCCGGCTCCGTAGGTGCGTTGAGAGGGGGAAGCCGGCTTGATCGCAGGCCGCCACGTTTCAACTGAGGGAGGCGATATCAGGCCGGCCCAGGCCTCCTCGTTCCGCTATTGCCCGACCGTCTCGGCGATCTGCAGAAAGGCAAACGGCGGGAAGCGACCCAGCGTCTTGGCGACGTCGATGTTGACCACATAGGCGAAGTCGGCCGCCCGCACGATGGGAAGATCGCCTGGCGTTGCGCCGTCGCGCAGAATCTTGATTGCCTGGTCCGCGGCGAGGCGGCCGACATCCTCATAGCGCGCCGCGACCGACAAAAGCGCCTGCTCGTTCCGTACCAGGCTCTCATAGGGGCTGACGATGGCGATCCCGTCGGCCACCGCGGAGGAGGTAAACAGATCGCCGTTCTTCTGCATGAAGGAGCTCGAGCCGAGGTAGACCCACCTCACACCCCTCTCTTTCAGTTCCCGGATGCGTTCGGGTATGACGGCACGATCGGGAGCCCCACTCTCTCCCGGGGCGATTTCAAGCGCCACCAACTCGACCCCCAACGCCGGCGCCAGCTCGGACAGCTCCTGGAACTTGATGACCGAGTTTGGCTCGTTTGAGTTGTAAAGCAGACCGAGCTTGGTGAAATCCGGGTCGTACTGGCGGATGACCTCGATGTTCACCGCCTCGGGTACCCGGTTGAATGTGCCGGTGATGTTGGCGCGTCCGCTCCCCTCGAAGCTTTCCGCCACGCGCGCACCGAAGGGGTCGGCGACGACGGTGAACACGACCGGGATATCGTCGAGAAAGTCAGGATCGCCGGCGTCGTCGAGAGTCCCCACCATACCCAGCGTGACGCTGGTACCCCAGGTCAGCACCAGGTCGGCGCCCATAGCACGGGCCTCCTCCACGATCCCGGGGATCTGGCTCTTGTCCTGGGCGACATCGCGAATGATGATTTCGGCGTCGATGCCGCTTTCGGCAATACCGGCCTTGAAGCCCTCGCAGGCAAGTTCGCAGCCCCTGAAAAACACGCCGAGTAGCCGAACCCCGTCACCGTCCGCCACAGCACGATCTCGGTCACGGTCGTGGCCAGATAGAGGCCGACATGGGCAAACAGCGTGGGCGCCGCGGCGATAAACAGCAGGCGCCGCCGCCCGACGCGTTCTGCCAACGCCCGTGAGAACGGCGTTGCCACCAGGATCGCAAGGAGATAGCCGGCGAGCGGAAGACTGATGACGATGTTTTCGTCCAGCCACGACAACGGATTGTCGGCCGCGCGGGTGTAGATCGGCAGGAAGGAGAGGGGGAGCTCGTCGGCCGCCGCGAACAGGAACAGCGGCAGGCGGATATCGGTGAAATAGGAAAGGCGCAGCGGCTGGGTCTTGGCCGGCGATAACCTGTAGCGTTCGCCGAGCCGCTCGACCTCCGCGACGCCGGCGCTGCGGGTTCGGGCGCTTGCCAGCGAAGTGTTGTAAAGGGCCCGCAGCCGCTCGCCACGTTCCACCAGAATCGCGGTCATGCGATCGACGGCCCCCCTGGCGGTGACCGCGGCACGTCTGGAGAAGTCGCCGGCCGCCTGCATGGCGGCCATGCGCTGCAGCCGGTCGAGCCCTGCCGTCAACGAGCGGCTGGTCAGCAATATTGTGATCTCGTACGCCAGCAGCATGGTGACGAGCACGACGACGCTGATGTCGAGAAACACATCGCGAAAACGTTTGGTGATGAAGGCGGGATCGATGTCGATCACCACATAGGCGATCTCTTCGCCATCATGGATGATGGGGTGGCTGCGCACGCCTTTGCGTTCGCGCGGCGGCGCCAGATAAGGGTCGATGCGCTCGCCGGCTTCAAGCACGATGCGACCGGTCGCGACCGCGATGTAGGCAACCTCCGGCAGCTGTTCGAGCATATCGCCGAAGTAATCTTCCGCGCCGACCAGCTCGTCGAGCGGGACGCCCGCGCCGACGGCCCGCTCAACGTTCTCGCTGACCACGGTGCCGATCAGATTCGTGCGTCCGGCAAGTTCCGGCACGATCGACTCGTTGACGCTGCTCAGGATGAGCCCACCCAGGATCAGCGCCGAAACGGCGATGAAGACCGCAGATACGGGCGCCAATCGGCCCGCCAGTTGGCCGGCGAGCGATCGGGTGGTGGTCGATGCAACCATCGACTCCTCCGGGGGGCGCGGCACGGTGTCGTCAGCGCCCTTCGCCGCACCCCGTTCTGCATCGGTCGAGCGCACAAACGCTTTCAAAGCACGCTCGACTTCCTCGAACCGTCGTGTCGCGGCGGCAAGGTTGGTGGTGAGTTGCTCGATCGCCGGGCCGAACAACCCGCTGTTGGCGGCGGATTGCGGGGGCGGTTTCGATGGCTCCTGATCGGTTACGCCGGATAGGGCTTTCAGAGTGGCGACCGCGCGCACCGGTGCCGCCAGCAAAAAGCGCAGGAGCACGAACGCCAACGCCGAAAATGCCAGCCAAACCAGAAAAGCCGCTTGAAACGTGCCGGTTCTCATGCCCCGTGACGCAGCGTCGAGACGTTCCTTGGGGTAGGCCGCGGCTACGGCTCCGACGACGGCATCGCGGCGCCTGACGTTGAAGCCGCCGATCACCTGATCCGATGTCTCGACGCTCCACTTGACATCGCCGGACAATCGCATCGCCAGCAGGACCTCGCGCGGCACCGATTGCGGTTTCGGATCGAGGGTGGAGTGGACGATGATGCCGGATGGATTGAAGGCGTGAACGGCTTCGATCTCGGGATCGATGCTTAACGGCCGCGCGACCAGAACATTGCCGTTGCGCGCCTGCGACAGCGGCAGGCCGAGGTCGATGAACGGCTTGAACGATGCCGCGACGGTCTGCGCCATCACCGACATGCGCTTGCGGAGAAGATCGGAGAAGATCGGAGAGAAGAAGATCGGAGAAGATCGGAGAAGATCGGAGAAGATCGGAGAAGATCGGAGAAGATCGGAGAAGATCGGAGAAGATCGGAGAAGATGGCGTCGTGCTGCAGGATCGACAGCGACGCCAGCGCGCCCTGAACGACCGCGATCACCACGGCGAATGTGAGCCAACTCCGGAAAAGCATTTTGCGAGCTGGGTCCCGGCGCCGGAGGTGGCGCGGGGGCAGGTTAGCCGCTGGCAGCGGCAGCCGGAAGAGCGGCTAACCGGAGTTCATGATCTTCGCAGTACGCGCGGGCAGGGTGCGTGCGCAAAGCCGTCAACAGGTAAGGACCAATAGGCGATGCGACGGTTGGCGGCGTCGATTTGGCGAGCGAGGAAGCCGGCGATTCTTGCAAACACGGGCGCCGCCGTTCACTAAGGCGGCGAAAGGAATTGCGGGCGGTGGGGCATGGATTTTCCCGGCCGGGTTGGTTGACGGCCGCTGGGGCAGGTGATGGATTTCGCAAACCGGCTTGACGACCTGATTGCCGTGGTCGCACGGTCGCGTTCCCTGTCGGCCGCGACAATCCTGGTCTTCACCGTCCTGTGCCTGCTGCCCGGCTTTGCCGCCACACCCCTGATGGACGGCGCCGAGCCGGGATACGTGGTGGCGGCGCGCGCCATGTCGGCCACCGGCGACTACGCCACCATTCGGCTGCAGACAGGGAGTTCGGACCTCATCTGGGCGGCGAGGGGCGGTTACTGGCTGGTGGCGTTCGCCTCCCAGCTTGTCGGCCAGGATGCGCCGCTGTGGACCTATCGCCTGCCCTCGCTGCTGGCCGGCCTGGCCGTTCCGGTTTTGACCTGGTGGGCCGCTCTTGTCGTTGTTCGAAATCGGGGGGCTTTGCTGGCCGGCCTGTTGCTGGCGGCCAGCAGTGCGCTCGGCTTTCAGGCCCGGCTGGCCATGCCGGACACGGTGCTGCTTGCCGTCCTGATTTTGGGCGCCGGCGCGCTGGTGAGACTGTGGGCCAATCCCTTGGGCAGAAACCGGGCGCGATTTGCGGTTCTGTTCTGGTGCGCCATCGCCGTCGGTTTTCTGGTTTGTGGGCCCTGGGCACCGGGCGCGCTCCTGGTCACGGCAGGCCTGCTTGCGCTGGACAGGGGCGGCTGGACCCGTCAGCTCAAATCGTTCCCCGGCGCTGTGTTGATCGCAGCGGCGGTGGCGCTCTGGGCGGCGGTCACCGGCGTCAGCCTTCTCACCGACGGTTTCAGCTACCAGCCGGAACCTATTCTCGCCCGCCTCGGCGTTGTCTTTGCCGTCGACGCGCCGCCAGGGACTTATTTCCTGCTACTGCCGCTGATGATGGGCCCCGCCGTGACCTTCATCCTGGTGGCGCTGCCTTGGATCGTCGACAATTTCCGCCGGCCGGCAGTGATGTTCGCTCTGGCGTGGCTGGCACCGCCTTGGCTTGTTGCGGAATTCTGGCCGGACAAGCTGCCGCATCTCATCCTGCCGGCGCTTCCCGCGCTCGCCATACTGGCGGGCGTTGCGATCGATCGTGGCGGAGCCCGGATCAGCGGCTGGATCACCTGGTTCCTTTCGCTCGGACCGCTGGTATGGCCCCCGGTTTCAGCCGTCGTTTTTCCGGTGGCGCTGTGGGCCCTGGAAGGACGCATACCAGTGCTCGGGACGATCTGGCTGATGGTGGCGGCGGTGCTGGGGCCGGTCGCCTGGTTCTGGCTCAGGAAGGGACGGGTCGGGCCATCGGCGGCCCTGGCGGCGGTGTCGGCCATGTTGATCTACTGGAACTTCTTCGGCGCTTTTCTTCCCGGGCTCGGTGGCCTCAGAATCAGCGAACGCGTCGAGACTGCAACGACCCAGGCCGTGAACTGCAGCTCGCCGACGCTGTCCGTGGCCGGCTATCCGGAGGAGAGCGCGGCCTTCATAAGTGGCCCCTCGCTTCGCTTCGTCGACGCGGCCGGGGCCGCGGATTTTCTGGCCGTGGACGGATGCCGGGTCGCGGCGGTCGAGCGGGGACAGATTTCGTCATTCCGGCAGCGGGCGGACGACCTCGGGTTGGAACTGACCGACCACGCTCGGGTCGTCGGGGTCAATCTGCGCAAACTACGACGTGCCGAAATGCATGTATTCGCGCTGGATGGTATCTAGAGCCCTTTCGACCAACTCGGAGCCATTCTGACGGAGCGATTTTGTGACAAGATCAAGTGAAGGCTCGAAGAGCGTATCGGGATACGGTCGAGGGGCTTTGCGCAGGAATTGGCGCAAAATAGCCCGTCCCTTCGGGTTTCCGATTGGCGGGCGCCCAACGCCGAACCAGTCTGGAACGATGCCGAGGCATCGCCCGTCGATTGTTTCGACGCCGGTTCGCCTCGCCAATCGTGAAACAGAATTGACTCCGAGTTGGTTGAAAGAGCTCTAGGTGATGACCGACCCAGTATCTCCGTCCACCCTGTTGGCGGTGTATAGCGATCGGGTGCGCCGCAGCTGGCGCATGCTGGCCAGCTATCGCCAGCGCAGCCGCCGCACCTCACCCAGGATCGGTGCCGACAGGGTCGCGGTTGTCGTGCTGGGCGGCGCAGTGCTCATTTTCGTCACCGCGCTGCTGTTCGATGCTCGGCTTTTCGCCGCGCTCGATCATCAGCCGGACGCATCAGAAGCGTTTTTCAAATGGATCACCCAGTTCGGCAAGTTCGGATGGCTGCTGATTCCACCGGGCCTCCTGGTCATCATCGTCGCCATGGCCGACTGGCGGCAGGTTGGTCAAAGGAACGCCGCCGCCTGGGCCGAAATCGCCGCCTTCGCTTCGGTGATCTTCATGGTGGTGGCAGTCTCGGGTCTGCTGACCGATGTGTTGAAGCCGCTGGTCGGCCGCCTGCGGCCACCGTTTGTCGGTGACACCGTGTTCGAGTTCGCGCCGCTGGTGTTCAGCGGCTACGCCAATTTCAGCTTCCCGTCCGGGCACGCCACCACCATGAGTGCGGTGGCCGTGGTGCTGGCCTTCGGACCGACCGGCTGGCGGACGGTCGGTGTGGTAGCGGCTCTGGTGGTGGCCTGGAGCCGGGTCATGGTGGGGGCCCATTTTCCCAGCGACGTTGTCGCCGGGCTGTTCATCGGCGCGTCGGTGTCGTACCTGATCGTGCGGGCGATGGCCTATGGCGGTTACGGCTTTCGCCGCGCCTTGGACGGGCGCATCACCTGGCGGTTTGGTGTCGTCAACCGGCTAAGGCGGCACAGGGGCTGGCTGTCGGCGCTGCTGCCCGCGTTGTGGATTGCGTTGCGGCCCGCACCTGCCTCAGGAATCCCGACCTGATCGTTCGATCGCCTGCTTGATGTCGGCGATCAGGTCGGCCGGATCCTCCAAACCGATGAACAACCGAACGACGATTCCCCGCGTCCACGCCGTCGCGCTGCGATGGCGGGCCGGATCGGTGAAGGCGACAAGGCTTTCATAGCCGCCCCAGGACGAGCCCAGGCCGAACAGGGTGAGCGCGTCGACGAAGGACTTGATCCGCTGAGCGTCCCAGCCATCGAACACCACGCCCATCAAGCCCCCTGCGCCGGCCATGTCGCGCTGCCAGATCGCGTGCCCCGGGTCGTCCTCCAACGGGGGATAGAGCACCTGCTCGACGACCCGTTGGTCCGACAGAAAGGTCGCAACTTCGCGTGCGGATTTGGCGTGACGTTCCAGGCGGACCGCCATCGTCCGCAAGCCGCGCAGCGCCAGGAAGACGTCATCGGGCGCCACATGGAGGCCGAGGGTACCGTGGGTCTTCTTGAGGTCGGGCCATGTTGCCGCATTGGCCGAAACCGATCCGATCGAAACGTCGGAATGGCCGCCGACATATTTGGTGCCCGCTTCGATTGCCAGATCGGCACCATGATCGAGCGGCTTGAGATTGACCGGTGTCGCCCAGGTGTTGTCGAACAGTGTCACCGCACCGTGCGTGCGCGCTGCTGCGGCAATGGCTGGCAGGTCCTGGACTTCGAATGTCATGCTGCCCGGTGATTCCAGATAGACGGCGCGGGTTCGCTCGGTCAACAACCCGGCGATGCCGCTGCCGATCAGCGGGGCGTAGAACACCGTTTCGACCCCCATCCTGGCCAGCAAGGTCCGAGCGATGTAGCGAACGGGATCATAGACGGTGTCGACCATCAGCAGCTGGTCGCCTGAGCTGAGACAGGACAGCAGCGCGGTGGCACAGGCCGACAGCCCGGAGGGACAAAGAACCGTGCCTTCTGCATGCTCGAGCTCGGTCAGCGCCGTTTCCAGGGCTTCGGTGGTCGGGTTGCCGCGCCGCGCATAGGTGTAGCGCGAACGGTATGAGGCAAAGGCGTCGGCCGAGTCGAACAACACCGTCGAGGCGTGAATCACCGGCGGGTTGACGAAAGGGCCGGTCAGGCTCTTGTCCCGTCCGGCCCAGACCAGGCGGGTTGCGTCCCGGAGCTTGCGCCCGCCGTCGTTGGACTCAGGCATCATCCACCCCTCTATTGCTCGACCGCGATCGTGATCGTGATCGTTTTACGATCGTCGAGCAGTAATGATCATCCCTCGGCCGTCAACGTCTCGCAATCCGTCGCCTTGACGCGCTTCCGGTTTGACGCACACATAACGGCGAATCGTACCGCGGTACATGCGACAGGCGGGAGCGGCGTGAACAGGTACCTTGTGAGCGTGCTGGCTGGCGCACTGGCGTTGACGACCTCCGCAACGGCGGCAACCCTTGACGATGTTCGCCAGCGCGGCGTGCTCCTTTGCGGCGTTGGGGAGGAGCTCCCCGGTTTCAGCACCCAAACCGGTCCCGACCAATGGAGCGGTTTCCACATCGACTACTGTCGGGCGATCGCTGCCGCGGTGCTCGGCGACCGCCAGGCCGTCAACTTCGTGGAACTGTCCGACAAGGAGCGGTTCCGAGCGCTGTCCGATGGCGAGGTCGACGTCCTGACACGCCATACCGCCTGGACCCTGTCGCGCGATGTCTCCCTAGGGCTGGTGTTCGCCGCGGCCAGTTACTACGACGGCCAGGCTTTCATGGTCGGGCGGGAACTCGGGCTGGTGTCGGCCAAGGAGCTTTCCGGCGCCCCGGTTTGCGTACTCGCCGGAACGGTGGCGGAAATCGACATGGCGCGGTTCTTCGATGCCAACAACATGGCCTACGAACCGGTTGTTCTGGAGCAACCGGGAGAAACGATTGCCGCCTATGAATCGGGACGCTGCAATACGGTCACCGGAGATGCCTCACAACTCCACGTCACCCGGCTGGCGCTTGCCGACCCAAACGAACATGTCGTGCTGCCGGAGATCATCTCGCGAAAACCGGTCGGCCCGGTCGTTCGCGGCGGCGACGATCGCTGGTTTGCGGTTGTGAAATGGGTCCATTTCGCGCTCGTCAACGCTGAGGAACTCGGGCTGAACTCCGCCAATATCGACGATCTGGCCGACTCGGCCGACCAGGAGATACGCAGCCTCATCGGCACCGACGGTGCCTATGGTGAAATCCTGGGGCTGTCCCGGCACTGGGCCGCGGACGCCATCAGGGCGGTGGGAAATTACGGTGAAATCTTCGAGCGCAATCTCGGCCAGGGTTCGGATCTGGGCATGGCGCGCGGACTCAATGCCCTGTGGCGCGACGGCGGCATTCAATACGCGCCGCCGATCAGGTGAGGTTCAACCGGGCGGCAGAAATCCGCCCGGCTCAGCTTGGCACTCGGATGCGGTTACCGTACCTCGGCGCGTAACAGCGGCGTGATGCGGCGCAGCGTCACCCGTCGGTTCTCTCTTTCGGCATGCGCGGTCAGTATCTTGAGGAAATGTTCGCCATACCCCTGGGTGATCAAATTCTCCGGCGGGATGGAAAAATAGAAGGTCAGGATCTGGGCGACGCTCTCGGCGCGGCGATCGGACAGCGCCAGATTGGCGAGGTCTGAGCCCACGGCGTCGGTGTGACCCTCGATCAGGAAAACCTCATCGGGATCGCGCGACAGAACCGCGCCGAGGGCGACGCCGATCCGTTCCATGCGCGGGATCTGGTCGGGCGGTACGGCGGCACTGCCGAATTCGAACGTTACGGTGTCGATGTCGATCCGCCTCAGCTTGTTGCGCAGGCGGCCGCTCTCGCGAATTTCGCGCAGCGAGTACGATCGCTCCACCCGTTCGACAGGCGGTGCGATCAAGGCCTGCTCAAGCTGTCTCTGGGACGCGCTTTCGCTTTCCACGATGTAGTCGTGCTGCGGAATCGGCACGACCAGTTGCGGGAGAATCCGGTGAAGCTGCAGAACCGGCCGATCCGGCGCCCGGGGCGGAGGCTGGTCTCCCGATGGCGCGGCGCCGATCAGTATCTCGACCTGGCCGTCGGGCCTGCGGCGGTTGCGCTCGAGGATGTTGCCGTCGGCATCGCGCACGGTCACCACCCGGGTACCGTCCGGCCGGATGACGGTGGTGGTGGTGGTGCCGTCGCTCCCCGTTTCGACCTGGCGCCGGCCGCCGCCCTGTTCCAGCCGCGCCGAATCGTCGTGCCGAATGGTGAGTCGACCGCCCTGGCGCACGATCACCCGGCCGTCTTCGACCTGGATCTCGACGCTTTCTTCGGGCGCGGGCTGGCTCGCCAATCTCCGACGATCCTCGTCCTCGTCGTCGTCGTCCTCGTCGGAGTCATCTTCGTAGTCGTCATCGTCTCTGCCGGCAGCCTTTTCCTCGCCGTCCAACGGCGGCAAGGGCTCGTCCGGGTTCTCGCGCGCCAATTCCAGCCGCTCCAGCGCCCGGCGCAGGGCCCGCCGGGCCTCGCGAACGTTGCCACTGCCGGCCATGGCGGCGCGCAAGGCGGCGCGCGCCTCCTCGACCTCCTGTTCGGCCTGGGCGATAGGGTCGAGCGGCGCCAGGGTCGATGTTTCGGCCTGCGCCAGCAGGATTTGCCGCGCCGGCCGTTCGGTCGCGCCGGTGGGTGCCGCCATCAAAATTACCGTGATGGCGGTGGCAAGGCCCAGGGGTACTGACTTCATCATTGTCTTCCTCGCGGTGCGAGCGGGTGCGGCAACGGGTAGGGAGCCGGCGTGTGTGGCGACAATAAGGGGTGGACCAGTTGAACGTGGCCTGAACGGGACGGTCAGCGACCCTCGGCCGTGGCGATTTCGGTTTCGCCGTGGGCGCCCCATTCGGACCACGAGCCATCATAGAGACCTGCCGGCCGGATGCCCAGCTGATCCAGCGCCAGATTCAGAATCGCCGCGGTCACGCCGGAACCGCAACTGGTCACGATGGGACGGTCGAGATCGACGCCGACGCGCTCGAATGCCTGTCGAATCTCCGGCGCTGATTTCATGGCGCCGTCGCTGATGACGTCGCCGAAGGGAAGATTGTAGCTGTCGGGAATGTGTCCCGACCTGACGCCCGGTCGCGGTTCGGATGCTTCGCCACGAAATCGCGCGGCCGATCTGGCGTCGACGATCTGAAACGCTTGCGATCCCAGCGCACCACGAATCTGATCAAGATCGGCCACCGCCCGCCGGTCGTGGCCGGGTATGAACTCGACCGGCTTGCGGTTGGTCATCTCAGCCGTGATCGGCCGGCCCTCGGCGCGCCATTTGGGCAAGCCGCCATCGAGCACGGCAATTTCGTCGGCGCCCATGGTGCGAAAGCTCCACCACACGCGGGCGGCGGAAAAAATGCCTTCGGCATCGTAGACGACGATCTTGTGGTCGGCTGCAATTCCCATGGCACCAACCGCCGTGGAGAAATCATCAGCCGTGGGCATCATGTGGGGCAGGGGGCTGGCGCGATCGGCGATCTCGTCGATGTCGAAAAACACGGCACCGGGAATGTGACCACCGGCGTAGGCGTCACGCCCGACCTTGCCGGCGCCGGGAAGGAACCAGGAGGCGTCGACGATCCTCAAATCGGGGTCGTCGAGGTGATCGGCAAGCCAGGCGGTTGAAACCAGCGAATTGGCGCCCATCACGTGATCTCGGCAAACCGGATACGGACGCGCCGGTTCTGCCGCCCCTTGCTTTCGATCTTGCCAATGGCGAGCTCACCGATCTCGGCGGTCGAGCGAACATGGGTGCCGCCGCAGGGCTGGAGATCGATATCGCCGATGCGGATCAGCCGGACCTGGCCGGTGCCCATCGGTGGCATCACCTTCATCGTCTTGACCAGAGCCTGATTGGCCCGGAGTTCCTCGTCGGTGATCCATTCCTGGCTGACCGGGTGGTCGGCTCGGACCAGTTGATTGAGCCGATCGGCCAGTTCATCCTTGGGCGGGATGGTCCCGTCGACATCGAAATCGAGCCGTCCTTCGCCGGCCTTGATCTGACCGCCGGTGACCGGGAACGGCATGATCACCGAGAGCAGATGAAGACCGGTGTGGATGCGCATGTGACGATGGCGGCGGTCCCAATCGATGGCCGCGGTGAGTGTTTCGCCGGTCTCGGGCAACGGCTGATCCTCGCCCGGAACGTGCACGATCTCGGTCTTGTCGTCGCCATAGACGGTGGTCGCCACGGCCGTGTCGCCGGCCGATGAGACCAGGCGTCCGCTGTCGCCCGGCTGCCCGCCGCCGGTGGCGTAGAACACCGTGCGGTCGAGGATGATTCCCCGCCGGTCGTTGATTGCCAGCACGGTGGCTTCGGATTCGGTCTGGTAGGGGTCGTCGCGAAAAAGCAGTTGGGTGGACATTGTGTTTGAACGCCTTCTTTTGCCGGCCCCGACAATACTACGCGGCCGGCGATGGGCTCGGCAATTCGGTTGGCGATGGTGCGGGTCGTTTATTCGGACAGGTATGGCACGCTGATGTCGGACTGTTCGTGCAGCCAGCGCGGGATCGGCAGATCGTTGTCGGCCAGGAAGGCGGGATTGAACAGCTTGGACTGGTAGCGGGTGCCATAGTCGCACAGGAGGGTCACGATGGTGTGGCCGGGGCCCATGTCGCGGGCCAGGCGGATCGCCCCGGCGATATTGACGCCGGACGAACTGCCCAGGACCAGTCCTTCGTGTTCGATCAGGTCGAAGACGATCTCGAGCGCCTCGCTGTCGGGTATCCGATAGGCGCGATCGACCGCGGCCCCTTCGAGATTGGCGGTGACCCGTCCCTGGCCGATCCCTTCGGTGATCGACGTCCCCTCCGCCTTCAATTCGCCGGTAGTGTAGTAGGCAAACAGCGCCGCGCCGAAGACATCGGCGAGCGCGATGACCACATCTTGCTTGCGTTCCTTGAGGGCCTGGCCGACGCCGGCGAGCGTGCCGCCGGTACCGACCGCGCTGACGAAGGCGTCGACCCGGCCGCCGGTCTGCCGCCAGATTTCGGGACCGGTGGTTTCGTAATGGGCACGCCGGTTGGCGGTGTTGTCGAACTGGTTGGCCCAGACCGCCCCGTTGGCCTCGCTGGCGGCGAGTTGCTCGGCGAGCCTGCCGGAGACCTTCACGTAGTTGTTGGGGTTGCGGTAGGGAACCGGCGGCACCTCGATCAGGGTCGCGGCGGCGGCGCGCAGGGCGTCCTTTTTTTCCTGGGCCTGGTTGTCGGGAATAACGATGACGGACCGAAACCCCATGGCCCGGCCGATGACGGCGAGGCCGATTCCGGTATTGCCGGCGGTGCCCTCGACAATGACGCCGCCCGGCCTCAATTCGCCGCGCTCGACGGCGTCGCGGATGATGAACAGCGCCGCCCGGTCCTTGACCGACTGGCCGGGATTGAGAAACTCCGCCTTGCCGAGAATCTCGCAGCCGGTGGCCTCGGAGGCCCGATTGAGGCGGATCAGCGGAGTGTTGCCGACGATGTCGGCGATGTTGCCATTGACGTCCATGAAAACCGGTTCCGTTTGTCGCGGCCGATCGGGCGGCGGCCTGCCGCCGGCCGAGATTGGGCCGAAACCTAGTCGTTGGTCTGGCGGGCTTCAAGAAAGCTGCGGCCTGCCGTGGTGGCGACCTGTGGAACGTTTTGACCAGCTCCGGCAAGGGCGGGCAACAAAGCTGCGAGGGGTCGGTTTCCTATCCAGCGGCCGCCTCGGGCGCCATTCACTGCGAACTGGTCGCCGGCTCGGGTTCCGGTTCCGGGGTCGCCGCCGGTTGCTCGAGCGACTCGACCGCCTGCTCGACCGCTTCGCCGGACGCCCCGACCGCCGGTTCGGCTGCCTCGACGGCGGCTTCAGTGGCGGCATCCTCGACCGTCGGCTCCGCCTCGGCTTTAACGGGCTCGGCCGTATCTTCCACGGCTGGCTGTGACGACGTGGCCTTAGGCTCTTCGGCCAAGCGGAAGATGCCGACGGCGTAATACAGGATCGCCAGGATCGCCGCCGCCACCACGATGTAGGTCAACGTCCGGCTTCGGCGGCCAGGACGACTGCTGCTGCTGGTATCCGACATGAAGTTGTCTCCGGGATACTAGTCCACGACCGATTGCCGAGATTGTGCGCCAATATCGACCGTCGGCATGGACATGATTTTTCTGCTGGTGGTCGAGAAGTGCGTCCGAGTTGCACGACCGATCATCCTTGCCTCGTCCTTCAAAAATTCAATTGCGGGTCCGTCGGGTCCGCTTCAAGACTCAAGAGGATCTGAGAAAGCCGAAGCGGTTTGATCCGCTCACGGACCTCACGCCACCTAATGGCGCCGTCAAATTCCCCGCCAATTGTTTCGCCATGAACCTCCACGCCACCCACCGCACTCGACACATCGCCACCCGGCGGCCCTACGCGCACGCTCAGATAACCCCATCGGTAACGGACATAGACCGGCCGGTTGCCGTCTGTCCGGCCTTCCCATTGCGCCGGACAGGCCGAACAGGTCATGACCGGGTCTTTGATTTTCATGAAACCGTTCCCGCCATCGCCGACGAAGTCACCAGCGCAAACGCCGGTCGTTGTAAAGTGCGAAGCACACGCGGTCGCCAAGCGTGGGCAGCCTCACTATAGCCTATGGGTTCGATTGACAAACAAAGGGGTTAGCTTTTTGAGCTAACCCCTTGAAAGAAAATGGCTCCCCGGGCCGGACTCGAACCAGCGACCCAGCGGTTAACAGCCGCTTGCTCTACCAACTGAGCTACCGGGGATCGGCATCTGCCGTGGCGCAGCGTATAGCAAAGGCGCCCGCGGCATGCAAAGGGAACTGCAAGCGTCACAACTTGTTACTACCTCGCTTGCTACAAGCGTTGCCAGCACCCATGTTGGTAACTCCACAGCGAAGGGAGCGCGCGCGTGGCACAAATCCGATTCGGCAGCAAAACCGTCAATCTCCCCCGCAGTCGCCTCGCCCGCATCGGGCTTGGGCTACTCTTTCTGCTCGGTGGCGTCCTGTGGTTCCTGCCTATCCTCGGTATCTGGATGGTGCCGATCGGCTTGATGGTGCTGGCCGCGGACAGTCATTCCATCCGACGCTTCAATCGCAGGGTCATGGTGGCCGTGGCCGGGTGGTGGAACGGTCGCAAATCGAGGCGGGCGCGGCCGGCGAACAAAGCCGGCGCGTGACGCTCGGAACGGGATAACTCGCCCCAACCCCTTGTGACGACTCCCTCGCCAAGCGTAATCTCGTAACCAACGTCGGTGCCTCGGGCGGACCTCGTCCGAGGTGAAACGGGAATGCGGTGCGTTCGGTCCTTGCCGGACAATGCCGCAGCTGCCCCCGCAACTGTATGCGGCTGTTCGCCCGCGAGTGATGCCACTGGGAAACCGGGAAGGCGCGGGCCGAAACGCAAACCAGCCGCGAGCCAGGAGACCGGCCGGCGTTCGCCTGTAAACCTGCCGTCGGTGGGACGGAGAAAGGATGAACCATGGCCGCCCTCGCAAGACTGCACCTCTCACTCGATTCGATTCGCGTTTCCGGGATTGTCGCGGCGACGCTCGGACTGACGCTGTTCCTTGCCGCCGGATTCGCCTGGCCGGAGGTGATGCACAACGCCACCCACGATGTGCGGCATTCGCTCGGCCTCCCCTGTCACTAGCCATTCATCGTGCTCAGAAACCTGGTGGTCAGCGCGTTTGGCGCGGCCCTGGTCGCGGGATTGACGCTGTCGATCCTGCAGGCCTTCACCACAGAACCGTTGATCTTCGAGGCCGAAAGATACGAACACGGTGGCACCATCGCGGGATTGATCTCCGGCGATGACGCTGGTCAGGAGCTTGTGCAGGCGCGCGACATCGAGCAGGACGCGTGGGCTCCGCAAGCCGGATGGCAGCGCACCGCTTTCACCCTGGTCGGCAACATCGTCACCGCCTTTGGCGCCGCGCTGATGCTCCTTGGCGGCATGACCGCCGCCCGCATGCGCGTCGACGTGCTGCATGGATTGATGTGGGGGATTGCCGGCTTCGCCGTCTTCTCTCTGCTTCCCTCGCTCGGCCTGCCGCCCGAACTGCCGGGAACCCCCGCAGCCCCCCTGGTTGCACGGCAGACATGGTGGGCGCTGGCGGTGGGCTCATCGATCGCCGGGCTGCTGGTTCTGACTTTCATCCCCAACTGGCCCGCCCGTCTGGTCGGGCTTGGTCTTCTGGCGCTTCCCCACCTCATCGGGGCTCCGGCGCCGCCGGACTTCGAAGTTCCCTTTCCCGGGGTCCTGGCGGGCGAGTTCGCCGCCGCTTCGCTGGTGGTCAGCGCGGTCATGTGGTGTGTGGCGGGACTGACCGTCGGCTGGGTCTACACGCGTCTGAGCGAGCCGGCGCCGGGGGCAACAGACCTTGGATAACCGGCACGTCCTGGTCAGCGGCGGGCAGCGGTCGGGCAAGAGCCGGTTTGCCGAGGGCCTGGTCACCGCGTCCGGCCTGCCCGCCGTCTATGTGGCCACCGCGACACCGGGCGACGAAGAAATGGCGGACCGGATTGCCCGCCATCGCGCCCGCCGCGGCGAGCCCTGGCGCACAATCGAGGAGCCGCTTGAACTGGTCGAGGTGCTGGTGCGCGAGGCCGCACGCGATACCGGTGTGCTGGTCGACTGTCTGACGCTGTGGCTGAGCAATTTGATGGCCGCCGGCCGATCGCCGGAAACCGAGGCCGGGCGCCTGTCGGCCGCCCTGGCCGAGGTCAGCGGAACGGTGGTCCTGGTGACCAATGAAGTCGGGTCCGGGATCATACCGGGTGATCCCCTGTCACGCCGCTATGCCGATGCCCTGGGGACTCTCAACCAGGCTGTGGCGAGCGCGGTCGGGCGCGTCGTCCTGGTGGCGGCCGGGCAACCCCTGATGCTCAAGCCAATCCCCCAGCCGGAGGTCGCGCTGTGACCGCAGAGCGCATTCCCGCAACGATCGTCACCGGCTTTCTCGGGGCCGGCAAAACGACCCTGGTACGCGAGGTCATCAACAACTCGGGCGGGCGACGCATTGCCGTGGTCGTCAACGAGTTCGGCGAGGTCGGTTTTGACGGCTCGCTGGTGGCCGATTGCGACGATCCGACCTGCAGACCGGAATCGATCGTCGAGCTCACCAATGGTTGCATATGCTGCACGGTCGCCGATGAGTTCCTGCCGACCATGCAGATGTTGATCGGGCGCGACCCGCCACCGGACCACATCATCATCGAGACCTCCGGCCTGGCCCTGCCGCAACCGCTGGTGCGGGCGTTTTCCTGGCCCGACATCCGTCATCGGCTGACCGTCGACGGCGTCATCGCGGTCGTCGACGCCGAGGCGGTCCTGGACGGCCGCTTCGCTCCCGACCCCGCGGCAGCGGCCGAACAGGCCGAGATCGACCCCGCCATCACCCATGAAAATCCGGTTGCCGAATTGTTCGAGGATCAACTGCGGTGCGCCGATCTCATCGTCGTGACCAAGGGAGATCTCGTTGCGCCGGCAACCCTGCCGGTGCTTGAACGGATCGTGCGGGCTGAAGCGCGCGACGGAACGCAGATCATCCACACCAACGGCAAGCCACTGGCGCCGGAGGTTCTGATCGGTCTTTGGTCTGCGGCCGAAGACACCATGACGGGACGGGAAAGCCATCATGAGTTGGCTGGCGAAGATGACCATGATCACGACGATTTCGACAGTTTTGTCGTGGGTTCGCGGCCTTTTGGATCGCTGGATGCGCTCAAACAAGCGGTTGCCGGGGCGTTGTCGGAGCCAGGTGTCCTCAGGATCAAGGGTCGGGTCGTGGTCGCCGGCAAAACCGCTCCGGCGGCGGTCCAGGCGGTCGGCAGCCGGACCGAGGCATGGTTCAGCCCTGGTACCGAGGCCAGCGGCCTGGTGGTGATCGGACATCGCGGCGTGGATCGCTGGGCCGTGGCACGAGCAATCGGCTGAGCGCAAAATGCACCTTCTTGCCGCCCGGGGACGGGCCATCGACGACGGCGATACGGCGGTCGATCTCGAATTGCCGCCAGCCGACATCGTTTTCCTCTCCTCCGCCGACAGTGAACTGGCCGCGCTGTCTCGAGCCCGCGCGCTGTTGCCGTCAGACGGGCCGAGCCTGGCAACCGTTAATCTCATGCGCCTCGGCCATCCCATGTCGGTGGATCTGTTCATCGATGGAAACGCGGGTCAGGCGAGGCTCGTCGTCGTGCGGGTCCTCGGCGGAGCAGGCTACTGGTCCTACGGTCTGGAGGAGTTGCGCGCGCTCGCCCGCCGCGGCGGGCCGTCACTGGCGGTGGTGCCGGGCGAGGACCGCTGGGATCCGGCGTTGGAAGTCTATGGCACGATTGCGGTGGAGGATTGCCGCCGAATCTGGCGCTATCTGGTGGAGGCAGGTGCCCACAACTCCGAAAACTGCGTCCGCTATTTCGGCCATCTGACCGGTCACGGCGAGCCGCCGCCAGCGGCGATCGTGCTGCCGCGGGCGGGCTATTACCTACCCGGCAATGGACATGTCACCGGACAGGATGTCGCGGCGGTTCTGGCCGGGCAGCCACCTCCGGCAGTCATTGTCTTCTACCGGTCTGCGCTGCACGGCGGTTCGACCGAGCCGATCGATCGCCTTGCCGGCGAACTTTCGCATCGAGGCCTGCCGACGCTGCCGGTTTTTGTTGCAAGCCTCAAGGACCGGGAATCGGCGGCGTTTCTCGAACAGGCGTTCGACGATCACCCGCCGGCCATCGTCTTGAACACCACCGCCTTTGCGGTGTCGCTGGCGGGCGCCGCCCATATGGCAACGGTGCTCGACCGGCCGGGGCGTCCGGTCCTGCAGGTGGTGTTGTCGGGATCATCCGAACACGCGTGGCGTGACAATTCACGCGGCCTGTCGCCGCGCGACCTGCCGATGAACGTTGTCCTGCCTGAAATCGACGGCCGGATCCTCACCCGGCCGGTCTCATTCAAGGAAGAGGTCAGCCCAGGACCGGGTGCTCCGACGATCGCCGTCTACCGGTCGCAGCCGGATCGGGCGCGGTTTGTCGCCGAGCAGGCTGCCGCCTGGGTGGGGCTGGCGAGCCGCTCCACCGGCCAACGAAAAATTGCGCTGATTTTATCGAACTATCCGGATCGCGATGGCCGGATCGGCAATGGTGTCGGACTGGACACACCGGAGAGCGCCGTACGGCTGGTCCACGCCATGATCGAGGCCGGCTATGACGGTGCGGGTTTTCCCGACACCGGCGGTGATCTCATGAAACACCTACTGGCCGGGAGAACCAACGCTTCGCCAGGCAAGAGTTCGACACATTTCGGGCTCGATGCCCATCGCCGGTTTCTGGACACGCTGGCGGCGGCGGCCCGGCAGGCGATTGAGGAGCGTTGGGGACCGCCGGAAGACGATCCGGCGTGCGATCGTCACGGCTTCGGTCTTGCCGTCCACCGATTCGGCAACATCGCCATCGCCATCCAGCCGCCGCGCGGCTACGGCGTCGATCCCAAACAGACCTATCACGACCCCGACCTGGTTCCGCCGCACGGCTATCTCGCCTTTTACGCCTGGCTGCGCGAAGTTTTCCGCGCCGATGCCATGGTCCATCTCGGCAAGCACGGCAACCTCGAATGGCTGCCGGGCAAGGCGGTCGGCCTGTCGGAAACGTGCTGGCCGGAAATCGCGCTGGGCGCCACGCCGCTGATCTATCCGTTCATCGTCAACGATCCCGGCGAGGGCAGCCAGGCCAAGCGCCGGGCCAGCGCGGTCATCATCGATCACCTCATTCCCGCCATGACCCGAGCCGAAACCCATGGTGGTCTGGCGCGGTTGGAGACACTGATCGACGAGTTTTTTCTCGCCGATGGCCTCGACAGCAAACGCCGCGACTATCTCGCCGGCGAAATCATCTCGGTGGCCGAGGAACTTGGGCTGGATCGCGATCTTGATCTGACGCGGGCGGACACCGACGGCTCGCTGCAGTCGATCGACGCCCATATTTGCGACCTCAAGGAAATGCAGATCCGCGACGGGCTTCACATCCTCGGTTCGTCGCCGGGCGGGCGACTTAGGCGGGACACCTTGGTGGCGATCGCGCGCGTGCCGCGGTCCGGCAACAGCCCACAGGCGGCCTCGCTCAACCGCGCCATTGCCGGTGATCTCAAGCTTGACTTCG
This sequence comes from uncultured Bauldia sp., assembly GCA_963663975.2. Lineage (GTDB taxonomy): Bacteria > Pseudomonadota > Alphaproteobacteria > Rhizobiales > Kaistiaceae > JANQRX01. The sequence goes on along the minus strand of CAXXRA010000005.1, from coordinate 248,546 downwards.
ATCCGCTCGACTGCGAGCCGGCAAAGCCCTGGACCGGGCCGTGCTCGCCCAGTCTGACGCGCGCCTCGCCGTCCCCCTGGCGCACGCAAGGGGATACGGTGGAGCGGATCGAGGCGTTGGCCGCCGAGTTGGTCGAAACCGGCGCACGGCGACCGGAGTTCACCCGCACCAATGCCGTTCTCGACTGGATCGCGGACGATCTCGCGCCCTCGCTCGACCGCAGCGGTGTGGACGAAATCGGGTCGTTGTTGAAGGCGATGGATGGACGGTTCGTGCCGCCTGGTCCCTCGGGCGCGCCGACCAGGGGACGCCCGGATGTGCTGCCGACGGGGCGCAATTTCTACTCCGTCGACGTGCGCTCGGTGCCCACCGAGGCCGCCTGGACCCTCGGCCGCAAATCCGCCGACGCGCTGGCGCTGCGCTACTTCCACGACGAGGGCGCGTGGCCCCGCTCGATCGCCATGTCGGCCTGGGCCACGTCCAATATGCGCACCGGCGGTGATGATATCGCCCATGTCCTGGCCCTCATCGGAGCCAGGCCGGTGTGGGAATCCGGTACCGGACGGGTCACCGGTTTCGAGGTTATTCCGCTCAGCGAATTGAGGCGACCGCGGATCGACGTTACGCTCAGGATTTCCGGCATGTTTCGCGACGCCTTTCCCGTCCAGATCGACCTCATCGACTCGGCCATGAGGCAGATCGCCGATCTCGACGAGGATGAGGACGCCAACCCCATTGCCGCCGCCGTGCGTGCAACCTCCGCCGGACTTCGGGGCGCCGGTCTTGACGTGTCAGCGGCGCGCGTGCTGGCCGGCTCTCGCATTTACGGCGCCAAACCGGGCGCCTACGGCGCCGGTCTCCAGACCCTGATCGACCATGGCGCGTGGGAGACGCGTAAGGATTTCGCGGCCGCCTTTCTGGCCTGGGGCGGGTTTGCCTATGGCGCCGGGCGCTATGGTGACCGTTCAGAAGATCTGTTGGCCGAACGGCTTTCAGGCACCGATACCGTGTTCCACGCACAGGACAATCGCGAGCACGATATTCTGGATTCCGACGACTACTACCAATTCCAGGGCGGATTGGCCGCCACCGTCGAAACGTTGTCCGGCAAAGCGCCGGCGATCTATCACGGCGATAGTTCGCGGCCGGAAAATCCCACGATCCGGTCGCTCGGACAGGAGATCGCGCGGGTGGTACGGGGGCGGGCGGCCAATCCAAAATGGATCGCCGGCGTCATGCGCCATGGCTACAAGGGCGGTTTCGAAATGGCTGCGACAGTGGACTATCTGTTCGCGTTCGCCGCCACCACCGACGCCGTCGGCGACCATCATTTCGATCAATTGTTTGACGCCTACCTCGAGGACGACGACGTCAGTCGGTTCCTGGCGGCCAACAATCCCGCCGCACTGGCCGAAATTGCCGGTCGTTTTCGCGAGGCGATCGATCGCGGGCTGTGGGCGCCGCGGTCGAACAGCGCTTATGATCGGCTCTCGAGGCTGATCAATCAGCAGCAGGAGGCATCGCCATGAGGGACATGAGCGAGGCGGAACGCGATGCACGCCACGCCGAAAAGATGCGCAAGAAGAAGGCCGCGCGGGACAAGATCGTCGCCACCAAGACAATCGAAAAAGGCCTGATCATCGTCCATACAGGCAAGGGCAAGGGCAAGTCGACCGCCGCCTTCGGCCTGGTTCTGCGGATGCTCGGCCACGGCCACCGGGTGGCGGTGGTGCAGTTCGTCAAGGGCGCCTGGGAGACCGGCGAACGCGCCGCGCTGGATAAATTCGGCGACCAGGTCTCGATCCACACCATGGGCGAGGGCTGCACCTGGGAAACCCAGGACCGCTAGCGCGATCTGGCCGCCGCCCGCGCCGCCTGGGACCGGGCCAAGTCCCTCATTGCAGGAGGCGAGCACAAATTGGTGCTGCTCGACGAACTGAACATCGTGCTCCGCTACGACTACTTGCCCGTCGCCGATGTGGTGGCGTTTCTGCGCGACCACAAGCCAGCCGACACGCACATCGTGATCACCGGCCGCAATGCCCGCGAAGAGCTGATCGAGGCCGCCGATCTGGTCACCAGCATGGAGATGGTGAAGCATCCATTCCGCTCCGGCGTGAAGGCCCAGCAGGGGATCGAGTTCTGACCACAACGCCGGCCCTGATGATCCAAGGCACGGGCAGCCATGTCGGCAAGTCGCTCATGGTCGCCGGACTGTGTCGGGCGTGTGCGCGGCGCGGCATCCGGGTGGCGCCGTTCAAGCCACAGAACATGTCAAACAATGCCGCCATTGCCGACGATGGCGGCGAAATCGGCCGGGCCCAGGCGCTGCAGGCGCGGGCGGCGGGAGTCGGGCCGTCGATTCACATGAACCCGGTGCTGTTGAAGCCGGAAACCGAGGCCGGCGCGCAGCTCATCGTTCATGGCAGGCAAATGGCGACCATGGACGCCGCGGAGTATCTGGCCAGCAAAGCGGAGTTGCTGCCGCGAGTGGTGAAGAGCTTCGATCGGCTCGGGCGCGATTTCGAGTTGCTGCTGGTGGAGGGTGCCGGCAGCCCGGCGGAGACCAATCTTCGAGTTGACGATATCGCCAATATGGGATTCGCAGAGGCGACAAACATTCCGGTGCTGCTGGTCGGCGATATTGAACGCGGTGGGGTCATCGCCACCCTGGTGGGAACCGAGGCGGTGCTGTCGCGATCCGACGCAGCCCGCGTCAAAGGCTTCGTCGTCAACAAGTTTCGCGGCGATGCCGGACTGTTTTACGACGGCTTGCTGACCATCGAGGATCGTACCGGCTGGCCGTGTTTCGGCGTGGTGCCGTGGTTCGAAGCCGCCGCTCGGTTGCCGGCGGAGGATACGCTCGGCCTTACCGGCTCAACCAACGGCGGCACCATCACCGTGGCGGTGCCGAGGCTGCCCAGGATTGCCAATTTCGATGATCTCGATCCGCTCGCGGCCGAGCCCGATGTGCGGCTCGACATCGTTGAACCGGGGCAGGCCATATCGGCCGACGCCGATATGGTGGTCCTGCCCGGATCGAAATCCACGGCGACGGATTTGGCGTTCCTCCGCGACCAGGGTTGGGACATCGATATCCTCGCCCACCGCCGCCGCGGCGGCCGCGTGCTCGGATTATGCGGCGGCTATCAGATGCTGGGGCGGACGATCTCCGATCCCGCCGGCAGCGAGGGTAAGGCCGGGACGTTCGCCGGGCTCGGGCTGCTTGATGTGAAGACGGTACTGTCGCCGGACAAGACAACGCAAGCGGTCGACGCCGTGAGCCTGCCGGAACGACATCCCATTTCGGCCTACGAGATACACCTGGGAACGACCGAGGGCCCCGATCGCGCAAGGCCGTTCAGTCAGGTGGGTGGGAAGGACGAGGGCGCGCGTTCGCACGATGGCCTGGTGGCCGGAACCTATCTGCACGGACTATTTTCCTCTGACCGGTTTCGGCACGGATTTCTCAAAACACTGGGACCGGTGGGTTCGACGGTGCGGTATGAGGCCACGATCGAAGCCACGCTCGACGCGCTGGCTGCTCATTTGGAAGTAAGCCTCGACGTCGATGCCCTGCTGACGCTGGCGGGCTATCGCAGGACGACAAGAGCCGCCGCCGAGACGACAACAAAGAAAGCGGCCACGGCTCCAACATAGACCCTGAGGCCGCGCCGAATGTCGCTGGGGGCAAGTTCGTGGCGGCCGCCGGCGTTGAGGAAGGGATCATCGACCAGGGTGCCGCCGTAGCGCCGCGGTCCGGCGACAGCCACACCGAGCGCACCGGCCATCGCAGCCTCCGGCCAGCCGGCATTGGGGGAGCGATGCTTCGATGCATCGCGCATCATGGTGCGGAACGAAGCGTTGACCGAGCCGCGGGCAAGGGGTGCGGCCAGCGCCACCAGCGGGCCCGAGACCCGGCTCGCCGGCAGGTTCATGAGGTCATCCAGCCGGGCTGCCGCCCAGCCAAAGTCGGCGTAGCGTTGGCCGCGGTGCCCGATCATGGAATCGACCGTATTGACCGCCTTGTAGGCGAACATGCCGGGAAGTCCGAGAACCGCAAACCACAGTGCCGGTGCGATCACGCCATCCGACAGGTTCTCTGCCGTGCTTTCGATCGCTGCGCGGCAAATGCGCGGGCCGTCGAGACTGCCGGAGTCGCGGCCGACGATATGCGCGATGGCGGCGCGGGCGGCCGGAAGACCGTCGGTAAAGGCCGCCGCCACCGCCCGAACGTGATCATAAAGAGAGCGGCCGGCGAGCATGATGGCGGCCACAAGAGCGATGCCAATCCAGCCGAAGGGCACACGGGCCAGCAGAAACTCGGCGCCGTAACCGATCGCCGCAGTCGCGGCCGTCACCAGCATCACCGACAAGGCGCCAAGCAAGCGAAGAATGAATGCCGGGAAGCGATCCCGGTTCAGCAATTTGTCCAGGACGGTGATTGCAGAGCCGATGACGGCGACCGGGTGCCGAATGCGGTTCCAGATGGCGGGGGGATCGCCCGCCAGTGCGTCGATCACGATGGCGATCGGCAAAATCCACACATGATCGAGCGAAATCACCGGACTTCAAGAAGCTCGGCCTGGCCCACCAGCCAGCGTATCGCCGCCGGCAACGATGGCCCGCCGCAAACGGTCAGGCGCTCCGGCAGAACGATCCGTGTGTGAGGCGGGAAAAGCGCGGTGAGGGCCGGGTGGGCGAGCAGCGCGCTGCCCTGGTCCTCGGCGCGGGCGGGGGGCCGCGCAATGACCAGATGGTCGGGGGGCACGGCGATGAGCTGCTCCAGGGCGACGAAGCCGCCGATTGCACCGGCGAGGTCGGCGCCGGCATTCCTGAAACCGGCGACCTCCAACAGCTCATCGGACAGGGTTCCGCCCCCGGTAACATAGCCGCGGCGCTGGTAAATCACCGCGGTCTCGGCCGGCACCACCGGACTGCGCGCCTCCGCCTCGGTCCTGGCGGCAACGATGGCCGCCACCAGCTCCTCGCCGCGATCGGGATGGCCGACGATTCCGGCGATCTGACGTATCTGGTCGATCGATTGAGCGAGGCTTCGCGCCGGGTCGAGGAGGATCACGCGGTAACCGAGGCGGCTGAGCATGTCACGGGTCGCCCGCTTCGTGAATCTGCCGGCCAACACAAGATCGGGATCGATCTCTACAACCTGCTCGGCGGTGGCCACGTCGTGCCGGTAGGCAGTCGCCTCGTCGGCAAAAAACGACAAATTGCGGTCGACGGAAAACGGCGACAACGCCACGATCTGGTCCGGGTCAGCCAGCGCGATCAGAAGTTCGTCGGCACACAGGTTGATCGATACGATCCGCTGCGGCGTGGCGGCCGCGGCGTCGGCCGCGACCAGGACGGCGAGCGCCGAAAAGAATCTGGTGATCATGACGCCTGTCCCGGCAGCCCGAGTTGCGACCATCCTCCGACTCCTTTACCGCTGAACCGTCCGGCGGGCTAGCCGGAACGCTCCGGGACACGATGACGTGACGGAGTGCGATCGGATCGATCCAAACCGGAGATCCCGTGGTGGGCAGTCCTTCCCGATTTTGTGCCGTATTTTCGGCAGCCATGATGACCTTTTGTGGGGTCATCACAGCGTCGGTGCGCGCCGAGGTGCCGGAGATCGTGGTCTCGCCCTATCTGGTGGCAACGCCGATAGCCCGGGCCGGAAGTACCGTCTCGGTCATCAGCAGAAGCCGGATCGAACGCTCCTCGGCAGGCTCGGTTGCCGATCTGCTGCGCACCGTTCCCGGACTTGCGGTCATCGAGCGCGGGGGTGCGGGCGGCCAGACCCAGGTCAGCCTGCGTGGCGCCGAGGCCCAGCATACGCTGGTGCTGATCGACGGCATTCGGGTCAACGATCCCTCCAGCGCCCGTGACACTTTCGATTTCGCCGTGCTGTCGTTGACCGACATCGAACGGATCGAGATCCTCAAGGGGCCGCAAAGCGCGCTCTACGGCTCAGATGCCGTTGGCGGGGTCATCAATATCATCACCCGGCGGCCGCGGCGCGGCATCCAATCATCGGCGACGGTCGAAGGCGGCAGCTACGGCACCCGCGCCGCCAAGGCGTCAATGAGCGGTGGCGACGACCATTTCAGGCTGCTGTTCAGCGGCTCGTATTTCGCTTCCGCCGGTTTTTCCCGCGTCGGCGACCGGGATTCCGGGGAGCGGGACGGGACCGAGAAATTCGCCGGCACGATCCGGGGCGTGGTCAACGGGCGAGACGGAACCAGTCTCGACTTCGGCCTCGACGGTCATCATCAAGCCTCCGACATCGACAGGTCCGCCACCGTCGATGCGGCTGGATACACCTCGCAAAGGGATCTGGTAACCGGTTTCGGACGGCTCCGTTTCAACGCTCACGACGGTCGGCTCAACAACACCGTGACGGTCTTCGCTGCTTACTCGGCGCGAGCTTTCGGCGAGCCCACGCGCACCACCTACTACCGCGGCGGTGATGTCGGCGCAGAATACCAGGCACACCTCAAATTCGACGCCCTGAGCAGCCTGCTGTTCGGCCTGCGCGGTGAGCAGGAGGCAGCCTACCGCAAGAGAACCGACAAACCGGAGCCCTACTACGACGCAACGCGTTCCCTGTTTGCCGGCTATCTTCTCTACCAGCTGCCCCTGGATCGCCTGAACCTGTCGTTTGCGGTGCGCCACGACGGCCAGATCGGCGAGCAGGGTTTCACCACCGGCCGGGTGACGGCGGTCCATGATTTTCCAGACGTGGAGGCGCGCGTGCGGGCGAGCCTGGGGACCGGCGCCAAGCGGCCCACCGTCTTCCAATTGTCCTTCAATGCCGCGTTGCGGCCCGAGACCAGTATCGGCGCGGATCTCGGGATCGAGAAGGTCCTTCACGACGGGAGAACAACGGTATCGGCCACCGGCTTCTGGAACCGGTTTTCCGATATGATCGACTTTGACGGTGACTTTTTCACCGGGACCTACAAGAATATCGCGCAGGCGGAAACCGCCGGCGTCGAACTGGCGCTGCGCAAGCGGATCGTGCCGGGAAAACTCAGCGCAACTCTCGCCTACACATTTCTGCACAGCCGCGATCTGACCACGGGACTTCCGCTTCAGCGCCGGGCGCGGCATTCCGGAAAACTCGCCGTCACCTACACCGGGATCAAAAATCTGGAAGCGACCTTGTCAGTGACCGCGGTCGGCAAGCGGTTCAATGATGATCTGGCGACCGTTGGCCTTGCGCCTTACGCCAGGATCGATGTGTCGGCGAGCTATCGGGTGAGCAGCGAAGTGTCGTTGTTCGCACGGATCGAAAATCTCCTGAACGCCGATTATCAGGACGTGAAGGGTTACAACACGGCCGGTTTCTCCGCCTATGCGGGCCTGAACTGGCGCACCTAGATGTGAAGCTTCAACAGGTTGTCCCGGTTCAGGCCGAGTCGGCTGATTGGTGTTTGTCGATTGAGGCTGGCATGGGGTCGATGCCAGTTGTAGCGGTGCTGCCATTTCGGCAGATCTGCTTTTCGCTGGTCTGAGTTGTGGAATTCGGTTGCGTAGGCCCATTCTCGCAACATTGTCTGGATGAAGCGTTCGGCCTTGCCGTTGGTCTGAGGCGTGTAGGGTTTGGTGCGGATATGCTTGATGGTGAGCCTTCGGCAGGCATCGCGGAAGGCCTTGGATCTGTAGCATGATCCATTGTCGGTCATGACGCGGGTGATGGTAACGCCGAGGGTGGCAAAGTAGGTTACGGCGGCTTCGAGGAAGGCCACGGCGCTTTCCTTTTTCTCGTTCGGGAAGATGTCGGCAAAGCCGATGCGGGAATGGTCGTCGATGGCGACGTGGACATACTCCCAACCGGGCGCGGTGCCGTTATGGCGCTGGTTGCTCTGGCGCCTGCGATCGCCGGTGATGCGATGGCCGACACGATTGAAGCGACCGAGCTTCTTGATGTCCATATGGATGATTTCGCCTGGCGTTTCGCGCTCATAGCGCGGGCGTGGCTGGTTGGGCTCGAGGGCGGACAACAGGCTGAGGCCACGCCGCTTGAGAATACGGCTGACGGTCGCCCGGCTGAGGCCGAGTTCCTGGGCGATGTGGTCCTGCGTGCAACGAGCCCGGCGCAAGACCTCGACCGCTTCGCCGGTGGCCCAAGGCGTTTGGCTTGGCGAGGAATGGGGCCTGGAGGACCGGTCGGCAAGCCCGGCAATGCCCTCCGCGCGAAACCGGCCCAACCACTTGGCGACGGTCTTGGCCGTTGTCTTGAAACGGCGTGCGGCCTGAGCCTTCGTCATGGCCTCATCCATGACGGCGCAAACCATGGCCTCTCGACCTTTCGGCGTAAGATGGGCATTCTGGTGAACGTCCATTCGGTCCTCCGGAGAATCACTGACGTTGGCTGACATCAGCTTCTCTCGACAGGACCGAATGGACAACGTCCTGAAAATTCACACCTAGAGCCCATTCGACCAACTCTGTCGTGAAACAGAATTGACTCAGGGTTGGTCAAAAGGGCTCTAACCGGAGGGCGCTGCCCTGGGACCCGTTCGCCCCACGCTTGTCCTGGCGGGTCTGGTCGTGATCGGATTTCTGGCCTCGCTGGCGGTCGGGCCGGTTCTGATTCCACCGCTCGAAATTGTCGCGACAGCGGTCGGGTCAGGCGATCTCCCGACCAGGATCATCGTCACCGAGATCAGGTTGCCCCGGGCGATTCTTGCGCTCCTGATCGGCGGGTCGCTGGCACTGGCCGGGGCTGCTCTCCAGGGCCTGCTGCGCAACCCGCTGGCCGCTCCCTCGCTGTTTGGAGCGCCGGCGGCGGCAGCCTTCGGTGCGGTCTCGGTGATTTCACTCGGTCTTGCCGGAGCGTTGTCCATCTATCTGCCGGCGGCGGCGATCGTGGCCTCGTTCGCCTCCGTGGCGCTGCTGCTGTTGGTGGCCGGGCCGCGCGCCAGCCTGCTGGTGCTCATCCTCGCCGGTCTGGCCATATCGAGCCTTGCCGGTGCCGGCACCGCCCTGGCGCTCAACCTGGCTCCCAATCCCTTCGCCGCCCTCGAAATCGCGTTCTGGCTGCTTGGTTCGCTGGAGGATCGCAGCTTCCGTCACGTCGTCATCGCGGTTCCGTTCATTGTGGTCGGCGCGGCCCTGTTGATGTGGGACAGAAGCGCCTTCAAGGCGCTAACCTTGGGTGAGGAGGCGGCGGCGACCTTGGGATTCGACCTGTCGCGAATCCGCTTGCGGGTGGTTCTCGGTGTGGCCATGACCGTCGGCGCCGGCGTCGCGGTGGCCGGTTCGATCGGCTTCATCGGCTTGGTCGCACCGCATATCGTACGACCCTTCGTCCGCTACGACCCCTCGCGGCTGCTGGTACCGGCGACACTGGCTGGCGCCGCATTGCTGTTGTTCGCCGATGTCGGGGTGCGGTTGATGCCGACACAAAGCCAGATCAAGGTCGGCGTGGTCACGGCTCTGATCGGGGCGCCGTTCTTCATCGCCTTGATCATGCGCCGCCGACACGAACTCAGTGGGGCCGATCGTGGCTGACGCGGTTCGCCTGGAGGCGATCACCTGCCGGATCGGCGGAACCACGATCCTGACCGATGTCTCGCTGTCGCTGGCAGCCGGTGAGTTCGTTGCCCTGGTCGGCCCCAACGGCGCCGGCAAGACGACATTGTTGCGCTGCGCGGCGGGACTTGCGGGGTACGGAGGGGACGTCGTGATCGGTGGCTCGCGACTCTCGGACCTGACGCTGGGCGAACGGGCAAAAACGATCGGCTACCTGCCCCAGGGGCATGTTTTCCACTGGCCGATGGCGGTCTGGGACATCGTCGCGCTCGGGCGCCTGCCGCAAGCGCGCGGCGCCGACCTTTCCGCCGCCGACCGCGACGCGGTTCGCCAGGCCATGGCCGAGGCCGGCGTCACCAAACTGGCCGACCGGCCTGTGACCACCCTGTCGGGCGGCGAGCGCGCTCGGGTGGCATTGGCCCGCGTCCTGGCCACCAAGGCACCGGTGCTGCTTGCCGACGAGCCGACCTCGTCTCTCGATCCGCGATATCAGCTGGCCGTCGGGGACTTGTTGAAACGCCAGGCGCGGGCTGGCGGCACGGTTCTGGCCGTCCTCCATGACCTTGGCTTGGCGGCCCGTTTTGCCGACCGGATTGCGGTTTTGCATGACGGCCGGCTGACAGCCTTGGGACCGCCTCGTGAGGTGCTGACGCCGGACACGCTGCGGAGCGCCTTCGGTGTCGAGGCGGAGATCATCGAGGTCCGCGGCGTGCCGGTTGCGGTTCCGGTGGCTGCGTCACGACCCGATCTGGTCGAGAGCAACCGACAAACCGACGCGGCCAACTGAATCGCGCGGTCGTCCAAAGCGGATCCCGTCCGGCTGACCGGCATAGATCCTGGTCAGGCCCCGCTCGCCGCGACCGATTGCGATTGCCGCGGTCGACACCAGCCGTTCGCCGAGCCGCGCTGAAAGAGCGCGCACGACATCCTTTGGTCCAGCTACGAATCCCAGGTCAGATGCGGATCGAGAAATGGGTGGAGGCCTCGCCCGGAGTCGAACCGGGGTAGCGGGATTTGCAGTCCCGTGCATGGCCGCTCTGCCACGAGGCCTAACTGGTTGATCGTGTTGCCTTTCGGCGGGACGATGGCGGTGCCCAATGATCACCATGGCCGTCGATTCCGGACGTTTTTGTCACATCAGCCGATCTGCATACGAAAATGGTCGCAAGCCGTTGCACGGGATAGGTTCATCCCGCCAGCCGGTCAAGGGCTCAAGGTGGGGTGGCACGACATCCGCCGGTTCAGCTTGTCACGATAGGGGGGCAAGGTTAAGGACGATGCCGGCCATGGCACCAATTGGAGAGGTTGATGACCGACTTCGAAGACGCGCGGCGGAAGATGGTCGAATCCCAGCTTCGCACCGAAAACGTGACCGACCGCGGCCTGCTGGCGGCCATGGGGGCGGTGCCAAGAGAGGTATTCGTACCGGCCCGCCTGCGCTCGCTGGCTTACATCGACCGGGATTTGACACTCAAGGAAGCTGGTGAAACCGGGCCGGAGCGATTGCTGATGGAACCAGCCCCGTTCGCCCGCCTGGCCCAGCTCGCCACGCTTTCGGATGATGACTTCGTCCTCGATATCGGATGCGCCAGCGGCTATTCCGCTGCCGTCTTGGCGCGGCTGTCCGATTCCGTGGTTGCGCTCGAATCCGACGGGGAGCTGGCCGCCCAGGCCTCGGACATTCTGACCGATCTGGAGGTCGACAACGCGGCGGTGGTGGTTGGCGAATTGGAGGCCGGATATCCGGCCGAGGGACCGTACGACGCCATTGTCCTGGGCGGCTCCGTCGAATTTGTGCCGGACTCGCTTGTCGACCAGTTGAAAGACGGTGGCAGGCTGGTTGCGGTTATCGGGCGAGGACGATCCGGCCAAGCCACGATCCTCACCAAGTCGGGTGGTCAAATGAGTTCGCGGACGGCCTTTGATGCTGACGTGCCGGCCCTTCCGGGGTTCCTGAGACCGGTCACCTTCGTGTTGTGACCCGGACCGAGCAAGACCGCCCGCTGTGGTATTGCTGCCGCATCTCGAAACGTTTTTGACTTGGTTAGCGATGCGGGGTTTGAACCCGCCGTCCGTGAAGGCTAAGGTGCTCGCCGCGAGAGGTTTCGGGTGCGGTTCCGGCGTTTGTGCCGCGAGTGGGGTTTCGTGTCGTGTTTTTCGGGCGTTTGACGCGAATAGCGGCGCTGTCCGCGGTGGTGTTTGCGTGGACCGGCGGACCGTCGGACGGCGAGACGCTGCTTGAGGCGCTGGCGGCGGCCTACGCCAACAACGCGGCATTGAACGCCCAGCGGGCGGCGCTGCGGGCGACCGACGAAGGGGTGCCGCAGGCGCTGGCCGGATATCGGCCGACGATTTCCGCCTCTGCCGACGCCGGCGTGAGCACGACATCCGGCGTGACCAGCTACCCGCGTGGGGTTGGGCTGACCGTCGTGCAGCCGATTTTCAGCGGCCATCGAACCACCAACGGCGTCAAGATCGCGGAAACCGCGGTTCTTGCCGGTCGTGAGACGCTGCGCCAGGTCGAGCAGGATACCTTGCTGGCGGCGGTGCGGGCATTCATGGGACTGGTCCGTGCCCAGGCCATTCTCAACCTGCGTCGGCAGAACGTCGGGTTTCTGCGGGAACAGGTGAGGGCGGCCGACGACAGGCTCAATGTCGGCGAGGGAACCCGCACCGATGTGGCTCAGACCAACGCCAGCCTGGCGGCGGGCCAATCGGAACTCAACGCCGCCTCGGCCGCGTTGAATACTGCGATTGCAGATTTCGAACTCACCGTCGGTCACAAGCCAGCGAGCCTGGGCAGGGCGCAGGCCGTCGACCCCATGTTGCCGCGTTCGCTGCAGGCGAGCCTGGACGCCGCACTGGCCAAAAATCCTTCGGTTCTGGCGGCCGGCTACAATGTCGACATCGCAGCCTTCAACGTCAATGTCCTGGAGGGCGCCAAACTGCCTTCCATCACGCTGACCGGCAAGCTCTCGAGCCGCGACGATGTTTCCGGCCCGGGAACCCATGCCGATACGGTCTCGCTGGTCGGCGCGGTCAGCGTGCCCATCTACTCGGGCGGTTCGGCCAATTCGGACGTGCGCCAGGCCAAACAGACGCTTGGTCAACGGCGCATAGAGTTTGACTTGGCCCGAGCTCAGACCCGCCAGGCAGTGATCTCTTCCACCGGCACCCTGGATGCGGCCCGGGCGCAGATCGTGGCGGCCAATGCACGGGTCACGGCCGAACGGCTGGTCCTGTCCGGCGTGACCGAGGAAAGAAAGGTCGGGCAACGCACCACCCTCGACGTCCTCGACGCGCAACAGGACCTGTTGGACGCGCGCGTCCAACAGGTCATTGCCCAGCACGACCGCGTCGTGGCAGCCTACGCCCTGCTCGCCGCGATCGGCATGTTGGACGCCGAGAGTCTCGGGTTGAAGGTGGTCCCGTACGATCCGGGCGACCACTACCTGCAGGTTCGCGATCTTTGGCACGGATTGCGTACGCCCGACGGGCGCTAGCCTCATTTTCGATAACACGGCGAGTCGGTTAGTCTGGGACAACTGATTCTGGCGCCTCCGCGCCGTTGATGGAGGTCGATTGATGGCCAAGCAGGTCACCGCAGCACAATCGGATAGCGACGCGTTGCCCGAAAGCACATCGGCACAACCCTCACAGGAGAAGGGCGCGGATGCGGCGAGCGAGGCCAAGGATGGACGCCGGCGCGACCAGACGGTCATCGAAGTGGCGATCGAACGGGCCCTGGACGATGTCCGGGCGGAAATCGAGGCAACGGCCGCCGAAGTGGCCGAGGCCGAGGCGGAAAAGGCGGACGACTCCAGGACCGTCGCCGGCGGCGGCGACGTTTCCGCGGTCGGGCCGGCGGACTTGCCGTCCGCGGCGGAAGATGGGCAGGCAGATGCCACCACGGCAACCGACACCGGCAGCCCGCCGGCCGCTGCATTGCCGGCCGACCAGGCATCCGAGGCCGATGTCGCGCCAGCTGCCTCCCCGTCCGCAGATCAACCGCCGTCGGCCGAAGCGCCGTCCGGCGATGCGGCACCGTCTGAATCGGAGGAGCAGGAAGCGGTCCCCGCCATCCAGCCGCTCACCCAAATGCTGGCACGGGTGACGCCGCCGGCTTCCATGAAGGACTTGGAAGAGGCGATGACTTCCGCCGGCGGACCGCCGATCGGTCAAATGGTCGAGGACATGATACGGCCGATCGTCCGCGAGTGGCTTGCCAACAATTTGCCCTCGATGGTGGAGCGCATCATTCGCGAGGAGATCGAGAGGGTATCGCGAAGCAACGGTTAGCTGATTGCGCCGGTTTGCCTCGGTTGACTTGGACCAACCCATCCGATTTACACCCGTCGTCTGTTCACCGGCGGGTTTCCCATGCTCGAAAAAACCTACGACGCGGCTGAGACCGAGCCGCGAATCTATGCGGCTTGGGAGGAAGCCGGCGCCTTTCGGGCCGGCGCCGGTGCGCCGGCCGAGGCGTCGGCCTACTCCATTGTCATTCCGCCTCCCAATGTGACCGGGTCGCTCCACATGGGGCACGCGCTCAACAACACATTGCAGGACATATTGGTGCGCTTCGAACGCATGCGCGGGCGCGACGTTCTCTGGCAACCGGGCATGGATCACGCCGGTATCGCCACCCAAATGGTGGTCGAGCGGCAGCTCATAGAGCGCCACGAGCCGGATCGCCGCACCATCGGCCGCGAAAAATTCGTCGAAAAGGTATGGAGCTGGAAGGCAGAGTCGGGCGGCCTGATCCTCAATCAGCTTCGGCGTCTGGGCTGCTCCTGCGACTGGAGTCGGGAACGCTTCACCTTGGACGAGGGCCTCTCCCGGGCGGTGACCAAGGTGTTCGTCGATCTCCACCGCCAGGGGTTGATCTACCGTGACAAGCGGCTGGTCAACTGGGACCCGAAGCTGCAGACGGCGATCTCGGATATCGAAGTGGAGAATGTCGAGGTGTCGGGCCACCTCTGGCATTTCAAGTACCCGATCGAAGGCGAGCCGGGACGCTTCATCGTTGTGGCCACGACCCGGCCCGAGACGATGCTCGGCGACACCGGAGTGGCGATTCATCCAGACGACGAACGCTACAGGGACCTGATCGGCAAGAACGCGATCCTGCCGCTGGTCGGCCGGCGGCTGAGGATTGTCGCCGACACCCACGCCGACCCGGAGATCGGGTCCGGCGCCGTCAAGATCACGCCGGCACACGACTTCAACGACTTCGAGGTCGGCAAGCGTCACGACCTGCCGATGGTCGGCGTCTTCGACACCGAGGCGAATGTCGTCCTGAAGGACAACGCCGACTTCCTCCACGGCCTACCGGTGTCGGACACGATAAAGGCGACGATCGCCGCAGTCGACGGACTCGACCGGTTCGCTGCCCGCAAGCGCCTCGTCACGCTGATGGAAGAGCACGGACTGGTCGTCACAGTCGAGGAAAAGCCGATCATGGTTCCCCATGACGAGAAGTCCAAATCGACGGTGATCGAGCCGTATCTGACCGACCAGTGGTATGTCGACGCCGAGGTGCTGGCGGCGCCGGCGATCGACTCGGTGCGCGCCGGCAGGACGAATTTCGTGCCGAAGAACTGGGAGAAAACCTATTTCGAATGGATGGAAAACATCCAACCCTGGTGCATCTCGCGGCAACTCTGGTGGGGGCACCGGATACCTGCCTGGTACGGCCCGGACGGCCAGGTGTTTGTCGCCGGCCAAGAAAGCGAAGCGGCCGAGCTGGCCAGGCGGCACTACGGCAAGACCACGCCGCTGACCCGCGACGAGGATGTCCTCGATACCTGGTTCTCTTCGGCGTTGTGGCCTTTCTCAACGCTGGGGTGGCCGGACCAAACCGTAGAACTCGAGCGCTACTATCCGACTTCCGTTCTGGTCACGGGCTTCGACATCATCTTCTTCTGGGTCGCCCGCATGATGATGTTCGGACTCCATTTCATGAAGACCGAGCCGTTCGCAGAGGTCTATATCCACGCCTTGGTGCGCGACGCGAGCGGCGCCAAGATGTCCAAATCCAAGGGCAACGTAATCGATCCCCTCGAACTTGTGGATGATTACGGCGCCGACGCGTTGCGGTTCACCCTGGCGGCGATGGCGGCCCAGGGGCGCGACATCAAGCTGTCGACGTCCCGGGTCGAGGGTTACCGGAACTTTGCCACCAAGATCTGGAATACGGCGCGGTTTGCCGAGTACCACCGGTGTCGCCCGGTGGAAGGTTTCGATCCGTCCGGGGCCCAGGAAACGCTGAACCGCTGGATCGCCACCGAGACCACAAGAGCGCTGCGCGCGGTCACGGCCGGTCTCGAGAGTTACCGCTTCAACGAAGCGGCCGGTGCGGCCTACCGCTTCGTCTGGAATCTCTTCTGCGACTGGTATCTGGAGTTTTCCAAACCGATCCTGTCCGGCCAGGACGGGCCGGCCAAGGACGAGACACGGGCCACGGTGGCCTGGGCACTCAACCGCATCGCCGAGATGCTCCACCCGATGATGCCGTTCATCACTGAGGAGCTCGCCGCGAAATTGCCTGGCAGCCAGGCCGCGCGCCTGTTGGCGCTGAGCCGCTGGCCCGAGCTCGACTTCGAAGACGGCGCCGCAGCCGACGAGATCAACTGGGTGATCGGCCTGGTCTCCGAGGTTCGATCGGTTCGTGCGGAAATGAATGTTCCAGCCGGTGCGATGGTGGCGGTTACCGTATCGGGCGCGAACGCGACCACGCAGGGCCGGCTGGCGGCGCATGAGGCGCTGATCGGCCGGCTGGCGCGGATCGAGTCGGTGGCTTTGTCCGACGGTCCGGCACCGCACGCGGCACAGATCGTGATCGGTGAAGCAACGGTCTCGCTGCCGCTCGCCAACGTTATCGACATCGAAGCGGAACGCACAAGGCTGTCGGGTGAATTGGCCAAGATCACCAAGGAAATCGGAAAACTCGACGCCAAACTCGCCAATGAGCAGTTTCTGGCCAGAGCCCCCGAGGAGGTCGTTGCCACCCAGCGCGAACGCCTGGAGGAGGCCTCGACGCTGCGATCGAAGACCGAAGCCGCACTTGCGCGCCTGGCGGGCTGAACGGCCGCAATTCCATGGTTCGTGAGCTGCGGCATGGCGTCGTTGCGGCGCCAGCCAGAAACATCATCCCAAGATCCGCGGTATGGGCGTTTCCTGGTGAGGAGAGTCCGGCGCAGACGCCGGCACCGGACGATACCCCTGCCCATTAGCGCTTTTTGCCCGTGGGAGCCTTGCCGGGCACATTCGTGCGCACATATTTCGTTGTTAATATCCGTTTTGGAAGGGAGCGAAATGATGAGCGGGCATTCCATCAAGATACGGCGAGCGAGCGCTGGCCCTTCACGGCGCAGGTTTTTGAAGACGACGCTGGCCGGCGCCCTGTTGGCCGGAGCGCTCCCTTTGTCGGAGGCTCAGGCGGCGAAGGCAAGCAAGAGTGCCGCCAACTATCGGGACAGACCCAACAGGAGCCAACGGTGCGCGGGCTGCCGGTTCTTCGTAAGGCCGGGCTCCTGCACACGGGTTGTCGGCCCGATCAGCCCCAACGGCTGGTGCAGGTTCTTCCAACCAGGGTGAGCTGGACTTCATTGCGCGCGCAATCCGGGCCAGACCACGCCCCATATCCACTTATTTGAGAGGCATATACCCTAATAAAATCAAATTTATATAAGACAATTTTAAATCACCACTTGAGTTGACGGAGCTCGGCGGCAAAAAAGGGGCGCCCTCGCGGACGCCCCTTGCGCCGATGTGAAAAAACGCTCACACCGAATAATACATGTCGAACTCGACCGGATGCGGCGCCTGTTCGACGCGGACCACTTCCTCCATCTTGAGTTCGATGTAGGCGTCGATCATGTCGTCGTTGAAGACGTCCCCGGCTTTCAGGAACGACCGGTCCTTGTCGAGGTTTTCAAGGGCCTCGCGCAGTGATCCGCAGACCGTGGGGATCCTCTTGAGTTCCTTGGGCGGCAGATCGTAGAGGTTCTTGTCGATCGGATCGCCCGGGTCGATCTTGCTCTTGATGCCGTCAAGGCCGGCCATGAGCATGGCGGCCCAGGTCAGATACGGATTGGCGCCCGGATCGGGGTAGCGAACCTCAACTCGTTTGGCTTTGGGCGAGCTCGCCACCGGGATGCGGCAGGCGGCGGAGCGATTGCGCGACGAATATGCCAGCAGCACCGGCGCTTCGTACCCCGGCACCAGCCGTTTGTACGAATTTGTGGTCGGGTTGGAGAAGGCGTTGATCGCGCGGCCATGTTTGATCAGGCCGCCGATGTAGTACAGGCAGTCCTGCGACAGGTCGGCATACAACTTGCCGGCAAAGATCGGCTTGCCGTTTTTCCAGATGGACTGGTGGACGTGCATGCCGGAGCCGTTGTCGCCGAAAACCGGCTTCGGCATGAAGGTGGCCGTTTTGCCGTAGGCGTTGGCCACGTTGTGGATACAGTATTTGTAAATCTGCAGCTGATCGGCGCTGGTGAGCAGGGTGGCGAATTTGACGCCGAGTTCGTGCTGCGACGCACCGACCTCATGGTGGTGTTTCTCGGTTATGACCCCCATGGACGCCATCGCCGTCAGCATCTCGGAGCGCATGTCCTGCATGGTGTCCTGCGGCGGAACCGGGAAATAGCCGCCCTTGGTCTGCATACGGTGACCGAGATTGCCCATCTCGTATTCGGTATCGGAGTTTGACGGCAACTCGACATCGTCGATGCGAAAACCGGTGTTGTAGGGATCGGCGGAGAAGCGGACGTCCTCGAAGACGAAGAACTCGGCCTCCGGGCCGAACACGACGTCGGTGCCGATCTTGGTCTGCTTTAGATAGGCAAGGGACTTTCGGGCGATCGACCTGGGATCGCGACCATAGGGCTCGTCGGTCAACGGTTCCAAAACGTCGCAGACGACGGAAAGGGTGGTCTGGGCAAAAAACGGATCAATCGCAATGGAGTCCAGATCGGGCTTGAGCTTCATGTCCGACTCGTGGATCACCTTCCAACCGGCGATCGACGACCCGTCGAACATCAGCCCCTCGCTCAGCGCCTCCTCGTCCATCGCTTCGACGGCAAAAGTGACGTGCTGCCATTTGCCACGGGGATCGGTGAAGCGCCAGTCGACGTATTCGACGTCCTTCGCCTTCATGAGTTTGATGACGTCTTTGACGGTCGTCATTGAATGATCCTTTCTTGCGGCCGAACAACCGGCCCTTGTCGTTGGATAGTCGCAAAATTGCTCCGGATCGGCCGGGGTGGGTCAGATGGCGTCGCTGCCGCTTTCGCCGGTACGAATACGGATCGCCTCCTCGATCGACGAGACAAAAATCTTGCCGTCGCCGATCCGCCCGGTTTCGGCTGCCTTGCGGATCGCTTCGACGGCCTGCTCGACCATGGCGTCATCAAGAACGATTTCCACCTTTACCTTGGGCAGGAAATCGACCACGTATTCCGCCCCCCGATATAATTCAGTGTGTCCCTTCTGACGTCCGAAACCCTTGGCTTCGGTCACGGTAATACCCTGGAGGCCGACTTCCTGAAGGGCTTCCTTCACCTCGTCAAGCTTGAATGGTTTGATGATCGCTTCGATTTTCTTCATAGGTCCTGATATCTCCCGGGCCGGTCAGCATGGGCGGCCCCACCCCGCGGGAAAGCAGACTTCGTGCCATGTGTGGACGGCTCCGAGTTGGCAAGGGTTTTCTGAACGATATCGCACGGGCTGGTCGGAGCTGCCATGTGTTCGGCCTGTTGATGCGGCGTCTTCAAATGGCCGCTGGCCATAATGCTCTCCGCGAGATCGGGTCCCGATCATAAGCATGTGTGGACGGCTCCGAGTTGGCAAGGGTTTTCTGAACGATATCGCACGGGCTGGTCGGAGCTGCCATGTGTTCGGCCTGTTGATGCGGCGTCTTCAAATGGCCGCTGGCCATAATGCTCTCCGCGAGATCGGGTCCCGGTCATAAGCACGCGCTCTTTAGGCGCCGTGGCACTTGTGGGTTGTCCCGATCTCATGGGCCGACTGGCTTGGGTGCGTTATCTGTTCACTGCCCTTTCCAACCTCGTTTGCAGGACATCGTCTCCTGCGCGTCTCGATTGCTCCTACGTAGCTACAGGCTGTGGGGCCCGATATTTCTCATTGCGCGCCATCATCGCCCAGGCGATCCGGGCAATCTTGTTGGCCAAGGCGATGGCAGCGACCTTGATTGATCGCCGCTCCATGAGCCGGACCAGCCAGGGGTGGCGGGTGTAGCCTAACTGTTTGGCTCGCTTGATCACGGATAGTGCCCCAACGAATAGTAGTCGCCGCAGGTAGCGATTGCCCGCCTTCGAGATCGAGCCGAGACGCTCCTTGCCGCCGGTGGAGGATTGCTTTGGCACCAGCCCGATCCAGGCACTCAGATCACGCCCTGAACGGAAGACGTGGGGATCGGGGATGCTGGCAACAAGGGCCGTAGCGATGAGCGGGCCAACACCGGGAATGGCTTCAAGGCGCTTGCTGGTCTTGCTGCTCCGGTGGGAGACGAGAATGCGCCGATCCGCATCTCGGATCTGCCGCTTCACCAGCTCAAGCTGTGCCGCCAGGGCCATCAGGCAGTCGCGTGCTGCCGATGGAAGGCGGTCATCCTCCCCCTTGGCGATGAGAGCCAGCAATTGCTCAACACCATGGCGCCCGACACCGGCAACAATACCGAACTCGGCCAGGTGGGCGCGGATTGCGTTGATCAGTGTCGTGCGCTGGCGAACGAACAAGTGCCGGGTCCGGTGAAGCATCAAGACCGATTGCTGCTCGGGGGTCTTGATCGGCACGAAGCGCATGGTCGGGCGTTGGACCGCCTCGCAGATGGCTTCAGCATCAGCCGCATCGTTCTTGTTCCGCTTCACGTAGGGCTTCACATAGCGTGGCGGCATCATCCGCACCTCATGGCCCAGTTGCTCAAGCTCCCGCGCCCAGTGGTGTGACGTTGCACACGCCTCCATCCCTACCAGGCAGCGCGGCAACTTCTCAAAGAACGGCAGAACAGACCGGCGTCTCAATTGCCGGCGGACCACAGGCTCACCTGTTGCATCGATGCCGTGGACCTGGAAAACACTCTTCGCCAGATCAATTCCGATGGTGGTAACGTCTTTCATGGATGGCTCCTTCCTCGCGGTTCCTTAAACACCGCACTGTGGCACCTTCAGATGCCGGTGGAGGAGCCGTCCACAGCATCATATTCGGAAAAAAAGGGCGAAGGGCCGGACAGCGACGGTCGCGGACGAATTCAATGGACGAGGCTTGCCCGCCATGGCTGGCTTCGACTGATGAAAGAACGTGCAAATGACCAATGAATCATCAATCGATTGCGACTGGGCGGCCAGATTCGAAATATTGATCGGTCAGGCGCCCGGTGACACCGACGAGGACGCCGGCTCCCAGTTCTCGGTGCTGCTGGGCGACGTCATTGAACTGTTGATGCCGGCGGAAATGGCCCAGGCCGACAAGATGACGATCGAGGCGGGTACGACCGGCATGGCGCTCATGGAAAAGGCCGGGTTGGCGGTGGCCGAGTCGGTTCGCTCGCTGCTGCCTGGTGGTGGCCGGGTCGCCGTCATGACCGGCCCTGGAAACAATGGCGGTGACGGCTATGTGACCGCGCGACTGCTGGCCGAGGCGGGATACGAGACGGTCGTCTGGATGGCCTTCTCGCGCGAGAAACTGACCGGCGATGCATCCTTTGCCGCCGCGTCCTGGACGGGCAGCGCAAAAGGACTTTCCTCGGCGGTCACCGAGAATGCGGACCTCATCGTCGATGCGCTGTTCGGCGCCGGACTGTCCAAGCCCGTCACCGGGATAACGGCCAAGGCGATCGACGCCGTCAACCGATCACCGGTGCCGGTCGTGGCGGTTGATTTGCCGAGCGGCATCGATGGCGCCAGCGGTCAGGTCTTGGGTACCGCGATTCAGGCGCGCGAGACAGTCACCTTCTTCCGCATGAAGCCGGGACATGTTCTCTTTCCCGGCCGACAAAACGCCGGGTGGGTCACCGTTGCCGATATCGGTATTCGACCGGATTCATTGGCGACCATCAAGCCGGCGACGAACCGCAACCACCCGGACCTGTGGAGCCTGCCGGAGTTCGAGCCGACCAGCCACAAATACGATCGCGGGCACACACTGATCGTCGCCGGGCCGGCGACCGCCACAGGTGCCGCCCGGCTCGCCGCGCGAGGTGCGCTGCGCGTCGGCTCCGGTCTGGTCACCGTCGCCGCGCCGCAGCAATCGGTGTTGCCGGTGGCGGCACAGCTGACCTCGGTCATGCTGCGGGAGATGGATGGTCCGGCGGGATTATCCTCGATTCTGTCCGATGCAAGGGTCAAAAGCGCGGTGGTCGGTCCGGGCCTGGGGGTCGGTGAACAAACCGTTCGCCTGGTCGACGCGGCTCTGACGAGCGGCGCCCGTTTGGTGCTGGACGCCGACGCGTTGACGAGCCACGGCGGGACGGCTGAGGGGCTGTTCGAGAAAATCCACGGCCGTGCGGCGCCGGTCACTCTGACACCGCATGAGGGCGAGTTCGCCAAATTGTTCCCTGGCCTTGTCGATGTCTCCTCAAAACTGGAACGCGCGCGCCGCGCGGCCGACCTCTCCGGCGCGATCGTGGTCCTGAAGGGCGCCGACACGGTCATCGCCGCGCCCGGCGGGCGGGCGATGATCAACGACAATGCTCCTCGGTATCTGGCCACGGCCGGAAGCGGCGATGTGCTGGCGGGGTTCGTTGCCGGATTGCAGGCGCAGGGCATGGACGCTCTGGGGGCCGCCGCGGCGGGCGTGTGGCTTCACGGAGCGGCCGGACAGACCCTGGGACGAGGTCTGATCGCGGAAGATTTGCCCGAAGCCCTGAAAGCGGTTTTTGCAGCGCGGGAGGCGCGCCCGGACTAGATTGCGGTCCCAGGCGCGGGCGCGACCGAATTTCGCTTTGACCAGATTCTGGCGAGTGATATAGAGGCCGCGCTCGGCGAGCCCCGGTCCGGATGTGCGGGTCCGCGGGCGGGCGTGGCGGAACTGGTAGACGCGCGGGATTTAGGATCCCGTGACGGAAGTCGTGGGGGTTCGAGTCCCTCCGCCCGCACCAGGCTTGGTTCTCGGTCAGGATCCGACGAAGCGTGCCCGCCGGCGAGTGTGATGATGTGAGCGGTAACGAACGGAAGCGTTGTTGACATGCAAATTACCGAGACCGTTGCAGACGGGCTGAAACGCGAGTTCGAGGTTGTGGTGCCGGCCGCGGAACTGGACCAGCGGCTGGTCGAACGCCTCAGTACGATGAAGGCGGAAGTCCGTCTGAAGGGGTTCCGGCCGGGCAAAGTGCCGATCTCTCACCTGCGGCGCCTGTATGGCCGTTCGGCGATGGCCGAGATCGTGCAGTCGGTTTTGGCCGAAGTGGCGCGCGATACGCTGGAAAAGCGCGGCGAGAAGGCCGCCATGCAGCCCGATTTCAAGCTCCCCGAAGATGAAGGCCTGGCCAACAAGGTCCTGGCCGGTGATGCCGATCTTACCTACACCATGGCTGTTGACGTTCTTCCCAAGATCGAATTGGCCGACTTCAAGAAGTTCGCCGTCGAACGGATGACCGCCAAGGTGACCGACGCGGCCCTTGACGAGCGCGTCAACAAACTGGCCGAGAGCGCACGCAGCTACACGACCAAGTTGGGCGCTGCGGCCGTGGGCGACCAGGTGACGATTTCATATCTCGGCAAGATTGACGGTGAGGTCTTCGAAGGCGGCAGTGATGACAATGCGGTGGTCAAGATCGGCGACGGCCGATTCATTCCGGGATTTGCCGAACAGCTGGTGGGAGTGAAGACGGACGACAGGAAGACGATCACGGTCACGTTTCCGACCGACTATCAGGCCGCCCAGCACGCCGGAAAAGAGGCCGTGTTCGAGGTCGAGGTGAAGGCTGTGGCCGAACCGGACGATCTTGAGATCGACGACAGCCTGGCGGAACGTCTGGGCCTGGAGTCGCTCGATGCACTGAAGGATGCCGTTCGCCAGCAGATCAAGGCGCAATACGAGCAGGCGGCGCGGCAGAAGCTGAAACGCAAACTGCTCGATCAACTCGAGGAAAGCCACGATTTCGAGCTTCCACCGGGCCTCGTCGATCAGGAGTTCGATACCATCTGGCGCCAAGTATCAGATGAACTGGCCAACTCCTCAAAAACCTTCGCGGATGAGGATACCACTGAAGAGGAAGCCAGGCAGGAGTATCGCAAAATCGCGGCGCGTCGGGTCCGGCTCGGTCTGGTCATGTCGGAGATTGGCGAGGCGAACACAATCGAGGTGACCGAGGAGGAGGTGCAGCGTGCCTTGTCGGCCCAGTTGAGGCAGTTTCCGGGCCGGGAACAGGCATTGATGGACTATTACCGCAACAATCCCGACGCGGTTGTCGGCCTGCGGGCGCCGATATTCGAGGAAAAGGTTGTCGACTATCTGCTCGAACTGGTGGCCGTGACCGAACGCGAGGTGCCGCCCGAAGAGCTTCTCAGCCAAGACGCGGACGAGGACGGGAACGAGCCCGACGAATGATCGGCTCGCATTGCGGCCAGGGCTTCCGATGGCCGCCGGCATGACCTATCTATGATTCTCGTCGTGGCAATCCGGTGTCGATTCGGTGCCGCGGCCGTGACCGTCCCTGTCCCGAGGCCATCATGAAAGATCCAGTTCAAACCTACATGCAACTCGTACCGGTGGTGGTCGAACAGACCAACCGCGGCGAGCGGGCCTATGACATCTTCTCCCGCCTCCTGAAGGAGCGCGTGATTTTCGTCACCGGGCCGATCGAAGATCAGGTGGCGACCCTGGTCACCGCACAACTGCTTTACCTGGAGGCCGAAAATCCGAAGAAAGAGATCTCGATGTACATCAATTCGCCGGGAGGCGTGGTGACGTCGGGCATGGCCATCTATGACACGATGCAGTTCGTTCGTCCGGCCGTCTCGACCCTGTGCATCGGGCTTGCAGCCTCGATGGGATCGCTGCTGCTGGCCGCCGGCGCCAGTGGCATGCGCTATGCCCTGCCGCACGCTCGCATCCTTCTGCATCAGCCGTCCGGCGGTTTTCAGGGGCAGGCTTCGGACATCGAGCGCCATGCCGAAGACATCATCAAGATGAAGCGTCGGCTCAACGAAGTATATGTCAAGCATACCGGCCAGGATTACGACACGATTGAGGACAAGCTGGACCGCGACTTTTTCCTGAGCGCGGAGGAAGCCAAGGCATTCGGCCTGGTTGATGATGTGCTCACGGATCGTGCCGCGCTCGACGCTGCCGAAGGGTGATCGGCGGCTGCGCCGCGTTAAGTAACTCTTGAAGAAATCGCGAATAGCATGGTTGAGTCGTCAGAGGTGATTGCACCGGCGGGCGGGAGCGCTAAGGTGGCGGTTGGAACGGCGGCGCTCATCAGCGTGTTGAGCACCGGCGCCCGACCGCGGTAGAGATGACGGAATGGATGAGATGAGTAAGACCGGCGGCGACGGCAAGAACACGCTTTATTGCTCGTTCTGCGGCAAGAGCCAGCACGAGGTCCGCAAGCTTATTGCCGGGCCGACCGTCTTCATCTGCGACGAATGCGTCGAGTTGTGCATGGATATCATCCGCGAGGAAAACAAATCCTCACTGGTGAAATCCCGCGATGGCGTGCCGTCTCCGACCGAGATCTGCGATGTCCTCGACGATTACGTGATCGGTCAGGTGCACGCCAAGCGCGTGCTCTCGGTTGCCGTGCACAATCACTACAAACGGCTGAACCACGTTGCCAAGAACAACGAAGTCGAGCTTTCCAAGTCCAATATTCTGCTGATCGGACCGACCGGCTGCGGCAAGACGCTGCTGGCGCAAACCCTGGCTCGCATCCTCGATGTGCCGTTTACGATGGCAGACGCAACCACGCTGACGGAAGCGGGCTATGTCGGCGAGGATGTCGAGAACATCATCCTCAAGCTCCTGCAGGCCGCCGACTACAATGTCGAACGGGCGCAGCGCGGCATCGTTTATATCGACGAGGTCGACAAGATCAGCCGCAAATCCGACAACCCGTCGATCACCCGCGATGTTTCGGGGGAAGGCGTGCAACAGGCGCTGCTGAAGATCATGGAGGGCACCGTTGCCAGCGTCCCGCCGCAAGGCGGTCGCAAGCACCCGCAGCAGGAATTCCTCCAGGTCGACACCACCAATATCCTGTTTGTCTGCGGCGGCGCGTTTGCCGGGCTGGAAAAGATCATCTCGGACCGCGGTCGCAAGACCTCGATCGGCTTCTCCGCCCAGGTCACCTCGCCGGAGGACCGCAAGACCGGCGAATTGTTCCAGGATGTGGAGCCGGAAGATCTGCTGAAGTTCGGCCTGATTCCGGAATTCGTCGGCCGCCTGCCGGTTCTGGCAACGCTGGAAGACCTCGACGAGGAGGCACTGATATCCATCCTCAGCGAGCCCAAGAACGCGCTCGTCAAACAGTATCAACGACTGTTCGACATGGAGGACGTGGAACTGAGCCTGCACCCGGATGCGCTGGCGTCGATCTCGCGCAAGGCCATCGATCGCAAGACCGGCGCCAGGGGTTTGCGCTCGATCATGGAATCGATCCTGCTGGAGACGATGTTCGAGCTGCCGGCGCTCGACGGGGTCCAGGAAGTCGTGATTTCGGCAGAGGTGGTCGAAGGCAAGGCGAGACCGCTCTACATCTATGCCGACCGCCGCGACGAAGTCGAATCGACGGGCTGAGCCAGACGGCCGGGCCGACCGCACCCGGCATGTCAGGAGCCACGGCCACCAGCACGTACCTTGACAGCCCGCGGGCGGGTGGCCACCTAAAGCGTCGCGCAACGCTTCGTTAACCAAAGTCCTGGAAGCGTTCGACCCAGACCAAGCGTCCCGCCGCAATGCCGGATATCCGGCACCGGCCGCTGCCGGCCAGAAAGGATGACCACTCATGACCGATGAAAAGTCGGGCGCAATCGATCTTCCAGTCGGCGAAGGGGCTTTCCCCGTTCTGCCGCTGCGCGACATCGTGGTTTTCCCGCACATCATCGTGCCGCTGTTCGTCGGTCGCGACAAGTCGATCAAGGCGATCGAGGAGGTCATGCAGGCCGACAAGCAGATTCTGCTTGCCACCCAGCAGGACGCCCGCGAGGACGAGCCGACACCCGAGACCATATATGACGTGGGAACGCTCGCCTCGGTGCTGCAGCTGCTCAAACTGCCCGACGGGACGGTGAAGGTTCTGGTCGAGGGCGTGAGCCGGGCTCAGGTCATGCGCTACACCGACAACGAGGCGTATTACGAAGCCTTTGCCAAACGCATGACGGAGAGCATCGGGGACGAGGTCGAGGCTGAAGTGCTTGCGCGCTCGGTGGTGTCGGAGTTCGAGAACTACATCAAACTCAACAAGAAGATTTCGCCGGAAGTGGTCGGGGCGGTCAACCAGCTCGACGACTATGCCAAGATCGCCGACACGGTCGCCTCGCATCTGGCCATCAAGATCCCCGAGAAACAGGCCATCCTTTCGCTGCCGACGGTGGTGGAGCGGCTTGAGCGCGTGCTTGAGATGATGGAGAGCGAAATTTCCGTGCTGCAGGTCGAGAAGCGTATTCGCTCCCGGGTCAAGCGGCAGATGGAGAAGACGCAGCGCGAGTACTATCTGAACGAGCAGATGAAGGCGATCCAGAAGGAACTCGGCGATGCCGAGGACGGCAAGGACGAACTGCAAGAGCTGGAAGAGAAGATCACCAAGATGCGGCTCTCCAAGGAGGCCCGCGAAAAGGCGAGCAACGAGCTCAAGAAGCTCAAGCAGATGAGCCCGATGTCGGCCGAGGCAACCGTCATCCGCAATTATCTGGATTGGCTGTTGGGCATCCCGTGGGGCAAGAAATCCCGCATCAAGAATGATCTCGATTTTGCCCGGCAGGTCCTGGACGCCGATCATTACGGCCTTGAGAAGGTGAAGGACCGGATCGTCGAATATCTCGCGGTCCAGAGCCGGTCGAACAAGCTGAGGGGCCCGATCCTGTGCCTGGTGGGACCGCCCGGCGTCGGCAAGACCTCACTCGGCAAGTCCATCGCCAGGGCGACGGGACGCGAATTCGTGCGGATGTCACTGGGTGGCGTGCGCGACGAGGCCGAGATCCGCGGCCACCGGCGGACCTATATCGGGTCGATGCCCGGCAAGGTCGTCCAGTCGATGCGCAAGGCCAAGAAGATCAATCCGCTCCTTCTGCTCGACGAGGTTGACAAGATCGGCATGGATTTCCGTGGCGATCCTTCCTCGGCGTTGCTCGAAGTGCTCGATCCGGAGCAGAATTCGACGTTCGCAGACCACTATCTGGAGGTCGAATACGACCTCTCGAATGTACTGTTCATAACCACCGCCAACACCCTCAATATCCCGCCGGCGCTCATGGATCGGATGGAGATCATTCGCATTGCCGGGTACACGGAGGGCGAAAAGACCGAGATTGCCCGCCGGCATCTGATCCCAAAGATCCTCAAGGAGCACGCACTCGAGACCAAGGAATTCAGCCTCGACGATTCCGGTCTGAGGACCATCATCAGGCGCTATACCCGCGAGGCCGGGGTTCGCAACCTGGAACGCGAGATGGCGACGCTGGCGCGCAAGGGCGTCAAGGACCTGATGACGTCGCGCAAGAAGACCATCAAGGTCACCGGCAAGAACATCGAGGACTATCTCGGCGTTCCGAAGTTCCGCTATGGCGAAGTCGAACAGGAGGACCTTGTCGGCCTCGCGACCGGGCTGGCGTGGACCGAGGTCGGTGGCGAATTGCTGACGATCGAAGGCGTGATGATGCCGGGCAAGGGCAAAATGACCGTCACCGGCAACCTTCGCGACGTTATGAAGGAATCGATCTCGGCAGCAGCCTCCTATGTCCGCAGCCGGGCCGTCGATTTCGGCATCGAGCCGCCGATGTTCGACAAACGCGACATTCACGTCCACGTGCCGGAAGGCGCTACGCCCAAGGACGGCCCATCGGCAGGTGTGGCGATGGTCACTGCGATCGTGTCGGTGATGACCGGTATTGCGATCCGCAAGGACGTCGCCATGACCGGCGAGATCACCTTGCGCGGCAGGGTCCTGCCGATCGGTGGCCTGAAGGAAAAGATGCTGGCCGCACTGCGTGGCAGGATCAAGACGCTGGTTATTCCCGAGGAGAACGTCAAGGACCTGGCCGAAATTCCCGACGCGGTCAAAAACGAGTTGGAGATCATCCCCGTCGACCGCATGGACGAGGTCCTTCGGCACGCTCTGGTCAGCACGCCGGAGCCGATCGAGTGGGACGAAGCCAAATCCGGCGACGCCGCGGTGATCGCCGAGGATGACGCCGGCGCCCCGCAAACAGCCCATTAAGCCTTTGAAATCATGAGTGAATCAGCGCCCGCTGCAAGGCGGACGCTGGCGATTCCGGGGTTTTCATGGCTCTATCAAAATCGCTGAAAACTGCGGTTTTGCCCTTGCCAGACGGATAATTTGGCACGAGGGTCGCCAAGAGTCGGGCATGCGATTCGTCTCTCGGCTCTGTTCAGGGAAAGGAAGTTTCATGAACAAGAATGATTTGATTGCCGATATCGCCGAACGTACCGGTATGTCCAAGGCGGGCGCAGCCCAGGCCATCGAGGCAACCGTGGAGGCTATCACCGACGCGCTGAAATCGGGGCAGGAAGTCAAGATCATTGGCTTCGGCAATTTCTCCGTGACCCAGCGGCAGGCCAGCAAGGGGCGAAATCCCCGTACCGGCGCGGT
This sequence comes from uncultured Bauldia sp., assembly GCA_963663975.2. Lineage (GTDB taxonomy): Bacteria > Pseudomonadota > Alphaproteobacteria > Rhizobiales > Kaistiaceae > JANQRX01. The sequence continues at coordinate 219,208 of CAXXRA010000005.1, read as the reverse complement.
GATCGACATCCCGGCTTCGAGGTCGCCCAAATTCCGGGCGGGCAAGGGCCTCAAGGACGCGGTCAACCGCTGAGCGTTGCCGGCCGGCAACCGCGCCAACCGGCGTCAAGCCAAGTTATCGGGCTTCGCGCGTCGAGCGCGGAGCCCCGACTGGGCACCGTCCGTCCGGCACCGCTTGCGCCCGACTGCGCAACCGCCTAAATGCCATTCGCGCGTGGGAGCGGTTAGCTCAGCTGGTAGAGCGCCACGTTTACACCGTGGATGTCGGGAGTTCGAGCCTCTCACCGCCCACCACCGGCCCTGCGTCTGCGTTCGCTTGACTTGGAGTCCGCGACTGCCCTAAGTGCGGGTCGCGCCCGCAAGCCATGTCGGGGGTGTAGCTCAGTTTGGTTAGAGCGCCGGCCTGTCACGCCGGAGGCCGCCGGTTCGAGTCCGGTCACTCCCGCCATATTTTTTCGATCGCTCATCCCAGCCCCGACGCCTCCCCGTGAGTTCTCGATGAGCAGCAAGGACGCAGCGTCGGGCGGAGCGAAAACGCCGAGTGCGGCGCCGGCGAAGCCGGCCGGCTACCGGCCGATTCCGGTTCCCTTTCGTCACACTATGAGCGATGCGGACATGGCGGCGTCCGCCGCCGCGTTCCGCGATCATATGGCCAACCGCCACACCGTCCGCGATTATTCGGACCGGGCGGTTTCGATCGACATCATCAGGGACTGCATAAGTGCAGCCGGGCTGTCGCCGAGCGGAGCCAATCACCAGCCGTGGCACTTCGTCGCGATTTCCGATCCGGACGCCAAACGGCGCGTTCGGGTCGAAGCGGAGGAGGAGGAACGCAGGTTCTATGCCGGCGGCGGCGGCGACGAATGGATTGCCGCACTGGAACCGATCGGCACCGATGATGACAAGCCGCACCTGGAAGCGGCACCGTGGCTGATCGTGATTTTCGCCGAAAGATATGGGCTCAACCCGGACGGGTCGCGGGTGAAACATTACTACGTCGCCGAAAGCGTCGGGATTGCGACCGGTGTTTTGATCACCGCGCTCCACCACGCCGGGCTGGTGTGCCTGACCCATACGCCCAATCCGATGAAGTTCCTCAACCAGCTGTGCGACCGGCCGCCGAACGACAAGCCGTTGATGATCCTGGCGGTCGGCCATGCCGCCGACGACGCCACCATTTCGGCCGCCGCCAAAATCAAGAAGCCGCTCGACGAAATCCTGACGGTCATCGGCCCCGAACGCTGAAGCGGCGCGGGGTGCGGCGTGTTCAGGCTTGCCAGTCCGCGTCGCCTCGTTTAAGCCTCGCTTCAGCCCGTTCGCCGCCGGATTCCGGGCAACAGAGGCAGAATCTCTCGCTGCAGAGGTTCGTGACGCAGAAGAAAAAGACTCCCCCCCGGTGACCCGTGAGACCGTCATGGACGAGCTCCTGAGCAACTACCTGCCGATCATCATTTTCATGGGGCTGGCCGGCCTCATCGGACTGGCGCTTTTGGTTGCCCCGTTCATGGTGGCGATCAAGAACCCGGATCCGGAAAAATTGTCCGCCTATGAGTGCGGATTCGATGCCTTCGACGACGCCCGCATGCAGTTCGACGTGCGCTTCTATCTGGTCGCCATCCTGTTCATAATCTTTGATCTCGAGGTCGCGTTTCTATTCCCCTGGGCGGTGGCGTTCGGAGATATCGGGTGGCTCGGCTTCTGGTCGATGATGGTGTTCCTGGGGATCCTGACCATCGGCTACATCTACGAGTGGCGTAAGGGAGCGCTCGAATGGGATTAGCCGGGGCCGGTGACGCGCCGCTGATCGCCACGCCGAAGGACGTTCGGCCGAGCGCGGACGATCCGTACTTCCTCGAAGTGAACAACGAACTGGCCGACAAGGGCTTCATCGTCACCACCACCGACGATCTGGTCAACTGGGCCCGTACCGGATCGTTGATGTGGATGACCTTCGGCCTCGCCTGCTGCGCGATCGAGATGATGCAGATGTCGATGCCGCGCTACGACGCGGAACGCTTCGGCTTCGCGCCCAGGGCTTCACCAAGGCAGTCCGATGTCATCATCGTGGCCGGCACGCTGACCAACAAGATGGCGCCGGCCTTGCGCAAGGTCTACGACCAGATGCCTGAACCGCGCTACGTGATCTCGATGGGATCCTGCGCCAATGGCGGCGGCTACTATCACTACTCATACTCGGTCGTCAGGGGCTGCGACCGTATCATCCCGGTGGACATTTACGTCCCCGGCTGTCCGCCGACGGCGGAAGCGCTTCTCTACGGCGTCTTGCTCCTGCAGAAGAAAATCCGGCGAACCGGAACCATCGAGCGCTGAGGGCGCACCAGGACGGGACACGTGGACGACGCACTGAAAGAAATTGCCGAATATCTGTCGGCCGAGCAGGGTGCTGCGATGTCCGAATGGACGATCGAACGCGGCGAGCTGACCGTTCGGGTGCCTTGCAGTCAGATCGTCGGTTTTCTGCGATTCCTGCGCGACGACCCGCGACTGACGTTTATCAGCCTGGTCGATATTTGCGGCGTCGACTGGCCGGGCCGCGAGAAGCGCTTCGACGTGGTCTATCACCTGTTGAGCCCGAGCCAGAATGCGCGGATCAGAATCAAGCTGGCCACCGACGAGACGACGCCGGTACCGTCCGCCACCCCGGTGTTTCCCGGCGCCGACTGGTTCGAGCGCGAAGCCTATGATCTCTACGGCATTCTGTTCACCGGCCACCCGGATCTGAGGCGCATCCTCACCGATTACGGCTTTGACGGGCATCCGCTGAGAAAGGATTTTCCGCTCACCGGCTTTGCCGAAGTTCGTTACGACGACGAACAGAAAAGGGTCGTCTACGAGCCGGTGCGTCTTGCCCAGCGCTATCGTGACTTCGATTTCGAGTCGCCATGGGAGGGCCCCGACCATGTCCTTCCCGGCGACGAAAAAGCCGGGGCCAAGTGAGCCGCGCCATGGCCGAAGCCGAAATTCGCACCTTCACCATCAATTTCGGGCCGCAACATCCCGCCGCCCACGGCGTGCTGCGGCTGGTCCTGGAACTCGACGGTGAAGTGGTGGAGCGCGTCGACCCTCATATCGGCCTTCTCCACCGCGGCACCGAAAAGCTGATCGAGCACAAGACCTATTTGCAGGCGGTGCCTTATTTCGACCGGCTCGATTATGTCGCGCCGATGAATCAGGAGCATGCCTTTGCCCTGGCGGTCGAAAGGCTGGTCGGCATCACGGTTCCCCGCCGCGGTCAGCTCATTCGCGTGCTTTATTCGGAAATCGGCAGGTTGTTGAGCCACCTGTTGAACATCACCACGCAGGCTCTCGACGTGGGCGCCTTGACGCCGCCGCTGTGGGGGTTCGAAGAACGCGAGAAGCTCATGGTCTTCTATGAGCGGGCGAGCGGCAGCCGTATGCATGCGGCCTATTTTCGCCCCGGCGGCGTCCATCAGGACCTGCCCCAGCAGTTGATCGACGATATCGAAGCGTTCTGCGACCCCTTTCTCAAGGCGGTCGACGACATCGACCGCCTGCTGACCAACAACCGCATCTTCAAGCAGCGCAATGTCGATATCGGCGTGGTCGGCCTGGACGACGCCTTTCGCCGCGGTTTCTCAGGGGTCATGGTACGCGGTTCCGGTGCGCCTTGGGACCTGCGCAAGTCGCAGCCCTATGAGTGCTATGCCGAGATGGATTTCGATATCCCGGTCGGCAAGAACGGCGATTGCTACGACCGCTATCTCATCCGGATGGAGGAGATGCGCCAGTCGGTGCGGATCATGCGGCAGTCCATTGCGGCGTTGAATGCGGCCGAAGGCGGTGGCCCGGTTTCTTCGACCGATGGCAAGATGGTCCCGCCGCCGCGCGATGAGATGAAGCGCTCGATGGAGGCGCTGATCCATCACTTCAAGCTTTACACCGAAGGCTACCACGTGCCGGCAGGCGAGATTTACGCCGCGGTCGAGGCGCCCAAGGGCGAATTCGGCGTCTATCTCGTCGCCGACGGCAGCAACAAGCCTTATCGCTGCAAGATCAAAGCACCCAGTTTCGCCCATCTCGCCGCCATGGATTTTCTGACCCGGGGGCACATGCTGGCCGACGTCTCGGCGATTCTGGGATCGATCGACATTGTGTTCGGCGAGGTGGACCGGTGAGCGTGGCGACCCACCGCTTGATCAACGGCGATCAGGTCGGCACGACGCCGATCGACACTGCTCCGGCCGGGGGGGCGGTTTAGATGGCGCTGCGCCGGCTGGCCGAACAACAACCGGAGGCGTTTGCCTTCAGCGACGAAAACCTTGCCTGGGCGGCCGCCGAAATCGCCAAATACCCGGAGGGTCGGCAGGCCTCGGCCGTGATTGCGCTGTTGTGGCGAGCGCAGGATCAGGACGGTTGGGTGAGCGAGCCGGCGGTTCAGACAGTGGCCGAGATGCTTGATATGCCGCGCATCCGGGTGCTCGAGATCGCCACCTTCTACACCATGTTTCATCTCGCGCCGGTCGGTCGCACCGCCCACATCCTGGTGTGCGGAACCACACCGTGCTGGCTGATGGGCGCTGAGCGGATCAGGGAGGTTTGCCAACGCAGGATCCACGCCCGCGAGCACCTGGTCAGCGCCGACGGTGCGTTTTCATGGGAGGAAGCGGAGTGCCTGGGGGCGTGCGTCAACGCGCCGCTGGTGCAGATCGGCGCCGACACCTTCGAAGACCTCACCCCGGCCTCATTTGAGCGCCTTCTCGACGATCTGGCGGCAGGACGCCGACCGCAGCCGGGTCCGCAGGTCGAGCGGCGCTTCGCGGCCCCGGCCGGCGGGCTGACCACGCTGATGGAAGCGGTCGGCGACGAAGTGGCGACAGCGCCGGTCGCCGGGGCCGAGGCCGGACGTCCCCAAGCCCTGGCTGCGCCCCGCGCCGGTGGCGCCGATGACCTCAAGCTGATTTCCGGGGTCGGTCCGAAGATCGAGGACATTCTCAACGCACTGGGTGTGTTTCACTACAACCAGATTGGCGCATGGTCCGAGGCGACGGTGGGTTGGGTGGATGAGCATCTGAAATTCAAGGGGCGGATCGGGCGCGAGAACTGGATCGATCAGGCCAGGACGCTGGCCTCCGGCGGCGAGACCGAGTTCTCGCGCACGGCAGGCGGCGAGACGGTGGACGAGGATTGACGGGCGACATGCTGGCCGACAAGGACCGTATCTTTACCAATCTCTACGGCGAGCACGACTGGGGGCTCGCCGGCGCCATCGCGCGTGGCGCATGGGACGACACCAAGGGCGTGCTGGACAAGGGGCGCGACTGGATCATCGACCAGACCAAGGCATCGGGCCTGCGGGGGCGCGGCGGAGCCGGTTTTCCCACCGGTCTCAAATGGTCGTTCATGCCCAGGGAATCCGACGGTCGACCCCACTATCTGGTGGTCAATGCCGATGAATCGGAACCGGGCACCTGCAAGGATCGCGAAATCCTGCGCCACGATCCCCACCTGTTGATTGAAGGTTGCGTGATCGCCGGGTTCGCCATGGGCGCCCACACTGCGATCATCTATGTCCGTGGCGAATTCATTCGTGAGCGCGAGCACCTGCAGGCGGCCGTCGATCAGGCCCGCGAAGCCGGCCTGTTGGGCAACAACAACAAGCTCGGCTGGGATTTCGACGTGATCGTGCACCACGGTGCCGGGGCCTATATCTGCGGCGAAGAGACGGCCCTGTTGGAATCGCTCGAAGGCAAGAAGGGGATGCCGCGCCTCAAACCGCCATTCCCGGCGAGCGTGGGCGTCTATGGGTGCCCGACGACGGTCAACAATGTCGAGTCGATTGCGGTTGCGCCGACGATCCTGCGCCGCGGCGCAACATGGTTTGCCGGCTTCGGCCGCCAGAACAATACCGGCACCAAACTGTACTGCATCTCCGGGCACGTGGAGCAACCGTGCACGGTGGAGGAGGAAATGGGGATCACGCTACGCGAGTTGATCGACCGCCATTGCGGCGGGGTCCGTGGCGGTTGGGACAATCTTTTGGCGGTGATACCAGGTGGTGCCTCGGTGCCGCTGCTGCCGGCGTCCCAGTGCGACAACCTGACCATGGACTTCGATACCCTCAAGGAGTTGAAGTCGGGGCTGGGGACGGCCGCCGTCATCGTGATGGACAAATCCACCGACGTGGTGCGAGCGATTGCCCGGCTGTCCTATTTCTACAAGCATGAGAGCTGCGGCCAATGCACGCCGTGCCGCGAGGGTACCGGCTGGCTGTGGCGCGTGCTGGAGCGGATGGCCGATGGGCGGGCCGAGAAGCGTGAAATCGACATGCTGCTGGAGGTGACCTACCAGGTCGAGGGGCACACCATCTGTGCGTTCGGCGACGCGGCGGCCTGGCCGGTCCAGGGGCTGATCAGGCATTTCCGCGGCGAAATCGAACGGCGCATCGACGATTATTCCGCGCGAGCCGGCGCCGGACAGGCGATGGAGGCAGCTGAATGAGCGAGCTGCGTACGGTCAAGATCGACGGCGTCGACATCGACCTGCCTCCGGGGCTCACGCTGTTGCAGGCGTGCGAGGCGGCGGGCGCGGAAATCCCTAGATTCTGCTTTCACGAGCGGCTGTCGATTGCCGGCAATTGCCGCATGTGCCTGATCGAAGTGAAGGGTGGCCCGCTCAAGCCGGTGGCCTCCTGCGCTCAGAACGTTCGCGACCTGCGTCCCGGGCCGGACGGGGCGCCGCCGGAGATTCTCACCAGGTCGAAGATGGTGACCAAGGCCCGCGAAGGGGTGATGGAGTTCCTGCTCATCAATCATCCCCTCGATTGCCCGATCTGCGACCAGGGCGGCGAGTGCGACCTGCAGGACCAGGCGATGGCCTACGGCGTCGACGGCAGCCGGTTCAGGGAGAACAAACGCGCCGTCGACGACAAATATATCGGCCCTCTGGTCAAGACGACGATGACGCGCTGCATTCATTGCACGCGCTGCATCCGCTTCTCCGCCGAGGTCGCCGGGGTGCCCGACCTCGGCGCGACCGGTCGCGGCGAGGACATGGAGATCACGACCTATCTCGAAGCCGCCATGGACTCCGAGCTACAGGGCAATGTGATCGATTTGTGCCCGGTCGGTGCGTTGACCTCCAAACCGTACGAGTTCCACGCCAGGCCGTGGGAGCTGATCAAGACCGAGTTGATCGACGTCATGGATGCGGTGGGCTCGGCCATCCGCGTCGACACACGAAGCCGCGTGGTCATGCGCATCCTGCCGCGGCTCAACGAGGCGGTCAACGAGGAGTGGATCTCCGACAAGACGCGTTTCATCTGGGACGGATTGAAGACCCAACGGCTTGATCGACCCTACCTGCGGCGCGACGGCCGGCTGGCACCGGCCGGCTGGGGCGAGGCGCTGGCAGCCATCGCCGACCGGGTTCGCGGGCTTGCACCGGGATCGATCGGCGCGCTGGCCGGACCCTTGGCCGGTGTGGAAGAGATTTTTGCGCTGCGTGAGCTGATGACCGGGCTCGGCGTCGACAATATCGACTGCCGGCCGCTCGGCAGCAGGCTCGATCCGACCCGCGGCCGGGCCAGCTATCTGTTCAATCCGACGATTGCCGGGATCGAAAGTGCGGATGCGGTTCTGATTGTCGGCTCCAATCCCCGTCACGAGGCGTCGGTTCTCAACGCCCGCATCCGCAAACGCTGGCGCATGGGCAAGCTGCCGATCGGGCTGATCGGCGAACCGGCCGATCTCACCTATCCGGTGGACTATCTCGGTGCCGGGCCCGAGTCCTTGGCCAAATTGGCGGCCGGCGAAGGCGACTTCGCCAGCGCTCTGGCGAGCGCCCGACGCCCACTGATTGTGGTCGGCCAAGGGGCGATTTCGCGCCCCGACGGCGCCGATATTCTTGCCCTGGCGGCAAAGGTCGCGCTTGCCGGCGAACGCGACCAGGGCTGGACCGGCCTGGCCGTCCTTCACGATGCCGCCGCCATGGTCGGCGCGCTCGATGTCGGGTTCGTGCCGGGTGCAAATGGTCTCGACACCGCCGGCATGGTTGCGGCCGCGGCCACCGGTGGGATCGAGGTGGTGTTCCTGCTCGGCGAAGACGATATCGACATGGACGCGCTCGGCGGCGCTTTCGTGGTCTATATCGGCACCCATGGCGACGCCGGTGCGCATCGCGCCGATGTCGTCCTGCCGGCGGCCACCTACACCGAGAAATCGGCGACCTATGTCAACACCGAGGGGCGGGTCCAGATGACCGCCCGGGCCGGCTTTGCGCCCGGCGAGGCACGAGAGGATTGGGCCATCCTGCGCGCCCTGTCCGACTCGCTCGGCGCCACCCTTCCATTCGATTCGCTGTCGGCGCTGCGCAGCCAGCTTTACGCCAGGCATCCGCATTTGATGCGCATCGACGAGATCGCACCTGGTCGGCCCGACGATGTCGCCGCGTTGGCTGGCACCGCAGCCCGGGTCGGCGATGAACCCTTCCGCGGCACCATTGCGGATTTCTATCTGACCAACCCCATTGCCCGCGCATCGGCGGTGATGGCCGAGTGTTCGGCGCTGGCGGCGGGCAAGACCGCGGCAGCGGCAGAGTAGGCAGGAACCGGTGAGCGTGTTCTTCCAGGATTACCTGCTGCCCGGCGCCATCATCGTCGGCCAGAGTCTGCTGTTGATGGTGACGCTGCTGATCTTCGTCGCCTATGTGCTGTATGCCGACCGGAAGATCTGGGCGGCGGTGCAATTGCGCCGGGGCCCCAACGTGGTCGGACCCTGGGGCCTGTTGCAAAGCTTCGCCGATCTGCTGAAGTTCGTGTTCAAGGAACCGATCGTGCCGGCAGGCGCCAACAAGGGTGTGTTTCTGCTCGCGCCGCTGGTGACGGTGACGCTGGCCCTGTCGGCGTGGGTGGTCGTACCGGTCAATGCCGGTTGGGTCATCGCCGACATCAATGTGGGCATCCTCTACCTGTTCGCGATCTCCTCGCTGATGGTCTACGGCATCATCATGGGCGGATGGGCCTCGAACTCGAAATATCCGTTCCTCAGCGCGCTCAGATCAGCCGCCCAGATGGTGTCGTACGAAGTGTCGCTCGGCTTCGTGATCATCACCGTTCTGCTGGCGGCGGGATCGCTGAACCTGACCGATATCGTCCTCGCCCAGGCCACCGGGCTCGGCACCATGGCCGGCCTGCCGTCCAGCCTGTTCGACTGGTACTGGCTGCCGCTGTTTCCGATGTTCGTCATCTTCTTTATTTCCGCACTGGCCGAAACCAATCGGCCGCCCTTCGACCTGGTCGAAGCCGAGTCCGAACTGGTGGCCGGTTTCATGGTCGAGTACGGCTCCTCGCAGTACATGATGTTCATGCTGGGCGAGTACGTCGCGATCCTGCTGATGTGCGCCCTGACGACGATCCTGTTCCTCGGCGGATGGTTGCCGCCGCTGGACGTGGCGCCCTTTACCTGGGTCCCGGGCGTGGTTTGGTTCGTCGTCAAGACGAGCATGGTTTTCTTCATGTTCTCCATGGTCAAGGCGTTCGTTCCGCGCTACCGCTACGACCAGCTCATGCGCCTCGGTTGGAAGGTGTTCCTGCCGATCGCGCTGTTCATGGTCGCCGCAACCGCGGCGTTTCTTCAGTTGACCGGATTGGCTTGAGGCCCGGCCAGATGCGACTTGACCAGTCAGCCCGAGCGCTCTTCCTGTCCGAGTTCGTGTCGGCGTTCTTCCTGTCGATGCGTTACTTCTTCAGCCCCAAGGCGACGATCAACTATCCGTTCGAAAAGGGGCCGGTCAGCCCGCGTTTCCGCGGCGAGCACGCGCTCCGGCGTTATCCCAACGGTGAGGAACGCTGCATCGCCTGCAAACTGTGCGAGGCGATCTGTCCGGCCCAGGCGATCACCATCGAGGCCGGACCGCGGCGCAATGACGGTACCCGGCGGACCACCCGCTACGACATCGACATGGTGAAATGTATCTATTGCGGCTTTTGCCAGGAGGCCTGCCCGGTCGATGCCATCGTCGAAGGCCCGAACTTCGAGTTCGCCACCGAAACCCGCGAGGAACTCTACTACAACAAGGACAGGCTGATGGCGAACGGCGACCGTTGGGAGCGTGAAATCGCCCGCAATCTGGCCGAGGATGCTGAGTTCAAATGATCCTCAACGCCCTGTTTTTCTATCTCTTTTCCGCGGTCGCGATCGCCGCCGCGCTGATGGTCGTCGGGTCACGTAACCCGGTCCATTCGGTGCTCTTTCTGATCCTCGCCTTCTTCAACGCGGCCGGGTTGTTCATCCTCCTCGGTGCCGAGTTCCTGGCGATGATCCTGGTCGTCGTCTATGTCGGCGCGGTCGCGGTGCTGTTCCTGTTCGTGGTGATGATGCTCGACGTCGACTTCGTCGAACTGCGGCAGGGCTTTCTCGATTATCTGCCCATCGGCGGCGTCGTTGCCGGCGTCCTGATGGTCGAGCTTCTGGCCGCCCTGGCCGGATGGGCGTTCGCACCCGGGGTCGCGGCCAGCCTGCCGGAACCGACGCCGGCAGTGGAAGCGACATCGAACACGGCCGCGATCGGGCTCATTCTCTACACCCGCTACATCTATTTCTTTCAGGCCGCGGGGCTGATTCTGCTGGTCGCCATGGTCGGCGCGATCGTCTTGACGTTGCGCCACAAGGTGGGCGTCAAACGGCAGTCGATCGCCGCGCAGGTCGGGCGCACGCCGGCGACGTCGATCGAGGTCCGCAAAGTACAGTCGGGGCGGGGGATCTGATGGCGGTCGGCCTGTCGCACTACCTTGCGGTCGCGGCGATCCTGTTCACCATCGGCGTGTTCGGCATCTTCGTGAACCGCAAGAACGTCATCGTCATCCTGATGTCGATCGAGCTGATCCTGCTCGCCGTCAACATCAATCTGGTCGCCTTCTCCGCATTTCTCGGCGACCTGGTCGGCCAGGTGTTCGCGCTTCTCGTGCTGACGGTTGCAGCGGCCGAGGCCTCCATCGGTCTGGCGATCGTCGTCGTTTTCTATCGCAACCGCGGGTCCATCGCAGTCGAAGACGTCAACGTGATGAAGGGCTGACCGGCAAGATGTATCACGCGATCGTTTTCCTTCCCCTTCTGGGCGCGATCATCGCCGGCCTGATCGCCGTCTTCGGAGCGCGGATTGCCCATGTGGGCGGCGAGCCCGGCGTCGAGGCTGAGGACAATGGCGGTCGCCGGCGTGGGGCCGCGGCCAAACATGACAGCCAGGCTCATGACCAGGCCGGATCGATGCAGCCGGCCGAAGTGATCACCAGCGGCTTCCTGGTGGTGGCGGCGATCCTTTCATGGGTGGCGTTCTTCACCGTCGCGTTGGGAGAGGCACCCGACCAAAGGATCCACATCCTGCACTGGTTCTCTTCCGGCACGTTGGCCGTCGACTGGGCCTTTCGCATCGACACGCTGACCGTGGTGATGCTGGTGGTGGTGACCACCGTGTCGGCGCTCGTTCACATCTACTCGATCGGCTACATGGCGCACGATCCGCATCGGCCGCGTTTCTTCGCCTACCTGTCGATGTTCACCTTTTCGATGCTGATCCTGGTCACCGCCGACAACCTCGTCCAGCTGTTCTTCGGCTGGGAGGGGGTTGGCCTGGCGTCCTATCTGTTGATCGGCTTCTGGTACAAACGTCCGGCGGCCAACGCCGCCGCGATCAAGGCCTTCGTCGTCAACCGGGTCGGCGATTTCGGCTTCGCGCTCGGCATTTTCGCGTTGTTCATGCTGTTCGACTCGGTCGAATACGGCACCATTTTCGGCAATGTGGAGGAGGTCCAGGGCACCACGTTGCGTTTCCTGGCCTGGGATTTCGACGCCCTCACATTGGTCTGCGTGCTGCTGTTCATGGGCGCCATGGGCAAGTCGGCCCAGTTTCTGCTGCACACCTGGCTGCCGGACGCCATGGAGGGCCCGACGCCGGTGTCGGCGCTGATCCATGCCGCAACGATGGTGACCGCCGGCGTGTTCATGGTTGCGCGGCTGTGGCCGTTGTTCGAGTTGAGCGAGACGGCGCTGCTCGTGGTCACGTTTTTCGGGGCGACGACCGCCTTCTTCGCGGCCAGCGTCGGCCTGGTGCAGAACGACATCAAACGCGTCATTGCCTACTCGACCTGTTCGCAGCTGGGTTACATGTTCGTGGCGCTCGGCGTCGGCGTCTACCAGGTGGCGATTTTCCACCTATTCACCCATGCCTTCTTCAAGGCGCTGCTGTTTCTGGGCTCGGGATCGGTGATCCATGCCGTCGCCGACGAGCAGGACATGCGGAAAATGGGGGGGCTGAGGACCCACATTCCGCTGACCTACTGGGTGATGGTGATCGGCACGCTGGCGCTGACCGGGTTTCCGTTCACGGCCGGCTTCTTCTCCAAGGACGCGATCATCGAGAGCGCCTTTGCAGGCGGCGGTACGATGGCCGGCTATGCGTTCGCACTCACCCTGATCGCGGCCCTGATGACGGCGTTTTATTCGTGGCGTCTGATCTTCATGACCTTCCACGGGCGCGCCCACGCGCCGGCCGATGTGATGAAACACATCCATGAATCGCCGCCGACGATGATGGTACCGCTCTACGTTCTGGCCGCCGGTTCGCTCTTGGCCGGGCTGATTTTCAGTTCTTCTTTCATCGGCGACGGCGCCGGCGCCTTCTGGGCCGCGGCAGCGGAGGGTGCTCACGGTGAAGAGGCGCTCCACCCGCCCTTGTGGGTGGTTGCGGCACCGACGGTGATGATGGCGATCGGCGTCGCCATCGCGGTGTATTTCTATCTGATTGCGCCGCAGGTGCCGCGCCGTCTGGCCAAGCGGCACGACTGGCTGCACCTGTTCCTGCTCAACAAATGGTACATCGACGAACTCTATGACGTGCTGTTCGTTCGCTCGGCCAAGTGGCTCGGGCACTTCCTGTGGAAGAAGGGTGATGGCTGGCTGATCGACGGCTTCGGACCGGACGGCGTGTCGGCGCGGGTGCTGGACGCCACCGCCCGGGTCGTGAAACTCCAGTCCGGCTACCTCTATCACTACGCCTTCGCCATGCTCATCGGCGTCGCCGCGCTGGTGACCTTGCTGATGTTCAACGGCTAGGTGCTGTTGACAGTTAACGGTTTATTAATGGCGGTTGTGATTCAAGCAAGACCTGGGTGTGGAGGAGGAACCGGTCTGCTTCGCAGAGAATTGACGGACGTTCAATGGGAACGGATATCGGATTTGGTACCCGGCAAGGCGTCGGATTGCGGATCCACGGGACGGGACAATCGTCTGTTCGTGGATGCGGTATTGTGGATTGCACGCACGAGTTCGCCATGGCGCGACCTGCCGGACGCGTTCGGCAATTGGAACAGCGTGTACGTGCGCTTTTCCCGGTGGGCCAAACAAGGGGCATGGGAGAGTCTTTTCAAGGCCTTGGTGGACGATCCGGACTTCGAATACCTGATCATCGATTCAACGCATTGTGCGGGCACATCAACATGCGTCGGGCGCAAAAGGGGGACTCAAAATCAGGCCATCGGACGTTCGCGCGGCGGCTTGACGAGCAAGGTTCACATCGCTGTCGATGGGCTCGGCAATCCATTACGGTTCATCCTTACCGGCGGTCAGGTAGGCGATGTCACCCAGGCTGAAGAGTTGATCGCCGACGTGGCCGGCGCAAACCTCATCGCCGACACGGCCTATGATGCCGATCATCTCCGCGCCCGTCTCAACGATGCCGGAATAGTGGCGGTGATCCCATCCAACCCGTCACGGGCGCAAGCCATCCCCTACGATGCCGAACTCTACAAAGAAAGACATCTCGTCGAATGTTACATAAACAAAATCAAACACTTCCGGCGCATCGCCACGCGCTATGAAAAAACCGCAACGGCCTACATGGCCATGACTGTTTCTTGTCGGTGCCATCATCTGGCTCCGATAACTGTCAACAGGACCTAGAGCGCTTTCAACCAACTCTGAGCCATTCTGACGGAGCGATTTTGTGACAAGATCAAGTGAAGGTTCGATGAGCGTATCTGGATACGGTCGAGGGGATTTACGCAGGAATTGGCGCAAAATAGCCCGTCCCTCCGGGTTTCCGATCGGCGGGCGCCCAACGCCGAAGCGATCTCGGACGATGCACGAGCATCGCCCTTCGATCGTTTCGACGCCGGATCGCCTCGCCGATTGCGAAACAGAATTGACCCAGAGTTGGTCGAAAACGCTCTAGGCAGGCGGCGATGATCGACTGGCCAATCCTGTCTACCGTGACGTTCCTGCCCACCGTCGGGGCGCTGCTGGTGTTGTCGATCCGCGGCGACGACGAAATCTCACGCCGCAACATCTACCATGTGTCGCTGTGGACCACGTCGGTCACATTCCTCCTGTCACTGTTCATCTGGCAGAATTTCGACACTGCCGATGCCGGCTTCCAGATGGTCGAGACGGCCGAGTGGCTGGGTGATCGCATCAACTACAAAATGGGCGTCGACGGCATCTCCATGCTGTTCGTCATCCTGACCACCTTCCTGATGCCGATCTGCATCGTGGCGAGCAAGCTTTCGGTCAAGGCCAATTTCAAGGAATACATGATCGCGTTTCTGGTCCTTGAAACGCTGATGATCGGTGTCTTCTGCGCCCTCGATCTGGTGCTGTTCTACGTGTTCTTCGAGGGCGGACTGATCCCGATGTTCCTGATCATCGGCATCTGGGGAGGCACGGGCCGAGTCTATGCGAGCTTCAAGTTCTTCCTCTATACCTTGCTCGGCTCGGTGCTGATGCTGCTGGCCATCATGGCCATGTTCTGGGACGCCGGCACGACCGATATCCCGACGCTTCTCGACCACCGTTTCCCGGCCTCGATGCAGACATGGCTATGGTTGGCGTTTTTCGCTTCCTTCGCCGTCAAACTGCCGATGTGGCCGGTTCATACCTGGCTGCCCGACGCCCATGTCGAGGCGCCGACGGCCGGCTCGGTGGTGCTGGCGGCCATCCTGCTGAAAATGGGCGGCTACGGTTTTCTCCGGTTTTCGCTGCCCATGTTCCCGCTGGCGTCGGCGGATTTCGCACCGCTTGTCTTTGTGCTGTCGGTGGTTGCGATCGTCTACACCTCCTTCGTTGCGCTGATGCAGGAGGACGTGAAGAAATTGATCGCCTATTCGTCGGTCGCCCATATGGGGTTCGTGACCATGGGCCTGTTCGTGGTCAACGTCCAAGGCCTGCAGGGCGGCATTTTCCAGATGCTGTCCCACGGCATCATATCGGGTGCGCTGTTCCTTTGCGTCGGGGTCATCTACGACCGCATGCACACCCGCGAGATTGCCGCCTATGGCGGGCTGGTCCATCGCATGCCGATCTACGCGGCGGCGTTCATGGTGTTCACGCTGGCCAATACCGGGCTGCCCGGGACCAGCGGATTCATCGGCGAATTCCTGACGCTGCTGGGGGCGTTCAAAGTCAACACCTGGGTTGCATTCATAGCCACGACGGGGGTCATCCTGTCGGCCGGCTACGCGCTGTGGCTCTATCGCCGGGTGATATTCGGGCAGCTGGAAAAGGAGAGCCTCAAGTCGATTGTCGACCTGTCGCGACGCGAGATCGTGTTGCTGGGGCCGCTGGCCGCCCTGACGATTTTCTTCGGCGTCTATCCGGCTCCGATCATGAACGTCACCGCCGCTTCGGTCGACTTGCTTGTCAGCAATTACCAGGCGGCCTTGTCTGCAGCAGGCCAATTGGCCGCGATTGCGCAGTAGGGGAGCAGGACGATGCCGCTCGATAGCTCACTCCTGCTGGCGCTGCCGGAACTTGTCATCGCTGCCGGGGTGATGATTCTGCTGATGTTCGGCGTCTTCCGCGGCGCCCGATCCATCCCCACGGTGACCACGCTCAGCGTCGTGCTGCTGGTCGTCGCCGGTATCGCTGTCGTGCTGGGAACCGGTGAGGGTGAGGCCTTCAACGGCGCTTTCATCGTCGATCCTTTCGCGCGGCTGATGAAGGTCGTGACCCTGATCGGTTCGGCGGTGGCGATTATCATGTCGGTGGGTTTTGCCCGCGCACACAAATTCGAGCGGTTCGAATATCCGCTGCTCATCGTCATCGCCACGTTGGGGATGATGATGATGATTTCGGCCAACGATCTGATCGCGCTCTATCTCGGGCTCGAATTGCAGTCGCTGGCCCTGTACGTGGTCGCGGCCATCAATCGCGATTCCCTTCGTTCGACCGAGGCGGGGCTCAAATATTTCGTCCTGGGGGCTCTTTCCTCCGGGCTGCTGCTCTATGGGGCGTCATTGATCTACGGGTTTACCGGCCAGACCTCCTTCGACGGCATTGCCACCGCGCTTGCCGGCGGCGACGTCTCGCTGGGGCTGACCTTCGGACTGGTTTTCCTTATTGCCGGTCTCGCCTTCAAGGTGTCGGCGGTGCCGTTCCACATGTGGACGCCCGATGTCTATGAAGGCGCGCCAACGCCGGTGACCGCCTTTTTTGCAACGGCGCCGAAGGTTGCGGCGATGAGCCTGTTCGTCCGGGCCATGATCAGCCCGTTCGGCGCCATCACGCCCGATTGGCAGCAGGTGCTGACCTTCATCGCCATCGCCTCGATGGTGCTGGGCGCCTTCGCCGCGATCGGACAGCGCAACATCAAGCGCCTGATGGCCTATTCGTCGATCGGGCACATGGGGTTTGCGCTGGTCGGGCTTGCGGCCGGCACCCAGGCCGGCGTCGAGGGTGTGGTCATCTACCTGATCGTTTATCTCGGCATGAACCTTGGTGTCTTCGCCTGCATTCTGGCGATGCGTCGCGGCGACGGGATGGTCGAGAATATCGACGAGTTGGCAGGGCTTTCGAGAACCAACCCGTTCATAGCCTTTGTGCTGGCAATGTTGCTTTTCTCCCTTGCCGGGGTTCCACCGCTGGCTGGGTTTTTCGCCAAATTCTACGTTTTCCTGGCGGCGATCGAGGTCGGTCTGGTCGCGATGGCGGTGATTGGCGTGCTGGCCAGCGTGGTCGGCGCCTACTACTACCTGCGCATCATCAAGATCATGTATTTCGACGAACCGCTGGAGGGGCTGGCGCCGGTTCCGGTGGAATTGCGCGTCGTGGCCGGCCTCGGAGGGGCGTTCGTGGTGCTGTTCGTGCTGATCGCCGGGCCTCTCAACGGTGCAGCGGAGCTGGCTGCCCGTTCGTTCTTTTAGCCCCGTGATGACCATCGCAATGCCAGCCGGGTACCGCCACCAGGCGTTCGATGAGCTGCCTTCCACGAACGCGGTTGCGGCGCGGGCGATGGCCGACGGCGACCCTGGTCGGCTGTGGATCACCGCCGTGCGGCAGACCGCCGGGCGGGGAAGGCGGGGCCGGTCATGGTCGACCGAAGCGGGTAATCTTGCCGCCTCGCTGGCGCTGGTCGATCCCTCGCCGCGCGATATCGCGGCGACGCTCTCGCTGGTCGCCGGTGTGGCCCTGCACCAGGCCGTGGTCGATCTTTCGGGGCCGGCGGTCGCCGACAGGCTGGCCCTGAAATGGCCCAACGATCTGCTGCTCGATCGCTACAAGATCGCCGGAATCCTTGTCGAAGGCGAGACGCTGCCGAGCGGCGCGTTCGGTGTGGTCATCGGAATCGGCGTCAACTGCCGATCGCACCCCGAGATATCGGCCGCCTTCCCGGCCAGCAGTTTGACCGATCGCGGGCTGCCCGCGACGCCGGATCGGCTGTTCGCCGCGCTGGTCGGGCGCATGGCCAGTGAAGCGCAGCGCTGGGACAAGGGGGCTGGTTTCACAACGACGCGCAAGGCGTGGCTGGCGCGGGCCACCGGGCTCGGCGAAACGGTCACGGTAAGGTTGCCGGATCACTCGGTGAGCGGACGGTTTGAAGCGCTCGACGACGATGGCCACCTCGTCCTCAGATGTGAGGATGGCCGGCTGAAGTCGTTCGCCGCCGGCGACGTGGCCTTCGGCGCGGGTTGAATCGGGAGCAGGATGTTGGCCAAGGTCAACCGCAAGGAACTGGTTTTTCTGCCGCTCGGTGGGGTTGGCGAGATCGGCATGAACCTTGCCCTTTACGGCTATGGTTCGCGCTACGACCGTACCTGGATCGCGGTCGATTTCGGGGTGTCGTTCGCCAAGCACGATTTGCCCGGGGTCGATCTGATCTATCCCGACATCTCCTACCTGGAAGAGGAGCGAACGAACCTGGCCGCAATCCTGCTGACCCACGCCCATGAGGACCATTTCGGCGCTCTGCTCGATCTTTGGCCGCGCCTTGGCGTGCCGGTCTACGCCACACCGTTTGCGGCCGGACTGTTGTCGGCCAAGCAGACCGATCGCGGCGGAGCGAGGGAGATACCGCTGAACCTCGTGCGCGCCGGCCAGCGTCTCTCCGTCGGTCCGTTCGAGGTCGAGGATGTCAACGTCGCCCATTCGATCTCGGAATCGAACGCGCTGGTTTTGACGACCCCGCTGGGGACGGTGGTTCACAGCGGTGATTACAAACTGGACCAGCGCCCGGCTCTGGGCGCGCCGACCGATGAGGCCAGGCTGCGCGAGGTTGGCGAGCAGGGCGTGTTGGCGCTGGTGTCGGATTCCACCAACGCCATGCGCGATGGCACAAGCCCGAGCGAGACCGATATCGGCGATGAACTCGCCCGGATCATCCGCGAGGCGAGGGGACGGGTCGCCTTCACCACCTTCGCCTCCAATGTCGCGCGGCTGCGCTCGATTGCGCTGGCCGCCCATGGTGCCGGTCGCCACATTGTGGTCGCGGGGCGCGCGATGCGCCGGATGATCGGTGTTGCCGGCGACCTCGGCATGCTCGACGACATGCCCGAGATTCTCGGCGAGGAGGCCTTTGGCAGCCTGCCTCGGGACAAGGTGGTGTTGCTCCTTACCGGCAGCCAGGGCGAGCCGCGGGCGGCGCTGGCGCGGGTTGCTCGGGACGATCATCCCAGGATCGACCTGGTGGCCGGGGATACCTTCGTCTTCTCGGCACGCGCCATTCCGGGCAATGAACGGACGATTCTCGACATCATGAACGCGCTGACCCGGCGCGGGGTCAAAATCGTGACCGATGGTGAGCGCCCGGTGCACGTATCGGGGCATCCGCGTCGCGACGAAATGCGAGTGGTGTACGACTGCTGCAGCCGCAGATCGCATACCGGTCCACGGCGAAGCCATGCATCTTGCCGCTCACGCCGATCTGGCGCGCGACATCGGTGTCGAGACGGTTGTCAAGATCGAGAACGGCGCATTGGTTCGTCTTGCCCCGGGGCCGGCCGAGGTCGTCGACCAGATCGAGGCCGGACGGCTCTACCGGGACGGTGCGGTGATCGGCGGGATGGACGATATCGGCGTGGCCCAGCGCCGCAGGCTGGCCTTTGCCGGCCACGTCGCGGTCGCGATCGTGATCGACCAGCAGGGCGCGTTGCGGGCAGAACCTGATGCAGCGCTGCTGGGATTGCCGGCCGAGACCAGTGCGGGCGAGGCGATGGATGATGTCGTGATCGAGGCTGTCATCGGTGCGGTTGAATCGATCCCACGCCGCCGTCGCCGCGATCCGGAACTGGTGGAGAAGTCGGCCCGCCGTGCGGTGCGGGCGGCGGTTGCCGCCGCATGGGGCAAAAAACCGGATTGTTCGGTGCTGGTAACGGTCGTATGAGCTAGAACTCCTTCGACCAACTATGAGCCATTCTGACGGAGCGATCTTGTGACAGGATCAAGTCAAGGTTCAATTGAGCGTATCAGGATACGGTCGAGAGATTTGGCGCCGGAATTGTCTCAAAATCGCCCGTCGCTTCGGGTTTGTCGATTGGCGGGCGCCCAACGCCGAACCGACCTGGAACGATGCGGGGGCATCGCCCGTCGATCGTTTCGGCGATGGCTCACCTCGCCAATCGCGAAACAGAATTGACACAGAATTGGTTGAAAGGGCTCTAAGACCATGATCGGACCTCTCAACCATGTCGCCATCGCCGTCCCGGATCTGGCCGAGGGGATTGCGCTCTATCGCGACCGGTTGGGTGCGACCGTTTCGGAACCAGCCGCGCAACCCGAGCACGGGGTCACGACGGTCTTCATCGATTTGCCCAATACCAAGATCGAACTCCTCGAACCGCTGGGCTCGAACTCGCCGATCTCAGGTTTCCTCAAGCGCAACCCGTTCGGCGGAATTCACCACCTCTGCTACGGGGTTGATGATCTTGGTGCGGCCTGTGATGCCCTTGTCGCATCCGGTGCCCGGCTGCTCGGCGATGGGCGCCCGAAGATCGGTTCGCACGGCAAGCCGGTGGTCTTCATCCACCCCAAGGACTTCCTCGGCACGCTGATCGAGCTGGAGCAGGCGTGAGTGCGGTCACCCTCGGGGCGATTTTCTTTGTCGTCTGGTGGGTCGTCCTCTTCGCGGTTCTGCCCTGGGGGGTCAGAACGCAAGCCGAGGAGGGCGAGGTCGTGCTCGGGACGGCGCACAGCGCGCCGGTGCGGCCGCTGCTGTTGAGGAAGGCGCTGGCAACCACCGTGGTTGCCGCGATCATCGTTCTGCTGATTTGGCTGGCGATCGAAGTCTATGGTGTCGATCTGGAGTGGATTGCCACCCGGTTCGACCTCAGATCATAAAAAAAGCAAGGCATCCTGGCCTTGCTTTTGTAGTTTCGCGGCTAACTCCCTCGTGCCGTCACGACGGGCCGGATTCGCTACTCGGTTCATCGCTGGCGGCGGCGGCAACGCTTCGGTGCGCCTGAGGGACCTTCCTCCCAAGACATAGACCACGGTACAATTTTCTTGTTTCGGTAGAACGAACGATCAAGATCGCTCCATCCTCCGTTTATGAAAGCAAGCTTAGCCAAATCCGCTTCGAATGTCACCATGTAGAGGGCCGCTCGCCGAATTTTTTTGCGCAACACCGGCCATCCGAGACAAATGTTTATCGCGTTCCGCCTGAAGGCGCGCCGGTTGCGCAACCGTCGTTGCGGAGGGCGCTGAACGCTTGTGTTTTTCAGGCGATTCCGGTTGACTGCGCCGATTCCATGAGGAGACCGAGTCGATATGCGCCTGTCCCGCTCCTTTCTACCGACCTTGCGGGAGACGCCGAAGGAGGCCGAGATCGTCTCGCATCGGCTCATGCTGCGCGCCGGACTGGTGCGTCAGCAGGCGGCGGGTATCTATTCGTGGCTGCCGCTCGGCCGGCGCGTTCTGGCACGGATCGAGCAGATCGTGCGCGAAGAGCAGGATCGCGCCGGCGCCATCGAAATCCTCATGCCAACCATTCAGCCGGCTGATCTTTGGCGCGAAAGCGGCCGCTATGACGACTATGGACGCGAAATGTTGCGGATGACCGACCGCCACGATCGCGACATGCTGTATGGGCCGACCAATGAGGAGATGGTCACCGACATCTTCCGTGGCTACGTCAGTTCGTATCGCGCGCTGCCGCTCAACCTCTACCATATCCAATGGAAGTTTCGCGATGAGGTCCGGCCGCGCTTCGGCGTCATGCGCGGTCGCGAGTTCCTGATGAAGGACGCCTACTCCTTCGACGCCGACGAGGCAGGCGCGCAGCGCTCCTACAACCGGATGTTCGTGGCCTATCTGAGGACGTTTGACCGCATGGGCCTGACTGCCATTCCGATGCGGGCCGAAACCGGCCCGATCGGCGGCAACCTGTCGCACGAATTTCTCGTTCTGGCCGAGACCGGCGAATCGGGGGTCTACTGCGACCGGGCGATCCTCGAGGTTCCGGTTCCGGAGGCTTCGGTCGACTATGACAGCGATCTCGCGCCGTTGATCGCGCCGTGGACGGCCCATTACGCGGCCACCGAGGACGTGCATGACGCGGACCGTTTCGAGCGCGAAGTGCCGACCGAGCGGCGTCTGCATACGCGCGGCATCGAGGTCGGGCAGATCTTCTATTTCGGGGCGAAATACTCCGAGCCCATGCGGGCTTTGGTGGCCCACCCCGATGGCGCGGAAAGGGCGGTGCACAGCGGTTCTTACGGCATCGGAGTGTCGCGGCTGGTCGGCGCGATCATCGAGGCGAGCCATGACGATGACGGCATCATCTGGCCCGATCCCGTTGCTCCGTTCGATGTCGGGGTCCTCAACCTCAAACCCGGCCAGCCGCAAGTCGATGAGATGTGCGAAAATCTTTACCGGCGTTTGACCCGGGCAGGGCGCGAGGTGGTGCTCGACGATCTCGACCAGCGGGCGGGCGCGAAATTCGCGGCTATGGACCTGATCGGCCTGCCGTGGCAGGTCATTGTCGGACCAAAAAGCGCTTCGGCCGGTGAGGTCGAGGTTAAACGACGGGCGACCGGTGAACGAGAGACCCTCAGCAGTGAAGCGGCGCTCAACAAGCTCACGGCCGGCTGACACCCGATCGCGCCGCAGGAAGGCGGCCGTTCCGACCGGGACACGGCCGTTTGCGGCGTTCGAATGGACGATTGCGTTTCGCTATCTGCGATCGCGCCGACGCGAAACATTCATCTCGATCGTTGCCGGTTTCTCCTTCGTCGGCATCATGCTCGGTGTGGCGACGTTGATCATCGTCATGGCGGTGATGAACGGATTCCGCGGACAGCTCATCGACAAGATTCTCGGTCTGAACGGCCACGTCATTATCGAGGCGATGGACACCAAGCTCAATGACTATGCCGCGGTGAGCGAGCGCATCCTCGCGGTTCCAGGTGTCGCCTCGGTGGTACCCCTGGTCGAGGGCCAGGCATTGGCATCGGGCGAGAACAACTCGAGCGGGGTGTTGGTGCGGGGACTGAGAGATCAGGACCTGCCGCATGTCGCCGCCATATCGGACAACGTGCAATTGGGGACACTGGCGGGATTTGGCACCAGCGGGGGCGTGGCGATCGGCACCCGACTGGCGACCCAGCTTGGGCTGACGATCGGCTCCAGGCTGACCCTGGTATCACCGCGCGGCAATATCACCCCGCTCGGGGTGACGCCGCGGATCAAGTCGTATCCCGTCATCGCCATTTTCCAGATCGGCATGTCGGAGTTCGATTCCACCTTCGTGATCCTGCCGTTCCTGGAAGCGCAGACCTATTTCAACCTCGACGATGAAGCCAGCGCCATCGAGATCTATCTCGACGACGCCGACGAAGTGGCCACGCTGCGGCCGCAGATCGAGGAGGCGGCGGCGCGTCAGCTGCTGGTGACAGACTGGCGGCAGCGCAATGTGACCTTCTTCTCCGCGCTCGAAGTTGAGCGGAACGTGATGTTTCTGATCCTGGCGTTGATCGTGGTGGTGGCGACACTGAACATCATTTCCGGGCTGACGATGCTGGTGAAGGACAAGGGTCACGACATCGCCATCCTGCGCACGATGGGAGCGACGCGGGGTGCCGTGATGCGCGTTTTCTTCATCACCGGTGCGGCGATCGGCGTGTTTGGCACCTTGGCGGGGTTTGTCCTGGGGGTCATCGTGGCCGATAATGTCGAGCACATCCGCCAGTTGATCTCGCGGGTGACGAGCACGGACGTGTTCCCGCCCGAACTCTATTTCCTTTCCCGGCTGCCGTCCGAGATTGACGCCGGCGAAACGGCGGTGGTGATCGTCATGGCACTCGGGTTGTCGTTTCTGGCCACGCTCTATCCGGCCTGGCGCGCCGCACGCCTCGATCCGGTCGAAGCGCTGCGCTACGAATGACCAGCAGCCAGACGTCCGCGCCACCGCCGCCGTCGCAACAGGGGCAGCGGCATGTGCTCCGCCTGTCGAACGTTGCCCGTCACTATGGCGATGCGGCCGCGCGGCTCACGGTATTGGACGGCGCCGATCTGGTCGTGCGGGCGGGAGAAATGGTCGGGCTGGTGGCGCCGTCGGGTGCGGGAAAGTCAACGCTTCTGCATATCGCTGGATTGCTGGAGCGGCCCGATGCGGGCGAGGTGATTGTGTCCGGGCGGCCGACCGGCCGTTTGTCCGACCAGCAGCGAACGACCATTCGCCGGGTCTGCGTCGGTTTCATCTATCAGTTCCATCATCTGTTGCCGGAATTCACCGCGCTCGAAAATATCATGATGCCGCAACTCATCCGCGGCATACGCCGGCAGGAGGCGGCCAAACGCGCCACCCAGTTGATGGCCTATATGCGGGTCGACCAGCGCGCCAGCCACCGGCCGGGAGAAATGTCGGGGGGCGAGCAACAGCGGGTAGCGATCGCCCGGGCGGTGGCCAATGCGCCGCGGCTCTTGCTCGCCGACGAGCCCACCGGAAACCTCGACCCGAGGACGGCGGAGGTGGTTTTCGAGTTGCTCATGCGGCTGGTTCG
Organism: uncultured Bauldia sp.; assembly: GCA_963663975.2. GTDB lineage: Bacteria > Pseudomonadota > Alphaproteobacteria > Rhizobiales > Kaistiaceae > JANQRX01. Next base: position 194,967 of record CAXXRA010000005.1, on the reverse strand, counting down.
GGCCTCGGGCCTGGCCGCGCTGGTCGCCACCCACAACCACGAACTGGCCTCGCGCATGGACCGGCGGATCACCCTGGACGCGGGCGAGGTGGTGGAGCTGTAAGGCGGGCGAAAGTCATCCGACCGCGGGGTGGCAGCGCCGGGGTTCCAGCTGGTCACCGTCGGTGTTTCGGGTCGCCAATTGGGCCTCACGCACCATGCTCGGCCATGAAGCCTGATGGACGGGCGGTCGCATTCAGGCAATGTCCGCGTTATGTCGTCTGGTACAGGTCCGTTGCCGAGGCAAGTGCACACAAGCTGTCGCCAACTATGGCCGCTGGCCTTGCAGGCAGCGTCTTCGACAAGGGGGGGGACTCGCGTGCCCCCACCAAGCAGGGACCGATCAAATGACGACGATTGATGCCAAGACCTTGCGCGACTGGCAGATCGAACGGCGCGACTTCGTTCTGGTCGACACATTGCCCCCTGCCGCCTACGACAAGGGGCACTTGCCTGGTGCGATACACATTATGTCGGACAACATTCTGGATCGTGCCTCGTCTCTCCTGCCCAACCGGGAACAGGTGGTGGTGGTTTACTGTGCCAGTGTGAACTGCAAGCGGGCGGGCCGCTCCGCCGGCCGTCTGGAAAGCCTGGGCTACAGCCGGGTTCATCATTTTGAAGGCGGCAAGCGGGAATGGATCGCCGCCGGCTTTCCGCTGGAAACGACGGGGAGATCTGATGGCGGTTGAGGACATCGGCGTCCTAACCTGATGGATGGGCTGACGCTTTACGGCCTCATCGCGGTCACTGCCATGGTGACCTTTTACACTTTCGAGAAGCGGCACCATCTGTACATCCTGGCCTTCGCCGGCGCCTGTGGACTGGCCTCGATCTATGGCTTCCTCGTCGGCGCCTGGCCGTTTGGCGTGGTCGAGGCGGTCTGGGCCGTCATCGCCCTGGCTCGATGGCGCCGTCGAATGGCAAACTGAGACACCAGCCGAGGACACATTTCAACTGCCGCGCGCGATGAACGTTTTTCGTGGTCAATCAATAGCTTACCAGATAACGTTGACAATAGTATTCGTATTCTGTCGCCCTGCTTCATCTGGTACAATCTCTGCCGTCCGACAGAAAGGCATAGGCGCCCCCGGCAATGGCCGCCGGCCTTGATGGGACCTCTTGACATTGAGAACAAAACATGAACAACATCCGTGTCTGAGCATACGGTTGGAGGGAATAAATGTTGGATTTCGTTCGCGAAATGGCCGCCGCGGTTGCATTGGCCGGATTCATCTTCATGGTTCTGGTCTGGTCCGAAGCGCTCCATCTGATTGCCTGACGACGACCGATCCGACCCTGGGCAATAGACAGCCGAGGTCGCATCGCCGACACTTGGGCGCGAGGAGGACCCACGCCCATGAGTCGGATTGCCGACAGCGTCGGATTCGTGCATTTGCATGTTCATTCGGCGTTTTCGCTGCTGGAAGGCGCCTTGCCGCTGAAGCGCCTGGCCGATATGGCGCAAGCCGACCAGATGCCGGCGCTGGCGATCACCGATACGGGCAATCTGTTCGGCGCGCTGGAGTTCGCGGTCAAGATGTCGGAGGCCGGCGTCCAGCCGATCATCGGCTGCCAGCTGGCAGTGGACTTTGGTGGCGGACGACACCGCCACGAGACCGACAGACACAACATCGCCCTCGACAATGTCGTTCTCCTGGCGGCCAGCGAGACGGGATACTGGAATCTGGTGCGCCTGGTCTCCGATTCCTTCGTCGGCGGTGATCCGCAGGTCAAGGCGCACATCTCCGCCGATCATCTGGCCAAGCACAGCGAAGGCCTCATAGCGCTGACCGGCGGTCCGCAGGGGGTGATCAACCGGCGCATCGTGGCCGGCGACATTGCCGGGGCGAGGGAGGGCCTGCGGTGGTTTGAGGAAACCTTCGGCGATCGGGTCTATGTCGAATTGCAGCGACACGGTTTGCCGGTGGAGACGGCCGCCGAACCGCATCTGGCAGCGCTCGCCTACGAATTATCGTTGCCGTTGGTGGCGACCAACGAGGCGTATTTTCCCGAGCGGTCCGACTACGACGCCCACGATGCCCTGATCTCGATTGCCGAGGGGACCGTGGTGTCGGCGGACGACCGGCGGCGTCTGACCGAACAACATTATTTCAAGTACCGCGCGGAGATGCTTGAGCTGTTCTCCGACCTGCCGGAAGCGACCGCCAACACCGTCGAAATCGCGATCAGGTGTTCGTGGTGGCCGAAGACACGAAAGCCGATCCTGCCACGTTTCGCCGAAACCGGCAGCGCCAGCGGCGAGGTCGCCGACGCCGAGGAGGCGCGGTTGCTTCGCGACTCGGCCAAAAAGGGGCTCGCCGGACGTCTGACGGAGCAGGGCCCGTCCGAGGGGCTGAGCGAAAAGGATTACTACGACCGTCTCGACTATGAACTCGGGATCATCGAGCGGATGAAGTATCCCGGATACTTCCTGATCGTCGCGGAGTTCATTCAGTGGGCGAAATCGGAGGGCATTCCCGTCGGGCCCGGCCGCGGCTCCGGCGCCGGTTCGCTGGTGGCCTGGGCGCTGACCATCACCGATCTCGATCCTTTGCGTTTCTCGCTCCTGTTCGAACGCTTTCTCAACCCTGACCGGGTGTCGATGCCCGATTTCGACATCGATTTCTGCCAGAATCGTCGCGACCGCGTGATCGAACACGTCCAGGCCAGATATGGCGACGATCAGGTGGCGCAGATCATCACCTTTGGAACCTTGCAGGCGCGGGCGGTGCTGCGCGATGTCGGGCGGGTTCTCCAGATGCCCTATGGCCAGGTCGACCGGCTGGCCAAGATGGTACCGCAGAACCCGACCGCGCCGGTCACACTGGCCAAGGCGATCGAGGCTGAGCCGCAGCTTCAGGCGGCACGGGACGACGACCCGGTGGTGGCGCGGCTCCTGGACATCGCCCAGAAGCTGGAAGGTCTGTATCGCCATGCCTCGACCCACGCCGCCGGCGTGGTGATCGGCGACCGGCCGCTCGATCAATTGGTTCCACTCTACCGTGATCCGCGCTCGGGCATGAAAGTGACCCAGTTCAACATGAAATGGGTGGAGCAGGCGGGCCTGGTCAAATTCGATTTTCTCGGCCTGAAAACACTGACCGTGCTCGATCTGGCCATGCGGAACTTGCGGTCGCGAGGCCGTGATTTGTCGCTCGCCCGGATCCCGCTCGACGACACCCGTACCTTCGACATGCTGACCCGTGGCGAGACCGTCGGCGTTTTCCAGGTGGAAAGCGGGGGCATGCGCCGCGCCTTGGTCGACATGAAACCGGACCGGTTCGAGGACATCATCGCCCTGGTGGCGTTGTTCCGTCCGGGGCCGATGGCCAACATCCCCACCTATTGCCTGCGCAAGCACGGCATGGAGGAGCCCGAGTACATGCACCCTCGGCTGGAGCCGATCCTGCACGAGACCTATGGCGTGATCACCTATCAGGAACAGGTGATGCAGATCGCCCAGGACCTGGCCGGGTTCTCGCTCGGCGAAGCCGATCTCCTGCGCCGCGCGATGGGCAAGAAGATCCGTTCGGAAATGGAGAAGCAGCGGGAAAGGTTCATTTCAGGGGCGATGGAGCAAGGGATCGCCCACACGGTGGCGGAGTCGATCTTCGACGCTTGCGCCAAGTTTGCCGATTATGGCTTCAACAAATCACACTCCGCGCCTTACGCGCTGATCACCTATCAAACGGCCTATCTCAAGGCCAACCATCCGGCCGAATATTTTGCCGCGCTGCTGACGCTGGAAATCGGCAATACCGACAAGATCGCCGAGTTCCGTCGCGAAGCATTGCGCCTCGGGATCGAGGTCGAGGCGCCGTCGGTCAACCGCTCCGGCGTCGATTTCGAGGTCGGCGAAGGCAAAATCGCCTATTCGCTGGCGGCGGTCAGGGGCGTGGGCGTGCACGCGGTGGAACATCTGGTCGAGGTCAGGCAGGCCTCGCCGTTCGCTGATCTGGCCGATTTCGGGCGCCGAATCGACCCCAGGATCATCAACAAGCGGGTGCTGGAGAGCCTCATCGCCGCAGGTGCCGTGGATGAGCTCGAACCGGACCGCGCCCGGCTGATGGCGGGCGTTGACCGGATTTTGGGCCTGGCGGCGCGGGTGCAGGAGAGCGAAGCGGTGGGCCAGTCGGATCTGTTCGGCGGTTCCGGCGGGCGCGACCCCCTGCTGCTGCCGGTGGTTGAGCCGTGGCTGACGGCGGAGCGGCTCAGGCGGGAGCACGAGTCGATCGGCTTTTACCTGTCGGCCCATCCGCTCGACGAATACGGACCCGTGCTGAAGAAAATGCGGGTCCAGAATTGGGTGGATTTCTCGGAAGCCGTTCGCAATGGGGCGAGCGCCGGCCGGCTGGCGGGTACGGTCACCGGACGCCAGGAACGCCGAACGCGCACCGGCAACCGCATGGCCATTCTGCAGCTGTCTGATCCGAGCGGGTCCTACGAGGCGGTGTTGTTCTCCGAAACGCTGGCCGAACATCGGGACATGCTCGAAGTCGGGAGTTCGATCGTTGTCCTGGTCGGTGCGGAGGATCGCCCCGAGGGGATCAATGTGCGCGTGCAGTCGGTCGAAACCCTGGCCGACGCAGCCGCCCATCTGAGCCAGATCCGTGTTTTCGTTCGCGATCCGGAGCCGCTCGCCAACCTCAAGGCGAGCCTGCCCGTCGGCGGCCGGGGCGAGGTCAGCGTGATTCTGCTGCAGGATAGCGGCCAGCGCGAAATCGAAGTGCGGCTGCCCGATCGCTACGCCGTATCGCCCGAGGTCGCCAGTGCCATCAGGTCGGTCCCGGGCGTTGTTCAGGTCGATCTCGTCTGACCCTGCGGCTGTGCTGACCCTGGGGCTGTGCGGTTTCGCTTGCCTCTCGGAAACCGCCTGTCTATAAGCCGCTCCATCACACACGCGGAGTTCGGGCGCGTGCCGGCTGAGGCCGGCATCAGCGCGTCCAACCGGTGCCCGAAAGGGCCGGGCGGCTGAAGCGCTGCTCATCTCCGCGGAGGCACAACCGGTGAAGGAGACAGGTGGTCATGGCACTGCCCGATATTTCCATGCGTCAACTGCTTGAGGCGGGTGTTCATTTCGGACATCAGAAGCATCGCTGGAATCCCAAGATGGCGACGTTCATCTACGGGGTTCGCAACAATATCCACATCATCGATCTGGCCCAGACCGTTCCTCTGCTTTACCGCGCGCTGCAGGCGGTGAGCGATACGGTTGCGGCAGGCGGACGGGTTCTGTTTGTCGGCACCAAACGCCAGGCATCGGAGCCGATCACCAGCGCTGCACAGCGATCGGCCCAATACTATGTCAACGCCCGCTGGCTCGGCGGAATGCTGACCAACTGGAAGACCATGTCGAAGTCGATCAAGCGCTTGCGGGAGGTCGAGGAAATTCTGACCGGTGATCCGCAAGGTCTGACCAAAAAGGAGCTCCTGACGCTCACGCGGGAGCGCAACCGGCTCGAACGTGATCTCGGCGGCATCAAGGACATGGGCGGGGTTCCCGACCTCCTGTTCGTGATCGACACCAACAAGGAGGCGATCGCCATACAGGAAGCCAATCGGCTCGGTATCCCGGTCGCCGCGATTGTCGATTCCAACTGTGATCCCGATAAGATCGCCCTGCCGATCCCGGGCAATGACGATGCCGGCAGGGCGATCACGCTCTACTGCGACCTTGTCGCCAAGGCTGCCATCGACGGCATTTCCCGGGGCGCGGCTGACGCCGGCGTCGACACCGGCGCGGCCGAAACCGTCGCGGCGCAAGCCGAGGTCGACGCCGCGGCCGCGGAGACCGAAACTGCCGATGCCGGAGCGGCGACGCCAGCCACGGAAGCTGATGCCGCAAAAGATGCTGAAGCCGCGGTGCCGGCAGTGGATGGCGAAGCGGCAACCACTCAGCCCGCCGAGCTTGAAAAAACCGCCGACGATGTCGATATGAGTTCGGCCGAAGCTGTTGAGCCACAGGCTCGCGACTCATCGGCAGGTGATGGCGACGGCGAAAAGAGCGCAGCCGCCGAGGTTCTGTTCGAGAAACCCTCGGGCGATCCCGACGACCTCAAGAAAATCACCGGCGTTGGCCCGGTCCTTGAAAAGAAGCTGCTCGAGCTTGGCGTTCAGCGGTTCGACCAAATCGCGGCGTTGTCCGACGAGGATGTCGAGCGCATCGACGCCGCTTTGAATTTCAAGGGCCGTATTCAACGAGACGATTGGATCGGCCAGGCCAAAAAACTTGCGGGCGGCGAATAGGCTTCGCTCGCTCGACCCGCCTCTCATGATCAAGGACGATTGCGATGACTGTCACAGCGGCAATGGTGAAAGACCTCCGCGGCAAGACCGGCGCGGGGATGATGGATTGCAAGACGGCGTTGCTGGAGACCTCCGGCGACGTTGAGGCGGCAGTAGACTGGCTGCGCGCCAAAGGCTTGTCACGGGCGGCCAACAGAGCCGGCCGGACCGCCGCGGAGGGATTGGTGGCGATCGCTTCCACCGCCAACCGGGCGGTCATGATCGAGGTCAATTCGGAGACCGATTTCGTCGCCCGAAACCCCGAGTTTCAGGCGCTGGTCAAGGGCGTGGCGGCCGCGGCCTTGACCACTGACGGATCTTTGGCGGCGATAAAATCGGCCAAGATGCCCGACGGGGAAGTCAGCGTTGAAGAGGCCATCAACACGGCGGTGGCGACCATCGGCGAGAATATGAGCCTGCGAAGGGCGGCGTCCGTTTCGGTCGACGACGGTGTGGTGGCGCACTACGTCCACGGCGCGGTTGCGCCCGGGCTGGGCAGCATCGGTGTGCTTGTCGGCCTGAAGTCGGCCGGTACGTCGGAAACCGTCGCTCAACTCGGCAAACAGGTAGCCATGCACGTAGCAGCCGCTGCTCCGCTGGCGGTCAGCGCTGAGGATGTCGACGCCAAATTGGTCGCTCGCGAAAAGGCGATCCTGGCCGAGCAGGCGCGCGACTCGGGCAAACCGGAGTCGATCATCGAGAAGATGGTCGAGGGTCGGATGCGCAAGTTCTTTGAGGAAAGCGTGCTGCTGTCGCAGGCTTTCGTCATCGACACCGACAAGACCGTCGATCAAGCGCTGGAGAGCGCAGCGGCAGAAGCCGGTGCGCCTATTTCGGTGACCGAGTTCGCGGCCTTCCGCCTTGGCGAAGGCGTCGAGAAGGAAGAGCAGGACTTCGCCGCAGAAGTGGCCGCTGCCGCCGGTTAGCCGGCGCACATACGCGCCGTGACAGGACAACGGCCATCGTGTATCCCGATGGCCGTTGTTCACGGATCGAATCGAGGCCATGCCGGAGCCGTCGCCTTATAGGAGAGTCCTCCTCAAGCTTTCCGGCGAGGCCCTTCTCGGCGAGCAATCCTATGGCATCGATTCCGGCGTGGTCGACCGGTTGGCCGGCGAAATCGCCGAGACGCTCGGGCTGGGCGTAAAGATCGGGGTGGTGGTCGGCGGCGGCAATATCTTCCGCGGTATCGAGGTTGCGCGTTCCGGCGGCGATCGCGTCACCGGCGACCAATTGGGGATGCTGGCCACCGTGATGAACGCCATGGCTTTGCAAGATGGCCTGCGGGCCCACCAAGTCCCCTGCCGGGTCTTTTCCGGAATCCCCGTCCCGACGGTCTGCGAGACCTTTACCCAGCGTGCCGCCAAAGCGGCATTTGAAGCGGGTGATGTGACGGTTTTCGCCGGCGGGACCGGCAATCCCTTCTTCACCACCGATTCCGGCGCCGCACTCAGGGCGGCCGAGTTGGACTGTGATGCTCTGCTGAAGGGTACGCAGGTCGACGGGGTGTATTCAAGCGATCCCAAAAAGCACGCCGATGCGGTGCGCTTCGACACACTTACCCATGCCGAGGTGCTTGAGAAGGGGCTGGAGGTGATGGACGCCGCCGCCGTCGCACTGGCACGGGAAAACAGGATCCCCATCGTGGTATTCTCGATTCTTCAACCGGGCGCGCTGATTGATATTCTTGAAGGTGGCGGGCGGGCGACCATTGTCTCCGGGGGCTAGTCCGCAGCCGCAGCAGCCGCGAAATGGCGTCGACGGAGCGAGAATGGGTGAGGCTGTGGATTTTGATGACCTGAAACGCCGGATGAAAGGCGCAGTCTCGGTGTTTCGCGACGAACTGGCGGGATTGAGAACCGGGCGGGCGTCGATCAGCCTGCTGGAGCCGTTGCAGATCGATGTTTACGGAACCTCAATGCCGATCAATCAGGTTGCCACGATCAGCGTCCCGGAGGCGCGCATGCTGTCGGCGCAAGTCTGGGACAAGGCAAACGTTGCAGCGGTCGACCGCGCGATCCGCGAATCTAATCTCGGGCTCAATCCGATTACCGACGGAACCCTGCTGCGGATCCCGATTCCGGAACTAAATACCGAGCGCCGTCAAGAACTGGTCAAAATCGCGCACAATTATGCTGAGAAAGCCAGGGTGGCCGTCCGCAACGTGCGTCGCGATATCCTGGATCATCTGAAGAAGGAGGAAAAGGACGGCCAAATGGGCCAGGACGAGCAGCACACTCTGGCCGATCAGGTTCAGAAATTCACCGACGAGTTCATTGAGGAGATCAATACCGTGCTGGCCGATAAAGAGGCCGAGATCATGCAGGTCTGAACCGGAGATAAGTCAGCCTTCATGTCGGTCCTCGCCAAACAGAGCGCTTCGTTTGAGCACGGTTCGCAGCCGTCCGTGCCCCGGCACGTCGCCATCATCATGGACGGCAACGGTCGGTGGGCCTCGGCGCGTGGGGTGCCCCGCGCGGAAGGTCACCGGCGCGGCGTCGACGCTGTCAGAGAGACGATCCGCGCCGCCGCCGAGCTGGGCATCAAGCACCTGACATTGTTCGGTTTCTCCTCGGAGAACTGGTCCCGCCCGCGCGACGAGATCGAATTGCTGTTTGGCCTGTTCAGGTCCTATATCCGCAACGACCTTCGTCAGCTTGACGAGGCGGGGGCGCGGGTCAAGGTGATCGGGCGGCGCACAGACTTGCCGCCGGACATCCGGCTGCTCATCGACGAAGCAGAGCGTCGCACTGACGCCAACCGCAGGGTTCAGGTCAATTTCGCGTTCAACTATGGAGGACGCGACGAGATCACCAGGGCGGTTGCCAGGATTGCGGCCGAGGCGGCAGACGGTTTACTTGACCCCGAAGCGGTCAATGAGGGGACCATCGCAGATCACCTCGATACCGCCTCGATACCGGATCCCGACCTCATCATCCGCACCGGCGGCGAACTGCGGCTGAGCAACTTTCTGCTCTGGCAATGCGCCTATTCGGAGTTCGTGTTCCTGCCAATCTACTGGCCCGATTTTCGAAAGGACGACCTTGAGGAGGCCCTGGGTCTGTTCGAAGGCAGGTCGCGCCGGTACGGCGGAATCGGAGCCAGGTGAGGCGCGTGAGCCGGTCCCTGGGCGCAAGCCACACAAGCGCGCCCGACGGGACATTGCTTGTCCGCGCCGCCTCGGCCGCCGTTCTGGCGGCAATCGCACTTGCCGGGACGTGGCTTGGGGGATGGCCGGCCACGGTCATCGTGGGTGCATTGGCGGCGGTAATTTTCTGGGAGTGGTGCGGCATTACCGAGAGCCACAATCGGCTGGCCATCGCCTATGTCGCGCCCGCCATCCTGTCTTTCGCGCTGTTCGCCATGGGCATGGTCGCGCTCGCACTGTTGATCCTGGCGGCTGCGGTGGCGCTGGCCGGAATCAGAGACGGGTTTCCCTGGCGGTCGATGGGTATCGTGTATGTCGGCGTGATTGGTCTTGGCTTGCTGTCGCTCCGGTTGTCGCCGCAATCCGGGGCAACGGCCATCCTGTTTCTGTTTGCCATCGTTTGGGCGACCGATGCTGCCGCCTATTTCGGCGGCCGGGCGATTGGCGGACCGAAGTTGTGGCCGCGGATTTCACCCAACAAGACCTGGGCGGGAGCCGTCGCCGGTCTGCTGTCCGGTGCCGTGGCCGGTGTACTTGTCGCGGCCGGCGGCGGCTTTGGCTTCTCGATCAACCTGCTGCTTATCGCCACCGCGTTGTCGGCGTTTGGACAGGCCGGGGACCTGTTCGAATCAGCGGTAAAGCGGCGTTTCGGAGCCAAGGACAGCAGCCGCCTGATTCCAGGACATGGCGGTCTCATGGACCGCGTCGACAGTCTGACAGTCGCGGTCGGGGCGGCCGCCTTGATCGGCTGGGCAAAGTCCCCAAGTTCTCCTGCCACAGGGTTGCTCCTTTGGTAGGCTCGGGGATGGCCGGATGAAAACGGTATCGGTTCTGGGAGCGACCGGTTCGGTCGGCACCAATACGGTTTCGGTTCTCACCGCAAATCGCGACCGTTTTCAGGTCGAGGCCGTCACCGCCAATACCGAAGCGGTCAAGCTTGCCAAGGTGGCCCGCGACCTGGGAGCGCAGCTGGCCGTTGTCGCCGAGCCCACCGCCTTTGGCGAACTGAGGGAGGCCCTGTCCGGCAGCGGTATCGAGTCGGCGGCAGGGCCCCACGCGGTGATCGAAGCCGCGCGACGCCCGGCCGACGTCGTGGTTGCGGCTATCGTCGGGTCCGCCGGCCTTGCTCCCACGCACGCCGCTATTGCCGAGAGCCGAACAGTCGCTCTGGCCAACAAGGAGTGCCTGGTTTCGGCCGGCGAAGTGTTTCGACGGACCATGTCGGTGTCGGGCGCGACATTGCTGCCGGTCGATTCGGAGCACAATGCGATTTTCCGGATCCTGGACGGACGTGACACCGATGAGGTTGCACGCATTATTCTGACCGCGTCGGGGGGACCGTTTCGACGGTGGACCCGGCAAGAGATGGCAGCGGCGAAGCCATCCGATGCTCTCAAGCATCCCAATTGGTCGATGGGGGCGAAGATCACCATCGATTCGGCAACAATGATGAACAAAGGCCTGGAAGTCATTGAGGCATTTCATGTATTTGGGGTTTCGTCTGACAGACTCGATGTCCTCGTTCACCCGGAATCGATCGTCCACGGTCTGGTCGAGTTCAAGGATGGCGCCCACATGGCGGCTCTCGGGCACCCCGACATGCGGGGCCCCATCGCCCACTGTCTGGCCTGGCCCGAACGAGCGCCGTCAGCCGATCATTCGCTTGATCTGGCCGAACTCGGCCGGCTGACGTTCGAAGAACTTGACTGTGAGCGCTTTCCGGCGTTTCGCGTTGCCATGGAGGCCCTTGATGCAGGCGGTTGGGCCACTAATATCCTTAGCGCGGCCAATGAGATAGCTGTCGGCGCATTCCTGGCGGGGCGCATCGGTTTTCTCGAAATAGCCGATTTGACTGCTGAAGCGATCGCCATGGCCGCGTCGGATAACAAGCTGCGAACGCCCATGACGATTGAAGAAGCCCTGGATATCGACGCACGCGGGCGGCGCTTGGCGAGCGACCTCGTCGGCAGCCGTTCAGCCGCCTGAAACAGCCGGGAAGAAATGATGGACCTGACAGCGCTGCTCGAAACACTTGCAAGCCCCGTGATCTTCATAGCGCCGTTTCTGTTCGTGCTGACGGTTGTCGTGTTTTTCCATGAATTGGGGCATTTCCTGGTCGCTCGCTGGACCGGCGTTGATGTCAAGGTGTTCTCTATCGGCTTTGGTCCGGCACTGGTCGGATTCACCGACAAGTATGGGACAAGGTGGCAGATATCGGTGGTTCCGCTGGGTGGCTACGTCAAGTTCCTTGGCGACGAGAATGCGGCCAGCGTCACCGACCACGAGGCGGTCGCCAAAATGCCGGCCGACCAGAAAGACCGATCCTTCGCACACAAGCCGGTCGGTGCGCGGGCGGCGATCGTTGTAGCGGGGCCACTGGCCAACTTTCTCCTGGCCATTGTCATATTTACCGTTGTCTTTGCCGTTTTCGGCCGTGATGTGGTCTCGCCGCGCGTCGATACGGTCATCGCCGGGAGTGCTGCCGAAGAAGCCGGAATCATCCAGGGCGACCTTGTTCGCGCCATTGACGGCAGGGCGATCGAGAGCTTCGCCGACCTGCAGCGCACCGTCGGCACCAGCGCCGGACGACCGCTCGATATCACGATAGAGCGCGGCGACCAGGAGCTTGTGGTCAACGTTACGCCGCGTCGGCAGGAGATCACCGACCGTTTCGGGAATACGATTTCGATAGGGATTCTGGGCGTTTCGAGGGACACGACTGGCGGCGACATCGTCACACGGCGCTATTCGCCGCCGGAAGCGGCGGTCCTGGCGGTGTCGGAGACCTGGTTCGTCATCGACCAATCACTGACCTACATCTACCGCGTCGTCAGAGGCACCGAAACAACCGATCAACTCGGCGGACCGATCAGGATCGCCCAGATTTCATCCCAGGTCGCCTCACTCGGCTTCTTGCCGATGATCAACTTTGCAGCCCTGATCTCGGTGAGTATCGGACTGATCAATCTCTTTCCCATCCCGCTCCTTGATGGCGGGCATCTGGTGTTCTTCGCCATCGAGGCGGTTCGCGGAAAACCGCTCAGCGACCGGGTCCAGGAGATCGGATTCAGGCTTGGATTAGCCGCAATTGGCGTGTTAATGATTTTCACTGTCTGGAACGATATAGTTCGTTAGAGTTTTGGCCGTTTTCTGGGGTGGAAAGCGTGGCTTTGCGGCAACGGCCAGACTAAAAAGCGCGATTGCGCCCGGGGGATGATTTGCAGGGATCGGAAAAGCCTGTAAAGCTGCTTTTGCTGGCTATTCGCAGCCCGTTTCCGTTGGCCTATCGGGCCGACCGACCTGAGGGACGGCAGGGCATTAGAGATTGATGTATTTATTTTGGAAATTGTTGCGTGGTGTCGTTTTTGCGGCAGTCCTGACGCTGGTCGTCCCCGTCCTTGGTGGTTTGGCGCTGACCACGGTAGCATCCCATGCCATTGCAGCGGAGATTTCGAGCATCGAGGTTCGCGGCAACCAACGCGTCGACGCCTCGACGATCGAAACCTACCTCACCATCAAGCCGGGCGTTCAGTTCGGCGCGGCCGACATCGATGAATCCGTCAAGGTCCTCTACGGTACCGGACTGTTCGCGGACGTGGACATTGGCCGCAGCGGACGCGTGCTCATCATCACGGTTGCCGAAAACCCCGTCGTCAACGCGGTGTTTTTCGAGGGCAACAAGAAGATCAAGACGGACATCCTTGAGCAGGTCGTCAGGCTCGAGTCCCGGGGAGTCCTGACAGACGCCAGACTGCAGGCCGATGTCGTCGCCATTGAGATCTATTACGCCCAAAACGGACGAAGCGGCGTTCAGGTCGACGCCAGCGTAACCGAATTGGGCAACAATCGCGTCGACGTTACCTTCGTCATCATCGAAGGCGACAAGACCGGCATCGCATCGATCACGTTTATCGGCAACGAAGCCTTTTCGCGGACGCGTCTGCGCAGCGTCATCCAGCTGCAAAAGACCAACATCATGAGTTGGCTGAACAAGCGCGATATCTTCAGCGAGGAGAAGCTCGCCGCCGACAGGGAAGCGCTGCGCCGACACTACCTCAAGTCGGGCTACGCGGATTTTCAGGTGCTCGCCGTCGATGTCAACTTCGATGCCGAGAAAGGCAAGTACCATATTGTCTTCACGATCGACGAAGGGCCGAAATACCGCTTCGGCGACATCACCGTCGATTCCTCGATCCCCGGCGTCGATACCGCCGCTCTCGAAGATGTGATCCAAACCAAGTCGGGTAGGGTCTTCGATTCGACCAAAGTCGAGAGATCGGTCGACGCGTTGACCATCGAGCTTGCACGGCGTGGCTTCGTGTTTGCTCAGGTGCGGCCGCGCGGCGATCGCAACTATGTCGACAACATCATCCATCTGACCTACGTGATCGACGAGGGGCCGCGCGCCTATGTCGAGCGGATTGAGATTCGTGGGAACACCAAAACCCGCGACTTCGTCATTCGACGCGAGTTCAGGCTTTCCGAGGGTGATGCGTTTAATCGCGCACTGATCGATCGAGCGGAAAGGCGGCTTCGCGCCCTCGACTTCTTCGAATTGGTTCGGGTCACCGTCCGACCCGGTTCGGCGCCCGACAAGGTGATCGTATTTGTCTTGGTGAAGGACAAGTCGACCGGTTCGGTGTCATTCGCGGCAGGCGTTTCGTCGACCAGCGGTTTGATCGCCGAGATCGCCCTCGAGGAACGCAACTTCCTCGGTCGAGGGCAGGCCGCCAAAATCTCGGTGGGGGGAGGCACCGACGATCAAACCTACAATGTGTCGTTCACCGAGCCGTATTTCCTCGGCAGGCCGATCCTGGCCGGCGCCGACATATTTCGCACGACCAGTGGCTCGAGTTCGGCGCGACCCTTCGATCTTGAACGAACCGGCGGCGGAGTCCGGTTGGGTCTTCCTCTGACCGACGATTCCAGAATCACCTTCAACTACAAGATCGCGTCGGAGACGACCTCCGATTCGACCGCGATTGCGTTCTTTCCCAATGGCACCCGTCTGATTTCCTCCGTGGGTTACACGTTCAAACATTCCACGGTCGACAACCCGGGCAATCCGCATGAAGGTTTCAAATTCAAGCTGAGCCAGGATGTTGCGGGCGTCGGCGGCGATGCGCGCTACATGCGGACCGTTGCCGATGCCGCCTACTACCGGCCGATCTTGCCCGACCGCGACGTGATCGGGATCATGCGGATCGCGGCCGGCAACGTTCTGGGCCTTGGAGAAGACGTTGCTTTTGCCGACAACTTCTTCAAGGGAGGCGAGACGGTGACGGTGCGCGGCTTCGCCACGCGCGGATACGGTCCCCGCGATGCGACAGGGGTACCGGTCGGCGGCAAGAACTTCGTCGTTGGCACGGCGGAGATGCAGTTTCCGATACCGTTGATCCCGCCGGATCTGGGGCTGCGGGCCGCGGTGTTCGCCGATGCTGGTCTGCTGTTCGGCGTCGATGCAAATCCCGGAACCGTGATCGATGATACGGCGGTGCGGGCCTCGGTCGGCGGCTCGATCCTGTGGGCGTCGCCGTTCGGGCTGCTGCGGGCCGATTTCGCGCACGTGCTGGCCAAGGAGAGCTACGACGAAACGCAGCTTTTCCGGCTCGGCGCCGGCGCGCGGTTCTAGAACAAGTTCATCGGCGCCTCGCACCGGCGTGCGTGGCGCGAGTTTCGCCACACGCGCTGCCGCAACCGATTGGTCCGGTCGGTCCGCTCCAACCGTGTCCGACGAACCGGTTGTGGGCGAGGTCAGGGGAGCGCTCGCATGGTGGACGACAAGCAGGCCACGCTGGACACCATCGATATTCTGGCACTGCTTGAACATCTGCCGCATCGCTATCCGTTTCTCATGGTTGATCGGATCGTTGATGTGGACGGCGACAATTCCGCCGTCGGGCTCAAGAATGTCACATTCAACGAGCCGCAATTCGCAGGACATTTCCCACACATGCCGATCATGCCGGGGGTCCTGCTGATCGAGGGGATGGCGCAGACGGCGGCGGCGATTTGTGTGGCCTCAATTGAGACGAAACGGCGCCCGCTGGTTTATTTCATGACCATCGACCGCGCGAAATTTCGCCGACCGGTCGTGCCCGGCGACACGGTCGAATATCACGTCAAGAAAATCCGCAAACGACGGAATATTTGGAAGTTTGCGTGTCTTGCCAAGGTTGGCGGCGACAAGGTCGCGGAGGCGGTCATCAGTGCCATGCTGGATGATGGGACGGATGCTGCATGAGTGACGTTCACGCGACCGCCCTCGTTGAAGACGGAGCGCAGATCGGTGGCGGTGTCGTCGTCGGTCCGCACTGTATCATTGGCCCGCAGGTCGTGCTGCGCGACGGCGTTACGCTGGAAGCCGGCGTGGTCGTCAAGGGGCGCACGACCATAGGCGAACGAACCTCCGTGTCGCCGTTTGCCGTGATCGGTGGCGAGCCGCAAGATCTCAGCTTTCGGGGGGAAGTGACAGAGGTCCATATCGGTGCGGATTGTCGCATCCGTGAGCACGTCACCATCCACCGTGGAACCAGCCGCGGCCGCGGTCGCACGATGATCGGGGCCAACTGCTTTTTGATGATCGGGGCCCATATCGGCCATGATTGCATCATTGGGGACAACGTCATCCTCACCACTCACGCGATCGTCGGCGGTCACTGCGAGCTGGGAGACTTTGCCATTCTTGGCGGGTTGTCGGCGGTGCAGCAACGCCTGCGCATTGGTGCCCATGCCTTCATAGCCGGGGTCGCCGGGGTCAGGCGCCATGTCATTCCCTACGCCACGGCCATTGGCAATCAGGCGCAGCTTTCCGGCCTCAATATCATTGGACTGAAACGGCGCGGATTCGACCGGGAAACTCTTCACGCATTGAGATCCTCCTATCGCCTTTTCTTCTTCAGCGAGGGTACGCGCCGGCAACGCCTTGCCGCCGTTCGCTCAGCCCATGGCGGGGTGGATGAGGTCGCCACGCTTATCGAGTTCATAGAGACTTGTGGCGAAAGGCCTCTCGCGCTCCCCCGCGACCCACACGCCGGTGGCGGTGATTGACTGGTTGGTGTCATGGTGACCGCTCCTGAACCACCGCTGGGAATCCTCGCGGCGGGTGGTCGGCTTCCCGCGCAGGTCGCCCGCGCGGCGCTGGCTGCGGGAAGAGACGTGTTCATCGTCGGTCTGGAAGGGGTCGCCGATCAAGAGATCACGACCTTTCCCCATGCGACGGTCAAATGGGGCCAGATTGGCAGGATCTTCCAGATGTTGTCGGAGCGCGGCATCGGCGACGTGGTGCTCATCGGTGCCGTCGATGCCCGGCCGGACTTCAAAGGCGCCGGGTTTGATGTGGCCACCATCCGACTCATGCCAAAAATCCTGAAAGCTCTGTCCGGCGGCGACGATTCGGTGCTTGGAAGTGTCCTTCGAATTGTCGAAGATGAGGGTTTTCGCGTTGTCGGCGCCCATGAAGTCGCCCCCCGTCTGGTTGCCCAGGCCGGGCCGGTCGCCGGTCCAGCGGGCCTGGAGCTGGATGAAGACGCCAGGATCGCCTTCGAGGCAGCGGCCGCGATTGGCCGACTGGATATCGGTCAGGGCACCGTTGCGGTCGATGGGCGTATCATCGCTGTCGAGGCCGCCGAAGGTACCGACGATATGATCGCAAGGGTCAAACGGCTCAGGCTGGACGGCCGGGTCTTGTGGAACGGACGCCGCTGGGTTCTGGCCAAACGCGCCAAGCCGGAACAGGATCTCCGCATCGACATGCCGACCATCGGGCCGCGCACGGTCGAAGCGGTCGCCGAGGCTGGCCTGGCGGGAATCGTCATTGAGGCCCAAAGGGTTATGATCGCCGAACGCGATGTGACCGAACGCCTTGCGTCCAAGACCGGCACCTGCATTCGGGCAGCGTCGATAACGCCGTGATGTCGGAGCAGCCAAGCGGCCGCCACGACAAACTGACGGTCTTTGTTGTCGCGGGCGAGGAATCGGGCGACCAGATTGGTGCAAGCCTCATGGATGCACTTGATCGCCGTCTGGGCGGTCAGGTCACGTTCGTAGGCGTCGGCGGTACCAAAATGGCGATCAGGGGGCTCGCGAGCCTTTTTCCGATGGAGGAATTGTCGCTCCACGGGTTCACGCAGATCGCGACGAAATTACCAAATTTGATCAAGCGTATTCGTCAGACGGCGGCCGCCGCGGTGAGAACCAATCCGTCGGTCATGGTGCTTGTCGACGCGCCCGGTTTCAACCTTCGGGTCGGCAAGGCCGTGAGGAAACGCGATCCCGGCATCCCGATCGTCGACTATGTCTCGCCGACAGTGTGGGCGTGGGCGCCCTGGCGTGCCCGGCGGATGGCGGCCTACATCGATATAGTACTGGCGATCCTGCCGTTTGAGCCGGACGCCCACCGCCGCCTCGGCGGGCCGCGCTGCGAATATGTCGGCCATCCGCTGACCGAGGCCACGGATCGGCTGCGCCCGGCGGCCGGCGAGCGGACGACGATAACGGCAGCCGCCCCGCCCGTGCTCCTGCTGCTGCCGGGCAGCCGACGGTCGGAGGTCGATCGCCTGCTGGTGCCCTTCGGCCGGACACTGGCACTTGTCGCTCAACGCATCGGGCCGCTCGATGTGGTGTTGCCGGCGCCGGATCATCTGGCCCAGACGATCCGCGCCCGCACCGCCGAATGGCCCGTGCAGCCGCGGATCGTGATCGGCCAAGAGACCAAACTGGCCGCGTTTCGTAGCGCCCATGCCGCTTTGGCGGCGTCCGGAACGGTCTCGGTGGAACTTGCGCTGGCCGGCGTTCCGATGGTGATCGCCTACAAGCTCGACCCGATCGTGCGGCTGCTGAAGCCGTTTTTTCTCGCGGAGTCGATCGTGTTGTCCAATCTTATCCTGGGTGAGCGCGTGAGTCCGGAATACCTCGACGGTGAAGCGAAACCGCAGCGACTGGCCGATGCGCTGGCGCCTCTTTTTCAGGACACGCCGCAGCGTGCCGCTCAGCTGACCGCGTTCGCCAGGCTGGATCGCGTCATGGAGATATCGGGCGGGTCACCCAGCCAGCGGGCGGCCGATCTTGTCGTCGCATGCGCGCGCGCTACTGCGCCCGGTTAACCCGGATTTCTCACGCTGGACACGCAACCCGAAGGGCCGGCTGAGGCCGCTGACAGGGTATGTCGAACGGCTTGGCCGATGCGACGGCATCGCTCTTCGCCGCGCTCCTGCCCTGTCGACGGCCACAACCGGCGCAAGGTCTGTCCAGTGTGAGAAGTCCGGGTTAACGCCGCTTCGACAGCGGCACGTAATCGCGCCGGTCCTCGCCGATATAGAGCTGCCGCGGTCGCCCGATCCGCTGCGAGGGGTCTTCGATCATCTCTTTCCACTGAGCGAGCCAGCCAACGGTTCTGGCGAGCGCAAACAGGACCGTAAACATGGTGGTGGGAAAGCCGAGCGCCTTCAATGTGATGCCTGAGTAGAAATCGATATTGGGGTAGAGCTTCTTTTCGATGAAATAGTCGTCCGTGGTGGCAATGCGTTCCAGTTCCATCGCCACCTCGAGCAGCGGGTCGTCCTGGACGCCGAGTTCGGAAAGCACCTCGTGGGTGGTGCCCTGCATGATGCGGGCTCGGGGATCGTAGTTCTTGTACACCCGATGGCCGAACCCCATCAGCCGGAACGGATCGTCGGGGTTCTTGGCTCGGGCGATGTACTTCGGAATGTTGTCGACGGTACCGATTTCCTCAAGCATGTTCAGCGCCGCCTCGTTGGCGCCGCCATGGGCCGGACCCCACAGGCAAGCGATGCCGGCCGCCACGCAGGCAAAGGGATTTGCGCCGGTGGAGCCGGCGAGCCGGACGGTCGACGTCGAGGCGTTCTGCTCGTGATCGGCGTGGAGCATGAAAATCCGGTCCATGGCTCGCGACAGTACCGGATTGACCTTGAACTCCTCGCACGGCACTGCGAAGCACATGCGCAGGAAATTCGAGGCGTAATCGAGCGAGTTGAGCGGATAAATGAACGGCTGGCCGATATGATACTTGTACGCCATCGCCGCGATGGTCGGCATCTTGGCGATCATCCGCAGCGACGCCATCATCTGCTGGTGCGGATCGCTGATATCGGTCGAGTCGTGATAGAAGGCCGACAGCGCGCCGACCACACCGCACATGATCGCCATGGGGTGAGCATCACGGCGGAAACCGGTAAAAAACCGGGCCATCTGCTCATGGGTCATGGTGTGATACGTCACGCGGTGATCGAAATCGGCTTTCTGCGACGGCGTCGGCAGGTCGCCATACAGAAGCAGGTAGCAGGTTTCCAGAAAGTCGCCCTGCTCCGCCAATTGCTCGATCGGATAGCCACGGTAGAGCAGGATACCCGCCTCGCCGTCGATGTAGGTGATGGCGGACCTGCAGGCGGCCGTCGAGGTGTATCCGGGATCGTAGGTGAAATGGCCGGTGTCGGTGTAGAGCGACCCAATGTCGATGACATCGGGCCCCAGCGTCCCCTCGTGGACGTCGAGATCCCAGGAACGATCGCCGATTTCCAGCCGGGCGGCGGTCGACTGGCGTTCGAGAGAGTTCGCTTTGTCCGTGGGTTCGCTGACGTCTGCCATTCGGGATCTCCTCGTCCGTTGGTGTTCGGGCTGGTGGCCCCGATTCTATTTGTTGCGACGCAACATGTCCATGGCGCTGGGCATAAACCGCTTGGAATCAAACAGTTGTGGTTTGATCCGCAATTCGCGCCAGGCTTTCGTCTTGGCCAAGAATGGCCAAAACGTCGAAAATGCCCGGAGAACTCGTCCGGCCGGTGAGCGCCGCGCGGAGCGGTTGGGCGACCTTTCCAAGTTTGAGCTCGCGCTCGTCGAGGAACGTCCTGACGGCACCTTCCGCAGCCTCGGCGCTCCACTCTTGCACCCGCTCCAGGCCTGGCAACAACGCCCCCAGAAGCTCCCGGGAAGTGTCGTCGAGCAAGCCAGCCGCCGACGGCTCGATGGCCATGGGACGTTCGACGAAGACGAAACGGCCACGCTCCAGGAGATCGAGCAGCGTCTTGGCCCGCTCCTTCAGCACCGGCAGAGCGGTGCAAAAGCGATCGCGCAGCGGGCCCTGGAGCGAGGCGTGAAGCGCGGCCAAATTCGCGTCGTCGGGCTTAAGCGCGTCAAGTGCGTCGAGAAGCTCGCCATCGTCGGTCTGCCTGAGATAATGGGCGTTCATGCTTTCCAGTTTGGTGAGGTCAAACCGCGCCGCGCCTCGGCCGATCGAGGCAACGTCGAACCACGCGGTCATCTCGGCGGTGGTGATGAATTCGTCATCACCGTGGGACCAGCCCAGTCTGACAAGATAATTTCTCATCGCTGCGGGCAGGTAGCCCATCGCGCTGTACGCGCCCACGCCCAGGGCGCCGTGACGTTTGGAGAGTTTGGCACCGTCGGCGCCATGAATCAGCGGGATATGCGCCATCGCGGGAGCCTGCCAATCAAGCGTTTGATAGAGCAAAGCCTGCTTGGGCGCGTTGGCCAGGTGGTCATCGCCGCGGATGATGTGGGTGACGCCCATATCGTGATCATCGACCACCACCGCCAGCATGTAGGTGGCCGTGCCATCGGAGCGGAGGATGACAAAATCCTCGAGGTCGCTATTGGCGAACGAAACCTCACCCTGAACCAGGTCGGGGATGGTGGTTCGTCCCTCGATCGGCAACTTGATCCGGATCGAGGGAGCGATCCCCGATGGAGCGTCCCGCGGGTCGCGGTCACGCCAGCGGCGATCATAGCTCGCCGCACGGCCCTCGGCACGAGCACGCTCGCGCATCTGGGAGAGTTCCTCGCGCGTCGCATAACAGTGATAGGCATGGCCGGCCTCGAGCAGCTTTTCGGCAACCTCGCGATGCCGGTCGGCCCGTGTGTGCTGACGGACCGGCTCGCCGTCCCAATCGATTCCAAGCCACTCGAGGCCGGCGAAAATCGCCGTCACAGCCTCGTCGGTGGAGCGCTTGCGGTCGGTGTCCTCGATCCGCAGCAACATCCGCCCGCCGTGATGGCGAGCGTAGAGCCAGTTGAACAGCGCCGTTCGGGCGCCGCCAATGTGGAGGAAGCCGGTCGGAGAGGGCGCGAAGCGGGTGATGACGTCGGACATTCTACAAGCAACCTCGGCGGGCGGTCGGGTGAGCCGGCATCTAGCACAAAGGACTGCCGGGCGCGAAGGCGCTTGGCGAGACCACCGGGATTTGGCACATAGACCCGCCGCGTCGCCAAAGCGCGGCACCAGCAATGAAAGGCAGGCGATGGCCGTGGGCGATCCCGAGACAGAAACCGGAAAGCGCGACTTTATCCGCGAGATTGTCCGCCGGGACCTCGAAAGCGGCCGGCACAGCCGCATTGTGACCCGGTTCCCCCCCGAGCCGAACGGCTACCTTCACATCGGCCATGCCAAGGCGATCTGCCTTAATTTCGGGATCGCCCAGGAATTTGGCGGGCAGTATCATTTGCGTTTTGACGACACCAATCCAGCCAAGGAGGAGCAGGCCTTCATCGACGCGATCGAGGAGGATGTACGCTGGCTCGGCTTCGACTGGGGTGAGCACCTCTACCACGCGTCCGATCATTTCGAGCAGCTCTACGCCTGGGCGGAGCATCTGGTCGAGCAGGGTGATGCCTACGTCGACGACCAGAGCGCCGACGAGATCCGTCGGAACCGGGGCACGCTGACCGAGCCCGGTACCGACAGCCCCTTCCGGGGCCGCACGGCAGAGGAGAATCTGGACCTCCTGCGTGGCATGCGGGCCGGTGAATTCCCCGACGGCGCACGGGTTCTGCGGGCCAGGATCGACATGTCAGCGGGCAACATCAACCTCCGCGACCCGGTGCTCTATCGCATCGTGCATCGGCCCCATCCGCGGACCGGCGAAGCGTGGAAGATCTTTCCGAGTTACGATTTTGCGCACGGACAGTCCGACGCCATCGAGGGCATCACCCATTCCCTGTGCACACTGGAGTTCGAGGCCCACCGGCCGCTTTACGATTGGCTGATCGAGCATCTTCCGGTGCCGTCGCGTCCGCGGCAGTTCGAGTATGCGCGGCTCAACCTCGCCCATACGATCCTCAGCAAACGGGCGCTGACGGCGCTGGTCGGCGAGGGCCATGTGGCCGGGTGGGACGACCCGCGCATGCCGACGCTGGCGGCGTTCAGACGACGGGGCGTCCCGCCGGAAGCGATCAGAAACTTTATCGCCGCCGTCGGTGTGGCCAAGGCCGATAATCTGGTCGATGTGGCCATGCTCGACCATGCGATCCGGGAAGTCCTCAACCAGAAGGCCGAACGTCGCATGGCGGTTCTGAGGCCACTCAAAGTGGTGATCGAGAACTACGCCGAAGGCCAGTCGGAGGAACTGGAGGCGATCAACAATCCGCGGGATCCCGGCGCCGGCACCCGCAACATCGGATTCGGACGGGAGATCTTGATCGAGCGCGAAGATTTCATGGAAGATCCGCCAAAGAAATTCTTTCGCCTGGCGCCGGGACGAGAGGTGCGGCTGCGCTACGCCTATTTCATCACCTGCCGGGAGGTGGTGAAGGATAATGCCGGGGAGGTCGTGGAATTACGCTGCACCTATGATCCGGCGACCCGTGGCGGCAGCGCGCCGGACGGCCGCAAAGTGAAGGGCACGCTGCACTGGGTTTCGGCGACACAGTCGATCGGCGCCGAGGTCAGGCTTCACAATCCGCTGTTCAACTTGCCCGAGCCCGACGCCAACAACTACGCCGCCGATCTCAACCCGCACGCGCTTGAGATCGTGACGGAGTGCCGGCTGGAGCCGTCGCTGGCCGATCGAAGGGTCGGGGAGGCGGTCCAGTTCGAACGCGTGGGATACTTTGCGTTGGACCCCGACGGCACGCCAGATCGACCGGTGTTCAATCGCACCGTCGGGCTGCGCGACACCTTTTCGCGGACACTTGATCGGGGTCGCTGAGGTGGGGACCAAGACGGCTTCGCCATCGACGGGGGATGCACGCCACTGACAGCCTCGCCGACCACCGGACGACCAACGACCGATGCCAATGGGGTCGCCAGGCTCCGCCGGCACCCGTTCGCTCGCCTGCAGCGCGAACTATCGCTCGAGTTGGAGGCCGGTCGCGGCTTTGCCTGGCTACCGGTGGCGTTCGGCATCGGCATCGCCATCTATTTTGCGCTGCCGGTGGAACCGGTGCTCTGGCCGCTGGCGGCGGCCAGCTGCGGGCTTGCCGCCGCCTCATTCATGCTGCGCCACCGATCGACCGCATTGCGCATCGTGGTCCTGATCACCCTTGCGGTGGCCGGTGTTACGGTCGCCAAAATCCGCACGGACCACGTCGCGGCGCCGCGGCTCAGTCGCGAGATGACCGTCATGGTCACCGGCTGGGTGGCGTGGCTCGAGGAGGCGCCGCGCGTCGGTGTGCGGCTCCATGTGCGCATTCATGACATTGACGGCCTGGAGGAGACGGCCTGGCCCCGATCGGTCCGCATCACAATACGTAATGGCGGCGACGGCCTTGCGGTCGGCGATGCGATCCGCGTGCGCGCCCGGCTGATACCGCCCAGCGGTCCGGTGCTGCCCGGCGGTTTCGATTTCGCCCGCAGGGCCTACTATGCCGGTCTTGGAGCGGTGGGCTTCTCCTATGGCCGGCCGGACGTTCTGGCAATCGGTGATCCGCCGTTCGACATTGGCTTGATCCGGCCGCTGGCGCGTCTGCGCGAGGCCATAAGAATCCGGGTCGAGGCCGCGCTCGACGGCGATATCGGCGAGGTTGCGGCGGCGCTGATCACCGGCGACCGCGGCGGCATCAGCCCGGCGACCCAGGAGGCCATGCGCGCCTCCGGCCTCGGCCACATCCTGGCGATTTCCGGCCTTCACATGGCGTTGGTTGCCGGATCCGTGTTCTGGATCGTGCGGGCATTGCTGGCGCTGTCACCCGCCCTGGCGCTGGGTTACCCGATCAAGAAATGGTCCGCCGCGGTCGCCCTCGTCACCGCCGCGTTCTATCTGGCGCTGTCCGGGGCCGGTACCGCGACCCAGCGGGCGTTTGTGATGCTGATGATCATGCTGGTGGCGATCATGGTCGATCGTCGCGCCATCACGCTTCGCAACGTCGCCCTGGCGGCCTTCTTCATCCTCCTTGTCACGCCGGAGAGCCTGTTCTCCGTCAGCTTTCAGATGTCGTTTGCCGCCACCACGGCGCTGGTCGCCGCCTACGAAGTGGCCAAAGCGTGGCGTTACGCCGGCTCGCCGACAACACCTGTCGCCGGCAGGGCAGCCTCGGTGATCCGGGCGGCCCGCGGTTTGGCGCTGACCTCGTTGATCGCCGGATTGGCCACCGCTCCCTTCGCCCTGTTCCATTTTCAACGGGTCGCGCCGTTGACCCTGCTGGCCAATCTGGCGGCGATGCCGGCGGTCGGTCTGGTCGTCATGCCGATGGCGCTGCTGGCGGTCGTTGCCATGCCCTTCGGTGTCGAAGCGGTACCGCTGGCGGTGATGGGCTACGGGCTGCAATGGGTGGTCGGGGTGGCCACGATAGTCGCCGACTGGTCAGGCGGCTCGGGCCAGTTTCCCATGGCGCCGCCATCGGCGTTGCTGGCCCTGACGGTGGGATTTCTGTGGATCACGCTGTGGCGGCGGCCATGGCGCCTGGCGGGCTTCCTGCCGATTTTTGTCGCGGGGGTTCTTGCGGCCACGGCCGAACGGCCGGACCTGTTGGTGGACGAGGAGGCAAGCGCGGTGGCGGTTCGCGCCGCCGATGGGCGCTACCGCATCCTGCGAAGATCCGGTGCGCGGTTCGTCACCGATGTCTGGCTGCGGTCGGACGGCGATCGCCGTCCGAGGTCGGATCGCGACCTCGGCCAAGGGGTCAGCTGCGATTCCTTCGGATGTGTCGCCCGGAGCCTGGATGGCAGCCCGATCGTCTCCCTGATCACCGATGACCTGGCGTTGGCGGAGGACTGCCGTCTGGCCGATATCGTCGTGACGCGCCATGAGGCCCCCGAGCTTTGCGGCGAGCAGAGCCTGGTCATCGACGGACCGATGCTGGAACGACACGGCGCCCATGCGATCTACGGGCTCACCGCCGAGGACGGCCCAAGCATCAGGACGGCCTACCCGGAGAAGCGACGTCCGTTTATGCCGGCAGGGGCTCAGTAGCGCCGGATCAGTCCGACCAGCCGCCCCTGTATGTCGACGCGGTCGGGACCGAAGATCCTGGTCTCGTAAGCCGGGTTGGCCGCCTCCAGTGCGATCGAGGCACCCTTGCGCCGCAGGCGTTTCAGGGTCGCTTCCTCGCGGTCGATCAGGGCCACCACGATCTCACCGGAATCGGCCGTGTCGGTCTTGCGGATCAGCACCGTGTCGCCTTCGAAGATACCGGCCTCAATCATCGAATCGCCGCGTATTTCGAGGGCGAAATGTTCACCCGCCGACAGCATGTCGGGGGGCACGCCGATGGTGTGGCTGTGGGTCTGAATCGCCTCGATTGGGGTACCGGCGGCGATCCGTCCCATGACCGGAACGAGCACCGGCTCGTTGCTGTTGGCACCCTCGGCGACTGGGCGGGGGCGGCCGAGATTGCCCTCGATGACGCTCGGCGAGAACCCCCGCGAGCGGGCCGCGGGAATGGCCTGCTGGACCGTCTCCGGCAGGCGAATGACCTCGATCGCGCGCGCCCGGTTGGGCAGCCGTCGGATGAAGCCGCGCTCCTCCAGTGCCTTGATGAGCCGATGGATGCCGGATTTGGACCTCAGATCCAGCGCATCCTTCATTTCGTCGAACGAGGGCGGGACGCCGGCCTCCTTGACGCGCTCATGAATGAACATCAGGAGTTCGTATTGCTTGCGGGTCAGCATATTAGGGTTCCCAGAGTGCAAGGAATCGTCGCGGGACAAAACACGAACATTTTGTACATGTTCTATGAGTGTTCCGCAATGGTAAATATCCGGTATACGCTGGGCGCCTATCGCTGCGTGGCGTATGGCGGGGGCGGCCGCAGCAGACAGAGTGATTCTGATTAGGGGATGGCTAAGGTGCTTACGGCAATTCTGGTTGTGCTGGGCTTCGTCGGCCAATGGGGCACGCGGTTCCTTGCGAGTTCTTATCGTCTGCTTCGCGCATGGCAATCTCTCATGTGTGATGGTGCCAACACTCACGTGGTATCCATGCCTCTCACGTGAGATACCCGCGTGTTGACGCCTCAATCGTCCGTCGCCACAAGAGTCAGAGCACCTTGTCGACCGGTCGAAAGTGTCGTCCACGTGGCCGTGATGCTGGACATGTCGGACGAAATCTCCCCGACATGCGACCCGTCCGTCACGAAATCCTCTGAACCTTCCGCATCGTGCTCCCACATCTCGAACCGGAGTGTGTTCGGGTCGATGCGCCAAGTCACACGTACGTGGGTTACATCGTTGAGAACGTCATACTTGGGCCTTGGGCCGGAACGCCTCCAGGATGAACCCACGCCCGTCGAAGTCACCCCTAACGCAGCGGAATGATCCGGCAGGGTTCGCCCGCCGCGGCGGCAGGGGCGTTTGCCTCGCGGACCAGCAGGCAATCGGCGGTCGCCAATTCCAGCTGCATGGAACTATCCTGAATCGGCAGCGGGTTTGCGGTGGGCGCTCCGCCGCCGGCGTCGGCCAGCGTGGCGCGCAGGTAACTGGCGCGCGGGCCGTTGGCCGGAACATCGGCGCCCAGTCTCGCCGGCCGCTCGCCATCGTCCGGCGGTCGGCCGAGCAGCGCCTCGACCAGCGGTCTGACGAACACCACGCTGCAGACCAGGGCCGAGACCGGATTGCCCGGCAGACCGATCACCCGCATGGCGCCGATCATGCCGAACATCAGCGGCTTGCCGGGGCGAACGGCGACTTTCCAGAAATCCAGTTTCATACCCCGCTCGCTCAGCGCCGGCTGGACGAGATCGTGCTCGCCGACCGAGACGCCGCCGATGGTCACCAGGATATCAGCGGCCATGGCGCGGGCGCGGTCGACACGCTCGCCAATGGCGCGAGGATCGTCCGGGGCGACACCGAGATAGCTTGAGTCCGCGCCGATCGAGGCGAGATAGGCCCGGATGGCGACGCCGCCCGAGGCGTAAATCTGGTCCGGTCCCGGCTCGCTGCCCGGCGGCACCAGTTCGTCGCCGGTGGCCAGGACCGCGACGATCGGCCGCCGGCGCACCAAGAGATCGGCCCGCCCGGCCGCCGCCGCCAGTCCGATCTCGCCGGCGCCAATCCTGACGCCTGGTTCGAGCAGGGTCCGGCCGGCCTCGAAATCAAGCCCGGCACGTCGAATGTTGGCTCCCGGCGCGACCGGAGCGGTTGCCGTCACCTCATCATCGCCGCCGGTCTCGGCATTCTCCTGGATCAGAACCGCGTCGGCCCCATCCGGCACCGGCGCTCCGGTGAAGATGCGCACGGCCTGCAAACGACCCACCGTGCCGCCGAACCGTTTGCCGGCAGCGGAGGTTCCAATCACCTTGAGGGCGGCGCCATCGGCGCTGTCGGCCGCGCGCACCGCGTATCCGTCCATCGCCGAGGACGGGAAGGGGGGCTGGTCGCGCGGCGCGGCGATCGGCTCGGCCAGCGTCTTGCCATACGCGGCGGCGAGGTCGACGCGCTCCGTTTCGACCGGTGTCACGCCCGCCACGATGCGCGATATCGCCTCGCGGACCGGCAGCAGGCTCACCGCGCCCGCCATTCGCCGGACCTGCCGCCGCTCTTTTCCAGCAGTCGTATTCCGCTGATCTCCATGCCGCGATCGATGGCCTTGGCCATGTCGTAGATGGTGAGGCAGGCGACGCTGACGGCGGTGAGCGCCTCCATCTCCACGCCTGTGCGGCCGGAGACGCGCACAGTGGCGCGGACGCGCAAGCCCGGCAGGTCGTCCTCGGCGGCGATGTCGACGGTGACCGATGACAGCGCCAGGGGATGACACAGCGGAATCAGGTCGGCGGTTCGTTTGGCCGCCATGATGCCGGCCAGCCGCGCGGTGCCGATGACGTCGCCCTTTTTTGCGTCGCCGGCGACGATGGTTCGCAGCGTGGCGGCGGTCATCGTGACCACGCCCTCGGCGACCGCTTGCCGGGCGCTGACGGGCTTGTCCGAAACGTCGACCATGTTGGCCGCGCCGTCGCGGTCGAGATGGGAGAGGTGATCGGCGGGCGCCATGTCGGTCACGCTGGTGCCGACGCGCCGTCGCGGGCGAGCAGGTTTCTGGTCGCGGCGGCGACGTCGGGCTGGCGCATGAGGCTTTCGCCGACGAGATAGGCGCCGATACCAATGTCCTTGAGCCGCCGGATGTCCTGGCCGGTATTGATGCCGCTTTCGCCGACCGCAATATGACCGGCGGGAACCAGCGGCGCCAGTTTCTCGCTCACCGACAGCGAGGTCGTGAAGGTGTGCAGATCACGGTTGTTAATGCCGATCAGCCGCGATGACAGCCGAAGGGCGCGGTCGAGTTGGTCGCCGTCATGGACTTCGACGAGCACGTCCATGCCGAGGTCGTCGGCCGTTTGCTGGATGGCCTCGGCCTCGCCGTCGGTGACCGCCGCCATGATGATCAGAATGCAATCCGCCCCCATCGCCCGCGACTGGTGAACCTGGTAGGGCTCGTAGATGAAGTCCTTGCGAAGGACCGGCAGGTCAACGGCGGCACGGGCATCGATCAGATATTGCGCAGCGCCCTGAAAAAACGGCCCATCGGTGAGAACGGACAGGCATGTCGCGCCGCCGTCACGGTAGGCGCGGGCGAGGGCCGGCGGATGGAAATCGGCCCGGATCAGCCCCTTCGACGGGCTGGCCTTCTTGATCTCTCCGATCAGAGCCGGGCGACCGGCATCGATCCGGTCCTCCAAGGCCGCGATAAAGCCACGCGCCGGCGTGGCGGCGGCCGCCTGCAGTGCCATCTCGTCGGCCGGAACAAGGCTCTTGGCCGCGGCGATCTCGGCGCGTTTGCTGGTCTCGATCGTCTTGAGGATATCGGTCATGGCGCTAGGTGCTGTTGACAGTTAACGGTTTATTAATGGCGGTTGTGATTCAAGCAAGACCTGGGTGTGGAGGAGGAACCGGTCATGCTTCGCAGGGAATTGACGGACGTTCAATGGGAACGGATATCGGATTTGGTACCCGGCAAGGCGTCGGATTGCGGATCCACGGGACGGGACAAGCGTCTGTTCGTGGATGCGGTATTGTGGATTGCACGCACGAGTTCGCCATGGCGCGACCTGCCGGACGCGTTCGGCAATTGGAACAGCGTGTACGTGCGCTTTTCCCGGTGGGCCAAACAAGGGGCATGGGAGAGTCTTTTCAAGGCCTTGGTGGACGATCCGGACTTCGAATACCTGATCATCGATTCAACCATTGTGCGGGCACATCAACATGCGTCGGGCGCAAAAGGGGGACTCAAAATCAGGCCATCGGACGTTCGCGCGGCGGCTTGACGAGCAAGGTTCACATCGCTGTCGATGGGCTCGGCAATCCATTACGGTTCATCCTCACCGGCGGTCAGGTTGGCGATGTCACCCAGGCTGAAGAGTTGATCGCCGACGTGGCCGGCGCAAACCTCATCGCCGACACGGCCTATGATGCCGATCATCTCCGCGCTCGTCTCAACGATGCCGGAATAGTGGCGGTGATTCCATCCAACCCGTCACGGGCGCAAGCCATCCCCTACGATGCCGAACTCTACAAAGAAAGACATCTCGTCGAATGTTACATAAACAAAATCAAACACTTCCGGCGCATCGCCACGCGCTATGAAAAAACCGCAACGGCCTACATGGCCATGCTGTTTCTTGTCGGTGCCATCATCTGGCTCCGATAACTGTCAACAGGACCTAGAGCCCTTTCGACCAACTGTGAGGCAATTCTGTTTCGCGATTGGCGAGGCGATCCGGCGTCGAAACGGTCGACGGGCGATGCCACCGCATCGTTCGAGATTGGTCCGGCGTTGGGTGCCCGCCAATCGGAAACCCGAAGGGACGGGTGATTTTGCACCAATTCCTGCGCCAAGGCCCTCGACCGTATCCAGATACGCTCATCGAACCTTGACTTGATCTTGTCACAAAATCGCTCCGTCAGAATGGCTCACAATTGGTCGAAAGGGCTCTACTAACCATTGGAGACCTTGACCAGGGTGTCGAGGCTTTTCAGCGCGGCGCCCGTATCGATCGATCGGGCGGCTCTCTCGGCGCCCTGGCTGAGATCGCCGGCGCGACCGGCGATCACCAGGGCCGCGGCCGCATTGATCACCGCGGTACTCCTGAAGGCATTGTCCGCCCCCTCCAGCACCGCTCTCAGCGCCGCCGCATTGTGGTCGGCCTCGCCGCCGCGAATCTCCTCCAGCGGGTGGACTTCGAGACCGGCATCGGCCGGCGAAACGCGCATCGTGGTGACATCGCCATTTTCCAGTGAGGCCACCGTCGTGGTGCCGGCGGGCGATATCTCGTCGAGCCCACCGTCGCCGTGGACCACCCAGGCGCGCTCCGCGCCCAGGCTCGCCAGAACCCTGGCCAGGGGTTCGACCCAATCGGGTGAGAACACGCCGACCAGGTAGCGGCTCACGCCGGCCGGATTCGACAGCGGGCCGATGAGATTGAACACGGTGCGAAAGCCGAGTTCGGCCCGCGCCGGGCCGACATGTTTCATGGCGGCGTGATGGGCGGGCGCAAACATGAAGCCGATTCCGGCCTCGCGGATGCAATCCGCAATCCGCTTCGGCGACAGATCCAGATTGACGCCAAGAGCGGCCAGGGTGTCGGCGGCGCCCGATTTCGACGACATCGCCCGGTTGCCGTGCTTGGCCACCGGCACTCCGGCGCCGGCCACGATCAACGCCGCCGCGGTGGAAATGTTGTAGCTGCCCGAGGCGTCGCCGCCGGTACCGACGATGTCGATGGCGTCGGCGGGTGCCTCGACCCTGGTCATCTTGGCCCGCATGATCGACACCGCTCCGGCGATCTCCTCGACGGTCTCGCCGCGCAGCCTGAGCCCGGTCAGAAAGCTCCCGATCTGAACCGGCGTGGCCTGGCCCGACATGATGATCTCGAACGCCTGCCGCGACTCCTCACCGCTCAACACCTCGCCCGAGGCGACCTTGGCGATCATCGATTTCAAATCCGTCATGGCTTCTATTCCGCCACCTCAGGCCACCGAACGCTGCGGGCGGTGTCGCCTGTTCCAGTCCGCGGCAATGTCGAGGAAATTCTTCAGGATCGCGTGGCCGTTTTCCGACGCAATCGATTCCGGGTGGAACTGAACCCCGTGCGCCGGGTGTCGAATGTGCATCAGCCCCATGACGACGTCGCCAGCGTTGGCGGTCACGGCAAGATCCTCCCCGAGGCTATCGGGCGCCAACGTCAGCGAATGATATCGCGTGGCGCTGAAGGCGCCGTTGATACCCTTGAAGACCCCTTGGCCGTTATGTCGGATCTCACTCAATTTGCCGTGCATGAGTGTTGGAGCCCGCACCACGCGCCCGCCATAGGCCTGGCCGATCGACTGGTGGCCGAGACACACGCCCAGTATCGGCACGCTCGGTCCGAGCTGCGCCACTAGGTCGAGGCAGATACCGGCCTGGTTGGGCGTACACGGTCCCGGCGACAGCACGATCGCTTCCGGATCGATGGCGGCGACGTCGTCGACGCTGATCTTGTCATTGCGCCACACGTCCAGTTGCGCCCCCAGCTCGCCGAGGAAGTGGACGAGGTTGTAGGTGAAGCTGTCATAGTTATCGATGACGACAACCGACATGGCATCCGATTCCGTTACTGGCCGCGGCCGACCCTGGAGGCGAACCTTACCGCTTCCTCGGCCGCTCGGAAAAGGGCGCTGGCCTTGGCAACGCATTCGGCGTGTTCCTTGTCCGGCTGCGAATCGGCGACGATGCCGGCACCGGCCTGAACGTACATCTTGCCGTCCTTGACGATCGATGTGCGCAGCACGATGCATGAATCCATCGCACCGTCGGCCGAGAAATATCCCACGCAGCCGGCGTAAATCCCACGCTTGTCGATCTCGAGCTCGTCGATGATCTCCATGGCGCGCACCTTGGGGGCGCCCGAAACGGTGCCGGCGGGGAACCCGGCCGCAAGGCCGTCGAGGGCATCGCGATCCTTCGCCAACCGGCCGACCACGTTCGACACGATGTGCATCACGTGGCTGTAGTATTCGATGAAAAACCGGTCGGTGACCTCGACCGTGCCGATTTCCGCCACCCGTCCGGCATCGTTGCGGCCGAGATCGAGGAGCATCAGATGCTCCGCCCGCTCCTTGGGATCGGCCAGCAATTCGGCGGCCAGCGCCTTGTCTTCCTCCGCGGTCTGCCCCCGTGGCCTGGTCCCGGCAATGGGACGAATATTGACCTCGCCATCGCGAACCCGCACCAGGATCTCGGGGCTGGAGCCAGCGACGGCAAACTCTCCGAAATCGAGGAAATAGAGGAAGGGCGAGGGGTTGGTGCGGCGCAGCGCGCGGTAGAGGGCAAAGGGCGGCAGGTCGAAATCGGCCTCGAAACGCTGCGACAGCACGACCTGGAAGACGTCGCCGGCGGCGATGTACTCCTTCGCCCGAGCGACCATGTCGAGATAGCGCTGGCGCGGTGTGTTGGAGGTGATGGCGATTTCGGACGCAGCCATGACCGGCGCGTCGATGGCATGATCGAGCGGTGCGTCAAGCGTGTCGACGACGGCCGACAGACGATCGACTGCGCGCGTGTGGGCGATATCCGCCTCGGTGCCGGCCGACGGCCGGACGGGCGTGACGATCGTCAACTGATCCCTGACGGCGTCGAACACCACGATCACGGTCGGCCGGATGAGCACCGCATCGGGGAAACCGAGGGGATCGGGATTCGCCGCGCCCAGCTCCTCCAATTGCCGCACCATGTCGTATCCGAGATAACCGAAGATCCCGGCCGACATGGGCGGCAGGTCTTCGGGCAGCGGCACGCGAGAACCTTCGATCACCCGGCGCAAGGCTGCCAAGGGCGGTTCGGGTAGCGGTTCGAACGCGTCCGGGTTGCCGGCGGGACCATTGTTGAGTTCGGCGCGATCGCCGAGTACGCGAAAAATCAGGTCCGGTTCGATGCCGATGATCGAGTAGCGCCCGCGCACGGCAGCGCCTTCGACCGATTCGAGCAGAAAGCAATTGGTCCGCCCGGCCGACAGTTTCAGCATCGCCGATACCGGGGTTTCGAGATCGGCGACCAGCGTGGTCCACAGCACCTGCGACTCGCCAGCCTGATACCGGCGAGCAAAAGCCTCGCGGTCGGGAAAAACCAGCATTTCGACGTGCTTCCGGGGGCTAAAGCCCTTTCAACCAACTCGGAGTCAATTCTGTTTCCCGAAGGGACGGGCTATTTTGCGCCAATTCCTACGCAAAGCTCCTCGACCGTATCCAGATACGCTCATCGAACCTTCACTTGATCTTGTCACAAAATCGCTCCGTCAGAATGGCTCAGAGTTGGTTGAAAGGGCTCTAGCGGCGGCGGCGCGCCGGACTTCCGCTGAAGAGCTGGTCCAACGCCGCCTGGTTGAACCTGACGTCTCGGCTGCCCTGCGCCTCGGAGACGTAGAGCTGCATCAGGTCGAGGCTGATCTGGCGGCTGAGCTGCCGCTCGACCGGCGCCAGGTCGGGGGCGCCGGAGGAGAATGCCGCCGGCGTCACCCGATCGACCGTCAGCACCAGCCGTGACAGCGGATCGGTGCCGGCCACGGCCGCAACATGGCCCCGCGGTCCGTCGAAGGTCGCCGAAGCTGCCGCGGTCGTCAGATCGCCCGGGGGCGGAGCGGAGCGCGTTATGCCGTCGGCGCTGCGCACCGCAAGGCCGAAGTCTGCGGCGACGGCGGAAAGGCTCTCACCACTCTCGATTCGCTCGACGATGATGTCCGCCGTTGCGACGGCGCCTTGCTCACGTTCGGCATCTCGCCAAGCGCTGGTGACCTGGTCGCGGACCTCCGACAGCAGCCGATCGCGCGGCGCCGTCACTGCGGTAACCTCGTACCAGATGAAGGTGTTTCCGTCGATGCGCAGCGGATCGTTCTCCAGGCCGACATCGCTGTTGAACACGGCTTCAACCAACCCGGACCGCAACTCGACCGCATTACCGAACTCGTCATTTCCGGCCCGGTCGATGGCGGCCACGGTTCTCACCTCGAAGCCGAACTGCGCGGCAACATCACTGACCGTACTGCCGCCCGCGCGGGCATCCTCAATGGTGTCATGAAGGTCGTCGATTTCTGCCGCCGCGACCTCGGCCGCCAGCTCGCTCCGTAGCTCACCAGCGACCTCGTCAAAGGGACGCGTGACGGCTGCAACGATCTCGGTCACGCGTACGATCGCAGGGCCGAAACGCCCCTCCACGATGCCGCTGGTATCATCGGCCTGCAACGAGAAGGCTGCCTTGCCGATGGCCGGATCGGGAGTCTCCGATTCCGCAAACAGACCGTACTGAATGTCGGCTTCACTGAGATTGCGGTCGCGAGCCACCTCCCCGAATGTCGACGACCCGGACGTCAGGGCCTGTGCCGCGGCGCCGGCCTCGGCAGAACTGTCGAAGACAATCTGTTCGATCCTGCGGCGTTCGGGCGAACTGAACCTTGCGATATGCCCGTCGTAGCGGTTGCGCGCTTCCTCCTCGGTAACGTCGGCCGGGCGGGCCAAGATCTCCAGAGAAATCACGAACTGACGCAGGGCCCGGTACTCCGGTGCTCGCCACTCAGCCGCCCTGTCCTTGAAGAACGGCGTCAGCTGCGCATCGGTGGGCGCTGCAATCCGAGCCATC
Organism: uncultured Bauldia sp.; assembly: GCA_963663975.2. GTDB lineage: Bacteria > Pseudomonadota > Alphaproteobacteria > Rhizobiales > Kaistiaceae > JANQRX01. Next base: position 159,702 of record CAXXRA010000005.1, on the reverse strand, counting down.
GGCTCGGGTGCCACCACAACGTAGGAGATCGATCGCTCCTCGTTCCGCAGCTCCTGGAAGGCGCGCAGATAGACATCCGGTACCTCCAGTCCGCCGGCGAAGGCATTGGTGATCTGGTTGCGGGTGTACACTTGGCGCTGGTCTTCCACGAATTCATCGACGGTCATGCCGCGCTCCCGCACCCATTGGGTCAGGGCAGGCAGGCTGAAGTCGCCGCCGGGACTGATGAAGCCCGGATCGGATCGGATCAGCCTCGACACGATGTCGTTGGAGACGCCAAGCCCCATTTCGCTGCTGGCTTCATCCAGGGTCGCCTCCGCCAGGAGAACGGTGAGAACCTGGGAGGGGATGCCGAACTGCGCGGCCTGCTGCGGCGAGATAGGCGCGCCGGTCTGGCGGTGCAGCAGGCGCAGGGAATCGCTGTAGCGTCTCTGAAACTCGCGAACCGTCACCTCGGACTTGCCGACGCTTGCCACCGCGCCCGCACCAAATCCGGAGAATATGTCGGCGATGCCCCACACTGCGAAGCTGATGATCATCAGCCCGATGAGCAGCTGCGCGACCCAGCCGGAAGCAAAACCTTTCAGGGAGTTGAGCATTGAATCCTCATGTCGTCACGTGTCGCCGCCCGCCAGCCGGCATTGGTCGGCGCGGATCATATGGACGCGAGGAAAGCCGGGCAAGCCGAACAACGTTGATTTTTGGTCCGGTTTTGCTAGGCCTTCCAGCGTTTTCACCTGGACGGGAGCAAAAATTGATGGCTGAGGTCAAGCCGCTGGTGGCCGGGAACTGGAAGATGAACGGGACCGCTGCCGATCTCCGGGAACTCGATGGGATCGTTGCCGGCCAGTCCGGGGTAGCTTGCGATCTGGCGGTATGCCCGCCGGTCACGCTGCTGGCCGAGGCGGTCCGGCGGGTCGAGGGATCGGATGTGCTGGTTGGCGCACAGGATTGTCACCCGGAGACGGCGGGCGCCCATACCGGTGAGGTCTCCGCCGAAATGATCGCCGATTCCGGCGCCAAGATCGTCATCACCGGCCACTCCGAACGACGTGCTGATCACGGCGAGAGCGACGAACTGGTCAGATCGAAGACCGAAGCGGCCTGGCGGGCAGGGCTGTCGGCTATTCTGTGCATCGGCGAAACCGGCGAGGAGCGTCGCGCCGGGCGGACCGAAACGCGGCTGGAGCAACAGCTGGCGGGCTCGGTTCCCGACCACGCTTCGGCGGAGCGGCTGGTCATCGCCTACGAGCCGATGTGGGCGATCGGCACCGGATTGACGCCCTCGGACGATGACATCGGAGCGGCTCATGCCCATATAAGGGGCCGTCTGGAGGCTCGCTTCGGGGTTGCCGCACAGGGTGTGCGCATTCTCTATGGCGGCTCGGTCAAGCCGGCCAACGCTCGGGCGATCCTTGCATTGGCCGGTGTCGACGGCGCTCTGGTTGGTGGCGCGAGCCTCAAGGCGGACGACTTTCTGGCCATCGCGGCGGCCTGCTAGAGCGCTTTCAACCAACTCTGAGCCATTCTGACGGAGCAATTTTGTGACAAGATCAAGTGAAGATCCGAAGAGCGTATCCAGATACGGTCAAGGGGCTTTACGCAGGAATTGGCGCAAAATAGCCCGTCCCTTCGGGTTTCCGATCGGCGGGCGCCCAACGCCGAAGCTATCTCGGACGATGCGCGAGCATCGCCCTTCGATCGTTTCGACACTGGATCGCCTCGCCGATCGCGAAACAGAATTGACCCGGAGTTGGTCGAAAACGCTCTAGGTCCTGTTGACAGTTATCGGAGCCAGATGATGGCACCGACAAGAAACAGCATGGCCATGTAGGCCGTTGCGGTTTTTTCATAGCGCGTGGCGATGCGCCGGAAGTGTTTGATTTTGTTTATGTAACATTCGACGAGATGTCTTTCTTTGTAGAGTTCGGCATCGTAGGGGATGGCTTGCGCCCGTGACGGGTTGGATGGGATCACCGCCACTATTCCGGCATCGTTGAGACGGGCGCGGAGATGATCGGCATCATAGGCCGTGTCGGCGATGAGGTTTGCGCCGGCCACGTCGGCGATCAACTCTTCAGCCTGGGTGACATCGCCAACCTGACCGCCGGTGAGGATGAACCGTAATGGATTGCCGAGCCCATCGACAGCGATGTGAACCTTGCTCGTCAAGCCGCCGCGCGAACGTCCGATGGCCTGATTTTGAGTCCCCCTTTTGCGCCCGACGCATGTTGATGTGCCCGCACAATGGTTGAATCGATGATCAGGTATTCGAAGTCCGGATCGTCCACCAAGGCCTTGAAAAGACTCTCCCATGCCCCTTGTTTGGCCCACCGGGAAAAGCGCACGTACACGCTGTTCCAATTGCCGAACGCGTCCGGCAGGTCGCGCCATGGCGAACTCGTGCGTGCAATCACAATACCGCATCCACGAACAGACGATTGTCCCGTCCCGTGGATCCGCAATCCGACGCCTTGCCGGGTACCAAATCCGATATCCGTTCCCATTGAACGTCCGTCAATTCCCTGCGAAGCATGACCGGTTCCTCCTCCACACCCAGGTCTTGCTTGAATCACAACCGCCATTAATAAACCGTTAACTGTCAACAGCACCTAGACCGCGTACTGGCGCGCCCGAGGGCGATCGTGTACAAGGCGCGCGAATTCTGAGGTTCGGTTAAGGAAACCCATGGAAACCGTCGTCATCGTGATCCACCTGATGGTGATCGTTTCGCTCATCGCGATCGTTTTGCTGCAACGTTCGGAGGGCGGTGCGCTGGGCATCGGCGGCGGGGGCAATTTCATGTCCACCCGCGGCCAGGGCAACATCCTGACGAAGGCGACGACGATCCTGGGGGTGGCGTTCTTCGCGACGTCGATCGCCATGTCGGTCCTGGCCAGGCTCAATGCTCCGGCGTCGTCCATTCTCGAGGGGGCGGTGGCCCAAGAAGCGCCGATCACGACTCCTGTCGAAGGTACCGGAACGGGCGGTCAGGGCATCCTGGACGAACTGGAGGCGTTTGTCGGACAAGAGATCGACCGCGCGCCGCAGGTTCCGACCACGGAATAGGGGAAGTCCGGCGGTTTTTGGCGCGGTGAAGAGGCCGCGGCGGTGCGCGGCGCGCATTCCGTGATTTTTGATTCACGAATCGGCTGATCCGAGGTTATGTTCGGGGCCCATGGCGCGGTACATCTTCATCACCGGCGGCGTGGTCTCCTCTCTGGGTAAAGGCATCGCTTCGGCGGCGCTCGGCGCGCTCCTTCAGGCGCGCGGTCACAAAGTGCGGTTGAGGAAGCTCGATCCGTACCTCAATGTCGATCCCGGTACGATGAGCCCCTACCAGCATGGCGAAGTCTTCGTCACCGATGACGGCGCCGAGACCGATCTCGATCTTGGTCACTACGAACGCTTTACCGGCCGCCCCGCCAACCGGCTCGACAACGTCACCACCGGCCGCATCTACCAGGACATCATCGCCAAGGAGCGCCGCGGCGATTATCTCGGCGCCACCGTTCAGGTCATTCCGCACGTCACCGATGCCATCAAGTCCTTCGTGGTGGCCGGCAATGATGATGTCGACTTCGTTCTTTGCGAAATCGGCGGGACCGTCGGCGACATCGAAGGGCTGCCGTTTTTCGAAGCCATCCGGCAGCTCGGCAACGATTTACCGCGCGGCCACGCGGTCTTCATTCATCTGACGCTGATGCCCTACGTGGCCGCAGCCGGCGAGCTCAAGACCAAACCCACCCAGCACTCGGTCAAGGAGTTGCGGTCGATCGGTATCCAGCCGGATATTCTGCTGGTGCGAACCGAACGCGAAATCCCGGTTCCCGAGCGGCGCAAGCTTGCGCTGTTCTGCAATGTCCGAGAATCGGCGGTGATCCAGGCTCTCGACGTCGACAACATCTACAATGCTCCGCTCGCATATCAGCAGGAAAACCTCGATACCCAGGTTCTGGAGGCGTTCGGCCTTGACAACGACCCGGCGCCGGATCTTGAGGCGTGGCGCAATATCGCCGACCGCATTCGCAATCCCGAAGGCGAAGTCACCATCGCGGTGGTGGGCAAATACACCGGGCTGAAAGATGCCTACAAATCGCTGACCGAGGCCCTTCAACACGGCGGTATCGCCAACACCGTCAAGGTCGATCTGCAATGGATCGAGTCGGAGATTTTCGAAAAGCAGGACGCCGCCCCCTGGCTTGAAGGCGTCAACGGCATCCTGGTGCCGGGCGGATTTGGTGAGCGCGGTTCGGAGGGCAAGATCGCCGCCGCCGGCTTCGCGCGTGACCGCAAGATTCCCTATTTCGGCATCTGCTTCGGCATGCAGATGGCCGTTATCGAGGCAGCCCGGAGCCTGGCCGGACTGACGGGGGCGGGGTCGACGGAATTCGGCACGCCGCAAGAACCGATCGTCGGGCTGATGACCGAGTGGACGCGCGGCAACGATCTGGAGCGCCGTCGGGACGGCGGCAATCTCGGCGGAACCATGCGGCTGGGGGCCTACCCGGCGGTGCTGAGCAAGGGGAGCCGGATCTCCGACATCTATGGCGGCTCGACCGACATCTCGGAGCGCCACCGCCATCGCTACGAAATCAACGTCAACTACCGGGAGCGGCTCGAACAACACGGCCTGCGCTTCTCCGGCATGTCGCCGGACAACCTCTTGCCCGAAACCGTCGAACTGGAGGGGCACCCTTGGTTCATCGGCGTGCAGTATCATCCTGAGTTGAAATCGCGGCCGCTCGACCCGCATCCGCTGTTCGCCTCCTTCATTGCCGCGGCCGTCGAGCAGAGCCGACTCGTTTAGAGCCCTCCCGACCAACTCCGAGCCATTCTGACGGAGCGATTTTGTGACAAGATCAAGTCAAGGTTCGATGAGCGTATCTGGATACGGTCGAGGGGCTTGGCGCGGGAATTGGTGCAAGATCGCCCGTCCCTTCGGGTTTCCGATTGGCGGACGCGAAACAGAATTGACCCAGAGTTGGTCGAGGGGGCTCCAGCGCCGATGACGCCGCACGGAATCGATCATCTCGTCATTGCCCTTGGCGATCTTGAAGAAGGCCGCGAAGCGTTCGCCAGGCTCGGTTTTCAGGTAACCCCGACGGCGCGCCATCCGTTCGGCACCGCCAATGCGGTGGTGCAGTTCGACAACGCTTATGTGGAGCTGTTGGGGATTGCGGATCGCGACCGCATTTCGGAGCCGAGCGAGTCGACCTTCTCCTTCGCCGCGTTCAACCGTGACTTCCTCGACGGCGGCCAGGGCATCTCGATGCTGGCTCGCAAGAGCAACGATGCGGAGGCTGATCGTTCGGCGTTTGCCGAACGCGGCCTGCCGGTCTTCGACGCCTTCGATTTCGAGCGGATGGCGGAGGGTCCCGACGGTGTCATGCGCAAGGTGGCCTTTTCGTTGGCCTTCACCCGCCATGAACGGCTGCCACGGGCAGGTTTCTTCACCTGCCACCATCACTATCCAAAGAATTTCTGGCGCCAGGAATACCGGGCCCACAAGAACGGCGCGAAGGTCCTGGCATCGGCTGTTCTGGTGGCGCCCGACCCGGCCGATTTCCACGAGTTCCTGACCCTTTTCACCGGGCAGCACGCGATCCGTTCGACCAGCCTCGGCATCGAATTCGACCTCGGCGATAGCCGGATCGAAGTGGCGTCGCCGGTTGCGTTTTCGGCGTTCTTCGGCGAGGACCCTCAGGACAGATTGTACCAGTTCGCGGGTTGCCGGATCGCCGTGCCCGATCTGGACGCAACTGCGCGGTTTCTGGAGGGGGAGGCATTGCCGGTGCGCGATATCGCGGGATCGCTGGTGGTTCCGTCGCATGACGCCCATGGCGTGGCCATCGCCTTTGTGCCATCCACGCCGCCGAGCGACGACTGAGGCAACGCCATGGATCAGTCAAACAGGCCCAATCCGACGATCCAAATCGGCGAGGCGGTTTTCGGCAATGACCTTCCGCTCGCTCTGATTGTTGGCCCGTGCCAGCTGGAAAGCCGCGATCACGCCTTCGACATGGCGGGTCGTCTCAAGGCGATGATGTCGGAAGCGGGGGTGGGTTTCGTCTACAAAACTTCGTTCGACAAAGCCAACCGGACGAGCCTTTCGGCGAAGCGCGGGATGGGACTGGAGCCGGCGCTCGAGATTTTTGCCGACCTGCGTGCCGACCTCGGCGTTACGGTTCTGACCGACGTGCACCAACCGGAGCAGTGCTCGCTGGTCGCCGATGCGGTCGATGTCCTGCAGATACCAGCGTTTCTCAGCCGGCAAACCGATCTCCTGGTCGCCGCGGCCAGGACCGGCAAGACCATCAACGTCAAGAAGGGCCAGTTCCTGGCGCCATGGGAGATGACCAATGTCGTCGCCAAGATCGTCGACAGCGGCAATTCCAACATTCTGCTGACGGAACGGGGAGCCAGCTTCGGCTACAACACTCTGGTCTCCGATCTACGCGCCCTGCCGATCATGGCCGAGACCGGGGCACCGGTCATTTTCGACGCGACGCATTCGGTGCAAAGCCCAGGAGGGCAGGGAACATCTTCCGGCGGTGATCGGCGGTTTGTTCCGTTGCTGGCCCGCGCGGCAGTGGCGGCAGGCGTGGCGGGCGTCTTTATCGAGACCCATCAGGACCCCGACAATGCCCCGTCGGACGGCCCCGCCATGATCCAGATCGACGACGTGCCGGCCCTCATCGAGGATCTGATCGCGATCGACCGGATTGCCAAACGGCCTTAGCCCGGACGGCCTGCGTTGCTGTTTCGGCGAGACAGATGCAACAAGGACGGCCAAAAAGCGGATCTGGTCATACGGTTGAGCCGCCCGACACGGCAGATGTCGGCCTCAACCGGCGCGGGGCATGTCCAGTTTGAGACGTCCGGGCTAACCCCGCCCGCGATAGAGCGACACCTGCTGGTCGGGCAGCCAGACCCCGGCCGGCGGCTTGCCTGTCTGCCAGAAAACGTCGATCGGCATGCCGCCACGCGGATTGAAATATCCCCCGATTCTAAGCCATCGAGGTTTGAGTGTTTCCACCAGCCGCTTGGCGATGGCGACGGTACAGTCTTCGTGAAACGCGCCATGGTTCCGGAACGACTGCAAATAAAGTTTCAGGGATTTCGACTCGATCAGCCAGCGGTTGGGAAGATAGTCGATGACCATGATCCCGAAGTCGGGCTGCCCGGTGACCGGGCAGATCGAGGTGAATTCCGGAAAGGTGAAGCGTGCCAGGTATTTGGCGTCGGCGTGGCTGTTACGGACGCGATCGAGAACCGCTTTGTCGGGCGACTTCGGGATTTTGGCGCGTCGGCCCAGTTGGAGCTTATCGGCGGTCATGGCGGCCTTATGCTTCGGCAACGGCAGGCAAGGCAAGTCTGTCCTGGGCCTCGTCATAACGCCAGACCCGCTTGCCAATCAGATGCGTGCCCGCCCACCACCGGTCAATGCCATTGAGGCTGACGTGGTCGGCAGCGCCGTCCATGACCGCTCGTCCGGTCGCCGTCAGCTTCAGTTGAGCGTCGGGTAGTTGCTCGAACCCGCCGCCCGATTCGATCGGGTCGGGGATGCCCGAGATCAGCGGCTCCGGTACGCCGGCCAGATCCTCCAGCACGAGGAAGAAACTCCAGTCGCCCATGAACGCGGCCTCCTCGCGGGCGATCACCCGCCGGAAGAGCTCCGGCCCGCTGACTGCTTCGGCCGACAACGACTGAAGCACACGCATCTCCGTCAAGCTCAGGCCGCTTCCCGTCTGCGGAAGCTCGCGCAGGAAGCGCTCCATCGCCGGCCGCAGGAACGGCAGGGGCGAGTCGGGCTGGTCAGCAAGCCGGTTGCGCAGCGGTGCCGGGGTCGTCGATGTGAGCGCCGACCAGACATCGCGGCCGGTATCGAGATCGCCCGCGGTCAGCGGACGCGCGGCGCGCCTGAAGCGCACAATGGTCTGCGGGCTCTGGCGACCGAGGAAATCATCGGCCTGGACCAGAACGACTCCATCGGTTCGGGCCAGTCTCGCCAGGTGATCAAGGATCTGGAGCAGTTGCAGCTGGTCGTAGAGATCGTGTTCGAACCAAAGCTCGATCTGGTCGAACCTGGAGAGGTCGTCCATCAGCTGGTCGCGGTGTGCGAATTCATCGTGCACCATTTGCCGGTCGATATGGAACCGGCTCGCGAGCCAGTCTATCCGGCTGGCGGAACACGCCTTTAGTGGGCCTTCACACAACGGTCCTTCGTGCAGCGCGTCGCGCCACGGGACGATCGTGCCGACCATGCCGGCGCCATGCATGAGGTCCGCCGCGCCATCGCCATTGGTCAGGATCAGCGTCGTCATGGCCTCAACATGGCCGGTTCGGGCTGGCATGTCACGACGGGGCAAGATGCCGCTTTTTCCGGCCCCCCACCTGCTGTAGAAAGCGGCCATTCAAGACTGGGGGACCAGATGACCGCGATCACCGACATTCTCGCCCGTGAAATTCTCGACAGCCGGGGCAACCCGACCGTGGAGGTCGATGTGGTGCTGGAGGAGGGATCGACCGGACGGGCGGCGGTGCCGTCGGGTGCTTCGACCGGCGCGCACGAGGCGGTGGAACTTCGCGACGGCGACAAGGATCGGTATTTCGGCAAGGGCGTCACCCGCGCGGCGAGTTACGTCAATGGCGAGATTTTCGAGGCACTGGGTGGCATGGAGGCCGAAGGCCAGCTCCATATCGACCGCACGCTGATCAGTCTCGACGGGACGGACAACAAGGGACGGCTGGGGGCCAATGCCATTCTTGGCGTTTCGCTGGCCGTGGCCAAGGCGGCCGCCGAGGCGTCCGGGTTGCCGCTCTATCGCTATGTCGGCGGGTCGAATGCCCATGTGTTGCCGGTGCCGTTGATGAACATCGTCAATGGCGGCGTTCATGCCGACAATCCAATCGATTTCCAGGAGTTCATGATTGCCCCGATCGGGGCGCCGACGTTCCGCGAAGCGCTGCGCATGGGCGTGGAGGTCTTCCACACGCTGAAGGCCGAGCTGAAATCGGCTGGGCTGAATACCAATGTCGGCGATGAAGGTGGATTTGCGCCAGATCTGCCGTCGGCCGAAGCCGCCCTCGACCTGGTCTTGGCGGCGATCGAAAAGGCCGGTTATCGCGCCGGTGAGGATGTCTCAATCGCGCTCGACTGCGCAGCGACAGAGTTTTACCAAGACGATGGCTATGTCTATGGCGGCGAAGGCACGACCAGGGACCGCGACGGGCAGGTCGGCTATCTGGCCGAGCTTGCCGCGCGCTATCCGATTGTCTCAATCGAGGACGGTATGGCCGAAGACGATTGGGACGGATGGTCGAAGTTGACCGCCAAGATCGGCGCGTCCTGCCAATTGGTCGGCGATGACGTGTTCGTCACCAACACCAGCCGCCTGGCTGACGGGATCAAGCGCGGCGTCGCCAATTCCATCCTGGTCAAGGTCAACCAGATCGGCACACTCAGCGAGACGCTCGATGCCGTCGAACTGGCCCACAAATCGGCTTATACCGCGGTGATATCACACCGCTCCGGCGAAACCGAGGACGCCACCATTGCCGACCTCGCCGTGGCGACGAATTGCGGGCAGATCAAGACCGGATCGCTGGCCCGGTCGGATCGGCTGGCAAAATACAACCAGCTTCTGCGGATCGAGGAGGAACTGGGCGCCGAGGCGGTCTATGCCGGCCGCATGGCGCTAGAGCCCTTTCGACCAACTCGGAGCCAATTCTGACGGAGCGATTTTGTGACAAGATCAAGTAAGGGTTCGCGCCGGTAAAAGCGGCGGTACGGCAACCGACCGTTAAGGCTGCGGTTTCATAATCGCCCGAGGACAGGGATCGGGCGGTTCATGATCACGCGTCAACGCAGACAGTCACCATTGCGTCGGTTTTGGATGCCGATCATCACCGCGGCGTTCCTCGGTTATTTCGGGTTCCACGCATTTCACGGCTCCTACGGCCTGTGGGCCATGGACCAATTCGAACGGGAGCAGGCCTCGCTCACTTTGCGCCTGGCCTATCTCAAGGGTCAGCGCCGAAAACTCGAGGAACGAATCGCACCGGTGCGTCCCGATGGTCTCGACATGGAGGTCGTCGATGTCGAGGCGCGCCGGTCGCTCAACATGATTCGCGCCGACGAAATCGTGATTCAACTTGGTGCGACGCAATAATTCTTTGCCGCTTGACATCATAACTCCACTACGTATGCGCCTCTGGCCGTATTGCGATGCAATATAACCATGTCAATATTGCATGAGTGCTCTGCACAGGCAGCAGGACGCAGGTATTGGTTTGGTCGAAAGCTTCAGGTAATTTCAGAACGCGCTTTGACGACGAAGCGCGCGAGGAGACAGGCATGGCCAGGGCCCAACGCAAGACCACCGGGCCGGCCCGACAAGCGGCGCCAAAGAGTGCGACCAAAAAGACCGCCGCGAAGACAAACGGCGATAAACCTCCCAAGCTCGAACTCTCCGCCGAGGAGGAACTCCACGCTTTCGAGCAGATGCTGCTGATCCGCCGCTTTGAAGAACGCGCCGGGCAAATGTACGGGATGGGTCTGATCGGCGGGTTCTGCCACCTCTATATTGGTCAGGAGGCGGTTGTCGTCGGGTTGAAAATGGCGATGCAGGATGGCGATCAGGTGGTCACCGGCTACCGCGATCACGGCCATATGCTCGCTTGCGGCATGGAGCCGCGCGGTGTCATGGCCGAGCTCACCGGCCGACGTTCCGGATATTCGGCCGGCAAGGGCGGGTCGATGCACATGTTCAGCCGCAAGAGTGAGTTTTTCGGTGGCCACGGCATCGTGGCCGCACAGGTGCCGCTGGGAACCGGCATCGCCTTCGCCAATCAATATCGCAAGAATGACCAGGTGTGCCTGACCTTCTTTGGCGACGGCGCGGCCAATCAGGGGCAGGTCTACGAAAGTTTCAACATGGCGGAGCTGTGGCGGTTGCCAATCGTCTACGTCATCGAGAACAATCGCTATGCCATGGGTACGTCGGTAGCGCGATCATCGGCGCAGACCGATTTCTCCAAGCGTGGCATGTCCTTCAACATTCCCGGCGAACAGGTGGACGGCATGGACGTTCGAGCCGTCAAAGCCGGAGGCGAGCGGGCCATCCAGTGGTGCCGGTCGGGCAAAGGACCATTTATCCTGGAGATGCTGACCTATCGCTACCGTGGTCACTCGATGTCGGACCCGGCCAAATATCGTACGCGCGAAGAGGTCGACAAGGTCCGCGATAAAAGCGATCCGATCCAGATGGTGCGCGCCCGCATCGTCGGCACCGGGATCGCCAGTGAGGACCACGTCAAGGGAATTGAGAAGGCGATCCGCCAGCGGGTGACGGAGGCGGCCGAATTCGCCAGCGAGGGCCCCGAGCCCGATCCCGCCGAACTGTGGACCAACGTCTATCTTTGAGCGCCGTGGTGGAAAATGAACAGGCCAGGAGGCCACATGCCGATTGACATTCTGATGCCAGCGCTTTCGCCGACCATGGAGGAGGGAACCCTCTCCAAATGGCTCAAGAAAGAGGGCGACGAGGTCAAGGCGGGCGACGTGATGGCGGAGATCGAGACCGACAAGGCGACCATGGAGTACGAGGCGGTCGACGAGGGCACGGTGGCCAAGATTCTGGTCGCCGAGGGCACCGAGAACGTCAAGGTCAACACACCGATCGCCGTGCTCGCCGGCGAAGGCGAAGATGTCTCGCAAGTGGAAGCGCCGGCCAAAGGCGCCAATGGCTCCGAAGTCGTCGCCGCGGACGATGCCCAGCCGCCGGTGGCGGCCGAGCCGGCGGCAGCTCCCGCGCAACCGTTCGAACCTGCAATTGCAGCCGATCCGGACCTGCCGGCGGGAACGGAGATGGTCAACATCACGGTTCGCGAAGCACTTCGCGATGCCATGGCCGAGGAAATGCGCCGTGACGCCGACGTGTTCGTGATGGGCGAAGAGGTTGCCGAATATCAAGGCGCCTACAAGGTCACCCAGGCCCTGCTTGACGAGTTCGGTGCCGCACGCGTGGTCGACACGCCGATCACCGAGCACGGATTCGCCGGACTGGGGGTGGGAGCGGCGCTGGCCGGTCTGCGCCCCGTCGTCGAGTTCATGACCTTCAATTTCGCCATGCAGGCGATGGATCAGATCATCAATTCGGCCGCCAAGACGCTCTACATGTCGGGCGGGCAGATGGGGTGCCCGATCGTCTTTCGCGGGCCAAACGGGGCCGCCTCCAGGGTCGCGGCCCAGCACAGCCAGGATTACGCCGCCTGGTACAGCCAAATTCCCGGCCTCAAGGTGATCCAACCGTATTCCGCCGCCGACGCCAAGGGATTGCTGAAGGCGGCAATTCGCGATCCCAATCCGGTCATTTTCCTGGAAAACGAGATCCTGTACGGCCGCTCGTTCGATGTCCCGAAACTCGATGACTACGTGCTGCCGATCGGCAAGGCGCGAATTACGCGGGCCGGTACCGACGTGACGATCGTGTCCTACGGCATCGGCATGGCCTATGCCCTGCAAGCTGCCGAGGAGCTGGCAGGCGAGGGTGTGAGCGCGGAGGTCATCGACCTCAGATCGCTGAGGCCGATGGATCTCGATACCGTCGTCGCCTCGGTCAAAAAGACCAATCGTTGCGTGACGGTCGAGGAGGGGTGGCCGGTGGCGTCGGTAACTTCATATGTCGCTTCGGAAATCACCCAGCGGGCGTTCGACTGGCTTGATGCGCCGACCCTCACAGTGACCGGCAAGGATGTTCCGATGCCGTACGCCGCCAATCTCGAAAAGCTTGCGCTGCCGTCCGTGGCCGAGGTCATCGAGGCGGTCAAGACCGTGACCTACCGCGCCTGACGGGACCCGTTCAAATGCCCATCAACATTCTCATGCCCGCGCTTTCGCCGACGATGGAATCGGGCAATCTCGCCAAATGGCTGAAGAAGGAAGGCGACGAGGTGAAGGCCGGCGACATCATCGCCGAGATCGAGACCGACAAGGCGACGATGGCAAGTGACTTACGGGGCTAGTCGCAGGCTATGAGTTTCAAATCCGAGTTTGTTGCCAATCTTCCCCCGAAACCGGCGGACGCAATCGTCGAATTGGCCGATCGGGCCCAAGTATGGATGAATAAGCCTGCGTCAACGGCCGATGAAGCCAACGCGACTTACATGCTTGCGGTATTTCGAGGGTTCATCAAGAGGTACGACCTCGGTATTGAAGTCGCGAGCGGACGCGGGGCAACAGAATCCGACCTCCCGGATTACGTTGTCGCTATACGTAGGCACATTGACGCCGTCACCGAGTTTTACGGCCCGATTGAGGTGGATAGGCTCCTTGACGAATACGATGCATCTCGGGGCGAGGAGGACATTGGCATTGCCGTACTCTCGAAGGAAGAGAAAAGGTCCATCCACGCTCACTTGGACGGGGCGAGAACAATCATTGAGGACAGCGTCTTAAGCACGCGAAAGAAGAACAAATTGTTCAGAAAATTGAACAGGCTCTCAGAAGACGTCGACAAAGACGGTACGCCTACGGATGCATTCTTTGTATTCGCGGCGGATAGCGCATTCGTCATCGGCGAAATGGCAGAAAAGGCGGCTCCCTTTATCGCGGAAGTCAAAGAGATCTTGAACATTGTTGGTCGTTCCCGTACGAAGGCTGAAGGTGTGAAATTGCCGGGGGGAAGAGTGCCCTTGGAGCTACCGTACCCTGATGATCAAGAGCACCCCGAGGAATAAGGGATGCCCATCAACATTCTCATGCCCGCGCTTTCGCCGACGATGGAATCGGGCAATCTCGCCAAATGGCTGAAGAAGGAAGGCGACGAGGTGAAGCCCGGCGACATCATCGCCGAGATCGAGACCGACAAGGCGACGATGGAGTTCGAGGCGGTCGACGAGGGCCGGATCGGCAAGATTCTGGTCGCCGAAGGAGCCGAAGAAATCCCGATCAATCAGCCGATTGCGGTTCTGCTCGAGGAGGGCGAGGACGCCAGCGCGATTGCTGATGCCCCGCCGCCGCCGGCAACGGCCGCCGACAAGGCTCCCGCGCCGCCGCCTGCGCAGCCTTCGGCGGCTGCGCCAGCCGCAACGGCACCGGTTGCCGGCGGCAAGACCAAACAGACGCCGGCTGCGGCCCGACCCCAGGTTCAGGCTGCCGGCGATGGCGCTGCCGGACGGATCTTCGCCTCGCCGCTGGCGCGTCGAATGGCCAAGGACGCCGGGCTCGACATTGCGGCCATTTCCGGTACCGGCCCACACGGCCGGATCGTCAAAACCGATGTTGAAGCGGTTGCGTCGGGCAAGGCACCGCTTGCCGCGCCGGCCGCCGGCCGCGCGCTGCCGATGCCGATGGGCCACGCCGACGAACAGACCCTGAAGCTGTTTGAAGAGGGCAGCTTCGAGATCGTCCCCCATGACAAAATCCGCCGCATCATCGCCACGCGGCTGGTCGAAGCCAAGCAGACCATCCCGCATTTCTATCTGACGGTCGATACCGAGATCGATGCTCTGTTGAAACTGCGGGCCGAGATCAATTCGGCCGCGCTCCATGACGACGACGGCAAGCCGTTGTGGAAGGTTTCGGTCAACGATCTCGTCATCAAGGCCCTGGCGCTGGCGCTCCAGCGCGTGCCCGATGCCAACGTCACCTGGACCGAGGCGGGCATGCTTCACCACACGCGCTCCGATGTCGGCGTGGCGGTGGCCATTCCCGGTGGCCTGATCACGCCGGTGGTGAGAAACGCCGAGAGCAAGCGCATCTCTGAAATCTCGATCGACATGAAGGACTATGCCGCGCGGGCGCGGGTGAGAAAGCTGGCGCCGCAGGAATATCAGGGCGGTACGACGGCGGTCTCGAATCTCGGCATGTTCGGGATCAGGGAATTTGCCGCGGTCATCAACCCGCCCCATGCGACCATCCTGGCGGTCGGCGCCGGGATTCCGACGCCGGTGGTTCGCGACGGTCAAGTCGAGGTCAGGACGATCATGACCGCGACACTTTCGACTGACCATCGCGCCGTGGACGGGGCACTCGGCGCGCTGTTGCTCGGCGCGTTCAAGGACCTGATCGAAAAACCCGCCGGCATGCTGGCCTGATTTTTCCGGGCCCGGCGGGCCGCCGGATCGCCTCAGCGAACACGGTGGAAACCGCCCAAGCGGGCCTTGGAACGGACTTGACGAATGTGACCTTGTCGACCGCCAGGAGCGGATGAATGGCTGACAATTATGACGTGATCGTCATCGGTGCCGGTCCCGGTGGTTACGTGACGGCGATCCGGGCCGCCCAGCTCGGTTTCAAAACCGCGGTCGTCGAGAAATCCTATCTCGGCGGCATCTGCAACAATTGGGGCTGCATTCCGACCAAGGCGCTGCTTCGCACGGCCGAAATCTATCACTACATGGATCGCGCCGCCGACTACGGCCTGTCGGCCGATAAAATCGGTTTCGATTTCGCCGCGGTGTTGAAACGATCGCGCGCAATCGTCGATCAGATGGCCAATGGGGTGGCGTTCCTGCTCAAGAAGAACAAGATCGACGTCATCTGGGGCAACGCAGTGCTGACCTCGCCGGGCAAGATCAGCGTCAAGGACGCCGATGGGCTGCCAAAGGGGGCGCTCGGTGGCGGCGACTATTCAGCCAAGCACATCATCGTGGCGACAGGCGCGCGGCCGCGCGAACTTCCGGGCCTGGAGCCGGACGGCAAGCTGATCTGGACCTACTTTGACGCCCTGGCTCCGGACAAGATGCCGGTATCGCTGCTGGTGGTGGGGTCCGGCGCGATCGGTATCGAATTCGCCTCGTTCTACCATACGCTCGGCAGCCAGGTGACGGTGGTGGAAATCCTTCCCCAGATCCTGCCGGTCGAGGATGTCGACATTGCTGCCGCCGCCCGCAAAAGCTTCGATAAGGCGGGTATCAAGATTCACACGGAAGCCAAGGTGACGGCGGTCAAGAAAGGGCGCGGTTCGGTCACCGCCAGTGTCGAGGCAAAAGACGGCAAGGTCTTCGAGATCAAGGCGGATCGCCTCATTTCGGCGGTCGGCGTGGTCGGCAATATCGAGAATCTCGGCCTTGAAAAATTGGGGGTGAAAACCGATCGCGGCGGCATCGTGATCGACGGCCTTGGTCGTACCAATGTGCCGGGCGTGTACGCCATCGGAGACGTTGCCGGACCTCCGCTGCTGGCCCACAAGGCCGAGCATGAAGGCGTCATTTGCGTGGAGGCGATCGCCGGCCTGAAACCCCATCCGATCAACCGGGGGATGATCCCGGGCTGCACCTATTGCCACCCACAGGTGGCTTCGGTCGGTCTGACCGAGCGGGCGGCCAAGGAGGCGGGTCATGATGTACGGGTCGGCAAGTTTCCCTTCATCGGCAATGGCAAGTCAGTGGCGCTCGGTGAACCGGACGGCATGGTCAAAACGGTTTTCGACAAGAAAACCGGGCAGCTCCTCGGCGCCCACTTGATCGGTGCCGAGGTGACCGAGCTTGTGCACGCACTCGTCGTGGCCATGAACTTGGAAACCACAGAAGAAGAGCTGATCAACACGATCTTCCCCCACCCGACCCTTTCCGAAATGGTCCATGAAAGCGTATTGGCGGCTCACGGGCGGGCGATCCACATCTAGTGCCCTTTCGACCTCCTGTGAGGCAATTCTCTAGCCCCGCCAGCCGAATCACAGTTAAAACGGGGCCAGGCAGATGAGACGGGTCGACATCCATTCGTTCCCGCGCTCGCTGAGCGTGCCGCTCGTGCTGGTGGCGGTGCTTGGCGGGGCGTCGGGCGTTCGGGCTCAAAGCACCGACATTCGGTCGTTCGGCACCGTCGTCAGCGTTGCGGGAAACGGTGGCGACATCCGCGCCGCCGGTGCCTCGGTCACCATCCGCGGACCGGCTGATGCGATCCGTGCCGCCGGCGCCCGGGTGGATTTGCGTTCGCAAACGACCGACAGCGTTTGGGCCGGCGGTGCCTAGGTCTCCGTCGATGGGACGGTGGGGCGCAATCTCAAAGTCGGCGGAGCCATTGTCGAGATTCGAGGACAGGTCGTAGGCGACGCCCGCGTCGGCGGGCTGGTGGTCGAGATCGACGGCGACATCGGCGGAAACCTGCGCGTTGGCGGGGCCAATGTGACCCTCTCCCGCAATTCACGGGTGGGCGGAAATCTAACAGCGGGCGGCGCCACGGTCTCGATTGGCGGCGAGATTGCCGGCGACGTCAAACTTGGCGGTGCGGTCGTTACCTTTTCCGGCCGCGCTGATGGAGATGTGACGATCGCCGGCGAGGACGTCAGTCTCAGCGGATTGGCGGTCATCGACGGCGATCTGGTGGTCTATTCGCGCAACCCGCCGCAAATTGCCGATGGTGCGGACATTGGCGGCAGCGTGCGACACGAAAGCACCGGCCAGCTGACAGATGTCCCCGGCTGGCTTTTCAAGTTGGCATTCGCCGCGGCGATGGCCGCCGGAACCGTCATCGCCGGCCTGGTCATGCTGATCTTCGGCGGGCGCCTGCTCGCCGGGGCAGCCGACTCGGTTCGGCGATCGCCGTTGTCGAGCCTGATCATCGGGTTGGTGACGCTGATCGTCATCCCGGTCGTCAGCATGCTTCTTGTGGCAACGGGGGTGGGATTTACCGCCGCCTTGGCACTCTTTCTGACCTTGCCCTTCCTCGCCGTCTTTGGCCATGCAGCCGCAGCTACCGGCATCGCCGGCGGTGTGCTCATGGCCGGCCGATCGCGGCTCGGCGTGGTTCGCGCGTTCATCTTCCTGATCATCGGCAGCATCGTCATTGCCCTGGCGGCGCTGGTTCCATGGGTTGGTCCGTGGGTGGTGCTGGTCGCGCTGGTTATCGGGCTCGGCGCGTTCACGCGTACGGTCGCCGAGCGACTTCGTCGCCAGCAGCCTGATCGGGTAACCGATGCCGCAGAGGACCGGCGGCCGGCGCCGCAGCCGCTGCAGCAGGAGGAGGTGGCCGCCGAGGCTGAGCAAGGCGACCCCGCCGCGGAAATCGTCGCCGACGAAGGCACCGAAACCGACGAGCCGAGGACCTGAGGCAGCGAAAAGGCGTTTGGGGACGGCCGGCATTGGCGGTACACTCGCCAGCCAGCGGATTCGGCAAAAGCGGGGGTTTGCACATGAGCGATCAGGGAAAATCGATTGTTGCCTGGATCATCATCGGCATCATTGCCGGTGCGCTTGCCAGTTTGATCGTCGACGGCGGCTCCCAGCTGATCGGGTGGCTCATTGCGGGCTTGATCGGTGCGGTGGTCGGCGGATTCCTGGCGCAGCAACTCAACATCAAGCTCAATCTCGGCAACGCTTTTCTTGAGCAGGCGATCATCGCCGTGGTCGGTGCGGTCATTGTCCTGATCATCGCCCAGATCATAAGTTGATCTCGGATTGACGCGCCCGGCGGTCGCTGGCACGGCCGGCGGGAGTAAGTTCCATGGAAGGTGTCGGCTGGATCGGCACACTTGTCGTCGGCGGGCTCATCGGGTGGACCGGCGCTTGGATGAAGCGGGCTCGGATGGGCCCGCTTGGCAGCATTCTTTCGGGAATTGCCGGCGCGGTTCTCCTGAATTTTGTGTTGGTCAGGGCGATGGGCGCCTTCTATGGCGGATGGATCGGGCAATTTGTCGTCGCCGCCATCGGTGCCGGTGGAGTGATTTTGCTTGTCAACGTCCTTGGCGGCCGCAAGCGCGGCTGAGGACCCGCCGGGCTAGAGCCCTTTCAACCAACTCTGAGTCAATTCTGTTTCTCGATTGGCGAGGCGATCCAGGGTCGAAACGATCGACGGGCGATGCCTCGGCATCGTTCTAGATTGGTTCGGCGTTGGGCGCCCGCCAATCAACAAACCCGAAGGGACGGGCTATTTTGCGCCAATTCCTGCGCAAAGCCCCTCGACCGTATCCAGATACGCTCTTCGAGCCTTCACTTGATCCTGTCACAAAATCGCTCCGTCAGAATGGCTCCGAGTTGGTCGAAAGGGCTCTAGGTGTGAATTTTCAGGACGTTGTCCATTCGGTCCTGTCGAGAGAAGCTGATGTCAGCCAACGTCAGTGATTCTCCGGAGGACCGAATGGACGTTCACCAGAATGCCCATCTTACGCCGAAAGGTCGAGAGGCCATGGTTCGCGCCGTCATGGATGAGGCCATGACGAAGGCTCAGGCCGCACGCCGTTTCAAGACAACGGCCAAGACCGTCGCCAAGTGGTTGGGCCGGTTTCGCGCGGAGGGCATTGCCGGGCTTGCCGACCGGTCCTCCAGGCCCCATTCCTCGCCAAGCCAAACGCCTTGGGCCACCGGCGAAGCGGTCGAGGTCTTGCGCCGGGCTCGTTGCACGCAGGACCACATCGCCCAGGAACTCGGCCTCAGCCGGGCGACCGTCAGCCGTATTCTCAAGCGGCGTGGCCTCAGCCTGTTGTCCGCCCTCGAGCCCAACCAGCCACGCCCGCGCTATGAGCGCGAAACGCCAGGCGAAATCATCCATATGGACATCAAGAAGCTCGGTCGCTTCAATCGTGTCGGCCATCGCATCACCGGCGATCGCAGGCGCCAGAGCAACCAGCGCCATAACGGCACCGCGCCCGGTTGGGAGTATGTCCACGTCGCCATCGACGACCATTCCCGCATCGGCTTTGCCGACATCTTCCCGAACGAGAAAAAGGAAAGCGCCGTGGCCTTCCTCGAAGCCGCCGTAACCTACTTTGCCACCCTCGGCGTTACCATCACCCGCGTCATGACCGACAATGGATCATGCTACAGATCCAAGGCCTTCCGCGATGCCTGCCGAAGGCTCACCATCAAGCATATCCGCACCAAACCCTACACGCCTCAGACCAACGGCAAGGCCGAACGCTTCATCCAGACAATGTTGCGAGAATGGGCCTACGCAACCGAATTCCACAACTCAGACCAGCGAAAAGCAGATCTGCCGAAATGGCAGCACCGCTACAACTGGCATCGACCCCATGCCAGCCTCAATCGACAAACACCAATCAGCCGACTCGGCCTGAACCGGGACAACCTGTTGAAGCTTCACATCTAGGGTAACGGTCGCGCACCGCTGGTATGCGCCAAACCGGGCGGCGATCCGCGCTTGGATGTTCTATATAGTGGACTGTGTACATCCGGGGTCTGCAATCGAGATCCCGCCAAATCCCGGTAACGCCTCATGACGACGGTCATCGACTCGATTGCATCCCGCCCGCCCCAAAGGGCGCGGCATCCGGAGAAGGCCCACCGGCCGGATGCGCCGATCGCCCGCAAGCCAGACTGGATCAGGGTCAAGGCACCCGGTTCGCCTGCCTACAAGGAGACCGCGGACATCGTTCGCGAACACGGCCTGGTGACGGTTTGCGAGGAGGCCGGCTGCCCGAACATCGGCGAGTGCTGGTCGAAGCGCCACGCCACATTCCTGATCATGGGCGATACCTGTACGCGGGCGTGCGCATTCTGCAATGTGCGCACCGGCATACCGCTGCCGCTCGATCCCACCGAGCCGGGGAGGGTGGCGGACGCCACCGCCAAGCTCGGCCTCAAACACGTCGTCGTCACCTCGGTTGATCGGGATGATCTGGACGACGGCGGTGCGGAACATTTCGTTCGCACCATTCTTTCGATCCGTGAGGCCAGCGAGGCTACGGTTGAAATCCTGACGCCGGACTTTCTACGCAAGGACGGGGCGATCGAAACGGTTGCCGCGGCTGGCCCGGACGTCTTCAACCACAATCTTGAAACGGTACCCTCGCGCTATCTGACGGTTCGCCCGGGCGCGAGGTATTTTGCCTCGCTGCGGCTGCTGCAGCGGGTGAAGGAATTCGACCCGTCGATGTTCACCAAATCGGGCATCATGGTGGGGCTCGGCGAGGAGCGGAACGAGGTTCTGCAAGTGATGGACGATCTCAGGGCGGCCGATGTCGATTTCCTGACGATCGGCCAATACCTGCAGCCGACGCGCAAGCACCACAAGGTCGAGCGCTTTGTCACTCCGGAGGAATTCAAGGCCTTCGAAACCATCGCCTACGCAAAGGGATTCCTGATGGTGTCGTCGAGTCCGTTGACCCGTTCCTCGCACCATGCCGGGGAAGACTTCGCCCGGCTGCGCGCGGCCCGCGCCAACAGAACGGGTCTCTGACCTCGGCCATGCCGCATTTTACCGCCGACCGCGAGGTCGATCACTCGGCTCGCCAGATGCTGGATTTGGTCGCCGACGTGGAGGCTTATCCCAAGTTCGTGCCGCTGTGCGAGGCGCTCAAGGTGCGCGAGCGTCGTAATAACGGGCGTGCAACCACCCTGATCACCGATATGACGGTTGGCTACAAACTTTTTCGCGTCACGTTCACGACCCGGGTCGATATCGATGCGGACAGCCTGCGCGTGACCGCCGCCTATCTCGACGGGCCCTTTCATCACCTCGACACCGAATGGCGGTTCGAGGATCGAGGCGGCGATCGCGCCGGCGTGCATTTCCAGGTCGATTATGCATTCAAATCGGCGGCGCTTTCCGGCTTGATGGGTGCCGCGTTTTCACGCGCCTTCCGGTTGTTCTCGGATGCCTTCGTGGCCCGCGCCGACCAGGTCTACGGCCGCGCGGGCGCTATTGCCGAGTGAGCCTTTCCAATGCCGACAGCGCGTCCAGTACGGCCGCGTTGCGGATGCCGTCCCGTCCAATGTCGCCGTAGCGGCGTTCGAAGGGCGAGGCCTCCGCGCCGCGTCGGGCGACCGCCATATGGACCAGCCCCACCGGCTTGCCTGCGGTGCCCCCGTCCGGCCCCGCGATGCCGGTTGCCGACACGGAAATATCGGCTGCCGACCGGGCGATAGCTCCGGCCGCCATCGCCGCGGCCACCTCCCGGCTGACCGCGCCACAGCGCGCGATGAGGTCGGCACCGACGCCGAGAAGGTCTGTTTTGGCGGCATTGGAATAGGTGACAAAGCCGCGATCGAAGACGGCCGATGATCCTGGAATGCTGGTTATGGCCGCGGCGATCAGTCCGCCCGTGCAGGATTCCGCGGCGGCGATGCGCCAATTGAGCTGAGCGCAGTGCTCAACCAACGCGGCGGCCAGCTCACGGGCGCTGCGGTCATTCATCCCTGGAGCCGATTGGCAGCCTGATGGTGGCGATGGCATGCGCGGCCAGGCCTTCCCGCCGTCCAGTGAACCCCAGGCCCTCGCTGGTCGTCGCCTTGGCGCCAACACATTCGGTCGCGATACCGCAGATTTCGGCGATCTTTGCTCTGATCCGGTCGCGGTGGGGCGCGAGCTGCGGCGCTTCGCCGACGAGCGTGACATCGAGATGGGCAATGATGCCATTGCGTTGTCTGACGCGCTCGGCGGCGAAGGCGAGGAAGATGGCCGAATCGGTGTCCTTCCAGCGCTCCTCGCCGGGTGGAAAATGGGCTCCGATATCGCCCTCGGCAAGCGCGCCGAGCACCGCGTCGGTCAGGGCGTGAAGAACGACATCGGCATCGGAATGACCGATCAGACGTGCGGTATGCTCGATCACGACTCCCCCCAATGTCACCTCCGTGCCAGGCGCCAAGGCGTGCACGTCGTAGCCGACGCCGACGCGCACCTCATCTAACCGGGCCGATCCCCGAAATTGCGCCAATTCATCAGCGATTGCGAGGTCGTCGGCCGACGTGATCTTGGCGTTTTTGACGCTACCGGCCACGGACTCCACCGTGATACCTGCGGCCGCCGCAACCGCGGCATCATCGGTCAGTGCCGCCCCGGCGGCTTTTTGGTGAGCCTCGGCAATCGCAGCGTAAGCGAAGCCCTGCGGCGTTTGTGCGCCGACGAGGTCTGCGCGCGACACCGTTTCGGTCAGGCTGCCATCGGCGCCGATGCGCTTGATCGTGTCGACAAGCGGTCCGACCGGCACCACGGCCGCGGCCGTGTCGAGTTTGTCGGCAACACGTGCGATAAGCTCGGCAGATACAAACGGGCGCGCCGCATCGTGGATCAGAACGCGATCGGGATTGGCCTCGGCCAAGGCCCGCAGACCCCGCCGGACGGACTCCTGTCGGGTGGCACCACCCACCGCCGGCGGCAGGAGGCGCGGGTGGGGCGCCACGGCACGACGATAAAGCGCCGTGTGGTCGTCCGAAATAACCACCTGGACGGCGTCAATGGCCGGGTGATCGACAAAGGCGGCGACGGAGTGTGCGATCACCGGCCTCGATCCGATGATGCGATATTGCTTGGGCAACGGCTTCGAGCCAGCGCGCTGTCCGCGGCCGGCGGCGACGATGACGGCAGCGGTGCGCATCGACGGCCCTCTGGCTGTGCCCTGTTTCGACATTCAGACATTACCATAGAAGGCTGACCCAAAAGCTTTTTTGCACTTGCCGCGGACTATCGTTTGATTAAACTGTGTGCATCTGAAAACTTGCATATGGATTATGCATTTGGATCCCAGAATAGCGGCCCTGGCGCAACCCTTGAAGATTGGCGATATCTGCCTTCCGAACCGGATCGTGCTTGCGCCGATGTCGGGCGTGTCGGACCGGCCCTTCCGCCAGATGGCGGCCGAGTTGGGTGCGGGCGCGGTGGTCTCGGAAATGATTGCCAGCGACCAGCTGGCCCGCGCCAACGCCGTCGCCGCCATGAAGGCCGAACGCGCGGGTCAAGGACCTCACATCATCCAGTTGGCGGGTCGCGAAGCGCGCTGGATGGGCGAGGGTGCGCGGGCGGCGGCTGACGCCGGCGCCGACATCATCGACATCAACATGGGGTGCCCGGCCAGAAAGGTGACCAACGGCTACTCCGGTTCGGCCCTGAAGCGCGATCTCGATCACGCGCTGAGGTTGATCGACGCCACGGTCGCCGCCACCTCGCGTCCGGTGACGCTGAAACTTCGGCTCGGTTGGGACGAGAACACGCTCAATGCCCCGGAACTGGCCAGCCGCGCAGAAGATGCCGGGGTGAAAATGATCACGGTACATGGGCGCACACGCTGTCAGTTCTTTCGTGGGAGGCGAACTGGAGGGCGATCAGCCATGTCAAGTCGGCAGTCCGGATCCCGGTTGTCGCCAACGGCGATGTTCGCACCATCGACGATCTTGGCCGGCTCATGAAATTGTCGCAGGCCGACGCCGTCATGATTGGCCGAGCGAGCTACGGCAAACCATGGCTGCCCGGCCAGATCGCCGAGTTTGCCGCCACTGGCCGCCGCCTTCTGCCGCCTTCTGGTCGCGCGTTGCGGGAGCTGGTCATGGACCACCATCATCGAATCCTGGGGTTTTATGGCGACAGACTCGGGGTACGCACCGCCCGCAAGCACCTTGGCTGGTATCTGGACGGGCTGTCGGGCGTGGCGATACCACCCCACAGCAGGCGGCGGCTGATGACCGAGACCCGGCCGGCGGCCGTCGCAGGCCTGATCCACGATATCTTCAGCGTGCCGACGGTGAAACGCGCCGCATGAGCCAAACCGTGCAACCCGTCGCCGCCGACGGCCACGCACGCAGCGGGCTGATCGATGCCCTGCCGCAGGCGGTCCTGCTGATCGAGGAGAGCGGGCAAATCCGGGAGGCCAATGCCGCCGCGGAGACATTCTTCGACTCCTCGGCCAACCTGATGAGGGCGCGGCCGTTGTCCGCCTTCGTGCCTTTCGGCAGTCCGATCCTGGCGATGGTCGACCAGGTGCGCGCGCGTGGCGCGCCGGTCAACGGCTATCGTGTCAACCTGGGTACGCCACGCAATGGCAGCGAACGTATCGTCGATATTCACGCCACACCCAGTCCGGACGTCCAACACGAGGTCGTGGTGGTTCTTCAGGAACGATCGATGACCGACAAGATCGATCGCCAGCTCATCCATCGAGGTGCTGCGCGCAGCGTCAGCGGGCTCGCCGCAATGCTGGCGCACGAAATCAAGAACCCATTGTCCGGTATTCGCGGGGCGGCGCAATTGCTCGAATCGTCGGCTTCCGCGGATGACCGCACCCTGACCCAACTCATTTGCGCCGAAGCCGACCGGATCGTGAAACTTGTCGACCGCATGGAGGTTTTCTCGGATCAACGGCCCATCGATCCCGATCCGGTCAATATTCATGTCGTTCTTGATCACGTACGGAAATTGGCGGAGGCCGGCTTCGCGCGTTCGATCACCATTCGCGACGTCTACGACCCTTCGCTGCCGATGCTGCTGGCCAATCGTGACCAGCTGGTTCAGGTTTTCATCAATCTGGTCAAGAACGCGGTTGAAGCCATCGGTGAAGCGAGCGACGGCGAAATCATCCTGACCACAGCCTACAAACCGGGGTTTCGACTGACCGCGCCAGGCAGTTCCAGCAAGGTCACCCTGCCGCTGGAATTTTGTGTGCGGGACAACGGCGCCGGAGTGCCGGAGGACCTCGTGCCGTATCTCTTCGATCCCTTCGTCACGACCAAAGCGAACGGCACCGGGCTCGGACTGGCCTTGGTGGCCAAGATCATCGGTGACCATGGCGGGGTCATCGAGTGCGTTTCGGTGCCGGGCGATACCGTGTTCCGGATCTTGATGCCGGCCCACCAGATGGTCGATGCGAACGGGGAGGGCGGTTGACATGTCGCTGGGTAACATCCTGGTTGCCGACGATGATGCGGCCATCCGCACGGTCCTCAACCAGGCCTTGTCCCGCGCCGGGTATTCAGTGCGTCTGACGTCCAATGCGGCCAGCCTGTGGCGCTGGATCAGCCAGGGTGAGGGTGACCTCGTCATCACCGACGTGGTCATGCCGGATGAAAACATCTTCGACGTGCTGCCGAGGATCAAGAAGACGCGGCCGGACCTGCCGGTGATCGTGATGAGCGCACAAAACACGTTCATGACCGCCATTCGCGCCTCCGAGCGCGGAGCCTATGACTATTTGCCAAAACCGTTTGATCTCAAGGAATTGATTTCGATCGTCGGACGCGCGCTGGCGGAGCGGAAAGACCAGCGCCCGCGCGCGCCGATGGTCGAGACCGGCGACAACATCCCGCTGGTCGGGCGGTCGCCGCCGATGCAGGAGGTTTACCGGGTGCTTGCCCGGCTGATGCAGACGGACCTCACCGTGATGATCACCGGCGAATCCGGTACCGGCAAGGAACTGGTTGCACGCGCGCTCCACGATTACGGCAGGCGCAAGAACGGCTCGTTCGTGGCGGTCAATATGGCCGCAATTCCACGCGACCTTATCGAGGCCGAACTGTTCGGTCACGAGAAGGGAGCCTTCACCGGCGCCCAGGCCAGAAGCGCGGGACGTTTCGAGCAGGCAGATGGTGGTACGCTTTTTCTGGATGAAATCGGGGATATGCCGATGGAGGCGCAGACGCGGCTGCTGCGCGTGCTCCAACAAGGCGAATATACCGCCGTCGGCGGCAGGACTCCGATCACCACCGATGTGCGCATCATCGCTGCGACCAACAAGGACCTTAGACGGCTTATCAATCACGGACTTTTCCGCGAGGATTTATTTTTCCGGCTCAATGTCGTGCCGATCCGGCTGCCGCCGCTGCGCGAGCGGCGCGATGACGTGCCGGATCTGATTCGTCATTTCTTCACCGTCGTGGAGCACGAAGGACTGTCCCCAAAGCGGCTGTCACCTGAGGCCTTGGAACTGTTGAAGAGGTACCGTTGGCCAGGCAATGTTCGGGAGCTGGAGAACCTTATCCGCCGCCTGGCTGCGCTCTATCCACAGGAGACCATCGCCGCAACCGTTATTGAATCCGAACTCGACGAGCGACAGGACCCGGCCGGCACCGCGGCAGACCCGGAAGAAGAAGCGTCGTTGTCGCAGTCGGTCGAGCGCTATCTGAACCGTTATTTCGAGAACTTCGGCGGCTCGCTACCGCCTCCGGGCCTCTACCACCGCGTGCTGCGCGAGGTGGAACATCCGCTGATCAGCGCCGCCCTGGCGTCGACTCAGGGCAACCAGAACAAGGCTGCCGAAATGTTGGGGGTCAATCGCAACACACTGCGAAAGAAAATACGGGAGCTGGAAATCGCCTTTGTCCGCGGCGCGCGATAGGCCGTATCCTTCGTTGTTGTTTTCCGATCACAATATTGTTGCAATTTGGTCCCAGTTTCGATCAGGTTCGATAACCTGGCCTGTCCATGTGGAGCTTGCCGATCGAAATGAGTGCAGAACCGACCCCGATCGCAAGCTCTGCCGGACCGGCGGTGGCAGATGCGGGCCGCGAAGGGCCCCGTTCCCTCAGTGATCTATCCAGCGTGTCGCGGCTGATCCGGGTCACCGGGCTGGTTGGCGTGCTGTTCTCTCTAGTCTCGGTTGGCGTCACCTTTTTTGTCCTGACCGGACTGACTCCGCTTGAGCCGAGCCCCGAAGTCGTGCGCATAACGATGGCGGTCAATGGCGGACTGGTCGGATTTCTGATCCTGATCGTCGCCTGGGAAATCGGCAGCCTGTTGGTCGCACGGCGACGGGGCAAGGCTGCTTCGCGCCTGCATATTCGTATTGTTGCTGTGTTGTCGCTGATCGCCGCCGTTCCGGCGGCACTGCTGGCCGTCACTGCGAGCACGACCCTGGATCGGGGGTTGGACAATTGGTTCTCCGTGCGCACCCGCGCCATTGTCGACAATTCGCTGTCGATTGCTCAAGCCTACGCCGAGCAACAGACCCTGCTGCTGCGGGCCGACATCCGGGCGGCGAAGGCGGAATTCCAGCGGGCCGGCGACCTGTTGTTGGAAGCGCCAGAGGCGTTTGACGATTTCTTCAGATCGATTGCACGCGAGCAGAGTCTGTCCGGCGCCTTTCTTATGGACAGCGACGGCACAGTGCTCCGCGAGGCGCCATTTTCCGCTGCCGCCAACTCGCCGCCCGGCGCTGATGTGCTCGCCCAGGCTGGCAGTCAGCCCGATCGGGTGTTCATCATACCGCCCGGCCCGGAAAACATGATCGGCGCGGTGACCAAACTTGTCGGCCTTGACAATGTTTTCCTTTACGGCTCGCGTCCGCTGAGTGCCGACACCGCCCGCTACCTCGCCATGACCAATGCCAGCGTATTGGAGTATCACGGTCTTGAGGCCTCGCGCTCCAACATGCAGATCGCCTTCGGCATCCTGTTCCTGGGAATCACTCTGGTGGTTCTGTTGTCGGCGATCTGGCTGGGTATCGGCTTCGCCAATCGGCTGGTTGCGCCGATTCGCGATCTGATCGACGCTGCCAACGAAGTGTCCCGTGGCAATCTTGAGGCCGCGGTCAAGCCGAGGAGCTCCGACGGCGATGTCGGTGCGCTGGGAACGACCTTCAATACAATGACGTCGCAATTGCGTAACCAGCGCCAGGAACTGGTTTCCGCAAGCGAACTGATGGACCGTCGCCGGCTGTTCACCGAAGCCGTTCTGTCGGGCGTCACGGCTGGTGTGGCCGGCGTTGACGCCGCTGGCAAGGTGACCATCGCCAACCGAACCGCGCTTCGCTTGCTCGATGTTTCGAATGCCGAAGCCGTCGGCCGGCCCATCGTCGAGCTGCTGCCACAGCTCGACCAGGTGGTTACCGCGGCGCTGCGCGACGGCCGGCCGGAGCATCGAGATCAGATCAACATCATGCGGCAGGGGCGCGAGCGGACCATCAACGCGCGCGTTACAACCGAGCGGTCGAAGGGCCACTCGCACGGATACGTCATCACGCTTGACGACATCACCGACCTGGTCACCGCCCAGCGAAGTTCGGCCTGGGCCGATATCGCCCGACGAATCGCGCACGAGATCAAAAACCCGCTCACCCCGATCCAATTGTCGGCGGAGCGCCTCAAGCGCAAATTCGGACAGATCATTACCGAGGATCGCGACGTATTCGACCAGTGCACCGAAACGATCATTCGTCAGGTCAGCGACATCGGACGCATGGTGGATGAATTCTCGTCGTTCGCGCGCATGCCCAAACCGGTCTTCGAAGTTGCCGATCTTGCCCCGACAATACGTGAGGCGGCGTTCTTGGTCTCGGTGTCAAAGCCGGACATCACATTTGACATCGAACTGCCGGAAACGCCCCTGCGAAGTCGATTCGATCCACGCCTGATTGGGCAGGTGCTGGCCAACATCATCAAAAACGCCACCGAGGCGATCGAAGCGCTCGCGGACGACCGGCAACAACAGGGCCGGGTGGTGGTGAGTGGCCACGTCGAAGGTCGATCAGTCTCGATTGAAATTACCGACAACGGAGTGGGGCTGCCAGCGGACAACCGACAAAAACTGCTGGAACCCTACATGACCACGCGCGAAAAAGGCACCGGCCTTGGTCTGGCCATCGCTACCAAGATCATTGAAGAGCACGGCGGGCGGATCGAACTGCTGGACGCCCCAGCCGTCGCCGAGGGCGGAACTGGTGCGATGGTGCGCATCATGCTTCCGCTGACGGAGACGCCAGGAGACCTTGCCCCCCTACCGTCGATCGACGAATCACACAAACCTCCCGCCTGATAGGCTGATCCCAATGTCCTCCGATATCCTGATAGTCGACGACGAAGCTGATATTCGCGACCTTGTCGCGGGAATCCTTACCGACGAAGGTTATACCACCCGAACGGCAGCTCACGCCGACGCTGCGGTGGCGGAAATTGCCGCGCGCAGACCCTCGCTGGTCTTCCTTGATATCTGGCTTCAGGGTAGCCGCCTTGACGGGCTGGCGCTGCTGGACGCTATCAAAGGCGACCATCCGGATCTTCCCGTCGTGATGATTTCGGGCCATGGCAGCATTGAAACGGTGGTCTCGGCGATCAAACGGGGGGCATATGACTATATCGAGAAACCGTTCAAATCCGATCGTCTGGTGTTGGTGGCGGCGCGCGCGCTGGAGGCGTTGAAGTTGCGGCGTGAGGTGCGTGAGCTGCGCGAGAGATCGGGTGGGGCGACGCTGCTGGTTGGCGACTCTGCCCCCATGGAGACGCTGCGCGGGCTTATTGAAAAGGTGGCGCCGACCAACAGCCGGGTCCTGATCTCCGGCGCGTCCGGCGTCGGCAAGGAACTCGTTGCCCGGACGATTCACGAAATGTCTTCGCGTGCGTCGGGGCCCTTCAACGTTCTCAACGCTGCTGCGATCACGCCCGATCGCATGGAACACGAGCTCTTCGGTACCGAACCCGTCAACGGCGCGAATCGCAAGATCGGGGCACTGGAAGAAGCCCATGGCGGTACGCTCTATCTGGATGAAGTCGCCGATATGCCGCGCGAGACGCAGAACAAGATCTTGCGGGTATTGACGGATCAGTCGTTCGAGCGGGTCGGAGGGGCGAGCCGCGTCACCGTCGACGTTCGGGTGGTTTCGTCGACGGCGCGCAATCTGGAACATGAACTGGCGGCGGGCAGCTTCCGTGAGGATCTGTTCCATCGGCTTGCCGTCGTCCCGGTCCGCGTGCCCTCGCTGTCCGAGCGGCGGGAGGATATACCGGCGCTGATCCACCATTTCGTCGAGCAGATCGCACGGGCGACGGGGCTGCCGCGACGGAAGGTCGGTGATGACGCCGTTGCGGTTCTGCAGGCACATGACTGGCCGGGCAATGTCCGCCAACTTCGCAACAACGTTGAACGGCTTATGATCCTGGCACAGGGAGGCGCAGCCGATGTGATTCGGGCCGATATGCTACCGGCGGAGATCGGCAAGGTGATGCCGACGACACCGGGACAGGGCGCCGAGCACCTGATGTCGCTGCCATTGCGTGATGCGCGCGAGATCTTCGAGCGCCAGTACCTGGTGGCACAGGTCGGTCGATTTGGCGGAAACATCTCGCGGACCGCCACGTTCGTAGGGATGGAGCGGTCGGCGCTCCATCGAAAACTCAAAGCGCTCGGAGTCAACTAGCCGGGCGGGGGCACCAGCAGCATGCGCGTTCTGATTTGCGGCGCCGGACAGGTGGGCTACGGGATCGCTGAGCGTCTGGCGGCCGAGGACAACGATGTCTCGGTCATCGACACCGTGCCGGCACTGGTCGAGGCCATCCGCGACAATCTGGATGTTCGTGGATTCGTCGGGCACGGCGCCCATCCCGATGTTCTGGCGGAGGCCGGCGCCGAGCAGGCAGATATGATCGTCGCGGTCACCCTGTCTGACGAAGTCAACATGGTGGCTTGCCAGGTCGCCCATTCGTTGTTCAACGTCCCCACCAAGGTTGCCCGCATCAGGGCTCAAAGCTATCTCGGGCCCCATTGGAGCGACCTGTTCTCGTCGAGCCATATGCCGATTGACGTGATCATCTCACCGGAGGTCGAAGTCGGCGAGATGGTTCTGCGGCGGCTGGCCGTGCCGGGAGCGTTCGATACCGTCTACTTCGCCAGCGGCAAGGTGGTTTCGATCGGTATCGCTTGCGACGAAAACTGCCCCGTGGTCGATACGCCGCTGTCCCAGCTGACGGAGCTGTTTCCCGATCTTCGTGCAGTGGTCGTGGGCATCGTCCGCAACGGCAAACTGTTCGTGCCCCACTCCGACGATCCCATGCTCGTGGGGGATGACGTCTATGTCATCTGCGAGAGCGACCAGGTGTCCAGGACATTGAGTATTTTCGGTCACGAGGAGCAGGTCGCCAATCGGGTTGTGATCGCCGGGGGCGGAAATATCGGCCTTTACGTGGCCCGCACCCTTGAGAGCCGCAACAGCTCGGCCAGGACCAAGATCATCGAGAATTCGCGCGACCGGGCGATCGCCATTGCCGACGAGTTACGGCGCACGGTTGTCCTGCACGGCAATGCGCTTGACCGGGACATCCTGCGCGAAGCCGGCGTGCCGGACGCTGACATACTGGTGGCACTGAGCAATGATGACGAGGTCAACATCATCGCCTGCGTCATGGCCAAGCGCCTGGGATGCCGCCGCAACATGGCACTGATCAACAACCGCTCATATCCCGAATTCACCGACGTGCTGGGCATCGACGCGACGGTCAATCCGCGCACGGTGACGGTGTCCAAGGTTCTCCAGCACGTCCGCCGGGGTCGAATCCGACGGGTTCACTCGATCGGTGACGGGCTGGCCGAAGTGATCGAGGCAGAGGCGTTGGAAACATCGCCCCTGGTCGGTAAACCGCTTCGCGAACTCAACTTGCCCGAGGGCATCAGGATCGGAGCCGTGTTCAGGGACGATCGGGTGGTGGTCCCGGACGGAACTCTGCAGATCAGGGCTCATGATCGGGTGATCATCTTCACCGCTGCCGAGCGGGTCAGGGAAGTCGAGCAAATGTTCCGCGTCAGTCTCGAGTTTTTCTGATCACGCCGATGATCGGCGTTTTCTATATCCTGAGCCAGGCGCTTGGCGTGGTCGGTTTTGCGCTGCTGGTGCCTGCCGCCATCGGCATCGTTGCCGGCGATCCGGCAGGGGAAGTGTTTCTGGTCATTGCCGGCCTGGTCGGGTTCGTTGCCGGAGCGGCTTTCTTCGCCCTGCGCGGCCGGCGGCGGAAAATTGCCAGGATCCATGGCGTCGCCACCGTCGTCATCGTTTGGGTCGGGCTGCCGTTTGTTGCCGCCGCGCCGATCGCCTGGTCATCCTCAGCCGGCTATCTTGGCGCGCTTTTCGAAGCTTCATCGGGATTGACCACGACGGGAGCAACCGTGTTCGCGGCCTTGTCCGAGGTCGGGCCGGCGGTGCTGTTCTGGCGGGCCGAGCTGCAATGGCTGGGTGGGCTCTTCACGCTGCTGACCTTCACCGCGATTCTAGCCCCGCTGGGCATCGGCGGCCTGTCCTCCCGCGGCCTGGCGGTGGTCGGTCGGCAGACCGGCGATCTCGGCAGAACGATCCATCTGCTGCGCGACGTTGTGGTGGTCTACGCGTTGGGAACAGGGGCCTGTGCAGGGTTGTTGTTTACCGTCGGCCTGCCGGCATTCGACGCCTTCAGCCTTGCGCTTTCGACCGTTTCGACGGGCGGATTCATGCCGCGGGATGGCGGCCTGTCGGTCTATGCGAACGCACCGGCGAACGCCATCGTCGCAATTTTCATGCTGATCGGAGCAACAAGTATCGTCTGGCATCGGGTTGTCATCGACCGGCGGTCGGCGAAGCTCTCCGAGCACATGGATTCCTATTGGGTCATCATCATGGCCGTGATCGTCGGCTTGGGATACGCCGCCGTCTTGCTGGAGCCGGCGAGCACGCTCCTCACCGCCATCGGTGAGGGGCTGTTTACCGGTATTTCGCTCATCACCACGACCGGTGTGGAAGTTCACTCCGGCAGCCTGGCGGCGCTGCCGGGATCGCTGGTGCTGTTTTTTGCCGTGGCCGGCGGCGCGGCGCTGTCCACCGCCGGCGGCCTCAAACTGTATCGACTGGGAGCCATGCTGGTGCAGTCGACCGGTGAACTACACCGTTTGGTGTTTCCCAACAGTGTGCGCGGGGAGGCTCGCTTTGGCGGCATGTCGTACGATGCCGGTGCGATGAGGGCGATCTGGGCCAATTTGGCGATATCGGCAATCGTGGTGCTCGTGGCGGCGGTCGTTCTCTCGCTGCAATTGCCCACGATCGACAGCGCCTTGATTGCCGCCGTCGCTGCCTTCTCAAATATCGGGCCGCTGTACGCGGCGGAATGGCCGGTCGATGAAATCTGGCCGCATTTTGTCGAGTTTGACGGCCTGTCGAAATCGGTCATGATCGTGACCATGATTTTGGGGCGCATCGAAGTCTTCGTGTTTGTCGCGATGTTCAGCATCGCCGACTGGCGCATGTAGTCCGACCATGCCACGGATCGCATACGTCAACGGTCGCTACGTGCCCTTTCGACGGGCCAGCGTGCATGTCGAGGATCGCGGCCTACAGTTCGCCGACAGTGTTTACGAGGTGTGTTCGATCCGTCGCCGGCGCTTCGTCGACGAGCGGAGACATCTCGATCGCCTTGAGCGTTCGTTGGGCGAGCTGCGCATACGGCCGCCGATGGGACGGGAGCCGCTACGAATCGTCATGCGCCAGGTCGTTGCCGCCGAGCGGGTCGATCACGGCCTGCTCTATATTCAGGTCACCCGCGGCGTCGCGCCGCGCGACCATGCTTTTCCGGCTTCGGACGTCAAAACCGGGGTCATCGTCATTGCCAAGGCCGTCGACCCGGTCGCTCAGGAGCGCAAGCGTACCCAGGGGGTATCGGTGATCACGGTGCCGGAGTCGCGCTGGAACCGCGTCGACATCAAGACCACGGCTCTGACCGCCAACGTCTTGGCCAGGCAGGCCGCGAGCGAGCAGGGCGCTGCCGAGGCCTGGTTTGTCGATCGTGATGGATTTGTCACCGAGGGCTCGTCATCGAACGCCTGGATCGTCAATCAGGACAATGTGATTGTAACCCGCGCTCCCGACCATTCGATCCTGCGCGGCATCACCCGCGAGGTCGCGAAGGAAACGGCGTTGGCGAACAACATCCAAATCGAAGAGCGGGGGTTCACGCTGGCCGAGGCAACGTCCGCGCGAGAAGCATTTCTTACCTCGGCCAGCAACGATATCACGCCCATTCTGTCAATCGACGGCCGGATTGTTGGAAACGGCAAAGTCGGACCGGTTGCAAACTGTCTCCGGCAGTGCTTTTACGACATGGCAGAATTCGAAAGCGTGATTTGATGTCGGCGGGCGAGGGTCCCTAAACTGCGCCGCGCTGTTTCAAAAGCGACGATCGAAGCGCGCCGGCCGAGCATCGCAAACAGGTTTTGTATTCTGATCGAGAAGAGAGCACGAGCGAACAATGGCGGATCGCCCACAAAATCTTCAGGACACGTTTCTCAATCATGTCCGCAAGAACAAGACGTCGTTGACCATCTTCCTCGTGAATGGCGTCAAATTGCAGGGCATCGTGACCTGGTTCGACAATTTTTGCGTCTTGCTGCGCCGCGACGGACACTCTCAACTCGTCTACAAGCACGCCATCTCGACCATCATGCCGAGCGTGCCCTTGCAACTTTACGATGCGGATGAGCAAGCTGGCGCCAGCGGCCAGGAGGCCGATTGAGCGAAGCACCAAATACGACCGGCGCAAAACATCGGGGCTTTCCGACGGCGCGCCGAATTGAGCGGGCCCTGGTGGTTGTGCCGGCCCGCGGCCGGGACGATAAACGCACCCCGGAAGATCGGCTGGAGGAGGCCGTCGGCCTGGCTCGGGCAATCGATCTCGACGTTTGCGAAACCGTGATCGCCCGGGTCGGACGGTTGCGCCCATCGACCTATTTCGGTTCCGGCAGGGTCGCCGAACTTGCCGCGCTGGTGCGATCAGCGGGCATCGATGTTGCGATCCTGGATGCCGAACTCTCGCCGGCCCAACAGCGCAATCTCGAACGCCGCTGCGACTGCAAAGTGGTCGACCGGACCGGTCTGATTCTTGAAATTTTCGGAGAGCGGGCGAGCACCAGGGAAGGGCGGCTTCAGGTCGAACTGGCCCATTTGACCTACCAGAAAAGCCGGCTGGTAAGGAGCTGGACCCATCTGGAGCGCCAGCGCGGCGGTTTCGGGTTCCTGGGCGGGCCGGGCGAGACCCAGATCGAATCCGACCGCAGGATGATCGCGGAACGGGTCCAGCGCATCAGGACCGAACTCGGTTCGGTGGTCACGCGCCGGCGACTGCAGCGACGCAACCGGGAGCGGGCCCACCAATCGACCGTCGCCCTTGTCGGCTACACCAATGCGGGAAAATCAACCCTCTTCAATGCACTGACCCACTCTGACGTGTTCGCCCACGACCAGCTCTTTGCAACCCTCGATCCGACATTGCGGCGCTTTGAAATTCCGGGCGGTGGGAGCGCCATCCTGTCCGACACGGTGGGTTTTGTGGCCGATCTGCCAACCACGCTGATTGCCGCCTTTCGGGCAACGCTGGAGGAGGTTGTCGAGGCGGATCTGATCATCCACCTGCGCGATGCGACCTCGCCCAACGCCGGCGCGCAAGCCGAGGACGTTGGCGCGGTGCTGTCGGAACTGGGCATCCAGATTGACGATCCGGAGCGGGTGGTTGAGGTATGGAACAAGATCGACCTTTTATCTCGCCAGGTTCAATCACCTGCGAGGAAAGCCGCCAACGGGGGCACCGCGTCCGCGACGCTGGCCATTTCCGCCGCGACCGGCCAGGGGATCGGTGCGCTTCTGAAACTGATCGCCGATCGTCTCGTGTGCTGTCGCAACGTCTATCGCGTAACATTGGCCGGCGACGGCCTTGCCCGCTTGCACATGCTGTATGAACTCGGCGAGGTGCTCGATCGCACCGACGACGGGGCAGGGGTGGTCACTACGCGTGTGCGCGTGCCCGAGGTCCGCGCCGCCTCGTTCAAGAAGGCCTTTCCCGAGGCTTCTGGCGAGGCTCAGGTCACACCGGAATCAGAGTGATCTCGTTCGTTCCTCTTGGCTTGCTGCCACAGAGCTTCCATTTCCTCCAATCCGGCTGCATCCAGGGAGCGGCCGGCGCGCCGCAGTCCCCGTTCGATGACACCGAAGCGGCGCACGAATTTGGCGTTGGCTCGGCGCAAGCCATGATCGGGATCAACCTGGGCGTGCCGGGCGAGGTTAACGACCGCAAACAACAGATCGCCGATCTCGTCTTCGACCTCCTGGCGTGAGACCGTACCGAACTGGAATTCGCGCTCGATTTCCTCGATCTCTTCACGGATCTTGGCAACGACCTGACGCCGGTCGTCCCAGTCGAAACCGACCGTCGCGGCTTTCTGCTGCAGTTTGAGCGCCCGGGCGAGACCAGGCAGGGTCGCCTCGATGTCGTCCAGCAGGCCTTGTGCGCGATCATCTCCGCGGTCTGCCGCGCGCTGTCGCTTTTCTTCCGCCTTGGCGTTTTCCCAAAAGCCCTTTGCCGCGCCGGCCGATCGTGCCGCCTCGTCACCAAACACGTGCGGATGGCGACCGATCATCTTCCGGGTCACCGCCTCAACCACATCGGGGAAGGCGAACACTCCGGCTTCCTCCGCCAGACGGGCGTGATAGACGACCTGGAGAAGAAGGTCGCCAAGCTCCTGGCGGAGATTGTCGGTATCGTTGCGGGCAATCGCGTCGGCGACTTCGTAGGCTTCCTCGATCGTATAGGGGGCGATGGTGGCGAAGGACTGCTCGATGTCCCAGGCACAGCCGGTTTCGGGGTGGCGGAGGGCGGCCATAATGTCGATCAGTCGGTCGATGTCGCGGCCGGGTTCCATGGGCGGTATCCTCGTAAAAGTCGCATAAGATATATTATGGAACTTTTTTCATCTCCAGAATGGCGGTTCCAAGCCATCGGTCACAAAAGCACGTCCAACGTCATGCCGTCATATGCGACCTCCACGCCAGGCGGCAATTTGGCCGACAAGGTTGCGTAGTCAAGATCCCCGTGCAGGTGCGTCAGGACCGCCCGTCGTGGCTTGACCCGCTCGATCCATGCCAGCGCATCGTCGACATTGAAGTGACTGGGGTGCGGCCGGTAACGCAATGCATCGACGATCCATAGGTCGAGGTCGTCGAGGTCTTGCAGCGCTTCCGGCGGCAAATCGCTGAGATCGCCCGAATATGCCAGCCCGCCGACCCGTACGCCAAGCGAGTCGATGTCACCGTGTGCCTGGCGAAACGGCGCGATCTTCATGGGTCCACCGGCGCCGGTGACGTCAAACGAGGTGCCATACTCAATCAAATTATGGCGGAGCATGGGCGGGTAAAAGCTGCCCGGTGTCGTCCGGAAACAATAGCCGAAGGCCTGGTCGAGGCGATCGCGCGTGGCTGCGTCGGAAAAGACCTCGACCAGTTCACGAGTGTTCAGCCACAAAGCCCGCAGGTCGTCGATTCCATGGATGTGATCGGCATGCGAATGGGTGAAAACCACACCGTCGGCGGTCCCCACGTCGGCGTCGAGCAGTTGTTCCCTGATGTCGGGGCCGGTATCGACGAGCACCCGAGTCGGCATATTTGCGGTGTTTTCGTAGCGTTCAAGGAGCAACGCACAGCGGCGGCGACGATTACGAGGCTCGCTCGGGTCGCAGGCGCCCCAATCATTGCCGATGCGTGGAACGCCAGGCGAGGCCCCGCAGCCCAGAATCGTGGCCCTCAAAAGGCCGCTCACGGACGCGGTACCTTGTTGAAAAGTCGATAGAAATTCTCCGTGGTGGCGGCTGCCATGGCATCGCGGTCGACGCTCTTGACGGCTGCCAGAACGGCGGCGGTCTCGGCCACATAAGCAGGTTCGTTACGGTGGCCCCGGTGCGGGGTTGGAGCCAGAAACGGGGCGTCGGTCTCGACCAGCAACCGGTCCATGGGAATTTCGGCGGCAATTGCTCTCAATTCGTCGGCGCGCTTGAAGGTGAGGATTCCCGAGAACGAGACGTACATGCCGAGTTCGAGACCTCGCGCCGCCAGGGCTGCGCCGGAGGAGAAGCAGTGCAAGACCGCCGGAAAGGCGCCCTTGCCGCTTTCCTCCGTCAACAGTTCCATCATGTCGGAATCGGCGTCGCGGGCATGGATGACCAGAGGTAAACCGGTTTGCCGGGCCGCCTCGATGTGACGGATCAGGCCGCTACGCTGGGCCGATCGTGAAGAATTGTCATAGTGGTAGTCGAGGCCGGCTTCGCCGATGGCCACGACGATCGGATCGGCGGCCAGGCCGGCGAGTTGTTCGGCGGTGATATCCGGCTCCTCATCGGCGTTGTGAGGATGGGTTCCGACCGAGCAGTACACGCGGTCATAGCGCATGGCCAGCGCACGGGTTTCCTGGAATTTGGCCACCCGCGTCGAGATCGTCACGATCGTGTCGATGCCCGCCCCGTTGGCGCGCTCGATCACCTGATCGCGGTCATCGTCGAAGTCGGGAAAGTCGAGATGACAATGACTGTCGACCAGCATGGCTAGATGTGAATTTTCAGGACGTTGTCCATTCGGTCCTGTCGAGAGAAGCTGATGTCAGCCAACGTCAGTGATTCTCCGGAGGACCGAATGGACGTTCACCAGAATGCCCATCTTACGCCGAAAGGTCGAGAGGCCATGGTTTGCGCCGTCATGGATGAGGCCATGACGAAGGCTCAGGCCGCACGCCGTTTCAAGACAACGGCCAAGACCGTCGCCAAGTGGTTGGGCCGGTTTCGCGCGGAGGGCATTGCCGGGCTTGCCGACCGGTCCTCCAGGCCCCATTCCTCGCCAAGCCAAACGCCTTGGGCCACCGGCGAAGCGGTCGAGGTCTTGCGCCGGGCTCGTTGCACGCAGGACCACATCGCCCAGGAACTCGGCCTCAGCCGGGCGACCGTCAGCCGTATTCTCAAGCGGCGTGGCCTCAGCCTGTTGTCCGCCCTCGAGCCCAACCAGCCACGCCCGCGCTATGAGCGCGAAACGCCAGGCGAAATCATCCATATGGACATCAAGAAGCTCGGTCGCTTCAATCGTGTCGGCCATCGCATCACCGGCGATCGCAGGCGCCAGAGCAACCAGCGCCATAACGGCACCGCGCCCGGTTGGGAGTATGTCCACGTCGCCATCGACGACCATTCCCGCATCGGCTTTGCCGACATCTTCCCGAACGAGAAAAAGGAAAGCGCCGTGGCCTTCCTCGAAGCCGCCGTAACCTACTTTGCCACCCTCGGCGTTACCATCACCCGCGTCATGACCGACAATGGATCATGCTACAGATCCAAGGCCTTCCGCGAAGCCTGCCGAAGGCTCACCATCAAGCATATCCGCACCAAACCCTACACGCCTCAGACCAACGGCAAGGCCGAACGCTTCATCCAGACAATGTTGCGAGAATGGGCCTACGCAACCGAATTCCACAACTCAGACCAGCGAAAAGCAGATCTGCCGAAATGGCAGCACCGCTACAACTGGCATCGACCCCATGCCAGCCTCAATCGACAAACACCAATCAGCCGACTCGGCCTGAACCGGGACAACCTGTTGAAGCTTCACAGCTAGAGCCCTTCCGCCCAACTGTGAGGCAATTCTGTTCCTCGATTGGGGAGGCGAACAATCGTCGAAACGATCGAATGGCGATGCCGCCGCATCGTTCTAGCCCGGACTTCTCACACTGGACATGACCTGCGCCGGTTCAGGCCGTTGACAGGGCAGGAGAACGGCGAAGAGCGATGCTGTCGCATCGGCCAAGCCGTTCGACACACCCTGACAGCGGCCTCGGCCGGCCCTTCTGGTTGCGTTTCGGCCGACATCTGCCGTGTCGGGCGGCTCAACCGTATCATCAGATACGCTTTTCGCCGCCCTTCTCGCATCCGTCTCGCCGAAACAACAACGCAGGCCCGTGTCCAGTGTAAGAAATCCGGGCTAAATTGGTTTGGCGTTGGGCGACCGCCAATCAACAAACCCGAAGGGACGGACGATTTTACGCCAATTCCTGCGCCAGGTCTCTCGACCGTATCCGGATACGCTCTTCGAGCCTTGACTTGATCTTGTCACAAAATCGCTCCCTCAGAACTGGTTCAGAGTTGGTCGAAGGGACTCTAGTCGGCAGACTGGGGCGCGGTGTAACGGGGAAACAGCGGCGCCGCAGCCGGTAGTTTGACCCCCGCCTGCAAGCGCCCGGCGGGACCAAGCTCGGCGAAATTGCGATTGGAGACGTCGACCGCCAGCAGATCCAGGAGCTTGGCCCCGGCCTCCGGAATTACCGGCAGGGCGAGCACCGCGACCTGGCGCAGGACCTCGGCCGTAACCCACAGCACAGTCGCCATGCGCTCCGGATCGGTCCTTCTCAGCGCCCATGGCTCGGCAGCGGTGAAATACCGGTTGGTCTCGCCGACCACCGCCCAGATGGCGTTGAGGGCCTGATGAACCTGCTGGCCAGCCATGGCCGAGCGGCATGATTCCAGCAAGCCGTCGGCATGGGCCAGCATCGCCTCATCCTGCGCTTCGAGCTGGCCGGCCCGGGGAATCGCGCCGCCGCAATTGCGCTCGACCATGGTCAGCGACCGCTGCGCCAGATTGCCGAGATCGTTGGCCAGGTCGGCGTTGATCCGGGTGACGATCGCGTCATGGCTATAGTTGCCGTCCTGGCCGAACGGCACTTCGCGCATGAAAAAAAAGCGAATCTGATCGCGGCCATAGGCGGCAATAAGATCAAACGGGTCGACCACATTACCGGCTGACTTGGACATTTTCTCGCCGCGGTGGAACAGAAATCCGTGGGCGAAAACGCGCTTCGGCAGCGGCACGCCTGCCGACATCAGAAATGCCGGCCAGTAGACCGCGTGGAAGCGCAGAATATCCTTGCCGATAACGTGCAGAGCCGCAGGCCAATAGCGCCAAAGAGGCGCGTTGTCGTCGGGAAAGCCGACCCCGGTAATGTAGTTGGTCAGCGCATCGACCCAGACATACATGACGTGGCGATCATCGCCAGGCACCTTGATCCCCCAGTCGAAGGTCGTGCGCGACATCGACAGGTCCCTGAGCCCTGACTTGACGAAGCTCACGACCTCGTTGCGCCGCTCTTCCGGGCCGATGAAATCCGGATTCGCCTCATAGTGGGCAAGAAGGCGGTCCTGATACTGCGACAGGCGGAAGAAATAGCTTTCCTCCTCGACCCACTCGACCGGCGTTCCCTGTGGGCCATAGCGTACGCCATCGTCGCGAAGCTCGGTCTCGCCCTCACCGTAATAGGCTTCGTCGCGGATCGAATACCAGCCCGAATAGGTGTCCTTGTAGATGTCGCCCGCCGCCTCAAGCCGGCGCCAGACCTCCTCCGAAGCCCGATGGTGCCGCGGCTCGGTGGTTCGGATGAAATCATCGTTCGAGCAACCGAGCTCCGCCACCATCTTCTTGAAGAGCGGGGCATTTCTGTCGGCCAACTCGGAAGGCTGCAGACCTTCGCGAGTGGCCGCGTGCTTCATCTTGATGCCGTGTTCGTCGGTACCTGTCAGAAAATACACGTCGCTACCGTCGAGGCGCATAAACCTGGCGATGGCGTCCGTCGCCAGCGCCTCATAGGCATGCCCGATATGCGGAGGGCCGTTGGGATAGAAGATCGCGGTGGTGATGTAGTAGGTCGGCCGGTTCATCGTCTGCTCGCTTGTGAATTGACCCCGAAAACAGAAGTTTCGTTGGCGGGCGTCAGCCCGCCCAAGGGCGTCACATTCGGGTCGCGCGAGCGAGAGATAACATGATCGTCAAGGCCGTTCTTTTGCGATCGAGGTTGTAGACCTCGGTGTCAACAGTCGTGCGGCGGAGGTTCTCCCACACCTCCGCCCACCTTTCAAGCGGCGTGGCGGCAACACTCTGGCTGACTGGCGAGGCGCCTTCGGGCTCGTCAACGGCCCGGATTCGCCGATTGAGCCAGCCATCGATCAAGTCGACGAAGGCCAACCAGCGATCGTCCTTTCCTCGGGCCGACACCGTATCGGCCAATGCGTGCGCCGCGGCGATGTCGATCGAGGGCACTTTGGCCATGACCAGCGCAAACGATTGATAGATCCCGGCTGCATCACCTTCGGACAGGAGGATGGCTCTGCGCAGACTGCCTTCGGCAAGCGCTGCTGCCAGCATGATCTTGTCGGGGGCGCCGGGCGCTCGCGCTCGCAGTGCGGCGCCGATCCGATCGGACGTCAGCGGTCGCAGGTCCAGCCGCCGGCAGCGCGAGCGCAGCGTCGGCAGGAGACGACCGGGCGCGTGGCTGATCAACAGAAAAAGAGAATCTCGCGGTGGTTCCTCGAGAATCTTCAAGAGCGCGTTGGCGGCGCTGGCATTCATGTCGTCGGCGGGATCGACCACAGCGATCCGCCAACCCCCCTCGCCCGCTGTGTTTCCGAAAAACTGCACCGTTCGCCGAATCTCGGAAACCGTTAAATCGGTTCGGAACCGCTTGGCCTTGTCGTCATAAGGACGCTCCAACACCAGAAGATTGGGGTGGCCGCGATTGGCGACCTTGCGGGCGGCGGGGTGATCGGCGGGCAGCGCCAGATCGGCGGTCTCGGCGGCGATGGAAGAGGGATGGGGATTTGCCAGGACAAAACGCGCAAACCGGTAGGCCAATGTCGCTTTGCCGATGCCCCTCGGCCCGCCGATCAACCAGGCATGGTGCATGGCGCCGCTTCGGAAGGCCCCCAGAAGCGCGGCCTCGGCCAGGGGATCGCCGTACCACTCGGACTGTTCTTCCGAGGCCGGCCAGCCGTCAAGCGCATCCGCGCGCAAGGGTTCGGTGGCGTCGGGCGCAATCATTTTTTGGCGCCCAGCGGCTTTTGAAGGAGACGGCCGGACACCGCCTGCCAGATGTCGTCGGCCA
The DNA here is from genome assembly GCA_963663975.2 of uncultured Bauldia sp. GTDB lineage: Bacteria > Pseudomonadota > Alphaproteobacteria > Rhizobiales > Kaistiaceae > JANQRX01. The sequence continues at coordinate 116,580 of CAXXRA010000005.1, read as the reverse complement.
CGTCCGCTTCCGACCCCGACGCATCGACGACCACGCACCGTTCGGGCTCGTTACGGGCTATCTCCAGGAAGGCCTGACGGCCCTTTTCGTGGACCGCCGGTTGCTCCCGTTCGAAACGGTCCGGTGTTTCACCGGCCACCGACATCCGCCGCGCGGCACGCGCCAGACCATCGGCGACCGGAAGATCGAGAATGATGGTCAGGTTCGGTCGCGTGGTGCCGACTGCGACCCGCTCCAGCCGGCTGGTGAGGTCTTCATCAACGCCGCCGATGATACCCTGGTAGACGCGGGTCGAGTCGGTAAAGCGATCGCACAGCACCCAATCACCGTTGACCAGCGCCGGCCGGATGAGGCGATCGACATGGTCGGCGCGCGCCGCCGCGAACAGCATTGCCTCGCCGTCTGGACCAAATTTCGATGCCGTGCCGGACAGGATCATGTCGCGTATCGCTTCGGCCGCCGGCGTTCCGCCGGGCTCGCGGGTCACCGTCGTCGACAGCCCGGCCAGTCTCAGGCGATCGGCCAGTCGCAGAATCTGCGTCGACTTGCCGGCGCCCTCGCCGCCCTCGAACGTGATGAACTTTCCCGCCATTGGGCGCTCTTGATACATGAGCGCCGAGGACATCACCACCAGCCGAGCAGCAGCTCCTCGAGCCCGTCCACGGCACGTTGGGGGAGCGAGCCGGTGCCGATCGACTCGGCCGCAAAGACAGGCGATTCCTTGAGCAGCTGGTCGCCCATGGTGATCCGCAGCATACCGATTTCCTGGCCTTCCTCGATCGGCGCCTCGACCGGACCGAGATAGTGGATTCGGCCCTTGATGAGATCGCTGGAGCCGCGCGGCAGCAATAGATCAACCGCCCCCCGGCTGACGAGATCGACCGTCGACTGATCGCCGCCGAACACGTTGGCGCTACCGATGACCTCCTGACGGATGAACAGGTTGACGGTTTCGAACGCACGAAAACCCCATTCCAGCAGCTTACGCGCCTCCTCCGCGCGCTGCTTGGCGGATTCGATTCCGTTGAGGACCACGATCAGCCGCTGCCCGTCGCGAAGCGCCGATCCGACCAGCCCGTATCCCGACGCCTCGGTAAACCCCGTCTTCAGGCCGTCGGCGTTGATATTCATCCTCAGAAGCGGATTGCGATTGCGCTGCGTGATCTTGTTCCAGGTGAAGTCGGGTTCGGCAAAAATCGCGTAGTGGGCCGGATACTCGACGATGATGTGTTCGGCCATTTTGGCAAGGTCGCGCGCGGTCACGTACTGGTCGGGATGGGGCAGCCCGGTCGAGTTGACGAAATGGGAATCGGCCAGACGGAGCTTGCGCCCGTGCTGGTTCATGATGTCGGAGAAGGTGGGTTCGGTGCCGGCCATCCCTTCCGCCAGGACGATGCAGGCGTCGTTGCCCGACTGGATGATGACGCTTCGCATCAGGTCGGACACTTTGATCTCCGAGCCCAATTCGGCAAACATGGTCGATCCGCCGGATGAGGCTCCGCCCTCGCGCCAGGCCGTTTCACTGACCTGAAACTCGTCGTCCAGGGAAAGCGTGCCGGTTTTGACGGAATCGAACACCACCGCCAGGGTCATGAGTTTTGCCATGCTGGCCGGCGGCATGCGCTGGTCGGCATCCTTTTCGAACAGGATGGTTCCGGTTTCCATGTCGACAAGCAGCGCCTGCGGCGCCCGCGTATCGAACCGCTGGGCGTGGGCCGACCAGGCCACCAGGCAGACAATTCCAGCGATCGCGATCAGCGCGCGCTGGAGCCAGGGCCGGCCGGTGTTATTGCCCGAGGCGCGGGTGGTGAAATGCCGCATTGAGGTTGCCGCCGATCTTCGCCCCCGGGGGAGTCAACCGCAAGCCGGCGTTCAAATCAACGCCAAGCCGGCAAGAGGCGTTAACGCGCAACCACGAAAGCGCCCGCAAGTCCGGTTTTTCGCCGCGGCAGCGATGACGGCAGCGGCGGAAATGCGTGGATTGATGATGAGGCGGACGATTTTGAGTGAGGTGCCGTTTCTGGCTTTGTCGATCGTCTCGACGCTGCCGAAACTGCGAAATGCAACCGCGGTCCGGCTGGCGTTGGCGGGATCGGCAAACGCGCCGAGCTGGATGATGGTGGCGGATCGGAACGCCACGCGTGGAGCACCGCCGGCGGCCAGATTGCCGGCAGCACGGTGGGCGGCGCCGACCGGATTGACCGGCGCAAACGAGGTCACATACCCGCCGCTCAGGATCACCGGCGCCAGCAAGTCGGGCTGCGCCAAGGGCCGCAGAGCAAATGCCGGCACCAGGACCAATGGATTTCCGGTCGCGGTCACCGGGCGCAGGGCGAGGCCGGCGGCATGGCTTGACCTCAGGCGTGGAACCGGGGCTGCGGCGGCGATCTGAAACGATCCTCGCGATGGGGCATTGAACAGGCCATTTGAAGACCTCTTGCCGCCCTGCGAATACGACGCCATCAGCATATTGCGGTCGTGCCCGTCGAGGTTGGCGCGGCCAACGTAATCGACCTTGACCCGGGCGGTACCGCGGCGCTCGAAGCCGAGCATTCCGGCCGCCGTCTTGGAAACGTCGATGATCCGGCCGCGGGCGAACGGCCCCCGGTCGTTGACGCGCACGACCACCGAGCGGCCGTTGGCGAGATTGGTCACCCGGACATAGCTCGGCAGCGGCAGCGTCGGGTGCGCAGCCGTCAGGTCATTCATGTCGTAGATTTCGCCGTTGGCCGTCTGGCGGCCGTGGAACGCCGCGCCATACCAGGACGCCAGGCCGATGGCCGAATACCTCGGATTATCGCTGGGAATATACGTCTTGCCGGCGACGCGATACGGCCTGCCAACGGTGTACCGGCCGCCGCCCTTGGGAACCGGCTTGCCGGCTGCGACCCTTCGCGGGCTGGCCTTGCCGTAGACCTTCTGGCTGAAATATTCCTTGCCGTTCTGACCGGGCGGCGCGGACGTCGAACATGCCGCCAGGATCAGGCCGGCCAAGGCCACCCAGCCGATTCGGGAAAGCCGAGCTTTGCCATGAGGCCGCCGTGCATCGGCCCGCCCGCGGATCCCGGCTTGCTTCGTCTCGATCCTCAGATGTCGCACGTCCGCCCCGTTCCCCGCGCAATCTCCACCTGAGGCCATTGATCGGCGGAGAATCTTAACGAAGTATGAATCCCAAGCCGGTGGAGTGAATCAAATCGGGGCCGAATTTGCAAGCCATACACTGAAATCTTTGGCTTTTTGTCGATAGAAATCAGGTCGAGATCGGACCTGAAGCCGTGCGCCCGGCGCGATCAATCTCCCTCCGCGGAACTGGCGGTATCGTAGGAGCCATCGAATTCGACGCCGAGCGAAACCTCGTTCCGCCAGACCACTCTGACCGGCGATCTTCGCCCGATATATTTGATGTTCAGGACAAAACGATCGGGGATACCGACAGTGCTCAACAGAATGAGACGGGCGCCGACGTCCGACCAGCTCGGCACAAGGCAGTCGAAGGTGGCCATCGTCAAAGATGATCTCACCATCGAGACAGATCCGCTGGCGCGGATCGTTGCGCCGCTCGCTCGGGCTGACATTCGGTACCGCTGCCATGGCGTGATTTCTCCGTGGGGGGCGCGGTCGGTATATGCCAAAGGTCCCTAAGGTCGGGCTAAACCAGCCTCGGAAAATCGGCGGTGGGGTTTAGGGTCGCCGTAACCCTGCAACGGCAATCAAGCGTCGGACGAAGCGCTCAGTCGGACGCCCACCGTCTGGTCTTGTTCCCGGCTGGTTGGCATGCGTAAAATCACATAAAATCAAAAGCTTGTAATATTAATCTCGTTAATCGCAACAACCTTTTTGTCCGCAGTTGCGTGGTAACAATTCGGGCAGCAAATTGTTGCTAAGCTGCGCCGCGACGTCGTGACGGAGCGCGGAGCCGATTGACCTCAACACAATCGCAACGATCGCCCTGCCTGCTGGCCTGCCGCTCCTGGCGGCACTGCTGATGTATTTCTATCCCATCGCCACTTTGACCATTGGCGGCCTCATGTCCGTTTACGTCGGTGTGGTGATGCTCGTAATTGGCGTGCGCGTGGCCAGCCAACCGCCCGATATCATCACCGGAATCATCGGTCTCGGACTTGAATCGGGCGGCATCCTCATGGCATCAGGCGCCGCGATGATCGTGATGGGCGGCGTCCTGCGCGCGATCGTCAAGGCACTCCGGCCCGATCCTTAGGTCAGCCTGCGCCAGCGGCGCTTTGGCGAATGAGCCCCTCCCGACATGCCGGACTGGAAGCGCTGGGTCTTGCAAGGTGAGAAAAGCGGCGAGCGTTTAGGGCCTGCACATCGGAGCGCCGCGTGTTCACCGGAAGCGCGACCTCTTGGTATCATACCTTCATGCTAGGCGCCGCCCTGACCGTCATCGCCGGCTGGTACGGACATCGCCTGGCCGCTGTCGCCATCGCCGTCGCCAGCTTCCTGGTCCAGGTCCTTTTTGTCCTGCCAGGAATCGTCGAGGACCGGGAACTGCTCGGCGCGCCGCTTTCCAATCCCGGCGGCTTTGTGATCGGATGGGCGGTCCAGATCCTCGTCGTTGCGACCATCGGCTACGGGATAGGCTCGGGCGTACGGGCGGGTCCGGGACCACTATTGGAAGAGGCCCTAGGTCCTGTTGACAGTTATCGGAGCCAGATGATGGCACCGACAAGAAACAGCATGGCCATGTAGGCCGTTGCGGTTTTTTCATAGCGCGTGGCGATGCGCCGGAAGTGTTTGATTTTGTTTATGTAACATTCGACGAGATGTCTTTCTTTGTAGAGTTCGGCATCGTAGGGGATGGCTTGCGCCCGTGACGGGTTGGATGGGATCACCGCCACTATTCCGGCATCGTTGAGACGGGCGCGGAGATGATCGGCATCATAGGCCGTGTCGGCGATGAGGTTTGCGCCGGCCACGTCGGCGATCAACTCTTCAGCCTGGGTGACATCGCCAACCTGACCGCCGGTGAGGATGAACCGTAATGGATTGCCGAGCCCATCGACAGCGATGTGAACCTTGCTCGTCAAGCCGCCGCGCGAACGTCCGATGGCCTGATTTTGAGTCCCCCTTTTGCGCCCGACGCATGTTGATGTGCCCGCACAATGGTTGAATCGATGATCAGGTATTCGAAGTCCGGATCGTCCACCAAGGCCTTGAAAAGACTCTCCCATGCCCCTTGTTTGGCCCACCGGGAAAAGCGCACGTACACGCTGTTCCAATTGCCGAACGCGTCCGGCAGGTCGCGCCATGGCGAACTCGTGCGTGCAATCCACAATACCGCATCCACGAACAGACGATTGTCCCGTCCCGTGGATCCGCAATCCGACGCCTTGCCGGGTACCAAATCCGATATCCGTTCCCATTGAACGTCCGTCAATTCCCTGCGAAGCATGACCGGTTCCTCCTCCACACCCAGGTCTTGCTTGAATCACAACCGCCATTAATAAACCGTTAACTGTCAACAGCACCTAGACGGCCGGGCGACGAAAGACACCGGCCGAGTGGCTTAAGCCCGCAAGCCACATTTGTTGCGTCCAACGGTGCGGGCGAGTGCGTTTTGGCTGGCAATCCAGGTGCAGCGGGGTTTTAGCGAATCCCCTCACCTGCTAAGGCATTGAATTAATTGAACGGATGGGTGGCCGAGTGGTCGAAGGCAGCGGTCTTGAAAACCGCCAGGCGGGCAACCGTCTCGTGGGTTCGAATCCCACCCCATCCGCCAGAACCCCTTCCCTGATGTTCCCGTAGATATCTACTAACCCCTTGGTAACTAGTGGTTTTCTGTTGCCGTATTGTGTTGCTTGTGCCCGCGAGATGCCGTATATTCCCGCCTATTGTGATGGTCAAATTGATGGGCAAGAGATATGGCGCTCACGGCAGCGAAGGCGAAAGCACTCACCGAACAGGGCATGCACAACGATGGGCGCGGCCTGTATCTGAGAATCGCAAAAGGCGGTTCGAAAGGCTGGATACTACGGATAACGATTGACGGACGCAGGCGCGACGTAGGGCTTGGAGGCTATCTGGCCATCACTCTCGCCAAAGCTCGCCAGCTTGCGGACGCTCACCGGCTCGCAGTTGCGGAGGGACGCGATCCGGTGGCCGAAAAGCGCCGGGCGGTGACACCGACCTTCGCTGAAGCGGCGGTCAAGGTGCACGAGGCCAACCTGCCCCGCTGGAAGAACGGGAAGCATGCGGACCAGTGGATTAACACCCTTCGGACATACGCCTTTCCGGTGATCGGCAAAATGTCCCTTGACCGGATCGAACGACGTGACGTGCTGGCGATTCTGACACCGATTTGGACCACCAAGCCGGAGACCGCCCGGCGCGTTCGCCAGCGCATCCGCACTATCTTGAAATGGGCGCAGGCGCATGGCTACGTCGAGCACAACGTGGCAGGCGAAGCGATCGACGGTGCGCTACCGCCCATGCCGCGCGTCAAGAAACATTTCCGGGCGTTGCCCTATGCCGAGGTACCGGCCGCGCTCGATACAGTCGACGCCTCGCCGGCGAGCATGGCCGCGAAACTATGCCTGCGCTTCTTGATTTTGACCGCTGCCCGATCGGGCGAAGCGCGCGGCGCAACATGGGCCGAGCTGGACCTCGACAACCGCCTATGGATCATCCCCGCCAAGCGGATGAAAGGCGGCGCGGAACACCGCGTTCCGCTCGCCGATGCGGCCTTGGCCGTGCTGCATAAAGCCGCGCCACTACGGGGCGATGATGACCTGGCCTTCCCTTCCCCTCGCAAGCACGGCTCTCCCCTCTCTGATATGTCGCTCACGAAGGTCTTGCGCGATTGCGGACTGGCAGACCGGGCGACGGTCCACGGATTCCGGTCCGCCTTCCGGGATTGGGCCGCCGAGCGCACCAATGCACCCAATGCCGTCATGGAACGGGCGCTCGCGCACGCAGTCGCCGATGCAGTCGAAGCCGCCTATGCCCGAAGTGACCTGCTGGAGCGCCGGCGCGCGCTGATGGCCGAATGGGCCGCATACCTGAGCGGCGGCGGTGCAACCGTGGTGTCGCTCCGTGGATGACGAACTCCGCACCTACTTGATCAACGGGGGCGCCCTACCGGCCCGCCTCGCGAGCGAGTTGAGCCTTCAGGAGTTGTGGAACTGGTCGCTATCGCAGCAATGGGCTTGGGATGAGCTGCAACGGCAATTGCGCGCTTGTGTTGATATGGAGCAACCGCCAACAGGGATGCTTGCCTCCTGGGCGGCATTAGTCGCGACCGGTCAGATGAAACCGCCCAGGCACAAAGCGCATGACGACCGGGACTGGCGTGTTCTGGAGGTTGTGAATGTGCTGATGCGGCGCGGGTACAGCGAGCGCGCAGCGGTCCACATGGTCGCCTCGGAAATCAGCAGGTCGCCGGAGGCCGTCTATTCGATCCTGCGCAAAATCCGCCTGGGTCCAATGGCCCGTGTGAGAAAAACGGGCCGAACTTCCACATAGATTCCGCATAGGAATGCGCGGCATTCTTCGGGAAATTCACTCGGAGAATGCCATGAACGACCGCCTGATGCGCCGCGAGGAAGTCGAAACCCGCTGCGGAATCACGCGCACCACGATTTATCGATTAATGCGCTGCGGCCAATTCCCAGAGCCCTTCAAAGTTGGCCCGCGCGCCGTGCGCTGGTCGTCAACAGAAATCGAAGCCTGGCTGGCCAGCCGTCCACGCGCGACCAGCGAAGCCCGCGCCGCCTGAAAACGATCCAGAAGAGGCGCGCGCGCCGTTAGCGAGGGGGCGCGCGCGATTGAAGCGCAATGACCCTCGCTGCTGCTCAACTTTCCCTCCCCCTCGACTTCGCGCCCGATCCGGTGCGAGATCACGGCCTACGCGCGGCGCACCCGCGCCCGCTGGTGTCGCCGGGCAAGCGATCCGGCCGGCCGTTCGTTTCCTTTCGTACGTCACCGGCGGACGCTTGGCGGTATCCCGAGCTTGAGTATGGGAACGCCGGATCGTCGATCGCCGCGCTTGTCCTGGATTGTGATCGCCCGAAGGCATGGCGCATGGGCATCTGTGACCTGCCGCCCTACTCGTGGCTCGTGCGGCGTCCGGCCAACGACCATGCCCATATTGTGTGGTGTCTGGCGGAGCCGGTGCACAGATACCCGGCTGCACGCATCGACCCGCTCCGGTATCTCGCTGGAATCGCTGAATACTACGCGCACGCCGTTGGCGCCGACCCGGCCTATTCGGGCGTGCTCGCCCACAACCCAGCCCCACTATTCAAGTCGCCATACAGGACGACTTGGGGCCGCGAGGCGGCCTATACCCTCGACCAGCTGGCGTCCGTCATTCCCTTTGGCTGGGAGCCGCCCACCGTCCGGCAGACGGCCGTGGGTCGCAACGTCGATATATTCGAGGCCGGGATGCGATGGGCTGGTCGCCAGACCAACCAGGGCCTGCCCGTCCTTCCGGCCTTGCACACTGTCAATCAGGATTTCGCGCATCCGCTCCCGCTGTCTGAGGTGCAGGCGACGGCACGATCAATCGAGAGGTACCGCAAGCGGTGGGCCGCCCGTGGCTGGCATTGTCCCCGGTGGATCCCTCGGCAGGCGGCGCGCTCGGCAAAACAGACCGGCAGAGCCAGGAAGCGAAGCGCATCACCCAACGGCAGCAATGAGGCGCTGCGGCCGTGGGGTGCCGAGGGCGTGAGTCGGGCAACTTGGTATCGACGGCGCAAGGTTAGACGTGAGACTGTCCCCAACACAGATAAGGGGGCCTGGGGCCACCCTTGCCCTGTCCTAGAGGCTTGAACACATAGGTGAGGCTTTGGTGCATGGAGCCGCGATGGTGTGATCGCCCATTGCCCGGTTGGTTAGCGGATCCTGATTGTGTTTGGTTTCGCCGCACGGATAGAGCGATTGAGTGCGTCGATCTGCATGGCGATTTCGGTTTGTTGGGATTGGAATGTGCGAGCGTTGAGCTTGCCGCCGTTGAGCCTCTTGACGCGAGCCATGGCTGTTTCGCCAAGCGCTCTCAATCCGTAGCCCTGTCGTTTCTGCCAGTTCATCCTTCCCTTCGACGCGATCTCCGCCGCATGGTGCTCCCGTTCCGATCCGCCATGAGGCGTGTCCGGGGGAGGAATGGATGTGGCGCGTGGCGGGATGATGATTTCAGGTGGTGAATTCGGTGGCCGAGCTTCTCGGATCGCTTTTGTCACGGGCTCCCCGTCATAGGCGCCGTCGGCAAACACGCGCCGGATCATCCCACCGGAACCGGCGACCAGCGGTCCCGCCATCGTCGCATCGGCCGTGTCGTCACCGGTCAGTTCATGCGTCCGGATCTCGCTGCTGGCCGGGTCAACCGAGATATGCAGCTTGCGCCACGAGCGCCGCGTTTCACCGTGCTTGGCGCGAGCCCACTCGCCAGCGCCAAAGAATTTCAGGCCCGTGGAATCCAGCACGATATCCGTAGACCGCTTGTTCGTGCTGGTTTCCACAACGACATCCACCGTTCGCCGCCGCCGCGACAGCGTGGTGTGATCCGGCACCGGCAGATCGCACCCCATCAAGTCCACGAGGGAACGCACAAAGCCTTCCGTCTGGCGCAGCGGCAGTCTGAAGACCACCCCCAGCATCAGTGTCGTGGAAATCGCCAACTCTGAAAACCGCCGCTGGCCACCAGGAGTTCGCCGCTTGACTGCGTCCCATTGCGCAAGGGCGCTCTCATCAATCCAGAAACGAATGTCGCCGCGCCGAACCAAACCACGGTCATAATCCGGCCAGTTCATGACCCGGTACTTGGCTCTGGGGATATGGTGGCGACGCGATGCGTGGAACTTGAAAGGCATGACAAACTCCCAAAGACGGAAGCGGAGCCAGATATACTAATCCTCAGGTCCATGCACCAAAGCCTTCTCGCATCCCTCGCCCGTGGTCTGAACGCCGACAAGCATGCCGTTCTAGCTGCCCTTCGCGAGCCGTGGTCCAACGGGCAAACAGAAGGCCAGATCAACAAGCTGAAGGCCCTCAAGCGCCAGATGTATGGACGCGCCAACCTCGACCTGCTGCGAGCACGCCTCGTCGCCGCTGCATGACGAAACGTCATCGAAAGTGAGTCAGACCCAATATTGGACGCCGATCACCCCCGATAGGGGGGTCAATGTTCCACGCCGATCAAAATCTGGTACATGGACCGGACGTATCTTGTGTTACCGATACGCGCGCAACGGGGGGCTTGACGGGCCCGCCACGGGGAGCAATATCGCTAGTTGCCTGGCGAACGGGAGGAGGCCGTGTCATGGCTCCAACACGCAGGGATGTATTGCTGCTCGGTGCCTCCGCCACCGCGGCCGCGCTGCTTCCTGCCGGTACGGCCGAGGCCTCGAACGGCGTTTGGCAGGCCATCGATGAATTCACAGGGGGCGCATTGCGCCTGGAAGGCGGTGTGCTTCTCGATGCGCCGGAGATCTTCGACAACGGCGGCGCTGTGCCGATCCGGGTCGTTGCCGAGGGCGCCAGGCGCATCGCGCTCTTCAACGACGGAAACCCGAATCCGGGCGTCGCCGTTTTCAAGTTCGGGAGGCTGGTGCCACCAGAAGCCACGATCCGCATCCGGCTTGCCGGGAGCCAGAACGTGTATGCGGTGGCGGAGATGGCGGACGGCACGTTCCGCCAGGCCTCCCAGAAGATTGCGGTGACGGTCGGCGGCTGCGGCTGAGGAGCGGGCGATGGCGGAACCCAAGCCGCGCGTGAAGCTGCCGAAGTCGGTGGCGGCGGGCGTTCCCTTCACGGTCAAGACCCGGATCACCCATCCGATGCATACGGGGCAGCGCCACGACAGCGAGGGCGAGCTCGTGCCCCGCCAGATCATCAACCGCTTCGTGGTAAGCTATAACGGCGAGGTGGCGATTTCTGTCGATCTGGAACCGGCGGTCTCGGCCGATCCCTACATCCAGTTCGAGATGGCCGTCCCGAAGTCGGGCCTTCTGGAGTTCCAATGGATCGACGATGACGGCTCCGTGTACAACCTCAGCAAACGGATTGAGGTCGACTAGAGCCTTCGGGCGACACCGATCCCGGCCGGCCGGCCTTGCGGCATGTCTCGCCTTCGGGCTGCTCGCCGCGGCACTGCTGCTGATTCTCCCGGCCAACAGCGCATGGAGCGCCGATGACGAGGTCGGCAAGGCGCTCTTCGGCCAATGCAAACGCTGCCATCAGGTGGGCGGCGGCGCGGAGCATCGGATCGGGCCGCAGCTCAACGATGTCTTCGGTCGCGCGGCCGGCTCGCTCGCGGATTTTCGCTATTCCGCAGCGATGAAGGCTGCCGGGTCCGGCGGCCTCGTCTGGACCGCGACGACCCTCGACGCATTTCTCTCCGACCCGCCCGCTCTCGTGCCTCGCTCGCGCATGAGTTTCGACGGCATGCCGGGAACGAACGACAGAACGGACCTGCTGGCATGGCTGCGCGGCTTCTCCGGCACCCGCTCTGATCTTTCGCCGGCGGAGCCGACCGCCACGCCCGAGGAATACGGCCTCGACCCTCAGCTCCTCACAATCCGGGGTGACCCCGAGTACGGCGCCTATCTCGCGGGCGAATGCACCATCTGCCACCAGAGCGACGCGGCGGACGAGGGAATCCCCTCAATCGTGGGATGGCCACCTGATGACTTCGTGATAGCATTGCACGCCTACAAGCGCGGAAAGAGGGTCCATCCCATCATGCAGCTTGTAGCCGGGCGCTTGTCGGACGAGGAGATCGCCGCTCTCGCCGCGCACTTCCAGAGGGCGGAAGACGACCCGTGAACCAGGGGAAACACGTCATGAACCAGCGAAACAGAAAAGGCGGCCTGAGCCGACGGCATTTCCTTGCGTCAGCGGCCGTGGCGACGACGGCGCTCTGGGCGCCGACGGTGCTCGCACAGGGGCGCCCGCGCGTCGTGGTCGTGGGCGGCGGCGCGGGTGGTACGACGGCGGCACGCTATATCGCCAAGGATTCGAAGGGCGCTGTGGATGTAACGCTCGTGGAGCCGAGCCGAGCCTACTACACCTGCTTCTTCTCGAACCTCTATCTGGGCGGCTTCCGCGAATTCGCTTCAATCGGTCACAGTTACGGCGCCCTCGCCGCACGGCATGGGATCAACGTCGTGCACGACTGGGCGGTCTCCATCGACCGCGACAAGCGGAGCGTGGGGCTCGCGGGCGGGGCCAGCCTCGCTTACGACCGCCTCGTCCTGTCGCCGGGCATCGACTTCCGGCCGGGGTCCGTTCCCGGATGGGACCTGTCGCAGCAGAACCGCATGCCGCACGCTTACAAGGCCGGCTCGCAAACCCAGCTTCTCAAGGCGCAGATCGAGGCCCTGCCGCAAGGCGGCACTTATTGCATGGTGGCGCCGCCGAACCCCTTCCGCTGCCCGCCGGGGCCCTATGAGCGCATCTCGATGGTGGCCCATGTTCTGAAACAGGCCAATCCGACGGCGAAGATCCTGATCGTCGACCCCAAGGAGAAGTTCTCCAAGCAAGGGTTGTTCGAGGACGGCTGGCAGCGCCACTACCCCGGCATGGTCGAGCGCATCGGGCCGGACTTCGGCGGCGATAAGGTCGAGGTGCGGCCCGACACCATGGAAGTCGTGGTGGACGGCGAGGCGATGAAGGTGGATGTCTGCAACGTCATCCCCGCGCAGCGGGCGGGACGCATCGCAGCCCTTGCGGACATCACCGACGATTCCGGCTGGGCGCCGATCGTGCCGCACACCATGCAGAGCCGGGCGGACGCCAATATCTATGTGCTGGGCGACGCGGCGCTGCAGGGCGATATGCCGAAGTCGGGCTTCTCGGCCAACAGTCAGGCGAAGGTCTGCGCCATGGCGGTGCGCGGGGCGCTCACCGGATCCACGGTGTTCCCACCGCGCTACTCCAACACGTGCTGGTCGCTCATCGGCACCGATGACGGCGTCAAGGTCGGTGCCTCCTACGAAGCGACCGACGAGAAGATCGCCAAGACCGACGGCTTCATTTCCCAGACCGGGGAAAGCGCGGAGCTGCGCAAGGCGACCTATGAGGAGTCGCTCGGCTGGTACGCCGCCATTACCGGGGACATGTTTAGCTGATCCCGGGGACAAGGTTTCCGCTCCGGTCGAAAGCGCTGTAGCGGCTGCACCGCGCTACCGAGCGGCGAGGAGCACCCCGACGGCTCTCGCCGAAGCCGCCATTGCGGCGAGCGCGAGCAAGGCGGCGAAACTTGCCGTCGAAACGCCGGAAAGTCCGGCGCCGACAGTGCAGCCGCCCGCCAGCACGCCGCCCACGCCCATCATCACGGCGCCGGCAAGGTAGCGCCCGGTCTGCCGCGGCCCTTCCAGGCTCTGCCAGCGGAACTCGCCGGCCGCCAGAGCCGCGACCAAGCTGCCGACTAAGACGCCCGCAGCAAGGCCTGTGCCGAAGCCGGCCGGAATCGACGTCGCTGCCACGGTCCAGAACAGCGTGTCGGCCATCGGTCCCGTGAAGCCCATCGACTGCACGGGAATCGGGTCGAAATCGTCCAGCAGCAGAAACCCCGTGCCGATCCAGCCAAGCGGTACCAGCAACCCGATCGCGCCCGCCATTGCCAGATGGGAGATTCGAGCGCCGGAGAAGAAGGCAAGAGTTGCTGCTGCGGCCGCAAGGACGAGCGGCCAGACCTCGCCGCCGGGCAGTACCGTGAGCGCTGTTGCCTCTCCACCATGAATGGTTGCGGCGCCGAGCGCCTCACGCACTGGCGCCAACGCACCTTTCATCACCGCATGGGCGGTGACGGCGAAGACGAGCAGGACGAACAGGGCGCGCAAATTACCTGTGCCGAGCAGCACCGTAAGGCGCGAAACGCAGCCTCCCGTCAGCACCATTCCGGCGCCGAATAGCGCGCCGCCCAACAGCGCGGAAGCGACCGGCACGTCGGACGCGAGAAATCGGTGCGCCTCGAAGGAGATCAGGTCGGTGGCAACGGCCAGCCGGGTTCCGGCAATCGCACACGCCAGTGCCATCGCCCAGGCGCCCAGCGCCGGCAGACAATCGCTCCACCGTCCGACCAGGCCGCGGCGCAGGCAGAGAGCGCTGCGCTGCGCCAAGGCGCCATAGGCGCAGCCGAGCACCAGACCCAGCACGACCGAGGCTGTGATCGGTGTCAGTTCCTCGAACCCCAGCTCCTCGAACATGGGGAACCGCCTCCTCCCGGCTGTTGATCGGCGCGCCCATTCGACGCCGATCGGCGCGCTAATGTTTTGATATTGCGTGACTATGAGGGGTCAACATTCGACGCCGGTCAACACCCATGATCGGCAAATTGCTGGGACACACGCAGGTCCAGACGGCCGCCCGTTACGCCCATCTTGCCCGCGACACTGGAGTGACCCCCTAAAAGTGGTCCAGATTTGTTAAGAGAGTTTGGCGCATTTTGCCCCCTCGAAAGGAGGACAAAATGAGCCGTAAACGCTACACCCCAGAACAGATTATCAGCATGTTGCGGCTCCATGCACCAAAGCCTATGACTGCACCAAATTTGCGACAGACCCAAATTTCCGCGCCGAATAACATTCATGGAGGCCTGATTAACTCCCCGTTCGGGTCCCAACGCTTTGCGAAGGTCCCGAGACGGGCCACCGTCCGACTGTCGCCGTTCACCAAGAAGAACGTACGATTGCTCCAGCGTCGCCAGTAGTACGCATAGACCCTGCCGGGCAGTCGGCTCTGCCAGTCGGCGATCTCCGCTCGGTGCCCGCCCTTGCGTCTGGTGTTGTGATGGTAAACGACCATCGGTCGCCCCGCCGACAAGTCCCGTACTTCCTGCTCGGGAATGCTCTTGGCGCTCCTCTTGACGGTTGGCTGGAAGCGGCTATCCGGTAGCAAGCCGTTGTCGGGATCCGCGAAGACCACATCGCAACCGTCGAGGCGCCGCCGGACCCCCTCGAACCAAATCCGCCTCCAGGACGAACGGCAGGAGACGGGGACTTTGGCGATGTCCAAGCGCTCGTCAGCGAAGACCACATCCGGCAACACCTTCGACGCCTCGACCGCGGTGACGGATCGGCGCGTCGACTCTACGATCTTCTTCAGCCCGTCGAACAAGTCCTCGTCGAGGCAGCGCCATTCGGCAGGGAACGTTAGATAGTCTGTGTGTCGGCCGTCCGCCGACGCGCTTTCGTTAGGGTGCAGGTACCAAGCAACACCGAGCTTGGACTCGCCCGTGACGACCCTCAATAGGGCGTATTTCACGAAGTCTCCAATGTCCCCTACGTACCGATCCTGCATCCGTGGCCGCCTTCAGCTACTTGGAACCAGCGCTCGACTTTGTCGGGGAGATGCTGCGCGCGGCCGACGATGCCGGGCATGAACTGTCGCCCCACGTACACTACCACGGGTGCTGTCACGGTAACTGGCTGGGCTCAGTTCAGACGTCCAACTGCGACCTGCCTTCGTTAAGTTGACAGCACCTCCCTCCACCCTCCGGGCACTCGCCCGGCGAACGCTTTCCTCTTGCTCCATGAAGCGGATGCGGCACTGCATTGATGCTTCGCAGGGACGGTGAGTGCAGGGTGCGCGGGCTTGATCCGCGGCGCGGCGCCTGTATGGGTACGGCATGGAAAACCGCGGGTTAACGGGAAGACGGGGGTTCTGGGCGCTGGCGCTGCTGTGGCTGCCGGCCGGGGTCGTGGCGACGGCAATCGTTCGCTTCCTGCCGGAGACGGGATCCCCGGAGGCCGCCGGCATGCGGTTGCAGATGCTGCTGATGTCGGCGGGGTCGCTGGTCTTCGTGGCGCCCTGCGGTCTGCCGCTGGCGCTCGGATGCCGACGGGTCTGGCGCCTGGACTACCGCCGGGCCGCCTGGGCGGCGGGCATCGCGCTCGGCGCCGTCACGGTGGCGGCGTCCCTGGTGGCGGGATTGCTCGGGCCGGTGCAGACGATGATCTCGGTGCGGGTGGGCCGCAGCTGCCGGACCGCCTTCAGGGTCACGACCGTGCGCTTCGCCTTGCGCCGGCCCTTCGCGGGCGCCGCGTCGCCGGGCGCGCGGCGGATGTCGCCGTCGGCCATGGCCTGGAACCTCTCGACGACATAGCGCTCGTCCGCCAGGCCGCGGCCGAACACATGGGTCAAGATCGTGGATGCACTGCCGGGAACCGCTATCGCTGCGTGCATGGCGCCGTCTCCTTCGTGCCGATGGTCGGGAACGGCGGCGATGCCCTCCCCCGGACATCCGACCGCCGTCCCGCTTCCGGCCCGACTCCCCTCTTTGCGGCGTGACGCACGCGAAGGCGGACCGCGGTTCGGTTCTGGCGTGCCGCAGGGAGGGGATGGCCGTCGGCGGCCGTGACGGGCTCCGTGGCCGCCCGGGGTTGTATCCGGCGCCGGCTCGGCCGTGTTGAAGCCTGTCGCACCGAGTGATAGATCGGTCGAGACCGGACCGCCGGCGCGCAGCGCCGACCGCGAGGTGAACCGGATGCAACTTCGTGCGATGCGCTTGTGGGAGACGATCCGCGATGGCTGAACGCTACAGGAGCGGCGCGCTGGCGGCCGCGCACGAGACCGCGCGGGACCTGACGGAGGCCGGCGCGATGGCGAAACGGACCATGAAGGCCTTCGACGAGATGTGCCTGACGCCGGTCGAGGAGATGACGCCGGAGAAGATCCGCGCGCTCCGGCTGCGGGAGAATGCGAGCCAGGCGGTGTTCGCCCGCTACCTCAATGTGACCGCGGGCCTGGTGAGCCAGTGGGAACGGGGCGAGAAACGCCCGCGCGGCGCTTCGCTGAAGCTTCTGACGCTGGTCGCGAAGAACGGTCTCGGGGCCGTCGCCTGATGCGCGAACCGGTCTCCGGCGCGCCCCGGCCCGGCTGCCGGAGGGCGCGATGACGGCGGCGCGCCGGGTGCTGTCGGAGGTATTCGGGTTCGAGGCGTTCCGTCCCGGGCAGGAGGCGGTGATCGAGGCGCTGCTGGCGGGCCGGAACGCGCTCGCGGTGATGCCGACGGGCTCGGGCAAGTCGCTCTGCTTCCAGGTCCCGGCGCTGGTCATGGACGGGCTCACGGTCGTGGTGTCGCCGCTGGTCGCGCTGATGCGGGACCAGGTGGCGGCGCTGAGGCTCGCGGGCGTCGCGGCGGACGGCATTCACTCCGGCAACGACCGCGAGGAGAACCTTGCCGCCTGGCGGCGAGCGTCGGCCGGGAGGACGCGGCTGCTCTACATGGCGCCGGAACGGCTGATGACCGAGCGCATGCTGGCTGCGCTGCAGGGGCTGCCGGTCCGGCTGTTCGCCGTAGACGAGGCGCACTGCATCTCGCAGTGGGGCCCGGCCTTCCGGCCGGAATACGCCGACCTGTGCCGGCTGAGGGAGCTGTTTCCGGGCATTCCGCTCGCCGCGCTGACGGCGACCGCCGACGAGGTCACCCGGGACGACATCGTGGACAAGCTGTTCGGCGGCGCGGTCGAGCAGTTCGTGCTCGGGTTCGACCGTCCCAACATCCGGCTGGCGGTGGCGATGAAGCGGGACTGGAAGGGGCAGCTGCGCGACTTCGTCGCCCGCCATGACGGCAAGAGCGGCATCGTCTACTGCTTGTCGCGCCGGAAGACCGAAGAGACGGCGGCGCTGCTGGCCGCGGACGGGGTCCGGGCGCTGCCCTACCACGCCGGCATGGAGACGGCGGACCGGGAGGTGCACCAGAACGCCTTCATGACCGAGCCCGGCGTGGTCATCGTGGCGACGATCGCCTTCGGCATGGGGATCGACAAGGCCGACGTGCGCTATGTCTTCCATGCCGACCTGCCGGGCAGCGTCGAGGCCTACTATCAGGAGATCGGCCGCGCCGGGCGCGACGGGGTGCCGGCCGAGGCGCACATGCTCTACGGGCTGCCGGACATCCGGATGCGGCGGCAGTTCATCGAGGACGAGGATGCTGGTCCCGACCGCAAGCGGCGCGAGCACAAGCGTCTCGACGCGCTGCTCGGCTATTGCGAGGCGCCGGCCTGCCGGCGGATGGCGTTGCTGGAGTATTTCGGGGAGCGGATCGAGGCCTGCGGCAACTGCGACGTCTGCCTCGACCCGTCGGAGCGCATCGACGGGACGGAGGATGCACGGAAGATCCTGTCGGCGGTCCACCGGTCGGGCGAGCGCTTCGGCGCGGCGCACGTGATCGACATCCTGCGCGGCGCGCAGACGGAGAAGATCGGGCGCTTCGGCCACGACCGCCTGCCGACCTTCGGGGTGGGCGCCGACCGGGGCAAGAACGAATGGCGCTCGCTGGTCCGTCAGATGGTGGCGACGGGCTATCTGCGCCTCGACATCGCCGGCTATGGCGGTCTCGGCATCACCGAGAGGGGCCGCGCCCTGCTGCGCGGCGAGGGCGCGTTCCTGTACCGCGAGGATACGGTGATCGTGCGCCGGCCGGCGCCGGCCCGGGAGCCGCGCCCGGCGCGCGGCGAAGATTGGGCGGAGCAGCCCATGGTCGACGGCGAGGCGGCGCTGCTGGCGGTTCTGAAGGCGCTCCGGCTCGACCTGGCGCGGGAACGCGGCGTGCCCGCCTATGTGGTGTTTCCGGACCGCACGCTGATCGACATGGTGCGCCGCCGGCCGCGCAGCGAGGCGGAGTTCGCCGCTGTCAACGGCGTCGGCGCGGCCAAGCTGAAGCAGTTCGCCGGGCCGTTCCTCGCCGCCATCGACACCGCCCTGGCGGACACGGATGACGGCGGAACCTCCACGGAAGGCGCGCCGTGACCCGCCAGGTCGTGATCACCGAGAAGGCGAGCCAGGCCAGGGACGTGCGCGCGGCCGTCGGGTCCCGCTATGGAACCGTTCTCGCGGCGGAAGGGCACCTGCTCGACCTGTGCGAGCCCGAGGACGCGAACCCGGCGTGGAAGCTCTGGTCGACGGAATTGCTGAAACCCGACGGGCTCTACGGCACCAAACCGGCGACGGGCGGCAACAAGGCGGCGAAGCTGAAGGCGATCCGGGCGGCGCTGAAGACGGCGGACCGGGTCTGGCTCGCCACCGACTGCGACCGCGAGGGGCAGCTGATCGGCCAGGAGATCCTCGAGCACTGCCGCTACCGGGGCGAGGCGATGCGGGTGCTGTTCACGGCCCAGGATCCGGAGACCATCCGCACGGCGTTCCGGCGCGCCCGGCCCAACGCCGAGCACGCCCGGCTCTACGCGGCGGCGGTGGCGCGCCGGCAGGCGGACCAGATCTACAACCTGTCGCTGACCCGGACGGCGACGGTGACGCTCGGCCGGGGCGCGGAGGGCGTGATCGGCATCGGCCGGGTCAAGACGCCGACGCTGGCGATCGCGTGCCGGCGCGAGATCGAGATCCGCGAGTTCGTGCCGGTGGGGTATTTCGAGGTCGTGGCCACGGCCCATGCCGAAGGCGGGGCATTCCTGATGCGGCACCCCCAAAAGGAACGCATTCTCGAACGCGGGAAGGCGCAGGCGGTCCTCGCCGCGGCGCGGGAATTCGAGGGCCCGCTCGGGGTGCGGGTCGAGGACAGGCGGCAGCGCCCGCCCCGGCTGCACGACCTGCCTTCGCTCCAGAAGCTGTGCAGCGCGCGCTTCGGCTGGTCGGCATCGAAGACGCTGGAAGTGGCCCAGGAGCTCTATGACGGGACGGGCAGGAAGATCCTGACCTACCCGCGGGCCGAGGTCCGGTATCTGCCGGAAAGCGCCATCGCGGACGTTCCGAAGATCGTCGCCGGGCTGCGGGCCGGAAAGTCCTATGCCGCCATCCCGGCGCCGTCGCCCCCTGCGATCCGCAAGGGACGGGACGGCGCCTTCCACGACAAGGGGCTGGAGGGGGCGAGCCACCATGCGATCGTCCCGAACGTGAACACGATCGGCGAGTTGAAGGAAGTCTGGCCGCGTCTCTCGCCGGACGAGAAGAAGCTGTTCGACGCGGTGGCGCGGACCTACCTGGCGGCGGTGATGCCGGACTACCGCTACCGGCAGACGACGGTGACGCTGGATGTCCGCGGCTTCGAATTTCGCGCCGCCGGACGCCAGCCGATCGAAGCGGGCTGGCGCGACGCCTTCCCGGACTGGCGACCCGACGACGAGAAGGGCGAGGCGGCGCAGGCGCTGCCGGTACTGCGGGACGGGGAGACCGCGCGGTTGCGCGATCCGGAGATCGAGGACAAGGAGACCCGGCCGCCGCCGCGCTACAAGGAAGGCACGCTGATCGAGGCGATGCAGAATGCTTGGCGTTTCGTCGGGGACGAAGCCTTGCGCGAGCGGCTGAAGGAAGCGAAGGGGATCGGCACGCCGGCGACCCGGGCGGAGATCATCGCGGGGCTGAAGAAGCAGGGGTTCCTGGCGGCGCAGGGCAAGAACATCGTGCCGACGGAACGGGGGCTCGCCCTGTTCGGGGTCCTCGGGCGCGCCGACCCGGGGCTGGTCGATCCCGGCGTGACCGCCGAAATGGAGTGCCTGCTCGACGATGTCCTGACCGGCCGGCAGGAGATGATGGGCGCCATCGACGCGGTGTGCGACTCGGCGCGGCGCATCATCGGCAGGCTCGCGGCGCGGGGCGATGGCGAAGAAGCGCTGGCCCCGGTCAACGGCGCGCGAAGCGACGACGACCGGCCGCCGACGGCAGCGATGAGGAAATATGCGGTCTCGATCGCGAAGAGGAGGGGCATCAAGCCTCCCAGGGGCTACACGAAGTCGGCGGCGGTCTGCCGGGCATTCCTCGACCGGCATGCGCCCGGGCAGAGCCAGGCGCAGAAAGCCGGGTCTCCTGCGAGCGGGCCGACTTCCGGCGCCTCGGCGGGCGGGAAGCGCGGGAACACCGGAACCGCCCGGTCCGGTGAAAGGGCAACGCGGCCGGCGAAGCCGCGGCAGCGAAAATCCGGACGCGACGAGACAGATGGGTCGCCGGGAACCCCGCAGCCGGCTGCCGGGTCGGGGACGCCGCTACGGATTCCATACGGAAACAAGGAACTGGCGTTCGGTCTGGGCGCCCGATACGGGACGGAGGGCTGGTATGCGCCGCCCGGCGTGGATCTTGCCGCCTTTCGCGAGCGGGGATGGCTGTAGAGGCTTCCGGCAGGCGCCGAGGGCCGTGCGCCAGCGGGTATATTGACCGGGATTCCCACTACGGCCGACAATCGCGGACCCGGGATGGACTCCGGCTGGTTGCGTTACGATGACGGGCATTGCCGTCAGGCTGGACGGGATGCGCGGGATAGAAAGGAATTCAACACGTTACCGCGCGATGGCGAGCCCCTGATCGGCGGCCAGCCGGTACCAGCGCACCGCCTCGGCGTCATCTTCCGGCACACCCTCGCCGTTGGCGTACTTCAGACCGAGGTTGTACTGGGCGATGGCGAGCCCCTGATCGGCGGCCAGCCGGTACCAGCGCACCGCCTCGGCGTCATCTTCCGGCACACCCTCGCCGTTGGCGTACATCACACCGAGGTTGTGCTGGGCGTCGGCGTCCCCCTGATCAGCCAGCGGTTTCCATTCTTTCAGTGCAGTTTGAAAGTCACCGGCCTGAGCGGCCTTTAGCCCAGCATCGTAGTCCTGCGCTATTGCCACACCACCGGCACACGTGAGCAATGAGACCATCAGCAAAACGTGCAAATTTTTCATCCCGACAACATCCCCCGTGAGAAACCGGACTAAACGTCCACCCTGTCCTGAATGTTCTTGACCGTTGTCGGACACCGTACCCCGCCCCGCGCGGTTTAGACACCCCGCCGGCGCTGTCACGGTAACTGGCTGGTGTCAGATGCGGGTGGCGAGTAGCTTCCTGTTATGAACAAGATCAGCTACCGCCGACATCGGTTTCCTGCAGAGATAATCCAGCGCGCCGTCTGGCTGTGTTTCCGGTTTCCGCTCAGTTACCGCGATGTGGAGGATCTGCTCGCTGAACGTGGTGTCGATGTTTCTTACGAGACGATACGGCGCTGGTCTTTAAAGTTTGGGCAGGCCTATGCCCGAAAACTGAGACAATCACGCCCTCGACCAGACGACCGGTGGCACCTTGATGAGGTGTTTTCCTCCATCAACGGAAAACGGATGTATCTATGGCGGGCGGTGGACAGCGAGGGTGAGGTGCTGGATATCCTGGTTCAGTCCCGGAGGAACAAGAAAGCAGCACTCAAGCTGATGCGCAAACTGCTCAAGAAGCAGGGGTATGCGCCGAATAAGGTGGTGGCCGATAAACTGCCATCTTACGGGGCAGCATTGCGTGATCTCAACATGACGGGGAAACACGTTACCGGCGGACGGAGCAACAATCGGGCGGAGAATTCGCACCTGCCGGTTCGACAACGAGAACGCAGGATGCAGGGCTTCAAGTCATCAGGATCGGCGCAAAGGTTTCTCTCCACCCACGCCGCCATCTACAACACCTTCAATGTCCAACGTCATCTGATCACTCGCAAGACAATGCGCCAATTCCGCGGTGACGCGATGAACACGTGGCGGACCGTGACCGCTGCTGCTTGAGCCGCTCAGTTCAGACGTCCAACTGCGACCTGCCTTCGTTAAGTTGACAGCACCGTGGAATTTACTCATTGGACCCGCCAATAAAGCCAGACTCTCAGAGGCTTTTGTTTTTTTACTAATCTCCGATGAAGTCAGTGTAATTCTGCGATCTGTCTTGCCGCAACATAAAGGTCCCATATGTCACGAGCAATCTTCTCACCAGTTGACCGGCGAATCCTCCGCATTGTAGATTGAATTCGTCCGTTATATTCATTATGAGATCGCCCGTATGGAAGTGGAATAGCTCTATCTAAATCACTTGCGTCATACTTCGTTGCCGCTTGAATTATCGCTCCATATTTGGCCTGCAAATCAGCAGGAAAATCCTGTTCTCTCAAGGGAAGCAATTGATAGGTCACTACGTCTTCGAGGCGGCTTCGCACGTCTCCTTTTCCGATACATAGAAAGTGCACCGCCAACGTTACCCGTTCAAGAACGTCGATTGCTTTTTCCTTATCGCTCATCCCGCCATCCCCCTATAGCGCCACCGTCTCGGCGGCTCCGTAGGCTGCCGAACGCCCGCCGCGACCGCCAGGATAGCAGCCGCAGCCGCATCGTCCCGAGCGCGTACCCGGCGTCCACCCTGGCTCCCCTTGCTGAGCTTGGCGTTGCCCGCTGGGTCCGAGACCGTGCGGGCCTCGGCAAGCGCCGGCTCCGCGGGGAAGGCCGCTAGGCAGGCCAGCGCGCCCGTCTGAGGCCGATAGGCCGCGACCGCGGACTGCGCCGCGCTAGTGCCCAGATCGACGCCCCAGACCGCAGGACGGACCGGATCGCCGACTCCGACACAACAAGTATAAACGCTTCGACCTCCGAGATCGACGGGTGGATTCCGGCCGCTGGACGCCCGTCCCGAGATGGGTCGGTTGACGGTGGCCGATGCCGGACCTAAGCCGTGTCGGGAGAAGGGAAGACCGACGGAATGGGGCGGTGAGCGAGCGGATCGCGCGGCTGCGCATCGAGCTGCAGGAGCTGGAGCCGAAGATCTGGCGGCGCATCGACATGCCCTTGTCGACGACGCTGGAGGCCTTGCACGAGGCGATCCAGATGACCATGGGCTGGACCTTCTCGCACCTCTGGGAATTCGACATCGACGGCCGTTGCTATGGCGATCCGTCTTTCCGCGAGTTTGACGACGAACCGCCGGTCTACAAGGCGAAGGGCCTGCAGCTGGGCACGGTGATCGCGCGCGGAGTGGAGTGGTTCGTCTACACCTACGACTACGGCGACAATTGGCGCCATGACGTGATCGTCGAGGAGGTACGCGACGGCGACCCGGACATGGAGTATCCGGCGATCGTGGACGGGGCCAGGCGCTGTCCCCCGGAGTGTCCGTGGTCAGGTAATTTGGAACCAAATGGGGACCTGACTTAAGAGGTGCTTCTGGCCATCTGGTTGATCATGCTACGCGGCGGTTTTGCGGTATTGCAAGCGCCGGTGTTCGATGGTCTGCCGTTTGATCCTTTCTCTTTTCAGCAGGATGGTTGGGCCGCGCCCGAAGTAGACGTCGGCCGGCGTGAGATTGCCGAGGCTCTCGTGGTAGCGGTGGTGGTTGTAGTGGCCGACAAAGGCTTCGATCTGCGCTTCAAGATCGCCAGGCAGATAGTAGTTCTCCAACAGGATGCGGTTCTTCAACGTCTGATGCCAGCGCTCGATCTTGCCCTGGGTCTGCGGATGATAGGGGGCGCCGCGAATGTGCTCCATGTCGCGGTCGTCGAGCCATTCGGCCAGATCGCCGGCGATGTAGCTGGAGCCGTTGTCGGACAGGAGCCGTGGCTTGTGAACGACGGTTGCCCGATCGCAACCTGACGCCTTGAGCGCCAGTTCCAGCGTATCGGTGACGTCCTCGGCCTTCATCGTCGTGCACAGCTTCCAGGCAATGATGTAGCGGGAGAAGTCGTCCAGCACGGTGGAGAGGTAAAACCAGCCCCAGCCGATGACCTTGAGGTAAGTGAAGTCGGTCTGCCAGAGCTGGTTCGGCGCGGTGGTCTTGTTTTTGAACTCGTCGGCCGCTTTCACGACGATAAAAGCCGGGCTGGTGATCAGATCGTGGGCCTTGAGCAGGCGATAAACCGAGGATTCCGATACAAAGTAGCCCTCAGTATCGGTGAACCGCACGGCCAATTCTCGCGGCGACAGATCGGTCTCCTTCAGCGCCAGCTGCACAATCTGGCCTCGCACCTCATCGGGGATGCGGTTCCAGACCCGACCAGGCCGCGAGCGGCGGTCCTCCAGGGCTTCCGGTCCGCCGGTCAGATAGCGATCGTACCAGCGATAAAACGAGGTGCGGGGGATGCCCAACTGCGCCAGCGTACGCCTGGCCGGCAGATGGGACAGCTCAACCAGCCGGATGATCTCCAGCTTCTCTGATGGTGGATACCTCATGCCTCGTCGTCCCCATCCGCGATCATGCTTTTTTTGAGCAGACGGTTGTCCAGCGTCAGATCGGCCACCGCCTCCTTCAAGGCCAGAGCTTCACTGCGAAGCTGCTTGACCTCGTCGGAGGTCGCCTCACGGGCCGTGTCCCCCGCCAGCCGTTTCTTGCCGGCCTCCAGGAAGTCCTTCGACCAACGGTAATAGAGGTTCTGGTTGATCCCCTCACGGCGACACAGTTCGGCGATGCTGTCCTCGCCGCGCAGCCCTTCCAGAACAATCCGGATCTTCTCTTCAGCGCCATAATGCCGGCGTGTCGCCCGGCGGATGTCCTTCACGACCTTCTCGGCCGATGCTTTCTGGCGAATGGTATTCCGTCTCATCGTTAATCCCTCTCGGGTTATGATGAGCCTGAAACACTCTCTTATTCAATCATCCCATTCGGTCCCAGGGGCGCCGACGCCGGACAAGTTCCTTCTCGATCCGCTCCAGCGCTTCCAGAATCTGATGGCCCTCCGCCTAGCAGGCGCGACGTGGCTCGGCAGATTGCGGCACTTCTAGTCAAGTCCGGCAGTCTCCCGGATCACCGTCATGGTATCGCCGAAACCTATCCTAGCAGTAGGGGAGAGCCCCTCTACGCCAGTGATAGAGACGCTCTTTAGTATTTCGCCGAGTTTCCGGCGCTCCTCTTCACTTGGATTTGAGCCCATTAAATATGATGCAGCTATGGTAGCAAGAGCTTCGATGCTACCCTTCAGTTTCTCAATTTCTGTCTCATAATTTTCCATGAGACTCTCCTTCTCGTGGGTTGGCCTCGCCCGTTCCAGCGGGCGGGGCACTCATGCTAGCTGTGGCAGGGTGCCTGGACCAGCGCGTAGTGCTGCGGGTTTCTGTCTAGCTACCTTTATAAAAGTCCCCGGTAAAAGCTACCAGGCGGCCGTCGATCGCTATACCCCATCCGCCAGATGTCGTCAGGATTCGTTCGCCTCAGTTACGGAGCGGCAGTTTGCTCTCGCCGCGGGGGCTCAACAGGTCGCGCAGCTTCGAAACGTCCTGACGGTCTTTGTCTTGCAGCTCGTATCCGGCATGATTTGTCAGTTGGTATCCAACCGACATGCAGAAAACCTCTTCGCCACGGATGGTGCCTCTACCGGTGAACGCGGAGGCGGGGTAAGCTTCGCCGTTCTCGGGTGGACCATATATTCCGTCCCCGCTTTCGTCGAAATTCACCACGTGAATATCAACTTGCCGACCCCTGTCATCACCCAGGACAAAGTTCCACGGCCGTCTGTCGTCCGTGGCAATTTCGTCGTAGCCCTTGTGTCTCAGGACATCGACGAGTCGGGCCAGATCTCTCTCCTGAACGACGAAATCGACATCCTGGTGAGGGCGCGTTTGTTCTCCCAAGAGCGCATCCACGCCCCAGCCTCCGTCGATCCAGATCTTGATGCCGTCACGCGTCAGCTGTCGATAAAGACGGACCAGCACTTCCGCTGGCATGTCCTTCTTCATCGACTCACCGACGCGTGATGGCGTCCGCTTCACCCGTCAGGCCGATTTGAGGGCACCTCGAAAAATAATGCGACTGACGTGAAACTCGACAGGTTGTGCGGTTCTCGCGGGTCATGAGCGGGGTTGGCGTCTGGGTTTTCGGCCTTCTCCGGCTCCCCGGCGGGTCTGTTTCCCTGTCAATGGGGGCTCCAGGCAGACTTCTCCCCTGATGACCATCACGTTGGCGCCGCCGCGGCGAGACGCTCCAGCTGCACCAGGCGGCGCATGTTGTAGGCGAGGTTCTTCAGCCCGATCCGCGCCCTCGCCCGTACCAGCCCGATACTGCGCACCAGCGTCCCGCCCATGTCGTTGCTCTGGGCCCCGAACACGTGCTCGACGCGCGCCCGCACCTTCGAACGGGCCTTGTTGCCCCGCTTCTCCCGCTCGCTCAGCGGCTTGTCGCGATGCCCCTTGCGGTGGATGCGGCTGTTCAGGCCCTTCTCCTTCAGCTTCGCCTCGATCTCCGCCGACCGATAGGCGCTGTCCGCCCACACGTCCGAGGCCGTGTTGTCCGGATCAAGGATGTCCTCCACGACCTGGCTGTCGTGCACCGCCGCGTCGGTCACCTGGTAACGCCGCACCAGCTTGTGCCGGCGGTCCACGTTGACATGGTTCTTGTAACCGTAGTGGCTCTTGCCATGCTTCTTTGTCCACCGTGCGTCCGTGTCCTTCTGCGACCGCTTGGCCGGCTGGTCCTTCCAGCCCTCCGGCGTCTCGCCATCCTTGATCCGCGCGTTGTCGTCACGGCTGTTGCGCTGCTTGGGGACCGGTACGATCGACGCGTCGATGATCTGGCCGCCCATCGCCAGGTAGCCCTGCTTCTCCAGATAGCCGTCGAAGTCCTCGAACAACGCCTCGACCATGCCCGCCCGCGCCAACTGTTCCCGGTAGAGCCACACCGTCTTGGCGTCGGGGACCTTGTCCTCAAGACCGAACCCTACGAACCGCATGAACGAGAGGCGGTCGCGAAGCTGGTACTCCACTTGGTCGTCCGAGAGATTGTAAAGCTCGCAGAGAACGATCGCCTTGAACATCGCCACCGCGTCCCAGGGCTTTCGCCCCGCCGGCGACTTCCGTTCCTCGGCCGGCTTGCGCCAGATCGCCTCCAGGCGGGCACGGAAATTCTCCCACGGAACCACCGCGTCGATCCTCGCCAAAGGATCGTTCTTGGCGTCCAGGCCGGCATACCGATTCGCGATGTCGAAAAAGCCCATTTGGCCCATGGTCGGTTCCCCACATCTACGCGCCAAACCGTCCGGATTATAACCGATCAAGGCTCGGAACAGGGATTTTTAGAGGTGCCCTTGAGCGTTGCCTTCAACGTGATGTTGTCGAGCGCCTTGAGTGCCTGGGATACCGGGCAGATTTGCTTTGCGGTCTCGGCAGCCGCCTGAAACGTCGCATCATCGATGTCCGGCACATCGCCTTCCGTTTCCAGCTCGATCATGGTGATGCCGACGCCGGCTTCGATCGTTACGTTGGCCCGGGTGTTGATCGCGTTGGGCGGATGGCCGTCCTTCGACAACAGGCCCGACAACTGCATTGAAAAGCAGCCGGCGTGGGCCGCTGCGAGCAGCTCCTCCGGGTTGGTGCCATCGCCGGTTTCGAACCGGGACGCGAAGGTGAATTCACCTAGATACGCCCCGCCACCGAAGCGCATCTCACCGCCGCCCTCTTTCAACGAGCCCTTCCATTCCGCGTTCGCCGACGACCGTACCGACATGGCTTCCTCTTTCCGTGATGGGGTGGGCGCCGATGGTCGGCCAAAAGGCGCCTGCGATCAAGCACGTCCGCCAGCGACACCAAAATTTTGGTGGCTTTTTGTCAAAAATGGATTTTGCGGCTGGTCGGAACAGCTCACGCTAGCCAGGGGCACGGCCATCAGGCCCGGTCGCGAAATCTGCCGACCGGGCAGCCGGCCACCGGGCTGTCGCTGACCATGGTGATACCGGTCAAGGGAAAGCGCTCCAAGAGGTCCGGGGCGCGGCCGGTGCGCAGGCTGGTGAGGTAGATTTTCCTAAGATCCGGACCGGCAAAGCAGGGCATGGTCGGCGCCGCCACCGGCACCGGCGTGCTGTCGATCAGGCCGCCGTGGGGGGTGAACCGGTTGAGACGCCCGGCCGAAATGCCCGCGCTCCAGTAGTTACCGTCGGCGTCGGTGGCCGCGCCGTCGGGCCGGCCGATGTCGTCGCCCGGCTCGGCAATCCGCCGGCGGTTGGAAATTTCGCCGGTCCCGGTGTCGAAATCCCAGCAATCTATCCACGGGCCGCCGGTGTCGGCGTAGAACATCGTCTTGGAGTCGGGCGAGAACGCCGGGCCGTTGGACACTTTCAGTCCGTCGACCTTCCTGTCGACCCGGCCCGTGCCGTCCACCCGATAAAGCGCGCCGATTGGTTCGCGCTGGTCAAGACCGCGATCATCCATGGTGCCGACCCAGAAGGCTCCGTCCGGACCGACCTTGCCGTCGTTCAACCGGGTGCCGGGGTTGTCGCCATCGATTCTCGCGATCTCATCGAACGTCCCGGTATCGGGGTCGAACAGGCCAATTGATTCGCGCAGTGCAACCACCAGCCGACCGGATTCGCCGAGGCCGATGGAGCACACTTCGCTGTCAAACGACCACGCCCGTAGCGCGCCCGAGTTCAGGTCCGTCCGGTGGAGCCTGCGGCCGACGATGTCGCAATACCACAACGCTTCGCGGTCGGAATCGCAGATCGGCCCTTCGCCCAACTCGCAACGGACATCGTTCAACGGCGTGAAATCGAACATTCCCCATGGACCTCCCGGTCGACCGATATCCCGGCTGGCGGGTCCCCACGGCCGTCGTTTTTGTTACCATCCCGCCCCATGAGCAGGAAGCCAACCGGCAGCGAAAAGACCTATGAAACCGTCTCGCTGGCCGAGCGACGCGATCTCAGCGGGCGCATCGACCAGATCGTTTCGAAGGCGTGGCCCGAGTTCATGTTCCACGACCCGGTCCTGGTCGAAAACTGGGAGACGATGCTCGGCACTTTCAGAGATTTCCAGCTGCTGCTGTTGGACGATGATGAGCTTGTCGCCGTCACCAATGCGGTGCCGTTGCACTTCGACGGGACCTTGGACCAGTTGCCCGATCGCGGCATCGACTGGGGCATGGAGACATCAATCGCCGACCACCGAGGCGGCCTGTCGCCAAACGCGCTGATGGGCTTGCAGGTGGTCGTCGACAAGAACCATCGCGGCCAGGGATGGAGCGCGGCCGCTACCGCCGAAATGATCAGGCTCGCCGCCCGCAAGGGGATCGACAACGTCATCATCCCGGTGCGACCCAGTCAGAAGAGCGATGTTCCCCTGATCGCGATGGCGGACTACGTCACCTGGCTGAACACGGAGGGTCTCCCCCATGACAGCTGGCTTCGCGTCCACGCGCGGGCGGGCGGAGAGATCATTCGGGTCTGCCCGCAGTCGATGCGTATTGCCGGGACCGTCGAGGACTGGACCGGCTGGACGGGCCTGAAGTTTCCCGGGTCCGGACGCTATGTGGTTCCCGGCGCCCTGGTCCCGGTCGACATCGATGTCGAGCGTGACGAAGGTCTCTATGTCGAGCCGAATGTCTGGATACGTCATCGGGTCCGGCGCTGACCCGACCCCGCGGTCTGCCGGTCCCAATTGGCGTCGATGGTTTCGCTCATCACCTCAGCGCTGCTCCTGTTTTGAAATTTCCGGTCGCCAAAGGGGCGCCTGATGAAGATGTCCCGCTCATGACCGCACACGATCCTCGAGGCGAAACCGCATGATGCGCACGACCTGCTCGATGGCGATCCCGAACTCTTCCTCCGGGGTCCCGCTCATGCGCTCGCCAAACCCGCGCAGGATGTCGTGCTTGGTAGCGCCGCGGACCGCGAAGATGAAGGGGATGCCAAATTTTTCACGGTAGTGGCCGTTCAACCGGGTGAAACGGCGGAACTCCTCCGGCGACAAGGTGTCCAGGCCGGCGCCCGCCTGCTCGCGGGCGGAATCCTCCGTCACCTCTCCGGCCACGGCAGCCGTGCCGGCAAGATCGGGATGGGCTGACAGGAGTTCGTGCCGGCGATCGCGCGGGGCGGCGCGAACGGCATCGGCGAAAGCTGCCACCATCGCCTCGAGATCTGCAAACGGGCGCTTGTCCAGCGCTTCCTCGGCGACCCAGGGCGCATGTTCGGCCACCTCGCCGAACGTCTCCAGGAAATCCTTTCCAACGCAAGCGTTGACCTGATCGAGAGTGATCGGAACGAACGGTGCCCGGCTCATCGATCTTACCGGTTGGTGAGAAAAGCGCCAAGCGTGCGGCGTTCGTCCACGCTCATTCCGGTTTCGTTGCCGAGCGGCATGGTGTCGGTGGTCACGGTCTGGGCAAGGATCTGCTCGCCATAGCGGCGCAGATCAGCGACCGACGTCAACACGATGTCCTTGGGCGGCGCGTCGAACGATTCATGGGACGGGCGTTCGGAATGACACGCCGTGCAGTGACGTGCGGCAATCGCCAGCACTTCGCCTTCCGATACCGACATGCCGGCCAGCGCGGGATCGATGCGCGGCGCCGTCATCCATACCGCCGCCGCCAGCGCGACCGCCGCGACCGGCAGCGCCCATATGAAGCTTGCCAGATGGTCGCCCGCGTCATGGCGGTTGATGACGTGGCGTGCCGCCGCGCCCATGACGATGATCAGGGCGACCACCAGCCACCCCTGGGGATGCCCGGTCAGCATGGAATGGTGGCTCGAAACCATGAGCACCAGCACCGGCAGCGTGAGGTAGTTGTTGTGGACCGAACGCTGCTTGCCGATGGCACCCAGTCTGGGGTCGGGTTCCTGACCGGCCAGTAAAGCGGCGGCGATCTTGCGCTGGTTGGGAATGATCACGCCGAACACGTTGAACGCCATGATCGTGCCGATGAAGGCTCCGACATGGATCAACGCGCCGCGGCCGGAGAAGAACTCACCATAGCCGTAGGCTGCCGCAACGATCAGGACAAAGACTGCGATCGCCAGCGGCAATGTGTAATTACCCAGGGGTGATCGGCACAGGCCATCATAGGCGAACCAGCCCGCCACCAACCCGATCAGCGAAATCACCACCGCCTGTGAGGGGAGTAATTGCTGGACGGCCGGGTTGATCAGGAAGGTATCGGCGTTCCAGTAGTATATCAGGACCAGCAGCACGAAGCCGGTCACCCAGGTCAGATAGGCTTCCCATTTGTACCAGATGAGGTCGGCCGGGAGCTCCTTCGGCGCGACCGTGAATTTTTCGACATGGTAGAAGCCGCCGCCGTGCACCTCCCACGCGGTGCCGGCGACTCCCTCGCGCATGACCTCACGCTTGCGGAGGCTGAGATCGAGCGCGATGAAATAAAAGGACGTGCCGATCCAGCCGATGCCGACGATCATATGGGCCCAGCGAAACAGCAGGTTCAGCCAGTCGACGACGAACGATGACATGCCTTATGGACAGGGCGCGCCCGCGGCGGACGCGCCCTGTATTTCTCGGTTACCCGTGGCCGGGCCTATTGCGGCACCTTGTCGTCGATGCCCTCGACGTACCAGTTCATGCCGAGCAGCGCGCCGTCGTCCAGAACCTCACCGGCGGCCGCGATCAGTTCGCCGGCCTGGTTGTTGATCGGTCCCGTGAAGGGATGGAACTCACCCGATTTGATCATGGCCTCGGTGTCCATCGCCTTGGCGGCGACATCTTCCGGAAGGTTGGTATAGGCGGCCATGGTGAGGATGCCATCCTTGAGCCCGTCAAAGGTCGCCTGCGACTGCCAGGTGTCATCGAGGACTGCCTTGACCCTCTTGACGTAGTACTGACCCCAGGTATCGACGATCGCCGTATATTGGGCCTTGGGCGCAAACTCGTACATGTCATGCGCCTGTCCGAAGCCGTGCAGCCCGCGCTCCTGGGCGATCTGCAGAGGCCCGGGGGAGTCGGTGTGCTGAACGATGATATCGACCCCCTGGTCGAACAGCGCCTTGGCTGCGTCCGATTCTTTCCCGGGATCAAACCAGGTGTTGACCCACACGATCTTCAGCTTGAAGTCCGGGTTGACGGACTGGGCGCCGAGCATGAAGGAATTGATCCCCATGATCACTTCGGGAATCGGGAAGGAAACAATGTATCCGGCAACACCGGCCTCCGACATTTCACCGGCGATCTGTCCGATGATGTAGCGGCCCTCATAGAAACGGGCGTTGTAGGAGGTGACGTTGTCGGCCGTCTTGAACCCGGTCGCATGCTCGAACTTCACACCGGGAAATTTCGCAGCGACTTTGAGGGTCGGATCCATGAAGCCGAACGATGTCGTGAAAACGATACCGCAGCCCGAGCGGGCCATGCGCTCGATCGCGCGCTCGGCGTCGGGCCCTTCGGGAACGTTCTCCACGTAGGTGGTTTCCACCATGTCGCCGAGCATCTCGTCGACCAGCTTCCGGCCGGTATCATGACCCTCCGTCCAGCCGCCGTCATTGTGCGGACCTACGTAAACGAAGCACGCCTTCAGCTTTTCCTGGGCGTGGAGACCTCCTGACGCCATAGCAAGCACGACTGCCGCGCCGGCTACCGCAAGGATATTACGCATGTACGTTCTCCCTTCTTGGCGGGGTTGCACGACCGCTCCCCGCTGGTTTCGACCCGTCTTACCGTGTCTTCGCCGCACTTTCTGTTCCATGTCGAGCGCCCGCGCGCAACCCTTGACATCATCTGTCGGGGACAAACGGCTGCGCCAGGGCAGCGGGTGTATTGGCTCGAAGCAACACACTGCTGCGCGAAATCAGAACAAGAACGATGATCGTTGTCAGGTACGGCAGCATGGAAAGAAACTGCGACGGCAGCGGAATGCCAAACGCCTGGGCGTGCAGCTGCAGGATGCTGACGGCGCCGAACAACAGCGCGCCGGCGGCCACCCGCCACGGCAGCCAGGTGGCGAACACCACCAGCGCTAGCGCGATCCACCCGCGCCCGGCGGTCATGTTCTGGGTCCATTGCGGCGTGTAGACCAGCGACAGATAACCGCCCGCCAGGCCGGCGCACGCACCGCCGAACAGAACCGCCATGAAGCGGACGCGAATGACGGAGTAGCCAAGCGCGTGGGCCGATGTGTGATTGTCGCCGACCGAGCGCAGGATCAATCCGCCGCGGGTACGGAACAGGAACCACGCGACGCCGAATGTCAGCGCGACAGCGACATAGACCAACCAATCCTGGCCGAACACGACGCGCCCGATCACGGGAAGATCCGACAGGAACGGAATATAGACCACCGGCATGCCCTGGCCGGGCAACGAAACGAAGGCATCGCCGATGAGTGCCGACAGGCCCAGCCCGAACAGCGTCAGGGCCAGCCCGGAGGCGACCTGGTTGGCAACCAGGACCAGGGTCAGAAAGCCGAACAAAGCGGCGGTGGCGGCGCCGGCGGCGATCGAGGCCAGCACCCCGATCGCCGGGTTGCCGGTGAGGTGGGCGGTCGCGAACCCCGCCACCGCTCCCATCGCCATCATACCTTCAAGGCCAAGATTGAGCACGCCGGAGCGCTCGCTGACCAGTTCGCCGAGGGCGGCGATCAGCAAAGGCGCCGCGGCGGTAACGATGGTCAGAAACGCGCCCTCAAGAAGATCCATGGCCGGGCTCCGTGGCTGCGGTAGCGCCGGCGGTTCGTGAACGGACGATGCGCGGCCGATAGAAAATGAAAGTGTCGCAGGCCAGAACGTAGAACAGCAGCATGCCCTGGAACACCCTGGTCGTCTGGTCCGACAACCCAAGTTCGAACTGGGCGCCTTCCCCGCCGAGGAAGGTGAGCGCCAGCAGCAATCCCGCCAGCAGCATGCCGACCGGTTGCAGACGACCCAGGAACGCCACGATGATGGCGGTGAAACCGTAGCCGGGCGAGACCGTTGTGCGGAGCATTCCGATCGGCCCGGCCACCTCGGCAATCCCGGCCAAGCCCGCCATACCGCCCGAGATCAAAAAGGCGATCAGGATCATGCGCTTGCGGCTGAAACCGGCAAAGGCGCCTGCACGCGGCGCCTGTCCCAGAACCGAGATCTGAAACCCGGTGATGGTTCGCCCGAGCACGAACCAGGCCACGGCAACGGCGACCAGGACGAACACGATGTTGAGACGGACACCGTCGCCGAAGATCACCGGCAGCAGCTGACCGTCGCTGAACGGCCGGCTGTCAGGAAAATTCAGGCCTTCCGGATTGCGCCACGGCCCGCGGGCGAGCAGGTCGAGAAGAAGTTCGGCGACATAGACCAGCATCAGGCTGGTGAGGATTTCGTTGGTGCCAAAACGAATTTTCAACAGCGCCGGAATCGCGGCGAAGGCCATGCCGCCCGCGATCCCCATGATCATCATGAGCGGCAGCACCAGCGGCCCGGTCCAGTCCGGGACCATGATCGGCAGGACGGAGCCGACGATCGCACCAGCCACCAGCTGACCTTCGGCGCCGATGTTCCAGGTATTGGAGCGGAAGCAAAATGCCAAGCCAATGGCGATCAGGATCATCGGTGCGGCCTTGATCAGCAATTGTTCGATCGACCACGCTGCGGTCAGCGGCTCGACGAAATAGACGTACAACGCCTTGCCCGGATCGACGCCGATCAGGGTGAACATGACGATCCCGGTCACCAGGGTGAGCGCAATCGCCAGCAGCGGCGAGGCCAGCGCCATCGCCGTCGACCGATGCGGCCGCCTGGTCAGTTCAATGTGCACCGGCGGCCTCCTGTTTGCCGTCGGCACCGCCCATCAGCAGTCCGATCTCCTCACGGGTGATCCCGGCCGCCGTTTTGGCCGGCGACAGTCTGCCCTTCGAAATGACCGCGATGCGGTCCGAGATCTCCAGGATTTCGTCGAGGTCCTGGCTGATCACCAGAACCGCCGAGCCGGCTCGCGCCAGGTCGACGAGCGCCTGCCGGATCGCCGTCGCCGCGCCGGCATCCACACCCCAGGTCGGCTGCGACACGACCAGAACGCCGGGCTTACGGTCGAACTCCCGGCCGACCACGAATTTCTGCAGATTGCCACCCGACAATTCACCCGCTTCGGGGTCCGGGGCCGCCTTGCGCACGTCGAACTCATTGGTCACGCCGTGAACGATCTCGCGAGCGCCGGCGAAGTCGACGATTCCAGATCGCACCAGACCCTCGCCGGTTCCGTGACGGGTCAGTATGACGTTCTGCGATAGGCTGAACCTCGGTACCGCACCGTGCCCCAGGCGCTCCTCCGGCACAAAAGCTGCGTTCAGCTTGCGCCGCGCGGTGATGCCGCGCTGGCCACAGGGGGTTTGATCGATGACGATGGCGTCGGCGGTCTCGGCCGTCGTTTCCCCAGACAGGGCATCGAAAAGTTCGTCCTGCCCGTTACCGGCGACCCCGGCGATCGAGACCACCTCGCCGCCGCGAACGTCGAGCGAGACGTCCTGAAGCGCAATCGCAAACGGATGTGGCCGCGGCAGCGACAGGTTGCGGATCGAAAAACGCGTCGGCAGGTCCTCACCCGCCGCGCCCTTCATGGACACGCTGCCGACTTCGGCCCCGACCATCATGCTGGCGAGGCGTCCGGCGGTCTCCTGCTGAGGGTCACATTCGGCAACCACCTTGCCGTGACGAAGAATCGTCGCATGATGGCAGAGCTGCTTCACTTCCTCCAGTCGATGGCTGATGTAGAGCACCGAACAGCGCTCGTCGGCGAGCCGGTTCAGCGTCACGAACAGCTGGTTGGCTTCCTGGGGCGTCAGAACCGATGTCGGCTCATCCATGATGATGAGGTCCGGCTCCTGCAGGAGACAGCGGACGATTTCGACGCGCTGGCGCACACCAACCGACAGATCGGCGATGATGGAGGCCGGGTTGAGCGGCAGACCATAATCGGCCGAGACCGTCCTGATCCGTTCGGCGAGTTCGTCCAGACTGTGCTTCTCCTCAAGCGCCAGCGAGATGTTCTCGACCACGGTGAGAGCGTCGAACAGCGAAAAGTGCTGGAACACCATGCCGATGCCGAGGCGACGGGCCGCGGCGGGGTCGGGGATGGTGACCGGTTTACCTCTCCAGCGGATCTCGCCCGAGGTCGGCTGGAGCGACCCGTACAGGATCTTTACCAGCGTGGATTTTCCGGCGCCGTTCTCGCCCAACAAGGCATGAATTTCACCCGGCTTGATGGCGAAGTCGATCATGTCGTTGGCCCGCAGAGTGCCAAATTCCTTCACGATGCCAACCGCTTGAAGGGTCGGCGCAGCGACGGTGCCGTCGGTTTCGATGGTCTGGTTATCCGGCTTGATATCCATCAACCCATGTGTCTCCGGATGTTTGTCGTCTCGCTTGCATGTCTTTGCGCGCGCAGCGCCTCGTCTCGCTCCAGAATTTCGGCGGCGGTGGCCGCGGCGATGATAGCCGGTGCCTTGGACCGGATTCCCCGCAGGCCGATGGGACACACAAGGTCGTTGATCCTGTCGGCGCTCACACCGCCTGCGGCGAGCCTCTTCACAAAACGAGCCTTCTTGGTCGGTGAGCCGATGAGGCCGACATAACCAAAGCGGGAGTCGTTGAGAAGCGCCTGGACGATGTTGAGGTCGAGCTGGTGACTGTGGGTCATGACCAGCGCAAAACCGTCCTGCGGCGCGGCCGCTACGCTGCGCGCAGGATCCTCGAGAAGCTTGATGGAAACGTTGGCCGGATAGTGCGAGGGAAAGGCGTCGCGGCGCGAATCCAGCCATGTGATGGTGAACGGCAGCGGTGCAAGCGCCATGACCACTGCCCGGCCGACATGGCCGGCTCCGAACAGCAGCAGATGGCGCCGGTCATCGCCAAAGGTTTCGCTGAGCACACCGCCGTCGAAGACGACATCGGTTGGTCCATCCGACGGTTCGCCAACGGTGCGCTCGACCCCGGCGTCCTCGATCAGGCCGCGGGTCGAGAACACGCCAGCCTTCTCTCGTTCACCAAAACGCTCGACGAGCTTTGTCTCCGCCGGCCCGAACAGTTCGAAAAGAAGATCAACATGGCCGCCGCAGCATTGGCCAAGCTCGGGACCGAGGGCAAAACCTCGCACTGCCGCCCCGGTTGCTTCCGGATCGGCAAGATACGAACGGGATTTGGCGATCGCCTGCCATTCGAGCATGCCGCCGCCAATGGTGCCGGTGAAGGTGCCGTCCGGTGCCACGATCATGCGGGCGC
This sequence comes from uncultured Bauldia sp., assembly GCA_963663975.2. Lineage (GTDB taxonomy): Bacteria > Pseudomonadota > Alphaproteobacteria > Rhizobiales > Kaistiaceae > JANQRX01. The sequence goes on along the minus strand of CAXXRA010000005.1, from coordinate 79,001 downwards.
CGGCCTCCCGGGGCGAGGAGCCGCGGGTAGCGACAACCGTCACCAGCGCCGCCTTGCCGCTGCGGCTCAGAATCGATTCCAACTGTGACCAGATCAGCAAAGTTCAGGCACCTCCAGCAGTGGCTCGTACCGCGCGCATGATCGCTTCGGGCGTTGCCGGCGCATCGAGTCGCGGCATGACAGCCGGTTTGAGGCTGAGAATAGCATTCAAAATCGCGGAGAACACCGACATCGCCAGCATTAGCGGCGGTTCACCCACGGCTTTGGATCGGTAGATCGAGTCGGCACGGTTGCCGCCGGATTCGAACAGGTCGACGCGAAAATCGGCCGGCACGTCCGAAGCGGTCGGAATCTTGTACGTCGAAGGCGCGTGGGTCATCAGCCGCCCGGCCGAGTCCCAGACCAATTCTTCGGTGGTCAGCCAGCCCATGCCCTGGACGAAGCCACCCTCGATCTGGCCAATATCGATCGCCGGATTGATCGACTTGCCGACATCGTGGAGGATATCGACGCGATCGATCCTCATTTCCCCGGTCATGGTGTCGATGGTGACCTCGGAGCAGGCGGCGCCATAGGCGAAATAATAAAACGGCTGCCCGGCGACCTTTTCGCGGTCCCACGAAATGTCGGGGGTCTTGTAAAAACCTGTCGCCGACAACGAGATGCGCGCGACATGGGCGGCGGTGGCCAGTTCGCCCAGTTCGACCGCCTCGTTGCCGATAACCACCTTGCCGTCGCGAAAGGCGACCTGGCCGGGCGAAACCTTCCACTTCTCCTCGATGAAACCGAGCAGGCGTTCCTTGATCGCACGGCAGGCGATCAGCGCGGCCTGGGCGTTGAGATCGGTGCCGGCGGAGGCGGCGGTCGGTGAGGTGTTGGGGACTATGTCGGTCGATGTCGCGGTGATGCGGACCTGGTCAAGGCCAACGCCGAATTCCTCGGCCACCACCTGCGCCACCTTGACGAACAGGCCCTGCCCCATTTCCGTTCCGCCGTGATTGAGACGAATTGAGCCGTCACGGTAGAGGTGGACCAGCGCGCCGGCCTGGTTGAGATGGATCAGCGTAAAGGAGATCCCGAATTTGACCGGCGTAAAAGCCAGGCCCTGCTTGAGCACCGGGCTGTTCGAATTGAACTCGGTGATCGCCTTGCGCCGCGCCCAATAGTCGGACGTACGCTCGAGCTGGGCGATGATGCCCGGCAAGATGTTGTCCTCTACGCGCATGCCGTAGGGCGTGCGGTCGCGGCCGACATCGGCGTATAAATTGCTCTTGCGCACCTCGAGCGGATCGCGTCCGGTCGTGAAGGCGATGTGATCCATCGCCCGCTCCGCGAACATCATCCCCTGGGGCCCGCCGAAGCCTCTGAAGGCCGTATTGGAGACGGTGTTGGTCCGCAGGCGTCGAGATTTGATCCTGACGGAGGGGTAGAAATAGCAATTGTCGGCATGGAACATGGCGCGATCGACGACGCCGAGCGACAGATCCTCGGAGTGGCCGCAGCGCGCCGACAGCGTTGCATCGACCGCTCTCAACACCCCCTCGCGCGAGAAACCGACTTCGTAGTCGACGCGAAAATCGTGCCGCTTGCCGGTCATCACCATGTCGTCGTCGCGGTCGAGGCGCATCTTGCACGGATGGCCGGTCTTCAAGGCCGCCAGGGCGGCCAGAGCGGCCCACTGGGTCGCCTGACTTTCCTTGCCGCCGAAGCCGCCGCCCATACGGCGCACCTCGACCACGACGTCCTTGTCCTGGATGCCGAGAACGTGGGCGACGACGTGCTGAACCTCGGTCGGATGCTGGGTCGAGGAATGGACCGTCATTTCACCAAGTTCGTTCGGCAGAGCCAGCGCCACCTGGCCTTCCAGGTAGAAATGCTCCTGACCGCCGATGCGAAATTCGCCGCTGGCACGGCGCGGTGCGCGCGGCATTTCATCGCCGAGTTCGCCGCGCTCGAAGACGTAATCCGGCAAGACTGTCGCGTCGCTGGCCAGGGCGTCGTCGACGTCGATCGTCGGCATCGAAGGCGCGCTGTCGATGCGGGCGAGGCGGGCCGCCCGCCGGGCCTGGTCGCGGCTCTCCGCCACCACTGCGAACAACACCTGTCCGTAGAAGTTCACCTGATCGGTGGCCAACAGTGGTTCGTCGCCGATCTCCTTCGGGCTGACGTCATTGAGGCCGGGGATGTCGGCCGCGGTCAGGACCGTGACCACTCCCTCCGCGGCGCGTACCGGATCGAGGTCCAGCGAGGTGATACGACCGGCCGCGACAGGCGCGAATCCGGGGGCGAGGTGGAGCGTCCCGGCAGGTTCGCGAATGTCGTCGATGAAGGTCGCCACGCCCAGGACATGCCGTTCGGCGCTGTCATGGGCAAGCGCCTTGCGGACCACCGACAGGCCCTCGGCGGGACCGACGGTCTCAGTCGGTTGCATGGTCTTCGACCTCCCGTCGTCCCACGACCCTGGTGCTCGTGCTGTCGGTCCCGGCCATTTCGATCAACGCCTTTCCCAACAGCGCGTGTGCGGTTTCAATGCGATATCGGGCGCTGGCCCGATGATCGTCAATCGGCTGAAAATCGTCGCGCAGCGCTGCAAACGCCTTATTCCATTTGGTCGAGTCCCGCAGACTCGAGCCCTGGAGCGCAGCCTCCGCCGCCTTGGCACGCTTCGGAATTGCCGACATGCCGCCATAGGCCAGCCGCACGGCATCGATGGTTCCGTCGTCGGTCAGTGTGAAACGGAACGCCGCCATCACCGCCGAAATATCCTGGTCGAAACGCTTGGAGATCTTGTAGCAGCGGAACTGGTGATCGTCCTCCAGCAGCGGCACCGAGATCGAGGTCACGAACTCTCCCGGCTCGCGATCCTGACGGCCGTAGTCGATGAAAAAATCCTCCAACTCGACGAAGCGCACGTTCTTGCTCTTGCGCAGGTGAACCGAGGCCCCAAGTGCGATCAGCACCGGCGGTATGTCTCCGATCGGCGATCCATTGGCGACATTACCGCCGATCGTGCCGCTCGAGCGGACCTGCTTGGAACCAAAGCGCCGCATCATTTCACCGATGTCGGGATCAAGGCGGCCAAGATGCGCTTCCGCCTGGCGGCAGGTTGCGCCCGCGCCGATGATCAATTCGTGGCCGGTGTCCTCGATCATGTCCAGCCCCTTGGCCCGACCCACATGAATGATCTTCGGTAGGTCGCGCAGCTCTTTGGTAACCCACAATCCGACATCGGTGGCCCCGGCCACGATGGTTGCGTCGGGGTGCTGCTCATAGAGTTCGGCAAGGCTGTCGATGGTTGCCGGAGCGGCGAAAAACCTGGTTTGGTCGCCGACGAACAAATCTTCGCCATCGTCCAGGAAACCAAGTGCGCCCGAGGTCTCCGGGGCCTGAACCGTGAAACGATCGGTGCGCGGCTCGCGGCAGGCCTCTATCCCCGCCTCGACAATCGGTCGATAGCCGGTGCAGCGGCACAGATTGCCCGCAATCCAGTCGTTGACCTCGGCGCGCGTCACCGGCGATTCAGCGGAATGGAAAAGGGCGAACAGAGACATCACGAAGCCGGGGGTGCAGAAGCCGCATTGTGAAGCGTGCTTTTCGACCATCGCTTCCTGAACCGGGTGCAAGCCGGCGCGGTCGGAGGCCAGGTCCTCGACGGTCACGATCTCGGCGCCGTCGGCCTGGCCAAGCAGCGTGATGCAGGCATTGACCGGATCGTAAACCAGCCTGCCGTCCCGGATTCTTCCAAGTGCGACCGTGCACGCTCCGCAGTCGCCCTCGCCACAGGCCTCCTTGGTCCCGGTGGCCAATTCACGTTCGCGCAAATAGTCGAGAAGCGTCTCGGTCGGCTCGACCCGGTCAAGCTCCACGAGCCGCCCCTGACGGATGAAACGGATGGAGCTGCGCATCGGCTCAGCTGCCCCGATAGGTGCTGTAGCCGAACGGCGAGAGAAGGAGCGGCACGTGATAGTGCTGATCGGGGTCGGTCACCGTGAAGCGCACAGGCACGATATCGTAGAATGCCGGCGCCGCGACCGGTCTGTCGCGTTTATGATAGGCCGCGACATCAAACCTCAATTCGTAGATGCCGGGGCTCAATTCAGCACCCTCGAGCAGAGGGTCGTCGACCCGGCCGTCTGAATTCGTCCGCACGCTCTTCAGATGTCGGTAGCCACCATCATGGCGGTAGATCTCGATTGCCAGATCGGCCGCCGGCCGGCCGGCCGCGGTGTCCAGGACATGGGTGGTCAGACGTCCCATCGATTGCCTTCTCTCACGATCTCCCGGCGCCGAGTGCGACGCACCTCGGCAGGAACGCGCCGTCGGCAGCGCCCCCGATATGGCCGCGGGCCGACAATGAACGATGGGCGCACGGCGATCAAACAGCAATTTTGACGGCGCGCGCAGCATTTGCCGGATCGAGACGCCGTCGTCGTGGCGGGAGGCTACCGCGCGCCGGTTTTCCACCGCACGACCTGCTGCACGGCGCCGACCAGTGCGAGGTAGAGGCTGGCGACCGCCAGCGCGCCGGTCACGGCGCCCCCGGGGCGTAAATCCATGGCGACCGCGGCAACGGCCAACCCGCCCCAGGCCAGAGCCATCATCGAGGTCAGGGTGCGCCATTGACGCACGCGGAAGGGGTGAACGAATTCGACCGGTACGAACGTCAGAACCGCAAATGCCGCGATGATCAACAGATTCGCCGTCTCGGGGAGGCGGAACACGATCAGCTGGAACACCACGGCGTTCCAAACCGCCGGGAAGCCCCGAAAGGCGTCTTGCGAGGTCTTCATCCTGGTATCTGCCAGATACAGGGCACCGACGACGGCGATCACCAGCCCTGATCCAACCCTCAGGCCGGACGGCAGGAGATCGCTCAGCACGACCACCATGGCGGGAACCAGCACGTAGGTGGTGTAGTCAACGATGAGATCCAGACTGGCGCCGTCGAACCACGACACTCGCGTGGCTGTCTGCAGACGTCGTGCCAGAGGTCCGTCGATCGTGTCGACGACCAATGCCAGGCCGAGAAGGATGAAGACCGTGGGCCAATCACCTTGGGCAGCCGCGATCAGCGCCAGAAGCGCGATACCAGCACCGCTGGCCGTCAGCAGGTGGACTGCCCAGACCGTCGTATTGTTGTTGCGCATAGGCTCCTTCCGATTTCTTAGCACAGCGCGGCCGGTCGGCAGGACTCCCGTGTTGTCGGCCTCGAATTTGCCGGCCGCGCAGAGTATGCTGGCACCCGGCTATCCGCGGCCTGCAATAGGGATCCGTCTCACATGGAGAATTTTACCCCATTGACCGCCACCATCGGTGGCCTGCTGATTGGATTGGCGACCACGATGCTGTGGCTCGTCAACGGTCGGACCGCTGGTATTTCGAGCATAGCAGGGGAGATTTACCCGCTCCGTCGCGGCGCGGTCATGTGGCGCGTGCTGTTTCTCATCGGGCTACCGGTGGGGGCGCTTGCCGGCTTCACGTTTGGCCCGGCAGTGTTCAGCGAACTGAGCCGGGCCGCCCCCGTGATCGACCTCGGCCCGGCCTGGCTGATCGTGGCGGGCCTTGTGGTCGGCGCGGGGACGCGGCTTGGCAATGGATGCACGTCGGGCCACGGAATCTGCGGGCTTTCACGCCTCTCACCGCGGTCGTTCGCCGCGGTGGCGATTTTCATGGCGACCGCCGCGGTGACCGTCTTCATAGCCAGGCACGTTGTCTGATGCGACGCTCGGTCCTCTACATGGCGTCGGCCGCCCTCAGTGGCGTCATCTTCGGGTTCGGTCTTGCGATCGCCCGCATGACCGACCCGCAAAAGATCAAGGATTTTCTGGATTTTACCGCCATCCCCGAGGGCGGCTGGGATCCGAGCCTGATTTTTGTGATGGGCGGAGGTGTCCTGGTCGGTCTGGTTGGCCTACGCTTGGATCGATTTTTCCGTGCTCCAATAGCAGCTTCTTCCTTCATCTACACAAGTCGCACGAAGATCGACAGACAATTGGCTGTTGGATCAGCTGTTTTCGGCGTTGGCTGGGGCCTCTCCGGCTTTTGTCCCGGTCCGGCAATCGCCAATCTCGGGATCGTTCCCGGTTCGGTTCTGTTGTTTGTGGTCGCCATGTTGGCCGGTTCATGGGTGACCGGCGCGGTCGTTCAGCGAGGCCGGGGCGCACCGTCGACCGCTTCCCAGGCCGCCGCACCGGGCTAAGTTGCCGGCGTGGCCAGAGCTGCTGCCCGCATCGCCGTGGTCGGCGCCGGGCCGGTGGGTCTGGCCGCGGCATTGGCACTTGCCAGGACCAGCCACCGGGTTGCGCTTGTCGCACCGGCGGTCGCGCTTGACGATGGTCGCACCTCGGCGCTGCTCGGCGGTTCGGTTGACCTCCTGCGGGATATCGGCGTGTGGCCACGCGTTGCCGGTAACGCTGCCCCCTTGCGGATCATGCGGATCATCGACGGGACCAAGCGTCTGGTTCGCGCGCCGGAGGTCGTCTTCGACGCCGGGGAAATCGGCCTCGGCGAATTCGGTTTCAACGTCCGCAACATCACCCTGGTCGAAGCGCTGAACCAGGCGGTCGCGGATTCGGCGATCGAGCGCGTCGAAGGCATGGTCGCTGATGCGTCCATCACCGGCGAGGCCGTTTGGTTGAGCCTTGCAGGCGGAGAAACCGTCGAAAGTCAGCTTGTCGTGGCGGCAGACGGACGGCGCTCGAGGTTGCGGCAAGTCGCCGGGATTGCCGCGCGCGACTGGTGTTATCCTCAGTCTGCGCTGGTCTGCAACCTCGTCCACGAACACGATCACGGCCACGCTTCAACCGAGTTTCACACCGAAAACGGCCCGTTTACGCTGGTGCCGCTGCCGGGGCGTCGCTCGAGCCTGGTGTGGGTCGATGCACCCGCCGCGACGCAACGGCGGGCGAAACGCGACCGCGGCGCGCTTGCCCGCGAGATCGAGGACCGGTCCGCTTCCATCCTTGGAAGGATCGAAATCGATGGCAAGGTCCAGACCTTTCCGCTGTCCGGCCTCAGCGTCGAGCGGTTTGCTGCCAGGCGAATCATGCTGGCGGGCGAATCGGCGCATGTTTTCCCGCCGATCGGCGCCCAGGGGCTTAACCTCGGCTACCGGGATGTCGCTGCGCTTGCCGATCTTCTGTCGGCGCCCGGCACCGATCCGGGAAGCGAGGCGCACCTCAAAGCCTATGAGCGCGCACGCAGCGGCGACGTCCGGCTTCGTACCGCCGCGGTCGACGCATTGAACCGCACGCTGCTGGCGGATTTTCTCCCCATTCAGGCATTGCGTGGTGCCGGACTTTTCATGCTCGATCGCATCCCGGCGCTACGGCGTTGGGCGATCGAGGCCGGCCTCGGCGGAGGCAACCGTGCCCGCCCCTCAACGGAAGGGATCAAGCGGAACGATCTCGTTGAGCAGCAGGATCAGAACCAGCGTCAGTGACGAAATCGAAACAATGGTGGCCAGCGCGATCGCGCCTGAAGAGTGATCGGCGTAGGTGCGATATCTCCGGGCCATCGCGTGCACCTGCGAAGCCGGCGGCAGGGCGGCCATCAGAACCGCAACATAAACCCAGATTCGGTCGAACCCGCCGACCCAACTCAGCATCAGATAGACGATCATCGGATGCGCGATGAGCTTGATGGCGACAATGAACGGCATCTCGATGGGGATATCTTCGAGGCCGCGCTGCGAAAGATTGATCCCGAGCAGGAACAGAGCGCACGGCGCGGCCGCTTGACGCAACATGGACAACAATTGGTCGACAGGACCGGGTAGTCCCACCCCAACGGCGCTCATGGCCAGGCCGGCGATGGTCGCCAGGATGAGTGGATGCAGGACCACCCGACGACCGATCTCCTCGACCAGGTCGGCGGCGTTGGCGCGGACCGAGCCTCCCAGGGCCATCATCAGCGGCGTGAGGACCAGGATCAGGGCGGTGTCGAGGCTGAAAATCAGTGCGGTCGGCATCGCCGCTGCAGTCCCGAAGGCTGCAATCGTCAAGGCCGGCGCCATGTAACCGACGTTGGAGTAGGACCCCAGAAGCCCCTGGATGGTCGCTTCGGAGATGTTGCCGCGATTGGTGAGCGCACCGACCGAAAACGCGATGGCGAACGCGCAATAGGTGGAGAAGGTGGTGGTCAGCAGGAAGGAGGCACCCTGAAACTCGGACAAGGACGCTCTGGCAAGCAGCTGAAAGAACAGCGCCGGCATGGCCAGGTAGAGAACGAAGAAACTGAGCGCCGCCACGCCGCCGGATTTGACCAGATCAAGCCTTCCGGAACCGTAGCCAAGAAGGATCAGGCCGAAAAACGGTACGATGAGCCCCGCAATTTCATTCATGATCGGCGCAACACCGGCGAATAGCGATCCCGCGGGCTGTTCTGATGGCTACCCCGAACATGCCAGCCCCCGCCGGGGCCTAGCGCCAACAAGGGGCCGGGTCAATCAGTCGGGGGCAAGTTGACATCCCTTTCTCGCCATGCGCTTAACACATCGCGGAGCCAGATTCGGAGCGTTCAGGTGCAAAACACACGCGCCGCCAAGTATATGATCGGACAGGTGGTCCGCCATCGGGTGCACGCGTTCCGCGGTGTGATTTTCGACGTCGATCCGGTATTCGACAACACCGACGAGTGGTGGCTGGCGATCCCGGAGGATGTTCGGCCGACCAAGGGCCAGCCCTTCTATCATCTGTTCGCCGAGGACGCCGAGAGCGAGTATATCGCCTATGTCTCCGAGCAAAACCTGTTGCCCGACGAGACCGGCGAGCCGTTGCGCCATCCGCAGATCATCGAATTCTTCGGTGAGCGCGACGGCGACCTCTATCACGCCCGCCACCTCGACCTTAATTGACCAAAATCGGGCCGTCCGGCCCGGTAGCTGGTTTCCGACCTAGTTGCCGGTCTGCTGCTGTTCGATCAGTTTCTTGCGAGCTTCGGCCGCGCGGGCCTGAAGCGCCTCATTGAGTTCGCTTTGCCTCGCCTGTGCCCCGGCCTGATCAAGACCCTCGCCGTCATAGACCTTGGTGAAGCCGATCAGTGTCAGCGGGAACGTGACGATCTTCTCGCCCTGATTCAGCGTGCTGATCGTCAACTGGCCGCCGGCCTTCATGGCGTCGACAAAATTCTGATCAACCTTGAGTTCCCCGTAACAGGCATTGGGGAAGCAGATCCCAAACTGAATTTCGTGCTGGGTGCCGCCGTCGATCTGAACTCGCAATCCGGGCTCGAGCAGCATGCCCGGAGGTACCGCGGCTACGAATGAGATCTCAGATTCGCCGGTGAACTGCCTGAGGGTGGCGGACGCGATAAACTGGCCCGTCTCGGCTCTCAGCTCATGGATAACAAGGCATAGCTCCTTGTTGGTGTTGGGGTCGGTGTTGCACACCTTGACCCACTTGACATCCGCGTTCGGCGCTTGCGCCTGCGCCACATCGGAATGCGGCATCGTCGCTGCGGCCAGAAAAACTGCTGCAAGGCCACTGATCGTCAGCCCCTTCGAAGTCCAAACTGCCATTGAAATTGTCCCTGGGTTGTCCTCAAACAGACGACATCGGCCTCGCCGCCCCGTTGGTCTGGGAGTGTACGCCAAATAAGGCCAGATGGTGACCGGCGGCGCCATCCATAGCGACCCTTCCGCGCGATTTCCAGCCACCTCGCGCGCGCACCATGCTTTTATCCCGAGCCGCCGCCAGCCGTGTGGTACCGTCGGGATTCACCGGAAACCGAAAAAAAGCGCGCCATCATGTCTGCTCAGATATTCTCTCTTGCTCTTCGCCGCCCGACTGCGACGGCGATCGCCCTCAGCCTCGGCCTCGGACTTGCGCCGCAGATCGCCGTGGCCGAGGCCGTGCACGGGATTGCCATGCAGGGCGAGCCAGCCCTGCCGGCGAACTTCGATCACCTTCCCTACGCCGACCCGAACGCACCCAAAGGGGGCAAAATCTCGTTTGGCGGACAAGGCACGTTCGACAGCCTCAATCCCTTTATCCGCAAGGGTGCGGTGCCCGATGGCCTGTGGGGGCGTAGTGCATTCTGGCCCAACAATGTCTGGGACAGCCTGATGGTCAGGAGTTGGGACGAGCCGTTCACGCTTTACGGCCACATTGCCGAATTCGTCGAGGTGCCGGAGGATCGCTCGTGGGTGGAATTCACCCTTAATCCGCTCGCCCGTTTCTCCGATGACAAGCCTGTCACCACCGCCGATGTCGTCTTCACGTTCGAACTCCTCAGGGAGAAGGGCCTGCCGCGCTCCTGGTACAAGAAGGTCGACCGTGTGGAGGAAAAGCCAGGCGGCAAGGTGCGCTTTGTGTTCGGCGAGGTCTGGGACCGGGAAATGCCGCTCCTGGTCGCCCTTTTGCCGGTCTTTCCGAAGCATGCCACCGATCCTGAGGTGTTCGGCGAATCAGGCCTTGAACCGCCGATCGGCAGCGGTCCCTACCTCATTGCCGACGTCAACGCCGGCAGCACCGTGACGCTGAAGCGCAATCCCGACTACTGGGCCAAGGACCTGCCGCAGAAGCGGGGTTTCGACAATTTCGACGAAATCCGCATCGAGTACATTCGCGACGGCACCGCCCTTTTCGAAGCCTTCAAGAAAGGCATCTTTGACGCTACCACCGAGAGCGACCCCTCGCGGTGGACACAAGCGTATGATTTCCCCGCCGCCAGCAGCGGCGATGTGGTCAAAGCGGAAGTCCCCACCGGCGTGCCCGACGGCATGAACGGGTTCGTGTTCAACACCCGGCGACCGGTTTTCGACGACATTCGCACGCGTGAGGCCTTCAGCTATTTCCTTGATTTCGAATGGGTCAATCGGAACCTGTACAACAGCGCCTACGCCCGCACCGGAAGCTACTTCCAGGGCTCGCAATTGTCCGCGCTCGGCCGGCCGGCGAGCCCGGCCGAACTTGCACTCCTGGCGCCGTTCCCGGAATCCGTGCGCACGGACATCATGGACGGGACCTACCAACCGCCGGTCAGCGACGGCTCAGGTCGCGACCGCACCAATCTGAAGGCTGGTCTCGATCTGCTCACGGCGGCCGGATACGAACGCCGCGGCAACAAACTCGTCGACGCTGTCACCGGCGAGCCGTTGACCTTCGAGTTCCTGGCGATCGACAAACGGGAGGAACGGCTTGCGCTGGTGCTGCAGCGCACGCTGGCACTGGCCGGGATCGACATGGCGGTGCGCTCCGTCGATTCGGCCCAGTATTGGGAGCGCGTTCTCGGCGATCGCGATTTCGACATGATGCACTGGGTCTATGGTGCGTCGCTGTCACCGGGCAACGAACAGATCGGTCGCTGGTCGAAAGTCAACGCCGAGACCTTTGGCCGCCTGAATTTCGCCGGCGTCTCGGACCCGGCGGTCGATGCGATGATCGAGGCCATGCTTGCTGCCCGGTCCCAGGGGGATTTCGTGACGGCGGTCAGGGCGCTCGACCGGGTGTTGATGTCGGGTTTCTACGTCATTCCGCTGTTTCATGCGCCGGCCCAGTGGGTGGCCTATTGGACCACGCTGAAAATCCCGGCCAAGGCATCGCTGTATGGATCGGTACCGGCGACGTGGTGGTCGAAAAGCGCCGAGTAACCGAAGGCGGGGAGACGCCGAGGAGCGAGGCGCTATAGGTCGGCGGCATGACAAATTCGATTCCCATCGATGTTATTTCAGATGTCGTGTGTCCGTGGTGTTACGTCGGCAAACGGCGCCTCGAACGTGCGCTTGCTCGGGTGCCGGAAATCGATGTCGAGGTCCACTGGAAGCCATTTCGCCTCGATCCGACAATCCCGCCAGAGGGCATCAGCCGGGAGGCTTATCTGACCCGCAAATTCGGCAGCGTCGACGGCCCGGCCGACATGTATCAGTGTTGATCGGCGTGGAATATTGACCCCCTTGGTGGGGTAATCGGCGTCCAAAATTGACCCCCCTGGTTTTGTGATTTTTAACACACCTCGTTGTTTGGACAGACGAGGTGGGGGAGATGCTGGTTGTGGAGACGATCGCACGGATACGTCGGGATCATCTGGTGAGGGGCGTTCCGATCAAGAAGATCGCCCGGGATTTGAGGGTTTCGAAGAACACGGTGCGCAAGGTGGTGCGGGGCGATGAGACCTCGTACAGCTACGAGCGCAAGATCCAGCCGATGCCGAAGCTTGGGCCGTGGGTGGATGAGCTCGAGCGCCAGCTGGAGGCCAACGAGAAGAGGCCGCGCCGGGATCGGCTGTCTCTGCTGCGGATTCATGAAGACCTTGCGGCTCTGGGCTATGGCGGCGGCTACGACGCAGTGCGCCGCTACGCCAGGACCTGGCGTCGGCGGTGGCGGCTGTTGTCGCCGTCGCAGGGTTTTGTGCCGCTGAGCTTCGATCCCGGCGAGGCCTACCAGTTCGACTGGAGCCACGAGTACGCGCGCCTGTCGGGTGTGACAACCAAGGTGAAGGCGGCGCACATGCGGCTCTGCTACAGCCGCATGCAGCTGGTTCAGATCTTCCCGCGCGAGAGCCAGGAGATGGTGTTCGAGGCGCACGAACGGGCCTTCCACTTCTTCGGCGGGGTCTGCCGGCGGGGCATCTACGACAACATGAAGACGGCGGTGAGCATGGTCTTCGTCGGCAAGGAGCGCGCCTACAATCGGCGCTTTCTGGAGCTGTGCTCCCACCATCTGGTGGAGCCGGTGGCGTGCACTCCGGGTGCGGGCTGGGAGAAGGGGCAGGTCGAGAGGCAGGTGGGTGACGTCCGCGGCCGCCTGTTCGTGCCCATCCCGCGGGGCCGCTCCTACGTCGAGATCAACGAGTGGCTGATGGATCGGTGTATCGAGGACGCCAAGAAGCGGCCGCATCCGACGATCGAGAGCAAGACGGTGTGGCAGGTGTTCGAGGAGGAGCGGCCCTTCTTGATGGCCTATCGCGGCCCCTTCGACGGCTTCCACGCCACCGAGGTGGCGGTGTCCAAGACCTGTCTGGTGCGCTTCGACAACAACCACTACAGCGTCGCCGCCCGTGCCGTCGGGCGGCCGGTCGACGTGCGGGCCTACGCCGATCGGATCGTCATCCGCCAGGACGGCGAGACCGTCGCCGAGCATCCCCGCAGCTTCGGGCGCGGCCAGGTCGCCTACGATCCGTGGCACTACGTGCCGATCCTGACGAGGAAGCCCGGCGCGCTGCGCAATGGCGCGCCCTTCAAGGGCTGGCAACTGCCCGGCGCGCTCGGCCGCATACGGGCCCGGCTGACGGGTTGCGACGACGGTGACAGGCAGTTCGTGAGGATCCTCGCGGCGGTTCAGGAGGACGGGCTGGAGGCGGTCGAGGCGGCCTGTGCCGAGGCGCTCGACTGCGGCGCCTGCAGCGCCGACGTCGTGCTCAACATCCTCGCCCGGCAGTGCCAGCCGGCACCGCCGGCGACCATCCCGACGCCCGAGGGCCTGCAGCTTCGCCACCGGCCGGTGGCCGACTGTCAGCGCTACGATCGCCTGAGGGAGGCCGGTCATGGAGCGTCATGAGGTGCTGGCGATGATGACGGCGTTGAAGCTCGCGGGCATGCGCGCCGCCTACGACGACATCCTTGCCGACGGGCTCAAGCGTCGTCATCCGGTGCAGCAGATCATCGGTACGCTGCTGCAGGTCGAGATCGCCGACAAGACGGCGCGCTCGATCAAGTACCAGATGGCGTCCGCCAGGTTGCCAACGGCCAAGGAGCTGGCCGACTTCGACTTCGCCGCCTCGCCAGTCAACGAGCCCCTGATCCAGGAGCTCGCCGGCGGCGGCTTCCTGGAGGGCAAGCGCAACATCGTGCTGGTCGGCGGCACCGGCACCGGCAAGACCCATCTCGCCGTCGCCATCGCGCGCTCCTGCATCCGCAAGGGCGCCCGGGGCCGCTGCTACAACGTCGTCGACCTGGTCAACCACCTCGAGGCCGAGCTCCGCGCCGGACGCCAGGGCCGCACCGCAGATCAGCTTGTACGCCGCGACTTCGTCATCCTCGACGAACTCGGCTACCTGCCCTTCGCCCAGGCCGGCGGGCAGCTGCTCTTCCACCTCATGAGCCGGCTCTACGAGCGCACCTCTATCGTCATCACCACCAACCTCGCCTTCGGCGAATGGCCATCCGTCTTCGGCGACCCCAAGATGACCACAGCCCTGCTCGACCGTCTCACCCATCATTGCGAGATCATCGAGACCGGCAACGAGAGCTGGCGCTTCAAGAACCGCTCCTGAGCCGCCGCCGGCCGTGCCTGCGGCCCGGTTGCCCCGGTGGGTCAACAGGTACCCCCCCTATTGACTACCGGGACAACCTCCGCCGTGCCGCTCAGGGGAGTCAATTTTGCACGCCGATCGGGGGTCAATATTGAAAGCCGTTTGACATGTATCAGCGGTTCACGGATATGGGTGAGTCGGAGAGTATCGTGTTTCGGTTTGACCGCATCGAGCGTTCGCCCAACACTGTCGATGCCCATCGGCTGATCAAATGGTCCGCATCGGAGGGGCTCGAGGACGATATGGTGGAGCGGCTGTTCGTCGGCTATTTCAGCGAAGGTCTCGACATCGGCGACGCTGCAGTTTTGATCGATCTTGCCGAGCAAACCGGTTTCTCCAGACATGCGGTAAGTGCGAGGTTGGCTGGAGACGAGGCGCGCAGCGAGACGGTCGGTGAGGTCGAGAATGCCTATCGCATCGGTGTCACGGGCGTGCCCTGCTTCATCGTCGACCAACGCATCGTCGTCATGGGAGCACATCCGCCGGAGACAATCGTTGCGGCGATCAATCAAGCGTTTGCCGAAAGACCGAAGGCTTCCGATCCGGCCGACTGAGAACAAACTTTCCGTCAGGCCGCAGCCTGCCCGCCGCTTTCAGCAAGGCGGGCGAGTTCGCCGATGGTCGTTCTGGTGCCCTTGAGGCGCCCGCCCAGATCGCGCCACTGGCGAAGCAGGACGATGCTTTCGTCAGGCCTTATGCGGGCGAGCGACCCCTGCTGGCCGAGCCAGTCGATCAGCGCGGCCGGGTCGGCGAAGCGGTTGTCACGGAACGAGACGACGGCGCCCTTCGGTCCCACCTCCACCTTGTCCACATTGGCGCGCCGGCAAAGCACCTTGATGGCCACGATCTCCAGCAGATGTTCGACCTCCTCGGGCAACGGGCCGAAGCGATCGATCATTTCGGCGGCGAAGGCGTCGATCGACATTTGCTCGTCGAGATCGGCCAGCCGCTTATACAGGCCCATCCGCAATTGCAGGTCGGAGACATAGCTCTCGGGGATCATCACCGCCATACCGACCGTGATCTGCGGTGACCACCGACCGTCGTCAGCGTCGGCGCCGCCGTGCTTGAGTGAAGCGATCGCCTCCTCCAGCATCTGTTGGTACAATTCGTAGCCGACTTCGCGGATGTGACCCGACTGCTCCTCACCGAGCAGATTGCCGGCGCCACGGATATCCATGTCGTGACTTGCCAACTGGAAGCCGGCGCCAAGCGTATCCAACGACTGCAGGACCTTGAGCCGCTGTTCGGCCGCCGTCGTCAGGGTGCGATCGATGGGAAGGGTGAACAGCGCATAAGCGCGTTGCTTGGACCGCCCCACCCTGCCCCGCAACTGATAGAGCTGGGCCAGGCCGAACATGTCGGCGCGATGGACGATGAGGGTGTTGGCGGTCGGAATGTCGAGGCCCGATTCGACGATCGAGGTCGACAGGAGCACGTCGTACGCCCCGTCATAAAACGCGCTCATGACGTCCTCGAGTCCGCTCGCCGGCATTTGGCCGTGGGCGACGCCGACTTTCACTTCCGGAACCGTTTCGGACAGGAATTCCCCACGCTCGGCCAGGTCACCGACGCGGGGACAGACATAGAAACTCTGTCCACCCCGATATCGCTCGCGCAGAAGCGTCTCGCGGACCACCAGCGGATCCAGCGGCGACACGAACGTGCGGACCGCCATGCGGTCGACCGGCGGCGTCGTGATCAGCGACAATTCGCGCACGCCGGTCAGCGCCAGTTGAAGGGTTCGTGGGATCGGTGTCGCGGACAGGGAGAGCACATGGATATCGGAGCGCATCTCCTTCAGGCGCTCCTTGTGACGGACGCCGAAGTGCTGCTCCTCATCGACGACCAGGAGCCCCAGATCGGCGAAGGACACCGATTTGCCAAGCAGCGCGTGGGTTCCCACGACGATATCGATCGTGCCGTCAGCCAGTCCGGCCTTGACCGCGGTCAGTTCCCTGGCGCCGACCAGCCGCGAGGCATGGGCGACGCGGACCGGAAACCCGGCGAAGCGATCGGTAAAGGTCGCCAGATGCTGGCGCGCCAGCAGGGTCGTGGGAACGACGATCGCGACCTGTTTACCGGACATGACGGTCACAAACGCCGCCCTCAGCGCCACTTCGGTTTTGCCGAAACCGACATCGCCGCAGATCAGCCGGTCCATCGGCTTT
Organism: uncultured Bauldia sp.; assembly: GCA_963663975.2. Taxonomy (GTDB): domain Bacteria; phylum Pseudomonadota; class Alphaproteobacteria; order Rhizobiales; family Kaistiaceae; genus JANQRX01. Next base: position 62,580 of record CAXXRA010000005.1, on the reverse strand, counting down.
CCCGCTCCGAGGTCGGCGGTGACGTCCTCGATAGCGGTCGCTTGATCATCGGTCTCCTCAAACGGGAACCGCGCCGCAAATTCATCGCCCAGACCATCGGGCGGCATCAATACCGGGGCGTTTTTCATGGCTCTGGTGGCGGCGACCTTGATCAACGCATCCGCCATTTCGCGGATTCGCTTCTTGAGCTGCGCCTTGCGCGATTGCCACGCCACACCGCCCAGACGATCGAGCGCGACCTCCACGTCGGCCGAGCCGTAACGCGATAACAGGTCGATGTTTTCGACCGGAAGATAGACGCGATCGCCGCCGGCATAGCCGATCTCTACGCACTCGTGCGGTGCCCCCGCCGCCTCGATCGTCTTCAGTCCGGTAAAACGTCCGATGCCGTGGTCGATGTGGACGACAATGTCGCCGGCCGCCAGGCTGGAAACATCGGACAGGTAGTTGGCGGGGCGGCGCTTGGCGCGCGGCCGCACGAGCCGGTCGCCGAGAATGTCCTGCTCGCCGATGACCGCAAACGACCGCGCCTCAAAACCTTTTTCCAGACCAAGGACGGTCAGGCCGGTGAGGCCGGGATCGAGCGCACCGGCCTGCGGCCAGGTCTCAACCACACGCAGTCCGTTCAAGCCGTGGTCGGCCAGAACGTGCTGCATCCGGTCCCGCGATCCGTCGCTCCAGCAGGCGATGACCACGGTCAACCCGGCCTCTCTTCGTTGCCGGATATGGCCGCCGACCGCATCGAAGACATTGACGTCTTCGGTCTGGCGTTCGGTTGCAAAGTTTCTGCCGTCCCTGGCATCGATGTTGACCGTGGCGGCCGACGGCGGCTGCGCAAACGGGGTGATCCGAGCGGCCGAGCGGCCGGACAAGCGCGCCGACCATTCGTCCGCGGTGAGGTAAAGTCGCTCCGGCGCCAGCGGTCTGTACGGCGGACCGCCGCCCTTGGTTGCGTTGGTGAGGGCCGAGGCGCGTGCCTGGTAATGATCGGCGATCTCATCGAAGCGCTCGCTCAGCGCTTCATCGACGAGATTGTCCAGCACCACCGGGGCATCCTCGAAATGGTCGAAGATCGTCTCCAGCCGATCCGCGAACAGCGGCAGCCAATGGTCCATGCCGACATATCGTCGGCCCTCGCTGATGGCGCTGTAGAGAAGGTCGTCTCGATCGGCGGTGCCGAATTCGGCGATGTATCCGGTGCGAAACCTGGCGATCGATTCCGCGGTCAAGTCCATTTCGCTCACCGGCACCAGGTCCAGGCGGGGGCGCGTGCCGGTTGTGCGTTGGGTTTCGGCGTCGAAGGTGCGGATCGATTCGAGTGTGTCGCCGAAGAAATCGAACCGCAGCGGTTGGTCTGCGCCGGCGGCGAAAAGGTCCAGGATTCCGCCCCGCACGGCATACTCGCCCGCTTCCCGGACGGTTGTGCTGCGGGAGAAACCGTTGCGGTCGAGCCATCGCAGCAAGTCCGCCATGGGTAACTGGCCGCCGGCTGAAGCGGAGATCGTGCCGCGGCGCACGAAATCGCCCTGCGGCACCCTTTGAATGGCGGCGTTGACCGTGGTCAGAAGCACCTGACCGCCATCCGGCGGGTCGGCCAGCCGGGCGAGCGTCGCCATCCGGGCGGCAACGATCCCGGGATGGGGCGACACCCGGTCGTAGGGCAGGCAATCCCAGGCGGGAAATTCCAGGATGTCCAGATCGGGGGCGAAGAATCTGATACCGCGCACAATCTCGGCCAGGCGCTGGCCGTCGCGGGCGACAAACATGATCCGACCGCCAGACGCGGCGCGGGCGAGATCGGCCACAACATAGCCGGCCATCCCATCTGGAACCGACGACAAATTGACCGGTCGCTGATCGGCCAGCAGGTCCCTCACCCGATCGAGTTCGACGTCCGTGATCACGGTTTGAGTTCGCCGGATTGAGAGGCGATGATTCGGCGGATGAGCGGCGTGTCGTTCACGGCCGGGACCGGCGTTGCGCCGGTCGTCCATGCCAGCACCAGGCGGTCGGGCATACCAAGCAGGGCCTCGAACGCGGCGATGTCCTGGTTGCTCAAACTGTCGAGGTGAACATCGGCGAACCGGCCAAGTATCAGGTCGACCTCACGCATGCCGCGATGCCAGGCGCGAAAGCGGAGGCGCCGCAGGCGCATCGAACGCTCACCATCGGTCGTGTCTGTCTGGCTCATCAGGAAATCCAGCCGGTGTGTCACAAAAGCGGGCCGGCGCCGAACCGTTTCGGGCCCGTCGCTCCGCGCCCGCCCATATAGCGATTTAACGGCGGCTTTGCAGCCGAAGTTTCAATTCGCCCCTGCGCTGCGCACCCATGATATGCCTTCACCCGGCAAGAGAGTGCATTCATGCGGCCGGAACTTCTCAACCCTCTGTTCAGCCCTGTTTCGCGGCTTGCCGGCGTCGGCCCGAAGGTCAGCCAGACGCTCGCCAGGCTTCTCGGGTACGGCGAGGCCGAGGAAGAGCCACGCATTATCGATCTTCTGTTTCACCTGCCGGTGGCGATTGTCGACAGGAGCCGCCAGCCCGGAATCGCCCATGCCTCAGAGGGCGAGATCGTGACCTTGCACGTCATCGTCGATCGACATGCAAAGCCGCCGCGCGGCAACCGCCGGCTGCCCTACCGGGTTCTCTGTCACGACGATTCGGGCTCCATCACTCTGACCTTTTTTCATGCCAGATCCGACTGGCTCGAGCGCATTCTGCCACCGGGTGCGGAGCGCTTCGTCAGTGGTCGGATCGAGTGGTTCAACGGCCGCGCGACCATGGTCCATCCCGACCACATCCTGGATGCTGAAGAACTCGCGACAATGCCGTTGATCGAGCCGGTTTACCCGATGACGGCCGGGCTTGCGCGAAAGACCTTGATCAAGGCGATCGGCGAGGCGCTCGACATGCTGCCGACGCTGCCCGAATGGCTCACCGGAGATCTTGCAGCTGAAAAATCCTGGCCGAGCCCCGCCGCAGCGCTGAATCGCCTGCATCGGCCGGAATCGGTTGCCGATCTTGCTCCCTCATCACCTTTCCGCTCACGCCTGGCCCATGATGAATTGCTCGCCAGTCAGATCGCCATCGCTCTGATGCGCGACCATCAGAGGCGCAGCCGGGGCCGGCCGCGCGTGGCCGAGGGTGCGCTGAAGGCGAAAATCGCTTCCGCATTGCCGTTCCAATTGACCGACGGGCAGAAAACGGCGATCGCCGAAATCGAGGACGACCTCGGCAAGCCGGAGAGGATGCTGCGGCTCCTTCAGGGAGATGTCGGGTCGGGAAAGACCGTGGTCGCGCTGCTCGCGGCGGCGACGGTGATCGAAGCCGGCGGTCAGGCGGCCATCATGGCGCCGACCGAACTGCTGGCGCGCCAGCATGCGCGGACGCTGGCGCCTCTGGCCGCGGCCGCCGGTCTTCGCGTCGCGGTTCTGACCGGCCGTGATCGGGGACGAGAGCGCGAATCGGTGCTGACCGAACTCGCTGCCGGGACGATCCATATTCTCACCGGTACCCATGCCCTCTTCCAGAGCGGTGTGGAATTCCACGATCTGGCGCTCGTCATCGTCGACGAACAGCATCGCTTCGGGGTTCACCAGCGACTCGCCCTGACCACGAAGGGCGATGCAACCGATGTTCTGGTCATGACCGCCACACCGATTCCGAGAACCCTGGTGCTGACCTATTACGGCGACATGGACGTTTCTCGGCTCGCCGAAAAGCCCGCCGGCCGCAAGCCCATTGAAACGCGGGCGCTGCCGCTGCAGCGGATCGAGGCGGTCGTCGACCGGATCAGGGCGGTGATCAATGAGGGCGCCAAGGCCTACTGGGTCACACCGCTGGTCGAAGAATCCGATGCGCTCGCCGTCATCTCGGCCGAACAGCGCCATGCCGAACTGACCGCGATACTGGGCCCGGTTTGCGGCCTCATCCACGGTCGTATGAAGCCCGCCGAGCGCGACGCCGTGATGGAGCGGTTTCGCGACGGTGACGTCCGCATCCTGGTCTCGACCACGGTCGTGGAAGTCGGTGTGGACGTGTCGGATGCAACCATCATCGTCATAGAGAATGCCGAGCGGTTCGGGCTCGCCCAGCTTCACCAGCTGCGCGGACGGGTTGGCCGGGGCACGGTCAAGTCGGCCTGCCTGCTGTTGTACAAGTCGCCGCTCGGCCAAACGGCTCGCGAGAGGCTTTCCATCATGCGGGAGACCGAGGACGGATTCCGTATCGCCGAGGAGGATCTGCGGCTTCGCGGCGGCGGTGAGGCGCTGGGCACGCGTCAATCCGGAACACCCGGTTTCCGGGTTGCGGTTCCCGAGATTCACGGTGATCTGATGGAATTGGCGCGCGATGAGGCGCGCCAGATGATCGCCGGGAACCCGTCGCTGTCAGGTCCGCATGGCGATGCTTTGCGGGTCCTGCTCTACCTCTTCGGTCGCGACGTCGCTGTGCGGCTCCTCAGGGCCGGCTAGCTTGGCAGCGGCTTCACGCACCGACACAGCCTCCTTCTCGCCGTCGAACTCGGGCGTGACCAGACCGGCCGATATCACCAGCTTGGCCGCGTCCTCGACCGTCATGTCGAGCATGACCAAATCGCGGCGCTTGACGAAAATCAGATATCCGGAGGTTGGGTTGGGCGTCGTCGGCATGAATACGCCGATCGCTTCATTGTCGTCGCTGCTGAGCCGATGATGGATTTCGCCCTTGGTGGCGCTGGCGACGAAGGCAATCGACCACAGTCCCTTCCGCGGATACTCAATCAGCGCAACGCTCTGGAACGCCTTTGCCTTGTCGCTCAACACGGTCTCGAAGATCTGCTTCAAGCCGCGATACAGGTTTCGCACCAGGGGCATGCGGCCCAAAATTGATTCGCCGATATACACCAGCCGGCGCCCGACCAGATTGGCGGCCAGGAATCCAATCAGCGTAATAATGCTGACGGCCATGATCAGGCCAAACCCGGGAATCACAAACGGCAGGTAGGCGTCGGGCCGCGAGAACGGCGGCAGGAGCGGTTGAACGATGGCGTCGATCCACTGGATGAAGGTCCAGGTGATGAACACGGTCAGGAACACCGGCGCGGCGATAATCAGCCCGGTCAGGAAGTAATTTCGCAGGCGGTTGATCATTAGTGCTTTGCCACAGAGGAGTATCCGATGCCGTTCGGTCGCCGACGCCGGCGCCCGGTATGCACCGTGCCATCGCCGTCACTGTTATTCCACTGTGACTGATTTAGCTAGATTTCGTGGTTGATCAACGTCCGTGCCCAAAACGACCGCGGTGTGATAGGCGAGCAATTGCACCGGCAGGGCGTAGACAAGCGGCGTGATCGTTGACGGCATCTCCGGCAAGATCAGGCTGTGGACGGCGTCGATTGCGGCCGCGTCATGGCCCTTCTGGTCGGTCAGCAGGATGATGCGGCCGCCGCGCGCCGATACCTCCTGCATGTTGGACACGGTCTTGTCGTAGATTCGGTCGTAGGGCGCGATGACCACGACGGGCATGTGCTCGTCGATCAGCGCAATGGGACCGTGCTTCAATTCGCCGGCGGCGTATCCCTCGGCATGGATGTAGGAAACCTCCTTGAGTTTGAGCGCGCCCTCCATGGCGAGCGGATAACTTGTTCCGCGGCCGAGATACAAGACATCCCCCACGCCGGACAGTTCCCGCGCCAGCTCCTCGATCCGGGGTTCCAGTCGAAGCGCCATTCCCATGAATTTGGGAACCTCGCTCAGTGCCCTGACCAGCCTGCGCTCGTCCTCGTCCGAGAGGTGCCCGCGCCTTCGGCCGGCCGCCACGGCCAATGCCGCCAAGACCGACAACTGGGCCGTAAACGCCTTGGTCGACGCAACTCCGATCTCAGGACCGGCCAATGTCGGCAGCACAAAATCGCTTTCGCGAGCGATCGTCGATTCGTGGACATTGACGATTGCCGCGGTGCGCTGGCCCTCCTCCTTGGCATAACGAAGCGAGGCCAGCGTGTCGGCGGTTTCTCCGGACTGAGACACGACGATCGAAAGACCGTGCTCGCTCAGCGGTTGCGCGCGGTACCGAAATTCCGATGCGATGTCGACATCAACCGGCAAGCGGGCGAAACGCTCGAACCAGTATTTGCCGATCAGGCTGGCATAGAAGGCGGTACCGCAGGCGGTGATGGACAGCCTGTCGAGGGCGCCGAAATCGACGTCGAAATCCGCCGGAAGCGAACACTGTCCGGTGGCGAAATCCACGTAATGAGCCAATGTGTGCCCGACGACTTCCGGCTGCTCGTGGATTTCCTTGGCCATGAAATGGCGGTGAGTGCCTCGTTCAACAAGAAGATTGGTTGCCGACACCGAGGTGACCGGGCGCTCCAAAGGTGCGCCGGACTCGTCGCGAAGCTCGACCCCGGCGCGTGACAGAACGGCCCAATCGCCATCCTCAAGGTAGGCGATCCGGTCGGTAAACGGGGCCAGCGCAATGGCGTCCGAGCCGAGAAACATTTCGTTGTTGCCATAGCCGACCGCCAGCGGACTGCCGCGGCGGGCGCCAATCAGGAGATCTTCTTCGCCCTCGAACAGGATCGCCAGGGCGAATGCGCCCTCCAGCCGGCCCAATGTGACGCGAACCGCCTCGTCCGGGGTTCGTCCCGATGCGATTTCGGCGGCGATCATGTGAACCACGACCTCGGTGTCGGTCTGTGTCTCAAAACCGGCCCCGGCCGAGGCGAGGTGCGACTTCAATTCACGGAAGTTCTCGATGATGCCGTTGTGGACGAGCGCGACGCCGGACACCGCATGGGGATGGGCGTTGGCTTCGGTGGGTGCTCCATGGGTCGCCCAGCGCGTGTGGCCGATGCCAAGCGACCCTTTGAGCGGAGCGCGGTCGAGCTCCGCCTCCAGATTATGCAGTTTGCCGCTGGCACGACGTCTGGCCAGGCTGCCATCTTCCAGCGTGGCAATACCGGCGGAGTCGTAACCGCGATATTCGAGCCGTTTGAGCGACTCGATCAGCCGCGGCGCGGCTTGACCCTGTCCGACAATGCCAACGATTCCGCACATAGGCTCCACCTCGACATAAAGACGACGGCGGCGGCTCCATACGACCCGGCGCGCCCCCTCGGAAGCAAAATCGCGTATCCGCCACACACAACGCCGATATTCCGACCGAATTTAGCGCGACTTCCTTTCGATACGGTTTGCCGGCTTGCGGTTCCTGTCGCGAAATTTTCGCGCCCATCCGGGCTTGTCGACCTGACGGGTGCGGGCCAGCGACAGGGCGCCGGGTGCGACGTTGCGGGTGATCACGCTGCCGGAGGCGACGTAGCCGCCCTCGCCGATCGTCACGGGCGCAATCAATGAACTGTTGGAGCCGATGAACGCGCCGGCGCCGATCTCGGTGCGGTGCTTGGCGAAGCCGTCATAGTTGCATGTAATCACGCCGGCGCCGATGTTGGCGGCCTTGCCGACCGAGGCATCGCCGACATAGGTGAGGTGACTGACCTTGGCGCCGACACCGATGTCGGCATTCTTGATCTCGACGAAATTACCGACCCTGGCGCCGTTACCGACCCGCGCTCCAGGCCGAAGGCGCGCAAACGGCCCGACGATGGCGTTCGGCCCGATGGTGGCGCCGACGATGTGGCTGTGGGCGCGAATTTCGGCCCCGTCGCCGACCCGCACGCCGGGTCCGAAAAACACGTTCGGCTCGATCGTCACATCGCGTCCCAGCCTGGTGTCATGGCTGAACCAGACGGTCTCCGGCGCGATCAACGTCGCCCCCGCGGCCATCGCCGCAGTTCTCGCACGCCGCTGGAAGGCCGCTTCGACGCGCGCCAGATCGTGCCGGGAGTTCACTCCGAGCACCTCGTCGGTATCGACCTCCATGGCCACGACCCGTTTTGCCAGACGGTTGGCTATTTCGACCGCGTCGGTCAGGTAGTACTCGCGCTTGGCGTTGGCCTTGCCGATCCTTTTCAGAATGGCGATCAGATCGGTTCCCGAAAATCCCATGATACCGGCGTTGCACAGCCCGATCCGCTTTTCCTCAGCCGAGGCATCGGCGGCCTCGCGGATGGCGAGGAGCCGCTTGCCGTCGACGATCAGGCGGCCATAGCGGGCCGGATCGGTCGGCCGGAATCCGAGCACGACCACATCGGCACCGCCGGCCAGTCGGCGGCGAATACGGCGCAGGGTCCGCGCGGTGATGAGCGGCGTGTCGCCGTAGACGATGAGCATCTGATCGGCACCGGCGGCGATCGATGGTCGCGCCGTAAGAACTGCATGCCCGGTACCAAGAAGCTGGACCTGCCGGTGAATGGCGGCGTCGCCGGCTGCCGTCTCCAGATAGGCCCTGAGGTCGGCCTCCTGCGCGCCGACCACCACCGCCCGGCGCTCAATTCCGGCCGCCTCGACCGCCGCCAGCACGTGGCCCAGCATCGGCATGCCGCCAACTTCATGCAGGACCTTGGCGCGCGAGGAACGCATGCGGGTGCCTTCGCCGGCGGCAAGGATCACGGCCAGAGCAGATTGTTCAGCCACTTGGCACCCTTTCGACACGACACACAGGCAAACGGCCCGCGGCGGGTTTACCACGGCCGGCGCGATTCTGTCCGTGCGAAGGATCTCAGCCGAGTGTGGCCAATGAAGGGAAGATGCTGAGCAGCCAGAAGGAGAAGGTGGTGATCTGGCCGGTCATGAACAGGACCCCGGTGACCACCAGCGCGGCGCCCATCGTCTTCTCGACCTTGCCCATGTGATTGCGAAACCGCGCCATGAACCGCATGAACGGTCCGGCGAAGAGGCCCGCGACAAGGAACGGAATACCGAGGCCGAGCGAATAGGCGAACAGCAGCGTGGCCCCCCGTGCGACCGTCTGCTCGGCGCCGGCGACCAGCAGGATCGTGCCCAGTATCGGTCCGATACAGGGCGTCCAGCCGATGGCGAAGGCGAGGCCGACCAGGTAGGAGCCGACCGGTCCGGCCTGCTGGTTGCGAACCTCAAGCCGCGCCTGACGGGCGAGCAACGCGATCCTGAACACACCGAGGAAGTGGAGGCCCATGATGACGATGATGGCGCCGCCGATGAGGCTCAGTTCCCAGGCGAAGCGGGTGACCAATCCCCCCAACGCCGATGCGGTCGCACCCAGGGCGACAAAAATCGTCGAAAAGCCGAGCACGAAGGAGGTCGAGGACAACATCACCGTCCGCTTGGCCACCGCCTGATCGTTCTGACCGGTCAACTGGTCGAGCGAGACCCCGGCCATGTAGCACAGATAGGGCGGCACCAGCGGCAGCACGCAAGGGGACAGGAAGGAGATCAGGCCGGCCAACACGGCCCCCAAAAGTGTGATGTCGATGGCCATTCTTCAGCTCCGGGCGGGAGAATTACTCGCCCCTTGCGACTGGTTATAGGGTCGGCCTGTTCAACCCCCCAGTCACCTTTGTGCGAGCCCCGCGCGAGGGCTGGCGGAGCGGTGGGAGCGCGTCGCCGTTCGAGCTAACCGCCGGTCACGCTCATGTGCCTGGCGACCGCCGGCGCGCGGCTCGTTCGATCGATCACGAAATCGTGGCCCTTGGGCTTGCGCGTGATTGCCTCGTCGATGGCGGCAAGCAGCGGTTCGTCGGATTCCGATGCGCGCAGCGGTGCCCTGAGATCGGCGGCATCGTCCTGCCCGAGGCACATGTACAACGTGCCGGTGCAGGTCAATCGGACGCGGTTGCAACCTTCGCAGAAATTGTGGGTCAGGGGCGTGATGAAGCCGAGGCGCCCGCCGGTCTCGGCGACCCGGACGTAACGGGCGGGACCACCGGTCTGGTGGGCGATGTCCTGTAGCGACCATCGCCGCGACAGTTGGTCGCGAACGTCCGACAGCGGCAGGTAACGATCGCTCCGGTCTTCGTCGATATCACCGAGCGGCATGGTTTCGATCAGGGTCAGGTCCATGCCCCGCGCGTGGGTCCAGTCGATCATGCGATCGAACTCGTCATCGTTGACGCCCTTGAGCGCAACGGCGTTGATCTTGACGCGCAGTCCGGCGGCCTGAGCCGCGGCGATTCCCGCCATGACCTTGTCGAGCGACCCCCAGCGGGTGATCCGGCGAAACTTGACCGGGTCAAGCGTGTCCATGGAGATGTTGACCCGGCGAACCCCCGCCTCGGCAAGTTCTTCGGCATAAAGGGGCAATTGGGAACCGTTGGTGGTCAGCGTCAGCTCGTCGAGGTCGCCCGAGCGCAGATGCCGGCCGAGAGCCCGAAACAGCGACATGATGTTTTTGCGGACCAGCGGCTCGCCGCCGGTGAGGCGAAGCTTGCGGACGCCGCGGCCGATGAAGGCGCTGCACAGCCGGTCGAGTTCCTCCAGCGACAGCAAATCCTTCTTGGGCAGGAAGGTCATGTGTTCCGACATGCAATAGACGCAGCGGAAATCGCAACGATCGGTCACCGAGACCCGCAGATAGGTGATGTCGCGGCCGAAGGGATCGACGAGTTGCGGCGCGGCGTGGGCGGTCGGCGTGGGCATATGAAATCGATTCCGTCTCGTTCGAAGCGGCCAAAAGACGACCAACCCCCTATCTAAACCTTACCGGCACGCTTTCAAACACCGGTGCGGCAATCACCTGATGGATCGGCCGCAGCAGGACGTAACAGTAGCGCTGACCGCAGCTGTGATCCCGATCAAGGCAAATCGCACCGCAAGGCGGACATGCGTTCCTCACATACTGCCGTAGTTCGGGCCACCACCGCCTTCCGGCGGCACCCAGGTGATGTTGCCGTTGGGATCCTTGATGTCGCAGGTTTTGCAATGAACGCAGTTCGGCGCGCTGATCACGAACCGCGGCTGGTCGTCCTCACCTCCCTCGCCATCGCCCTCGACCCACTCGTAGACGCCGGCCGGACAGTAGCGCGCCGAGGGCCCGGCGAAGACCTGCCATTCCGATGATCGTTGCAAGGACGACTCGCCGACCCGCAGGTGGGCCGGCTGGTCTTCCTCGTGGTTGGTGTTCGACAGATAGACGGAGGACGCCCGATCGAAGGTCAGTTTGCCGTCCGGTCGGGGATAGGAATCCGGCTTGAATTCCGCCGCCGGCCGCAACGTTGCGTGGTCCGGTTTGCGGTGCCTCATGGTGCCGAAAAGCGAGAACCCCAGCGTGTTGCACCACAGGTCAAAACCGCCGAGCAGGACGCCGCCGGCCAGCCCCAGGCGCGACCACAACGGCTTCACATTGCGCACTTTTCTGAGATCGGCGCCGATCGGGCCGTCACGCCAACTTGCCTCGAGTGCGGTCAGGTCGCTGTTCGCCTCGCCTCTGGCCAGTGCAGCGGCGACGTGCTCGGCCGCCTGCATGCCCGACCACATGGCGTTGTGGGTCCCCTTGATGCGAGGGAGATTGACCAGGCCGGCCGCGCATCCGATCAGCGCCCCGCCGGGGAAAGTCAGCTTGGGTACCGACTGCCAGCCGCCCTCGGTGATCGCTCGGGCGCCGTAGGCGACGCGCTTGCCGCCGTTGAACGTCTCGCGAATGGCAGGGTGGGTCTTGAAGCGCTGGAATTCGTCGAAAGGCGACAGGTAGGGATTTTGGTAGTCGAGGTGAACGACAAGACCGACGGCGACCTGGTTGTCGGCCAGGTGATAAAGGAACGAGCCCCCGCCGGTGTCGGCACCGAGCGGCCAACCGAAGCTGTGCTGAACCAGGCCTGGCGTGTGCCGGGCCGGTTCGACCTCCCATAGTTCCTTGATTCCGAGCCCGAATTTGGGTGGTTGGCAGCCTTTGTCGAGGCTGAAGCGCTCGATCAGGCCCTTGGCGAGCGAGCCGCGCGCGCCTTCGCCGATCAAAACGTATTTGGCGTGCAACTCCATGCCGCGGGCAAAGCCGGGCTTCGGCTCGCCGTCACGGCCGATCCCCATATCGCCGGTGGCGACGCCGACAACCCGGCCGTCATCATCGTAAAGCGTCTCCGTGGCGGCAAAGCCGGGATAGATCTCGACACCGAGAGATTCGGCCTTGCCCGCCAGCCAGCGGCAGACATCGGCGAGGGAGACGATGAAATTTCCGCGGTTGCTCATCAACGGCGGCATGATGAAATTCGGCAGCCGGATCGCTCGCCGCGCTCCCAGCAGCAGGAACCGGTCCTGACTGACCGGCGTGGCGATCGGTGTGTCCTCATCGCGCCAGCCCGGCAGCAGTGCGTCGAGGGCCACCGGATCGATGACCGCGCCGGAGAGAATATGGGCGCCGACTTCGGAGCCTTTTTCCAGCACCACCACCGAGGCGGTGTCGTTCAACTGCTTAAGCCGAATGGCGGCGGCAAGCCCGGCCGGGCCAGCGCCGACGATGACGGCGTCGAACGCCATTGTCTCACGCGGTTGCGTCGCGCCAGCCTCGTTCATGGGGTCATCCGGATGCGGTTAGGCAAGAGCCTTTTCCAGTTCCGGCAGCGCCTCGAAAATGTCGGCGACCAGACCGTAATCGGCGATTTCGAAGATCGGCGCTTCAGGGTCTTTGTTGATCGCCACCACCACACGGGAATCCTTCATTCCGGCGACGTGCTGGATCGCCCCGGAGATGCCGCAGGCGAGGTAGAGTTCAGGCGCGACCACCTTGCCGGTCTGCCCCACCTGCCAGTCATTGGGGGCGTAGCCGGCATCGACGGCCGCACGGCTGGCGCCGACCGCCGCCTGCAGTCGATCCGCCAGCGGCAGGATCAGCTGGTCGAACTTCTCCTTCGAGCCGAGCGCCCGGCCACCGGAGACCACCACGCGCGCCGAGGCAAGTTCGGGCCGGTCGCCGCCGGTCACCTCCTCGCCGAGAAAGCGGGAGATGCCGGGGTCGGCCGGCACCGATACCTGCTCGATCGCCACCGCACTGTCCTGGCCGCCGGCGGCAAAAGAGGCCGTGCGCACGGTGATCACCGTCTTGGCATCGGTCGCCTCGACGATCTGGATGGCGTTGCCCGCATAGATCGGCCGCCGGAAGTTCGCCGGCCCGTCGACGGCAATGATGTCGGAGACCTGCATCACATCGAGGAGTGCGGCCACCCGCGGCATGACGTTCTTGCCCGACGAAGTCGCCGGCGCGACAAACGCATCATAGCCCTCGGCCAGCGACAGGATCAGGCCGGCAAGCGGCTCGGCCAGGCCGGGGCCAAGCGCCGGATCATCCGCGGCCAGGACCTTCTCGATTCCCCCAAGCCGCGCTGCCGCCTCGGTGACGGTGGCCGAATCGTGGCCGGCCACCAGAACATGCACGGGCGCACCCAGCGCCAGCGCGGCAGTGAGCGCCATTGCCGTTTCAGGCGAAAGGCTGTGGTTGTCGTGCTCGGCGAGCAGCAGCGTCGTCATCGGTGTCGCACTACCTCCTTAAAGAACCCCGGCCTCGTTGCGGAGTTTGTCGACCAGTTCGGCCACATCAGCCACCCTCACCCCGGCCTGGCGCGCCTCCGGCGCCTCGGTCTTGGTGACCCTGAGGCGCGGCGTGGTGTCCACCCCGAGATCGTCCGGGGTCATCTCCTCGAGCGGCTTGCGCTTGGCCTTCATGATGTTGGGAAGCGAGGGATAGCGCGGCTCATTCAGCCTGAGATCGACGGTGACCACCGCCGGCAGGTCGAGCTCCACCGTCTGCAACCCGCCATCGACCTCGCGCGTGACCGCGATGGTTCCATCTCCCGGTACCAGCTTCGAAGCGAAGGTGCCCTGAGGCCAGGCGAGGAGCGCGGCCAGCATCTGGCCGGTTTGGTTGGAATCGTCGTCGATCGCCTGCTTGCCCATGATGACGAGATCGGACTGCTCGCGTGTCGCGATCGCCTTGAGCATCTTGGCCACGGCCAACGGCTCCACCTCGGAATCGGCCTTCACCAGGATCGCCCGATCCGCCCCCAGCGCCAGGGCCAGCCGTGCGGTCTCCTGAGCGGCCTGGGGGCCGATCGATACCGCGACCAATTCGCTCGCTGTGCCGCGCTCCCTCAGCCGGATCGCCTCTTCCAAGGCGATCTCGTCGAAGGGATTCATCGACATCTTGACGTTGTCCAAATTGACGCCGGAGCCATCGGGCTTGACGCTGATCTTGACGTTGAAATCGACGACGCGCTTGACGGGAACGAGGAGTTTCATGGGATGGATCAAATGGGTTCGAATGGGAGGGCGGAACCTACGTCAATGCGGTGGCGCAGGGCAATGCGGACCGACCACCGCCGCACGCGTGCCAGCGACATGTTGCGGGCACATTGCCCACTGTTGTAAAAATCAGCAATATTGGCTCTCTTCGCTGGGTCATGACGAGGTGGTGAGGGAGGCATTGTGACGCGTAGTTCCTTTTTGCTGCTCACGGTCGGCCTGGCGGTTGCGGCCGCGTGGGGTGGCACCGCGAACGCTCAACAACCCGCCCCGGACCGTATTCTCGTCAACGGCAAAATCCTAACGGTGGACCGGGATTTCTCGATTGCCCAGGCCGTCGCCATTTCGGGCGAGCGAATCCTGGCCGTCGGCACGAACCAAAATATCGGCGATCTGGCCGGTCCAGACACGCTAATTACGGACCTTGGCGGCCGGACCGTCATTCCGGGTCTGATCGACAATCACGTTCATTACCTGCGTGGCGTAGCGACGTGGCCGCTGGAGGCCCGCCTCGACGCGGTGTCCTCGCGAGCGACCGCTCTGGAGTTGATTGCCGCCAAGGCGCGTGCCTCGGAGCCCGGCCAATGGGTGCTGACAATCGGCGGCTGGAACGAGTCTCAGTTTGCCGATGTCGCGCAATTGTTCACCAAGGACGAACTCGACCGGGCCGCACCCGACAATCCCGTCTTCGTTCAAGTGGGTTTCGGTCTTGGCCTGGCCAACAGCCTGGCGCTCGAGGCTGCGGGGATCGATCGCAATAGCGAAGTTGAGGGTGGCGAGCGCCGCGGACCAGGATTCGGCCAGGGCGGGTCGATCGTCAAAGACCAGGACGGCAACCCGACCGGTGTCCTGCGCGGTTCGGCGGCCATTGCCATGGTCAGAAATGCGGTGCCGACGCCGGATGCCGCTCAATGGAAAGCCAATCTCGCGGTCAACAACGCGGATTACAACAGGGCCGGCATCACCACCGTCTACGATGCCGGCGGGTTCTTTCCGGCCGCCCACTACGGATGGGCGAGGGACTACGTCGAGGAACAGGGCGGCTGGTCCAGCGTGCGCATTTTTCACATGCTCAGAAATCCGTTCTTTGGGCCCGGGCAGGCCAGTCAGGCGGCCGACTTCGTCAGCGCCGCCGCACATGCTGCGCCCAACGACTATTTCCGGCAGCAGGGCCTTGGAGAAGTCCTCTATCGGCCCGTCTTCGACATCATCGGTCCGCCCTGGCGAGCGAGCGAGCAGGATCTGACCGAATTCGGCAAGATCGTGACGGCCGCGGCCGAAGGTGGATGGCAAATCCATGAGCACACGATGATCGAGGCCAAATTCGATCGGCTCCTCGACATGTTCCAGGACATCAATCGCAGCCACGAGATCACCGGGCTCCGCTGGTCGTTCCACCACGGTTACGCGATGACGGACGAACAGATGGAACGCGCCAATGAACTCGGGATGGTGCTTGCGCTCCACACCACCTCGACCCTCCTGGGATCGCGATGGATGCAGGCGACGGGGGCCGAGGTGTTGGAGATGCCACCCTTCCGATCAGCACAAAGAAGCGGCATACCATGGGGACTGGGGACCGATGCCGGAATCGTGTCGCCGTATCAGGCGTTCTTCACGCTCTACTTTGCGGTGACCGGCAAGGACGCGGCCGGACGGGTGATTCTGAAGGATCAGACGGTGACGCGGGAGGAGGCGCTGATCGCCCATACCCGGTCCAACGCCCATCTCCTGTTCCAGGAAGACAATTTGGGCACCATCGAGCCCAGCAAATATGCGGACTTGGTGGTGCTTGATCGCGACTACCTCACCGTCCCCGAAGATGAGATAAAGGACATCCGCTCGGTCCTTACTCTTGTCGGCGGGCGTGTGGGCGCCGGCGAGCCCGATGACCTCGTCCCATAGACCGCTCCAGGCATGTCTCATCCACCCCCCAACGCAGCCAGCGTTCTCGGGTCCCCTTGACCGTCGTAAAACCGGCCAAGTGCCTCCGCGAACAGGCTCTTGTCCGCTTCTCGGGGCGCGGCCTCGCCAAACAGGGTCAGGCATGATCTGAGCTTCTTGTCGTCCGGCGAGCCCAGGATCTCCAGTGCCGAACGATCGTGGTGAGCGAGCATCAACCCGACGCACTCGACCAGCCGCCGACCAAGAACGGGATCGTCGAGATAGCTTCTGGCGTGATCCAGGTCGCGGATGGCGAAGCGCTGGGACATGGCGCTGCTCCCGAGCCCGGCCAGTTGGGGGAAGATGAACCACATCCAGTGGCTTTGCTTGCGCCCGGCGGTCAACTCCGCGACCACGCGGTGATAGACCGACGCCTGCGCCTCGACGAAGTGGGCCAGATCGGGATCGCTCAAGCGGCATCCCTCCGCTGGGGTGGTGTCAATTCCGCGCTCGCGCCACCTCGGCTGCCCTCACTGACACCGGCCACAACGCTTCGCCATTGATGCAGCGTCGGCGCTTCCAGCGCCGCGACCGTCAGGCCAGTGCCGCCGAACGGACGGCGTCCGGCGTGAACGGAATTTGTGTCAGTCGCAGCCCCACCGCGTCGTAAATCGCATTGGCGATCGCCGCCGCGGTGGGCCCGGTCGTGGCTTCGCCCACCCCAAGGAAGGGCTCACCGGGACGCTCGACCAGCTCGACCTCGATCGTCGGCACATTGTCGAATCCAAGGATCGGGTAACTCTCCCAGTCTCGCGACGTGACCCCTTGGGCGTCGTAGGAGACTTCTTCGTAGAGGGTGAAGCTCGCCGATTGCAGCGATCCGCCCTCGAGCTGCGACTGAATTCCCTGGCGATCGATGATCTCGCCGGCGTCGGCGGCAATGACGGCGCGCTGCAGCACTATCCGCGCATCGTCACCAACGCTCAGTTCCATGCCGACCGCGGCGTAGGCTTCGGCGTTCTTGTAGCGCGCGAACCCGATGCCGCGGCCGATGCCGTCCTGGCCCGGCGGGCCGAGGCGCTCGGCGGCAAGCTCCACCACCTTGCGGGCGCGCTGGTCGGTGAGATGGCGCAGCCGCAGCGTGATCGGGTCGATACCGGATTCGGCGGCCAGCATGTCGATAAAGGATTCGATCGCGAAGACGTTGACGAAGGCGCCGAGCGAGCGCAGGGCCGAGGTCCGCAAAGGCAGGTCGTAAACGAGATTCTTGACGATCCGCGGTGGGGGAAATCGTAGATCGGGTCCTGGTTGCGATGGAGCGCGGTGCCGCCGAGCGCCGGGCGCGGCTTTGGCGGCAGAAGAGCATGCTGGCGAAAGCGCGAGGCGAGCAGGCCGGCGGGGCCGGCGCCATCGGGACCGGGTTGCGGCCGCCCTCTGTGGCTACCGCTGTAGGTCTCGTGGGACCACATGGAGACCCGGCCATCGGGACCGAGGCTTGCGGAGATGTCGGCCAGCATGGCCGAACCATAGGGTTCCCAACCATGCTCGTCCGCTCGCGACCATTTGAGAAGGATGGGCCGGCCGGGAAGCGCGCAGGCAACGAGCGCGGCATCGAATGCGGCATCGTCGGCACCGTTGTGACCGTAACAACCGGCCCCCGGCGCATGGATCAATTCCACGCTTTCGGGCCCGCGACCCAGCGCTTCGGCGATACAATCGCGCAACGGGTAGATCCCTTGGGAGTGGGTCCACACCGTCAGCCGTTCGCCCTCAAGATGGGCCAGCGCAGCCGACGGGCCGATCGAGGCGTGCATCTGGAAGGGCCGCTGAAAGCGCGCGCTCAATGTCGCGATGGAATCGGTGGGCGGTTCAGGCTGGGACGGAACCGGCTCCTCGACGGCAGCGCCGTCGATGACGGGCAGGCTGGCGCGCGGATTGGTGAGGAGCAGCTGCCACGGGTCGCGCGTGTCGAGGTCCTGCTCCGACGACCACCGCGCCGCCGACTCGATACGGGCGGCGAGTTGCGTTGCCGTCCACTCGTTGGCGTGGGCGACGGCCAGGAAGCTGCCGTCACGAACCAGATGTCCGCCCTCGAGGCGCAATTCGATCTCGGCCTCCAACCCGTCGAGGTGCCCATGCTGGTTCGGTGGCCGCACCACACGGGCGTGGAGCATGCCGGGCAGCGCCATATCGTGCACGAAACGGGTGGCCCCGGTTGTCAGCCCGGCGAGCGCTGGCGCCTCGAACGGGCGCCCCAGCAGGCGGTGTTCCTCGGGCGACTTGACCGCAACCTGTGGATCGACGGCGATCGTTAGCGGTCGGTCGCCGGTCAGTTGCCAGTAGCTGGTGGTCCGGTTGGTGCCGGCGACGCGAACCAGCCCATCGGCAACCTCGAGGTCGGAAATATCAGCGGCCAGTTCGTTGCCCGACATGTGCAGCAGGTGCGCGCGCGCCGTGGCGGCGGCAAGGCGAACGGCCTGCGCCGAGTGGCGCATGGAACCGCTGCCGGCGGTCACGCCTTCGTCCGGGACCATTCCGGTGACCCGTTCAGCGACCACGATCCGCGCCGGGTCGACGTCCAGTTCCTCGGCCGCCACCAGGGTGATCGCGGCCGAAACCCGTTGACCAATGTCGACCTTGCCCGAGCGCACCGTGATGGTGCCGTCTGTGTTGACCGATATCCACTGATCAACGTTGGGATGGCGCGCCAGACTTGAACTCACGCTTTACGCTCCGCAAGCACGCGTTCGATCGCCCGGTAGACCGCGGCGTGGGTGCCGCAGCGGCACAGGTGTGCCGACAATGCCTGCTTGATCGTGGCGTTGTCCGGGATGGTCTTCCGACGCCTGAGCGCCTCGACCGCGATCACCAGGCCCGGGGTGCAATAGCCGCATTGGGCGGCGGCCTCGGCGACAAATGCGGCCTGCACGGGTCCCGACCGACCCTCTTCGCTCAGCCCTTCGACGGTAACGATCGCCGCTCCCTCGAACTGGGCCACCGGTGTCGCGCAAATCATCCGGGGCTCACCGTCGACCAGCACCGCACAGGCGCCGCATTGCTCGGCCCCGCAGCCGAGCTTGGCCCCCGTCAGGCCGAATTCGTTGCGCAGGACGTAGAGGAGCGGCGTCGACGGATCGACCTCCACCGCGCGCATCTCACCGTTGATATGGAGTTCGATCCGATCCATGATTTGCCGGTAAGCCTATGCCAATTCTCCGCGCAAGGTCGAGGCTTTAGATGTGAATTTTCAGGACGTTGTCCATTCGGTCCTGTCGAGAGAAGCTGATGTCAGCCAACGTCAGTGATTCTCCGGAGGACCGAATGGACGTTCACCAGAATGCCCATCTTACGCCGAAAGGTCGAGAGGCCATGGTTCGCGCCGTCATGGATGAGGCCATGACGAAGGCTCAGGCCGCACGCCGTTTCAAGACAACGGCCAAGACCGTCGCCAAGTGGTTGGGCCGGTTTCGCGCGGAGGGCATTGCCGGGCTTGCCGACCGGTCCTCCAGGCCCCATTCCTCGCCAAGCCAAACGCCTTGGGCCACCGGCGAAGCGGTCGAGGTCTTGCGCCGGGCTCGTTGCACGCAGGACCACATCGCCCAGGAACTCGGCCTCAGCCGGGCGACCGTCAGCCGTATTCTCAAGCGGCGTGGCCTCAGCCTGTTGTCCGCCCTCGAGCCCAACCAGCCACGCCCGCGCTATGAGCGCGAAACGCCAGGCGAAATCATCCATATGGACATCAAGAAGCTCGGTCGCTTCAATCGTGTCGGCCATCGCATCACCGGCGATCGCAGGCGCCAGAGCAACCAGCGCCATAACGGCACCGCGCCCGGTTGGGAGTATGTCCACGTCGCCATCGACGACCATTCCCGCATCGGCTTTGCCGACATCTTCCCGAACGAGAAAAAGGAAAGCGCCGTGGCCTTCCTCGAAGCCGCCGTAACCTACTTTGCCACCCTCGGCGTTACCATCACCCGCGTCATGACCGACAATGGATCATGCTACAGATCCAAGGCCTTCCGCGATGCCTGCCGAAGGCTCACCATCAAGCATATCCGCACCAAACCCTACACGCCTCAGACCAACGGCAAGGCCGAACGCTTCATCCAGACAATGTTGCGAGAATGGGCCTACGCAACCGAATTCCACAACTCAGACCAGCGAAAAGCAGATCTGCCGAAATGGCAGCACCGCTACAACTGGCATCGACCCCATGCCAGCCTCAATCGACAAACACCAATCAGCCGACTCGGCCTGAACCGGGACAACCTGTTGAAGCTTCACATTTAGAGCCCCTTCAACCTCGGCGTCCTTCATTTGGCGAGCGCATCGGAATCATCGTACAGGCGCCGAAATCCGAGTCGGTTTCGCGCCGGTGGACAAGTTGGTGTCGATCGAACTGCGGCGGCGCCGCGGTTTTCGCAGTTCCGGCGAGGACAGCCTCAGAGGAGTCGTGACCGATGTTTTTCAATTGCATCAACCGGGCGCCGTCGACCGAGGGCAGTGGTTCGCACACCGCATCGAGAGGTTCCAGGAGCCTGACGGTCGATATCCACTGCCACCGCGAGTCGGCGGCGGCCGGTGATTTGATGCGCGATGAGGCGGTGCGAACCGGCCACGCCGCGCTTCAATCCGGCAACGAACAAACGCAGGCCGTGAATGCCCGGCAACTGATCGACATCAAGCCGAAAATGACCTCTCTGGACGAGCGGTTGGCCGACATGGACAGGATGGGCGTCGATATCCAGGCGATCTCGGTGCCGCCTTACCAGTACTACTACTGGGCGGAAGCTGAGGTCGGGCGTCACGTTTCAAGGATGATGAACGACTTCCTCGCCGAGACCGTGGCGACCAATGAGGAACGCTTCGTTGCCCTGGGCACGGTTCCCCTACAGGACACCGATATGGCGGTGATCGAACTCGAGCGATGCGTCAGGGAACTGGACATGCGCGGGGTCGAGATTTCGACCAATGTCAACGGCGAAGAATTGTCCAGCCGCCGCCTCGAAAAGTTCTTCGCCAAGGTCGAGGAGCTGGACGTTCTGGTCTTCATCCACCCGGCCGGATTTACCCATGCCGACCGCTTGCGCGACGACTACTTCATCAACCTGATCGGTCACCCGATCGAATCGACGCTGGCGGTGAGCCAGTTGATCTTCGGCGGCGTGCTGGAACGCCATCCGGGTCTCAAGGTCTGCATCGCCCATGGCGGCGGATACCTGCCGGCCTACGCCGGCCGGATGGAGCACGGCTACCACGCCCGAGCCGACTGTGGCGCGAATCTGCCGCAGCCGCCCAGCGCCTACCTCAAGCGGCTCTATTTCGACACCATGGTGTTCGATCCCGACCAGATCGCCTATCTGGTGTCCAAATACGGCCCTGATCACGTTCTCCTGGGGTCCGACTATCCCTACGACATGGGCGAGGCCGATCCGGTCGCGCTGGTCGATTCGGTCTCGGCGTTGTCGAACGACGACCGGGACGCGATCTACGGGCTGAACGCGGCGCGGCTGCTAAAACTGTCGAGGTGAACTTCATGGCCGGCATGCGACTCCGCGATTTCGACATCGACTGCGCTCATTTGATGACTTGCTGTGCGCCACGGTTTCGGAATATCCAGTCCGGATAACGGTTCAACGGCTTTTGCAGACGGCTTCAGTTGCGCTGATTTGGCGGGTGGCGAAGAACGGGGAAATTCAATGAAATTCGTTGTCTATGCGGATGTTCACGCGCAGGTGGCGCCGTTTGAGGCCGTGTTGAAAGAGGTCGAGAAGGAAAAGGCCGAC
This sequence comes from uncultured Bauldia sp., assembly GCA_963663975.2. Taxonomy (GTDB): domain Bacteria; phylum Pseudomonadota; class Alphaproteobacteria; order Rhizobiales; family Kaistiaceae; genus JANQRX01. Next base: position 40,821 of record CAXXRA010000005.1, on the reverse strand, counting down.
AAGGAAGTCATGGCCGGCGACCTGGTCATGCTGGGGCCCGACCCCGGTGCCATCGTCGAGATGATCCGCGGCCGTGATTGCGACGTTATTGTCGGCAACCTTGATCTTTGGGTCGTCGACAAGCGCTGGGAATGGATGAAACCGAAGACCGTGCATCACGAGTGGATGATGGAGATGGCCAAGGGAACGCGCGATCGCATGACCGACGACCAGATCCGGTATCTGCGCACCCTACCCTTCTCCCTGAGCTACATGCCCGAACCTGGTCACGAGTTCCTGGTGTTCCACTCCACGCCGCGGGAAATCGGCGACACGACCGCTTTGCCGTTGCGCTACACCGATGAAGAGGTCAAGGAGCGTATCGACGGGGTCTCGGCCGAGATCATGGCCCACGGCCACATCCACGGTCCGTCGATTCGCCAGGTCGGGGAGCAGACCATCGTCTGCTGCGCCGCGGTGGGGATGTCGTGGGACGGCGATCCGCGTCCATCCTATGTGGTGGTCGAATATAAGGGCGACGGCAAGTGGGAGACCGAAATCAAACGGGTCGACTACGACACCGAATCCCAAGCCAAATACAACGAGAACTGCTGGATCGAGAACGGTGACCGGATCGCCAAAATGATCCGCACCGGTACCTTCTGGAACCCCGGACACATGCCGCACTGAGCGGCAGCCATGCCGTGGGCAGTTCCCGTGAAGCCCATGTGAAATCGCTGATAAGGCGGCGTTACGCGCATCTGGCAGTGAGCGCGACTGCCGCCTCCGATGGGCGCTCTCGCGCCCTGGCGGCCGGCTACCGACCATCGTCGCTCGATCGGGTGCCGCAAGCGCTGGTGCGGATCTGGTCCGGCTGCGGCGCGCTGGCCGAGCACCTCGATCTCGATGGTGTCGGAACGGTCGTCGATGTCGGCTGCGGCGGGGGGCTGGATGCCTGCCTGCTGGCCAACCGCGACCCGCCGCCACGGCACATCGTCGCCGTCGACCTGACGCCGGAAATGCTCACCGTGTTTGGCGAGCATCTACCCGGCGCACCGCGGTGTCGGGTGAGCCGGGTCGGCAGCGACGCCGAACACCTGCCCCTGACCGACGCGTGCTGCGATCTGGTGGTCGCCAATGCGGCGTTCAATCTGGCGCTGGATATGGCTTCTGCCATCGCCGAAAGCGCACGCATTCTCCGCCCAGGGGGGAGATTTGAGGCTTGCGAACTGGTTCGCGAGGGTGAGTTGTCCGCCGAACTGCTCGCCGATCCCCTGGGCCACGCCACCTCGCTCGGTGGCGTCCCGAGGGAGGAACAACTGCTCGCTGCAATCGCTGCGGCCGGCTTGGTGGATGTGCGCATCGAAGGGCATCGCCCGTTTCCGCCGGTGGCGGCCGTCACCGTTCGGGCGCAAAAACCTCTCTGAGGATGAACGTTCGGCGGTGTTCGATTCAGACCTCGATGTTTTCAGGCCGCCTGGCGGTGTGGACAACTCTGTCCGGAGTGGGAAGGCATCATGACTGACCAGAACCACGCGCCTGATCCGGCAACCAACGCGATTGCCACAACACTCATGAGCGATATCTGGCGCGCGGCGGGTGGTGACGATGCCTTGCTTGAAAACGTCACAATGGTCGGTTCAGGCGACCTCGCTTCGGCCTTCGCCGTCAGCGACCTTGCGGTCGCCTCGATCGGTGCCGCCGCGCTCGCGATCGCCGAATTCATCGGATCGGCGGGCGGCCACACGCCTGGGGTGCGCGTCGACCGCCGGCTGGCGTCGTTGTGGTTCGCAAACTCGCTGAAACCGGTGGGTTGGACCCTCCCCCCGGCGTGGGACGCAATCGCCGGCGACTATCGCGCATCGGATGGCTGGATCAGGCTCCATACAAATGCCCCACACCACCGCGCGGCGGCGCTCGCCGTGCTCGACGTTACCTCTGAGAGGGCGGCCGTTGCCGAGGCCGTGAGCCGCTGGCAGGCCGACGAGCTCGAAGCCGCCGTGGTCGAGAGCGGAGGATGTGCCGCCGTCATGCGTTCGCTGTCGGCTTGGGCGGAGCATCCACAGGGCCGGTCGGTTGGTTCGGAGCCGCTGGTTTGGCATGAACAAACCGATGGTGCGGAGACCACGTCTCGCCCGATCGATCGCCGGCGGCCGCTCGCCGGCATTTGGATCCTCGACCTGACCCGTGTCCTCGCCGGGCCGGTGGCGACGCGGTTTCTGGCCGGCTTCGGTGCCGAGGTGCTGCGCATCGACCCGCCCGAATGGGACGAGCCGGGCGTGGTGCCCGAAGTGACGTTGGGCAAGCGCTGCGCACGGCTCAACCTGCACCAGCCGGAAGATCGGGAGCGATTCACCCGGCTGCTGGCGGATGCCGATGTCCTCGTTCACGGTTACTGACCTGGCGCGCTTGGCAGGCTCGGTCTTGGCGAGACGACACGCCGAACAACTCGATCCGGCCTGGTCGACGTCTCGCTCGACGCCTACGGCTGGAGCGGGCCATGGGCGGGACGGCGCGGCTTCGACAGCCTGGTCCAGATGAGTACAGGTATCGCCGAACGGGGCATGCGTCGTTTTGGCAAGGGCCGGCCGGTGCCGTTGCCGGTTCAGGCGCTGGACCACGCCACCGGCTACATGATGGCAGCCGCGGTTGTGCGCGGCCTGACAACGAGATTGACGAATGGCGTGGGCTTTCGCGCGCGAACCTCGTTGGCACGCACGGCCGCTCTGCTGGTCTCTCACGTAGCGCCGGAGAACCCCATTCCATTGGCCGAATCGGCGCCAGATGACTTCAGAGAGCGGGTCGAACCAACGGCGTGGGGACCTGCCCTGCGGATGCGTCCACCGGTGGCCATCGATGGCTGCCACGTCAACTGGCCGTTGCCGGCGACCGAACTTGGCTCGTCTCAGCCGAATTGGACTTGACTGTCGTCGAATCATTGGTGGTCAGTCGGAGAACATCGAATGCGGTCGTGAAGGCGGAGCATTTGCACGAGTGATCCTTCAGACGACGGGCTCTACCGCGATCCGAATTTGGCTCAGTGCGGCGCGAGCTTGACAGGACATACAGCGCAATTTGGAGCGGAGGCCTCGCCCGGAATCGAACCGGGGTTGCGGGATTTGCCCTCCCGTGCATGGCCGCTCTGCCACGAGGCCATCCTCCTTCAAAGCTAGCATTGGCTGCCCCGCGACGGGAATGTGTCTTAGCGGAAGGTTAACCAACGGGTCCCGGCGCAACGTGGTGTCGGTTGCCGGGCGCGCGGTTGTTGGGAGCGCGGCTCGTCGCCTCTTCGGCCGGCGCCAGCCGGACCGATGCCGGCCGGAGGCGCGCCCAGCCCGGCCGTTCAAACAGAAAACGCGCGCCGGTGTTGCGGACCAGCAAGTGGAAGACCAGCGGGACCGCCACGCCAGCCAGCGTTACGGCCGCCGACATCGTTCCGAGGTCGTCGATCACGCCGAATCGCAACAGAAGCACGCGAGTCGCAGCCATCGGCAGGAAGAAGGCGACGTAGACCACCAGCGAATGCTGACCGACGTAACGCAGCGCGTCCGTCCACGAAAGGCGGGTCAACAGCACCGATATCGAAACGACCGCAAGTCCACCAGCCAGACCGAGGGCGATGCTGACGACCGGCGCCGTCGAAATACCGGCCGCGACCGCTGCGGCGTTGACGAGCGACCACAGGACAAGTCCGGCGATCGCCAGCCCGGTTTTTGCCGAGACCTGTTCGGCGAAGCGAAAAACATACGGTACAAAAACATAACCGGAGAAGAAGTAGACATAGCGGGCTGCGAATTCATCGATCAGAACCCATCCCGTATGGAGATCCGACGCCTCGAGCGCTGCCGCGGCAAGCCAAACGGCCCATACCGGCACGGGCCGCAGTAATTTGGTGACCACAAGGAAGATAGGCAGCGCATAGATGAACCACATGGTCCCGAACGGCTGGATCAGGGACAGGGCGTAGAGTTGCAGGGTTCCTCCCGGACCGACCTCGGCGACGAAAATCGGGGCTTCACGGCCAGCTGGATGACCAGCCAAAGCAGGTAGAAATAGGCGAAATGCAGCACTTTCCGATCGACATAGTCGGGCCAATCGCGGTCGATGGTGCGCGCCAGAAACAGACCCGCGATGAGGAAAAAATCCGGAATACGGAACGGCCCGGCGAATACCACAAACAAGTGCATCCAGCCCTCTGAGCCGGCAGCCTTCTCGACGCCAAGCGTCGCGTGCATCATCACCACCAGGACAATGCAAATGCCTTTGGCGTAATCGACCCAGTCGACCCGCTGCCCATGACCCATCTTCACATTCCTCGGCTGGAGATTTGGCCGGAAACTTAGGGCAAATCACATGCAAGCAATTGAAGATAATGAAAAAACCGCTCGTTAACGTAAACTCACGGCGTTTCGTTTTGGCAAGACCGAGAGAACATCCGGCTATGAAGCCGTACCGCGCGGTATGACCGGCAGGCATGTTTGAGAAACCACTTCAACCAGTGGCATCAAGTACCTCATAGCGCGAAAAAAAGGGCCGCCACCTGCCAATCAATTAGCGGTTCGCGCCGGTGCCCGCGTGCCGGTCGGCGCAGCCTTGCCTTGACCCATGTATCGCCCGCCTCCTCGATTCGCGTTTTGACGGAATAGCAACCCAAGCCATCCGAACTCGAACGGCCACCGCCGCGTATCATCGGCGCAGTTCCGCTCCTGCTGCCTTCTCCACGCGAGCCGGCCGCGGCGACAGACCGGTCATCAGCGCAAACACCGAGCAATCGATGCCGGTTCGAACACGGACGTGGCGCCACAGCACGACATAAACCGCCAAATTGGCGAACGCGTAGGACGCGACCACGCCAGTGAGTCCGTAAACAGGAAAAAGAAGAAGCATGAAGGCTACGGCCATCACCATCCCCCGGTCATCACCAGGGCGGAGATCATGTGCATATTGTGGATGGCGAGAATGTGCGGGGCCGGACCGAAAACGGCGGCCGGAACCAAGGCCAGGCCGACAATCATCAGGACGGCGTAACCACTGGCAATGTCGTCCCCGAACAGCCCCAGCAGCCAGCGCCCGACGAGAGCGAAAGCGACAAGCACGCCAGCCACATAAGCGCATGAAAGCAGGTTGACCTGCAGGAGGCGCCGCTTCATCTGCGCGACCTTGCCCTCGACCTTGAAACCCGTGATCTCCGGAAGAAAAAGCATGAGGATCGACCGCATGCCGAACCCGGCCAGGACCCTGAAGCGGAAACAGACATACAGGATCGCCACCTCGTGCCGCTGTGCCAGCAGCCCGGCGACCAAGATGATCACTTCAATCAGGTAGTCCCAGGTAAGAGAGATGGCCGCCCACGGATAGGCCGCCCTTCGCCACACGCGGTGCTGAAACTCCGCCTTGTTGGCAGCGATGGCCAACCAACGTCGTCGCGAAAGTATCAGCGCCAGCACCAACGCCAGCCATATTGTTGCGACGTAGGCCATGGCAACCGACGAAACGACGTCTTGCTCAGCCGTCCTGGTCAGCACCACGAGAATGACGAAAAACAGCAGCGGCCGAATGAGCGTATCCGGCAGAAGGCCGCGAGGCTGCTGTCCAAGGCCGACCATGATCGAGCCGCACAGGTACAAAGCTGCAATCGCGGCCGCGCCGGCGATAACGAGCAGGCCGCTTCGGAGCGTGACTTCAGGAAGTCCGGCCGTCGGGAATGCAGCCAATATCCCGACCAGAACCAGAACCGCAACCGAACCGGCAATGATGTGGCCGGAGCCGGTGAACAGAAACCCCTTGAGCCGTGGCAGTTGCCGCTTGGCGGCGTAAGCAGCAGAGAAGATCCCCCCGACCCGATTGAAGCCGGCCCCCAGGAACACGCTCAGGATCCCCATGGCGGATACCAGAAGCGCGAATTCAGCAAGCGCGTCGGCGCCGAAATACCGGGCGATCAGGAGAGTGGCAAAAAACATCGCGACGGCACCGACCAGCCGTCCGCCGAACAGCAGGGCGAACCGCGTCAGGTAGGTTCGGCCGACGGGCGAATTCATCCTGTCGCAGCCGGCTTCAACCGGTGCATGGCGCGGATCCACATGCGGCGGGCGTTGCGTACTGCGAACGCTGATGTACCGACCAGCTCTGCCAGCGCCGAGGAGGCATAGCGGCGGCTCGGCGGGGACATCACGATCTCGCCCCGCTTCCCGACGAATCCCTTCTTGAATTGATGCAGACCTGCATCCAAGTCGTCGCCGCCCAGATCGTACCAAGCCACACCGTCCAACTGGCATAGATGCTCGGCGAACCACCAATGCAGGGCGTAGCCGGCCTTTAGCCCCAGCGCCCGGTCATCGGTTGCTCCGAACATGTAGGTGGCCGTTTCGTCGCCAATCCAGAACACGCCCCCGGCGGTTGGACGGCCGTCATGGTAGACCAGCGCAATTTTTGGCCGCACCGCAGCGCTGTGGCGGCCGATCAGTTGGGGCAGCGATGCGATTGCCGAATGATCGGCAAAACGCTTGCGGTCCAACATTTGCCGATACAGCGCCAAGAAAGCCTCAAGCCCTTCAGCGCCGGCGGCAAACTCGATCCGAAACTCGTTGCGGCGAGCCTTCTTCAAATTGTAGCGCCATTTCTGGTCGACACTGGCCAGCAAGTCCTGCGCCCTCATCCCGACATTGACGAAATACCGTTTCGGCGCGGCGAGCATTTCGCCCTTCCTGAAGCCGATCTCATCGAGCGCCTGGTCGGACAGATCAGCGCTCAAGGGATGTGCAGGCGGCATCACCGTGAGATGAAAGTTCCGCCGATGGCAATATTCTTCCCGCAGGCTACTCAGTACGGTCCGCAGTCGCTGGCTGGAAGGTTTCTCGCCTGTTCTCCGCCAGGCGGGTCCCCATTTGACGACGGCGATGCCGGTCTTGGTAAAGGGTATCGCACGCACGACCGCGCAGGCGCCGCCGATAACCGTCCCATTTGTCCTGAACAGTAGGCTTTCGACGTTGCGCTCGCCCCAGTGTGACTGGCAGAAGGCTGCGGTCTGCTCTGGAACGAGGTCGCAAAACTCGGCCGAAACGGCATCCCAGGCCGGACCGGTGACCAGCTCGGCGACTGCCGCAACCTCGCGGTCAAGCCGATCGCCAACCTGATCCGGTTGATCTCCTGTCACGATCGGACCCTGTTGATCCGATCTGCGAGCCAACACCGCATCACTCATGAGACATGCCTTCCGACCTGCGGGCCGCGGCGCCTCGCCCGCCGTCCTCGGCGGCTTGGCCGCGGAACGAGGTGCCAAAAGGCGCGCAGTCCCGGTTTTGGGTCATCCCACGACCAGATCATGTCGGCATCGGCAAACGGCGCATCGCGAAGTGCCGCGGCGGCCGTGACAAGCGTCGGCCCAAGACCTGTTTCCCCACTGCGCAGACTGGCCTTCAAGCCGATAATCTCACCGGTCGTCCACGTGTAGCGGATGCCGGTCCGACCTTGGAGGTAAGGTTCCGGAACCGGAACTGGCTCACCCAACGCAAGGGCGACCGCCATGGCGGTAAGCGGGACCCCGGAACGTTCCGGAACGGCATGGCTGCCAGATACCCGCGGATTGAGTTCGAGGAAGCAGCGTTCACCGGTTTCGGAATTGAAGATGAACTGCGCAAGCCCGATACCGGTATAGCCGCAATCGGCCACCAGCCTTTCAGTGTCGCCGACCAATTTCTGCGTGAGAGGCACCGTTTCGCCGCTAACGGCGAGCCCGGTGCCATGGGGATAGTTCGTCCGACGAATAAGACCTTCGGCGACCGCCAACAGTTTGCCGGCGGCTGCTGCGAAGAAGATATTGTGGCGTGGGCCTTCGGCGTAGCGCTGCAGCAGCAAATATTTCTTGTCGGCCGGCCACTCCGGCAAGAGCACCGCCAGCTGCTCCGCACCGTCGGCGATCAACGCCTTGGCCCGGCCAATCCGAGCGGTCGTGCCGAGCGGTCTGACCGTTATCGGGAAACCGATCGAAACCGCTGCATCCAGTAGTTCCCTCCGATTTTCGACCCGCTCAAATGGCACGGTCGGGACATGCAGTCGGTTGGCCAGGCGCAGGGCTTCAACTTTGTCGGTGAATTTTTGCACGACCGTGTGGTTCGGCGATGCCAGCACGGTCCGCGGATGTGGGCTCCAACGTTTGGTCGCAAAGAAGTTGACGAATTCCTCGGCGATCGGAAGGACCACGCTGATATCCCGGCGGTTGGCAAGGAACTCCTCCAGGCCAATGAGAAAAGAATTCTCGTCCTTTCCGAGTGCAGGATTGTCTCAGACCTCCGACACAAACCGAGAGAGTTCACATCCCCCTCGTCACCCTCCCGCCCCAGGATCACCCGATATCCTTCGTTGAAGAGGCTACGGGCTACCGCCAGCGCCGGCCGATAGTTGCCCAGCAACAAAACGGCTCGTCCCGGCTGGGCGGACGATGAAGAGTGTGTCATGAGCGCCGACCGGCTAACCAACCGGCCGCGGATTCTTCTGCTCTTCGGCAAGCAGTTTCCAGCTGGCGGTGACGAAAAATGCGGCCCACGCGGTGATGCCGACGAACTTGGTGCCGTCTTCAAACACGATGCGAAGCACGTGGTCGCTGTGGAAGAGTGAATCGATCGTCACGCTCGAGCCGAGCAGTACAACCGCGGTCACGAAAAGGAGAGGCTCAAGTTGGAGGATCTGGCGCCAGGCCACCGTCAAATAGATCAGTCCGAGAACACCATAGGCGCCATAGGTGAGAGGCTGTGGGACTCCGAAATAGCCCAGGGCGTTCTCATGGATCAGAAAAAGATCATCCACCGTCAGCAAGGCGGTCAACAGACCGCCCCAACCAAAAGCAAGACGGCCGGTGAGTGCCAGTTGGACCTGGTGGCGATGAAGACACCGCTGAACAGGCTGACGGCTGCGGCGACCGCCCAAATCAACACGCCGAGGTTGGAAACGGCGCCGTAGTAAAAGCTGCAGCACTCGTCTTTCCGCAGTTCGGCAACCGCGAGTCGGATCTCGAAGCAGATCAGCGGCGCAATCCAAGGTTGAGCGATCACGGCGACGATGAGAAGTGCCGGTGGCAACAGCGGTATGATCACGCTCGCCGTAGGCCGGATGTTGCTGCGCGAGGTGTCGGCCACGGCATTCACCTCATCCATGTGATATCGGGTGAGAGGAAATCCGCCATTGCAGGGCGTGGATGCGGATCTTGTTCAGGGACCTCATCAGCGCCATCGCCGACGGTCGGGCGAGCAGCCATTTCTTGAGTTTCAAGCGGGATTGCTCGACCGCACAGAACACCGCTCCCCTGGTTAAACGACCGAAGGTGATGGCGGATCGATGGTGCGGTTGCTCCAATCGAACTTGTAGGCCTCATCACCGATCAACAAATCGTAAGTTTCCAATCCAGCTCGCGAACTCAGTTCGAGCGTTTTGACCAGCAGGATAATGCCGGGCGAGCAACTCGAAGGTCCGTTCGGGTCGTACGCCGTGACCAGCAGCGAGAAGCAGGACCTGTTCACAAATGCGATGATGCCGGCAATCATCACGCCATCAAGAAACAGCCCAAAAAGCTGCAGCCTTTGCCCGGCTGTTGATCGGCGTGGAATATTGATCCCCTTGGTGGGGTAATCGGCGTCCAAAATTGACCCCCCTGGTTTTGTGATTTTTAACACACCTCGTTGTTTGGACAGACGAGGTCGGGGGAGATGCTGGTTGTGGAGACGATCGCACGGATACGTCGGGATCATCTGGTGAGGGGCGTTCCGATCAAGAAGATCGCCCGGGATTTGAGGGTTTCGAAGAACACGGTGCGCAAGGTGGTGCGGGGCGATGAGACCTCGTACAGCTACGAGCGCAAGATCCAGCCGATGCCGAAGCTTGGGCCGTGGGTGGATGAGCTCGAGCGCCAGCTGGAGGCCAACGAGAAGAGGCCGCGCCGGGATCGGCTGTCTCTGCTGCGGATTCATGAAGACCTTGCGGCTCTGGGCTATGGCGGCGGCTACGACGCAGTGCGCCGCTACGCCAGGACCTGGCGTCGGCGGTGGCGGCTGTTGTCGCCGTCGCAGGGTTTTGTGCCGCTGAGCTTCGATCCCGGCGAGGCCTACCAGTTCGACTGGAGCCACGAGTACGCGCGCCTGTCGGGTGTGACGACCAAGGTGAAGGCGGCGCACATGCGGCTCTGCTACAGCCGCATGCAGCTGGTTCAGAATCTTCCCGCGCGAGAGCCAGGAGATGGTGTTCGAGGCGCACGAACGGGCCTTCCACTTCTTCGGCGGGGTCTGCCGGCGGGGCATCTACGACAACATGAAGACGGCGGTGAGCATGGTCTTCGTCGGCAAGGAGCGCGCCTACAATCGGCGCTTTCTGGAGCTGTGCTCCCACCATCTGGTGGAGCCGGTGGCGTGCACTCCGGGTGCGGGCTGGGAGAAGGGGCAGGTCGAGAGGCAGGTGGGTGACGTCCGCGGCCGCCTGTTCGTGCCCATCCCGCGGGGCCGCTCCTACGTCGAGATCAACGAGTGGCTGATGGATCGGTGTATCGAGGACGCCAAGAAGCGGCCGCATCCGACGATCGAGAGCAAGACGGTGTGGCAGGTGTTCGAGGAGGAGCGGCCCTTCTTGATGGCCTATCGCGGCCCCTTCGACGGCTTCCACGCCACCGAGGTGGCGGTGTCCAAGACCTGTCTGGTGCGCTTCGACAACAACCACTACAGCGTCGCCGCCCGTGCCGTCGGGCGGCCGGTCGACGTGCGGGCCTACGCCGATCGGATCGTCATCCGCCAGGACGGCGAGACCGTCGCCGAGCATCCCCGCAGCTTCGGGCGCGGCCAGGTCGCCTACGATCCGTGGCACTACGTGCCGATCCTGACGAGGAAGCCCGGCGCGCTGCGCAATGGCGCGCCCTTCAAGGGCTGGCAACTGCCCGGCGCGCTCGGCCGCATACGGGCCCGGCTGACGGGTTGCGACGACGGTGACAGGCAGTTCGTGAGGATCCTCGCGGCGGTTCAGGAGGACGGGCTGGAGGCGGTCGAGGCGGCCTGTGCCGAGGCGCTCGACTGCGGCGCCTGCAGCGCCGACGTCGAGCTCAACATCCTCGCCCGGCAGTGCCAGCCGGCACCGCCGGCGACCATCCCGACGCCCGAGGGCCTGCAGCTTCGCCACCGGCCGGTGGCCGACTGTCAGCGCTACGATCGCCTGAGGGAGGCCGGTCATGGAGCGTCATGAGGTGCTGGCGATGATGACGGCGTTGAAGCTCGCGGGCATGCGCGCCGCCTACGACGACATCCTTGCCGACGGGCTCAAGCGTCGTCATCCGGTGCAGCAGATCATCGGTACGCTGCTGCAGGTCGAGATCGCCGACAAGACGGCGCGCTCGATCAAGTACCAGATGGCGTCCGCCAGGTTGCCAACGGCCAAGGAGCTGGCCGACTTCGACTTCGCCGCCTCGCCAGTCAACGAGCCCCTGATCCAGGAGCTCGCCGGCGGCGGCTTCCTGGAGGGCAAGCGCAACATCGTGCTGGTCGGCGGCACCGGCACCGGCAAGACCCATCTCGCCGTCGCCATCGCGCGCTCCTGCATCCGCAAGGGCGCCCGGGGCCGCTGCTACAACGTCGTCGACCTGGTCAACCACCTCGAGGCCGAGCTCCGCGCCGGACGCCAGGGCCGCACCGCAGATCAGCTTGTACGCCGCGACTTCGTCATCCTCGACGAACTCGGCTACCTGCCCTTCGCCCAGGCCGGCGGGCAGCTGCTCTTCCACCTCATGAGCCGGCTCTACGAGCGCACCTCTATCGTCATCACCACCAACCTCGCCTTCGGCGAATGGCCATCCGTCTTCGGCGACCCCAAGATGACCACAGCCCTGCTCGACCGTCTCACCCATCATTGCGAGATCATCGAGACCGGCAACGAGAGCTGGCGCTTCAAGAACCGCTCCTGAGCCGCCGCCGGCCGTGCCTGCGGCCCGGTTGCCCCGGTGGGTCAACAGGTACCCCCCCTATTGACTACCGGGACAACCTCCGCCGTGCCGCTCAGGGGGGTCAATTTTGCACGCCGATCGGGGGTCAATATTGAAAGCCGTTTGACAGTCATGCTCGAGGCTCCGCGCCATCTCTTCGTTCCGCAGCCAATCGCACCGCTGGCTTATGAAGACTCGCCGCTACCGATCGGCTACGGGCAAACGATCTCTCAGCCGTTCATTGTCGCGCTGATGACGCATCTGTTGGACGTGGGACCGGAGGCCACCGTGCTGGAGATCGGCACCGGCTCCGGCTACCAGGCCGCCGTCCTCTCGCCGTTGGTCAAGACAGTCTGCACGATCGAAATCATCCCGGAACTCGGTAACACTGCAGCTCAGCGCCTTGAGGAACTTGGCTACGACAATGTCCAGGCAACGATCGGCGACGGCTATTTCGGATGGCGTGAGTGCGGCCCGTTCGATGCGATCATCGTAACGGCTGCCGCAGGCCATATCCCCCCGCCGCTCGTCGAGCAGCTCAAACCGGGCGGACGTATGGTGATCCCCGTGGGCAGTGTCTTTGGCCCCGAGTATTTGACGCTCGTCAGCAAGACGGCAGACAACCGGGTCAAGACCCGCCAGGTCCTTCCGGTGCGATTCGTGCCCTTCACGCGCGGGTCGCAATGACCTCGTACCTGGCTCTGGCCGCCATCTCGGCGGCGGCATTGGCCTATGAGGTCCTTCTGGTCCGGCTGTTCGCGATCATTCAGTGGCACCATTTCGCGTTCATGGCGATCAGCATCGCTTTGCTCGGCTTCGGCGCCAGCGGCACCGTACTGGCCATATGGCAAGACTGGGCGAGATCGCGCTTCACGGCGATCTTTGCGGTCGGTTCCATGCTGTTCGGGATCTCCGCCCCGATCGGCTTCATCTTGACCGCAGCTCTGCCGTTCAATGTTCTGGCCGTCGTGTGGGACACCAGCCAGCTCCTCTACCTGCCGGTGATTTACGTGTTGTTGGTGGTTCCGTTCTTCTGTGCGGCAACTTGCGTCGGACTTGCCTTGGTGTGTTACGGCCACCAACTCGGCCGCATCTACGCGATCAATCTCATCGGATCGGCTGCGGGAGCTTTCGGCATTCTCGCCGCGCTGTTCGTGCTGTCGCCCTCTGACACACTTCGGCTGATTGCCGCCTCTGGATTCGTTGCAGCGGCCCTCGTTGCGTTTGATATGCGCGTGGCGCGGCGAGCCGCTTTTTCAACGGGATCGCCCTCTGACACACTTCGGCTGATTGCCGCCTCTGGATTCGTTGCAGCGGCCCTCGTTGCGTTTGATATGCGCGTGGCGCGGCGAGCCGCTTTTTCAACGGGCTCCGTGATTCTCGCCGTCCTGGTCTGGACGGTCCTACCCGATGGGTGGTTCGCCCTTCAGATATCCCAGTACAAGGGCCTGCCCGGCGCGCTCGAGGTCTCCGGCGCCAGGATGCTGAGCGAACGTTCGGGCCCGCTGGCGCTGCTGTCCGTGGTCGAGAGCCCGACGGTTCCCTTTCGCAATGTGCCCGGGCTCAGTCTGAACGCGCCGACGCTGCCGTCGGGCCAGCTCGGCGTTTTCATCGATGGCGGTTCGATGACGGCGATCACCCGCTTCGACGGGCAGCTCGAGCGGTTGGCCTACCTCGACTATACGACAGACGCGCTTGCTTACCATCTGGTGGATCGGCCCTCGGTCCTGGTGCTCGGAGCGGGCGGGGGGAGAGAAACAATCGTCCTGCACGCGAGCCCGCGGAGGACTCTACAATCGCGCCGAGCGCATTGACGCGGTGGAGCTCGACGCGAACATGATACGGCTGGTCGCGGAGGACTATGCGGACTATGCGGGCCATATTTACAGCCGACCGGAGGTGCGGGTCCACGTGTCCGACGCGCGCGGATTTGTTACCTCGAACCCACGCAAATGGAACCTGATCCAGATACCCTTGCTGGACTCCGCTGGCCCCGGGGCGGCCGGAGTCCCGGGACTGAGCGAGACCTACATCTACACCGTCGAAGCCCTCGAGCGTTACCTTGAGCATCTCAGCCCGGGCGGATGGCTCAGCATCACCCGCTGGCTCAAGCTGCCGCCACGCGATGCGTTGAAACTGTTTGCTACTTCACTCGACGCTCTGAAACGCACCGATGCGGAAGGCGCTGAAAGGCACCTCATTGCGCTTCGCGGGCTCAACACCACGACGCTGCTGGTCAAGAACGGGGCGGTCACCGAAGCCGAGATCGATGCGGCCAAAAAATTCTCCGAAGAGCGCTCGTTCGATCTGGTCTACTACCCCGGCATCAACGCCGCAGAAGCGAACCGCTTCAACGTGCTCGATCAGCCCTATTTTTTTGCCGGTGCCATGGCGTTGATCGGTGCCGAGCGGGAGGCCTTTCTTGCCCGCTACAAGTTTGACATCGCGCCGGCCACGGACGAACGGCCCTACTTCTTCGACTTTCTCAAATGGCGGACGCTTCCGGAGCTGTTGGCAATCCGAAGAGTTGGCGGTGTCGGCCTGTTGGAGCTTGGAAGCCTGATCCTTGTTGCCACCCTCATTCAGGCCGCGGCCTTGAGTGCCGTGCTCATTCTGGCGCCACTGTGGACGAGACGACGTGTTCTCACCCGGTCCCGCCGGCTCTGGCGCGTGGCCGCATATTTCCTCGCCCTTGGTGTGGCGTTCCTCTTCATCGAGATTGCGTTCATCCAGAAGTTCATTCTCTTCCTGGGCCATCCCTTGTATGCGGTGGCCGTTGTCCTCACCGCCTTTTTGCTTTTCGCCGGCATCGGCAGTGGCGTCTCATCGCGCCTGGCCGAGTGGATGGATGCATGGCGCCTGGAACGCGGGGGTGGCACACCGGCGGTCTCGGCAATTCAGTTCGCCGCCGCCAGTATCATCGCGATCTCTCTGCTCTACATCCTCATCTTGCCCAACCTCTTCGAGGCGTTCCTGCACCTTTCAGACCTGCCCAAGATCCTTATTTCGCTTGGTCTCATCGCGCCCTTGGCCTTCTTCATGGGCATGCCGTTCCCGCTCGGGCTATCGCGTGTCCAGGTGGCGGCGCCAGCTCTTGTTCCATGGGCCTGGGGTGTGAATGGGTGCGCCTCCGTTCTGAGCACCATGCTCGCCACACTGATCGCTATGAGGTTTGGATTTTCAGCCGTCGTGTTACTCGCAGCCGTTCTGTACGCCGGGGCGGCAGCGGCCTTTCACCGGCCTTTCGAGGCATCGTAGGAACGCTTGGCGCGGATCTTTGGAAAACCGGGGCCGGCGCCGAGCGCCGTTACCAGCCGACCGCGGCGAACACCCCGAAAACGAAAGAGCTAATCAAGTTCAAAACTCAAACCCGCGTTGGTTTTGAGCCGCGACAGCAACAACTCACCCATGGCCGAGGCAGGTGTCCAGAAGCCGCCACCGACTGCGATTCTGTCCGAATCCTGGGCCAAACAAACAGCCGACTCGACCAGCATTCTACTAGTAGACTCCGTACCCGGGTCCCCGACACCTTTGATCCGAGCCTGTATGACGGAGCCGTCATCGAATTTCCCGATCAGGATAAGTTTGAAAAAGCCGCGCTCGCGCACTCTCTGACTCGGGCCCTGGCCTGATTTGGGCAATACCAGCTTTCTCAGCAGCCAGCGGGTGGGCGGCAAGGCAAGGGCCAGCATGAACCCGCCAACTCCGACCGCTCCGCTCGTCGCCCTCACCCAACCGAGCGGGCCGCTTCCGACCAGCATGGCCTCCTCGTAACGAAAATCCTCGCCATTGGGATAGCCCAGCAGCGCGTTGCTCCGACGTACGATCTTGGTGTTCATCGGGCTCATAAAAAATGGCATCGTCCAGGCTTCCAAATCCTGATCGTACCTCACCCTGACAGACCCCATGCTTTCAGGACGGTCGGGTCCCTGGCGCCGGCCCTCTGGATTCAAGCCGTAGGGTTCCATCATCACACGCCTTATGGAGGGATCCCGCGGGCTCTTCTCCATACGTAAATGAAGCTGGCCATGGTGCCGCCGCTGAAGCCACCCTTCATCGCCGTCACCCTCATCTTGATGTGCGAGCAAGGTTTTCCGTACCGCTCCTTCGCCTTGCGCTGCAGAAAAAATACCCCCATGTCGGATGGTATCGAGTCGAATCCGCAGGCATGGACGATGCGGGCACCGGTTTGTTCCGCCTCGGCCTGATGCGCGTCGATCATCTTCCGCATCCAGTGTACTTCGCCCGACAGATCGCAGTAGTGAGTCCCGGTGCGCACACAAGCATTCACCAGTTCGGAGCCGTATTTGGCGTACGGACCGACCGTCGAGCACACCATTTTCGCTCGAGCGACCAACGCTTCCAGAGACGCGAGGTCATGGCTGTCGCCGATAACGATAGGGATGTCCGTGGCGGCCGAACCAAGTTCGGATCGCAACGATTCCAACTTGGCCTGGTTGCGCCCGCCAATGGCCCAGCGCAGGTCGCCGCCGCTGCCATACCGGGATGCCAAATGTCGCGCCGCCCGTCGCCCAACAAAACCGGTGGCGCCCCACAGTACGATGTCGAATTCGCAATTCCCTGCCATGAGGCGTCGAAAGCTCCAGCAACTGGCGGCGGCGGGTCCCAACGTCCGCTTTTTTTAGCCGACAGCAGACGTGACGGGATGATCGCGCGGCGGCGGGTGTGTGCCATGAACCGGAAGTCGCCGTCATCGGCGGCGCTCGTGGAGCATCGATTGGTGCGACGGCGGCAGAATAGCGAACGCGGCCGTAACTCTACCGAGCCCCGGTCATGATTGTGCCGCCAGCATCTGCCCGAGCAGGCGGTCGGCCTCCGCTCGCTGGTCGCTGGTCAGGCGAGCAGCCAATGCGTCACGGCCCCTGGCGGCTTCGGCCAAGTCCTGGGTCGCCGCCGCACCGAACCAGGCGCACGCACGCGCCAAGTCTCCCGGCACACCCTTACCGTATTTGTAGAACACGCCGAGATTGAACTGGGCCCTTGCACTGCCGCGTTCGGCGGCGCGGCGGTACCACTTGGCCGCCTCGGCGTAACTGCGCGGCACACCGCGACCGACGGAGTACATGAAGCCGAGATTGGACTGGGCCCTGATATGGCCCTGGTCGGCCGCACGCCGGTACCATTTTACCGCCTTGGCATCGTCGGCGGCCGTCCCGCTGCCGTTGGCGTACTGAACCCCGAGATTGTACTGGGACCGGGCGTGGCCCTGCTCGGCTGCCAGCCGGTACCATTTCACCGCTTCGGCGTCATCGCGGGGAACGCCACGACCCAGGCCAAAGGCGACACCGAGATCGAACTGGGCGTCGGCGTAACCCTGTTCGGCCGCACACCGATACCACCGTACCTTTTCGCCATCATCCTTGGTCACTCCGGTCCCGCCGGCGAACACCTGCCCGAGTGCAAACTGCGCTCTGGCGTGGCCTTTTTCAGCAGCACGCCGGTACCATGTCATGGCCTCCACGGCG
Organism: uncultured Bauldia sp.; assembly: GCA_963663975.2. GTDB lineage: Bacteria > Pseudomonadota > Alphaproteobacteria > Rhizobiales > Kaistiaceae > JANQRX01. The sequence continues at coordinate 23,409 of CAXXRA010000005.1, read as the reverse complement.
TCCACCGCCATGCCCTTGCCCTCGGCGTGCATGACCCCGAGGCCGAATTGGGCGTCGAGATGGCCCTGTTCGGCCATCGGCTGCAATGTCGCCAGAGCACTCGCGTAGTCGGCCCGTTCATACGCGGCAACGCCATCGGCAAACGAATCCGCGAAATCGCCGTCGGGCTGAAGATCCGGTGCCGGCTGCCAGTCCTGCGCGATACGCTGCGCCTCGGCGATCTGGTCGGGGGTCATTTTGGCGGCCGCCACTTCCCGATGCTTGGCGGCGTCCGCCTCGCCTCCAGTGGCCGCAATTTCGAGCCAGATGTGCGCCTGCACATAGTCCTGACGCGCGCCCTCGCCTCGCAGATACAGGACGCCGAGACTTGCCTGCGCGGCAGGATGCCCCTGCTCGGCAGCAAGCCGGTACCATTCCGCCGCCTCCGATTTGTCGAGCGGTACGCCCATGCCGTTGGTGTACATGTGCCCGAGATCGAACTGGGCCTGGACGAAATTCTGTTCGGCGGCTGCTCGAACCCACTTCACCGCCAGCGCATTGTCCTGGGGCACGCGCAGGCCGGCTTCATAAACAGAGCCGAGTTCATACTGAGCCCTGGCATAGCCCTGCTGGGCGGCGCGCTTGTACCACCACAACATCTCGCCATCATTCTGCGGCACGCCATCACCGTTGGCGTACATTCTGCCCAATCTGAATTGGGCATCGGCCAGGCCCTGTTCGGCCAGCGGCCGCAGGATCTTCATCGCGTAGTCATCACGCTGGCCCGTGGCGAGGCCATCCTCGAAAGGTCCGATCTTGGTCGTCACCGGCTCGGGTCGCCATGAGTTGTCCCGCACCAGGAATTCGGCAATCTGGCCGGTGGAGACGCGTGCATTGGCCTCTTCGCCGCTCTGCGATGCGGGGGCGGCGGCCTTGCGTCGCGAGGGGAACACTTCAAGCGTACCGGCCGCTCCCATGACGGCGACCGACAAGGCGGCAAACAGAAACAGAATGAGATCGGCCTGCCAGATGTCCCATCCCCAGCCCGAGGTCATGCCCAGAAAGGCCACAGCGGTGATCGCCAGCAATCCCACATGAGGAATCGGAATCGTCAGCGCGGCGACAAAGACAACCGCAACGACGATCCAACCGAGGTCGAACCAGGTATCAAGGCCTTCCTTGAAGGCCATGAGCTGAACCGCCCCGAAACCAAGCCAGACAACCGCCAATACGAACTGCATTCTTCCCTGCCACCCAGCCACACATCTTGCACGCAACATCGGACCAACCGCTTCGGGCATCGCCACAAAAATGGGCGATGCATCCGGACCAATCGGGCCGAAATCGGCGACAATATAGAACGCGATGGGTTTCAAGACCGTTACGCCCATGCAGGACCGGGGCATCGCAAGGCCGGTGCGGCCTGTCGCCCGCAACGGTGGCCCAGGACCGACAGCGGCGCCGTCTATCCCCGTGGGGCGCAACTTCGGCCGGTTTTCCCAAGCCAGGTGCCGAGAAAGCGCGCCGGCCTGGTTGCCTGTCGCGTATCGGCCCTCGTCCGGAATTTTCGCACCCGATCGGAAGGTTTTTGAATGGATCGGTTAATCCGACGTTTAAGATACCGGGATAAGGTGTTCGCCAAGCATGGAGTCAGTTCTTGGGGAGGATCCGGTGAGCGCTGCACAAGAAGCCAGTTCGTCCGAGGGCCGCATCGAGCGGCGACAACGGACAATACTTGGCGGCGAAATTCTGTTCGAAGACGGCAGCGGCAGCCTGGACTGTCGGATACGCAACATGTCGAAGAGCGGAGCACGCCTCGATCTGCTCAACACGGCCGACGTCCCCGATCGGTTTATCCTAGCGATCAACAATGGCAAGGACCGCCTGCCGGTCAGGCTGGCCTGGCGCAGCGTCACTTCGGTCGGCGTCGAGTTCGAGGTTGTCGACGACTAAGCAGGATCGGATGCGTCGAACCCGGGTGTAGGGCGCCCTGCCCTTCCGTCCGCGGCCCCACCAGTCATCTTCCAATCCCGGAATCGTCCACGACCGTGACGCAGAACCGTCGCGAGCGGTCGACCGAACCGGCGGAATCGCGACCTCTCAAAAGACGTGGATGGAGCAGCGGATGAGCCGTTGGCCTGCCATCTCAGGCCTTATCCGCTACGCGAGGGTGGACTACACTACCGTTGGCAGCCCCCATTCGGGGATAGGCCACTCGCTTTGGAAAGGCACCGGTCGCGGCATTTTGCCCGCAACTTTTTGACGTGCCAACCAGCCATCCTTTGGGGTGCTTCCACCGATCCCGGATCGGTCGGAGCAAGAGACAAAAAGCCGGAGACATATCGATGGGTGCGACACTGATCGCCGTTGCCGATTCCCCCTTTCCCAACCTGCAACCCGCCGAAAAGGTTCTGGCGGAGCTGGACGCCGAAATGGTCCTGGCACAGGACACCACACCGGAGGGAATTCTGAAGGTTGCACGACAAGCCGATGGCCTGATGGTCACCTACGGGAAGATCACCGCCGAGGTCATTGCGGGCCTCGAAAAGTGCCGGGTGATCGGGCGGATGGGCCTTGGCGTCGACAATATCGACATCGAGGCCGCCACCAATCGCGGGATCGCGGTTGTCTACGTTCCCGACTACTGCGTCGACGAGGTCTCGGACCACGCGATGGCCTTGCTCCTCGATCTTGCCCGCAAGATCAGTCTCTCCAACCGCCTGGTGCACGGCGGAAGGTGGGAGATGCCGGCGGTCACGCCGCTATGGCGGCTGCGCGGCCGCACCCTCGGCCTGGCCGGTTTCGGTCGCATTCCGAGGGCCGTGGTGCCCAAGGCCCAGGCCTTCGGGCTCAAGGTCATCGCCTATGACCCCTATGTCGACGAAGCCACCGGCGCGGCGATGAATGTGGAGATTGTCGATTTCGAAACGCTTCTGAAGCGGTCGGACTACATCTCCGTCCACGTTCCGATGATGCCGGAGACCAAAAACCTGTTCGGGGCCGAGGTTTTCGGCCAGATGAAGTCGGACGCATTGCTGATCAACACCGCCCGCGGACCGCTGGTTGATGTCGACGCGCTGGCCAAGGCGCTGGACGCAGGCGAGATCGCCGGTGCGGCACTCGACGTCATGCCGGTCGAACCGCCGCCGGCGGATTCACCGCTTATCGGGCGCGACAACGTCATCCTCACGCCGCACACGGGTTTCTATTCCGTCGATGCACTGGATGAACTGCAGACCAAGGCCGCTCGTGGCGTGGCCGACGTGCTGACCGGCAAGAAGCCCAGCTACCCAGTCAATCCAAGCGTCCTGGAATCTTAGCTGGCTGAACTCAGCCGGCACGACGCCGCCGTAGGGTCACGGCCGCCTCGCCAGGCATCGGATTACTGGGCAGGCAGGCGAAGGGTCGCCAGGTCCGATCCGACAACGACGTTGCCGGTGAAGCCACCACTGGTGGCCGCATCCCGATAATCCGCCTCGGTCAGCGCGCCGCCCGGTATCGGGTACGGCCCCTGACGCGGCGCACCCACGGGCGGAATAAGATGGGTGAGCATCAAATGCTTGGCCCCTGCGCGCAAGCCATGGCGCCGAGATCGGCAGCATTGCTTTGCCGGAAATACACCGGCGGCGGAAAGCCGCTGTCCTTGTCCGGTCCCATCACCGGGTGAATGGTCGAGTGGACGTCCACCTGGGCCGATGTTGAGGTGTCGCGCGGCGGCTTGCGGGTATCGTTGCCCGCGTCGCCCCCGATCAGCACGCTCCCGGCCGGCCCGCCCGGCAGTCGCGCCTTGTTTTCCAAAAGCCGTTGGGCGATTTCGCCCGAATGGATGAAGGCATCGCGATATGGGCGGTGAGATTTCGACAGCTCATCGTGAAGCCGGCCGGCGACGGTGCATCATCGCTGCACACGACGTCTACTTTCGGCCCCGTCGAGTTGAAGTGCCAGCGCAGCTGCATGACATCGGCCAGACCTTCGGTGTGGTCGGAGTGCATGTGGGTGAGAAATATCGCGTCCAGCCTGCCAACCGGCGTGCTGACCTGGGAGAGCCGCTGGGTGGTCCCGCGCCCGGCGTCGAACTGCAAGCGCACTGCGCCGCAATTGTTGTCGTCATCGCCATATTGGACCAGCGTCCCCGAGCCTGCCTGGACAGATGCTCGAAGCAATAACTCAGGCCGCGGCGTCCCGCCCGGCTGACGATTGGCCGTCATTCCACCACGTGCTCTGCATGAAGTTCACATAGTCACCCACATCGACCTTCTTCGACTTCCTGATGAGTCCGACCTGCTCGCTGGCCTCGATATCGACCTGCAGGCCGTCGGTGAAACGGTTCCAGAAATTGAAAAAACCCGAGACCATGGTGATTTCGACAATTTGCTCGCTGCTGAAATGCCGCTTGAGCTCGGCCATGATTTCCGGCTTCTCGCGATAGGTCTTGAGCGTCAGGCATTCGGCCCAGGCGATTGCCGCGTTTTCGGCCGGGGTAAACAGATCGGAGTCCTGGTAGCCATCCTCAAGTGCGCCGATCTGGTCGGCGGAGAACCCCACCGCGCGACCGAGTGCGGTGTTGTGCCCAACGCAATAGTCACAGCCATTGAGCATCGACGTTTTCAGGATAACCATTGTCTTGATGCTGACGTCCACCGCGCTGGTGATCTCTTCGCGAAGCGTCGGGATCATGAAGCCAAGCAGGGGCTGCGCGATTTTTGGGGCGTGAGCAGCGACCCGCATGGCATTTGCCACCCGTCCCAGCATCTTCTCGCAATGCTCAAAAAGCACCGCCTGCTCGGGGTCGGCTTCTTCGTCGGTGACGATGGGCAGATGCGACATCATCCCTCCCCACGAGAATCTTCAGGACCACGGTGGTTCGCTCGCACAAACGCAAATGGCATCCCCATGCGGGGATGCCATTCGCCAAATGCTGCAAGCCGAGCGCTACTGAGCCAGGCTCTCAACCAGCGCCTTGAAGGTCTCGCTCTGGCCGGGACGGAGCGCATCATACTCCGGTCCGTTGATGAAGTTGGTGTTCTCGCCGATCGCCTTGATCAGCCGCAGATACGTCCTGTCTTCCTGCAGCTGAGCCAGGGCATCCTGGATCTTTGCCAACCGATCGGCGGGAACGCCGGCCGGCGCCATGATGATGCGGCGCATGGAGCCCAGATCGTTGGAATAGCCGACCTCGCCGAAGGACGGTACGCCCTCGAACAGCCCGGGTGCGCCGCTCGCCAGGACACGGACCTTGTCGCCCTGGGCCAGAATGGTCGACGGGAACTGCATGGTGAAATCAACCTCACCGGCCAGGAAGCCGCGCATGGCCGGTCCACCACCCTGGTACGGCACCATGGTCACCTCGATCCCGGCTTCCTTGAACAGGCGCACAGCCGGCACATGGACAGCGCCCCACTGGCCGCTATGCGCGAATTTCAACTTGCCAGGATTGGCCTTGGCGAAGTCGACCAGGTCGGCCAGCGTCTGGAAATCGCTGTCGGCGCTGACGATGATTGAGGCATCGTTGGAGTTCAGCTGCGCGACGGAGACGAAATCCTTGTTGGTGTCATAAGGCAGGTCGACCACGTGCTGCTGAAGTTGGTCGTAATAGTTGTGGGTGAAAAGCAGCGTGTAGCCGTCGGCCGGCGCGGACGCTGCGGCGGCGGTTCCGGTTTGGCCGCTGGCGCCGGGCATCAGCCTGACGATCACCGCGTTGCCGAGATAATCCGGAAGCGTGCTGGTGAACACACGAGCATTACGATCGTGCGATCCGCCGGCACCCAGAGGCAGGATCAGTGTAATCGGCTTTTCGGGAAACTCAGCCTTCGCGCCCACGGTCCCCAGGCCCATGGCGACTGCGACTCCCAGGAACGCCAGTAATACCTACGCATAGTCATCGAAATTCCTCCCTGTTTCCGATCGCCCGGAAATGACGAATTGGCCGATTTCCGCATGCTCAAACTTTAGATGAGATCGCCTATGAAAGAAAATTCGGATTCAACCTATGTCTATGATCCGTTGGTATTGAGTCACGGGAGCCACGGCGCCGGTCACGACAGCGAGTCCGGACTGGCAACCCGATCTTCCAAGGCGTGGCGCAGGCGCATGCTTCTTCGCCACATGAGATAGGTCAGGAACGGCGTGGCGACGAGGAGTACCGCGGTAATCGGGCGTTCGAGAAAAATATATCGCAGCACATGACCCTGCGACAGGGCCATTGTCTGGCCGAACGAATTCTCAAGTTCAGCGCCCAGTATGAACGCCATGACCATGGGCGTGACGCTGAACGAAAGCTTCCTGGCCAGGTAACCAAAGGCTCCAAAGAAGACCAGAACCATAAGATCGAACGAACTGGACCGGAACACGTAGGAGCCGGCAAAGGCGAACACGACGGTCAGCGGCAACAGCAGCGATCTGCGGATCATCACGACCTTGGCAAACAGGGGAATGGTAAAATAACCGATGATCAGGAACAGAATGTTGGCCATCACCATGGCGACCAGAATCGCAAAAACCAGCGGACCCTGCTCCTCCATGAGCTGCGGTCCGGGGCGCAGACCCTGAGCGATGAACGCGCCGATCAAGATGACCGTAATGTTGTCGCCGGGAATGCCCAGGGTGAGCAGCGGCACCATGGTAGGCCCGTTGACGGCGTTGTTGGCCGCCTCGGCCGCGGCAACACCCTCGAGCTTGCCCTTGCCGAATTCCTCGGGCGTCTTCGAGGCGTCCTTGGCCGCGGCGTAGCCCATGAAGGCGGCAACCACCTGACCGACGCCCGGGACCATGCCGATACCAGTGCCGATGACGGTCGATCGGCAGATGGTACGAAAGCTCTCGCGGAATTCCTGAAACGTCAGTCGGCCACCCTCTCGCGAACTGACGACCTGTTTGATGGCGCCGGTGGATTTCTTCTCGATGGCGAAGAGAATTTCGGGGAGCGCGTAGACGCCGATCAGCATCGGCAGCAGCGGGATACCTGCGCGAAGCGGGAAGATGTCGAACGTGAAACGCGACAGCGCCCCGATCGGATCCTGTCCGATCATGCCGAGGAACAGCCCCAGCACCATCATCAGGAGTCCCTTGACGAACACCCCCGAAGAGGTTGCCGCGATCACGATCAGGGCCAGGAACAGCACCGCGGCCAGTTCCGGCGGGCCGATCATCAGCGCCACGATGGCGATCGGACCGATGAACAGAATGGTCACGATGTCGCTGGAAAGATCGCCGAAGACAGACGAAAACAACGCCATTTCCAACGCTTTTCGAGCCTTGCCCTTCTTCGTCAGTGCAGGTCCGTCGAAGGTCGTGGCCACCGCCGCGCCGGTTCCGGGCATCGACACCAGAATGGCCGGGATGCTGCCGCCATAGATGCCGCCCTTGTAGACACCGAGGAGAAACGGGATACCGATCAGCGGTTCGAGAAAAAACGACAGCGGCAGAAGGATCGCCATCGCCATGACGGTGGTGAACCCCGGCAGGGCCCCGACGAACATGCCGAGCAGGAGGCCGACGCTCATGATGGCGAACGTGTCAAGGCGCATGGCCATGCCGAAGCCCTCTATGAAGCTCTCCCACATGGTCTGTGCCGCCTAACCGTTGATGCCGCTCAAAGGATGAAGAGTCTGGTCAGTATGGTGTCGATCGGAAACGGTGGCAGATATGTCGCCAGCAATTTCGTGAAGATGTAAAAGATCGCGACGGGGACGGTGATGTTGACCACCGCGGTCAAAAGGTAATTCCTGTTGCCGAAGAAGGTTGACAGGAAGGCTATGACGAGGGCGCCGGAGATCACAAACCCGACCCGCGTCAACAGCGGGATGAAAACGGCCATCGCCAACAGGGTCACCGCGATATTGGTGAACGCCTCCCAGTCGATCAGCCTGACCTCGTTGACCTCGTCAATCGAGAAACTTCTGAAGAACAGCCAGACGCCAAGGATGCCGAAGCCACCGGCCACCAATTGAGGGAAGAAAGAGGCATCGAGGTCGTTGCCGCTGTTTGCAAAGACAATCTTGGGCTTGGCGATCTGATCGGGGATGATCAGGAAAAGCACGATCGACACAACAACGAACCCGACACCGAAGATCGTGTTGAAATTCATCACCCACGACGATCGCCGGTCGGTCGGGTTGGTCTCGTTGTGTGGGTCCAATTTACCGCTCGTTCCAGTCGGTCACGATTCACACCGGGCTCGCCTCGGAGATATCACGCGCATTCATCGGTAGAGTCACCGGCTGATTCCTGGCGGCGGACAGGTCCGCGGCCATGTACACCTCCATCACAAGGCGGGCCTGTTCAGGCGTCACCAGGATCGGTCGGTCCAGCGCCACGGCTTCGATGAAGTGCACCGTCTCGGCGTGCATCGGCCCGGCAAAGACATGGTCGACCCGTTCGCCGGGCATGGTCGACATCGGATGAACGATGCCGCCATCCATGGTGCTGAGCATGACGTCCTTGTGGCTGTCGTCGATCATCAGCGCACCCTTGCTGCCCACGAATTCGATCATCGTGGTGGAGAAATTGGGATAGGCAGGTGGTAAAATCCAGCCCGCGCCGACCGTCAGAACGGTGCCGTCGTCCATGGTCACGACGATCCACATGCAATCCTCGACGTCGTGGGTCGGCCGCATCACCTTGTTCACCGCCTGGGCGTAGACGCGGACCGGTCGCGCCGGTTCCATGCACCACAACACGAAATCGAGGTCGTGGGTTGCCTCCATGGCGGCCGGCGACAGCTTGATGCGGCTACCGATCTTGTCACCGAGGCTGCGGGTGATGTGGCGACTGACCAAGGCGCTCACCGGATCGCCGAGGACGCCCTCGCTCAGGCTCTTCTTCACATAGGCGAATTTCGGATTGAAACGCTGCGAATAGCCGATCGTGAATTTCAGTTCGCCGTCGCGCGCCAGATCGACCAGTTGGTCGGCCTCGGTCAACGTCAGCGAGATCGGCTTCTCCACAAACACGTGCTTGCCCGCCGCCAGGCAGTCGCGGGCCATCGGGAAATGGGTCGTCTCCGGCGTCGCCGAGATGATGAAAGCGTCGATGCCGTCGATCGACAAAAGATCCCTGTAGTCCTTGGTGGTGGTCCTGGCCACGGTCTTGCCGGCGATTTCGACAAGCCGCTTCGAGTTGGTTTCGGCAAGGTGGAGCTCATTCACCAAGGCATGGCCGGCGCAGGCTTCCGCGCGGATTCCGCCGCACCAACCGGTTCCGATAATGCCGACATCGATTGCGTTCATCCCGCCTTCCCTCACCGCCCGTTCACGCTCGTCATGTCGTTGGGATCGCGATCACGATCACCACCGTCGGCCAATTGAATTATACCGACGCCCGAGGTCCGACACTTCATCGTAGTTTCCCGATGATATGAAATGTAATTCAAAATGAGCCTGATGATATGCTAATGTCGCATAACAGTCGCAGCAAAGCCGAGCCGTCTGGGAGAAAAACGCGACATGAAGCTCAGGCAGTTGGAAGCCCTGCGTGCCGTCGTCGCCACCGGGACGACCACCCAGGCGGGCGAACTCTTGGGCCTCACCCAGTCGGCGGTCAGCCGCCTGATCGCCCAGCTGGAGAGCGAAATTGGCCTGAGCATCTTCGACCGCAAGCACGGCAGGTTGCGGATCACGCCGGAGGGCCAGAGCTTTTACGACGAGGCGGGCAAGCTTCTGTCCGGTATCGACCAGATCATGGCGACCGCTGCCGACATTCGGACGATGAAATCGGGCTCGCTCAAGATCATCGCCATGCCGGCGCTCGCCTATGGCCTGCTTCCCAACGCGATTGCCGACATCAGCAGCCGCTACCGCCAGATCAAGATCTCGATGAAAATGGGTACTCGGCCGGCGGTCGAAGAAGGCGTCGAAACTTCGCAGTTCGATATCGGTGTGGCGACGTTGCCGATCAACCGCCAGGCCATCGATGTCGAACCGCTGTTCAAGGCCAATGGCGTCTGTGTCATGCCGCTGGACCACCAGCTGGCGGAAAAAACCGAGATTCACGCCGAAGATCTGGAGGATGTTCCGTTCATCTCCATGAATCCCGACTCCGTCCTTCGTTATCAGACCGACCAGCTGTTCGGGCGTTTGGGGATTCGCCGGTCGCTCAGCATCGAAGCTCCATCGACTTTGCTCGCCACCAATCTGGTGGCGAAGGGATTGGGCGTTTCGATCCTTCACCCGTTCATCGCCGAGGCCTATGGCGACAAGGTCATCTCTCGGCCCTTCAAGCCGGCCATCCAGTACGAATACGGGCTGCTGTTTCCGGCCGAGCAGACCCGCTCACAGATTTCGCTGGCGTTCGTCGAGGCCCTGCGCAAGGACCTGCAAAAGGCGGGCTACGCTTGAACAAGCTATCCGGTTTTCGTCCTGGTGACATATCCCGCCTAGATACACCTGAATGATCGATCATCAATTACACTGGTGGGTAGGTTGTGACCGTTTGGAAGTGGGCGGCTAGACGGCAATTCCGGCCAGCGCAAGGATTTTGACCCAGTTCGACCCGAGCCATGACGTCACCGAGGCGAGGCGTGGGGCCAACTTCCCGACATGCTCGCCAAACTCACTTGCACCCTTGGCGTATTTTACCGCACTCTCGATCGCGCTGCCGATCTCGTCCTTGTCGGGCTCGGGCTTGGCGGCTTCTTCCTCCGCGTCCTGCAATGCACGTTCCAGTTTGCCCTGGTCTGGCACGTTCAGGGACACGAGCAGATCGCGTAAAGCGGAAAGCTCCGCTTTGATGTCCACGGTATCCGCCCGAGGAAGGGACACCTTCACGCCCTTCATGGTGGCTGTGTTATCGTCGCCCGTAACAACCTGCGCACCAATAATATCTCTGGCCCGCACCGATCTGTCGTCACCGTTTATCGTCATCACCATCTCCTTCATCCTGCAATTTTTGAAACACCTCGCTCAGCGGCCCGATCAGCTCCGCATCCAGCTCTCTCCCCAACTCATCGCTGAGTTGAACATAACGCTGAAGATGCGCCCTCATCCAGCCGGCGACAGCCTGGGGAATTCGATGGAAGGTAGGCGCCAGGACACGGACGGCTTCCGCCACGGCTTCCAGCGCGCCGTTTTTGTTCCCGCTGGCAATTTTGATGTCGGTCAGCATACCCAGGGATACCGAGAGATCGACGGTGAAGGCGTCGGGCCGGGCAGCGGCCAGGGCACGGTGGAGTTCGACCGCCTTTTCGGCAGCGGCGAGCGCCTCCTCCCGTCGCCCGAGATCGCGCAGCTTGCTTGCCAGGTATTTGAGGGACCCGGCTAGATCGGGGGTGAAGACGTTGGGCCGGGCAGCGGCGAGGGCACGGAAGAGTTCGACCGCCTCCTCGACAGCAGTGAGCGCCTCGTCCGGTCGCCCGAGGTCGCTGAGGATGTAGGCCAGGTTGTTGAGGGACGTGGCGAGATCGGGGGTGAAGGCGTCGGGCTGGGCAGCGGCAAGGGCACGACGGAGTTCGACCGCCTCCTCGCCAACAGTGAGCGCCTCCTCCGGTCGCCCGAGGTCGCCGAGCCTGTTGGCCAGGTTGTTGAGGGACGTGGCGAGACCGGGGGTGAAGGCGTCGGGCTGGGTAGTGGCGAGCGCACGACAGAGTTCGACCGCCTCCTCGTCAACAGGGAGCGCCAACTCCCTTCGCCCGAGATCGCTGAGTATGTTGGCCAGGTTGTTGAGGGACCCGGCGAGATCGGGGGTGAAGGCGTCGGGCCGGGCAGCGGCGAGGGCACGGTGGAGTTCGACCGCCTCCTCGCCGACAGTGAGCGCCTCCTCCGGTCGCCCGAGTCCGCTGAGCGTGCTGGCCAGGCTGTTGAGGGACCAGGCGAGATCGGGGGTGAAGGCATCGGGCCGGGCAGCGGCGAGGCCGCGGTGGAGTTCGAGCGCCTCCTCGCCAACAGTGAGCGCCTCCTCCGGTCGCCCAAGATCGCCGAGCGTGGCGACTAGGTTGTTGAGGGACGTGGCGAGATCGGGCGTGAAGGCGTCGGGCCGGGCAGCGGCCAGGGCACGGTGGAGTTCGACCGCCTCCTCGCCAACAGTGAGCGCCTCCGGTCGTCCGAGATCGCTGAGCCTGTTAGCCAGGTTGTTGAGGGACCCGGCGAGATCGGGGGTGAAGGCGTCGGGCCGGGCAGCGGCGAGGCCGCGGTAGAGTTCGACCGCCTCCTCGGCAACGGTGAGCGCCTCCTCCCCTCGCCCGAGATCGCTGAGTTTGGCGGTCAGGTTGCTGAGCGACATGGCGAGATCGGGGGTGAAGGCGTCGGGCCGAGCAGTGGCGAGGGCACGGTAGAGTTGGACCGCCTCGTCGACAGCGGCGAGCGCCTCCTCCGGCTGCCCAAGATTGCGGAGCCTGTTGGCCAGGTTATTGAGGGACCCGGCGAGATCGGGGGTGAAGGCGTCGGGCCGGTCAGCGGCGAGGGCGCGATCGAGTTCGAGCGCCTCCTCGCCAACAGTGAGCGCCTCCTCCGGCTGCCCGAGTTGGCTGAGCGTGTTGGCCATGTTGTTGAGGGACGTGGCGAGATCATGGGTGAAGGCGTCGGGGTTAGCCTCCACTAGCGCGCGGCTTAGGGTCGTGGCCGCTTCGGCTGCCGCCAGAGATTCCTCGTGCTCGCCCAAGGCGCTGAGCCGTCCTCCAAGGTTGTTGAGCCAGACGAAGGCGCGGTAGGCGTCAGTGCTTCCATGGCTCCCTGCGAAGGCCGCCTGAAATGCCTCCGCCAGCCGCCGCGTCAGCTCCAGCGCCGCGTCGCGTAGGACCAGGGTCTGCTCAGGCAGTGCGAAGGCGAGAGGTTCCAGGTCCAGCAGCGTGTCGATCCCGGCGGCGAGCTCGGTCAGCCAGGTCATCAGCCGCCCGGCGGTAGCCTTTTCTTTCGCCGTAGCGGTCGCATCTTCTAGTGCGTAGGCGTAGTCCTGCAGCAGCCGCATCAGCGACTCCGCCGCTAAGCGCTTCGTGAGGCCATAGGCGCGGCGCACCGTTGCCGCACCCTCCGCCTGGATCGCCGGAGAGGCAGCCTCGAAGGCCTCGATGACGACACCCTCACCGATCAGGTCCGGCTGGGTCATCCCCAGACGTGGCGCATCTGCCGCCCCGGCTTCCCGCGTCACAGAGGGCGGCAGCTCCTGCTGCAGCAGCTCACCAAGCGCCCCGGCATCGCCATCGAGGCCGACCTTGCCCAGTTCCGCGTCAAGTGTCCGGTTCAATCTCTCCAACGGCAATCCGCCCGCGAGCCCGTTGAAGGCGGCCAGATGGGAGATCGCTCGCGCCTGACCCTCGCTGCCTGCCAGAGCCCGGAACCGGTCGAGCTCGCGCCGGGCCAGGTGTCGCGCTGCATCGAGCCGCCGCAGTGCCAGCGCCTCTAGCGCGCGCCGTTCCCGCGTGATCACGCCCGCCATCACCAGCGACAGGGGGTTGGCGAACTGCTCCTCGGCCAGGCGCTTATCAAAAGCCGGGTCAGCACCCGCCGGCGGGATCGTTTCGTCAGCCACCTCGTCGTGAAGCGCCCGTGCCTGTTTCAGTGCGGCCGCGACGACGCGCCGCCGATCTTCGAGATCGTTGAGCCCTGAAAGCTCCTGCGGTCGCAGGGAGGCCTCCCGGAACAGCCCCAGCCGGTCCGCCGCCGAGTTGAGCGCCGAACCGGTCAACTCGTGCCACCAGCCAAAACCCTGCGGCGCTTCGCGCTCCAGCAGCAGGATGCGCAGCTTGACTTTGAGCTTCCTGGTGGCGAGCCGGTCGAGCCAGCGCCCAAGCGCCGCACGGCCCTGTCCGGCATAGTCGATCACCAGTAGCGTCGACTTCTCCCAGTCGAATGCCGTGGTGGCATAGACCTCAGCGACACCCTCAAGCTCGACCGGCGACAGGAAGCCCGCCGCCCAAGCTCGCCCGGTTCCTGCCCGCCATCGATGGCCGCACACAGCTCGATCGCAAGGCGGGTCTTTCCGGTTCCCGCCTTGCCGGTCAATGCGTGCACCGAGATGTCCGGCTCGTCGACGAGCCAGCCCCGGAGGTCGGCCAGCACAGCCTCACGGCCGATCAGCGGCAACCGGCTGCGGCTGGGGTCGAGAATATCCAGCTCGCGCTGCCGCTCCCCCGCTGCCTGCGTGCGGCGACGCTCCGGCGACCGGATTTGCTTGCGATCCAGCGGCAGGACAAGGCCGGACGTGCCAAAGGTCAGCGAAACCGAATTGCCGCTGCCAGTGACAACAACGCTCTGTAAAATTTTTGTCGCTGATACAGAATGATCGACCATCAATTACCGCCAAGCACAGCTTTCGCGCTCGAATAGAAAAAGAGGGCTACAACCTTACCGCGCTGCTCGCGATTACGCCAACAGGCTTAACCGCAGCGAGCGTCACGGCCCTATCGATCCTTACGGCTGACCACATTTGCGAATTTACTGCTGCGCCGAGCTTAGTCCTGCCAGCGAACCACGCCTGCGACCCCGTCGACCGCGACCAGGGCGCCATCGGGTATGCGCCGGGTTGCATCCAAGACGCCGAGCACCATCGGGATGCCTCGCTCGCGGGCGAGCGATGCCAGATGGGTGGTGCTGCCGCCGAGTTCGGCCACCACACCGGCGGTGCGCGGTAGGATCTGGCTCAGCGCCGGTCCGGCCACGGTCGTGATCAGAACGTCACCCGGCGCCACGCGCCCCAGTTCGCATTCGCAGTTGATCACGCGAGCTCGGCCAGACGCCCAGCCGACACCGCCCGGATGCCCCTTGATGCCCGGATGACGCTGCCAGATCTCGTCCGGCACCGTAGCCGCTTCGACGTGCAAGGGCCGCGCCTGGAGCATCTTGATACCGGCCGCGTCCATCGCCCACTCGACCTCGGCCGGTCCACCCACGACAGCCTCGGCCGCCCGCATCATCGCGCCCAGATCCCTCACCTGGGAGTCATTGAGACAGCGTTCCGTAACGCGCTCGCCGGCAACGGCTTCACTGGCCGGCCCCGACTGATGGTGCCTGCAGCCGACCGCGTGATGCTTGCGGCCGGCAACCGCCTCGACGAGCTCGGCGTCGTCGCTCAGCTCGTAACGATCGGGAACGACCTCGCCCTGGGCGATCGCTTCACCCAGACCCCAGGTCGCCGATACCGACATCCCGCCGGTCGCCGTCCGGCTCAAGCCGCCGCCGGAAGCGATCGCCTCGACCAGCGGTTGAACCAGCACCGCCATGGCGGTGTCGACCGGCCGGATGTCCTTGCTGTCCATGTAGCGAAGCGCCCGGGACGACCACAATGCCCCCCAGCAGGCGCGCACCGCGGTCAGGAAATCGGCCTCGTTCTCGATGCCGAGAAACGTCTGGAACTGGCCGGCAAAGGAGGCACCTTCGGTATCTTCCATGAGCGAGGAAGAGCGCACCGCCACCGCCATGCCGGTATCGGCGACCAGTTCCCGATAGGCCCGGATCAGGGGCTCGCTGACGTCGGCGGTGATCGGCTTGTCGAACATGGCCAGGCGGACCTGCGAGATGAATTTCCGCGCCTCGACGAACTCGAGCGTGACGGCCTTCTCGGCAATCTCGGTCAGCCCCAGGGCCACGACCTGCGCGCGATAGGCTTCAACGCTCAGGCAGAACCCGCCCGGTGTCGGCAGGCCGGCATGGGCCAGTGCTGCCTGGTTGGCGGCCTTGGGGCCAAAACGTCTGGCGTCCTTGGCAGCCGGGTCGAATAGCGCGACGACGTACTCGCTCATCCGCTTCAGTCCATCGGGTCGACGACGGTGATCTTATCCACCGGGAAGTTGGAGATGATCTCGGTCTCGTCGTCGTGGACGATCAGCATTTCCTCGATCCGGACGCCGTATTTGAACGGCTTGCCGTGCTGGGTTTCGAGCGCGAAGACCATACCGGCCTGGATCTCGACCGGATGGTCGAGCGACCAGATGCGCGAGATCACCGGCGGATCGTACTGGGCCAGTCCCAGCCCGTGACCCCACAAATTCGCCGCCGCCTGGTCTTCCTCCTCGTAGCCCCAGGCTTCCTTTGCCGACGGCCATGCCGAGGCGATCTCCCGTGTCGTGGTGCCCACCCTGACCGCCTCGATTGAATCGTTCAGCCAGCCAAGCGCCTCGGCGTAAGTATCCTTCATTTCCTGGGTGGGCTGCTTACCGACGCAGTAGGTGCGGTAGTAGCAGGATTTGTAGCCGTTCCAGGTCAGTGCCGCCAAATCCATGAACACGATGTCGCCGGGCTGGATGATGCGGTCGGTGAAATTGCGCCAGTTCGGCCAGGTGTTGGGACCGGACGACACGATGACGTCCTCGACGTCCTCCATGCCCGGGATCGAATACAGGAATTCCATGATGTGAGCGGTCACCTGGTTTTCGGTGATGCCCGGTCTCAGAAACTTCATGGTCTCCCAATGGGCGGCATCGCCGATCGCGGCGACGATGCGCATACATTCCTGTTCGTCGACGTTCTTGACCGCACGCGCCTCCATCATCGGTGTCATACCGTCGACCCAGGTAACGCCGGCGGACTCGAACGAGCTGATCATGTTGATGTCAATGAAATCGACACCGAGCTTTTCACCGGTCACGCCATGGCGCGCCATTTCTTCCTTGATCGCGTTGGTGAATTTGGTCACCTGCTGGGTCGAGGCCGAGCCCGCCGCTCCCTTGATCCAGGCGTAGGAATAGCGAACGTTCTCTTCCGGAATCCACGGTGAGTGGCGTTTGATCTGGGCGCCGATGTCGCCCTGCTCGAACAGAACCGGCGCCCCGTCTCCGACCAGCAACGCGTAACGCAGACCAGGCTTCAGTCGGTTCCAGCCGGGCGTCAGGGTGCCGGTGATGTAGCGCACGTTCTCGTCATACATGCACAGGATCGCGCCCAGGCCGTGGGCCTTCATGCGCTCGCGGGCGCGCTCCAGCCGGTAGGTACGGAGCCGTTCCCAATTGATCTTCTGCTGCCAATCGGTACCCGCGATGCCGAAATTCGCCGTTCCGTGCCTGATCATGATCTATCCTTTTATGGTAACGATTGGCCTTCGCGAGAAAAACGAGAAGCAGCCAATTTTATTCCGGATTTTCGTTCGGCAAACCTAGCAGTTTCCAAAAAAACAGTGCAAGTCGAACCGCCCATCAAAAACATGCGAATTTGTCATTGGATCAGTGAAAATTGGAACTTAATCTTCGCTCGTTCGCTCCTTACCTTGGCGCCTCTTCGCTGGTGTCTTGTCGTCCGACGCGACGAGTTCTTGATGGTTGAAACGGCTTTGCCGAAGCACCTGCACAGTGACGACATCGCACGCGCTCCGCATTTCGTCGCGGAAGCCGGCGGAATTCATGTCGGCTTGCCTCGCCGATATCGCCGAGGCATCGTCGAGCGCCGGAGGCGAATAGGCGGCAACGTCATCCAAAGTGTTCGTGGGTCGGTTTTTACGAGCGCATGGTGATGGGGCTCGTCCATGGCTGATACGGCCATCGCCGTTCTGGCAACGCTCGACAGCAAAGCTGCTGAGGCGCGGTTTGCCTGCAGGACGCTGATCGAGGCGGGGGCGATGCCGGTGCTCATCGACATGTCACTGCGTCCCCATAACGTCGAGGGAGCGGCGGTGTCAGGAGGACTCATGGCCGAGGCCGGCGGCACGTCCTGGCCGGCCATGGCGAAGTTGGACCGCGCCCAGGCCGCCGAAGCGATGGTTGGCGGCGGCATCAGGATCCTCGACGACCGATATCGAGACGGCAAGATCGCCGCGTCATCGCCCTCGGTGGTGCCAACGGTACCTCGATGGCCTGCGACATGATGCGGGCGCTGCCGGCGCTGGTTCCCAAGGTGATGGTCAGCACCATGGCCGGGACGCCGGCGGTCGAATGGTATGTCGGCGAGAGTGACATCGTCATGTTCCCGTCGATCGGCGACATCATGCTCAACCGCATTACCGGCTCGGTGATCGAACACGCCTGTTGGTCGATCGCGGCGATGGTGGAGCGCGGTCGCGACAGGACCAGCGCCAACGATCGCAGCGCACCGTTCATCGGTATCTCGTCGTTCGGCGGCACCGCGCCGTGCGTCGACCGGGTCACCGAGCGATTGGCCGCGGACGGTTATGAGGTCATCCATTTTCACGCTTCGGGAGCGGGCGGACGGGCGCTGGAACATCTTGCCGCGGCCGGCGAATTGGCGGGCGTCATCGGATGTCACCACCCACGAACTTGCCGATCTGGCGGTCGGCGGGGTGTTCAGCGCCGGCGACGGGCGGTTGCGTTCGGCCGGTCGGACCGGCCTGCCCCAGGTGATCGTCCCCGGCGCGCTCGACCACGCCAATTTCTGGGTCGGCCGGGTGCCGGACAGGTTCAGGCATCGGGAGTTCTACCGGTTCAACAAGACCAACCTTCTGATGCGCACCAACGGGTCGGAGTTCGAGGCTCTCGGCCGCATGGTCGCCGAGCGCCTGAACGAGGCCGAAGGGGAGGTTGTGGTCCTGATTCCGGCCAAGGGATTCAGCGAACACAGCGGGCGCAGGACCCACGATCTCGACGGTGCCGAGATGGGCGCGTGGAGCAAGCCGACCGTCGATGCCCGTTTCGCCAGGTCATTGCGGCGCCACCTGAAGAAGGGCCGGATTGAGGAACTGGACATGCACGTCAATGATCGGAGCTTCGCCGACGCCTGCGTCGAGGCCCTGTTCGGCATGAGAGACAATGCCCCATGAGTCCCGGCATCCCGGTTGAACACCATCGGACCGACGTTCTGATCGTCGGCGGCGGCGCTGCGGCGACGATGGCCGCTTTTGCATGCGCCGAGGCCGGCGTCGATGTCATTCAGGCGACCAAGGGCCGCGCCACCAGCGGCACCACGACCGTCGCCCGCGGCGGGTTCGCGGCGGCTGTGGGAGACGACGACACCCCTCAGCGTCACCTGCAGGATATCCTGACCCATGGCGGCGAGCTGATCGATCCGGACCTGGCTGCGATCTGGACCCGTGACATCGTCCCGCTGGTCTCCGATCTGATCGCCTGGGGTGCCGATTTCGTGACCGACGCCGCAGGCAGGCTCGATCTCAAATCGTTTCCCAACCACTCCATGCCGCGCGCGGTCCACCACCACGACACGACCGGCAATGCCTTGACCAAGGTGCTATCCAGAAAACAGCGCGCCGACACCCGCATCGGCCAGCATTCCTTGACCGCGATCGCCGGGCTGGTCACCTCCAATGAGCGCGTGTGCGGTGCGTGGGGCGTCGATTACGGCCGTGGTTGTCTGGTCTGCTATTCGGCAAGCCAGACCATCTTGTGTACCGGCGGTGGCAGCGGGCTGTTCTACGTCAACGACAATCCGCCGCAGGTGACCGGTGACGGCTACGTGCTGGGATATCGCGCCGGGGCCTCGCTCCTCGGCCTCGAGATGATCGATTCCAGGCGATGTGCTGCTCGCCGAAAGAGCTGTTCGGTTTTGCCCCTCACCCGACCGGCTTCATCAATGCCGGCGCCGTTTTTCGGAACCGCCAGGGCGAGGAATTCCTCAAGCGCCACTTCCCCGACACGGCCGAACGGAGCACAAGAAGCGAGGTTATTTTGGCAATGGCGAAGGAGATTCACGCCGGCCGCGCGGGCCTCACCGGCGGCATCTTCATGGATGCCACAAAAGTTCCGATGGAGACGATCCGCCACAGATCCCTCACGTCTACAAGACCTATCTGCACCGCGGCATCGACATTTCCACCACGCCGCTCGAGGTCGCTCCCGGCAGCCACACCTGGCTCGGCGGCATCGCCATCGATGTCGACGGCGGTACGCAGGTCGACGGTCTGTGGGCGGCTGGAGAAACCGCCGGCGGAATCCACGGCGGCAACCGGATCGGCGGATCGGCACTCTCGGCCTCGCTGGTGTTCGGCCGTCGGGCGGGGCGCGCGGCAGCCGCTGCGGCCAAGGCAATGGGCGGCGACCGGCCGCCGCCGGCCGCCATACCGCAGCAGGAATCGGAGTGGCTCGACGCGTTGCTGTCGCGGCGCGATGGCCCCTCACAGTGGGAGGTCCTGCGACGCATCAAGATGCTCGCCCACGAGAAGCTGGGACCGATCCGGGAGCGCGAAGGGGCAATGGCGGCGGGCGCCGAGTTCGAGCGGATCGAGCGCGAAATGGTGCCCATCATGCGCCTGGACGAGGTGTCCAATTCGTCCGACAAGGCGCGCGGACGGGAACTGGAAAGCGCGCTCGGCGTCAGAAACCTGGCCCTGCTCGGTCGCCTGCTCGCGACCGCAGCCATGGCGCGCGAGGAGAGCCGCGGCGCCCATTACCGGCTCGATTTCCCCGAACGCGATGACCGACACTGGCGCGTCGTCACCAGCTTGCATCGGGGCAAACAGGGCGAGATTGAATTTGGCACCAGGCCGATCAAGGTTGGCGACAACGGTCGGCAAACGGCCCGGGCTTGGTAGTCGTTCGGCGTCCTTGGGAGGATTTTAGATGACGGAAACCATCGGCTTCATCGGCCTCGGCGTCCTCGGATCGGCGGTCGCCGAAAACCTGGTCAAGGCCGGCCTCGGTGTGATCGCTCACGACATTTCTGCGGACAAACTGACCGCGTTCGAGCGCCAGGGTGGCCAGGCCGCGGCCTCGCCAAACGATGTCGCGGATAGGTCGAACGTGGTGGTCCTGTGCCTGGCGACGGTCAAGGCGCTGCATGACGTGGTCGGCGGCAAGGACGGGCTGGTCCGCGGCGGCGACGACGGGCAAATCATCGTGGACATCAGCACCTTTGCCATCGCCGACAAGGAAAAGGCGCGGAAGGTTCTGGCCGCGGCGGGTAAAATTCTTCTCGACTGCCCGGTCAGCGGCAATCGCATCCTCGCCCTGCAACGCAAACTCACTGTCTTCGGCAGCGGCGACCGGGCGGCCTATGAGGCGGTCGAGCACATCCTCGGCGCCTTCGCCCATCGTACCTTCTATGTCGGCGAATTCGGTTCCGGCATGAAGATGAAGTTCTGCGGCAACATCCTGAACCTGGTGCACAACAGCGTTGCCGCCGAGGTCATGGTGCTCGGCATGAAGGCCGGTCTGGACCCGGCGATGATCCACAAGGTCATCAGCGGCAGCGGCTCCAGCTCCAGCATGTTCGAGGTGCGAGGGGCGCTGATGGTCAACCAGGACTACGCCACCGAGGGCATGAATTTTTCCATTCCCCTGAAGGATGCCAGGTTGATCAGCGCCCATGCGGCGGAACATTTGTGCCCCACGCCGATCTACCAGGCAGCGCTGCAGCCCTACTATGCCGCTGCTTGGCCATGGGCTTTCTCCTTGAAAGCCCGGCTTCAATAATCCGATTCGCAACGACCTAACTGTCCAACTCCAGGGGTGCACTCCAACGCCAGTTCCGTTTTGTGCCATGTGTGGACGGCTCCGAGTTGGCAAGGGTTTTCTGAACGATATCGCACGGGCTGGTCGGAGCTGCCATGTGTTCGGCCTGTTGATGCGGCGTCTTCAAATGGCCGCTGGCCATAATGCTCTCCGCGAGATCGGGTCCCGGTCATAAGCACGCGCTCTTTAGGCGCCGTGGCACTTGTGGGTTGTCCCGATCTCATGGGCCGACTGGCTTGGGTGCGTTATCTGTTCACTGCCCTTTCCAACCTCGTTTGCAGGACATCGTCTCCTGCGCGTCTCGATTGCTCCTACGTAGCTACAGGCTGTGGGGCCCGATATTTCTCATTGCGCGCCATCATCGCCCAGGCATCCGGGCAATCTTGTTGGCCAAGGCGATGGCAGCGACCTTGATTGATCGCCGCTCCATGAGCCGGACCAGCCAGGGGTGGCGGGTGTAGCCTAACTGTTTGGCTCGCTTGATCACGGATAGTGCCCCAACGAATAGTAGTCGCCGCAGGTAGCGATTGCCCGCCTTCGAGATCGAGCCGAGACGCTCCTTGCCGCCGGTGGAGGATTGCTTTGGCACCAGCCCGATCCAGGCACTCAGATCACGCCCTGAACGGAAGACGTGGGGATCGGGGATGCTGGCAACAAGGGCCGTAGCGATGAGCGGGCCAACACCGGGAATGGCTTCAAGGCGCTTGCTGGTCTTGCTGCTCCGGTGGGAGACGAGAATGCGCCGATCCGCATCTCGGATCTGCCGCTTCACCAGCTCAAGCTGTGCCGCCAGGGCCATCAGGCAGTCGCGTGCTGCCGATGGAAGGCGGTCATCCTCCCCCTTGGCAATGAGAGCCAGCAATTGCTCAACACCATGGCGCCCGACACCGGCAACAATACCGAACTCGGCCAGGTGGGCGCGGATTGCGTTGATCAGTGTCGTGCGCTGGCGAACGAACAAGTGCCGGGTCCGGTGAAGCATCAAGACCGATTGCTGCTCGGGGGTCTTGATCGGCACGAAGCGCATGGTCGGGCGTTGGACCGCCTCGCAGATGGCTTCAGCATCAGCCGCATCGTTCTTGTTCCGCTTCACGTAGGGCTTCACATAGCGTGGCGGCATCATCCGCACCTCATGGCCCAGTTGCTCAAGCTCCCGCGCCCAGTGGTGTGACGTTGCACACGCCTCCATCCCTACCAGGCAGCGCGGCAACTTCTCAAAGAACGGCAGAACAGACCGGCGTCTCAATTGCCGGCGGACCACAGGCTCACCTGTTGCATCGATGCCGTGGACCTGGAAAACACTCTTCGCCAGATCAATTCCGATGGTGGTAACGTCTTTCATGGATGGCTCCTTCCTCGCGGTTCCTTAAACACCGCACTGTGGCACCTTCAGATGCCGGTGGAGGAGCCGTCCACAGCATCATGAGCGGAAGGCAAGTGCGATGAAAGCGATGGTTCTGTCGGCCGCCAACACCCCGTTTGTGATGGAGACGCGGCCCGACCCGACGCCGGGACCGGGTGAGGCGGTGGCGCGGGTGTTCGCCTGCGGATCGGGGCTGACCATCCAGCACGTCAAGGCCGGCCGGGTGCCGGCGCAGTTCCCGCGGATCATCGGTCACGAGATCTGCGGCGAAATCGTTGCCGTGGGAGCCGGCGTCGCGAGCCCGGCGGTCGGTGACAGGGTAACCGCCTACTATTATCTCAATTGCGGCCACTGCCGGTGGTGCGTGGGCAACCGTGAACCGCTGTGCGAAAACCTTGCCGGCAATGTCGGCCGCGACATCGATGGCGGCTACGCGGACTACGTCAACCTGCCCGCCACCAGTTTCATCATTTTGCCCGAGGCACTTGATCATAAGCGCTATCCGGCCGAGATCGGCGTCATCGCCGACGCGATCGCCACGCCCTACAAGGTCTTGCGCCGGGCCCGGGTCGCCGCCGGCGAAACCGTCCGCGGTGTTTGGCGCCGGCGGCGGGGTCGGCATTCACATGGTGATGATGGCGCACTGGGCCCGAGCGCGGGTCATCGCCGTCGATATCGCGCCGACCAAGCTGGACGCTTGTCGCAAGGCCGGTGCCGACGAGGTGATCGACGCCTCCGGCGCCGACGTTGCCGAGGCCCTTATCGAGATGACCGGTGGCCAGGGCGTGGATGT
>CAXXRA010000004.1:0-11851 GCA_963663975.2 uncultured Bauldia sp. | reverse complement strand
TAAAGCGCTCGAAGTCGTAGACGGCGAATAAGACGGCGAAGCCGGGGATGATGACGAGGGTGATGACCGAGACTGCCGCCACCATGTTGACCTGTCTGAGCTCCGCCCCCTCTAGACCCTCGGCGCCGAGGGCGTGGAGCCAATCCCTCGCCTGGTGAAATCGTTTCTTCACGGCTTTAATCGCCGACGCACGATCCGCGCTGACTCTTCGACACGACGCATGCCCAGCGCCGGTTCGGCGAATGCCGACAATGCCCGTTCGAAAGCCATCGTCATCGTTCTCCCAATGCCCACCCGTTCATCGCGAGGCACCCAAGTCGATGGCGCCTGCGGAGGCAGGCGCAGGGGGCGCAGGGATGACTATCTCAGTGTGAACGGGCTTGTGTCACAACAATGCCTGTAGCGCACCCGGTTCCTTGGACACAAGTTTGTCTCACGCGGCGGGCCTGATTGAGATCGCGGCGTGCCACGCCTGACGAGCTTGAGCGGGGCTCAGGTAGCCGTTCTTTTCGACGATCCACTGGGCATTGTAGAGTTCGACGAAGTCGCGGACGGCGTCCCGCAGCTCCGCGATGTTGCGGTAGATGCGACCATGGATGATCTGTTCCTTCAGCGTGCGATTGAACCGCTCGGCGACGCCGTTGGTCTGGGGCTCGGCGACGAAGGCGTAGGACGGCTGGATGCCCCAGAACTTGATCTGGTTGGTGAAGTGGTCCGACAGATACTGGGAGCCGTGATCCATCCGCAAGGCCAGCCCCCGAGCCGCGCCGGCCGCGGTCGAGCCATACAGCCCGGCAAGCCCCATGGAGATCGGCTGCAGGGCGGCGAAGCGGTCGCCGCGCTTGCAGACATGCCAGCCGACACACTCGGCGTTCCAATGCTCGACGGCGGTGAAGATCCAGCCCCAGCCGTCGTCCACCGTGAACACCCGAACGCCATCGGTGCCCCACATGAGGTTCGGGGCATGAGTGATGATCTCACCGTCATGGGGATTGCCGCCACGGCGGCGGCAGCGATGGGGCGAGAGCAGATTGTTCTCGCGCATCAGGCGGAGCACCCGCTTGCGGGCAACCCGGATGTCGCGACAGACCCGAAGCCGAGCCCAGACCTTGCGGTAGCCCTCGCCCTCCCAGGGCGATGCCTCCAGGTCGGCTTCGATCGCCACCAGCAGCGCCTGGTCCGAGATCGCGGGCTTCGGTCCCCGACGCTTTGCCGGCGGCTGCTTGGCGTGCTGGCCGGAGGTCATGGCGTAGAACGAGGAGCGGGCCATGCCCCAGGCGGCGCAGACCCGCCGCAGGCCGTAGGCCAGACCCGTGCCGGGCGAGGTGGCGGCACTCATCGCCGCGACCTCCGCCGCCCCAAAGGGCCGAAGGTCTCCGTCTTGGCCTCCAGCAGTTCCACCTGCATGGTCAACTCTCCGATCCGCTTCATGGCGCTATCCAGTTCCGCCTGCACCGGATCGCCCTTGCGTTGCTTGAGCGAGGCGTCGATCCCGCCGATCGCTTTCTCACGCCACTGCTCGAGCCGGAAGATCTCTACGCCCAACTGGCGCGACAGAAGTTGCACCGGCTCGTCACGCAAAAGCCGCAGAACGACCTCACGCTTGCGCGCCACCGTCCATCGCTGGCCAAGTCCCAGCGGGCCTGCCGGCAAAGCCTGGCCTGGGGAAAACGTGGACGAGCCAAGCTCGCCCGCATTTACCACAGGCCCATCAACAGCAACTTTCTTCTCAAAATTATCGGTCATGTTCCGGTCCTCCTTGGACACTTCGATTAAGCCAATTCTGTGTCCAAGGAAATCGGGTCCGACTCAGTCACAACAATGCCATGGCAACGGCGGCGGCACTGACCGATCCGACCAACCATTTCACCGATGTCAATGTTTGTGCCGAACGCCCCTTCGCGGAATTTGATGCTGCGGTCTCAGGCACATCCTGATCCTTTCGAATATCCTTTCCAGCGGTGCCCCAAGCTGGTCATCGGCTGCCACTTGGTAGCCGGCGACTTCGACTATATCCTCAAGATCCGGGTGCGCGACATCGCGGACTATAACCGCCTGCAAGTCAAACATTTATTCGCGCTTCCGGGCGTGCGCCAGACCCGCAACTTCTTCGTCATGAAGGGTGTGCGCGACAACTGTCCGTCATCAAAACAAATGGGACTGTTGAGCGTGTTTCATAAGGGAGGATCTGGCTCATCTTTGTTTGATGTTAAGCCGCTTGGCGTTGATGGTTCAAGCGGCGGTTTTGGGTGGTCAGTTTTTTGATCATTTTTCTCTTTTCGATGATGGCGGTGTGGCGTCCAAAGTAGGCGTCGGCTGGAGTTACGTTGCCGATGCTCTCGTGGTAGCGTTGGTTGTTGTAGTGATCGACGAAGGCGCTGATCTGGTTTTCGAGATCGCCGGGTAGATAATAATTTTCAAGCAGGATCCGGTTCTTCAGCGTTTGATGCCAGCGCTCGATCTTGCCCTGGGTTTGCGGGTGATACGGTGCGCCCCGAACGTGATCCATACCGTGGTCCTCGAGCCATTCAGCCAGATCGCCGGAGATATAGGACGAGCCGTTGTCGCTGAGCAGCCTCGGCTTGTGGACGACATTGGCGCGATTGCAGCCTGAGGCTTCTAGCGCCAACTTCAGTGTTGCCGTCACATCGTCCGCCGTCATGTTGGTGCAGAGCTTCCAAGCAATGATGTAGCGGGAATAGTCGTCGAGGATGGTCGACAGGTAAAACCAGCCCCAGCCGATGACCTTGAGATAGGTGAAGTCGGTCTGCCACAGCTGGTTCGGCGCCGTGGTCTTGTCGCGGAACTCATCGGCTGCCTTGATGACCACGAAAGCGGGGCTGGTGATCAGGTCGTGGGTCTTGAGAAGCCGGTAAACCGAGGCTTCCGAGACAAAGTAGCCCCTGGTGTCCGTAAACCTGACGGCCAGTTCCCGGGGCGACAGTTGCGTCTCCTCCAGGGCAAGATCGATGATCTGCCCCCGGACATCATCCGGGATCCGGTTCCACACCCGGCCCGGGCTGCTGTTGCGATCCTCAAGACCGGCGTCGCCAAAGGCCAGAAAGCGATCGTACCAGCGATAAAAGGTGGTCTTCGGAATGCCCAGCTTGTCCAAAGTGGACCCGACGCCCAGGTGGGACTGCTCGACCAGGCGGATGATCTCCAGCTTCTCGGATGCGGGATACCTCATTCCTCGCCTCCCCCATGCCCGATCATGTTTTTTTTGAGAAGGCGGTTCTCCAGCGAAAGTTCGGCGACCAACTCCTTCAAGTCGCGCATCTCCTGGCGCAGGCCTTTAACCTCGCCCGAGGTCGCTTGCCGCCCGGTGTCGCCGGCGAGCCGCTTCTTGCCCGCTTCCAAAAACTCTTTCGACCAGCTGTAATACAGACCCTCGGCGATGCCCTCGCGGCGGCACAAGGCGGCGATGCTCTCCTCGCCGCGCAGCCCCGACACCACGATCCGGATCTTCTCCTCAGCCGTATACTGCTTGCGTGTCTTGCGCCGAATATCCCGAACCGTTCTCTCCGCCGGGTCGTTCTTGCTCATTGATTTCTGTCTCATCTTCGTTCCCTTCGGTCACTACGATGAGCCAGAAATCCTCCGTTATGCAATTACCTCAATTTATCCCAAAGGCGCTGACGTCAGACAATCTGGTCGCCAGTCAGACGCCCGGCATGTCCGCCGTGCAGTTTCAGCGGCAACTTGGTCTTTCGCGCTACGAGACGGCCTTTCAAATTCTCCACAAGCTCCGCTCGGGCATGGTGCGGCCCAACCAAGACAGGATCGGTGGACAGCCCAAGAACCATGTTGAGGTGGACGAAACCTGGGTTGGCGGGCGAACGCGTGGGGAAGGCCGTGGTGTTCACCACAAGGTTCTCGTCTCCTGTGCCATCGAGGTGCGTCATCGAAAGCCGGGCACCAAGCTCGACAACCGGAAAGACGGACGCTATGCCGGACGCGTTCGGCTCGCCGTCGTGCTCGACCGTAGCGCCGAGTCGCTCTGTGGGTTCGTCGAGAGCACCGTCGCGCCGGGATCGCTGATCGTTACTGACGATTGGAGCGGCTATGCTGGCCTCGGTAAGCGCGGCTATGAGCACTTCGCTGTTGCCGAGTGTGGTGATCCAGAGGGTGCCGAGCAATACCTGCCGATCATCCATCTGGTTTTCGCCAACCTGAAGACGTGGCTGATCGGTATCCACCACGGCGTTAGCCACCAGCACCTACAAGCCTACCTCAACGAGTTCACCTTCCGCTTCAACAGGCGGTTCTACCCGTTCAACGCCTTCCGCTCATTGCTCGGCATCGCGGGCGACACCTCTGCTCCAACCTATGCCGAGCTTTACTCGGGAGAGTGGCGGCACCCTACATGTAGCGGTCATGGGCGTTAACCGGGTAGGCAAGGTTCGACCAATGGCATCGTCCATTTGACCGCCATTGCCGGGCGCCTCGGATTCGACACCGACCTCGAGGCGTTCGACCGAATCGGTCGCGAAACACCTGACCTCGTCGATCTCAAGCCCAGCGGCACACACTATATGGACGACCTGAACCGGGCCGGCGGCATGGCCGCCATCCTGCGCGCCCTGAAACCGATGCTCGACCTCGATTGTCTGACCGTCGCCGGCGTGACCCTGGGCCAAGCAATCGACGCCTTGCCGGCCGCTTGGGATCAGGATGTCGTCAGGTCTCTCGACGATCCCATCCACGAAGGAGGCGCCCTCGCCGTCCTCGGCGGGTCCTTGGCGGGCGACGGTGCCGTCATCAAGCAATCGGCCGCATCGCCGGACCTCTTGGTCCATACCGGCCGGGCCGTCGTTTTCGACTCCCTCGACGACCTCTCGGCGCGCATCGATCTGCCGGACCTCGTCGTCACGCCCGATGATGTCCTGATCCTGCGCAACGCCGGACCAAAAGGGGCACCTGGAACGCCCGAGGCGGGCTACTTGCCGATTCCGCGCAAGCTTGCCGCCCAGGGGGTCAAGGACATGGTTCGCATCTCGGACGCGCGGATGAGCGGCACCGCCTTCGGCACCATTGTCCTGCATGCGACGCCCGAGGCGGCGGTCGGGGGTCCTTTGGCGCTGGTCGAGACCGGTGACTCCGTGACCCTTGACGTACCGAACCGACGCCTTGACCTGGACGTTCCTGACACCGAAATGGACCGTCGCCGCGCCGCTTGGTCGCCGCCGGCGGATCTTGTGGCCGCGCGCGGCTACGCGCGGCTGTATCACGATCATGTGCAGCAAGCCGGCCAGGGCTGTGACTTCGATTTTCTTGCCCCGGCGCCACGGACACGAGTGCCTCGACAATGAGGACCGTTTGTTTCTTCTTGCGGGTGTGACGAAGCGCACAGTCAGTGGCACCGATATGTGAAAATTTTTGGAAATCGCCTTGCGCCGGAATCAATTCGGCAGGAATCGAATTTTGAGGCGACCGACTCGGGGGGCGGATGCCGGTATTGAATTCGGAATTCCTGTTCACGATCAGGATTCGTGTCGACACTCTTTACGATATTGGCGAGACGCCGATCGGAACGGTCCATCTGGATCAACTCGGCGCCGGGTCGTTCGAGGGCCCGCGCCTGGACGGCGAAGTCCTGGCCGGCGGTATGGATCAGAAGGTGCTCCGCTCCGACGGTGCATTCACGCCGAATGTGCGTCTGATCCTGCGAACTGACGACGGCGCGTTGATCTACATGCACTACACCGGCGTCCGCCATGGCCCGGCGGAGGTGATGGATCGGATCGCGGCCGGCGAGGACGTCGACCCGTCCGCATACTATCTGCGCAATGCACCATTTTTTCACACATCAGCGCCCCGATATGATTGGCTGAATCGCATCGTTTCGGTCGGTGTCGGACGCCGCGAGGCGGACCACGCCGCCTACGACGTATTCGAGATCCTGTGACCTATTCTTGGGCGGCGCGGAGACGATTTTTTGTGGTTCGGGCGGCAATCGAGCGCGATTGATCTGCACAAGATGGAATGCAATGACCGTTTGACAGTGCCCCTCCAACGGCACGATTATGGCAGATGAACAAAAGCGAAGACGGGGAGGTTAAGTCACTATGAAGAAGTGGCTATTGTTTGGTGGCGGCGGCATAGTAGTCGTGATTGCCGGCGTTATATATTTCGTTATTTCGAACCTCGATTCGATCGTCAAGGAAGCGGTCGAACGGATCGGAACCGAAGTTACCAAAGCAAAGGTCACCCTCGTCGAGGTCGAAATCTCGACCACCTCCGGCAAGGCCGCATTACGTGGGCTGACTGTCGGAAACCCGGCTGGGTTTCATACCGACAACGTCTTCGAGCTTGGCGAGGTCAGTATCACCGTCGATACAAGCTCGATCGGGTCGGACATCATTGTCATCAAAGAGATCTTGATTGCCGGGCCCAAGGTCACCTACGAGCTCGGGTCTGACGGCAGCAACGTCGACGCCATCAAAAAGAATGTCGAGGCCTTCACCGGCGGCTCGTCGGGCGGCGGATCGAGTAGCGGCGCCGGCGATGATGATGGCGAAGGACCAAACTGATAATCGAGAATCTCTACATCAAGGGCGGCGAGGTCAACGTCAGCGCGACTTTCCTCAAGGGCAAGAAACTCGGCTCGCCGCTGCCCGACATTCATCTCAAGGACATCGGCAAGGAAGAGGGCGGCGCCGAACCGGCCGAGGTGGCGAAGCAACTCATCGACGCCATTACCAAGGGTGCCGGCGATGCCGTTTCGGGCCTCGGGCTCGACAAGATGATGGAAGGGATCGGCAAGGCCGCGTCTGGTGCCGTCGACGCGGACAAGGATGCTGCCGCCGGTGCGACCGGCATGGTCAAGGACGCGGTGTCCGGCGCCACCGGCACCACCGGCTCGGCGGTCGACGCGGCCAAGGAAGGGGCCGCAAAAGCAACCGGGACCTTGAAGAAGTTGCTTGGCAACTGACCAACTGCCATCCGGGCAACCCGCAACCGCAGCAAGGTTTGCGGCAGGTCGCTTGGAACGAACTTGGATAGGGGGGAAAGGATCATGAGAATCCTACAGATGCTCGCCTTCGTCGCGGCACCCGGGCTGCTGACGGCACGCGGCGATCCTTCCAAACGGAGCATCATCAAGAAGGCGTCGTACGGGTCGACGAACGCGGAACTCGAAGACGGGCCTGGCGACCGGACGACGGTCGGCCAGTTCGGGCCGATCGAAAAATGGACCAAAGAGGCGTCTGACGGGGACCTCATCTTCGTCTTCACTGGCGACAGCGTGGCATTGCAGGCGACGGGGGGGCGGCTGACGGCGTGATTTGCCGGGATAGCGCGATTGTGCTCGCGCCGCCTCCGAGACATCAGCGACATAACTCCCAGGAAAGGAGATCGTATCCATGAAAACCTTTTTCAATCGCGCCATCCTCGCGGTCGCGGCCTTAGCGTTGACGGCCTGCACGGCGGGCATGGAGCTGAAGACCGCGCGCGGCGTGCAACCGTCCGGCACGGTATTCGAGCGGTCGCTGTATAAGGAATACATCGACCAGGCTGCCGACGAGTATACGGAGGCCGATTATGGCAATTCCGACATCTTCGCCTTGCGCGCCATCGCCGCCGCCCAGCGCAAGGCCGCGGATCCGGAACCGGTCTCCAACCGCAAACTGCCGGCCGGGACGGAAAAAGACCTGAGAGCGGCTCGCAAACGGCTGACCATCGCGCTGATCAAGACCGCCAAGGAAAAGGCGCCCCGCGATGCCGCCCGCGCCCAGGCCATGTACGAATGCTGGATGGAAGAGCAAGAAGAGAACGTCCAGCCCAAGGACATTGCCGCCTGTCGGGCCGCCTTCGAAGAGGCGATGAAGAAGGTCGATGCGGCCTTGAAGCCGAAACCGAAGCCGATGGCGAAGAAGGCCGCGCCGAAGCCGGCGCCGAAACCGGCTCCGAAGCCGAAGATGGCGATGCCGGGTCCGTTCGTCGTCTACTTCGACTTCGACAGCGACAAGATCAATCTGGCTGCCGAGGGGGCCGTCGATCGGATCGCCGCCGCGGCCAAGAAGGCGAAGACGAGGTTGATCCTGCTGCAAGGGCACGCGGATCTTTCCGGTAAATCGAAATACAACACCTTCCTCTCCAAGGACCGGGTCGACGCGGTGACGATGGCCCTGGTCGGACTCGGTGTTTCACGAGCCAGCATCTCGAAGACCATCCACGGCGAGGATACCCCCGATGTGAAAACCGAAGATGGCACCCGCGAGTGGCGCAATCGGCGGGTTACGGTGACGTTCAAGTAAGGCACCGTGAGACGGCGGGCCGGTCATGGCCCGCCGTCAGTCTTTTCGGAAAGGGGGTCGATCCGCTCAGGACGGGGGATCCTGAAAAACGTCGACAGCTGGTTTGAG
The DNA here is from genome assembly GCA_963663975.2 of uncultured Bauldia sp. Taxonomy (GTDB): domain Bacteria; phylum Pseudomonadota; class Alphaproteobacteria; order Rhizobiales; family Kaistiaceae; genus JANQRX01. The sequence goes on along the minus strand of CAXXRA010000004.1, from coordinate 3,485 downwards.
AACCTGGCGCCCGTCGCCGTTGCGCCGGGTCAGCCCGCTCTTGTCAAAGAATTCCAGGACCTCGATCGCCAGGTTGCGGCCGATGCCCGTGCGGTCGCGGAATGCTTTTACCGAGAATCCAATTTCCGGTGCCCCGGCCGCGAGGTCCTCGGCGATCTGGCCGAGTTCGAGAAGGGCGGCGGGCGGAAAGAAGCGATTCGACGCCACCGCGTGGACCCAGCCCTTGCGGGCGGCACGGCGCAGGAACCCTTCGATGGCCTTTGCTTCCATCCCCAAGGCTTCCGCCAGCTCGACGACTCGCGGTGGCCTCATCCCACCGCCCACCAACAGTGGCTCGATGCGGGCCTTCAGCGCCGCATCGGCATCCGCCTTGCCGGTTCGATGGTTGGGGCGATGAAGATGGGCGCCGCTACGCGCGATTTCGCCGCCGTCGATGAGTTCGAGGACGACCGCGTCGAATACGGTCGGCGGAACCGCTGCCGGCAATGCCTGGCGAAGTCGATCGGGACCGGGACCTGAATCTTCCGGCGAATCTGCGTGCCACCGATCCAGGGCGGCCACGATCGTGCGGCGAAGTTCCTGCCAGGATTGTTCATTCAATCCGTAAGGCGCGTCCGGCGGACCAACCTTGATCATATCGACGGCGCGCCACAGGGCCTGGGACTCGGCCGGCGACTGATTGCGGGAGCGTGCCACCCGTGAGAGATCGACGCCGCGAGACGCCAGGGCGAGCAGCGCCGACAAGGCGCTTTCTTCGTCCGCCTGTTCGTGGGCGGCCAGAATCGCCAGGCGTTCGGGCTTGCTTCGACCACGCGCCGGCGCGAAGGGGTCGATGACCCGTCCACCGCCGACGGTCCGCCGGGCCGAGCGGTCGCGAAGGATCAGGCGGTCGCCCGCCAGGGTACCGATCTCGCGTTCCAAAATCAATTGGACGAGTCCGCGTTCGCCCGGCGGGATCGCCCGTCCTTCGAGTACGGCGACCCGGGCCGCCACCTCGGTGGCACCGACATGGAGATGCACATACGTCCGGTGGCGCAATGCCTTCGCCTCCGACGGCAAGACACGCACCCAGGCGTCGATGCGCCGGGTCGGCGCATGGGCCGCCTCGGACACCAGCCAGTCGCCGCGATGAACGCCGGCGCGGCGCAGACCGGCGACATTGAGGGCGCACCGTTGGCCCGCATGACCGTCTGACGAATCTTGGTTCTGGGCGTGGATGCTGCGCACTCTCGCCTCGGAGCCGGCAGGCGACAGGAGCAGCCGGTCGCCGACCGAGGCGGTGCCCGAAAAGACGGTTCCCGTCACCACCAGTCCGGCGCCCGGCAGGGTGAAGCAGCGATCGACGGCGAGCCGGAAATTGCCGTTCACGGGGCGCTCTCCGAGATCTCGGGCCGATTCCTCGATATGGTCTCGCAAGGGGTCGATGCCGGTTTTTTTGAGCGCCGAGACCGGGAAGATGGGGCAGCCGGCGAGACCGGTCGGCTCTACCAGGGCCTCGATCAACGTGGTGACCTCGGCGACCCGATCGGCGTCGACGCGATCGATCTTGGTCAAGGCGACGGCGCCGCGTCCGATACCGAGGAGATCGAGGATCGCCAGGTGTTCCTCGGTTTGGGGCATCGGTCCATCGTCGGCGGCCACCACCAACAGGGCAAAGTCGATGCCGGTGACGCCGGCCAACATGTTGCGGACGAACCGTTCGTGCCCCGGCACGTCGACGAAGCCGAGGACCGGCCCGTCGACGAGGGGTCGGTAGGCGAAGCCGAGGTCGATGGAAAGGCCGCGTTTCTTCTCCTCGGGCAATCGATCCGTATCAACGCCGGTCAGCGCCTTGACCAATTCCGTCTTGCCATGATCGATGTGACCGGCCGTGGCAATGATCACGGCCGACCTCCCGAGAGAGCATCCAATTGGCCGATGAACGCCGCTTCATTTTCGAGGCAGCGAAGGTCGAGAACCAACGCGTCATCCTCGATGCGCCCGATCACCGGTATCGGCAGGGCCCGGAATGCCGCGGCGAGACGTTTCACCCGCGCGCCGGCGCCGCGCTTGCCACCGGGCGGGCGCAACCGGACGCCGAAACTCGGCACCCGGGCGAGGGGCAGGGCACCGCTTCCGACTTGGCTCTCGCAGGTCGTCAGGTCAACGGCGACATCATCGCCGAGGGCCGACGCCACGACCGGCAGCAGGCGTTTGGCCATGGCCTCGATGTCGGCGGCGGAGCGGGCCAGGAGGCGCAAGGTCGGAAGGCGTTCGACCAGTCTGTCCGGGTCCAGGTAGAGGCGGAACACGGCGGCGAGGGCGGCGATCGTCATCTTGTCGAGGCGCAAGGCGCGTTTCATCGGGTTGCGGCGAATGCGGTCGACGAGGTCGGCGCGGCCGGCGATGATGCCGGCCTGCGGGCCACCGAGGAGCTTGTCGCCACTGAAGGTGACCAGATCGGCGCCGTGACGCAGGGTTTCTGCCACCGTCGGCTCATGGGGCAGGCCATACGGTCGGAGGTCGACGAGAGTGCCGCTGCCGAGGTCGACGACCAAGGGGATGTCGTTGTCATGGGCCAGGGTGGCCAGGTCCGGTTCCGGCACCGCGGCGGTAAATCCCTGGATCTCGAAGTTGCTGGTATGGACCTTGAGAATCAGGGCGGTCCGTCGGCCGACGGCGGTGGCAAAATCCTTCAGATGGGTGCGGTTGGTGGTCCCGACCTCGATCAGCTTGCAGCCGGCCCGGGCCATGATGTCGGGCATGCGGAACGAACCGCCGATCTCGATCAGCTCGCCCCGTGATACCGGCACTTCCTTGCGCAAGGCCAGGCTGTTGAGGACCAACAGGACGGCAGCCGCATTGTTGTTGACCACGGTCGCCGCCTCGGCGCCGGTGAGGCGGCGGACAATGTCCTCGAGATGGGTGTCGCGATCTCCGCGGCGGCCGCTTTGCAGGTCGAATTCCAGATTGCCGGCGCCGCCGGCGGACTCGACGACGGCGCGCAAGGCAACCTCGGGCAGGACGGCGCGGCCGAGGTTCGTGTGGAGCACGGTTCCGGTGAGATTGAAGACGGGACGCAGGGGTGGTCGCGAGATTTCTTCCAAGCGATCCGCGACTCGCGCCGCGATCTTCGACTCATCCGCGTCTTCGCTGGCTGCCTGATCGTCGCTGGCCAGGCGGCCGCGGACCTCGTCGAGGGCCGCGCGCAGGGCATCCGTCACCGCCTGGCGGCCGTAGACATCGATAAGCCGCTCGACCGCATGGTGACGCAGGACGCGGTCGACGGACGGCACGGCTGCCTGCGGAGACGGCTGGTTGCGGGACATGGGCGGACCCGGGATTGCTGGCGCGGCGCAAAGGCTAGGCCGCGTCCGTGGGACCGTCAAGGTGTCGCCGAAGACCCGGTTTGACAGGCGCCAGCGCCATCCAATATATTTAGATAAATCTTATATACATCCTCCGAATCCCGCCACCCAAATCGCACGAGGATATCCCGCATGGTT
>CAXXRA010000003.1:0-134262 GCA_963663975.2 uncultured Bauldia sp. | reverse complement strand
TCCCGGTCGAACTCATCCTTGATGACGTCAAGAAGCCGTCGATGGAGGCGCTCCAGAAGAGTCAGCGCTTCCATGTAAAGGGTTTTCAACCCGGCCCCGTCCCGCGTCTCCGCGGCAGCCTCGACTGCCGTGTTACCAACTACCATATCCGCCTCACTTTTTTGGCAGGTGTGCCCCTGCTCGTGAGGTGAACATACCCGCCACGACTAAAAATCGACTTAAGCACCAAGCTTAACGGCGGCTTACCGGAATCGATGTCTTTCTATGGAAAAGCGGCCGTTTTAGCGATCATCCGCGGTGCGTTTGGCAAGCAGGAACAATGTGCCGAATCCGATGAGGGCCCCGGAGTGAAACAGGACGATCACAAGATTGCTGCCGAAGGTGCCGGCGAACAGCGTGTGGAAGGCGATCTCCGACAACGCGGCCAGAATCCACACCACCCGCCCCCACGCAACGCGCATCCACAGTCCCACCGCCGCGACCAAGTCGACCACCGCCAGATGCATCGTGCCGATCTGCCATTCCTGGGACATGGCTTCGAACGCCCCGGTGGAACTTTCGAGCATTCCGATGATCACGGCCCAATGGCGCAGCCCGAGAACCATCAGCAGCACCGAAAGGCCGATCGAATAGTAATCGAGGGTCACCTCAAAGCGGTTGCGTTCCGGCTCCTTGACTGAAATATCTTCCAGGCTCGACAAGGGCGATCTCCGTGGTTTCGCGAGACATGCCGCGAGCCAGTGATATGCCCCACCTCAGAGGATCGAGGCAAACGAAATCATGCCCGCACACGACGCTCGCCCCGACCCTGGCGGCCTTTTCGGCAGTCGAAGAATGCGTCGCAATCGGCGCACGGACTGGTCGCGGCGGCTGGTTCGCGAAACAACGCTGACGGTCGGCGACCTCATTTGGCCGATCTTCCTTATCGACGGCACCGACACCGCCGATCCGGTCGCGGCCATGCCGGGGGTCGATAGACTGTCCATCGATCGAGCTGTGGAGGCGGCGCGGCGCGCGGTTGATCTTGGAATTCCCGCAGTCGCGCTCTTCCCTCACACCCCGGCCGATTTGCTGGACGAAAACGGCTCGGAGGCTCTCAATCCCGATAATCTGGTATGCCGGGCCTGCCGCGCCATCAAATCGGCGGTCACCGACCTCGGTATCATCGCCGACGTGGCACTTGATCCCTATACCAGCCACGGACATGACGGCCTGTTGGTCGACGGCGAAATCCTCAACGACGAGACCGTCGCCATCCTGGCCCGGCAGAGCCTGGTTCAGGCCGATGCAGGGGCCGATATCATAGCGCCGTCGGATATGATGGACGGACGGGTTCGCGCCATTCGCCAGGCGCTGGACGGCGCCGGCCACCACAACACTCAGATCATGGCCTACACCGCCAAATATGTGTCTGCCTTCTACGGGCCGTTCCGTGACGCGGTCGGCAGTTCCGGCACGCTCATAGGCGACAAGCAGACCTATCAGATGGATCCGGCCAATGGCGAGGAGGCGCTGCGCGAAGCCGAACTGGATATCGCGGAGGGCGCCGATATGATCATGGTCAAGCCGGGCATGCCTTATCTCGATATCGTCCTGCGCATCAAACAGGCGTTTGCCATGCCGACATTCGCCTACCAGGTTTCGGGTGAGTACTCGATGATCCGCGCGGCGGCGGCAAATGGCTGGATTGACGGCGAGAAGGCCATGCTGGAGAGCCTGATCGCGTTTAAACGGGCCGGTGCCGACGGAATCCTGACGTATTTCGCACCAGAGGCCGCTGAACTGATCGGTTAGAAACGGCGGGCATCCGGCCACCCGCCTTGCACCAAGGCAGTTGCGGCACCATTGTCGGCGAGATTCGCCAAGTGACTGGAGAGAGATGGGATTCATGAGCGAAACGACCCAGCCGGGCGATCGGTTTGTCTATGATCCCGAAGCGCAGCCCGAGTTGTTCGACAGCGTCCTTGCCAAGCGCATCGTTGCCTTTGTGGTCGATGCGATCGTCATTTTTTTGCTCCTGGTTCCGGCAATGATCATTGTCGGCGTGCTGGGTTTCATCACCCTTGGCGTCGGTTGGCTGCTGTATCCGCCACTGTTTGCGATCGTCGCGCTGACCTACGTCGCGCTCACCCTCGGCGGTCCGCGGTCGGCGACCGTGGGCATGCGGGTGGCCGGTATCGAGGTCAGAACGTGGAGCGGCCAGAGGCTGTTTCCACTGCTGGCGATCATGCACGGCGTGTTGTTCTGGTTTTCGATCGGGCTGCTGACGCCGCTGATATTGATCGTCGGCCTGTTCACCTATCGCCGGCAGCTCCTTCACGATCTCCTGCTGGGCGTGGTCGCCCTCAACAGCGAACCGCTTTCCCGGATGCAGCGATGACGCCGGCCACCTGGGGCGAACCGTAACCCAACCGAGGCCACCCCCCGAGCGCGCTTCGCCACTGCTTGTTTTCTCCTTCGTCTCGGCTTGGTACTATCGACGAAGCACACCAGAATCGCAGAACCAAGCGGCTATGACCCGGCATCAAACCGAAACCCCGCAGTTTTTCCTGACCGCACCGGCACCGTGTCCGTACCTGCCGGATCGCGAAGAACGCAAGGTTTTCACCCATCTTGTCGGTGAGCGCGCCGCGGCGATGAATGACATCCTGACCCAGGGCGGGTTTCGCCGCAGTCAGAACATCGCCTATCGCCCGGCGTGCGAGGCCTGTAATGCGTGCGTGTCGGTCCGGGTCGTGGTCGACGGGTTCCGCATGACGCGAAACCTTACCCGCGTGGCCAAGCGCAATCGCGATATTGTCGGCGCCGACAACTGCGCCAGCCCGACCACCGACCAATACGCCCTGTTTCGCGATTACGTTGATGCCCGTCACGCCGATGGCGGCATGGCCGATATGTCGGTTCTCGATTACGCGATGATGGTCGGCGAATCCCACGTCGAAACGCTGGTCGTCGAATACCGGCCGCGCGGGCCGGATTCCGGCCTCACCGGGCGGGGCGATGGCCCGCTGCTGGCCACCGCCCTGACCGATATCCTGTCGGACGGGCTGTCGATGGTCTATTCGTTCTTCGATCCTCTTCAGGCCGACCGCAGCCTGGGAAGCCTGATGATTCTGGATCACATCAAACGCGCCCGGCGGCTGGGTTTGCCTTACGTTTACCTGGGTTATTGGGTCGCCGGGTCGCCCAAGATGGACTACAAGCGCCGCTTCTGCCCGCAGGAGCGCCTGGGACCTCGTGGCTGGGAGCGGGTGGGCGGCTGAGCGTGGAAGACCGGCCGGTCAGATGGTCGGCGTTCCGAAGCGATTGCTGCGCGGAAATCCGACCGGCGGAAGACGGCCCGCCTGGGCGCGGGCGCCGCGCCAGTCCTTCAACTCGTTCATCGACCGATTGAAATTGCGGCCGGAGGAGTCCTGCCAGCCCAGTCCCTGGGCGGCGGCAAACACTCTGACGTCGGCCACGCCGCCGTCCTTGTAGCGCTGCAGACGGACACCCTTGCCCCTCGGCATTTCGGCCACCTGGGCCAGCGGGAAGATCAGAAGCTTACGATTCTCGCCGAGGATCGCCACCGTGTCGCCGCTCGCGGAGACGCAGCGATAGAGTTCCCCGTCAGCGGAAAGGTTCATGATCTGCCGCCCCTTGCGGGTATTGGCGACCACGCCGGCCTCGGCCACCAGAAAGCCGCCGCCGTCTGAGCTGACCACCAGCAATCTCCGGACTGGTTTGTGAACGAACACCGACACCACCACCTCGGCGTCATCCATGTCGACCATCAGCTTGATCGGCTCGCCGTGACCGCGGCCCCCGGGAAGCCTGTCGGCCGCCAGCGTGTAGAAGCGCCCGCCGGTGGCGGCGACGATGATCTTGTCCGTCGTCTCGGCCGGTAAAGCCGTCATCAGATCATCTCCGGCCTTGAACTGCAGGACGGAAAGGTCTGCGACATGGCCCTTCAGGGACCGAATCCACCCCTTCTTCGACACCACCAGGGTAATCGGCTCACGCTCGATCATGGCGGTCTGGATGTCGTCGGAATCGTGATTTGGAGCGTCGCCAAAAGCGCTTCGACGCTTTCCGAGGGCGGGATTGGCGAGAAACATCTTTTTGACCGCGGTGATCTGGTCGCGTACAGTCGACCACTGTTCATCTTCGTTTTTCAGCAATCTAACCAGTGACTTACGTTCTTTTTCTAATGTCGAATTCTCGCCTGCTATGGCCTGCTCTTCCAATTTGCGCAGGCTGCGCAGCCGCATGTTGAGGATGGCCTCGGCCTGCACGTCGGACAGTGAAAACCGCTCGATCAGCACCGGTTTTGGTTCATCCTTGTGGCGAATGATGGCGATCACTTCGTCGATGTTGAGATAGGCGACCAGATAGCCGCCCAGAACCTCGAGCCGGTGGTCAATTTTTTCGAGGCGATGCCGCGACCGGCGGACAAGAACGTCGCGTCGATGTTCCAGCCACTCGAGCAGGACCTCGCCGAGCCCCATGACCCGCGGCACAATACCGTTGGACAGAACGTTGAGATTGAGCGAGATACGCGTTTCCAGGTCGCTCAGCCGGAACAGCGATTCGATCATCAGGCCGGGATCGACGGTCCGGTTTTTGGGCTCGATCACGACACGGATATCGTCGGCCGATTCGTCACGGATATCGGCGACCAGCGGCAGCTTCCGCGCCTCAAGCAATTCGGCGATTTTCTCGATCAGCCGGGCCTTCTGCACCTGATACGGAATTTCGGTCACCACCACGACGAACGCGCCGCGTTTGTGGTCCTCGACATGCCAGCGCGCGCGCACCCTGAAGCCGCCCCGCCCGCTGCGATAGGCCTCGGTGATGGCCGCCCGATCCTCCACGATGATCCCCCCGGTGGGAAAATCGGGGCCCGGAACCAATTCGACAAGTTTGTCGATGCCCGTCTTGGGGTGCTTGATGAGGTGCAGGGCCGCCTCGCACAGCTCCACCGCATTGTGCGGCGGAATATTGGTCGCCATGCCGACAGCGATCCCCGACGCACCATTGGCAAGCAGGTTGGGAAACGCCCCCGGCAGCACCGCCGGTTCACTTTCCTCACCGTCGTAAGTGGGTCGAAAGTCGACCGCGTCCTCGTCGATTCCCTCCAGCAGCAGGCTGGCGGCCTCGGTCAGCCGCGCCTCGGTGTAGCGCATCGCCGCGGCGTTATCGCCGTCGACATTGCCAAAATTCCCCTGCCCCTCGATCAGCGGATAGCGCACCGCAAAATCCTGCGCCAGACGGACCAGCGCATCGTAGACGGCCTGGTCGCCGTGCGGGTGGAACTTGCCGATGACATCGCCGACCACGCGGGCGGATTTCTTGAAACCCGACGACGGATCGAGTTTGAGCTGCCGCATGGCGTGGAGCAGGCGTCGATGGACGGGTTTCAACCCGTCGCGCACATCCGGCAAGGCCCGGTGCATGATGGTCGACAGCGCATAGGAAAGGTAGCGTTGCTCCAGCGCCTGGCGGAAATTGACGGACTCGATGTCGCCTTGGGGAATCATATCCTTGCCCATGTGCGGCAGATAACACGCTTCGCCGAGCTTCCGATACCGAACGGCGTCAGGTCGGGCGTGCCCCGTTCGCGCCCCGCTCGATCCTTGCGATCAAGCCCGCCCTGGCATCGGAAGGAGCGATCGCCCGCGGCTCGAAGACATGGCGGGCGAGGAAATAACCGGTCAGCGCAAAACCCTCGACAATCGCCGCGGCCGGGGGAGCATCCGCGCTGGGCGGCTGGAGCAGGAATTCCGGCAAGGGGAGCAAGCGGCGATCATATGGCTGCCCGGCAGAACGGCTGACCGCCCGCCCGGTCTTCGGCGAGACATAAACCAGATCGCCGGCTCCGCCTGCGGCGCATTGGCCGAGATCGAGGCCGAAGCCGAGTTCGTCGAGGAGCTTGAGTTCGAACCGCACGATCATGGCAGCGGCCAGACGCGGCACGTCGGGAAGATCGAGAATGGCGCCGAGCCCATCAAACAGGGCGGGATGCGGATCGCGCTCCGGCAGCAGCCGGAGGAGCGCGGCCAGGCACTGCACGGTGTAAAGTCCCACCGGCGTTTCGATCAGGCGGGCGGCACGCGACTTGATCACCTCGATCGCGTAGCTTCCGAGGTGATCGTGCAACCTGGCGCGCCACGTCGCGGCAACGGTATTGCCGGCTTGCAATGACGGCAGCCGTCTGCGCGAGCGACCGCCGCGCACCAGCCCGAGATGACGGCCGTGATCGTGCGTCATCAGTTCAACGATCAGGCTGGTCTCGCCGTGGCGCCGCGAGCCGAGGATCACACCGTCATCGGTCCATTGCATCAGGTCTGCCTACCAGCCGGCACGACTTGGCGGATCACTCTCGCGGAAAGTCGATGCCCATCGCCCGGTACCGCTCCGGATCGTCGGTCCATTTTGCGCGCACCTTGACGAAGACGAACAGGTGGACGGGTTTGTCGACAATATCAGCGATCTCCCGACGCGCCGTCATCGAAATGGCCTTGATCGTCTGTCCGCCCTTGCCGACGACGATCTTCTTGTGGCTGTCGCGCGCCACGATGACCGTCTGCTCGATGCGAACCGACCCGTCGTCCTGATCCTTCCAGTCCTCTGTCTCGACGGTGGCCTGATAGGGTAACTCCATGTGAAGCCGCTCGAACAGCTTTTCGCGGGTGATTTCCGCCGCCAGGCGGCGCAGCGGCATGTCGCTGACCTCATCGCCGTCGTACAGCCACGGACCATCGGGCAACGCCCCGGCGAGGTAATCCTTGACGTCGTCAACGCCGTCACCGTTGAGCGCCGAGATCATGAAGATGCGCTCAAACGCTGACGACGTGTTGATCACCTCGGCCAGGCCCAGCAGGGCGTCGCGTCTGGTCGTATCGATCTTGTTGATCAGCGCGATCTTGGGCCGGCTGATATCGCCAAGGCCGACAAGCAGCTCCTCCGTTTCGGCATCGATGGGACGTGCCGCATCGATCAGCAAGGCGACGATATCGGCGTCGCGGGCCCCGCCCCAGGCGGTTTCGACCATGGCGCGATCGAGGCGGCGGCGGGGCTCGAAAATACCCGGCGTGTCGACCAGAATGATCTGGCTTTGGCCGGCGATGGCGATGCCCCGAACCAGGCTCCGCGTGGTCTGAACCTTGCGGCTGACGATCGAAACCTTGGTTCCCACCAGCCGGTTGATCAGCGTTGATTTACCGGCATTGGGCACCCCGATGAGCGCGACGAAGCCGCACCTCGTTGCCACCACATCATGTTTCACGTCGGCTGCTTTCAGGTCGGCTGCGGCCATATGCCCTCCCGGACCAGCAGGCTGGTTGCGGCCGCCTGTTCGGCCTTGCGCCGAGACGCCCCGTCACCGACCTCGGGATCGAGCATGCCGACCCTGGCCTCGACGGCGAAACGCGGCTCATGGTCGGGGCCGCTCCGGTCGACAACAACGTAGTCGGGCGGCGGAAGCCCCTGGCCCTGCGCCCATTCCTGAAGTTCGGTCTTTGGGTTTCGACGTTCGCCGGGCCTGGTCATCATGCGCTGGCGCCAATTCGCCTCCACGAACTGCCGCGCAGCATCAAAGCCGCCGTCCAGATAGACCGCTGCGATGACCGATTCGCAGATATCGCCGAGGACATTACGTGTCCTGAGGGCAGCTATCTGTGACCGGCCGCCGCCAACGATCAGGGCGGCGCCGAGTTTCAGCGCCGCTGCCACATCGGCGCAGGTTTCCTTGCGAACGAGGTCGGCGAAGCGACGGGAAAGCTCACCCTCATCAGCGCCCGGAAACGCTTCGAGCAACATGTCGGCAACGACCAGGCCCAAAACCCGATCACCAAGAAACTCCAGCCGTTGATAGTCCTGGCCCGGCGTGTCGCCGTCGACGGCGGTGGCGTGGGTCAAGGCCGAGACCAGGAATGCTCGGTTCTTGAACCGATGACCGATTCGGCCCTCGACGGCCGCGATCGTCGCGGCCCCGCGATTCGTCATAGCAGCTTGAACAGGCGATCCGCTCGGACGGTCCAAGGCCATTTCCAGAAGGCCAGGACGCTCCCGCCCTCCTTAACATCAACCGAGAAAAAGATGATCTCGGCCCGTCCCACGAGGTTCTCAAAGGGGACGAAACCGACGCCGCCTCGCGGTGGAGTTACCCGGCTATCGGTCGAGTTGTCGCGGTTGTCACCCATCATGAAGTAGTGGTCCGGCGGCACCTCGAAGACCTGGGTGTTGTCCTGCAGGCTGTTCGGGATGAGATCGAGGGTCAGGTAGCTGACGCCGTTGGGAAGCGTCTCCCGATACCTTGGGACGCTTTGTCCGCCATCTTCGAAATCATCGACGCGCTCACGTTTCACCGGTTCGCCGTTGATGTGCAGGACGCCGTCCTTCATCTGGATTCTGTCGCCGGGCAGGCCGATCACGCGCTTGATGAAATCGGTCGAATCGTCCCGGGGCAGTTTGAAAACCACAATGTCGCCGGGCTCCGGCCTCGCCGACCAAATTCGGCCATCGAAAAGATGCGGCGAGAACGGCAGTGAGAAGCGCGAGTAGCCATAGGCGTATTTGGAGACGAACAGGTAATCGCCAACCAGAAGGGTCGATTTCATCGAACCGGACGGGATGTTGAAAGGCTGAAACAGCAACGTTCGCACGATCATCGCCAGGAGCAGCGCCTGGACGATAATCTTGAGCGTCTCACCAAGACCACCGCTCTTGTCACGTTTGCCCGACACCACGCTCATCAGATCCCTTCCTTGTGCGTCCGAGCCGCCTCGCCGGGACGCTGGGTCATAACGGGTGACCGTCGGGCGTGCAACGACGATCCCGGCATCATGGCGTGATTGCCGCAACCTCGTTGGGCACCGCTTCAATCACCACCAGCGCCTGGGCCAGAGGAAAGTCGTCGGTAATCGTGACGTGAATGCGGGGCTGGTGGTCGGGCGGGGTCAACTCCGCCAGGCGCTTCGCAGCACCGCCGGTCAAGGACATGGTCGGTTTCCCCGATGGCAGATTGACCACACCCATGTCCCGCCAAAACACCCCGCGGCGCATGCCCGTACCGAGTGCTTTGGAACAAGCTTCCTTGGCCGCAAACCGCTTCGCGTAGGAAGCACCGCGAAGTCGCCTGCGCTCCGACTTGCGGATTTCCACATCGGTAAAGATGCGCCGGACGAAACGGTCGCCATGGCGCTCCATCACGCCCTCGACACGACGGATGTCGATGGTGTCATTGCCGATCCCGATAATCATCGGAGGGCCGCCTCCGCTCTTGCATCAGTCATCAGCCGGCGCATGGTCGCGATGGCGTTCTCGAGCCCGCCGAAGATCGCTTCGCCGATGAGGAAGTGGCCGATGTTCAGCTCCCTGATCTCGCCGATACGGGCAATCGGCGCCACCGTGTCGAACGACAGGCCGTGCCCGGCGTGGATCTCCAGCCCCATGTCGGCGCCCTGCCGGGCGGCGGTGTGGATGCGTTGTCGCTCGCGCTCGAATGCTTCCGGCCCCGACCTGTACGCCTCGCAATAGGCACCGGCGTGAAGTTCCACCACCGGCGCGCCCAGCCGTATGGCGGCCTCCAGCTGGCGTATATCCGGTTCGACAAACAACGAAACCCGAATGTCGGCCTGGCCAAGGGTGTCGACCACTGATTTCAGCCGGTTTCCCTGTCTCGCGGCGTCGATGCCGCCTTCGGTCGTGCGCTCTTCGCGGCGCTCGGGCACGATGCAGGCCGCGTGCGGCCGGTGGCGGAGCGCGATCGAGACCATTTCGTCGGTCGCCGCCATTTCAAAATTCAGCGGCAGCGCGATCGCCGATCTCAGCCGCTCGATGTCGCGATCGCCGATGTGCCGGCGGTCCTCGCGCAAATGCGCCGTGATCCCGTCCGCGCCGCCTGCTGCCGCTGCCACGGCAGCCCGCAGCGGGTCGGGATGGTCGCCGCCGCGCGCGTTGCGGATTGTCGCCACGTGGTCGATGTTGACGCCGAGACGAAGCATATGTGACGTGCTCATGGTTCTCCGTTCCCACCTGGCCCGACCTTCCGATCCGGCAGAGGGCGTTTGGCCAGACGCTCGCGCCTCATCTTTTGGAATCCGCGCACCGAATACAGCACGCCAATATAGAACGCCAACGCCGCAGGAACACCCAATGGCACCGACCCCACCACCATCGGCCCGATAATCGGCGCCAACGCATCGAACGATCGCTCGGCCCAATCGGCCGGGACATCGATCGCCGCTCCGCCGGCGCCGTGGCGGCCCAGCACCAGGCTGCCGACACGATGGGTCGCCGCCCATATGAACGGAAAGGTCAACGGATTGCCGAAGGCGGTGCCAAACGCGGCAGCGATCAAATTGCCGCCGACGAGGAATGCGATAAAGAACCCCAGGATGAAGTGGAGGCCGATGAACGGCGTGAATGAAGCGAACACGCCGGCCGCGACCCCGGCAGCGATGGCATGCGGGGTTCCGGAGAGCCGCATGACGCGCTTGGCGTAATATCTGAACGATCGCAGCCAGCTCCTGCGTGGCCACAGTGCAACACGGACACGGGCCAACAGGCCCGGTTCGGTGCGGCGTCGGAACAACATGACGGTGCCGGAAACCTCGTTTTCAGGCCGCCATGGCCTTTTGCGACCAGGCGCGCGCGGGCATGGCTGGCGGTGCGAGCCGCGCTTGTCTGCAGATCATCCAAACCATTCCATCAAGCCAGGACGCGGCTGACGTCGCTGACCACGGGTTGGGCGCGCAACTGTAAAATAAGCCGGCTCAAATGCTTGGCGTCGAAAACCTCGATATCGATCAGCATCACCGCGAAATCGGGCTGGGATCGGGTAATGCTGATGTTGGAGATATTCCCGTCATTGTTGCCTGCCGCCTGCGCGATCTGGGCCAGGGTGCCGGGCTCGTTGGTGGCCGTCACCTCGATGCGAGCCTTGAAGCGGCGATGCCGTTCCTCCACGTCCCACCGGATGTCGAGCCAGCGCTCGGGCTCGTCGTCGAACTGTTTCAAGGCCGGAGACTGGATCGGGTAGACGGTGATGCCCTCACCCCTGGTCATGATTCCCACGATGCGCTCGCCCGGAAGGGCACCGCCCTCGGCGAATTTGACGGCTTCGTCCTCAATGCCGCGGATCGGAATGGCCGGACCGCTTTGCCTCTTCGGGATCGGTGCGCGGCGGCCCAGGCCCGGTATCCGGAATTTGAGCCCCGATCCACGCTTGAGACCGAACCAGCCTTCCTCTCCCCGGCCCTGCCGACCCTTGCCGGCGCCACCAAGGGCCTCCGGATCAACTGCCTTCAGCACATTCTTGCCCGGTATTTCACCGCGGCCGACCGCGGCCAACATGTCCTCGACATTCGATTGCGACAGCCTCGGCAGCGCCGCTTCAAGGTTTGCCTCGGAGCATGGCGTACCGCTTTGGGCAAACGCGCGTTCCAGGATTCGCCGGCCAAGCCCGGCATACTGTTTCCTCACCGCGGCGCGGGTGGCACGGCGGATGGCCGAACGCGCCTTCCCGGTCACCACCATGGGCTCCCAGGCGGTCGAGGGTACATGGCCTTCTGCGGTGATGATCTCGACTTCGTCGCCATTGTGGAGTTCGGTGATCAGCGGCATGCCGCGCCCGTTGATCTTGGCGCCGACGCAGGTGTTGCCCACATCGGTGTGAACGGCGTAGGCAAAATCGATCGGCGTGGCACCCCGCGGCAGCGCGATGAGGCGGCCCTTGGGTGTGAAGCAGAAAACCTGATCGTGAAACAGTTCCAGTTTGGTGTGTTCGAGGAACTCCTCCGGCGTATCGCCTTCGGCGAGCATGGCAATGGTACGGCGTAGCCACTCATAAGCCTGGATTTCCGCCGCGGAGCCCGACTGTTTGCCGACGCGCGGACCGTTTGTGGGCCGTGCATCGGCGATGACACCGTCCTTGTAGAGCGCGTGCGCCGCGATCCCGTATTCGGCAACGCCGTGCATCTCCGCGGTCCGAACCTGCAATTCGACCCGTTGGCTTCCTGGCCCCACCACGGTCGTGTGAATGGACTGATATTCGTTCTGCTTGGGTGTCGAGATGTAGTCCTTGAAACGCCCCGGCACGGCCCGCCAGGCGGTATGCACTACGCCGACCGCGGAATAACATTCGGCGAGGCCGCCGACGATCACCCGGAATCCGATGATGTCGGACAACTGCTCGAAGCTGATGGTCTTTCTTTCCATCTTCCGGAAGATCGAATAGGGCTGCTTCGACCGCCCGCTGACGGTGGCCTCAATTCCGGCGCGACTCAATCGCTCGGTCAACTCCTGCTCGATCTGCGCAATCAGCGCCTGATCGCGTTCCCGGACCTCGTTGAGCCGCTGGGTGATTGTCTCATAAGCCTCGGGATTGACCGTCCTGAAGGCGAGCTCCTCCAGCTCCTCGCGCATGTCATGCATGCCCATGCGGCCAGCCAGCGGGGCATAGATCTCCAGCGTCTCCTCGGCGATTCGGCTGCGCGCCTCCGCCGCCATGTGCTCGAGCGTGCGCATGTTGTGGAGCCGATCGGCCAGCTTGACGAGCAAAACCCGCACGTCCGACGAGATCGCCAGCAGCAGCTTGCGGAGATTCTCGGCCTGCGTGGCGCGCCGCGACACCAGATCCAGTTTTCGGATCTTGGTCAGTCCTTCGACCAATTTGCCGATGTCCTCGCCGAACATCTCGTCGATTTCGTCGCGCGTCGCGTCGGTGTCTTCGATGGTGTCGTGGAGAAGCGCCACCGCGATGGTCGCATCGTCGAGCTTGAGGTCGGTCAGGATGCCGGCGACTTCCAGCGGATGCGAAAAGTAGGGATCGCCGTTGGCACGCTGCTGCGTGCCATGCCTCTGCATGGCATAGACATATGCCTTGTTGAGCAGCGTCTCGTCGGCGTTGGGATTGTACCGCGTGACCCGCTCAACCAATTCGTACTGGCGCATCATGGCGTTGCACACCCAACCGTTCCGTGCCCCGCGCATTGCGGACACACGGCCACACGGGCCAAATTAAGTGTATTGCGCGACATTTAACCGACGTGCGAGGGTCAGAAATCGTCGGTTTTGTCCGGCGGAACCATATTTTCCAGCCCGCGGAGAAGCTCTTCTTCCGACATCCTGTCGTAAGTGGCTTCCTCGCCCGCCGGACCGCTCGGTTCCGAGGTGGTGATCGGCGGCGCTGTTTCGGTCTCGGGCTCGTCGACTTCGACGTATTTCTGCAGCGAGTGAATCAGGTCTTCCTTGAGATCCTCCGGCGCCACCATCTCGTCGGCGATTTCGCGCAGCGCCACGACCGGGTTCTTGTCGTTGTCGCGTTCCACGGTGATCGGCGCGCCGCTGGCCACCATGCGGGAGCGATGGCTCGCCAAAAGCACCAGTTCGAACCGGTTCTCGACCTTGTCTACGCAGTCTTCGACGGTGACGCGCGCCATCTGCAAGTCTCCATTTTAGGAAGTTGCGCCGGATATAGGGGTGAACGATCGGATTGGCAACCGCAGATTCGGCCGCCATGCCCTCACCGGTCTTGTAATCTGGATCAACGTAGATGGTGCATTATATGTCATAATGTTGACCATAGGCGCCGATTAGCCGCCATCGTTCGACCGATACAGCAGCCTCGACTTGTCCCACGCTCTGTCGATCCGAGGGCGGGCCGAGGCGAAAAACATTAGCGCATCAGCCTCACTGCGAGGCTCTTTTTAGAAACCGCAAACCCAGCAACGGAAACACCATGTTTGACCCCCGCGAAAAAATCGCGCTGTTCATAGACGGTGCGAATCTGTACGCGACCGCGAAGGCTCTGAGCTTCGATATAGATTACAAGAAGCTTCTGGAAGAATTCAAAAAAGAATCCTATCTGCTTCGAGCCTATTATTATACCGCATTGGCAGAAGAGCAAGAGTACTCGTCGATTCGACCCTTGATAGATTGGCTTGATTACAATGGTTATACAGTTGTGACCAAGCCCACCAAGGAGTTTGTTGATCCGTCAGGCCGGCGAAAGATCAAGGGCAACATGGATATCGAACTGGCCGTCAACGTCATGGAAATGGCGGACAGCATCGACCATTTCGTCCTGTTCTCGGGCGATGGAGATTTTCGTTCCGTGGTCGAGGCGGTCCAGCGAAAAGGCCGCAAGGTCAGTGTCGTCTCCACGTTGCTGAGCCAACCGCCCATGATCGCCGACGAACTGCGTCGCCAGGCCGACCATTTCATCGATCTTGCAAGTCTTCAGCAGAAGGTAGGGCGCGATCCGGCCGATCGCCCCGATCGCCCCCAGCGACCGCAGGAGCGCAACCAGGGCAGTGGCTTCGAGGACGACTTCGAGAACGATGACGAGTTCTAGAGCCCTTTCGACCAACTCTGTGTCAATTCTGTTTTGCGATCGGCGAGCGTTGGCTGCCCGCCAATCGCAAAACAGAAGGGACGGCCGATTTTGCGCCAATTTCTGCGCCAAGCTCCTCGACCGTATCAAGGCCGGCCTCACCGCGCCATGACGGACACAACGGTTCCCCATCGGGATTGCAGTCTATGCCCGCGCCTGGTTGAATTTCGCCGGATCTGGCGATCCTCGGAGCCTTCGTGGTTCAACGCACCGGTGCCCACATTCGGACCAAAATCGGCCGAATTGCTGGTCGTCGGCCTTGCCCCGGGTTTGCAACGCACCGGTGCCCACATTCGGACGCGGAGCAAACCGCACTGGCCGCCCGTTTACCGGCGATACAGCCGGCCAACTGCTCTACCGCACGATGCTCGAATTCGGCTTCGCCTCCGGCGCGTTCGATGCCCGGCCGGATGACGGCCTCAGACTTGTCAACGCCGCGGTCACAAACGCGGTCCGCTGCGTGCCGCCCAAGAACCGGCCGACCGCAGCGGAGATCCGAACCTGCCGGCAGTTCCTCCAGGCCACCATGGCCTCGATGCCCAAGCTGTCGGTTCTGCTGGCGCTGGGCCGCATTGCCCACGACAGCGTCGTCGCCGCGCTTGGCGTCGACACGGCCAAATCGATGCCCTTCGGCCACGGCGCCGTTCATCTCGCCGGCGCCGGTGTCAGCCTCTTCGACAGCTACCATTGCTCACGCTACAACACCAACACCGGTGTCCTTACCGAGGACATGTTCCGAGCCGTGTTCGCCGCCATCCGGAGCCGCCTCGCCGGCTGAAGACTGCGTCCGCTACCCTTTCTCGCGCATCAGTCGGGCTTTTTCCCGGTCCCAACTCCGTCTCTTCTCGGCTTCCCGTTTGTCATGCAGCTTCCTGCCGCGCGCCATGGCCAGTTCGACCTTCGCTCGGCCGCGGTCGTTGAAATAGATCTTCAACGGCACCAGTGTCATGCCGTCGCGTTCCACGGCGCCCGCCAGACGCGAAATCTCCTTTCGATGCAACAGCAGCTTCCGCGGCCGTCGGGTTTCGTGGTTGAACCGGTTGGCCTGCAGATATTCCGGGATGTAGGCGTTGAACAGCCACAACTCGCCGCCTTGAACGCCGGCGTAGGCATCGGTGATGTTGGACCTCCCACCGCGCAGCGATTTCACCTCGGTCCCCTGCAGGGCGATGCCGGCCTCAAAGGTCTGGCCGATTTCGTAATTGCGGCGCGCGCGGCGGTTGACCACCGCCGGTGGGCTGGCCGATCGGTCTTTGCGGGAGGCCATCGTGGCTAGAGCCCTTTCAACCAACTCTGAGCCATTCTGACGGAGCGATTTTGGACCAATTCCCGCGCCAAATCCCTCGACCGTATCCGGATTCGCTCCTCGAGCCTTGACTTGATCTTGTCACAAAATCGCTCCGTCAGAATGGCTCAGAGTTGGTTGAAAGGGCTCTAATTGATCAGGCCGGCGTGTACCATGGCCTTGCGGATTTCGGTCTTGGCCGGGTCGGAGAGCCCGACCAGCGGCAGCCGCAACTCATCACTCATCCTGCCAAGCACGGACAAAGCGTATTTGGCCCCGGCCGGACTCGGCTCGACAAAGAGCGCCCGGTGCAGCGGCATGAGACGGTCATGACGGTCCAGCGCGGTCGAATAGTCTCCCGCCAGGCACGCGTCCTGAAAGTCCGATACCTGCTTGGGCGCAACATTGGACGAAACCGATATGCAGCCATGTCCGCCGTGAGCCATGAACGCCAACGCGGTCCCGTCTTCGCCCGACAGTTGATTGAACGTCGGTCCCATGGCCAGCCGCTGGTTGGTGACGCGATCCAGCTTTGCCGTCGCATCCTTGACCCCGGCGATATTGGGCAGTTCAAACAGGCGCGCCATTGTTTCGACCGACATGTCGATCACCGAGCGCGGCGGAATGTTGTAGATGATGATCGGGATGGTGATCGCGTCATTGATCGCCTTGTAGTGCCGGTAGAGGCCCTCCTGACTCGGCTTGTTGTAATAGGGTGTCACCACAAGGACGCCCTGGGCGCCGATGCGCTCGGCGTGCCGGGCAAGCTCGACCGCTTCGGCGGTGTTGTTGGAGCCGGCCCCGGCCACCACGGGCACACGGCCATCGGCGGCATCCACGCAAATTTCCACCACGCGCTTGTGCTCGTCATGGCTGAGGGTCGGGCTTTCGCCGGTTGTGCCGACCGGGACCAGCCCATGGGTACCCTCCTCGATTTGCCAATCGATGAAAGCGCGGAACGCGTCCTCGTCGATGACCCCTTCCCTCATCGGGGTTACGAGCGCCGTCAGGGAACCCTTGAACATGTCAGCTTTTCCGAATTCGGTGCCGGCCGAGGTGGACGGGCGGATTGCAACCAACCTTAGTCCCGGCGGTTCGGGCGGGCAAGAACCGGTGCGCACTCGTCAAGGCTTGGTTCACTGTGTCAAACTAGAGCGCTTTCAACCAACTCTGAGCCATTCTGACGGAGCGATTTTGTGACAAGATCAAGTGAAGGTCCGAGGAGCGTATCTGGATACGGTCGAGGGGCTTTACACAGGAATGGGTGCAAAATAGCCCGTCAGAACGGCTCAGAGTTGGTTGAAAACGCTCTAGATGGGCCGGAGTGAACGAGGGATCACGGTCAGCCATGACGATACCGACAGGCCGGCGGTTGCGATACCTGCTGGCGGGATTCCTTGTCACGACATCAACACCGGCAGCGGCCCTCACCGGCGCGCCCGAGGCCAATGAAACCGCGGTCGAGCGACAAATCGTGGTCTCCCAGACCGTGCCGGTCCCACGGCCGAATCCGCGGCGCCCGTCCGACCCGATCGGCGCCCTGATCGGAGATCAAGACGCCGCGGGCGATGGACCCGACGACGACTCTGAAGTCGCTAAGGCGGATGGCGAGGTCGGCGACCCGCTCGATTCGGTCGGGTTCGAGCTCGCCGTCGAACTTATCCGGAAGGGCGATCCGGCCGGAGCCACGATCGCCGCCTACGCCCTGAGCGACCGAGTCAGTGCCGATCTGGTCAACTGGCTGATCATCACCAGCGGCGACGACAAAGTGCCTTCCGAACGAATTATCGAGATCGCTCCGAGGTTCCAGGACTGGCCGGGCACCGCCCTTGTTCGCCTCCGCCTCGAACAGGCCCTGACTCGGGAGAAGCGGTCGGACGAGGAATTCCTGGCCGCTTTGGACGGTCAGACACCAGAGACCGACGCTGCCGCGCTGGTGGTCGGCCGAGCCTTGCGGGCATCCGGGCGCGAGGCCGAGGCAAAAGCGCTGGTCCGTGACATGTGGCGCGACGACAATTTGGACAAATCGACCGAAAAAAAACTCCTCGCCTCGTTTGCCGACCTTCTTTCGGCACAGGACCACAAGGCGCGGATGGATCGCCTCTTGTACGACGAGCAAGCTGCCGCCGGCTTGCGTGTCGCCCAGGAACTCGACAAGGCCCAGCGTGACCTGGCCGCGGCGGTGGTCGCCGTGATCAAGCGTCAATCAAAAGCCGGCCGACTGCTGTCCGCGCTCCCGGCGGCGGCCAAGGCCGATCCGCTTTACCTGTACGCGCGCATCCAATGGCTGCGCCGGGCGGGCAAGGTCGACGAGGCGGCCGGTCTGTTGGCCACAGCGCCGCGGAACCAGTCGGCGCTTGGCGACCCCGATGCGTGGTGGGTCGAGCGGCGCCTCATATCGCGCTCGCTGAGCGAAGACGGCGATGCCGCCGGCGCCTATCGGGTCGCCGCCGGGCACTCCGCACAGTCCAGCTCGAAACGGGCCGAGGCCGAGTTTCACGCCGGCTGGTTTGCGCTCGAATACCTCGACGATGCCGAAGCCGCGATTCCGCACTTTGCCCAGATCGTGGAAATCGCCAGTCGGCCGCTCAGCCTGTCGCGAGCCCGGTACTGGCTTGGCCGCGCCAACCGTGCAGCCGGAAATCAGGACGCGGCGGCCGACCATTTCGGCCGCGCGGCGGCGTATCCGGCCACCTTCTACGGCCAGCTCGCGCTGAGCGAGGTGAACGCAACCGTGTTGCCTTTGTCGGCCGCCACCGCTCCGACCCCCGAAACGCGGAAACGGTTTGACGGCCGGCGCTTCGTCCAGGTCATCCGCCATCTGATCGAGGCCAACTATGCCGACCGCACCGGCGTCTTTTTCAGGCGACTGGCGGGCGAACTCGACGATCCGGCGGAAGTGCGGCTTGTGTCGGAGCTGGCGGAGGGTGCCGGGGTTGCATCAGTTTGGCTTGCAGGTCGGCATCGTCGCCTCGGTCCGCGGCCTGGCGGTCGACGACCTCGCCTTCACCACATCAGCGATTCCCGACGACGCCAACACCGGCAATGTCGAGAAGCCCGTCGTCTACGCCATTGCGCGGCAGGAAAGCAGGTTCAATCAGCAAGCCGTCAGCGGCGCCGGCGCGCGCGGCCTGATGCAACTCATGCCGGGCACGGCGAAGGAAACCGCCAAGGGGCTCGGCATCGCCTATTCGAGATCACGACTGACATCCGATCCCGGGTACAACGCGACCCTTGGCGCCACCTATCTCGGCAAGATGATGGATCGCTTCGACGGTTCCTACGTCATGGCGTTCGCCGCCTACAATGCGGGCGCCAGCCGGGTTGATGATTGGATCGAACGTTTCGGCGACCCGCGCGGCCCGGACGTCGATGTGGTCAACTGGATCGAGTCGATCCCGTTCACGGAGACGCGAAATTACGTCCAGCGGATCATGGAGAATCTTCAGGTTTACCGTGCCAGGTTCGGCGATCCAGGTGTGACCATCCACCTCGATCTGCGCCGCGGAAACCCAAGTTAGGCAAACCATTTGAGCCAGGACGGTTTCGGCGACGCCGAACAGCGCGGCGAATCGCCTCCCCCCCGGGACCGGTTCATCGTCAGCCATGATGGGTTGCGCCTGCATGCCCGCGACTATGGCGATCCGCTGTCGTCCTGGACCCCGGTGATGTGCCTGCCGGGATTGACCCGCTCCCATCGCGATTTTCACGACCTCGCCCACCATTTGTCGGGCCATCGTCACCGGCCCCGTCGCGTCGTGTGCCCGAACTACCGCGGACGCGCGCGTTCCCAATGGGACGACAATGTAGAAAACTACAATCCGTTCATCGAGATGGGCGACGTTTACACCGTCATGGCGGCTCTGGGGATTCCACGGGCGGTCATCGTCGGCGCCTCCCGCGGCGGCATCATCGGCATGTTCATGGCCACTGACCGCCCTGGCTGCGTCGCTGGCCTGGTTCTGGTCGACATTGGACCGGTGATCGAGCCGCTCGGGCTGGCGCGTATCAAATCCTATGTCGGCCGCATTCCGCCGCCGAACGACTGGGATGACGCGGCCGAAATCCTGCGCAGATTGCACGGCAGCTGCTTTCCGTCCTGGCACCAGGCCGACTGGCGCCAATTCGCGCAATTGACGTTCCGCGACGATGACGGCACGCCGGCCGGCGACTACGATCCCAAGCTTGCCGAGACGCTGGCCGGGATCGAATTCGACCGACCGGTGCCCGATATGTGGCAGGAGTTTGACGCGCTGGTGGCGACCCGGCTGATGGTCGTTCGGGGAGAAAATTCCGATCTGTTGTCGCAGGAGACGATGTCGGCCATGGCCGAACGGCACCCGCAGATGGACGCGGTCACGGTCGCTGGCGAGGGCCATTGTCCGCTGATCCGCGGTGGCCAGCTTCTCAATCGGATATCCTCTTTCATCACCGGCCTTGAAGGCGGCCAGCCTCCCGACCACGCCATCTTGCCTCGTGTGGCTGAGACATTCGACCTGGATGCGACGAGCGAGCCGCCGCCCGACTAGATGTGAAGCTTCAACAGGTTGTCCCGGTTCAGGCCGAGTCGGCTGATTGGTGTTTGTCGATTGAGGCTGGCATGGGGTCGATGCCAGTTGTAGCGGTGCTGCCATTTCGGCAGATCTGCTTTTCGCTGGTCTGAGTTGTGGAATTCGGTTGCGTAGGCCCATTCTCGCAACATTGTCTGGATGAAGCGTTCGGCCTTGCCGTTGGTCTGAGGCGTGTAGGGTTTGGTGCGGATATGCTTGATGGTGAGCCTTCGGCAGGCATCGCGGAAGGCCTTGGATCTGTAGCATGATCCATTGTCGGTCATGACGCGGGTGATGGTAACGCCGAGGGTGGCAAAGTAGGTTACGGCGGCTTCGAGGAAGGCCACGGCGCTTTCCTTTTTCTCGTTCGGGAAGATGTCGGCAAAGCCGATGCGGGAATGGTCGTCGATGGCGACGTGGACATACTCCCAACCGGGCGCGGTGCCGTTATGGCGCTGGTTGCTCTGGCGCCTGCGATCGCCGGTGATGCGATGGCCGACACGATTGAAGCGACCGAGCTTCTTGATGTCCATATGGATGATTTCGCCTGGCGTTTCGCGCTCATAGCGCGGGCGTGGCTGGTTGGGCTCGAGGGCGGACAACAGGCTGAGGCCACGCCGCTTGAGAATACGGCTGACGGTCGCCCGGCTGAGGCCGAGTTCCTGGGCGATGTGGTCCTGCGTGCAACGAGCCCGGCGCAAGACCTCGACCGCTTCGCCGGTGGCCCAAGGCGTTTGGCTTGGCGAGGAATGGGGCCTGGAGGACCGGTCGGCAAGCCCGGCAATGCCCTCCGCGCGGAACCGGCCCAACCACTTGGCGACGGTCTTGGCCGTTGTCTTGAAACGGCGTGCGGCCTGAGCCTTCGTCATGGCCTCATCCATGACGGCGCGAACCATGGCCTCTCGACCTTTCGGCGTAAGATGGGCATTCTGGTGAACGTCCATTCGGTCCTCCGGAGAATCACTGACGTTGGCTGACATCAGCTTCTCTCGACAGGACCGAATGGACAACGTCCTGAAAATTCACAACTAGAGCCCTTTCGACCAACTCTGAGCCATTCTGACGGAGCGATTTTGTGACAAGATCAAGTGAAGGTCCGAATGAGCGTATCTGCATACGGTCGAGGAGCTTGGCGCAGGAATTGGTGCAAAATCGCCCGTCCCTTCGGGATCCCGATTGGCGGGCGCCCCCCGTTTGACGAATCTGGGCCGAACCAATCTAGAACGATGCAGGGGCATCGCCCGTCGAAGAGTTTCGACGCCGGATCGTCTCCGCAATCGGGAACAGAATTGACCCAGAGTTGGTCGAAAAGACTCTGAGGGCCGTCAACGGCCGCCATTGGGCTGGCTCGCCTCGACCTCATCGAAAATCGTCGTCAAAATCCTGTTCCGGATCATCATCGTCATCGAAATCGTCGTCGTCGCGTGGCGACGGCTCGGGGTCGTCCTCAGCGTCTTCATCGTCGACAAACAGCGTGTCGCGAGGCGTCGGCTCTTCCGATTTTGAGATATCCACGCCGCCGCCGCTGGCCAGGACAACCGCCTGACCGATCCAGTCGTCCCACTCGATCCGCTCGGGGAAGGCGATGCGTTGGCCGATCCACGCCATCTCCGCCGGCGTCCACGCAGCGATCTGGCCAAAATGAAAAATGCCCAGCGAGTTGAGCACCTTTTCGTTTTTCTTGCCGATTCCCATGATCTTCTGCAGGTTGTCGGGGACCCCGCGCCTGGGTTCGGTCAGCCCTGCCGGGCGCATGGGCAGCACCCCTTCGGGGAGCGAGATGTCGACGGGTTCAAGGGCGATCGGATAGGGCGCCTCGGCATCATTTTCCGGATCAAACGCAGGTGGCTCGTACGGCCGTTCCGTCCGCGGCGGGGCCAGGGGGCGTTCCCGCCGCTCCACCTGATCATCGAAAGGCTCACCCCGTTCCGGCGGGATGACCGCTCCGGGAATCCGGCTGTATTCGCGCCATGTCGGATCGATACCCATGCGTTCCTTCAGGCGGTCGGTAGCCTTGCCGACAACCTCCGCCACCGCCAGCTGGGCGCCGCCCACCGGTGATTGAGCCAGCAATTCGTAGGCCAGCGCGCCGATCAGGGAGCCTATGGCAAAGGCGGCCGCCATCAGCGCCCAGACCTCGAGGAAGTGGACGATCATCGCCCCTCCGGACCTCGCTCAAGCCAGGCGGTGATGCTGTCCACGCTTCGCGGGCTCTGGAACCACCACCCGACCGCGGCACCGACCAGCAGCGACACCACCAGGAATGGCCAGTAACTCGTCATCACGTAAAGCATCGACCTACCCCCCAGAGCCCTTTCGACCAACTCTGGGTCAATTCTGTTTCGCGATCGGCGAGGCGAACATCGTCGAAACGATCGATGGGCGATGCCACCGCATCGTTCGAGATTGGTTCGGCGTTGGGTGCCCGCCAATCGGAAACCCGAAGGGACGGACTATTTTGCGCCAATTCCCGCGTGATGTCTCTCGACCGTATCCAGATACGCTCATCGAGCCTTGACTTGACCTTGTCACAAAATCGCTCCGTCAGAATGGCTCAGAGTTGGTCGAAAGGGCTCTAAGGCGCCGCAACCTCACCCGTCTCGGTCTCATCCTCGGCCGGCGGTTCAGCCGCAATGGATGTTTCAGACGGGTCGATACCATCCTCACGTGGCGAATCTTGGGACGGCTGCCCAGGTTCCGCCGGTTGATCGGTCACCACGGCCGGTTGCGGTGGAGGCTCGGGAACCGCGAGGGCAAATTCGATCCGGCGATTGGCTGCCTTCCCCTGAGCCGTTGCGTTGCTCGCAACCGGCTGCGCCTCCCCATGGCCGACCGCGGTTAGCCGTTCGCGGCGGATCCCGGCATCGATCATGAAATCCTCAATGGTTTCGGCCCGCGCCAGCGTGCGGCGTTGGTTGGCCGATCGCGATCCATCGGAGTCGCTGTGAACGCCGATCTCGATCGTGGTTTCAGGGCATCGTGCGATGGTCCACGCGATGCGGTCGAGCGTAGCCAGGCTCTCGCGGGACATTTCTGAACTGGTGCCAACGAACTCCAGGCGGCCCTTGACGACCGCCTCGGTGAGCGCCGCGCTGCAGGCTTCGGCGCTCAGCAGCTGCGGCCGTTGCAGGACGTTGATGTCGCTGACCAGCTCATATCCGTTTGGAAGCCGGTTTTCCAACGCCGCACCGATATCCCGCCACGCGCCCTCATGGGTGGTGAAACCGGTGATGTCCAGGGCGCTGTCGATCAGCCTGAATCGACCACCGGTCATCCGGCTGAGCGCACGAAAACCCACTTCGACAGTCTGGAAGAACCCGTCCGGCGCGCCGCTGGCGAACTCGGTCCTGTCGGCAATCCTCATGCCGACGAACATCCTTCCGGCCAGCGTGAGAACCTCTCCATGTCGCGTCCGATCGGCAACCGATCCGGTGATCACCAGGGTATCGCCGTCGCGCTCGGCGAACAGCCGATAGGTGTCCGCCACCGGCGCTGCCACGGACAGTTGGCTGAGGCTGAGGCTCGCCGGGAGCGTGCCCCTCGTGACATCGGTGATCGCCCGATAGTCGTCCGAACTCAGCGCCTCGCCCTCGATCGCATAAGCGGCGTTGTGATCGATCGACACCGATCCGCGCGCCAGGCGGGCCAGTTCGCGCAGTGCAAAATCCACACCGCCAATCCAGTCGATTGGCGGTCCGCCGCGGGCGACCCGCACCTGGCTGCGCAGCGCCCGCCCGGCGAACAATGCTCGAGCCGCATCGACCAGATTGCGCTGATCTTCGAGTGAGGCGACGTATCCCGTCAGAACCGCACCATCGGCGTTGACCCGCCCCCGCCATCCGTAATCGGAGACCGTCGCCGGCGTCACTTCTGCCGCCACCACGCTCATGCCGGCCGGAAGGTTGCCGCCGACCTGGCTCAGCAGGTTTTCATAGTCATCGACGCTCCTGGCCGTTCCGGCGATGTCGAGCGCCAATTCGTCCAGGGTCACCCCTCCGGTTTCGAGCCGCGTCAGCGCAGTGATGGCAAAGTCGACCGCGTCGATGAAGCCTTCCGGCTCGCCTGAAGCAACCACCATCTGATCACTGACGCTCTTTCCGGGCAGCGCTTCGCCAACCTGAAGGGCGACCATGTCGCGAACGACATCATTGGGAATGAATCCGGACACCACGGCCGTCTCGCCCTCGACCCCGGCCGACCATACGAAGCGGTCTGCACGTGCCGGCAGGATTTCGACCGGGCCAACCGTCAGCTCCGCCGGAACGGCGGTGGCGAACGCCTGGCGGGCCTCAGCCAGTGCGGCAGCGTCGAGCGCCGTGCCGGAGACCGCCAGCGTGGCATCATTGAGCGCCACCAGGCCGTCCGCGAGCCCGCTCAGGCGGCCGAGCGCAAACGCCACCGCGGTCGTAAAGGCCGGCGGGGCACCCCTGGCGAGTTCAAGGTCCGCGCGAATTTCGTTGGCTGGAAATGCCCTTCGTGCCTCGGCAAGCATCGCGGCACGTACGCCTTCGGAGGGCACGTATCCGGTCAATTCGACCAGCGGTCCGGTTTTGCGCGCGGTCCAGACAAAGGGTGACTGCAGGGGAAGCAGGTTGCTGCGATCGATGACCGCCCTGACTCCGGGCACCCGGCTTGCGGTATCAACCGCAAGTGCCTGTGCGGTTTGGGAGGGAGCGATGCCGGTGATGGTCACCTCGCGCCACGCACCATCGGTTGTGGCCCAATCCATTCCCTGGGCCATCAATTGGGCTTGGACGCGAGATTGGACGTCGTCGGCGATCAAACCGCCGCGAAACGCAATCGCGACCACGGCCAGCACGACCGTGACGACCAGACCAGGGCGAAACCATCTCTGCCAGTTCATGGATCTGGTCGGATAACGCGGAATCGCTGCAGGCGCAATTTTGGCGGTTCCGGCGCCGGACCGTGGTCATCGCTGAAACAGCGCTTCCGACGGCCCCGCGAACGCCTGTTTTTGACATCCAACCTGCATTTCGCTTGATCGCACCCCGCCTGCTCGGCTATGCCCGGTGGTGGAGAGGTGGCCGAGCGGTTGAAGGCGCTCCCCTGCTAAGGGAGTATACGTCAAAAGCGTATCGTGGGTTCGAATCCCATCCTCTCCGCCAAACCTCACGTCCCAACTTTCTCCCGCCGCGCCGGGCGGCGCCAAATGGCCCAGCATCCGCGCGGGTTTCGGCCGGCGACCGTTGACCGACGGTCCCGCGTTTCGTCCCGAATCCGCTCTCTCTCCGCCGATATTCTCCGCGACTGTTGACTGCGCCGATTCGGTACGGGATTTCAGACCGTATATAATTCAATAGGTTAGAGGATTTTCGGAATTCCGAAGTTCGAATGTCGTTCGCTCGGGCGGGCGAGACCGGGTTCCAACCCGGGCATTGAAAACATTGGGCGTTTTGGTGGTGGGTCACTTTGAAATCTCGCGCTTGCGATAAGTGGTGGGTGTCAAACGGCTTTCAATATTGACCCCCGATCGGCGTGCAAAATTGACTCCCCTGAGCGGCACGGCGGAGGTTGTCCCGGTAGTCAATAGGGGGGGTACCTGTTGACCCACCGGGGCAACCGGGCCGCAGGCACGGCCGGCGGCGGCTCAGGAGCGGTTCTTGAAGCGCCAGCTCTCGTTGCCGGTCTCGATGATCTCGCAATGATGGGTGAGACGGTCGAGCAGGGCTGTGGTCATCTTGGGGTCGCCGAAGACGGATGGCCATTCGCCGAAGGCGAGGTTGGTGGTGATGACGATAGAGGTGCGCTCGTAGAGCCGGCTCATGAGGTGGAAGAGCAGCTGCCCGCCGGCCTGGGCGAAGGGCAGGTAGCCGAGTTCGTCGAGGATGACGAAGTCGCGGCGTACAAGCTGATCTGCGGTGCGGCCCTGGCGTCCGGCGCGGAGCTCGGCCTCGAGGTGGTTGACCAGGTCGACGACGTTGTAGCAGCGGCCCCGGGCGCCCTTGCGGATGCAGGAGCGCGCGATGGCGACGGCGAGATGGGTCTTGCCGGTGCCGGTGCCGCCGACCAGCACGATGTTGCGCTTGCCCTCCAGGAAGCCGCCGCCGGCGAGCTCCTGGATCAGGGGCTCGTTGACTGGCGAGGCGGCGAAGTCGAAGTCGGCCAGCTCCTTGGCCGTTGGCAACCTGGCGGACGCCATCTGGTACTTGATCGAGCGCGCCGTCTTGTCGGCGATCTCGACCTGCAGCAGCGTACCGATGATCTGCTGCACCGGATGACGACGCTTGAGCCCGTCGGCAAGGATGTCGTCGTAGGCGGCGCGCATGCCCGCGAGCTTCAACGCCGTCATCATCGCCAGCACCTCATGACGCTCCATGACCGGCCTCCCTCAGGCGATCGTAGCGCTGACAGTCGGCCACCGGCCGGTGGCGAAGCTGCAGGCCCTCGGGCGTCGGGATGGTCGCCGGCGGTGCCGGCTGGCACTGCCGGGCGAGGATGTTGAGCTCGACGTCGGCGCTGCAGGCGCCGCAGTCGAGCGCCTCGGCACAGGCCGCCTCGACCGCCTCCAGCCCGTCCTCCTGAACCGCCGCGAGGATCCTCACGAACTGCCTGTCACCGTCGTCGCAACCCGTCAGCCGGGCCCGTATGCGGCCGAGCGCGCCGGGCAGTTGCCAGCCCTTGAAGGGCGCGCCATTGCGCAGCGCGCCGGGCTTCCTCGTCAGGATCGGCACGTAGTGCCACGGATCGTAGGCGACCTGGCCGCGCCCGAAGCTGCGGGGATGCTCGGCGACGGTCTCGCCGTCCTGGCGGATGACGATCCGATCGGCGTAGGCCCGCACGTCGACCGGCCGCCCGACGGCACGGGCGGCGACGCTGTAGTGGTTGTTGTCGAAGCGCACCAGACAGGTCTTGGACACCGCCACCTCGGTGGCGTGGAAGCCGTCGAAGGGGCCGCGATAGGCCATCAAGAAGGGCCGCTCCTCCTCGAACACCTGCCACACCGTCTTGCTCTCGATCGTCGGATGCGGCCGCTTCTTGGCGTCCTCGATACACCGATCCATCAGCCACTCGTTGATCTCGACGTAGGAGCGGCCCCGCGGGATGGGCACGAACAGGCGGCCGCGGACGTCACCCACCTGCCTCTCGACCTGCCCCTTCTCCCAGCCCGCACCCGGAGTGCACGCCACCGGCTCCACCAGATGGTGGGAGCACAGCTCCAGAAAGCGCCGATTGTAGGCGCGCTCCTTGCCGACGAAGACCATGCTCACCGCCGTCTTCATGTTGTCGTAGATGCCCCGCCGGCAGACCCCGCCGAAGAAGTGGAAGGCCCGTTCGTGCGCCTCGAACACCATCTCCTGGCTCTCGCGCGGGAAGATCTGAACCAGCTGCATGCGGCTGTAGCAGAGCCGCATGTGCGCCGCCTTCACCTTGGTCGTCACACCCGACAGGCGCGCGTACTCGTGGCTCCAGTCGAACTGGTAGGCCTCGCCGGGATCGAAGCTCAGCGGCACAAAACCCTGCGACGGCGACAACAGCCGCCACCGCCGACGCCAGGTCCTGGCGTAGCGGCGCACTGCGTCGTAGCCGCCGCCATAGCCCAGAGCCGCAAGGTCTTCATGAATCCGCAGCAGAGACAGCCGATCCCGGCGCGGCCTCTTCTCGTTGGCCTCCAGCTGGCGCTCGAGCTCATCCACCCACGGCCCAAGCTTCGGCATCGGCTGGATCTTGCGCTCGTAGCTGTACGAGGTCTCATCGCCCCGCACCACCTTGCGCACCGTGTTCTTCGAAACCCTCAAATCCCGGGCGATCTTCTTGATCGGAACGCCCCTCACCAGATGATCCCGACGTATCCGTGCGATCGTCTCCACAACCAGCATCTCCCCCACCTCGTCTGTCCAAACAACGAGGTGTGTTAAAAATCACAAAACCAGGGGGGTCAATTTTGGACGCCGATTACCCCACCAAGGGGGTCAATATTCCACGCCGATCAACACGTAAGAAGTCCAGGGGACTGAGGATGCGCCTATAGCAGCCGAAAGAAGGGCATGGCAGCGCCAGTGCTCTACGAGGGAGATTGACGAGCCTCTGACAACACGGACGGTGGCCGTTCGAAAACGGACCGTTTTCTGGCGGGCGCCGGAAGGACCGCCTGCGGAACCCGGCAGGGCACTGGACCGACTTCTGCAGGCGGCGAGAGGACGATGCCTGAGGGTGATGGGAAACGCGCCCAAAGGCGTCCTGGCCGCCGGGGGGGCCTATGAGCGGACCGGAACCGGCGACATTGGACCGTGATGCTTCAGTTGTTCTGGAACCATTTGGCAGACGAACTCCGCAGCCTCCCGGAACCACCCTATTGAGACGCCAAAAAGGGTAAGGATGACACGCTCATTCGGGCTTAATGCAGCTTCAACGCTAGAGGCGTTCAAGACCACTGTGCGGAGGTTCAAAAACGACGCCCTCAATGGAGACTTAGCGCGGGACTGCGCATAGAACGGGGACAGCCACCTCCCTGGTGTGGACCTTCATAGACGCCGCGCTGCCACTGCTTTTGGGCGTGATGAGCCTCGTCGAAGCCGGACCGGCAGATGTTAGACTTCATCACTCCAGGCACTCTTTGGCTGTTCACCAAGTCACCGCCCCATGGACCTCGAACCTACTGCGGATAAATCTTGACCGGGTTCTTGCCGATCTCGAAGCTCGATGGGTCGGAGCCGACAAACCGGTAAGCGGCAAACTTGAAGCCCGCGCAGTCGCCATTCTCGTTACAGGTGATCTCACCGCCCATTCCGTCGAAGCCCTTCGTGGCGAAGAGGGCGTCGCGAAGCGCCCGGCGCCCGATGTAGGTGTTGCCGGCGTCGTCCTTCACCGCCACCTTTTCTATGGCCATCAGCGCCACCGCCATTCCATCGTAAGCGTTTTGATGAAAGGCCTGGATCGGGCCTTCGCCATATTTCTCCTTATACTTCCTCACCAGCTCGGGATAACGGGTGCCCATCGCCTCCGCCGAGGTATCCGGACTTGTAAACACGAAATTCACCGCCGCGGCACCCGCCGCTTCCAGGAATCCCGGCGCCATCAGCGCGCTACCGCCGACTGGCGTGGTGGATTCAAGACCCTCGATCTCCCCGAACTGGTGAACGATCCGGCCTGCCGCCGCCACGAATATTGGAAAATAGACCACACATGGCTTGGCAGCAGCGATCCGAGTGAGAGCCGGGCGCATGTCGACATCGGTTGGCGCCACCGCCACCATTGCTGTCACCTTGCCACCCAACTCCATGAAACGGTTCTTGGCTACCCGCACGAGTTGTTCGGCATACGGGCTGCCGTCGTGGATCGTGGCAAGACTCTTGCACTTCATCTGATTCCAGAAGTACTCCGCATCCGCGGCGCCGGCAGCAAGGTCGTTATAGATGGTCCGCAGGTAACCTTGCAGACCCTCCGGGCGATCCGGTGCGGTAAGCGACGGCGCGGTGGTCGAGGTGGCTACGCTTGGGATGCCCGCCTTCCACAGGATAGGGCCACCGGGGGTGCCGGCACTTGAGCAGTCGGGCCCGACTACAACAACGATGTTCGGGTTCGAGGCGAGCCTGGTGGCCGCGGTTTGCCCACCCTCGGCGCTGCAATGGCTGTCCTCGGTATGGAATTCGATTGGGTGCCCGGCGACCGCGTTTCCCCTGTCATCCATGGCGATTTCCGCGCCGCGCTTCTGATCCAGTCCGATATCGACGTCCGGGCCGGACAGCGTCCAATAGCCGCCGATGTGAATCGGTGCGCCCTTGGGAATTTTGACCACGCCAAGCGGGTCGGTGACAGGTCCGAGAGTCTCCGCGGAGACACCGGATATAGCGCCTGCCGCGATCCCGGCCGCCGCGACAAGGGCCTTGATGTTGAGCTTCGCACTCATGCGCTTCTCCTTTTCAGGGTTCCTTGGAATTCGACCGCTTCTCACTGGTGCGGGCAGTGCGTAACATATTCATTGTTTAGGTGGTTACAAGAATTGTGGCGCTATTGGTCCTTCGGATGCTCAAGAACGCCGGTCCCATGGGCGCTACAGGCGGCGATAATGCTTTTGGATTGCCGTTATCGTCGCCGAGCACCGCATTCACACAATGAGAGATTTGACGATGAAATGGTTGACGGGACTGGCTGCAGGCTTGGCCCTCTCGGCGGGCACCGTCCACGCGGCCGATAAATGGGACATGCCGACGGCGTATGTGGATTCCAATTACCACACGCAGAACGGCAAGCTGTTTGCCGAGGCAGTGGGCGTGTGCACCGGGGGCGATCTTGAGATCGTCGTGCATGGCGGCGGCACCCTGTTCAAGGGCGGCGAGATCATGCGCGCCGTACAGACCGGCCGGGCTCCCATCGGTGAGCGGTTGTTGAGTGCGCACCAGTCCGAGAATGCCGTCTTCGGGTTCGACTCGGTGCCGTTCCTGGCCTCGTCCTTCGAGGCATCCGATCGGCTTTGGCAGGCAGCGAGGGGCATGCTGACCGAGATCCTCGCCGAGCAAAATCTGGTACTGCTGTATTCCATCCCCTGGCCACCGCAGGGGATGTACTTCGAACGTGAGATCGGCGGTATCGCCGACATGGGCGGGATCAAGTTCCGCACCAACAACGCCGCGACCGCAAGACTGGCGGAGCTTGCCAAAATGCTGCCGGTTCACGTCGAGGCGGCAGAGCTCGGGCAGGCGCTGGCGAGCGGTGTGGCGGACGCCTTCATGTCGTCGAGCTCGACCGGTTACGACCACAAGGTCTGGGAGCATATGAGTTATTTCTACGACGTCCGGGCCTGGCTGCCGCGCAACTATGTGTTCGTAAACAGGGACGCCTTCGACGCGCTCGACGCGCAAACCCGGAACTGTCTGCGTTCGGCGGCGTTGTTGGCGGAAGCGGCCGGTACGACGCGAGCACGCGAGTTGACCGATTGGTATATGGCACAGCTCAGGGACAACGGCATGAGCGTGCTGGCGCCGGGCGAACGGCTCACCGCCGACCTCGCGGAGATCGGCGCGACCATGTCGGCCGAATGGTCTGCCGCCGCGGGCGCCAACGGCGCCGCGATAATCGACGCCTACAAAGCCAACTAGGAGCGTGCGCCGCAGAAAGGTCCGCGCTGCAAAGTTGATAGCGGACGAGTTATGGGTGGATTTGCGCAGGGGGAAGTATGATCCGATACGCCAGTTGCGTGTGGGAACTCCCGATGCCGACCACGTTTCGTGCCTACCAGCCGGACCAACCCTTGCTTTTGCCGCCGGACTTGCAGGAGTGGGTTTCCCCAGGGCACCTGGCTCATCACGTCAGCGATGTGGTCGATGCACTGGACTTGACGGCGTTCTATGCGCCCTACGAGGGGGACGGTCGACGCAACGCCCCCTACGAGCCGTCGATGATGGTCAAGGTGCTGATCTATGCCTACGCGACGGGCACATTCTCCTCGCGCGCGGTGGCGAGGAAGCTGGAGGAGGATGTAGCGTTTCGGATGCTCGCGGCGGGCAACTTCCCGCAACATCGCACGGTATGTGAGTTCCGACGCCGACATCTGGCGGAGTTCAGCGAGCTGTTTGTGGGGGTGGTGCAGGTGGCGCGCGAGATGGGACTGGCGCGGTTCGGCAAGCTCTCGGTCGACGGGACGAAGGTGCGAGCGAACGCGAGCAAGCGCAAGGCGATGAGCTATGAGCGGATGGGCAAAGAGGCGGCTCGCTTGCAGGCGGAGATCGAGGCGCTGCTGACGACGGCGGGGATGGTGGACGCCGAAGAAGACGAGCGTTGGGGCGAGGATTTCCGGGGCGACGAGTTGCCCGAGGAGTTGCAACGCAGGGAGAAGCGCCTGGCGGCGATCCAGGCAGCCAAAGCGCGTTTGGAGGCGGCGCAACGCGGGCGCGACGATGAGCGAGGGCGCGAGCCTGGGCAGGACCGCAAT
This sequence comes from uncultured Bauldia sp., assembly GCA_963663975.2. GTDB lineage: Bacteria > Pseudomonadota > Alphaproteobacteria > Rhizobiales > Kaistiaceae > JANQRX01. The sequence continues at coordinate 102,160 of CAXXRA010000003.1, read as the reverse complement.
CCCCGGGGCGGGCGGCCCTACAAGCGGGCCTACGGCGAGCCCGAGCCGAAGGCGCAGGGCAATTTCACCGATCCCGAGAGCCAGATCATGAAGACCAGCAGCGAGGGGTTCCAGCAGTGCTACAACGCGCAGATGGCGGTCGATGGGGAGCACCAGATCATCGTCGCGACTCAGGTGGGGCCACAGGCCAGCGACCAGGGTCAGCTGGTGGGGATGCTCGACGAGATCAACGAGACGTTTGGGGTCGAGCCTGCGGTGGTACTGGCCGATGCGGGCTACTGCAACGAGCCGGATCTGTTGGAGCTGGAAGATCGCGGCATCGACGCGCACGTAGCGCTGGGGCGTGAAGGCAAGTCCCAGGTGGCGGTCGACCCGGCCCGGCTCCCTGCCACGCACCGCATGGGTGAGAAACTGGCGAGCCCCGCGGGCAAAGCCCGGTACGCGCAACGCAAGTGGCTCTCGGAGGCGCCGAACGGGTGGATCAAGGAGGTGCTCGGATTCCGACGATTCAGCCTGCGAGGCTTGGCGAAGGTGCGCGGCGAGTGGGACCTCGTGTGCTTGGCGTTGAACATCAAGCGGATGGGGACGGTGGCCACGTGCTGAGGCAGGTGCTGGCCTGCCAACGCACTTGCTCCGGGGCGCGCAGTGCCCATCGACCGCGTATGAAACGCGAATCTCTTCCCTTCCGGCCTTCCGGTCTGGGATTTCCATGGGGATTATAAAGACTACTTGAAATCATCGTCCTGAATTCCTATATCTAGATCGTAGCCCACACCAACGGGATCGAATCCTTCTGGTCGATGCTGAAACGGGCGCATGACGGCACGTTCCACAAGATGAGCCCGAAGCACCTGCAACGCTACGTCTCCGAATTCGCCGGCAAGCACACCATCCGAGACTCAGGGACGCTTGCGCAAATGCGAGACACGGTTGCCGGGCTTGTCGGCCGGAACCTTCTCTACCGCGACCTCATCGCGGACAACGGGCTTCCCTCGGGCGCCCGGTCGTAGCCGGTTCCGCAGCAGCGCCCGCGCCAGCATCTCTGGGGTCGCGCCCGCGAGGTCTCGCTCCCTGTTGATAACGGGACTTCCACGAGTCATCGGCTCACTTCCACCATCGCGTAGCCTCTATGTTTTTATTGACATAGAAGACACGTGTTTTTGAAACCGAGTCCTGCCCCCACTTTACACCCAGGGTGCACTCATACTCCCCCGGCGGGATATAAATTTTGCCGTCTTCGCTGCTTGGCGCGTCTATTTCACCGTATGAGGAGCCGTCATTCTGCATCACGATTATTACCCCTGATCGAGTGCTTGGATACAAATCGACCGAATACGATCTTTCCTCATTCTCCACTTTGATCGTCATCTTTTCGCGCGCCACATATAGCCTCGTTCCATTATCCCTGATTGTTACGGTTATCCTAACCTTGTGTGCTGCATCCCGGATTACACCTAGCCACTTCAAGATTCTGTTGCTCACTGGTTCATTCGTGATCGAGCAATTCAAACCAACGCCGTCACGGACCCTTATCCTTTCAACCTCGAACTGAAGACGAGGTTTCCCCCACCACATCTGGAATGCTGTTGGCAAGGTCACGATAACCACCAGAAATGCGATGGCGGAGAGAAAGATATCGACCCATTGGAGGGCGGGCGGCGGTTGATTCTCGAACATCCGCGCATCATGGCAGACTCGCCGGGAGCGTCAAGTAGTCTTGATAATCCCCATTTCCATCCCAGAGTCGGGCGGGCCAGATGTCCACACTCGGGCCAAAATCCCATCTCTCCGGCGGCCGCGCGCCAATCGCCCAACATCAAAACTTCTACGGCGCACGCTCCTAGTGGATAGATTCCGACGCTTTGATCCCTTTCCAGGCGGCCATTGTTGACGGATATCCCCGACATTTCAATATGATAGCTTGTTTGGTGTTGGGATCTATTCGTCTCGATCAATCCACTAGGGGCTTCGGGCGCAACTCCTCCCCGGCCCCGCAGAGACGGGCAGGCACCTGGCTGCCTCATGCCACGGCCTCACGGCATCTTCCAGCGCTCACCATTCGCGTTTCAGCCTCACCCGCGCCGACCAGCGCGTCCGGGGTGGAAGGGTGCAAAGTCCTAAACCCGCATTTCCCAAGTGACCGCTTCGCCTGATGCCTGATTGGCACGATTCTGCTATAAGAATCACTGGCTTGAGGGTGTCGAAGGGCGGCTTGGATGCGGAACCCGGAGGGTGAATCGGATCATGGGCCACTCCGGCCCCTTTTCGACCGCCGCCTGAAACTGGAGTTCCACGGATCGCGGGTGACCTCCGACGCGGGGTTGCTCGCTTATCGCGAACTGGACGACGCGCTCGGGCTGACCGCACTGGCGGGCGGCGTGCTCGCGGATAGCCGCACGGGCAGGAACGGCTGGCACGGCATCGTCAGTCTCCTTCGCCAGTCCGTCTATGGGCGTCTCGCCGGCTACGAGGATGTCAACGACACCGACCGGCTCGGGCGTGATCCCGCGATGTGCTGGATCGTCGGCGGCAAGGCGGTCGAGCGCGGCGGGGCATCGACCAGCCAGATGGGGCGGTTCGAGACCGAGCTGCTGTCGAACAACGAGAACCTCGTGGCCCTTGCGGACCTGTCGGGGATGTGGATCGACCGGGTTCACGACCACGATCCGCCGAGGCGCGTCGTGCTCGACATGGACAGCTCCGACAGTCCGACATTCGGTGAGCAGGAGGGCACGGCCTATAACGGCCACTTCGGCTGCACCTGCTATCACCCGCTGTTCGTGTTCAACCAGTTCGGCGACCTGGAGCGTTGCGCGCTGCGCCCCGGCAACGTGCACAGCGCCCACGGATGGCGTGATGTCCTGGTACCGGTGGTCGAACGTTACAAGGAACGAGCCATCCGCCTCTACTTCCGCGGCGATGCGGCCTTCGCCTCACCGGAGATCTACGACTACCTCGAAGCCGAAGGCATGCTCTACGCCATCCGGCTGCCCGCCAACAAGGTGCTGCAAGAAAGCATCGCTCATCTCCTGAAGCGCCCCGTCGGCAGGCCGCCCAAGGACGTGCGCCGGTATCATGCCAGCTTCAGTTATCAGGCCGGAACCTGGGACAAGCCCCGCCGCGTCGTCGCCAAGGTCGAGTGGCATCCGGGTGAGTTGTACCCACGGGTCGGGTTCATTGTCACCAACCTGGGCCGCCCCGCCGAGCGGGTGGTCGCGTTCTACAATCAGCGCGGCACGGCTGAGCAATGGATCAAGGAGGGCAAGAACGCGATCCGGTGGACACGCCTGTCGTGCCGCAGGTTCGACCACAATGCCGTTCGCCTCCAGCTTCACGCGCTCGCCTACAGGACAATCACCAGCTTCGTCCTCCCCCGCATGATCGCACCTGATCCGTCGCGCCACTGCCCGGCGGCGTCCAGAACGGTCAGACCTTCGGGGAAACGCGGCGTGATCTCGGCGGCGAGAAATCCCCGCCAGGCCTTGTCGCTCACGACTTCCACATCTCCCCGGCTACGCCCGAAGAACAGCCGGTACTCGGTGAACTCTTCAAACCCGGCCGGGCAGGACGGCGTGCCCGCCCGCGACGCCGGCGCCATCGCGAGCACAAGGATCGCCAGAACGGCGCCGGCACGGATGCGATGCATTCGCTTCCTCATGGTCTTCTTCCCTCTTTGGCCCGCACGATATGGCGGCTGTTGCCGGTTGTGCGCGAAATGGGCCGCGAATAGCCGCGACGCGTGCGGCAAAACTAACCGACATTCCCCAGATGACATCCAAATTCGTGGAAATCGTACCACTGGTCCACCGCCAAGGGAACGGCATCTCCTTTTGCAGCCATCCGATGGCCTGATTTTAGTGAGCGGCCTCCGTTTGGAGGGCCATTCGGTCATTTTTCTCGCCATCCAGACGCACCTCTCCTGTCGCTTTCTCCTCACCGTCGATTTCCTCGGCCCTACGCCGGAGCGGGTCTTGGCCGCAGATCATCGATCAGCCGTAGGATTTTCCGAAACAGGTCGCCCGCCCGCGACGCCGGCGCCATCGCGAGCACAAGGATCGCCAGAACGGCGCCGGCACGGATGCGATGCATTCGCTTCCTCATGGTCTTCTTCCCTCTTTGGCCCGCACGATATGGCGGCTGTTGCCGGTTGTGCGCGAAATGGGCCGCGAATAGCCGCGACGCGTGCGGCAAAACTAACACCCTCTCTCATCGACCCCATAGAAACGGCAGGGCCTTGCGGCCACGAATACGTCGAGAAACGCCGTTTTGAGTGGCGGTTTCAAGTCCAGATGGCCTCGTGGAATCGCAAATGGCCTATGTGCCAGAGCGTTTGGATCGCGAGAGCCCTCAACACGCCACGCCATCTTGACAATTGGCCAGTAAGTTCATGTTATGTTCCTATTGATATTGAAGGTCGTCCCCTTGCATCGTTTCACCGATCAGCCCTCCGACCTCGCTCTGCCGCTTTACGGCTCCAGGGTGCCGGCCGGTTTTCCAAGCCCCGCCGACGACCATATCGAGGGCAAGCTCGATCTCAATCTGCATCTGATCCGCCGCCCGGCCGCGACCTTTTTCATCCGCGCACAGGGCGAATCCATGCGCGACGCCGGAATTTTCGACGGCGACCTTCTCGTTGTCGACCGCGCCATCGCGCCCCAGGCCGACGATATCGTCATCGCCGTCCTGCATGGCGAGCTGACGGTCAAACGCCTGCGAAAGAGCAATGGCGCCCTGATCCTCTACGCCGAGAACCCGGATTTTCCCGATATCGCCCTCGACGATGCCGGTTGCGAGGCCTGGGGCGTCGTTACCCACAGCATCCGCCGGCACTGCGCGCGTTAGGTCCATGACGACGATCGGCCTGGTCGATTGCAACAACTTCTATGCCTCGTGCGAGCGGGTGTTCCAACCTTCGCTCGCCGGCCGCCCCATCGTCGTGCTGTCCAACAACGATGGCTGCATCGTCGCCCGCTCCCAGGAGGCCAAGGCGCTCGGCATCGCCATGGGCGTCCCGCTGTTCCAGGCGAAGCGCCTCGTCGAACGCCACGATGTCACCGTGCTGTCCTCGAACTACGCGCTCTATGGCGACCTGTCGGAACGGGTGATGAGCATTCTGGCCGCCGAGGCGCCGCGCATCGAGGTCTACAGTATCGACGAGAGCTTCCTCGATCTCGACCGCCTGGCGGTTCCGGACCTGACCCGGTGGTGCCGAGATCTTCGCACCCGGGTCCGCCGCTGGACCGGCATCCCGGTATCGATCGGGATCGGCCCGACCAAGACCCTGGCCAAGATCGCCAACAGGATCGCCAAAAGCGCACCACGGACGGAAGGGGTTCTCGACCTGTCGGGCAATCCCGCCTGGGTCGGCCCGGCGCTCTCCAGGACCGCCGCGGGCGATGTCTGGGGCATCGGCGGCCGCTGGTCGAGGATGCTTGTTGATCGGCGTGGAATATTGACCCCCTTGGTGGGGTAATCGGCGTCCAAAATTGACCCCCCTGAGCGGCACGGCGGAGGTTGTCCCGGTAGTCAATAGGGGGGGTACCTGTTGACCCACCGGGGCAACCGGGCCGCAGGCACGGCCGGCGGCGGCTCCATCCCTGCCCGCTCTCCTGCATTCTTCCCGCAACTGGCCTTAGTCCGTCCACGACGCCGAGAAGCGTCAGGAAGTCGATCCACTGGCGCTTGGTGCCAATGGGGCCCGCCGGCCAAACGGTGAAGTCCACGAGAAGCGTATCCCGCGTCTGTCGGCAGTCGGGAGATCTATCGGTCGCTTCGACCAGGAAGTTCTCTAGTGTCAGGCCGACCGGCGTCCACGACGACGAGAATGCCGCCTGTGTCGCCGGCAGCCAGCCGCTCAATGTGGGCACCCGCAGTCGAGCCCTTCGAAGCGCCTCCTGAATACCGGCACCCGCGGTGCGCGACACGCGGAACGCCCACATCAGGGCTTCCTGGCGGCGGTTATCGTTGGCTTTTGTTCCCAGGGCGGACCCGAGCCCGGCGAGGGCTTCCACCGGATCGAATTCGCGCACCAGGCCAGCCGCGATGAACGCGTTCAGGGTGTCGCGTCGAAACGTGATCTTCTCGTGGAGGAAGCGGTAGCGCCGAGTAAGCGTCGGAGGTGGTAGCGGCACGCCGTCCTTGGCGCGCTTGCGTCTCGTTGATTCGCTACGCACGAAGATGTTGTTTCCCGACGCGGCTTCGTTCCCACCTGCGGGTCGCAGTTTCTTCGACCGGTCGAGGAAGATCATCTTGCCGGTCAAAGCGTCGAGCTTCTCGCCGGCCGCGTCGAACACGCGGTTCAGGTCTTCGTAAAATCGGGACCAGGTGCGTGCCGCGACGTTTCCGTCGGCGAGGGACCGTGCGAAGGCCTCGGACCACTCGGCGAGCTCTCCGCCCCAGGGTGACAGATCCAGGTACTTCCGTGTCGCCATGGCTTCGAGTGTTTTGAGGCGACCGCTGTCAAGTTCCGCCGACGCGAGCTGGGCGCCGGTTCGCCTGGCGACCTCCGCCGCTTTCATGAGCGAGAACGTGCCGGCCGGCCAGACGCTGACTTCGGAGAGGCTGGCCCATCGAGTGCCATCGAACGCGATCGCCGGAACAACAGGCGCGTCCTCGAGCGAGCTGTCAATTCCGTTGAGCGCGGCGTCCAGCTTCGGGGCATGGTTGCCCGTCCAGGCGACGAGATCGAAGACCGTGCGTTGTGGAATAGGTGTACTCGCATGCCCACCGATGTGCAGTGCTGCGCGGGCGCAGGCTTCCGCCGCGGCCTTCATTAGCGTCGCGTTCAACGGCAGGTCGAAATCCGCATCGCGGCGGTCGATTCCGGCAAAGAAGGGCGCGTCCAGATGGCCGAGCAGTGGTGCGACGGCCGCATCGCCCATCGGCAAGAAGTTGTAGAGGCGTCCAGCAGCTACTGCTGCGGGGGACAGGCCAACGGCGACTGAGACGGTCGGCTGGCCCTTCCATTCGAGCCAGCGCTTGAGCTGCGGCGCTTTGAATACGCTTTTTCCGACCGCATCGAGCACACGCGCCTTGTCGACTTCGCTTTGTACAACAAGGAAGCGCCTATTCTCGCCGACCCGGACCTCGTACAAACGGCAGCCTGCGAGGCCCGGGACATCGCCAATGGCCGTCTGGCGACGGCTTAGCCGACGCCGACGGACTGGCCCGTCCGGCGTCTCGACGTCGATGCGGAATTCCGCGATACGGTCCAGAAACAGGAGGAGGGGCACGTCGAGGTCGGCGAGCGCCTGGATCTGGCGTTGTGCCAGTTTGATCGCCTCCGCCCTGCGCAGTGGCACGACAATAGTGGTCGCATAGCCTCGGCGCGCGTACGACACGACGTCGTCCGGTTGCTCGGCCAGCGGCAGAGGAACGAGATAGCGCGGAACCATTCTGGCAACGTCGCGGGCCGTATCCGCGACGATGCCGTCCTCACGAATCAGAACCTCGATCTCGTCCACGGTGGCGAAGCGGAAACAGTAGCCATCGAACCGGGGCGCCTCGCTTCTGCCCTTGCGCGAGAATATTCGGACGTCGTCGGTCAACGCCTCGATGCTCCTGAAGCCGAGGCCCTTGTTGCCGATACTCTCGCCGATTTCCTTGGCGGTGGTCGCGAGGTTCTCGATTGCGTCTACATCCTCCTTGCGAAAGCCACTGCCGCCGTTGGCGACGTACAGGGTGCCGTCGGTTTCCGAGCGAACGACAAGCCTCACGGCTATCCGGCCCTCGTCTTCGGCCCGGTGCGCGTCGTGAGCGTTCTGTATCAACTCGTACAGCACCCGATCGCCGTATTCGGTGCCGACCACTTCGTTCAGGTTCCGGAGACTCTCGTAGACCTTGAGATTCTTCCGGTGTGCATCGACGGCATGGCCTAGCACGTTCCGAACCTGCGTATTGAGGTCCTCGGCGGGAAGCGACCAGGGGCGGTGGCCATCGTGTTCGGCGCGATCGGGGACAAAGGTCATGCGGGGGGGGGGGGGGGGGGGGGGGAGTTCCTGCGATTGGCCTGTCAGTATGATCACCGTACCGGAGTGCCGCCAAATGTGGCTGAGTATCCGGCTTCGGCGGTCCGTGCGCGGAAGGCAGTAGACGCAATCTCGGATTCGCTTGTCCAGTGCGTGCTTAAATTCAGCGCAGCCGATCGGGAACTGGGTGTGGCGGGCCGATCGTGACGAGGGCCGTCGTGACGAAGGATTGACAAGCTCGAAGCTTGATGAGCTTCGGCGTCTTCGCCGGGAGCATTGTCAGCTCCACAAAGAACGAGAAATCCGAAGAGGACTGCCGTCTGGTTTGTTCGGGAGACCGGCGCGCCTAACCACGGAGCCAGTGCGGTTGGCTATGGGTGGGGCACAAGGCTCCGGCATTCAGGCACGATTCGGGGCCCGATGCCGAATAGCGGTATCGGACGAGCGCTCGGGTTCAGGGCGACAATAGGCTGGTGCTCAGCAGGGACTTCTGGATGGGAAGAAGGCTGTGAGATGGGTTGTGGACTTGGCCCGGATCGGTACACCGTTGAAGGAGTCCTAGTTGATGCTGCAGCGAGGGAGATGCGTAGGTCAGTAGGTCGAGACGAGGCGTGCGGAAAAGGTAAGCGTTCGGTCACGCCGTGATGGGGCGGGCGACGTCAGTATCTGTGCAACGGGGTGAACATCCCGCGGGCGTTTACTAGCCAACGACGTTCATCACCCGGAGATGTGCATCTCAATGCTTCTGGTAGCAGCGTGGCAGCTTGTCTCGGGCACTGAGCAACACCATGTATGCCACATCAGACGATTCGCACGACTGAGCAGACAGACCGGTTGCCACGATGGGCGGAATGCATGACGAAGTACGTGGGCCATCAAAAATTGCGGCCTATCTAGAATACGCTGAACTGGTCGAAGGGTATGGCGATACTTTCCAGGATCATGTCCCGAACCCCAAGAACAAGAAGTTGTGCAAGAGGTCGATGGTTCAAGACCCAGATACCGGGGAATGGGTCTTGCGCTTCCGCCTGCACACTTAGGCGGGCATATGGTTCCCCGGAGAAAGGCGGCTGCCTTGACAATCTCAATACACCTCCGCTTTTGAGGTGGTTGCCGGGCTGGAGAAAGTGAAGCGCGGCAAGTGAGTCGAGGCCGCACGAAGGCGTTTCGCGGGTGTACGAGTAGGTAGTAAAGCGAAGACCATCGAGATGCGAGCTCCGCGCCGGCGACCGGGCCGCAACGGAGGGGTAAACATCTCGAGGCAAGCTCCATGTCGTAGTCCCTCTGGTGGGGTGCGATCCCTAGCAGAGCTCCGGTCGTTTCAAGAAAGAGCCTCTCCGACAGGTTGGTGTCAGCCCGGAAGACACCAACCTGCGGTTTCTCTGATTCATGATCCGACCGAGATCCAGCGTGTTCCGCCTCTCTCACGGCGTGACCGAACGCTTACCGGAAAAGAAGTGGCAGAGGCGGGCGAGCCGGCAAATCATAGTCGGGGGGGTACTTGTCACCACGCGCATTGACTTCAATCCGCTCACCGCTTGTACACGAAACGGAATATGGAGATATTTAGGCGATTTGGAGAGAGATTAAAAAATACTATATTACAGTGTGTTAGGTCAGTTTATGCAGCTAGGCTGTGCCGCCCCGAGACCAAACTGTGGCGCAAGTCGTGAATGCGCACATTATCGAGTGCGGAGGCGAAGCTCCATGGCGTCAAGTTAGGGCTCCGCCCTGATACCCAAAGGCCCGCCATGAACGAAGACGACGAGAAACGTACCGCGGCCCATATCGCCAAGATCACCGCCTTGATGTGTGTCCGCAATACAATGCTCGAGGACATCCACGCCGGGCCAACGCCCGTCACCCGAACAGGAGATTACTCGGATGTCATGGTCATCGATGCGAATGGCAGGTGCATCCCGTGGCCGGACGTCTCGCACTTCGGTAACGACGTGATGCGAGACCTGATGCGCCAAGTTGTCAATCGCATATACACCTTCCAGCTGCTAGTGGATGACTCGGGATTCCAGAAGATAATCGCCCGCTGGGAGAGGATCTGCCGCAAGTGGGACGAGCCGGAGTTGGACGCCGGGTTCATGAAGGCCGCCGATCATCCGGAGCGAGTTGGATAAACGTGGCAAGCCATCACCTTCGCACGCGCCGTCGCCACTTCGCCGTCATCGCGTGCCTTGTCGTTCTTTGCATCGCCGGGGTACTGCTGTTCCCGTCCGACCTGACCGCAGCCGACACTTGGCGTGGTCTGGTGGTCGCTCCCGAACATCGCTGCTCCCCCTACAATTCGCGCGATCACGCTTATCCGCAGTCCGTTGAGGTGAAGATCGTCGCCGAGCTCGGCGGCATCTATAGCCTCTATACGCTGGAGCGCTTCGCCAACACCCGCGAGACTGATATCGAGCATATCGTCGCCCGCTCAGAGGCTCACGACAGCGGGTTGTGCGCCGTCGACCTCGCCACACGGCGGCGCTTCGCCTCCGACCTCCTAAATCTCACGCTGGCCGACCCCGACCTCAATCGCCACGTTAAGCGCGATCTCGACGCTACTCACTGGATGCCGCCTACTAACCGATGCTGGTTCGCCAACCGCGTCGTCGAGGTGCGCCGAAAGTACGGACTCACGATCGACCGCGACCCGAGGCGAAGGCGCTCGAGGGTGTGCTCCGGTTCTGTCTCACGACCGAGCTTCCCGCTATCCCCGACGGCCCGCTGCCGCCTCCGGCGAGCAGCCTTCCGGAAACGCCTGACGCTAAACCGTTGGAGAGCATCGATGCCCTCCGCCTATGGGACGACAACCGCAACGGCCGGATCACCTGCACCGAAGCGCGGCGCCACGGCATCGCCCCGGTGCCGTTCACGCATCCCGCCTATCCATTCATGCGTGACGTCGATAGTGACGGTGTGGTGTGCGAGAAGAGTCCCGTCAACGCCCTTCGAGCGCCGCCTTGATACTGGCGGACACATCGTTCGTCGCCCGCTTGACGGGGTCCGCCGCAAGGTGGGGCGTAGCGGGCCGTGGTCTGGACTTGGGTGTGGCCGAGCAGCGTGGTCAGCTCGGTGGGCAGCGGTAGCCCGGGAAATGGATGAGCCTGTTCCTGGAAAATCTTTCTTGGAAAGTGTCAATTGGAATCAGGACGTTGCCGACGACTAGAGGTAGGCGGGAAAATCCTCAAACTGTCGCCATTTCAAGATTTGAAACAGAGAGTGTTAAAACCCAGTCGCCTTCCCTCCGCCAGCTTCCAAGTGTTGTCGGTTGATAAGAATAAGGTTTCGGATGAAACCCGCCCTCACCCGCGGCCCGAGATGGAGGTCCGCTTGCAACTCCTACCGGTCGGTCACCCACTGGCAACGCGGTCGTCCAAAGGTCAGTCTTAGCCGTTCTTTGAAGGCTCGGAACAGTGGTAGAAAAACCGACGAAAAGGAAGCGCCTCCGAAAACTTGGCCGTCGGGCGTTGAACTCGCCGATGGTCATGGCGTCGATCACGTCCTTTCTTGTCAACTATTTTCGACTGGTGAAACGAACGACGCGGTTTGTCCCGGATCGTCCCGCGCTCCAGGAATGGCTCGACGAACACGCGCCGTTCATCGGCGTTGGTTGGCATGGCCAGCTCTGGTTTCTTGGAGCACTCGGCAAGCACTACCAAGGCCGCTGCGACATCGTCATCTCACGGCACGTGACCGCCGAAATTATCGCACGCGTGGTCGAGCGGTTCGGTCTGGGCACCATACGCGGTTCTGCATCCATCGACCCCAAGCGTGCTCACGACCGGCGTGGTTTGACGGTTTTTCGTGAGATGATGCGATCATTGAAGGCCGGCCGCTCGATCGTCACATCCGGCGATTTCGAAAAGCGCACACGGCGCGAGGTCACCGGGGGACTGATCAGGCTCGCCAAGAAGACCGGCCGGCCAATCGTGCCGCTGGCGATCGCCACCAGCAGGTCGTTTACAATCCACTCCGCCTGGGACAAATCGACCGTCAACCTGCCCTTCTCGCAAGGGAGCGTGGTTTTTGGCGACCCCATCATCATTCCGCCGGATATCGGCCAGGATGACGAGGAAGACCCATCATCATTCCGCCGGATATCGGCCAGGATGACGAGGAAGACCTACGCCGGGAAGTCGGGCGAAGGATCGATGATGCCAACCGGAAGGCGGCCGAAATCGCGTCGCGAAAGTAGGCGTGGCGAGTCGTCGTTTTTGCTGTATCGCCACTGGCAGCCGTGCGGCGGCGGCCGCCGGGTTATCGATGGTGTTGGTCCAATGACCACCGCGAGCTGGAGTTGTGAGATCACAGCTGCGGACTTAGACTTGCCTGAGCGGGCGTTTGCCGGCTGACAAAGAATGAGGCGACCACCAACCCATGGCCAGAACGCCGGACAAGATCGACTGGAAGGTTCACGGGGTCAGGGTCATCCCGGGCGACAAACTCGACCCGAACACCGCGCAGACACCCGGTATGCACCGCCAAGCCGCCATCAACCTCGCCCACGCGGGCGCTCAGAAGCTGTGGGCGGGCACCGTCACCGTCCAACCTAATGCGCGCACTGGCGCCCATCACCATGGCGCGCTGGAAAGCGTCATCTACGTGGTCAAGGGTCGGGCCCGCATGCGCTGGGGAGAGAGACTTGAGTTCGTTGCCGAAGCCGGGCCGGGCGATTTCATTTTCGTGCCGCCCTACGTTCCCCACCAGGAGATCAACGCCTCGATCGACCAACCGCTTGAATGCGTGCTGGTTCGGTCCGACAACGAGGCCGTGGTCGTGAACCTTGACATCGAACCGATCGAGAAACCGGAGGCGGTCGCCTGGGTCGATCCGATCCACAAGGCAGCCGATTGAAAGCACGCTTGCGCCACGCCGAGACCGCTGTCCGAGCGCGAAGCTTGATACCGCGTCCCCGTCCTACATCACCGCGATAATGGCGCCCATCACGGCCAGGCAAACGAGCTGATACCCGGCCACGATGCTGAACAGGCTCATTTTCCGCTTCTCGAACATGACGGTCGGCAGCGAAATCGTGGCCACGAAGCCCAGCCACATCATGAAGCCGACAAAGGCGCCGGCGATGAGATTTTCCGCGCCGTAGTGGCCGATCACCCGAGCCAGAATGTAGGCCATGACCAGGCCGGCGATCGCCTGCACCACGAGTGCGGCCGGCATCTCCGTTGGCTTTCCAGGGATGTCATCTGCTTCCTGCCACTTTTTGCCGAACACTGCCGGCGCATACCACGCCGCCCCGATGGCGAACCTGACCGCCCCCGCGATGATGACTGCAATCCAGTTGACCGTGACTGCCGCTTCCATGATGTGCTTCCCCCTCGACTGGAGGCTCCGGTCCAATCGGACCCAAGCCGGCGATGAACGCGAAATAGAAGCCGGCATCATACCAAGTCCGCCATCGGTCGCCATAATCTTGCCTTTGGGCTTCAGGGTCGCAGACGGCTCGTGCCGTGTCGCCATCGTGACGCCGTTCCAACTCAGTTGTCGTGAGATGGCGGACGTGAGATCTTCGGCAGCTGCCCGTGACTTGCCTGAACGGCGCACCGGTGGCTCAAACCGGCATGGAGGGGGCGGGCGTTCATGGACACTGACGGCTTCCAAATCCGACCGCTGACGCCCGAGCGATGGGACGACTTGGCCACGGTTCTTGGTCCCGGCGGCATTGGTGGTTGCTGGTGCATGTATTGGACTTTGCCGAACAGCCGTGCCTGGGCAGACGGGGCGAAGGGCGGCCGCAACGCCGGGAACCGGGAGGCGTTTCAGAGCCAGGTCGATGCCGGACCGCCGGCCGGCCTGCTGGCCTATGAGGGCGACGAGGTGGTGGCGTGGTGCCGGGTGATGGAGCGCGCCAAGCTCCCCGGGCTCCAGCGGTCGCGGTATTTCAAGACCGACCTCGACATCGCCGGCGTGTGGTCGCTGCCGTGCTTCGTCGTGCGCTCAAGACACCGCGGTCGCGGGCTGACCACCGTGTTGACCAGGGCGGCCATCGCCTTTGCCCGCGATTGGGGCGGGCGGTTTCTCGAGGCCTATCCGTGGGATACGACCCAGAAGAAGACCCCGTCCGCCATCTATCTAGGGCTGGCCTCGACCTTCGAGCGCCTGGGGTTCGTGGTCGTGCAGCGCACCGCGCCCCACAAGCCGATGATGCGGCTTTCGCTCAAATAGGCCGAGAGCGAAGCCCAATACCGTCGCCAAACGATACGGCCCGCTCCGGCTTCCCCGACCGATCGCGCAGCACCAGCCGCCCCGACCGCCAAATCGCCATGTTGATGTCATGGCTTCAGCCTGATTTCGCCCCACACTTCGTGCAGTCTTGCCATGCCCGCCGCGGTTCTTCAGCCGGCGGTGAGCTCGTAACAGCGTACTCAGGCTCGAGGAGGCCCGAGATGAGATTGCTCGCCGTACCGATTGCAGCGATTGCGATTGCCATCGCCGCCGCTGCCACGCCTTCCCCCGCCGCATCCCCGCAGTACTGCGCCTTCTACGCCCGCGAATACGCCCTCCAGTTTTCCTTCGGCGCCGAGGAGGCGCAGACCGAGCGCGAAATTCTGGATCAGGCCTACTATCGCTGCCTGAACCAGGACGAGGAACCGGCCCTGCCGGAGCATTCCGCCTACTCGGGCAGCGAACTGGACGCTGGCCAGGGTGAAACACCGCCGGCGGCACAAGGCGACGCCGACTATGACGAAGCTGACGCTGTCGATGAAGACGAGGCGATCGCCGAGGCGGCTGAAGAGCCCGCACGGACCGTGGCACTGGTCCAGCGGGAGACGAAGATCAGCCGCAGCGGCCTGGAAGCCTGGACCAGCAAGTGGCGGACATGGTGCCAGAAGCACTTTCCGAACTCGTTTGATCCGCAAACCGGTTACGTCACGCCCTATGAGGGCGAGCGCGGTTTCTGCTGAACCCGCCCTCCGGTCGCTCGTGGATCAACCGAGACCTTTGCGTCCAGACAGGGTTACCGGTGAGTGTACCGCAAAGCATTGTCATGTCTCGATAAGTTGATCCATCGACGAAACAGGCCGGTGGTTCGAAACGATCGATTCGAACCGCTGGGTTGGTTCGCGCCGCAAGATCAAGGAAGCGTGTAGGCGGTTTTGACATTGGTGAAGAATTCGGCTGCGTAGCGGCCCTGCTCGCGCGGCCCATGGCTCGATCCCTTCCTGCCGCCGAAGGCGACGTGATAGTCGACGCCCGCCGTCGGCAGGTTGACCATGACCATGCCCGCCTCGGAATGACGCTTGAAGTGCGAAGCGTGCTTCAGGCTGGTGGTGCAGATCCCCGATGACAGGCCGAACGGCGTGTCATTGGCAACCGCCAGAGCTTCCTCGTAGTCTTTGATCCGAATGACGCTCGCCACCGGTCCGAAAATCTCTTCACGGTTGATGCGCATGTCGGGTGTCGAGTTGGTGAACAACGCCGGCTGGAGGAAATGACCGGGCGTATCGCGATCGAGGCGTTCGCCGCCCCAGGCCAGCGTCGCACCCTCGTCCTTGCCGATTTGGATGTAGTCCTGGTCCTGGCCGAGTTGGTCTGCATCGACCACGGGACCGATATGGGTGCCCTCCTTGCAACCGTCATCGACCACCAGGCCCTTCATTCATCCGTTCGGTCATGGCGTTGACGAACCGGTCGTGAATGCCGTCCTGGACGATCAGCCGCGACGACGCCGTACAACGTTGGCCGGTCTGGAAAAAGGCGCCATTGACCGACACATCGACGGCGGTGTCGAGATCGGCATCATCCAGCACCACCATCGGGTTCTTGCCGCCCATTTCCAGCTGGAACTTGCGCAAATGCTCGGCCGACGCCGCCGCCACCAGTTTGCCCGTCGCCACCGATCCGGTGAAGGTGATGGCATCGACGTCGGGCGAGTGCAGGATGGCTTCGCCCACCACCGAACCACGCCCCATCACCAGATTGAGCACCCCTTTCGGCAAGCCGGCGCGGGCCACAATGTCGACGATCTCCCAGGCGCATCCCGGCACCAGATCGGCCGGCTTGAAAACGACCGTGTTGCCGTAACAGATCGCCGGCGCGATCTTCCAGGCCGGAATTGCGATCGGGAAGTTCCATGGCGTGATCACCCCGACGACCCCGACTGGCTCGCGGGTCATGGAAACCTCGATCCCGGGGCGGACGCTCGGCATCGTCTCGCCGGATAGTCGCAGCGCTTCGCCGGCGAAGAAATCGAAAATCTGGGCGGCCCGGATGGTCTCCCCGATCCCGTCGGCGAGGATCTTGCCTTCCTGGCGGCTGAGCAGGCGTCCCAGTTCGTCGCGGCGGGCGAAAATCTCGTCGGCCGCCGTCTTGAGGATATCGTGGCGCTGCTGGATGCCGGAGACCAACCAGGACGACAACGCCGCCTTCGCCGCACCGATCGCCTGGTGCGTGTCCTCGGCCGAGCCGCGCACATGGCGGCCGACGACTTCCTCCGTATTGGACGGATTGAACCGATCCGCGGCTTCGCCGTCGGCCCAGTCGCCATCGATGTAGTTGCGGTGCAGGTCCATGGGTTCCTCTTCCCTCAGGCGCCGCCACCGAAGGTTCGGCACGGCAGGACAGCCTCAGAAAATGATCGAGTGGTACGAGACGATAGCTTCGAACCGCTAGGACAATTTTATCCGTATCCACAAAACGCTTCGCGTGTGGCTGATCGACCGCGCTTTTGCAAGGGTTGCGGAAAGGCGGTGGAGCCCCGCGAATTGTCGCGGCCGGATGACAAGCTTCGGCCCTGTACAGTTGCCGCAGGTGGAGGGATATTGTGCCGCCGCCTGCGACCGGATCAAGCAAGCGCGGCCCACGGGGAAGGATCAACATGGCTGAAGACAAACCGCTGCTGCGCTCGCGCGCCTGGTTCGACAATCCCGACAATCCGGGTATGACCGCACTCTACATCGAGCGGTATCTGAACTACGGCCTGACCCGCGACGAGTTGCAATCGCGCAAACCCGTCATCGGCATCGCCCAGACCGGCTCCGATCTGTCGCCTTGCAACCGGCATCATCTGGAACTGGCCAAGCGTGTGCGCGACGGTATCACCGCGGCCGGCGGCCTGTGTATGGAATTTCCGGTCCATCCGATCCAGGAAACCGGCAAGCGGCCGACCGCAGCGCTCGACCGCAATTTGGCCTATCTCGGCCTGGTCGAGGTGCTCTACGGCTATCCCCTCGACGGGGTGGTGCTGACCACCGGATGCGACAAGACCACGCCGGCCTGCGTGATGGCCGCGGCCACGGTCAATCTTCCCGCCATCGTCCTTTCGGGAGGACCGATGCTCAACGGGTGGTGGCGTGGCCGCCGATCCGGTTCCGGCACCGCTGTGTGGGAAGCCCGCCAGAGCCTGGCCGCCGGTGAGATCGACTATGACGAATTCATGGACATCGTCGTGTCGTCAGCGCCCTCGGTCGGCCATTGCAACACCATGGGCACGGCCAGCACCATGAACGCGGTGGCCGAGGCGCTCGGCATGAGCCTGCCGGGTTGCGCGGCCATACCCGCCCCTTATCGGGAACGCGGCCAGATCGCCTATGAGACCGGCCGGCGGGCCGTTGAGATGGTTCACGAAGACCTCAAGCCCACCGACATCCTGACCCGCGAGGCGTTTGAAAACGCCATCGTGGTCAGTTCGGCCATCGGCGGCTCCACCAACGCCCCCATCCACGTCAACGCCATCGCCCGCCACATCGGCGTGCCGCTCGCGATCGACGACTGGCAGTCGGTCGGTCACAAGGTCCCGCTGCTGGTCAACATGCAGCCGGCCGGAAAATATCTCGGCGAGGAGTTCCATCGCGCCGGCGGCGTCCCGGCGGTCGTCAACGAATTGATGAAACTGGGTCTTGTCCGCGAAGGTGCGTTGACCGCCAACGGGCGAACCATGGGCGACAATTGCCGTGGGCGTGAGAGCCTCGATCCCGATGTCATCGCGCCGGCCGACAAGCCGTTGGTGCAGGACGCCGGATTCATCGTTCTGCGCGGCAATCTCTTCGATTCAGCGGTCATGAAGACCAGCGTCATTTCCGATGAGTTCCGTTCCCGCTACCTTTCGAACGCGCAAGACCCGGATGCATTTGAAGGTCGCGCAACGGTGTTTGACGGACCGGAGGATTACCATGCCCGCATCGACGACCCCGCACTTGAGATCGACCAGGACACCATGCTGTTCATGCGCGGCGCCGGACCGATCGGCTATCCGGGCGGCGCCGAGGTGGTCAACATGCAGCCGCCGGCCGAGCTGATCAAACAGGGGATCCACGAACTGCCCTGCATCGGCGACGGCCGCCAGTCGGGCACATCGGGCTCGCCGTCGATCCTCAACGCCTCGCCGGAGGCGGCTGCCGGTGGCGGCCTGGCGGTGTTGCAAACCGGCGACCGTGTCCGCATCGACCTCGGCAAGGGCGAGGCGAACATCCTGATATCGGAGGAGGAACTTGCCGAACGCCGCCGCAAACTTGATGGCTCGGGCGGTTATCAATATCCGCCAAGCCAGACCCCGTGGCAGGAAATCCAGCGCGGCATCGTCGACCAGTTCGCCGACGGTATGGTTCTGAAGCCGGCCACCAAATATCGACGCGTGGCCGAAACCATGGGCGTGCCGCGCGACAATCACTGACCCCGTGGCGGCCCGCCGGTCGCCGATACAGGAGGCGCCGAAGCTCGCCTCAGTGCCGGGTCATCCACTCGCGCGCTGCGCGCTGGGCAGAGGCGATCTCCTCGCCCGTCATCTCGATCGCCAGATCCTGGCGATGATCGGCGGCCTCGGATTTACCGGCCAGTGCGGCCAGGTTGAACCATTTGTGCGCGGCGACCAGGTCGGCCTCGACATTCTCGCCCGTCGCATAGGCGATGCCGAGATCAAAGTAGTCTTCGGCGCCAGGTTTCAGTTCCGCCGGCAACGCGCTTTCGACGCAGCCCATGTCTACTCGTGCCATCACTCCGCCTCCCATCCTGTTTTGGTGGTACGCGACCAACTCCCTCGCGCCCTTTTGACAAGCGACAGTCTGTCCGGCATCCTTAAAAAAGGCGGTTAAGGATCGAGCTTAATTTTGTTCCAATGCCGGAGCCACGGTGCGGAGCCAGGACTCGAGAAATCGTCAATGATTTCAACGGAATGGCGGGATCACGGAAATTCCTCCTGCGAACCAGCCTACATCGTTTGTTGACCACGACCGGCGTTTTTGGCGCCCTCACGCCGGCGCTTGCCGGATGCGGGGATTGGGGCGAGGGACCGTTTGGAGTGGGCAGAGAGCAGGGTCTGGCCAAAGGCGACCCGCCGTGCGATTATTACATGATACTCGCAACCTTTGGTAGAAACCCGTTGTGCTCATCGGTGTTCGACAGATCCTCCTCATCTGCCTGGCGTTTGGCCTGGCCGGCTGTTTCACCAGCGAGACTCCGCTGATCGACGACGATGCCGCAGCGGCGCCCTTCGCAAAGATACGTTTCGCGGGCGAAGGTGAGGATAAAACCTCGCTCGCCGTGCGTCACGACAAGTCCTACATCCTGGTTGAGGGGGACGACCTATCGGTGCTGCGGTTCAGGGACTACGGGGACGGGCTGTTTGTGGTGGAGTTGACAGGCGAGGCTGATAGTCTCGCGCCGATTCGGCTTTATGCGGTGCTGAAAGTCGATGTCGAGCGTGGACGGGGGCGGGCCTACATGACGATGAGCTCCGAGGAGGATGTGACCGAGGGACTTCACACCTGCTTAGAAAATTCAATGTGCATCCACGACCTTGACGCTTATGCGGCGCTGGGACGGGCGGCCATTGCCGCCGGCGCGGAACCCGATGAGGTCTATGTGTTCACGTTCGAGTAAGCGTTGGGGGCCACTCAAAGACCCAGCTTGGCTCTCAGAATGTCGCTGACCGTGCATCGGCAACGATTTCAATGGGATCACGGGATCACGGAAATTCCCGCAGCGAACCGGCCCACATCGTTTGTTGACCACGACCGGCGTTTTTGGCGGCCTCACGCCGGCGCTTGCCGGATGCCGGCATCAGCGGGAACGGACTGTTTGGAGTGGGCAGAGCAGGGTCTGGCCAAAGGCGACACGCCGTGCGATTATTACACAATAATCGCAACCGGTGGTAGAGACCGATCATTGTGCTCATCGGTGCTCGACAGATCCTCGCCGTCTGCTTGGCGTTTGGCCTCGCCGGCTGTTTTACCGGCGAAACTCCGCTGATCGACGACGAACACGCGACCGCACCCTTTGCGAAAATTTTCTTTTGGATAGAGGGCGATACTGACCTCGCGATCGCAGTTCGCCTTGGCAAGACCTACTTCGTCACGGATGGGGAGGAAGAGTACCAGCTGCGGTTCAAGGATATTGGCGACGGTCTGCTTGTGACCGAGATGACGGGCGATTCTGACGGCAAGGTGTTCAGGCTCTACGCCGTATTGAGAGTCGACGTCGCAAGCCGGCGGGCCTTTGCCTACAAGGCAAGAGCCTCTGCTCGGGACGAAATGACCGGATTGCGGAAATGCGAGAGCGGCTTCATTTGCATCGACGACCTCAACGCCTACGCCGCGTTGGGACGAGCCGCGATTGCCGCCGGCGAGGAACCGGCCGATGTTTACGTGTTCACCTTCGAATAGCCGTTTGGCTGCCGTCAAAGACCCAATTTGGCCTTCAGTAGATCGCTGACCACACGCGGATTGGCCTTGCCGCCGCTCGCCTTCATGACCTGGCCGACGAACCAGCCGAGCATGTTCGGCTTGTCCCTCACCCGACCGGCCTTGTCGGGGTTGCCGGCGATTACCTCGTCGACCAGGCTCTCGATGGCGCCCATGTCGGTGACCTGGCGCATACCGTGGCGCTCGGCGATGTCGGCTGGATCGCCACCCTCGGCCCACATGATGTTGAACAGCTCCTTGGCCATCTTGCCGGAGATCGTGCCCGCACGCATGAGGTCCAGGAGCTTCCCCAGCTGAGTGGCGCTCACCGGACTTTGGGAGATCGTCAGACCGTCGCGATTGAGCTGCCCGCCCAGTTCGTTGATGACCCAGTTGGCCGCGATCTTGGCATCGCGATTCGCCGCCACCACCTCGAAGTATTCGGCCGTTTCCTTCTCCGCCACCAGCACCGCCGCATCCCGTGCCGGCAGCTCGTACTGGCTGATGAGGCGCGCCTTTCTGTCATCCGGCAATTCGGGCAGCGTGGCCGCGAGTTCATCCACAAACGCCTGCTCGAGGCTGAGCGGCAGAAGATCGGGGTCGGGAAAATAGCGGTAGTCGTGAGCCTCTTCCTTGCTCCGCATGGCGCGCGTTTCGCCGCGGTCGGGGTCAAACAGCCGCGTTTCCTGCAAAACCTCCCCGCCATCTTCGACGATCGCGATCTGCCGCCGCGCCTCGTATGTAACGGCCTGGCCGACAAAGCGGATCGAGTTGAGGTTCTTGATCTCGCAACGGGTTCCCAGCGGTCCGCCCGGCCGCCGGATCGACACGTTGACGTCGGCGCGCAGGCTCCCCTTCTCCATGTCGCCGTCGCAGGTGCCGAGATAACGCAGGATCGAGCGCAGCTTGGTCAGGAAGGCCTTGGCTTCGTCGGCCGAGCGGATATCCGGTTTCGATACGATTTCCATCAGCGCCACGCCTGAGCGATTGAGATCGACCAGGCTGAGCCGCGGATCCTGGTCGTGAATCGATTTGCCGGCGTCCTGCTCCAGATGCAGCCGTTCGATCCCGACCACGTAGGATTCGCCCTCCTCCGGATCGACCGCAACCGAGCCCTGGCCGACCACCGGCTCGTGGTACTGCGAGATCTGATAGCCCTGCGGCAGGTCGGGATAGAAATAGTTCTTGCGATCGAAGCGGCTCTTCAGATTGATCTTGGCCTTGAGGCCGAGCCCGGTACGCACCGCCTGGGCCACGCAGGCGCCATTGATCACCGGCAGCATGCCCGGCATGGCGGCGTCGACCAGGCTGACGTGACTGTTGGGCGCGCCGCCGAAGGCCGTCGAGGCGCCGGAGAAGAGCTTGGCGTTTGAGGTCACCTGCGCGTGCACCTCCATTCCGACGATGATCTCCCACTCGCCCGTCGCGCCCTTGATCAGTTGATCGGGCGAGGCCGTTCTGTCCGTTGTGTGAACCTCCTGCTGCGTCATGAGCGCTCCAGCAGCACCGTCGAAATCGCCGCCCATTCCTCCTCAAGCGGCCCTTTGGCTTCCGCCTGCCGCGATCGCCGGTACCAGTAGCCGGCGTTGGACGTGTCGCCCTCGACCCGGTGAAGGTAGGCGTGAACCCAATCGGCGTCGGAATCCCCGGCCGCACCGGCGCGCTGGGCAATCTCATGCGCCTGGCGCCAATCGCCCTTGGCCGCATGCCACAACGCCAACAGAGGATCGGTCAGCCCGTCCGGCGGCGTGTCGCCATCCCGGGAAGCGCGAAATGCAGCCAGGTCCATCGCCGTCACCCTACCACCATCTTCCTGGGGAGAAGTGCCCGGCCGCATCCTCGATGGTGCGGGCAGTTCGAAACAGCATGGCCTCATCAAAAGGTCTGGCGAGCAGTTGCAGGCCGAGCGGCAAGCCGTCCTCGGTCAAAGTCGCCGGGACGGCTATGCCGGGCAGACCGGCCATGTTGGCGGTGATCGTGAACACGTCGTTCAGGTACATCTCGACCGGCGATGCCGTCGCCATCGAGCCGGCGGCAAACGCCGCCGTTGGCGTCACCGGCGTCAGGATGGCGTCGATACCGGCCTCGAAGACGGTGTCGAAATCGCGCTTGATCAGCGCCCGGACCTTCTGGGCGCGCAGATAATAGGCGTCGTAATAGCCGGCCGACAGCACATAGGTGCCGATCAGCACACGGCGTTTGACCTCGGCGCCGAAGCCGGCCGATCGGGTCGCCTCGTACATCGAGATGATGTCGTCGTCGGCCACCCGCAGCCCGTAACGGACACCGTCATAGCGGGCCAGATTGGACGAGGCCTCGGCCGGCGCCACGATATAATACGCCGGCAAGGCATAGCGTGTGTGTGGCAGGCTGATGTCTTCGATCTCGGCGCCCGCCTGGCGCAGCCAGTCCTTGCCCTGTTCCCACATGTCTTCGATCGCCGCCGGCATGCCGTCGACCCGGTATTGACCGGGAATGCCGATCCTGAGGCCCCTCACCCCGCCATCGAGCGCGGCCTCGTAATCGGGCACCGGCAGGTCCACCGACGTGGAATCCCTGGGATCGACGCTGGCCATTGATTTGAGCATGATCGCGGCATCGCGCACCGTCGCCGTGATCGGCCCGGCCTGGTCGAGCGACGAGGCGTAGGCGACGATGCCCCAGCGCGAGCAGCGGCCGTAGGTCGGCTTGATTCCGACCGTGCCGGTGAAGGCCGCCGGCTGACGCAGCGAGCCACCGGTATCGGTGCCGATTGCCGCGGCACAAAGTCGCGCCGCCACTGCCGCCGCTGAGCCGCCGGATGATCCGCCGGGGACGAGTTGGTCGTTGGAACCGGACGAGCGCCAGGGGCTGATGACCGGCCCGTGGCAGGAATTCTCGTTCGACGAGCCCATGGCGAACTCGTCCAGGTTGAGTTTACCGAGCATGACTCCGCCGTCGGCCCACAGATTGGCGGTCACGGTCGATTCGTATCTGGGCCGAAAGCCGGCCAGAACCCGGCTGCCGGCCTGGGTATCGACCCCCTCGGTGCAGAAGAGATCCTTGACCCCGATGGGAACGCCTTCCAACACGCGGGCCACGCCCCGCTGGATGCGTCGGTCCGACTCGTCCGCCATGGCGCGCGCCCGGTCCGGCGTCTCAGTGACGTAGGCGTTGAGCTGCCGCGCCCCGTCCATGGCCTCGAGATAAGCCTCGGTCAGTTCGCGCGCGCTAAAATCGCGCGCGGTCAAACCGCTGCGGATGTCGGCAATCGTCAGCGCGGTGAGGTCGCTCACTCGACCACCTTCGGCACCGCGAAGAATCCGTCCCGTCTGTCGGGTGCGTTGGCCAGCACGGCCTCAGCCTTGTCACCGTCGTCAACAACGTCGTCGCGCAATTTCGTCTGCGATGCGCCGGCCGAAGCCATCGGCTCGACATCGCTGACATCCACTTCGATGAGCTGGTCGACAAAACCGAGGATTTTGTTGAGGTCGGCCTTGAGCGCTTCGGCCTCGTCATCGCTGACCGCGATACGTGCCAGATGTGCGACGCGTTTGACCGTTTCTCTGTCGACCGACATTTCGCGGAGCCCGGACCCGTTTTCTAAGATGGGCGCCCTATACCAGAGGCGCTTTTCCGGCGGCAAGGGTGCAACTCGATGCTTGTCCGTCGCGGCGGCCGGCCGTAGTCTCGCCAGCTCATGTCGGGATTTTGCCGCGACTGCCTCTCGCCGACGGCTGCCACCGCAAATCGCTGCCGCGTCTGCGGAAGTCCCCGCCTCCTGCGCCATGACGAACTCGACGCGCTCGCTGTCGCCCATCTCGATTGCGACGCCTTCTATGCGGCGGTCGAAAAGCGCGACAAACCCGAACTCACCGACAAGCCGGTGATCATCGGCGGCGGCAGGCGCGGCGTTGTCGCCACCGCCTGCTATGTCGCGCGTATTCGCGGCGTGCATTCGGCCATGCCGATGTTCAAGGCGCTCAAGGCGTGTCCGGATGCGGTGGTGATTCGCCCCGACTTCGACAAATACAGCCGCGTCGGCCGCCAGGTCAGGGATCTCATGCGGTCTTTCACGCCGCTGGTCGAACCGATCTCCATCGACGAGGCGTTCATGGATCTGTCGGGCACCGAGAGGCTCCATGGCGCCGCCCCCGCCCTTGCCCTCGCCCGGCTCCAAAAACAGGTGGAAACCGAGATCGGGATCACGGTGTCGATCGGACTCTCGTTCAACAAGTTCCTGGCCAAGATCGCCTCCGATCTGGAAAAACCGCGTGGCTACGCCATCATCGGCAAGGCCGAGGCGACCTCGTTCCTGGCCGACAAGCCGGTCAGCCTGATCTGGGGGGTCGGCAAGGCCATGCAGGCACGGTTGGCGCGCGACGGCATCCACCGGATTCGCGCGCTGCAAAGATTGGACGAGGCTGAACTGGCCCGGCGATACGGATCGATGGGCCTGCGCCTTGCCCGGCTCGCTCGCGCCGATGACAGGCGGAGCGTGGAACC
Organism: uncultured Bauldia sp.; assembly: GCA_963663975.2. GTDB lineage: Bacteria > Pseudomonadota > Alphaproteobacteria > Rhizobiales > Kaistiaceae > JANQRX01. The sequence goes on along the minus strand of CAXXRA010000003.1, from coordinate 77,076 downwards.
GCGCAGCGGCGCCAAGAGTATCAGCGCCGAGCGCACCTTCGCCGACGACATTGCCGACCCGCATGAACTCAGCGCCCGCCTGCGATCCCTTTGCGAGGGCGTCGCCCGTCGGCTGCGGCGCGCCGGCCTGGCGGGGTTGACCATTACCCTCAAATTGCGAACGGACGCGTTCAGAACGCTGACGCGAAGCCGCCAACTGGCCGATCCGACCCAACTCGCCGACCGCATTTACGGTGCCGCGGCAGACCTGCTGAGCCGTGAGGCTGACGGCACAAGCTTTCGCCTGATTGGCGTCGGGATCTCCGATTTCACCGATCCCCGACTGGCCGACCCGGAAGATCTGGTTGATCGACACGCAGGCAAGCGGGCCGCCGCTGAAGCCGCCGTCGAATCGATCCGCGGCAAGTTCGGCGACGACGCGGTCGAGCTTGGTCTGGTGTTCGATTCCGACCGTGGCGAGTCCCGTTCAAAACCACCGCAGCGCTAAGCTGGGGCGGCTGACCATGGTCGGCCCTCGACGCGAGCTAGAGCATTTTCCGACCAATTAGACGCAATTCTGTTTCATGATTGGGGAGGCGATCCAGTGTTGAAACGATCGAAGGGCGATGCACCGCATCGTTCGAGATTGGTTCGGCATTGGGTGGCCGCCAATCGTGAAACCCGAAGGGACGGACTATTTTGCGCCAATTCCTGCGCAAGGTCTCTCGACCGTATCCAGATACGCTCGTCAATCCCTTGCTTGATCTTGTCACAAAGAAGCTCCGTCAGAATGGGTCAAATTGGTCGGAAGATGCTCTAGCCGCAGCTCGGCAACGGCAACATCCTCAGGCTGGTCAGGCGACCACGAAGCTCGAACTCGCCGAAGTCGATCAAATAACTGCGGCTGACGCCATTGTCGTACAACAGAAGGCTCAGCATGAAGTCCGGCGCAACGTCGGCGCGCACATCCCGTTTCTCAAAGAAGCTGATCGTCACCGGCCAGTGGGTCATGTCGGCAAAGCCGCCTTCGACGATAACGGCGCCGTCGCCGGCAGGAGACGGATCGATGCGCGCCTCGCCGATCACCGCTGCGGTCTGGACCACCAGCGAACCATCTTGCGATCCGTCATAGATGTCGATCGCCACGAAGGTTTTGTTGAGGCGCGCGGCGTCAAGCACGGCCAGCACATGTTCGGTGGGAAAGGCGAGATCGCCGCCGACAAAAAACGTCTCTTCCGTCGGTTCGGTCAGGTCGACCGAAAGTCCCTCGCCGTCCCTGCGCGCAATCCCGACGGACAGTTCGACCCGTCGACCTTCGGCAAAGGTCTCGTTGAAGAATTCCATGCTGCCGTCGGTGGCCTCGACGGTCTTGGTTCGGGCGTCGGTGATCAACCGGTCGCCATCGCCGGTCTCGATTTCGGTGACAATGCGCGCGTCATTAGTGTAGCCGACACACGCAGCCCCCGTGAATTCGAGCACCAGCCGGCCCGAGGCCGCGACGATATCGGGAGCATCGGGCTGCCCCACCAGCGACAGATCGTACTCGGCCAGATGGGGCGCAAGTTGAACGCCTGCCGTGGCTCCTGCGGCGAAAAGCGCCACCGACAGGGCGAAGGCAGCGGTGGCGGTGGCCATGTGTCTTCTCCCGGGCATCACCGCGGGCTTTCGGAACCTGCTATCATCGGGTCAGAACCCTGAAAGGGCTCTAAGTGACTACATTTGTCTCACATCACGGGCTCGGAAAGCAAAAATGTCTGAATCGATTGAAACCCGCCTCGCCAGCCTTGGGATCAAAATCCCCGCGCCTGGTGCAGCTGCGGCGAACTACATTCCGGTGGTGCGATCGGGGAGCCTTCTGTTCGTCTCCGGCCAAACGTCGCAAAGTGCCGATGAAGAGTATGTCGGCAAACTCGGCCAAGACTTCACGGTTGAACAGGGCCAGGCCGCCGCCCGCATCTGCGCGATCAAGGTGCTGGCCAGTTTGAAGGCCGAGCTGGGCTCGCTCGACGCCGTGGAGCGCTTCGTCAAGCTGACCGGTTTCGTGAATTGCACGCCTGAATTCACCGACGCTCACAAGGTGATCAACGGTGCATCCGACCTGATCGTCGAGGTTTTCGGAGAGGCCGGCCGCCACAGCCGTTCGGCGGTCGGTATGATGTCGTTGCCGTTGGGGGTGGCGGTCGAGGTCGAAGCGATCGTCGCCGGATAGAGCCCTTCCGACCAATTCTGAGCCAGTTCTGAGGGAGCGATTTTGCGACGAGGTCAAGTCAAGGTTCGATGAGCGTATCGGGATAACGGTTGAGGGACGTGGTGCAGGAGTTGGCGCAAAATCGCTCCGTCCCTTCGGGTTTATCGATTGGTAGGCGCCCAACGCCGAACCGATCCAGAAACAGAATTGACTCAGAGTTGGTCGGAAGCGCTCTAATTTCGCCGATGTCCCGACTTTCATGGCTGACCGCGCGTCCGATCGCCCATCGTGGATTCCACGGCATCGACGCCGGTATTGTCGAGAATACCCTGCCGGCGATCAGTGCCGCGGTCGACAGTGGCTTTGCGGTTGAGGTCGACGTCCGATTGACGGCGGATAACCGGGTCGTGGTCTTCCACGACGCTCGTCTGGATCGTCTGACCTCGTCGACCGGCGTCATCCGTCGAATGACGCTGGCCGATGTGCGATCAGCCAGCCTGACCGGAGGCCGGGCCCGCATCCCGACCCTCGAGCAGGTGTTGGATGTGATCGCCGGCCAAGTCCCGCTGTTGATCGAGATGAAAACCGACTGGTCGGGCGCCGGGCCGCTTGAACTTGTGGTCGCCGAGACCGTCGCCGCCTACGACGGCGCCGTAGCGGTGATGTCCTTTGATCATCTGGCGATTGCCTCGTTGCGACGTATTGCGCCGGAACTGCCGCGGGGTTTGGTCGCCAGTCGGTTCTCGGCGGATCGCTGGCCGACATGGCCGCGATGGCGCCGATTGGCCTATCGCCACCTTCTGCCGGCGATCATCGGGCGGCCCCACTTCATCAATTATGAGGTGTCGGCGCTGCCCGCTTCGGCGCCCCTTGCCCTGCGTCACTTCATCGGCCTGCCACTCCTGACCTGGACTGTGCGCACGCCGAACGATCGGTCGGTGGCCGCCGAATGGGCCGATCAGATCATCTTCGAGGGGTTTGATCCCGATCGCGGGTGAGCCGATCGGTGCACCGGGTCATGCTCAGCCTTGCACCACGGCGCGGCAAGTCTAAATTCGACACTGGTTCTGTTCGATCCGTGAGCGACAATTTGGATAACGCTCCTCCACCACCAGCGACGCTGCGGGTGGTCTCGTCCGTGGACGAGATCCCGCGCCAGGCGTGGGATGCCTGCGCCAATCCCGGCTGGTCGAGCGCGCGTCCGCTGTCGGCCGACAACCCGCGCCCGGCGCTTGCCTACGATCCGTTTCTCTCTCACGATTTCCTGTGGTCGCTCGAGCAGTCCGGAGCAGCCAGTGATGAAACGGGATGGTTCGGCCGCCATCTGATCCTGGACGACGCCGACGGCGCCCCGATTGCCATCATGCCCTGCTATGCCAAGACCCATTCCATGGGCGAGTACGTCTTCGACCACGGCTGGGCGGACGCCTATGAGCGGGCTGGCGGAAACTACTACCCCAAGCTCCAGGCATCGGTGCCGTTCACCCCGGTGAGCGGCCGGCGCCTGCTGGTGGCCGATATTCCCGATGCCGACCATCACCGCGCCGTTCTGGCCGCCGCGGGATGCGAGTTGGGCGCCAAACTCGGCGTCTCGTCGCTCCACGTCACCTTCGCCGAAAAAAGTGAGTGGGACCTGCTTGGCAAGCACGGTTATCTGCTGCGCAACGATCAGCAGTTCCATTTCGTCAACGAAGACTACGGCGACTTCGATGATTTTCTGTCCGCACTGGTGTCGCGAAAGCGCAAGACCATACGTCGCGAACGTCGTTGTGCGGCCCAAGACGGCATCGACATCGCCCATCTGACCGGCTCCGACCTGACGGAGGGTATCTGGGATGCCTTCTTCGAGTTTTATATGGACACCGGCGAGCGCAAGTGGGGACGCCCCTATCTCAACCGCCGTTTCTTCTCTCTGCTGGGCGAGCGCATGGCCGATCGGCTGCTGCTGATCATGGCCCGGCGCGACGGGCGTTACATCGCCGGCGCGCTCAACGTCATTGGTTCCGACGCGCTCTACGGCCGCTACTGGGGCGCAACGGAGAACATACCGTTTCTCCATTTCGAGCTTTGCTATTATCAGGCCATCGACTGGGGCATCGCCCACGGCCTTGATCGGGTCGAAGCCGGTGCTCAGGGGGAGCACAAGCTGGCTCGCGGGTACAAACCGACGACGACCTATTCGGCCCACTGGCTCCGCGACAGAGGGTTTCGCAAGGCGGTTGCCGACTATCTGGGCCGCGAGCGCCTGCAAGTCGCCATCGATCATGAGGCCCTTGCGAAATTTCTGCCGTTTCGCCAAAACCGCCCGGACCAGACCGGGAGTCCGTGATGAGCACGACCTATGACAGCGACAATATTTTCGCCAAGATTCTGCGTGGCGAGATTCCGGCCGAGAAGGTCTACGAGAACGACGCGGTCATCGCGATCATGGACGTCATGCCCCAGGGCCGGGGCCACACACTGGTTCTGCCCAAGACGGAGGCGCGCAACCTACTCGATGCTTCGACCGAGACCCTGGGGCCGTTGATGGCGGCGGCGCAGAAGATCGCCCAGGCCGTCAAAGCCGCCTTCGACGCCGACGGCGTCAGCGTCCATCAGTTCAACGAGCCCGCGGCCGGTCAGTCGGTCTTCCACCTCCATGTCCACGTGATCCCGCGCTTCGACGGGGTGGCTCTCAGGCCCCACACCGGGGCGATGGAGTCGCCCGAAATTCTGGCCGCCAACGCCGAAAAGATTCGCCGGGCCCTGGACTGACACCGCTGGGCGAACAGTTCAGCCGTCCGTTGTCGATCAGCGAAGATCGTCGCGATCGTCGTACTGACGCACCTCTTTCGACGTTTTATTCGTCACGTTCTTAGTCGCCACATCGGCTTGATGCCGGGTCGCCGCTGCTGCCGGATCGACGTAGGTATATTCGACATCTTCGAAGTCGCCATATAGGACACGCAGATATGCCTCTGGTTGGTTTGGGCAGGCGAAATTACCGCCAACGAAAGGTATCGTTATTGTCGGCAGGACAAGCTCGCGCGGCACTCCATAGCCGCCGCACTCGGTGGTCGGTATAGCGCCCTTATAGCTTCGCCTTTCAAGCACTGCTTCACCGTTGCTGGTTACCTGTCGGTAGACCGCGATATCGGCCCTAATTTCTCCGCGCAGTCGATTGCGCTCCCAGCGAAACGGCCATCGTTTCGGGGCATCGAAGAATATCGAGACAAAGCCGTTTTTCTCAAAAAGATCGACATGGTAACCATCCCTCGCGCCACGTGCGGCAAGCCCGCTCGCCAAGCGTTCCCAGGTCATGTCAGCGTCGAGCAGGACCGAGATGTCAACATCGTCCTCCCAATCAAGCAGCGAACCACCCTCCCGTACGGCGCCAAGCAGACTGCCGCCCTCCAGCCAGTGCACCACCCCCATTTCACTCAAGCAGGCGGCGACATAATGGCAGAGTTCCCGCAGGTGCTCGCGGCAACAGGGCGCGGTATTGAGGCCGAGACGGTTGACGTAGAGATTGAAAGGACAGGGTGGTGTCCGTTTGCTGCAACCTCGCCAACGGACGGTGCCGCCTGCCAGCATTAGTTCGCCGATGCCGTGGTGAACTCGGAATTCCACAAGATCACCCTTTGCCTGGGTCTCCAGGACCGACAGGTCATGCGTGTTCAAGGCATAAAGCTGACGCCGCCGACCGGCCCAACGCTGGCGGAGGAACCAGGTCAGTTCGATTGTTGCGGCGGTCACCAGGATCGCCAGGAGTTTCATGTTGGTGATCGCGAGGCCGGCAACCAGGGCAAGGGCGAGGCCGACGCTTCGATATCCGTCATAGGTTTTGCGCCACACCTCTGTCTAATTTCCTTTGATCATCATCGCCGCGCGGCGGTTGCACTCAGCCGTCAGAATGCGCGGCAGGACCTCGCCATTGGCACGCTCGATGTCAGCGGCGAAATCGATCTCGATCCAAGGCAGGCCGGTGACGTCCTCGAACGCGAAGCTGCCGCGTGGCGAGGTCAACAGAACATCGCGAATGGCCTCCTCGTAGGGCTCAAGGCGGCGACCTTGGGCCAGATAGAGTTCGCTTTGAAGGACGATCTTTTTAGCCATCTCGGCGGACAATTTGAAAAACCCCACCGATTCACCGCAGTACTCATACTCGGCGCTGAGCCATTTGCGGAACTCAATGATCTCACCGTCCGACACACACACCTTGACAGGCTCATCGCCAGGCTCGAAGTCCCGATCGAGGAGCAAGCAGTTCCGATGCCGGGATTTGACCAGGCAAGACACCACCTCTTCGTCATAGATCACATCGCCATCCATCAGCAGGATCGTCTCGCCGCAGGACAAGTCCTCGCGCAAGGTCCACAATGTGATCATGCTGCCTTCGCTGTAATCCGCATTGAACACCATGCGTACAAAATCCTCGGCACCCAGGGCGGTGATCTCCCGCTCGATATCCTGGTGTTTATGTCCCACGCCGAGCACCAACTTATCGATGCCATGCCGTTGGAGGATTTCGATATGGTATTGCAGCAACGATTTGCCGCCGAAGCGCAACAAGATTTTTGGCGGAAGTTCGGTGGCGGAAAATCCGAGTCTTGCACCAATCCCGGCCGCCAACATTATCGCTTCATATGTGGTTATTTCTCAAACGATTTGCATGTCGATGAAGTTTCTTATCACCCGGATACTACACAGGTTACACGCCACAGCCATGTTCAGCCCGTTGCAGTCTTGCCGGAAAACCAAACGCGAGGCCTCGGAACGTCTCTTCACCGCGATGCGCCTCTGGAGAGGACCCGCCAATGTCGCCTTTTGGCACTTTCTGCCGTTATCGAGCTTGATGAACATGTCCGTTATCGGAGGAGGGGGCGACATCGCCGCCGCGTTCGCCGACGGCAGTTCGTGACCCCAAGGCGATATTGCCCTCACTCAGGCGCGCACAGCGAGCAGACCTTTGAGAAGGGATCAGGTTTCCTAACCCCCGCCGAGGCCTTCCTCACTCACCTCAGGTGTTGCACTTGATCTGTGAATCCAGCGGCCCCTTTTTCAAACAGAGTAAAAAACGGCAGACGAGCAGAGCTACTGGGCATTTATTTCTTCTTTTCTTTTTTCTGTTTTCGTTTTTCCTTTAGATCACGCTGGTCTTTTTTCTGTTGTTCCCTCTTGCCTTTGTCTTTTTTTCCCTTATCACCCATATCTGTTTCTCCTTGTTTGAATCGGGATTCCCCAGATGGCTCCTCCCAACCCCTTTGTTCGACGTGCGAGCCAGTAGACAACCCCCAGGGAAACGAGTGCCGCTAGTTTTTGTGCCGCGTAGCGGGCGATATTGCGCAGGAGGAAAGACATGGCGACACATTAGCCAATCGGGCCGTCTGCCGCCAGAACGGCGGTTAGCCTTTGCGCCAAACGGTCACGAGCCACGGCTGCTTGTAGCACGGGAGCCCCGGTGGGCGGAAGTAACACTGCACCTCGAAGAACCCGGCAGCGGTGACGTAATTGCGCCAGGTGTCGAGATCGAAGAAGCAGCTGTAGCGGTCATCGCTTAAACCTTCTTCGTTGTTTCCTCGCGGGTTTGAGCAGAACAGGAGGCCCTGTGACTTTAAGGTTGTGGAGAGTTCAAGCAAAACCCTCGGCAATTCCTGGCTCGGCACATGGAATAGCGACGCATTCGCGAACACGCCGTCAAAATGGCTTTCCGGCAATACCATCGCGAGAAAATCCTGGTGCAGAACGTCGCACCCGGAATAGCGGCGCGCCATGGTGACGAACTCCATCGACCCGTCCAGGCCCGTGGCGTCATGGCCCAACGACCGGAAATAACGCAAGTCTCGTCCGGGCCCACAACCCAAGTCGAGGATGGCATAGGGGGGATCGCCCTCGATCGCTTCCAAGAGCGCCTCATAGTTCTGGCTGACATCGTGATTTCGAGTGCCGTCCCAGTAATCTTCGGCCGTCCGGTCATAATGGCCGATGGTTAATTCCGAAATGCGCCGCAATCGTGCTTTATCGAGCGCGTTGGACGCCTTGTCAGGATTGCCCTTCGGCTCCACCGTGCGCCCCGCTTTCCCACCCGAACGGTAGCGCTTGGCGCCCGGGCTGCTGAGGAATTTGGCCACGGTCGCGCCGGTCCAGCGCCGGCCCTTGCGGGTGGTGACGCCCTTGGCGTTGAAATGATCGGCGATGGCTTGGGGCGCAGTCATCCCCGCCGCCTCGGCGGCCTCGACTTCGACGACGAGGTGCCGCACGAACGCCTCGATCTCTTGTCGCCGTCGCGCCATTCCTTAAATCCCTCAGTATTGATTTTGTATGTTTGGCAGGACAATTGCACCCATCCTCGCGTGTCCGTTTGTGATGCAGTGGACGGCTCCCACCACCGGCATCTGATCGTGTATTGCTTGGTAAGCTGCTAATGGCGGCTTTTGGCAGATTTTGTTGATTTAGTCGGCCGTCGTTGCGCTTCCGGTGTCCGCACTTATTAGAAGCGGACTTTTTCGGTCCCGCCTGGGCGTTCGCCCGTGGCGGGATGATCTGGATGCGCGTTTATCGGCTGATGGGCATTGTTCCTGTCATGCTGGTTGGAGGGTCGGCGGCGGTATCGGTCTGAGTTTGGCGAGCCTTCTCAGGTTCTGGGCCGTAGCAGCGAGGAGGAACTCATCCTGGGCCCCGCGCGGCCCGCGCAAGCGCAATCGACCGAGCTTCAGAATGCGCTTGAGGTGGGCAAACAGCATCTCGACCTTTTTGCGGTCGCGACGCGACTGGTTGAAGGCGGGCGTGTCGTAGAGCGCCCTGGCGACATCGCGAGCATCCTCGTTGATGTCGCGGGAATCTTGCGCTGCGGCGTCTTGGGGCAGCACCGCTTTTTTAACGGGCAAGGGCCGCAGTCATAGGTGCTGGCCAGATATCGGTAGGTGTTGTCACTGTTCAGGCGGCCCGATGACTTAAGCGTCTTTCCCGCCGGGCATACATAGACATTATTATCCTCCTGCCACTGGAAGTCGGCTCTGGAGAAGGTGCCATCGTCGCGCTTTGATTTGTCGAACACCGGGATGTGCGGAGCGATGCCTCTGTCCTTGACCAGCCAGGCCAGCATCGGTGCCGCCCCATAGGCACTGTCGCCGGCCAGCCGTTTTGGCTTGAGGCCAAAGCGCTCTTCAACTCGGTCGATCATGGTGCGGGCTGCTCCCACCTCGGCCTGCCGGATGGCACGGGTCGCCTCGACATCGACGATGATCCCATGGTCGGTATCGGCCAGATAGTTGTCGGCATAGGCAAAGAAGGCCGGACCGCGCTGGGCGCCGGTCCATTGAGCTGCCGGGTCGGACGGGGAGACGAACTTCGGTGTCACGCTGCTGGCTGCTCCGAAGGCGGCATCATTGAGCGTGGCCAGATAATCCCGGACCGCCTGTGTGGCGTCAGCAGGAATATTCTCCAAGCTCCATTCCTGGCCTGGCACCGAGCGCTGCTTGTTGGCATCGGCCTGGATCAGGCTGGCATCGACGGCAAAGCCTTCCCCGCCGACAAGGCCTTCCGACATGCAGCGGCGCACCACCGTCTCGAATACATGACGCAGAAGACCACTCTGCCGGAAGCGGCCATTGCGATTGAGCGAGAAGGTCGAATGGTCTGGCACGCTGCCATCGAGACCCAGGCGACAGAACCAGCGATAGGCAAGATTGAGATGGACCTCCTCGCATAGCCGCCGCTCCGAGCGGATGGCGAAGCAGTAGCCGACAATCAGCATCCGGATCATCAGCTCTGGATCAACCGAAGGCCGACCAATGGTACTGTAGAACGGCTTCAGCTTGACCCGCAGATCGCCCAGATCGAGAAACCGATCGATCTGCCTCAGCTGGTGATCTTCCGGAACGTGATCCTCAAGGCAGAAGTCGTAGAAAAGCCGTTCCGGTGCCGCCTGCAGTCCCATCATCGCATCCATCCCACGAGCAAATCACTCAAAGGACGGAATCACGCCAACCGCCACCGATCAAGCCCAACTAAATCAACAAAATCGGCACGCAGCTGCCGTGGCAGACCCGCTCGCTGACGGCGGCTTTCGGGTGAAAAGGCGACATCGCTGCCGCGCCTGCCCGGACCCCCGAATGTGAAGGAGTAAAGATTCAAGGGGTGAGCGTTCGAGCGACACGGATGCCCGTTGTCTTTGTCACGGTAGCCGCGCCAGCTCCCAGAGCGGGAGGCTGATCGGAGGCTCGACCATTCGAACCACGAGCCGCCGCGCAAAATGCGCTTGGTGCAGTCGCCCCCTTGTCGAGACAGAGCCATCGGACGGGGCGTGCTCGTCAAGCCGTTTTTGATGCGCTAGACGACTCCCACCCGCCGGCATATAGGTGCCAAGACCAACGGCGGCCCGCATTCGCGGGCCGGCTGGGTCTGGGACGCCAGACTGCTCCGATACCAATCGGCTGGCAGCCTCAGCTGTCCGAGTCGGTCCTCAGCGGAACTTTGGGCACCAGTCCGGCCTTGCCGCCATCACCGCCCCTGGATTTGGAAGCGGCGGCTTTGCGGCCCGATTTGGGCTTGCGGCGGGTCGCCGATTTGGTCCGTTTCTTGGGCAGTGGCTCCGCCTTGGGTTTGACCGGACCATCGGCAATCGGCTCCAGACGAAGCCCCTTGCCGTCCTTTTCGACGGTGACCTTGACGGTCCCGCCCTTCTTCAACTTGCCGAACAGCACTTCGTCGGCGAGCGGCTGTTTGATGGTCTCCTGGATGACCCGGGCCAGCGGCCGCGCGCCCATGCGTTCGTCATAACCCTTCTCGGACAGCCATGTGACCGCCTCCGGCGCGAGGTCGAAGGTGACGCCACGGTCGGCGAGCTGGGCTTCAAGCTGCATCACGAATTTCTGCACCACCTGCGCGACGATCTCAGGCTTGAGAGCGGCAAAGCCAACCACGGCGTCGAGGCGGTTGCGGAACTCCGGCGCAAACATGCGCTCGATGGCCGCCAAGTCATCGCCTTCGCGCACCGACTTGCCGAAGCCAATCGCCGGTTTCGCCAGGTCGGCTGCGCCGGCGTTGGTGGTCATGATCAGGATCACGTTGCGGAAGTCGACCTGCTTGCCATTGTGGTCGGTCAGTTTGCCGTGATCCATGATCTGTAAGAGCACGTTGAACAGATCGGGATGGGCCTTTTCGACTTCGTCGAGCAACACCACGCAGTGAGGATGCTGATCGACGCCGTCGGTCAGCAGGCCGCCCTGATCGAAGCCGACATAGCCTGGCGGCGCCCCGATCAGCCGCGATGCGGTGTGGCGCTCCATATATTCCGACATGTCGAAGCGCAGTAATTCGACCCCCATCGACAACGCCAATTGGCGGGCCACCTCGGTCTTGCCGACGCCGGTTGGGCCCGAGAACAAATAGCTGCCGATCGGCTTTTCAGGCTCGCGCAGGCCGGCTCGGGCGAGTTTGATCGCCGAGGTAATCCGATCGATTGCCTCGTCCTGTCCGTAGACCACGCGCTTGAGGGACGCATCGAGATGTCTCAGCACCTCCGCGTCGTCCTTCGACACCGACTTGGGCGGGATACGGGCCATGGTCGCGACCGTGCCCTCGATTTCCTTGACCCCGATCGTCTTGCGACGGCGTGATTCCGGCACCAGCATCTGCGAGGCGCCGGATTCGTCGATCACGTCGATCGCCTTGTCGGGCAATTTGCGGTCGTTGATGTGGCGCGCCGACAATTCGACCGCGGTCTTGATCGCATCATTGGTGTAGCGAACCTTGTGATACTTCTCGAAATACGGCTTCAGGCCTTTGAGAATTTCGATTGCGTCGGCGATCGTCGGCTCGTTGATGTCGATCTTCTGGAACCGCCGCACCAGCGCCCGGTCCTTCTCGAAGAACTGGCGGTACTCCTTGTAGGTGGTTGAGCCGATGCAGCGAACCGTACCGGACGCCAGCGCCGGCTTGAGGAGATTGGAGGCGTCCATGGCCCCGCCCGAGGTCGCACCGGCGCCGATCACGGTGTGGATCTCGTCGATGAACATGATGGCGCCGGGAAATTCCTCGATTTCCTTGAGGACCTGCTTGAGCCGCTCCTCGAAATCGCCGCGATAGCGGGTACCGGCCAGAAGCGTGCCCATGTCCAGGGTAAAGACGGTGGCGTCCTTCAACACCTCGGGAACCTCGCCTTCGACAATGCGCTTGGCGAGTCCCTCGGCAATCGCCGTCTTGCCGACGCCCGGTTCGCCGACGAACAGCGGATTGTTCTTCTGGCGGCGGCATAGAATCTGGATGGTCCGGTCGATCTCGCTGTCGCGCCCGATCAGCGGGTCGATTTTTCCTTTCCGCGCCTTCTCGTTGAGATTGACGCAATAGGCATCGAGCGCGTCGGTCTTCTTCTTGGTATCCTCGCGCCCCTCGACGGTTGCAGCATCCTCATCGACCCCGTGCACCGGTCGTGGTTCCGACATTCCGGTCCGCTTGGCGATGCCGTGGCTGATGTAGTTGACCGCGTCGTAGCGGGTCATGTCCTGCTCCTGCAGGAAATAGGCCGCATGGCTCTCGCGCTCGGCGAAGATTGCCACCAGCACGTTGGCGCCCGTCACTTCCTCGCGGCCCGACGACTGCACGTGAATGACGGCGCGCTGGATCACCCGCTGGAAGCCGGCGGTCGGTTTGGAATCCTCCTCCGCACTGGCGCCCGGATTGGTCAATTCGGTGTCGATGTAATCGATCAGGTTTCTGCGGATCATGTCGAGATCGACGCCGCAGGCGCGCATGACCGCTGCCGCGTCCTGGTCGTCGACCAGTGCCAGCAGCAGGTGCTCGAGCGTGGCGTATTCCTGGTTCCGCTCGCTGGCGAAGGACAGCGCCTGATGCAGAGCCTTCTCAAGGCTGCGTGAAAATGACGGCACGGGCGCTCCTCACTTCTTTTCCATCACGCATTGCAGCGGATGCTGGTGCTTGCGGGCAAAATCCATGACCTGAGTGACCTTGGTCTCGGCGATCTCGTAAGTATACACGCCACATTCGCCCACACCGTGGCGGTGGACATGCAACATGATCTGGCTCGCATCCTCGGGTCCCTTGCTGAAAAAGCGTTGCAACACCACCACCACGAACTCCATCGGCGTATAGTCGTCGTTCAACAGAAGGACGCGATACAGGCTCGGCCGCTTGGTCTTTGGCCGGGTCTTGGTAACGACGCCGACTTCAGTGTCACCGTCATCGTCAAATCCGGGGCGCTTGGGTTCGCTCATCATTTGCAATTCAACAGCACGACCAGACATTGAATCCTGACGCCAAATTGCCGCTGGCGCAATGCGCCCGACATCAATTTCCGCTTGATCGGATGTTGAACGGCGATTTCGAAGGCGCGGGCGGCCTCTCCGAAGCATCTTATCTAGGTCGCCGATGGCCGCATTTGAATATGCGCCACCAACAAACTGCGACGGTGGCCGATCGGGGTGTGATCCATCTGCAACGCGTCGCGACTTCGTCACCTCCAAGCCGTGATCATGCTTTACGGAAAGGTAACTTCGCTCCCATAATGTCCCTGCCCGAACCGGCCAGCGGCGATTCAAGGACGCGTCGTCGAGCCACATGCCTGATTTCGGTCGATTTCGTGCGCGAAATGAGTCCCGGGTATGCGGTTGTCCCGCGATTCGCGAGGCTGAGCTTGTAACGACACTGGCGCCCGTTCTTGCGCCTGCATGATGCGGAGCTTCATGGATGATCGAACGGTCGGGCACGATCCTCGGATTCAGGCGCTGGACAGGCCTGCTCGCCGTCATGACGATGGCCGCCGGCCTGGCGGTCGGACCGGCCGCTGCGGTCGCCTCACCCAACGCCGCCATCGTGGTGGATGCCAAGACCGGCAAGACCCTCTACTCCAGCAACGCCGACGCAACCCGTTATCCGGCGTCCTTGACCAAAATGATGACGCTTTACATGGTGTTCGAGGCGATCGAACGCGGCAAGATCGGGCTGAACTCGAGGATCCGTTTTTCGGCGCGCGCCGCCGGCCAGGCCCCGTCCAAATTGGGTCTCAAGAAAGGCCAGCCCATCAGGGTCAAGGACGCCATTCTGGCGTTGGTCACCAAATCGGCCAACGACGTCGCCACCGCGGTTGCCGAGCATATCGCCGGAACCGAAAGCCAATTCGCCACCCGCATGACAAAGAAGGCCCGCAGCCTGGGCATGTCGAACACGACCTTCCGCAACGCCTCCGGGCTCCCCAACAAGAGGCAGATCACCACCGCCAGGGATATGGCGTTGCTGGGGCTGGCGCTGAGGGATCACTACCCGGAATATTTCCACTATTTCAAGACGCCGAGCTTCACCTACAAAGGTCGCCGTTACAGCAACCACAACCGGATGATTGGCCGGGTTGCGGGCGTCGACGGCATCAAGACCGGCTACACCAGGGCATCGGGGTTCAATCTGGTGACCTCGGTCAAGCACGACAATCGCTACGTCGTTGCGGTGGTCCTGGGCGGCGACACCGGCAAGGCGCGTGACAACCGGATGGCCGGGTTGCTCAACAAGCACCTGCCCCGAGCATCGCGTGGCATGCGCACCGTTGCGCTCGTACCTGGCGGCCCGGCCGGCGGTTCGGGCACCATGCGCATGGTCGCCGCCAATGAGTATCCCCTGCCGCGTATGCGTCCGACGGGCACCGTCGGCGGCCCCAACGGCGCGGTTGCCGCGGCCACGCTGGTCGGGGCCAATTCGGCCTTCGCGCTCGACGCGGTGGACCAGGGCGATGCCGCCCCTGACGATGAAATCGAGGCGACCGTTCAAAGTCCGCCGGCGCAACCCGGTTGGAAAATCCAGCTTGCCGCGACCCCCAGCCAGTCATCGGCCGAAGATGTGCTCGACCGCGCCCTGAGCGGTGGCGGTGAGGTGCTGGCCGGTGCAACACCCTATACCGAAGCGGTCGCCAAAGCCGGCGGGACACTGTTCCGCGCCCGTTTCGGCGGTTTTCCGTCCAAGGACGCAGCCCGCTCCGCCTGCGCCCACATGAAACGCCAGAAGTTCGACTGCATCGCGCTGCAATAGGCCCGTGTTCGCCTGATCGATGTCCTGTTTGTGAGTAGTTACCGATGATCGCCGAGAAGCCTGTCCTTAGCCTGATTGATTTTCGCCGCGAGGAACGTCGACCCGCCCTGGTCCGGATGGACCCGCTTCATCAGCCGGCGGTGGGCCGCACGGATTTCGGATTTGCTGGCTCGGGGCGCAAGGCCAAGGATCTCATAGGCCTGCTCGTGAGTCATGGGGCCAGAATCCGGCGCGCCGCTCGTCCCCGCTGCCGCATCTCCCTCGAAGTCTTCACGCCATCCGGGCAGCCTGCGGTCAAGATACGCTGCCAGTAGCGCCGCGCTTTCCGCATCCTGTTCGACCACCTCGCGCAAAAGTTTCACCACCTCCTCGTCGCCAAGCTCGTTCAGCATCCGGCCCGCCTGCGACCCGCTCAGGATGCGGCCGTCCATGTCGCCGCTGTCGTGATCGAGGCGCATCTCCAGGATCGCCGTCCTGACCGTCGAACCGGAACCGCGGGAGCGTGCCCCGCCACCGAGGTCGATCGGTCCCAGACGTCCCGTGGTGAACGCCGATATGCCGAAGGCGATCAGCGCCAGACCAAATCCCCAGCGTCCACCAATCGTCAGGGCGGCACCCATGGCGACCAGGACGCCGGCAACCGTAAAGCGCATGAAACGTATCAAATTGCGCGGATCGACCGAGACAAAGGCCCGGGCGACAAGCAGGAGAACTCCAAGGGAGGCGATACCGCCGACCAGATAGGTCATTCCGCTACCTCAGCTGCTCCAGCAGCCGCTGCCCCCCGCCTCCGGCTTTGGCCAACGCCTTCATGCCGCCCGCCGCGTACACCGCCGCGGCGCGGAGCAATTCGGCGAGCTGGCTGGCCGCATTGGTGTTGAACCGGCCATAAGCACCACCGGTGAGCCGCGCCATCTCGCGGAAACCGCGCTCAACCAGGGGATCGTTGCCCTCCTGGAAGACGAAGGCCTTGACGCCGAGCATGCCCAACTCACCTGCCATGGCGGCAAGATCATCGATTTTTTCCTCGAGCGCATCGCCGACATAAACCAGCACATTCACCGGCTTTTTGCCGGTCTCCTTGCGCGCATGGGACAGAACCTTGCCGATCTGGGTGTGACCGCCGCGGACGTCGATCCCGGTCATCAGGTCCCTCAGCGCGCGTCCGTCGCTCACCCACCGGCTCGCCCGACATTCTCTGAAGCCGCGAAAATATACCAGCTGAATATCCAGTCCGCCCACCTTGGCCGCCTCCTCGAACATCTGCGACTGGAGATGGAGCGCCTTGTCCCAGGTCGGCTGGCGGCTCATGGTCGCATCAAGCGCAAATATCAGCCTTCCGCGTCCTTCGGTCGGGACGGTCGGAGCAAGCCGGCTTGCGCGCTCCAGGAACGCCTCGACCTCGCCGCGCCCGGACCGGTCGGTTACCGGATGGGTGTCGGTCTTGACAGGTGTCTTGTCTTTTTGCGCCATCACGATGACCTCGCGCGGGTCCTCATTTACCAGCCCACGCCCGGACATGATGTGGCGCTTATCCAGCGCCTTGCAACCCGCCAGGCGGTTTGTTTCGCCGCCTCCGCCGCGGCAGGCCGATGGGCTCGCCGGCGCGTCGTGGCCGGTCTCAGGCGTTGTTCGCGGCGGTGCCGGCAGATCGGCACGGTCGTCAGCCGGCCGGTCGCCTGGCGCGCGGCGAGGTCGGAACGGGTCGGTTCGCTGCCGAAAGTCGCACGGTCAAGGCCAGTCCGCGAAGAAAAAAACTCGCGCTGGACCAGTGGTTCGGCAATCCCTTCCGCAATCCTCAATCCAAGTTTATCCGATAGCTGAACAAGTCCATTTATCAGGTTGCGTTGATTGCGGTTTTGCAAAAGACGGTTCGGCTCAACGTCAGCCCGATCCGGCCGTTCTATCCCCTATGATCACAGCAGCCCTGCAGAGCCGATCGTCGCTTCCCGCCGAGCCTTTCTCAAAGCACGCCGAGTTCGGCCAGTTCGGCCGTCATGCCCGGCGGCAGGTCGGCGCGCTGGCCCGTTGGTCGATCGGCTGGCGCGTCCTGCGGCCTGAGGTAGCGCCACCCCTGGAAGGGACGCCGCGGCCACCATTCGGTTTCAACCGGCCGCGGCTCCAGCACCAGCCGACAACGCCTGATCCCGTCGGCATCGGTGAACGGGCGGATATCGACCAGGCGCTGGCGTGCCCGAACGGATCCCTTGATGACCCAGTAGAGCGAACCGCCATCGAGCAGCTCGGGCCCGCGCCTGGGCATCATGCGCGTGACGTGGAAATGCTCAGGCTTGAATCCGTCGCGACGCCTTTCGCGGAGCCGGCGCTCGATCCACTCGGCGAGGTGCTCGACCGACTCGCATCCCACGCAGAGTTTGATCAGATGAGTCGTCATTGGCTCACCCTGCCTCCGGCGGCGCGTAAATCAAGCAATCCCGGCCGACTGTCCACAGACCTCATAGCGGCCGGATGGCGTTGAGGATCATCAGGCCGCCGCCAAACACCACGATGGCGGCAAGGGAATCGTAACCGATCCGCAGAAACGTCCGGTTGCGCCGGTTGAGCAGGCCAATGACGTAGATCGCCGTCAGGATGAGACCGAGCGTGGCGGCCAGCGCCTCGAAGCGGCCGGCGCCGCCGAGCAAGGGCCCGCGGAAGGCCAGATCGGCGATCGGGATCAGCAGCAGGTCGAAAAGATTGGTGCCGAAAATGTCGCCGATGGCGAGTTCGTAGCGTTTCAGCCGGACTGCTCCGACCACCGAGCTGATCTCAGGGAGCGAGGTCGCGAACCCAATCAGCACGAAACCGGTGAGGCCGGTACCCAAGCCGGTCTCGTCGGCCACCGCCGCGCCGACCTCGGCCAACACCACCCCGGCGATCAAGATGGCCACCCCCGCCGCAGTGGACAGCCATAGGAGGCGGCCCAGCGGGCGTTCTCCCGGCGGTCGCTTTCCTGCCGCCTGCGGGCGCGGCGGAGGGACGAACAGCCGAACGTGATCCGCAACCACCCAGGTGGGGCGATTCTCCAGCCGGGAGGACAGCCACACGGCAATCGCAAACAGCGGCACCATCGTGGCCGACCACACGCCCAGTCCCAGCAGCTCGACTTCGCCGATCGTGATGCCGGCGATCAGGACGCCGAGCAGCAGGATGCCGAGCAGCCCCTGAAGCAGCGTGGCAGGGTGGGCGACGGTCGAGGTCAGCGCGTCACGCCCGAGAATCGCGTCCGCAAATGCCAGCAGCAGCACGTTGATCGCGATACTGCCGAGCAGGCCGCTGATCGCCAGCGTGCCGAAGCCCTCGAGCGACGCCGTCACCGAGCTGGCCAGCTCGGGCAGCGAGGTGACGCCTCCGAGAAACAGAAAACCGGCCAGGGCGTGTCCCATACCGGTTGCCTCGGCGATTCCGTCGGCGTAGCGCGCCAGGCGCGTTCCGGCGAACCACACGATACCGGCGCTGGCGACGAGCAGGGCGATATTGAAAGACAGCGGCAGGGCGTGAAAGTCTGGCAAGGGCTTCGATCCCGGGCGAGGCCAGATGACGGGCTTGCGGCACCGAACCCCAGTTGAGCGAAGCGCCTGGTCCAGTCAACCGGTGACCGGCGCGGGTGACGGGTGGGTCGCCGGGGTCAGGCGCCGCCTGTCGCCACCTCGCGCACCGCCGAAATCACACGTTCAACCTCGTCGTCGCGGAGGTCGGCGTGGAGGGGCAGGCTGAGAACGTCGGCGACCAGTTCCTCGGCCACCGGCAGATGGCGGCCATCAAAGGCCTCGAAGGCCGGATGTTGATGCAGCGCCAAGCGGTAGAACAGCCCGGTGCCGATGCCCATCTGGTCAAGCCTGGCGCGTACCGTATCCCTGTCGCTGACCCGCACCGTGTAAAGCGCGAAGGCGCTCTGGTAACCGTCCGGCAGGGTCGGAACGGCCACGATATTCGACAACGCATCATGATAGCGCCGCGCAATCGCCCGGCGGCGCTCGAGTTCTTCGGGAAAAATCTCCAATTTGGCGAGCAGAACCGCGGCCTGCAGCGTATCGAGCCGACCGGTCAGTCCCAGCACGGTCGCCTCATCACCGCTTCCCGACCGGCCGTGGGAGCGGATCATGCGCACCCTTTGGTCGAGACCGGTGTCGGTGGTCAGGATGGCGCCGCCGTCGCCGTAGCATCCGAGCGGCTTGGTCGGATAGAAGCTGGTGGCGCTGATCCTGGCCAGCGCACCGACGCTTTGGCCGTTCCGCAGCCCGCCGAAGCTCTGCGCGGCATCGGCCAGTACCTGCGCGCCGAACCGGTCGGCCACTTTCTGAATGCGACCGTAGTCGGCAGGCAGGCCATAGAGATCGACCGGCATGACGGCGCCGACCTTGAGCCGCCCCTCGTCCATGACCTCGATGATGGCGCGTTCCAGATCGACCGGATCCATGTTGAAACTGTCGCGCTCGACATCGACGAAGACCGGGACGGCGCCGACCCCGGCGACCGCGCCGGCAGTGGCGGCAAAGGTGAAGGCCGGCACGAACACCACGTCACCGCCACCCACGCCCATCGCCATCAGCGAAATCATCAACGCGTCGCGGCCGCTGGATACGGCGATGGCATGCTCGACGCCGGCAAAAGCCGCCAGGCGTTGTTCCAGTTCGTCGACTTCCGGCCCGAGAATGAACTGGCCGTGGCTCAACACGGTATCGATGCGCTCATGGAGATCCGCCCCGAGCCGTGCCCTCTGGCGCTGCAGGTCAAACAATTCGATGCGGCCGCCGGCGACAGACAGCACCGGCTTCGAAGAACTCATGACGTTGCACGCTCCGATACTGGTTCTTGTTGTTCGGCCATCGCCGCCTGGATTCGAGCCGCGATTTCGAGCGCCGCGAGTCCGGCCTGGCCGTCCACGGCGACCGGCCCACCACCTGCCACGCTGTCGACAAACGACGCCAGCTGGTCGGCGAGACTGTCGTTGTCGGCCAGCGATACGGCGCGCGAGACCGCACCCGTTCGCCGGCCGCTGACCGTCAAACTGGGCTCCGACAGTTCGGCGACGAAGACATTGTCCGGCCCGGTGACCGTCACTCGCCGCTCCGATTGTTCGGCTTGGCGGCTCGCCGAAAGCGTTGCCACCACCCCGTTCCGGAACGTCAGCCAGGCCTCCGCCTCATCGACATGACCGCTCCTGCCGACCACCCCGCTGGCGGTGACCGACACGACCGGCGCGGCAGCCAGAACGCAGGCATGGTCGATATCGTGAATCATGATGTCGAGAACCACGTCGACATCGCCGGAGCGGCCGTTCCAGCGCGACCGCCGGACGCATGAGATACGGGTTGCTTCACTCACGGCTTCGGTGAGTTTGCGGATCGCCGGAGAGAACCGCTCCACATGACCGACCTGCAGCAACGCGCCCGAATGTCCGGCCCGGCTGATCAGGTCACGCGCGTCGGCGACATTTGAGGCAATCGGCTTTTCGACCAGGACGTGGACGCCGCCATCGACAAACGGGCCGACGATTTCGTGATGCGATGTTGCCGGCACCGCGACGACCATGGCATCGACCACCCTGGCCAACTCATCCACCTGGTCGAAGGCCGCACAGCCGAAGCGTTCGGCGGTCCGAGCCGTGAGCGCGCGATCAAGGTCGCTGACTCCGACCAGCGTGACCAGGTCATGGGCGGCCAGATGGCGTACATGGTGTTGCCCGAACGAGCCGATACCGACCACCCCGAAGCGGATTTGATTGACGCTCAACTCGGTTGCAAGGACCCGGCGTCCCCCTCCCCCGTCTTATTTCCGGTCTAGCCCATTACGGGCGCGCATGGGCGGGTTGGGAAATAACGAATTGCTGCGCCGCGAAACAGCTCGCGACCACGTCAACCTAGCCCGAACCACCAGGCAGCAAGGCCGAGAAAGGTCAGGAATCCGATAATATCGGTGATCGTGGTAACGAACGCGGAAGATGATACCGCGGGATCGGCGTGCAACCGATTGAGGACCAGCGGAATGACGACGCCGCCCGCTGCCGCCGCCACCAGATTGATCAGCATCGCCAGCCCGATCACCAGCCCCAGATCCGGCACCTGAAACCAGGCATAGGCGACCGCGCCGAGAATGACCGAAAACACCAGCCCGTTGGCCAACCCAACCAGGAGTTCGCGGCCGATGATCCGCCTGACATTGTGGGGGCCGAGATCGCGGGTTGCGATGGCCCGCACGGTGACGGTCATCGTCTGCGTGCCGGCGTTGCCGCCCTGGCTGGCGACGATCGGCATCAGCACGGCGAGCGCCACCATCTGCTGGATCTGGTCGGCGAACATGCCGATCACCACCGATGCCAGAACGGCGGTCGCCAGATTGACGGTCAGCCAGGTGAAGCGGCCTCTGGTGATGGTCCAGAAATCATCCGACAGCGCCTCGCCCGGCGCCACCCCGGCCAGCGCCTTCAGGTCCTCGTCGGCTTCGACCTCGATCACGTCGACGATGTCGTCGACGGTGATCACGCCCACCAGTCGTTCCGAATCGTCGATCACGGCGGCGGACACCAGATTGTAGCGCTCGAACGTACGAGCGACGTCTTCCTGGTCGTCATGGGCGTGAACCAGGTGAAGCTCGCGCTCGGCAATATCGGTGATCGCCACGGGACGCATGGTCCGCAGCAGGCGGCTCAGGCCCACCGTTCCGATCGGCCGGTAGCCGGCATCGACGACAAAGATTTCGTAGAACTCGTTGGGCAGATTGTCGTCTTCGCGCATGTGGTCGATGGTCCGACCCACGGTCCAGAATGGCGGTACCGCGATGATTTCGGTCTGCATGCGCCGGCCGGCGGAGTCTTCGGGAAAGTCGAGACCGGCGGTGAGCTGGCGGCGTTCGGCCGAGGGGATTTGCGCCAGGATGGCCGCCCGATCCGCCGGATCGAGGTCTTCGAGAATGAAGACCGCATCGTCCGATTCGATGTCGCGCATGCCCTCCGCGACATCCTCGGCGGGCATGCCCTCGACCAATTGCAGTCGGGTCGTCTCTTCGAGTTCGGTGAGCGTGGTGAAGTCGAAATCATCGCCCAACAGCCGAACCAGCTCGGCCGCCTTGTCGGGACCCAGCGCCTCAATGAGATCCGCGGTGTCGGCCTCGTGCAGTTCGCCGGCCAGTTCGTGCACTTGTCTTTCATCGGTCCCATCGGCGGCGGCGGCGACCGACGTCACGAAATCGTTGGTGAGGTGGCCGAGTTGGTCGCGAATGTCCGGCGGCGAAGTCGGATCGAGTTCAGCGGCTTCCTGGACCATGGCGGCCTCCGGGGGTCGTTCGGGCTTGGCGACCCGAGCCGATCAACAACCGGCGACCGTTCGGGCCGCCGCTAGCAGAACACACAAAACAGGAAATGGTGCGGTCGAGAAGACTCGAACTTCCACGGGTTTTACCCCACAGCGACCTCAACGCTGCGCGTCTACCAATTCCGCCACGACCGCTTGAAATCGAGGGTTCGTTTATCAAATCGCATGTGGCGAGACAAGCAGAGCCGAAGCCGGCATCGACCGGGCTTGGCCTTCGTCGAACGATCCGAACCGCGGTCGAAAGCCGGCCGGTGCCCTGACCCGTGGGCGATGTCGACACGTCGCCATCAGGTTTCCGACGGCGCCTTGTGGCGGGCTCGCGCTCGGACCATGTTAGGCCGATGAACGCTGCCCGAACCGCGCTCCAGAACGCCATGCGTCCGGTGGAGGAAATGCCGCCCGTTGATTGGCTGGTCGCCGACCGGCAGCTCGCCTACCCGGACGCCGTCGCCACCATGGAGGAGCGTGTCGCGGCAATCGATTCGGGCCGCGCGGCGGAAAACGTCTGGCTGGTGGAGCATCCCCCGCTCTACACCGCCGGTACCAGCGCCAACGCCTCCGATCTTCTGGCTCCCGACCGGTTTCCGGTCTTCCGCAGCGGCCGCGGCGGCCGGTACACCTATCACGGGCCGGGGCAGCGGGTGGCCTATCTGATGCTCGATCTCAACCGGCGCCGGCGCGATCTCCGCCAGTATGTGGCAACGCTGGAGGAATGGATCATCAACACGCTGGCGGTCTTCAACGTCGGCGGGGAACGGCGCGACGACCGTATCGGGATCTGGGTCAGGCGGCCGGACAAGGGCCCCGACCGCGAGGACAAGATCGCCGCGGTCGGCATCCGGGTCAGGCGCTGGGTCACCTTCCACGGCATTTCCCTCAACATCGATCCGGTGCTGGAGCATTTTTCCGGCATCGTGCCGTGCGGCGTGCGCGACCGCGGCGTGACCAGCCTGACCGACCTCGGCATCCCGGTGTCGATGGCGGAAGTCGACATCGTCATGCGGCGCGAATTCGAAGTTCTTTTCGGACCCACCGTCACGCCGTAGGGAGAATCGAAAACCCCTGCGGCACAGCGCCGGCATGGTCGTGGAGCGCGATATCGTCGACCCGCGATCCTGGTGGCCCGGCCCGCATGGCGACCAGTGCGGCCTCGATCTGGTCACGCTGTCCGCCGACCACGGCTTCAACCGAACCATCACGGCGATTTCTCACCCAGCCGGTGAGGCCGATCCGGATCGCCTCCTGCTGCAGCCAGATTCGGTAGCCCACACCCTGCACCCGGCCTTTGATCAACAACCGAAAAATTGGCATCGTCGTTAACCGGCGCGCGATCGTCGCAGCGGCAGCATGGCGGCGATGCCGACCGCCGGTCCGATGGCGAGCGCCGCCAAGACCACCGGCCAACCGAACGCGGCTGCCGCCACCGGCGTGATCTGGACCGTGGCGATGGTCAGGGCGAAACCGAGCGCCGTCTGCAGGGTGAGCAGGCTGCCGGACAGTTCCGAGGGACAATTGTCGGCGACGATGGCCGAGAATTGCGCCGAATCGGGGATGACGGCGATCCCCCAAACCACCGCCAGCACCAGGGTGATCCACACCGGACCGCCGAACGTCACCGCGGTCGCCAGCGCCGCCGCACCGCTCGCCGCCATGGCGACGATGGTGACTTCGGCCTTGCCGATGACATCGGCGAAACGTCCCGCGACGACGCAGGCAACGCCGCCCAGTGCTATCGCCAGAAACGCCGTGAGTTTGCCCAGTCCGACAGCGGTGTCCGGGTCGACCGAGACCTGATAGGAGACCGTCACCGCCGCTCCGATCCAGGCCCACATCGCGAAGAGTTCCCACATGTGGCCGAAATAGCCGAAATAGGCGCCGCGGATGGCGACGTCGGTCCACGCCAGGCGGATGGCGCCAAGCTGGAATCGCGGCGATTTGGCGTGATGGGGCCCAAGGCCGGCGGCCAGCACAGCCAGCCCGCCGCCGGCCGCGAACAGCGACGCTAGAACGACGGTCAATCGCCACTCGGCGCCGCCGAAAAACGCCATCAGAAAGGGCACGCCATTGCCCAGGGTCAGCGCGCCGACCACCAGGCCGACGAGAAAGCCGCGATCCTTGGTGCCCCAACCGATGGCCAATTTCATGCCGACCGGATAGACCCCGGCCAGCAGCACGCCGGTGAAAAACCGCGCCGCGATCGCCAGATCGCCGCCGAGCGCGGCGACCAGCAGAACCGCGTTGGCCAGTGCCGCCAGGACGGACGAAATCGCCATCACCTTTCTCGGATCGAATCGGTCGGCAAGCCCGGTGATGGCGACCAACAACGCACCGACGACGAACCCGGCCTGGACTCCGGTTGACAGCAGCGCCTGGCGCGATGGCGTGATGGCGCCCTCGCTGACCATATCGGGCAACACCGCGGCCGAGGTGAACCACAGGCTCATGCCGGCGATTTCGGCCAGCACCAGCAGCGCGACGGAGCGGAATTTCGATGGCCGCGCGGGACCCGCCGTCACAGCGGGATGTTGTCGTGCTTCTTCCACGGATTCCCCAGTTTCTTGCCGCGCAAGAGCCGCAGCGCCCCGGGGATGCGTGGCCGCGTCCGCCTCGGCAGGATCACCTCGTCGATGTAGCCGCGCTCGGCTGCAACGAAGGGCGACATGAACCGCTCCTCATATTCTTTGGTACGCTTGGCCAGCTTGCAGCAGCTTGGCGCCATGCTTGATCAGCCCGCCATACTCCTGGGCGGTGCCGGGCAGGAACCCGGGCACGTCGACGAATGTGACCAGCGGGATGGAAAAACAGTCGCAGAAGCGGACGAAGCGCGCCGCCTTGCGGCTGGCATCGGCATCCAGGACACCGGCCAGCACCATGGGCTGGTTGGCCACCACGCCCACCGTGCGACCCTCCAGCCGTGCGAAGCCGGTGACGATGTTCCTCGCGAAGGCTTCCTGGATTTCGAAGAAATCGGCTTCATCGGCGACCTTCAGGATCAATTCCCGAATGTCATAGGGCTGCCGGGTGTTGTCGGGGATCAACCGGTCGAGTGACGGCTCTTCGCGGTCGGCCGGATCGGTGGTGTTCAGGACCGAAGCCTCCGACCGATCCGACAGTGGCAGAAAATCGACCAGCCGGCGAAGATCGGTGAGCGCCTCGATGTCGTTTTCGTAGGCCCCATCGGCGATCGATGAGCGGGTGCAGTGAACGTCGGCGCCGCCCAGTTCATCCGGCGTCACGGTTTCGTTGGTGACGGTTTTGACCACGTCGGGACCGGTGACGAACATGTAGCTGGTCCCACGCACCATGAAGATGAAATCGGTCATGGCCGGCGAATAGACATCGCCGCCAGCGCAGGGGCCCATGATGACCGAGATCTGCGGGATCACGCCGGACGCCAGGACATTGCGCTGGAAGACCTCGGCGTAGCCGCCGAGCGCCGCCACCCCTTCCTGGATACGCGCGCCGCCGGCATCGTAAAGCCCGACGATCGGTGCGCCGCTCTTGAGCGCCATATCCTGCAACCGGGTGATCTTCTCGGCATGGGCTTCCGACAGTGATCCGCCGAAGACGGTGAAGTCCTTGGCAAAGACGAACAGCGGGCGACCATTGACCGTGCCCCAGCCGGTGACCACGCCGTCGCCCGGGATTTTCTTGTCGGCCATGCCGAAATCGGACGACCGGTGTTCGACGAACATCCCGAATTCCTCGAACGAGTTCTCGTCGAGGAGGACGTCGATCCTTTCGCGCGCGGTGAGTTTGCCGAGCTTGTGCTGCGCGGCGATACGCTTCTCACCGCCCCCCGAGCGCGCGATTTGGCGCCGGCGTTCGAGTTCATCCAGGATCTGCTTCATCGGCCGTTCCGCCCTTGCCGGACACCGGTGCGGTGACTACCACATAGCGTCGGGATAAAAAAAGCGACGGCACGATGGCCAAACCGTCGCCAAACGGCAAGTCACCGGGGGGTGCGGAGGGCGGCGTACGAACCCTCCTGAGGGTCGAGGGGGCGGCGTTGTTCGCCGCCAGCGTGATCGCCTACGCCGCCTGGGTCGGCGCGCCGTGGTGGTTCTTCGCCGTGCTGTTTCTCGCGCCCGACCTCAGCTTCCTCGCATTCATCGGCGGACGGCGCGTCGGTGCCATGGCCTACAACGCAGCCCATGCAACAATCGGCCCGATCGTGGTTGTGCTCGCCGGGCTCTCCACCGCCAATCCATGGGTCACCGGTGCAGGCTTGGTGTGGGCCGCGCATATCGGGATCGATCGGGCGCTCGGCTACGGCCTACGTTACCCGCACAGCTTTGAACGAACCCATCTCGGCCCTGTGGGTTCGCTCAAAAAAGCCGCCGGCGGCTGATGGTCCGCGGACCGAACCCACCGGCAACTGGACGGACGACTCATGACCCGGGATGACGCCAGGCCAGGGCCGCGCATTTTCATCGACGGCGACGCCTGTCCGGTCAAGGCGGAGGCGCTCAAGGTGGCCGCACGCCACGGTCTGCCGGTGGTGATCGTTTCCAACGGTGGTCTGCGGCCCTCGCGCGACCCGATGGTCAGTCATATCGTGGTGCCGAAAGGCGCCGATGCCGCCGATGATCGGATTGCCGCCGAGGTGGCGCCGGGCGATATCGCGGTGACCGCCGACATCGGCCTGGCCACGCGCCTCCTGGACAAGAGTGCCCAAGTGCTGGGTTCGGACGGGCGCGAATTCACGGCCGAGTCGATCGGGATGGCTCTGGCGATGCGCGACCTCTCCCGGCACCTTCGCGAAACCGGTGACATTCGTGGCCTGAACCCCGGCTTCACCACCCGCGACCGGTCGCGATTTCTCGAGCGGCTCGACCGGCTGGCGCGGCGCGCCAGGGCGGCGGCAAACTAGTCTAAGCCGTGGACTCATCCGCGCAGCCATTGGCGGCCGCCGGCGACGTCAACACGCCCCGCGCCCATGTCGCAGTTTGGACCGAAATCGGACGTTCGCTCGTTGATGTCAGCTAGTGGAGCCAGCTGGGCATGTCAGCGGCTCGTTGGGCAGATTGGCGATTGGGTTTGGCGTGGCGCCATTCGCGCAGCGCTGCCCCGATTTTCAATGTCACATATTGGTTGGCGTCACTTAGTCCGCGAACGCATAAATGGCACCGTCATGGGCGCCGAAAAAGATACGCCCGTTGGCGATACTTGGCGATGTCCAGACCCGCGTGCCGATTTCAATGGTCCAAGCGACGGCGCCGGTGGCGCGGTCGAGCGTGTAGAGCCTGCCATCGCTCGACCCGACATAGACACGGTCCGCATCGACCGCCGGCGACGAAAACACCGGACCACCGACATCGGTCTGCCAGAGGAGTCGTCCGTCCGCAGCACCGATCGCGTAGACCAAATCGGTGTGCGCTCCCACATAGACCGTGTCCTCGAAAATCGCCGGCGAGGAGAAAATCTGTGCGCCTGCGCGGTATCGCCAGGCGACCTCCCCGCTATTCGCCTCCACGGCATAGAGATGGCCGTCGTCGGAGCCGACGAAGACCCGGTCCCGCCATGCCGCAGGCGACGAGAACACCGGTGCGCCGGTCTGCAAACGCCAACGGAGTTCGCCGGTCCCCGCATCGAGGGCGTAAAGGGCACCATCGATGGAGCCGATGAAGACCCGACCGTCGAAAACCAAAGGTGACGATAGGATGCCGGCTCCCGTCGCGAAGCGCCACAATTCAACGCCCGTCTCGGCGTCCAGCGCGTAGACGTGGCCGTCGAAGGCGCCAAAAAAGACGACGCCATCCTGCAAGGCCGGCGACGATTGTTCGCCGCCCGGGCCGAGCGCAAACCGCCACGCGACGTCACCGGTCGCGGTGGAGACGGCGTAGAAGAAATTGTCGTCGGCGCCAAAATACACCTTCCCGCCGCCGACCGCCGGCGAAGCCCGCAAAAGTCCGCCGACTGGGGCACGCCAGATCTCAGCTCCCGTTTCGGCATCAAGGGCGAACAGCGCGTGATCGAAGGTGCCTTCGAAAAGCAATCCGCCGGCCAGGGCCGGGGACGACTCGACGATGCCGCCGGTGTCAAAGCGCCATAACGGATCGGGACGCTCCGCGGGCCCGCTGCCAAGCGCACCGGTGCGCGCCAAATCGCCGCGGAACATAGTCCAGGCTTGCGGCAGGCGCGTCCCTGGTGCCGCCCGCTCATCCAACGTCATGGGCCACGCCAACGCCCCCGCCAATGTTAGAACCGCGGCGACGATGAGGATTGCTACGGTCTTCGTCACGGCAGAGTCATGCTCTCCGGGCGCCATTGGCTTTGGTAGGAACTCCATTGCAAGTCGTTCAGCAACAGCAGGCGCGGTCGACCCGCAGCTCACCGTGGAAGTAGAGTTCGCGCACCGCCACACAAGATCATTGTGCCGGAATGTCGCCTGTTGGTGGCACTTCGGCTACATCCGCAATCGGCGGCGCGCGGCGGCTTTCAGGGGGTAAAGGCGACATCGTCACTGTGATCGGTGACGGCGGCTCGTGACCCCAAGCCGCAATCCGCGTCGGGACAGCGTGACACTAGTTCCCCGGGCCGCTAATCATAGTAGGCCTGTGCTGTCCTGAACGTTGACCATTGCGCAAGGTCGTGACCGTATACGATCGTTACCCCTGTTTTGGCGATCCGTTTGATTTCGGTGAGGGACTTCGCCAGCAAATTCCGGTCCCAAGTGTTCTTCGGAACAACATCCAGGTTCTGCTTGATAGCAATCGCGTCGGAGGCCAGCAGGTAGCCGCCGCTGTTTGGCAAACTGGCGAGCAGGCCCGTGAGTCCTGGCGTATGTCCCGGTAGCGGTAGAAGGACGATCCGCCCGTCGCCGAAGACATCAATCTCGCTCGTGAGTTCGATTGTTGGCTGCGGATGATTCCAATCGGCCTCGAAGTACCCCCCGCCTTCCTGCTTCCCACTTCGGGCGAACGCCAGTTCCTCTGTGTGAAC
This sequence comes from uncultured Bauldia sp., assembly GCA_963663975.2. Classification (GTDB taxonomy): domain Bacteria; phylum Pseudomonadota; class Alphaproteobacteria; order Rhizobiales; family Kaistiaceae; genus JANQRX01. The sequence goes on along the minus strand of CAXXRA010000003.1, from coordinate 47,637 downwards.
ATAGATCGTCGCCTTCGAAAAGAACTCGTTGCAGCCGCAGTGGTCGCAGTGCAGATGGGAATTCACCACGATGTCGATATCATCGGGCATCAGTCCAACACGGCGGAGCTCGCTAACAACATTGTCGTCGGCTGCCATGACCGGAACAATGGAACGCGCCATACTCCCCCAGCGCTCCTCCGGGGACTTCGCAACGCTCGGGTGGCAACCGGTATCGAACAGCACGTTGCCCTGTGAATGGCAAAACAGGAAGCAGGATACCGGCAGGTCAATGGTTTCCTCATGAGCAGCATCCGGCAGGTAGACTTGTTTCTTCATCCGCAGACGACCCCCGGACAATATGCGCATCCTCACATGCTCGACTCCTTCGGGGGGGGGGGGGCAGAAAACAATTCAACACGATTTATGCCTTCAGCGCAGCGAAAATGTCGCCTCCTGGCACTTCGCCGACATTCTCTGCAGCGACTGCTATATCGGCGAAGCCCCTAAATGCCGAAATGACGTTCACGACGATTTACTAGTACGCGGCCTAGTCCTGATGGCCAGCACGGCCGCGTCGAGTTCTGCCCGCCGCACCTGCCTGTGCGACAGCGCCATGTCGTCGCGTCCCCAACGCTCCATCTGCCAGTCTTCATCGACATGGGCGGCCTGCCAGGCCTCATCGGCGTCCATATGTCGGCGCAGGACGGCCAGCGCCAGAACCGCCGAGCCCGTCAATGTCGTCACCGCGTGGACGCCGGTCAACGGCAGGACATCGAGCGGCGCGACAATGTCGCCAACGGCAGCGACCAACTCTGTCGGCTGATCCTTGTGAACCACCCCCTTGGCGATCCGTGCCGAGGTGCCCAGTTCCCTTCCGGCCCAGGCGACCAACGGATCCCACGCCTCTCGTTGTCGCACGACCAGCGAATCCGGTTCCTCGGCCCGGTAGAACAGGAGATCATTGCCGGCGTATCTGATGATGTCCCGACGAACCTCCTCGGCGTCGCCCGCAACCCGGTCGAGGGCTGCATTGACGAGGCGGGTCACGGGCATGGTGGCCGAATCGATGTGCGCGACCTGTGCGTTCCACTCGGCCGCAAGCGCCCGGGCCAGTGCCTCGCCGGGAACACTCAGGGCATGGCGGGCGGGCGTGCGGGCCGGTTTCCCGTCGAGCAGCAGGACGAACTGGTCGCCCGTCCTATGCGCCGTTGCCTGGGCATAAAAACGGGCCGGCAGCGCTGGCCGCGCATGGCTGCGCGCGGCCTCCATCGGATTGTTGGAATCGGTGCTCACAGATCGAGATCCGCAGGCTTTGAGGTGTCGACATCGAGGTTGGCGTCGAGGCCCAAAAGGTTCCAGCTCTGCTGCATATGGGGCGGCAGCGGTGCCGTGATGTCCAGCAGACCTCCGCCGCCGGGCGCCGGGACGACGATCCGTCGCGCGTGCAGGTGGAGGCGGTTCTGCATGCCGCCGGGCAGGTCCCAGTTTTGGATGTTGAAATATTTGCCATCGCCGATGATCGGGTGGCCGATGTGGGCCGCGTGAGCCCGAAGCTGATGGGTGCGCCCGGTCACCGGCCGCATGGAGAGCCAGGCCAGGTTCTGCCCCGCCTGATCGACGACCGAGTAAAACGTGACTGCGTGGCTGCCATCCTTGACCCGGCTGGTTGCGACCCGCATCCGGTCGCCGTCTTCACCGCCCTCCTTGACAAGCCAGTTGGAAATCCGGTCCTGACGAACCCTTGGCACACCCTTCACCAGCGCCCAGTAGATTTTTCGGGTCGCGCGGTCACGGAACGATTTGGCGAGTTTTTGGGCGGCCGATCTGGTCTTGGCTACCACCAACACGCCTGAGGTTTCGCGGTCCAGCCGATGCACCAGTCGCGGCTTTCGCCCGCGTTTGTCGCGCCACGCCTCCAGCATCCCGTCGAGGTGGCGAGACAGTCCCGATCCGCCCTGAACCGCCAGTCCCGGCGGCTTGTCGAAGACATAGACGTCGTCGTCCTCGTGAATGAGATAGTGCCGCAGGTCGGCCGCATTCCTGCCGGGCGCAGGATCGGCGCCGCCGGGCTCGGCCGCCACGTCGAGCGGCGGAATGCGGACGCTTTGACCGGCCTTGAGCCGGGTGTTGGTTTTGACGCGGCCGCCATCGACCCGCACCTGGCCAGAGCGAAGCAGTTTCTGCAGATGCCCGAAGCGCAGGTCGGGATAGCGGACCTTGAACCAGCGATCGAGCCGCATGCCGGCTTCGTCGTGTTCGACCACCGAGTTCGTGATGCCGGCCATCAGATGATGACCGCCCTGGCCGTCCACAGGCCGGCGACCAGCGCGGCGACCGACAGGGCGAGCGAGCCGAAACCGTAGCCAACCGCAGCGCCTTCGGCCCCGCGTTCCCAGAGGTGAACGACATCGGGGGAAAAGGCCGAGAAGGTCGTAAATCCGCCCAGGAAACCGGTTGCGATCAACAGTCGCAGATTGTTCGGCAGGGTTTCATCGAGATGGGCGACCACATAGGCCCAGAACGCGCCCATGGCGAAAGACCCCAGAATATTGACCGACAGCGTGCCCAGCGGCAGGCCGGGTCCGAACAGCCGGAACGCCGTCAGATTGACGCCGTGGCGAAGGACCGCCCCGATACCTCCGCCAACGAAAACCACGGCAATGCCACTCATGATCCATAGCCCTCAAATTTCGCCGATCGCTCGTACCTGACATCACCCCCCGCAAGTGACATCCCGACATTGGCTCATGTCGCCGTCGCGACGGCCTCAAGAAATCCCACCCACGCCCGCGGCAGGCCGTGATATCGCGCACCGTCGATGATGGTGTCCATGTAATGCCGTGACGGAAGGCTTTTGGTCCCGTCGGGAACGGCGAAATAAGTCATAGCGGCCTGTTGCGAAGCGCTGCCCGGACGCACGACGGCGACCTCGACCAGCAGGTGGCGGTTGTCGTTCGCCGGCCCGTCGGGGTCGTACCCCTCGAAGTAGTGAAGGGTAGGGATATCGTCCGCCTGCAAGCGATAGAGGACACCCCATACCGATTCCGTGGCATGAGATTCAATCCCCGCGGTGGCACATGAACGCGCCGGCGAAAACCGCGGGAAACCAAGCCGATGACCCGGCAGTCGCGCGATCCCGACGGTTCGGTGAGCCGGACATCGCTCGACCATCTGGCCGGGGTTGAGGTTGGAGCCGTAGGCGAAATAGATCATGACCCGTCGTCGGAGCGGCCCCGGCGAAGCCGTGCCCAGTACTCCAGCCGTTTGCGGATGTCGCGTTCGAAACCACGTTCGGGTGGATCGTAAAAGGTCTGGCGGCCGAGCGATTCGGGGAAGTAGTCCTGTCCTGAAAACGCCTCCGGCTCGTCATGATCGTAGCGGTAGCCGGCGCCGTAGCCTTCCTCCTTCATCAGCCTTGTCGGCGCGTTGAGGATCGTCTTGGGCGGTGACAGCGAGCCGCTGTCGCGGGCGACCGCGCTGGCCCTCTTGAACGCGGTGTAGACCGCGTTCGATTTCGGCGCCGAGGCGAGATAAACCGTCGCTTGTGCCAACCCCAGCTCTCCCTCCGGTGAACCAAGATAGTCGTAGGCATCCTTCGCTGCCAGCGCCACACTCAGCGCCTGCGGGTCGGCCAGGCCGATGTCCTCCATCGCCATCCGCACCAGCCGGCGCCCGATATACAATGGCTGTTCACCGGCCACGAGCATGCGCGCGAGATAGTAGAGAGCGGCATCCGGGTCGGAGCCGCGTACGGCTTTGTGCAGGGCGGAAATCAGATTGTAATGGCCGTCCTGGGACTTGTCGTAGATCGGCGCCCGTTTCTGAACGACGTCCCTGAGTGCGGCGGGATCGAAGACCTCGTCCTCGCGTGCCGCCCGCCACACCTCCTCGGCCAGCGTCAACGCCGCACGGCCATCGGCATCAGCCATGACGATCATCGACTGACGCGCCGCCGGATCGAGCGGCAGCGGGCGATTCTCGGTTTTTCGGCGCGATCCAAAAGAAGCGCGATCGCGTTGTCGTCGAGTGGCTTGAAGACCAGGACGCGGGCGCGCGACAGCAGCGCGGCGTTGAGCTCGAAGGACGGGTTTTCGGTGGTCGCGCCGATCAACGTCACCGTCCCATCTTCCATCACCGGCAGGAAGGAATCCTGTTGGGTGCGGTTGAACCGGTGGATCTCGTCGACGAACAGAAGGGTGCCCTGACCGGTCTCGCGCCGCGCCCGCGCTGCCTCGAAAGCCTTTTTCAGGTCGGCAACGCCAGAGAACACCGCCGAAAGCTGCTCGAAATAGAGATCGGTCTCCGATGCCAGGAGCCTGGCAACGGTTGTCTTACCGGTCCCAGGCGAACCCCAGAAGACCAGCGATCCCAGGCTGTGGGCGGCGAGGCTGCGGGAAATCGCACCGTCGGGCCCGAGCAGGTGAGCCTGCCCGACCACCTCCTCCAGCCGTGACGGCCGCAGCCGATCGGCCAGAGGTCCAGGCGCCGATGTTTCCAGACCAGCCGCCTGGAAAAGCGACACGACGCGCCTACCCCCCGCGAAGCTGCGACTGGAGGATCTCATCATTGCGGCGAATGGTGAGCCTCCACACCGTCTGAGGATCGGCCGCGACCGACACCAGGCCGCGAACGGAATCGATACGGTTGCGATTGACGTCGACGACGATGTCGCCGCGCTTAAAACCGGCGTCCGAGGCCGGCGAGCCGTCCGCGACGTTCACGATCACAACCCCGTGCGGATTTCCGCGAAAAGCCATCTCCTCGGCGAGCGCCGGCGACAGATTGGCCACGGTGGCTCCCTGGAACGGCGAAGGCCCGGCAACCAGCGTCTCGTCGCGCGGAACCGTTTCCGGGGCCCCTTCGAGAGATAATTCTGCCGAATATTCCAAGCCGCTACGGATGACGCCGAGCTGAACCCTGCTGCCGATCCCCTTGGTCGCCACCCGATAATTGATGCCGTTGGGATCGTCGATTTCGATCCCGTCGATCGACACGATCAAATCGCCGACCCTGAGGCCAGCACGGTCACCGGGACTATCGGGAACGACGTTGGAGACCAGGGCGCCGCGTGGACGGGGGATACCAAGTCCTTCGGCAATATCGGCCGTGACCTCCTGGAAATCCGCGCCGATCCATGGCAACCGGACATGACCACCGGTCTCGGCCGAATCCGCCACGACCCGAACCATGTTGGAGGGAATCGCGAAACCGACGCCGTTGGAGCCACCGGCGGTGGAGGAGATCGCGGTCGGTATGCCGACCAGACGCCCACTCATGTCGATCAGCGCTCCGCCGGAATTTCCCGGATTGATGGCGGCATCGGTCTGGATGAAGAATTGGTAGTCCGAGATACCGGACTGGCTTCTGGCCAGGGCCGACACGATTCCGCTGGTCACGGTCTGGCCAACGCCGAAGGGATCGCCGATCGCCAGCACCAGATCGCCAACTTGCAATCCATCGGAATCGGAGAATTCGAGAAACGGCAGCGGCTCCTCCAGCTCACGAATCCGTAAGACCGCCAAATCGGTCCGTTCATCCTTGAGAATGACGTCGCAGGTGAATTCGCGCTTGTCGGCAAGGGTGACGCGGATCTCGTCGGCATTGGCAATGACGTGGTTGTTGGTCACGATCAGGCCGGCGGCATCGATGATCACGCCCGAGCCCAGTGAGCGTTGGATACGCTGACTGGGCGGAGCAAAACCGCGGTCGCCGAAAAACCGTCGAAAGAAGGGATCGGAGAAGAACGGCAAGACTTGCCGCTCGACCACGCGTGAAGCGTGGACGTTGACGACCGCGGGCGTCGCTCGCGCAACGATCGGAGCGAACGACAGCCGAATTTCGGTCGCGTCGGCCGGGACCTCTCGCTGCTGCGCCCATAGCGGTTGCGCAGCCAGGGCCAGCACCGTCGCCAGAATCGGGCCGATCAATCCGGAGATTGCAGTCATTTTGGGAAGCCTCACTCCAACGCGCCCGCCCCGCGGTCAGCTCCGGCCATAATGTTACATCATATGAGGCAACGCCGTGACAGGTCACGCCGGAACGTCGTCAAACGCCGCGTCATTGTGACCAAGGCAGCGGCTGGTGTGACGGACAGCGGCTTATGCGGCCTCGTCGGTGGTCTCGGTGGCCACCTCGGCCTGGTCCTCGTCGCGAGCCCGGTCCTCGGCGCCCTTTGCCTCGACATCCCTGTCGACGAACTCCAGGACCGCCAGCGGGGCGCTGTCGCCGTAGCGGAAGCCGGCGTTCAGAACCCGCGTATATCCGCCTTCGCGTTCCTTGTAGCGGGGGCCGATCGTATCGAACAGTTTTCGCACCATGTCCTGATCGCGCAGTTCGGAAATCGCCTGGCGCCGGGCATGAAGACCGCCGCGTTTGGCGAGCGTCACCAGCTTTTCGACGATCGGCCTGAGATCCTTGGCCTTGGGCAGCGTCGTCGTGATCTGCTCGTGCTGGATCAGCGAAGCCGCCATATTGGCAAACATCGCCTTCCTGTGGCTTGACGTCCGATTGAGCTTGCGGCCGGTTTTGCGGTGACGCATGTCCCTCTCCCTACTCCTGCGCGGCGAGGCGGCTGATCAATAGTGATCTTCGTAGAGTTTAGCCAGATCGTCGATGTTCTCCGGCGGCCAGTTGGGGACTTCCATGCCAAGGTGCAGGCCCATCTGGGCGAGCACTTCCTTGATCTCGTTGAGTGATTTGCGACCGAAATTCGGCGTGCGCAGCATCTCGGCTTCGGACTTCTGGATGAGGTCGCCGATATAGACGATGTTGTCGTTCTTGAGGCAGTTGGCCGAGCGAACGGACAGCTCGAGTTCATCGACTTTCTTGAGCAGCGCTGGGTTGAACGCCAGCTCCGGAATGGCGGCCTCGGCTGTCTCCTTCTCCGGCTCCTCGAAATTGACGAAGACGGACAGCTGATCCTGGAGGATGCGGGCCGCGTAGGCGACCGCGTCATCGGCCCGGACCGAACCGTCGGTCTCGACCGACAGGGTCAGCTTGTCATAATCGAGCACTTGGCCTTCGCGTGTATTTTCAACGCGATACGAGACTTTCTTGACGGGAGAATAGAGGCTGTCGACGGGAATCAGTCCGATCGGCGCGTCCTCCGGGCGGTTGCGATCACCGGTGATGTAGCCCTTGCCGGAATCGACGGTGAACTCCATCCGTATCTCGATGCCCTCGTCCAGAGTGCACAAGACCAGATCGGGATTGAGGATCTCGATGTCGGTAACGGTCTGGATATCGCCGGCCGTCACCACGCCCGGGCCCTGTTTGCGCACGACCAGGCGCTTGGGGCCCTCGCCCGGCATCCTGATGGCGATTTCCTTGATATTGAGGATGATGTCGGTCACGTCCTCGCGCACCCCGGCGATCGACGAGAACTCGTGCAGCACACCATCGATCTGGACCGCCTTGACGGCCGCACCTTGCAGCGACGACAGCAGCACGCGCCTGAGCGCATTACCCAGCGTCAGCCCAAATCCTCGCTCCAGCGGCTCGGCCACGACGGTGGCGAAGCGTTGGGGGTCCTCGCCGGCGGCGATCTCGAGCTTGTTGGGTCTGATCAGCTCCTGCCAGTTTTTCTGAATGGTCACAAGCCAGTCCTTTCGATGTCAACGCCACCCGGCGCGGCACGACGCAGCCCTCGACGGGGCCATATCAGCCGAGCGACAGAATATTCAAACTGTTTACACGCGGCGGCGCTTGCGCGGCCGGCATCCATTGTGGGCAATCGGGGTTACATCCCGGATCGATGTGATGATGAAGCCCGCGGCCTGCAAGGCCCGGAGTGCGGATTCGCGACCGGACCCCGGACCGGCAACCTGGACCTCAAGCGTTTTCATGCCGTGTTCGGACGCCTTCTTGCCGGCGTCCTCGGCCGCCATCTGGGCAGCGTAAGGGGTCGACTTGCGCGATCCCTTGAACCCCATCAGACCGGCCGACGACCACGAGATGGTGTTGCCCTGCGCGTCGGTGATGGTGATCATCGTGTTGTTGAAGCTGGATCTTACGTGAGCGACACCGGCCGTGATGTTCTTTCTTTCACGACGGCGCACGCGACTGGTTTCTCTGGCCATTTTTGTCCTTGGTCCGTGATCTCTTCACCGCCGTAACGCCAGCGGCTCCACCAAAGCGCCGCTCGAACACGGCGCCGGATTCCGCGTTTTACGCGGCTACTTCTTCCTGCCTGCAATCGGTTTCGCCGGTCCCTTGCGGGTACGCGCATTGGTGTGGGTTCTCTGCCCCCGCACCGGCAGGCCACGGCGATGCCTGAGGCCGCGATAGCAACCCAGGTCCATCAGCCGCTTGACGTTCATCGCCGTTTCGCGGCGAAGATCGCCCTCGACCAGGTGGTCGCGGTCGATGAGATCGCGAATCTTGCCGATCTCGACATCGGACAACTCATTGGTCCGCCGCTCCAGCGGCACGTTGACGGCTTCGACGATCTTGCGCGCCCTGGTTGCCCCGATACCGTGGATGTACTGGAGCGCGATGACCACGCGTTTGTTGGTCGGAATGTTGACGCCGGCAATGCGAGCCAAGTCCGTGTCTCCTGTTACCGGGCGTGGGATCGCCGGCTGGTCGAGAGTGTCAAAAACGCAAAACGACGGGCCGACGTCCCAAGGACGACCGGCTCCCGCAACCTGATGATCCGGAATGTGGCCGGTAGATAGCGATTCGCCGGGCCTGCGTCAACTGCATCTGCCCATTCCCGTCAACTCGCCGATATCCGCAGTGTTTCGACGATTGCAGCCATGACGTCTTCCACCGATTTCATGCCATCGACCGCTCTCAGCGCACCCCGTTGGCGGTAGTAGTCCGAAACCGGTCTAGTCTGCCTGTGATACACTTCGAGCCTGGTTTTCAGCGTTTCGGTGGTATCGTCGGCGCGCTCGCCGCCGGTCTGCCGGGCGCGCTTGTCAATGCGGTCGATCAGGATCGCGTCGTCAACCGAGATTTCCACGACCGCGTCGAGCGACAGCCCGCGCTCCGCCAACAGCCGATCCAGGGCTTTGGCCTGGTCGACCGTCCTCGGGAAGCCGTCCAGGATGAATCCGCCGGCGCAATCCGGCTCGTCGATCCGGCCGGCGATGATTTCAATCATCACCTCGTCGGACACCAGATCGCCGCGATCCATGATCGCCTTGGCCCGCTTGCCGACCGGCGTGCCGGCGGCGGCGGCCGCCCTCAGCATGTCACCGGTCGAAAGGTGTGCAGTGCCCTTTCGCTCGGCCAACAATTGCGCTTGCGTGCCCTTGCCCGCCCCCGGCGGCCCGAGCAGAACCAGCCTCACAAACGCCGCCCCTTCAGCTTGGCCTTCTTCACCAGCCCTTCATACTGATGGGCCAGCAAGTGTCCCTGAACCTGGGATACGGTGTCCATTGACACATTGACCACGATGAGCAGCGAGGTACCGCCGAAGTAGAACGGAACGCCGGTGTAGGCGATCAGGAACTCGGGCAACAAAACGATGCAGACCAGGTAGAGCGCGCCGATGGTCGTGATTCTTGTCAGCACATAGTCGATATAGGCCGCGGTGTTCTTGCCCGGCCGAATGCCGGGAATGAAGCCGCCATGCTTTTTCAGATTGTCCGCGGTATCGGCCGGGTTGAACACGATGGCGGTATAGAAGAAGGCGAAGAACACCGTCAGCCCGCCCAGAAGCAGCATGTAGAGCGGCTGGCCATGGCCGACGAGCGCCGTCACGGTGGTGAGCCAGCCGGGACCCGAGCCGGCCGAAAAGTTCGCCACCGTCGTCGGCAGCAGGAGCAGCGAGGAGGCAAAGATCGGCGGGATGACGCCGGCGGTATTGAGCTTCAGCGGCAGGTGCGACGACTCGCCCTGGAACATGCGATTGCCGACCTGGCGCTTGGGGTATTGGATCAGCAGCCGGCGCTGCGCGCGCTCGACAAAAACGATCACCCCGACCACTGTGATCGCCATCACCGCCACCCCCACGATCACGCCGACCGGCAGCGCACCCTCGCGCCCGAGTTCCAGCGTGCTGGCGATGGCGCCCGGCAATTCGGCAATGATTCCGGCAAAGATCAGCAGCGACAGGCCGTTGCCGATACCCCGGGCGGTGATCTGCTCGCCGAGCCACATCAGGAACATCGTGCCGCCGGTCAGGGTGATGACCGTCGACAGGACGAAGAAGATGCCGGGACTGACGACGATATCGGTGCCGCCCTGGAGGCCGACCGCGATCCCGTAGGCCTGCATGGCCGCAAGACCCACGGTGCCGTAGCGGGTGTACTGGTTGATGACCTTGCGGCCCTGTTCGCCTTCCTTCTTGAGCTGCTCCAGCGTCGGAACCATCGACGTCATCAGCTGCATGATGATCGAGGCCGAGATATACGGCATCACGCCAAGCGCAAAGATGGCCATCCGGCCGACCGCGCCGCCGGCGAACATGTTGAACATGCCGATGATGCCGCTCTGATTGGCCTGGAAGGCCTGGGCAAGCGCATCGGGATTGATGCCGGGAACCGGAACGTAGGTTCCCAGACGGTAAATCAGCAGGATACCGAGTGTGAACCAGATGCGTTTCTTAAGCGCTTCGGCTTTGGCAAACGCGCTGAAGTTGATGTTAGCTGCAAGTTGTTCTGCCGCCGATGCCATCGGTCCGCTCCGTTCAGGGCCTAGTCGGCCGTTGTCGCCTTCGCCCCGACAAACTTCACACTTCCCCCGGATTTTTCGACCGCCGCCGCAGCCGGCTTCGAGGCGCCCGCGACCTCGAATGTCACCGCTGCCTTGAGTTCCCCGCCGCCGAGCAGCCGCACGCCGTCCCTGATCCGCCGAATGACACCGGCATCCTTGAGCGAGGCGGCATCGACGGTTTGCGCGGCGTCGAGTTTTCCGGCGTCGATCGCCATTTGAACCCGGCCCAGCGCGACCTCGTTGAAATCCTTGGCGAAGATGTTGTTGAAGCCGCGTTTGGGCAGTCGCCGGCTGAGCGGCATCTGGCCGCCTTCAAAGCCCTTGATGGCGACACCGCTGCGGGACTTCTGGCCGTTGAAGCCACGGCCGGAGGTCTTGCCCTTGCCGGAACCGATTCCCCGACCGACGCGCATCCGTTTCCTACGGGCAGCGGCGTGATCGGCAAGTTGGTTGAGGTCCATGTGCTCGCTCGTCCTTTAAGTCTCGTCCACGACCCGGACGAGATGGCCAACCTTGGCAATCATCCCGCGCACGGCCGCAGTGTCGGGCAGGGTCCGTCGACGACGTATCTTGTTGAGCCCAAGCCCGATCAGGGTCGCGCGCTGGTCGCCCGGCCGTCGTATCGGGCTGCCGGTCTGTTCCACCGTAACGGTCTTGTCGGTCCGAGCCGCCATCTGCTTCTCCCGCCCCTGGCCTTTTACGCGTCCACGGGCTCGGGGTCGATTTCGCGCCGCCGAGCCTGAAGGGTCGACACCTTGATGCCGCGCCGCGCCGCCACGCCGCGCGGGCTGTCCTCGCGCGAAAGCGCGTCGAACGTCGCCCGCACCATGTTGTAGGGGTTGGAGGATCCGAAGGATTTGGCAACCACGTCCTGGACGCCGAGCGTCTCAAACACGGCGCGCATCGGTCCGCCGGCGATGATACCGGTGCCGGCAGGTGCGGCGCGGCAAATGACCTTGCCGGCTCCGTGACGACCGGAGACATCGTGGTGCAATGTGCGCCCCTCCCGCAAGGGAACCCTGATCAGCGTGCGCTTGGCAGCCTCGGTCGCCTTTCGGATCGCTTCGGGCACTTCACGCGCCTTGCCGTGACCGAACCCGACCCGCCCCTTCTGGTCGCCGATAACGACCAGGGCGGCGAATCCGAACCGGCGCCCGCCTTTGACGACCTTGGCCACGCGGTTGATGTGAACCAGCTTGTCGACAAACTCGCTGTCTTCCCGATCGCGATCCCGTCGGTCTCGCCTGCCTTGCCTGCCTTGCTCTCTTGCCATGTGCTTCTTATGTCCGTCTGTTCGATATCGTTGACTGCGCCCGTGACTTCAAGGGCGCTCAGAAGGTGAGTCCGGCTTCACGGGCGCCATTGGCCAGCGCTTTCACGCGTCCGTGATAGAGGTAGCGCCCACGGTCGAAGATCACTTCGCTCACGCCAGCCTTGACCGCGCGCTGGGCCACCAGTTTGCCGACTTCCTCGGCCGCGGCCGAATCCGCTCCGGTTTTCAATTTTCCGCGAAGTTCCTTGTCGAGCGTCGAGGCTGCGGCCAGCGTCTTGCCAAGCCCGTCATCGATGACCTGCGCATAGATCTGTTTGGACGATCGGAACACGCTGAGGCGCGCACGACCGCCCGCCGCTGTGCGAATGGCACGGCGCACCCGTGCAACACGTCTGGCTTTTGTGGTTCTGGACATTTTGGCCCGTCCGTTACTTCTTCTTGCCTTCCTTGCGGAAGACGTACTCACCGGCATATTTCACGCCCTTGCCCTTGTAAGGCTCGGGCGGCCGAAAACCTCGGATCTCGGCCGCAACCTGGCCGACCTGCTGCTTGTCGATGCCGCTGACGACGATTTCGGTTGGCTTCGGGCACTCGATCTTGATGCCCTCAGGGATCGCGAACTTGACCTCGTGGCTATAGCCCACGCTGAGTTGCAGATTGCCGCCCTGCACCGCGGCGCGATAGCCCACTCCGTTGATCTCCAACCGGCGTTCGAACCCGTTGGTCACCCCTTCGACCAGGTTGGCGACCATGGTGCGCGACATGCCCCACGCCGCACGCGCTTTGCGTGAGGCGTCCCGGGGAGCGATTTTGATACTGCCGTCCTCGATCTTCACCGTGACATGGTCGACCGCTGCATGGGCGAGCGCGCCCTTGGGGCCCTTGACCGAGACGGTCTGGCCGTCGAGCGTGGCGCTGACGCCATTTGGTAGTTCGATTGCTTGCTTGCCAATGCGGGACATCGGACCAACCTGTTTCGTTTTGCCGGCGCGCTAAAAGACTCGGCAGAGGACTTCTCCACCGACATTCTGATCTCTGGCCTCGGCATCCGACATGACACCCTTGGGCGTAGAGAGGATCGACACGCCGAGACCATTGTTGACGCGCGGAATATTTTTCACCGAGGCGTAGACCCGTCGTCCGGGCCGCGAAATCCGCTGCGCCTCACGGATCACCGGTTCGCCGTCATAGTATTTGAGTTCGATTTCGAATTCGCTGCGGCCATTGTTGAAGTCGACCGTCGAATAGCCCCGGATGTAGCCCTCGGACTGGAGGACGTCGAGGACATTGCGGCGAAGTTTCGAACCCGGCGTGGAGACGCTCGTCTTCTTGCGCATCTGTGCGTTGCGGATGCGGGTCAGCATATCGCCGAGCGGATCGGACATCGTCATCGCAAAACTCCTCCTACCAGCTCGACTTGACCAAGCCGGGGATCAGCCCGGCCGCGCCCAGTTCGCGCAGCGCAATTCGCGACATGCCGACCTTGCGGTAAAAACCGCGCGGACGGCCAGTGATTTCGCAGCGGTTGCGAACCCTCACCGGCGCGGAGTTGCGCGGCAGTTTGGCGAGCTTGATCCGCGCCTGGAAGCGCTCTTCCATGCTCAGGCTCTGGTCGTTCGCCACCTCCTTCAGTTCGGCGCGCTTCACGGCGAAGCGCTCGACCATTCTGCGGCGGCGATTGTTCTTCTCGATCGAACTTTTCTTGGCCATCGGGATTCCTATTGGCGGAACGGAAAGTTGAACGCTTTCAGCAAAGCGCGCGCTTCGTCGTCGCTCTTTGCCGTTGTGGTAACGACGACGTCCATGCCCCACACCTCGTCGACCTCGTCGTAATTGATCTCCGGAAAGACGATGTGTTCCTTGATGCCCATGGCGAAATTGCCGCGGCCATCGAAACTTGATCGGTTGAGGCCGCGGAAGTCACGCACCCTGGGCAGCGCAACATTTATCAGGCGGTCGACAAACTCATACATCCGGTTGCGGCGCAGCGTGACCTTGCCGCCGATCGGCATGCCGGCACGCAGCTTGTAGGTTGCGATTGATTTGCGGGCGTGGGTGACCAGCGGCTTCTGGCCGGTGATTTTGGCCAGGTCCGCCAGCGCCGAGGTCAGTTTTTTGGTGTCGGCGACGGCCTCGCCCACCCCCATATTGACCACAACCTTGTCGATGCGTGGAACCTGCAGCGGGTTGCCGTAACCGAACTGCTCGGTCATGGCCGGCCTGATCGAGGCTTCGTAATCCGATTTCAGCCGGGGCAAATAAGCGGTCTCAGCCATCGATCGCATCTCCGGACCGCTTCGCGTAGCGGACCTTTTGGCCATCATCATTGAAGCGAAAGCCGATACGCGTCGGTTTTCCGCTGACATCGGCGATGGCGATGTTCGACAAGTGGATCGGCATCTCCTTGGTGATGATGCCGCCTTCCTGATTGGGCGTCTGGCGTTGATGGCGCCGGACGATATTGACACCGCGCACCAGCGCCCGGTTCTGGCTCGGAATCACCCGCATCACTTCGCCGGTCTTGCCCTTGTCGCGACCCGTGACCACGATCACGCTGTCACCCTTGCGGATACGTTGCGCCATCACAGCACCTCCGGGGCGAGCGAGATGATCTTCATATGCTTCTTCGCCCTCAGTTCGCGCGGCACCGGACCGAAAATGCGCGTCCCGACCGGCTCCATCTGGGGGGTGATGAGAACCGCCGCGTTGCGGTCGAAGCGGATCACGCTGCCATCCTGGCGGCGGATATCCTTGGCGGTCCGCACGACGACCGCTTTCATCACATCGCCCTTCTTGACCCGGCCGCGCGGGATCGCCTCTTTCACCGACACGACAATAATGTCACCGACGGAGGCATATCTGCGTTTGGAACCGCCAAGCACCTTGATGCACATGACGCGGCGGGCGCCGGAATTGTCCGCCACGTCAAGGTTGGTCTGCATCTGAATCATGACCGTTACTCTCTTGAAAAAAGCTTCCCGTCGGGGGAGCGCTAAACCTTCTGCGCAGCCTGGGCGGCGATCACCACCCAGCGCTTGTTCTTGGAGATCGGCACGCTCTCCTGGATGACCACCTTGTCGCCGACCTTGTGCTCATTGCCGGCATCATGGGCGTGATATTTCTTCGACCGGCGGATGGTCTTTTTCATCACCGGATGGGTGAAGCGCCGCTCCACCCGCACCACGATCGTCTGGTCGTTCTTGTCGCTGACCACCGTGCCCTGCAGGACGCGTTTCGGCATTGCCTTAACCCTCTACCTTGGCGACGACTTCGGTCGAAATCGACATGATGCGGGCGATGTCGCGCCGCACTTGCCGAACCCGCGCCGTATTCTCAAGCTGGCCGGTCGCGCGTTGAAAGCGCAGGTTGAACTGCTCCTTCTTCAATCGCTCAAGCTCCTCGGCCTTCTGGTCCGGCGAGAGGTGCCGAATGTCCGACGCTTTCATCTTTCCGCTACCTCTTTCGAGCTAGTCCGGGATGCGCTGGACGAAGCGGGTTCTGACCGGCAATTTGGCCGCACCCAGCCGCAGTGCTTCGCGCGCGATTTCCAGGGACACGCCGTCGACCTCAAACACGATCCTGCCGGGCTTGACCCGGGCCGCCCAGAACTCCGGCGTTCCCTTGCCCTTGCCCATCCTGACCTCGGTCGGCTTCGCCGAAACCGGAACGTCGGGAAATATTCTGATCCACACACGACCGGCGCGCTTCATCTGGCGGGTGATCGCCCGTCGCGCCGCCTCGATCTGGCGCGCCGTTATCCGCTCCGGGTCGATCGCCTTCAGGCCGTACGAGCCAAACGTCAGCTCTGTGCCCGAGGACGCCAAACCATGGATGCGGCCCTTGTGTTGCTTGCGGTACTTGGTGCGCTGGGGTTGAAGCATGGATGTATCTCTTCACTCAGGCCGCGGAGTCGCGTCGTCGCGTGCTGCCGCCCTGTTCGGCGGCCTCGATCAGCCGGCGCTCCGAGGCCATCGGGTCGTGTTCCATGATCTCGCCCTTGAACACCCAGACCTTGACCCCGCAGGTGCCATAGGCGGTCTTGGCGGTGGCCATGCCATAGTCGATGTCAGCCCTGAGCGTGTGCAGCGGTACCCTTCCCTCACGGTACCATTCCGTGCGGGCGATCTCGGCACCGCCGAGGCGACCGCCGCAGGTGATCCGGATGCCCTCCGCGCCCAGGCGCATCGCCGACTGAACCGAGCGCTTCATGGCCCGTCTGAACGCGACCCGTCGTTCCAACTGCTGGGCGATCGAGGCCGCCACCAGATGGGCGTCGACCTCCGGTTTCCGCACCTCGACGATGTTGATGTGGACCTCCGAGGCGGTCATCGTGGCGACCTTCTTGCGCAGCTTTTCGATATCCGCGCCTTTTTTCCCGATCACGATCCCCGGCCGAGCCGAATGGATGGTGATCCGGCACTTCTTGTGCGGCCGTTCGATCACGATCTTGGAAACCGCGGCCTGCTTCAGGTCGTCCATCAGCGCCTTGCGGATACGCATGTCTTCGCCAAGCAGCTGCCGGTACTCGCCCCCGCGCGCGTACCAGCGTGAATCCCAGCTGCGATTGATCCCGAGACGGAGCCCGATCGGATTGACTTTCTGGCCCATCAGGCGGCCTCCTCGATCTCGCGCACGACAATCGTCAGGTGTGAAAAACGCCTCTGAATGCGGCCGACCCGGCCGCGGGCACGCGCCCTGAAGCGCTTGAGCACGATGGACTTGCCGACATGGGCTTCGGCCACGACAAGCGCGTCAACGTCGAGCTGGTGGTTGTTCTCTGCATTGGCCACGGCCGACTCCAGTGTCTTCTTGACGTCCTCGGCGATCCTCTTGCGGCTGAAGGTCAGATCGGCCAAAGCGACCGACACCTTCTTGCCCCGAATTAGCCGAGCCACCAGGTTCAACTTCTGCGGTGAAATGTGCATCGTACTCATCCGTGCCAGTGCCTCATTGGCTGCCAGTGACCGCTCGCGCTTGGGCTTGCCCATCTCAGACCCTCCGCGCCTTCTTGTCGCCGACATGGCCGTGGAAGGTCCGGCTCGGTGCAAACTCACCGAATTTGTGCCCGACCATATCCTCGCTCACCAGCACCGGGATGTGCTTGCGACCGTTATGAACGCCGAACGTCAGGCCGACGAACTGCGGCAGGATCGTGGAGCGTCTGCTCCAGATCCTGATGATGTCGTTACGGCCGCCGATGCGCGCCTTCTCCACCTTGCGGAGAAGGTAGCCGTCGACGAACGGACCTTTCCAAACTGAACGAGCCACTTGCGCTCTCCCGCTACCTGCCTTTTTTGCGCGCGTGACGGCTGCGCGCGATAAATCTGTCGGTACGCTTGTTGTTGCGCGTCCGTTTGCCCTTGGTCGGCTTGCCCCACGGGGTGACCGGGTGGCGGCCACCGGACGACCGGCCCTCACCACCGCCATGGGGATGGTCGATCGGGTTCATGGCGACACCGCGGACGCTCGGCCGCCGGCCGAGCCAACGGTTGCGGCCCGCCTTGCCGATATTGATGTTGGCGTGATCGGGATTGGACACCGCGCCGACGGTGGCGAAGCAGTTCTGGAACACCAGCCGCTGTTCGCCCGAATTGAGCCGCAGGATGGCGTAGCCCTGATCGCGCCCGACATATTGCGCATAGGCGCCCGCCGACCGGGCGATCTGTCCGCCGGCGCCGACTTTCATCTCGACATTGTGGACGATCGTCCCCACCGGCATGGCCACCAACGGCATGGCATTGCCCGGTTTCATGTCGGCACGGGCCGATGCAATAACGGTATCGCCGGGCGCCAGCCGCTGCGGTGCCAGGATGTAGGAAAGTTCGCCGTCCTCGTATTTGATCAACGCGATAAAGGCGGTGCGATTGGGGTCGTATTCCAGGCGCTGGACAACCGCCGGCATGTCGAGCTTGCGACGTTTGAAGTCGACCATGCGGTAGTTCCGCTTGTGTCCGCCGCCGCGGCGGCGGACGGTCATGCGGCCGGCATTGTTGCGCCCGCCCGACGAGCTCTTGCCTTCAACCAGCTTCTTGACCGGCTTGCCGCGATAAAGGCCCGAACGGTCAACCAGCACCAGCTGACGCTGACTGGGCGTCGTCGGCTTGAAATTTCTCAGTGCCATCGCCGCCGTTCCCTCACAGCCCTGTCGTCACGTCGATCATCTGTCCCTCTTCGAGGGTGACGATTGCCCGCTTGCTATCGCTCTGCTGCCCGATGAAACCCCGGAAGCGTTTCTTCTTGCCCTTGCGCACCAGCGTGTTGACACTGGTCACTTTGACCTTGAACAGGGCTTCCACCGCGGCCTTGACGTCCGCCTTGGTGGCATCGCCGGCAACGGTGAAGACGACCTTGTTCTCCTCCGAGGCCATGGTCGATTTTTCGGTGATGACCGGCCGCCTGATCACGTCGTAATGGCTGCGCGCGCTCATTTGAATCGCTCCGTAAGCGCTTCCACTGCCGCTTTGGTCAACACCAGCGTGTCGCGGCGCAGGATGTCGTAAACGTTGATGCCATGGACCGGCAGGACGTCGACGCCGACAATGTTGCGGGCGGCCAGGGCAAAGTTCGACTCGACCTGGCTGCCGTCGACGATCAAGGCATCGGTGACGCCGAGCTTTCCGAACCGTTGGACCAGTACCTTGGTTTGTGGCGCCTTGGCCGCCGCCTCGGAGATCACGATCAGCTTGTCTCCGCGCATTTTGTCGGACAAGGCATGTTTCAAAGCCAGCGCGCGCACCTTCTTCGGCAGGCCATGGGCGTGAGATCGCTGGAGGGGACCGAACGCCTTGCCGCCGCCGCGGAACTGCGGCGCGGTCCTGGCGCCGTGCCGCGCCCGCCCATTGCCCTTCTGACGGTACATCTTGGCGCCGGTGGCGCGGATCTCGCCGCGACGTTTGCTGCGGTGGGTGCCGGCCTGTCTTTTGGCCAGTTGCCAGCGCACCATGCGCTGCAGCAGGTCGGCGCGCGGCTCCAAACCGAAGATGTCGTCGGCAAGGGCGATCGAGCCGGCGGACTTGCCGTCGAGCGTGGTGACCTTGTGATCCATCACTTGCTCTCCTCGTCGCCGGCGACCGGCTCAGCGGCCGCGGCGGGGGGCGTTTCGTCCGCCGCAACGGCTGCCGCGGCAGCGACCACAGCGGGCTCCTCCTCGGCCGATGACGGTGTCTGGCTGGCGGTCGCGATGCGAATGCCGCCCGGCGTCGGCGCTTCGTCGGGAAGCGCCCGCTTGACCGCGTCGCGCACCAGAATCCAGCCGCCCTTGGCACCGGGCACCGCGCCCCTGACCATGATCAGACCGCGCTCGGTATCGGTTTTGATGATCTTCAGGTTCTGGGTGGTGACGCGGACATCGCCCATATGCCCGGCCATCTTCTTGCCTTTGAAAACCTTGCCCGGATCCTGGCGCTGTCCGGTGGAACCATGGGCGCGGTGGGCGAGCGAGGTGCCGTGGGTGGCTCGGCCGCTGCTGAAATGGTGGCGCTTGATGACGCCCTGAAACCCGCGACCGATCGAGGTTCCGGTGACATCGACGAACTGCCCGACGACGAAATGATCGGCGGTAATCTCCGCCCCGACATCGATAAGGTTGTCCGGGCTGACGTGAAATTCCGCCACCTTGCGCTTCGGCTCGACCGACGCGATCGCGAAATGCCCGCGCATGGCCCGCGGCGTGTTCTTGACCTTCCGCGTCCCGGCGCCGAGCTGAACGGCGGTGTAGCCGCTGGTCTCGACCGTGCGTTGCGCCACCACCTGGACGTTGTCGAGCTTCAGCACCGTCACGGGTACCTGCTCGCCGTCGTCAAGAAAGACGCGCGTCATGCCGAGCTTTTGCGCGATCACTCCCGAACGCATGTGCCTGTCCGCCCTTCCAGTCCTAGAGTTTGATCTCGACATCGACGCCCGCCGACAGATCGAGCTTCATCAGCGCGTCGACGGTTTGCGGTGTCGGATCAACGATGTCGAGTAGCCGTTTATGGGTGCGCATTTCCAGCTGCTCGCGGCTCTTCTTGTCGATATGGGGCCCGCGATTGACGGTAAACTTCTCGATCCGCGTTGGCAGCGGCACGGGGCCGCGTACGCGCGCGCCCGTCCGCTTAGCGGTATTGACGATCTCAAGGGTCGAGGCATCGAGGATGCGATGATCGAACGCCTTGAGCCGAATGCGAATGTTCTGACCGTTCATGGGCTATCCACGAGGAGAAATTCCGGAGTCCGGTAGGCAACACTGCCCCGAAGCATCCTGTTTTTCGCCTCCCTCCTTTCCTGTCGTCCTCGGGTCCGCCTATTTGATGATCTGCGAGACGACGCCCGCACCAACGGTTCGTCCCCCTTCACGGATGGCGAAGCGCAGCTTCTCCTCCATGGCGATCGGCACGATCAGCGTGACGTCCATGGTCACGTTGTCCCCCGGCATCACCATTTCGGTACCCTCCGGCAGCGTCACCACACCGGTCACGTCGGTGGTGCGGAAATAGAATTGCGGACGGTAATTGGTGAAAAACGGCGTATGCCGGCCGCCCTCCTCCTTGGTCAGGATGTAGGCTTCAGCCTTGAACTCGGTGTGCGGCGTCACCGAGCCCGGCTTGCACAGCACCTGCCCGCGCTCCACGCCATCGCGGTCGATCCCCCGCAACAGCGCGCCGATGTTGTCGCCCGCCTGACCCTGGTCGAGCAGCTTGCGGAACATCTCGACACCGGTGACGGTGGTCTTGGTGGTGTCGCGGATGCCGACGATTTCGACCTCCTCACCGACCTTGACGATGCCGCGCTCGACGCGGCCGGTGACCACCGTGCCGCGGCCGGAGATCGAGAACACATCCTCGATCGGCATCAGGAAGGGCTGGTCGATCGGGCGCTCCGGCTCGGGGATGTAGGCATCCACCGCCGCCATCAGCTCAACCACCGAATCGTGGCCGACCTTGGCATCGCCGCTCTCCAGCGCCACCAGCGCCGAGCCACGCACGAACGGAATGTCGTCGCCGGGAAACTCGTAGACCGACAGCAGTTCACGCACTTCGAGTTCGACCAGATCCAGCAGCTCCGGATCGTCGACCATGTCGGTCTTGTTCAGGTACACCACCAATGCCGGCACACCGACCTGACGCGCCAGCAGAATGTGCTCCCGCGTCTGTGGCATCGGGCCGTCGGCGGCGGACACCACCAGGATCGCGCCGTCCATCTGCGCCGCGCCGGTGATCATGTTTTTCACATAGTCGGCATGGCCAGGGCAATCGACATGGGCGTAGTGACGGTTCTCCGTCTGGTACTCCACATGGGCGGTGTTGATCGTGATTCCGCGCGCCTTCTCCTCAGGCGCCGCGTCGATCGAAGCATAGTCCTTGTATTCCGCCCCGCCCGTCTCCGCGAGCACCTTCGTAATCGCCGCCGTCAACGACGTTTTGCCGTGGTCGACGTGGCCGATGGTGCCGATATTGAGATGCGGCTTGGTACGTTGGAATTTCTCCTTGGCCATCCGGGCTCTCCATTTCCTTCGGGTTGCGGGTCGGTCGGGTCAGGCGAATTTCGCCTGAACCTCTTCGGCTACCGCCTGCGGAACCTGTTCGTAGTGATCAAACTGCATGGTGTACTGGGCGCGACCCTGGCTCATTGATCGCAAATTGTTGACGTAGCCGAACATGTTGGCCAGCGGGACCATGGCGTTCACGACCTGGGCATTGCCGCGCGTGTCGGTCCCAGCGACCTGTCCACGACGCGAATTGATGTCACCGATAACCGAGCCGAGATAGCCCTCCGGGGTCACTACCTCGACCTTCATGATCGGTTCAAGCAGAACCGGGCTCGCTTTCTGCAGTGCCTCACGGAAGGCCGCGCGCGAGGCGATTTCGAACGCCACCGCCGACGAGTCGACGTCATGTGAGGCGCCATCGATCAGCTTGACGCCGATGTCGACGACCGGAAAGCCCGCCAGCACCCCCGACGTCAGAACCGACGCAAGTCCTTTTTCGACGCCGGGAATGAACTCCTTGGGGACCGAACCGCCGACGACCTTGGACTCGAAGGTGTAACCCTCGCCCGGTCGGGCCGGCGCGATATCGAACTTCACCCGGGCAAACTGCCCCGAACCACCGGTCTGCTTCTTGTGGGTGTAGTCGACGGTGGTAGGACGGGTCACCGTCTCGCGGTAGGCCACCTGCGGAGCGCCGACGCTGACGTCGACCTTGTAGGTCCGCTTGAGAACGTCGATCTTCACATCGAGATGCAATTCGCCCATCCCCTTGAGGATGGTCTGGCCGCTCTCGGTATCTGTGGTCACGCGGAAAGAAGGATCCTCGGCCGCCAGCCGCGACAGCGCTACACCGAGCTTCTCCTGGTCTCCCTTGGTCCTCGGCTCGACCGCGATCTCGATGACCGGGTCCGGAAATTCCATTTTTCCCAGCACCACCGGATGTTGCGGATCGCAGAGCGTGTCGCCGGTGCGGGCAGCCTTGAGGCCGGCCAGCGCGATGATGTCGCCGGCGTAGGCCTCCTTGATGTCCTCCCGATGGTTGGCGTGCATCAACAGCATTCGGCCAACCCGCTCCTTGCGGTCACGGGGGGCGTTCAAAAGCCCCTGGCCGCTCTGCAGCTTGCCGGAGTAAATGCGGCAGAAGGTGAGCGACCCGACAAAGGGGTCATCCATGACCTTGAAGGCCAGCATCGCCAACGGCTCGTCATCGGAGGCACGGCGCTTGAGTTCGGTGCCATCGCGCGGATCGGTGCCCTTGATCGCTGCCACGTCGAGCGGCGAGGGCAGATAGTCGGCGACCCCGTCGAGCAGCGTCTGGACGCCCTTGTTCTTGAATGCCGAACCGCACATGACCGGGAAAAACGTCCCCATCTTGACCGCGGTGCGAATGAGCCGCTTCAAGGTCGCCTCATCGGGCTCCTCACCGTCCAGGAAGGTGGCCATCACGTCGTCATCGAGTTCGACCGCGGCTTCAATCAGCTGTTCGCGGCAAGTCGCAGCCTGCTTGGCCAGCTCGGCCGGAATCTCGATGTCACGATATTTCGCCCCGAGCCCCTCTTCGTCCCACACCACGCCCACCATGCGGACGAGGTCAACGACGCCGCGAAAACTCGATTCCACGCCGATCGGTAGCTGAATAGCCACCGGTCGGGCACCGAGGCGGGTCTCGATATCGGACATGCAGCGGAAGAAATCGGCGCCGATCTTGTCCATCTTGTTGCAGAACACGACCCGCGGTACCCGGTATTTGTCGCCCTGACGCCACACGGTCTCGGTCTGCGGCTCAACGCCCTGGTTGGAATCGAGAACCACCACCGCACCGTCGAGGACGCGCAGCGAGCGTTCCACTTCGATGGTGAAGTCCACATGGCCGGGCGTGTCGATGATATTGAGGCGCTTCTGGCGCCATACGGCCGTGGTCGCAGCGGAGGTAATCGTGATCCCCCGCTCCTGCTCCTGTTCCATCCAGTCCATGGTGGCAGCGCCGTCATGGACTTCGCCCATCTTGTAGCTCTTGCCGGTGTAGTAGAGGATCCGCTCGGTGGTGGTCGTCTTGCCCGCGTCGATATGGGCCATGATGCCGAAATTGCGGTAGTCTCTGAGAGGGTGCGATCGGGCCATCGGATGTTGTTCCGCTCTTACCAGCGGTAGTGCGAGAACGCCCGGTTGGCCTCGGCCATCCGGTGGGTATCTTCGCGCTTCTTGACCGCGTTGCCGCGGCTGTTGGAGGCGTCAAGCAGTTCGCCGGACAACTTCTCCGTCATCGTGCGCTCGTTGCGGCTGCGCGCAGCGCTCAACAACCAGCGGATTGCCAGCGCCTGGCGACGGTCCACGCGCACCTCCACCGGGACCTGATAGGTCGCGCCGCCGACCCTGCGGGACCGCACCTCGATGGTCGGCATCACATTGTCCAGCGCCTGACGGAAGACCGACAGGGGATCCTGCTTGGTCTTTTCTTCAATGATGTCGAGGGCACCGTAGACGATCTTTTCAGCGACCGACTTCTTGCCCGCATACATGACCGAGTTCATGAATTTGGACACCACGTCGCTGTGGTATTTCGGATCCGGGATGATCTCCCGTTTGGTGGCACGATGGCGGCGAGACATGGTTCCTGCCTTAGGCTCCCGTAATCCTCAACAACCCCATTATTTGGGTCGCTTGGCTCCGTATTTTGAGCGACGCTGTCTGCGATCCTTCACGCCCTGGGTGTCCAGAACGCCACGAATGATGTGGTAGCGGACGCCAGGAAGGTCTTTGACGCGACCGCCGCGGATCATCACCACCGAGTGTTCCTGGAGATTGTGACCCTCGCCCGGGATGTAGCCGATGACCTCGAACTGGTTGGTCAGCCGGATCTTGGCGACCTTGCGCAAGGCCGAGTTCGGCTTCTTCGGCGTGGTGGTGTAGACGCGCGTGCACACGCCCCGCTTCTGGGGGCATTCCTGCATGGCCGGCACCTTGCTGCGCTTGACCGGCGGAATCCGCGGCTTGCGGATCAATTGATTGATCGTCGGCATGATCTGCCCTTGAAAAGCACCGCTTCTTGAGTGCGGCACCAGCCGGCCCAATTTGCGCGAGCCTGCGGGCGCTTCCCGTTCCAGACGGGGCACGCATCAAAAAACAGAGGATCACGGCCGCAGCCGCGATCATGTGTCATCAAACCTCAGTCGTCTAACTCGGTCACCGTCTAGGCCATCTACGTCCGCGAACGAGGCGTCGCTGGAGCTAATCGCCTACCGCCTGCCCGAAAGTGCGCGGAAAATAGTTGGCCGTTCCCCCTGCGTCAAGCCCCGCAAAGCAATGATTTTTTGGCCATTTTTCAAGACCATCGGCCGAATCGTGCTGCGATGCACAAGAGGCCCGTGATCAACCCGGCGGCAGCCCTACCACCGGTCCCCTTTCGCGCATCCCTCGTACCACGGATCAAACACCCCGGCCGGACGGCATTGATCGGCAAGCAGGCGCTTGATACGCGCCACCCGTTTCCCATGAGCGTGGGGATGGCGGTCGGGCCGAAGGGCGTTCGGCCCGATCAACAGAGCGACCAGGCCGATAGACTCGTCCATGCCAAGCTCTTGAAACGGCTTGTCAAACAGGACCTGCGCCGCGTCGAGGAACCCCCCGTATCGGTTCCCCCTCACCTTCGCCGAAATAGCTGTGGTTGAGGAAAATGGTGAGTTGCTGGTCCCTGGTCAGTCGGCGGCTGACGACAAATCGCGCGATCAGGCTCTGCTCGAGTTTGGCAAAGCCGGGTTTGAACCGATCGAAATAGAGAAACTTGGTGATCGCCTGAGCGATGGTCGTCAGCCCCTGGCCGGGCGCCGAGAAGTCGACACCGTGGTGGAGGTAGAAGGAAGGGTCCTCGACGGTGAGA
This sequence comes from uncultured Bauldia sp., assembly GCA_963663975.2. Classification (GTDB taxonomy): domain Bacteria; phylum Pseudomonadota; class Alphaproteobacteria; order Rhizobiales; family Kaistiaceae; genus JANQRX01. The sequence goes on along the minus strand of CAXXRA010000003.1, from coordinate 22,377 downwards.
AGGATATTCCCCTGTTCGGAGGACAGGTCCGACGGTTCAAGTTCAGGTCGACCGGACAGAAACCGCGACAGGGTGGCCTCGGTTCGCTGGTCGGCCCGCCACACCGCATAGGCTTCGTAGGCGGCCACGCCACCAACCGCCGTCGCGCTGATGATGAGCGCCGCACGCATGACCTGCCTGACCGCCATCTTCGGCACTCACCTCTCGCCCTGCAATTTGCAGGCGAGAAACATGCGCAGCCCCGGTGACCGCTTTGTGGCCCGGTTCGAATTGATATCGCAGCGTCAAACGAAACGGGCCGCCCGAGGGCGGCCCGAAATTCATTTCAATCGAAGGCGCTGGTCATCCGCTACTCGGTCGCGCCCAGCAGATCCGGCTCGACCGCCGCCTCCTCTTCCGCCTTGCGAGTCGCTTCCTCCAGTCGCCGGCGCTCCTCCAGGATCAGCTCGTCACGATGGGTGGCGACGCGACGGACCCGTTTGATTGAGCTTCCGGTGCCGGCCGGGATCAGCCGCCCGACGATGATGTTCTCCTTCAGACCCTCGAGCGGATCGACCTTTCCGTTGACCGCCGCCTCGGTCAGAACGCGGGTGGTCTCCTGGAACGAAGCGGCGGAGAAGAAGGAGCGGGTCTGCAGGCTGGCCTTGGTGATGCCGAGCAGGATCGGCACGGCCTCGGCCGGTTTCTTGCCGTTGTCGGTCGCCTCCAGATTGGCCGCCTCGAAGTCCACCAGATCGATCTGTTCGCCGGGGAAGAGATCGGTCTCACCGATGTCGGTGACCTCGACCTTCTGCAGCATCTGGCGGACGATCACCTCGATATGCTTGTCATTGATCGTCACGCCCTGCAGCCGGTAGACGTCCTGGATCTCGTTCACCAGATAGGCTGCCAGCGCCTCGATGCCCTTGATCGCCAGGATGTCGTGGGGAGCCGGGTTGCCCTCGACGATGTAGTCGCCCTTTTCGACCGAATCGCCTTCCTGGAGATGGAATGGCTTACCCTTCTGGATCAGGTATTCGACCGGATCCATGCCCTCTTCGGTCGGATCGATGATGATCCGGCGCTTGTTCTTGTAGTCCCGGCCGTAGCGGATCGTTCCGTCGATCTCCGCAATGATGGCGTGATCCTTGGGTCGACGCGCCTCGAAGAGTTCCGCCACCCGCGGCAAACCGCCGGTGATGTCACGGGTCTTGGCGCTTTCCATCGGGATTCGGGCGAGCACGTCGCCGGCCCTGACATCCGAGCCGGGCTCGACCGAAAGGATGGTCTCCACCGGCAGCAGATACCGCCCCTCGGCCCCGCCCCGTCCGCTTTTGCGGGCCTTGGCATCCTTACCCGTGACCACGATCGACGGCTTGATGTCGCCGGCGCGCGGATTTGCCCGCCAGTCGATGACCACGCGTTTGGTGATCCCGGTCGACTCGTCCGCCGATTCAGACAGCGAGATGTGATCGATCAGATCCTCGTAGCTGACCTTACCGTCGATTTCCGATAGCACCGGACGGGTGTAGGGGTCCCATTCGGCCAGGCGCTGGCCGCGCTCCACCTTGTCACCCTCATCGACCAACATCCGCGACCCGTAGGTGACCCGGTTGACCGCGCGATCGGTCCCGTCCTTGTCGACGATCACGATCTGCATGTTGCGACCCATGGCGATCAGGCGGCCATCGGAATCTTTGACCATATTGCGGTTGCGAACCTCGACCGTGCCCTCGAACAGCGACTCCAGCAGTGACTGATCGACGACCTGCGCGGTTCCGCCGATGTGGAAGGTGCGCATGGTCAACTGGGTTCCCGGTTCGCCGATCGACTGCGCCGCGATGACGCCGACCGCCTCGCCGAGATTGACCGGTGTTCCGCGCGCCAGATCGCGGCCATAGCACTTCGCACAGACGCCTTTCTCGGCCTCGCAGGTCAGCACTGACCGGATCCGGATCTCCTGGACGTCGGATTTTTCCACTTTCTCGACATCGCGCTCGTCCATGGTGTGTCCGGCTTCGATGACGACCTCGCCGGTCGACGGGGACAACACCTCCCCGGCGGCGGTCCTGCCGAGCACTCTGTGAGCGAGCGTGGCCACCACCTGACCGGATTCGACCACCGCCTGCATGCTGAGTCCGGCTGTCGTGCCGCAGTCCAGCTCGGTCACGATGCAGTCCTGCGCAACATCGACCAGACGCCGGGTCAAATAACCCGAATTGGCCGTCTTCAGGGCCGTATCGGCGAGTCCCTTGCGCGCGCCATGGGTGGAGTTGAAGTACTCCAGCACCGACAGGCCTTCCTTGAAGTTCGAGATGATCGGGGTCTCGATAATCTCGCCTGACGGTTTGGCCATCAGCCCGCGCATGCCCGCCAGCTGTTTCATCTGGGCGGGCGAACCGCGGGCACCGGAATGACTCATCATGTAGATCGAGTTCATCGGTCTCGTGCGGCCGTCATCGTCTTTCTCGACCGCCGAGATCCGTTTCATCATTTCATCGGCGACCCGGTCGGTGCATTTGGCCCATGTGTCGACGACCTTGTTGTACTTCTCGCCCTGGGTGATGAGACCGTCATTGTACTGCTGCTCATAGTCGCGCACGAGTTGCTGGGTATCCTTGACCAGCGCCGCCTTGGTCGCCGGCACCAGCATGTCGTCCTTGCCGAACGAAATGCCGGCCTTGAACGCGTGGCTGAACCCGAGCGCCATGATCCGATCGGAGAAGATGACCGTCTCCTTCTGACCGCAGTGCCGGTACACGGCATCGATCATGTTGGAGATCTCTTTCTTGGTCATCAGCCTGTTGGCCAGGTCGAACGGCAGGTTGGGATTGCGCGGCAGCAGATCGGCCAACAGCATCCGCCCCGGGGTCGTTTCGTGGAGTTCGATGACCTCGTTGCCGTCCCCGTCGACGGTCCGGTAGCGGCCGCGAATCTTCGAATGCAGGGTGATCGCCTTGACCGAGAGCGCGTGTTCGATCTCGCCGATGGTGCCGAATGCAATTCCTTCGCCCGGCTCGCCATCGGCCATGATCGTCAGATAGTACAGACCGAGCACGATATCCTGGGACGGCACGATGATCGGCGCCCCGTTGGCCGGGTGCAGGATGTTGTTGGTCGACATCATCAGCACGCGCGCTTCCAGTTGCGCCTCCAGCGACAGCGGCACGTGGACCGCCATCTGGTCGCCGTCGAAGTCGGCGTTGAACGCCGCGCACACCAGCGGATGAAGCTGGATCGCTTTGCCTTCGATGAGAACCGGTTCGAACGCCTGAATACCCAGTCGGTGCAGGGTCGGGGCGCGATTGAGCAGGATCGGGTGCTCGCGGATCACCTCATCGAGGATATCCCAAACCTCCGGCCGCTCCTTTTCGACCAGCTTCTTGGCCTGCTTGACGGTGGACGAAAAACCCTTGGCGTCGAGCCGCGAGTAGATGAACGGCTTGAACAATTCGAGCGCCATCTTCTTCGGCAGGCCGCACTGGTGCAGCTTCAGTTCTGGCCCGACCACGATCACCGAGCGACCCGAATAGTCGACCCGTTTGCCGAGCAGGTTCTGACGGAAGCGGCCCTGCTTGCCTTTCAGCATGTCCGACAGCGATTTCAACGGCCGTTTGTTGGCGCCGGTGATCACGCGGCCGCGGCGGCCATTGTCGAACAGCGCGTCGACCGCCTCCTGCAGCATCCGCTTCTCGTTGCGGATAATGATGTCCGGCGCCCTGAGTTCGATCAGCCGCTTCAGGCGGTTGTTGCGGTTGATCACCCGACGATAGAGGTCGTTGAGGTCGGAGGTTGCGAACCGACCGCCATCCAGCGGCACCAGCGGGCGCAGATCCGGCGGGATGACCGGAATCTGGGTCATGATCATCCAGTCCGGCTGGTTGCCGGAATCGATGAAGGCCTCGATCAGCTTCAACCGCTTGGCGAGCTTCTTCGGCTTAAGTTCCGTAGTCGCTTCGGCAATTTCCTGCCGAAGGTCGACGGCAACCTGACGCAGATCCATTGCCAGCATCATGTCGCGGATGGCTTCGGCGCCGATCTTGGCGGTAAATCCGTCTTCGCCGAACTCGTCCTGGGCCGTGAGATACTCCTCCTCGGTCAGCAGCTGACGCTCCTTCAACGGCGTCAGACCGGGCTCGAGAACGACATAGTTCTCGAAGTAGAGGATCCGCTCCAGATCCTTCAGCGTCATGTCGAGCAGCAGCCCGATGCGGGACGGCAGCGATTTGAGGAACCAGATATGCGCCACCGGCGCGGCCAGCTCGATATGGCCCATGCGCTCGCGCCGCACCCGCGCAAGGGTGACCTCGACACCGCACTTTTCACAGATGATACCCTTGTACTTCATCCGCTTGTACTTGCCGCAGAGGCACTCATAGTCCTTGATCGGACCAAAGATGCGGGCGCAGAAGAGCCCGTCCCTTTCCGGCTTGAAGGTCCGATAGTTGATCGTCTCGGGCTTCTTGATCTCGCCAAACGACCACGACTTGATCTTTTCCGGGCTCGCGATCGAGATCCGGATTTGGTCGAAGACCTGAGCCGGCGCCGGTGCCGGGTTGAAGATGTTGGTGAGTTCCTGATTCATTGCCTGGCTCCTTGAGGGCTGTCCGGGCGGGAGGTTTCCGAACAGGCCCGCGTCAAAACGTTCAGGTATGGGCGCACCACCGACGTGCCGCCCGCTACTGGGCGGCGTCGGCGGTCGGCAGCGCCGACTGTTGCTGCGCCTTGGAATTGTCCAGTTCGATATCGAGGCCAAGCGAGCGCATCTCCTTGACCAGGACGTTGAAGCTCTCGGGAATACCGGCCTCGAAACTGTCGTCGCCGCGTACGATGGCCTCATAGACCTTGGTGCGCCCGGCGACGTCGTCCGACTTGACGGTCAGCATCTCCTGCAGCGTGTAAGCGGCGCCGTAGGCCTCCAGTGCCCACACCTCCATCTCACCGAAGCGCTGCCCGCCGAATTGCGCCTTGCCGCCCAGCGGTTGCTGGGTCACCAGGCTGTAGGGACCGATCGAGCGGGCATGGATCTTGTCGTCCACGAGATGGTGCAATTTGAGCATATAGATGAAGCCCACGGTGACCGGACGGTCGAAAATCTCGCCAGTCCGGCCGTCCCGCAGCATCGACTGACCCGAACGGTCGAGGCCGGCCTCGTCGAGCAGCTCCACGATATCGGGCTCTCTGGCGCCGTCGAAGACCGGGGTGGCGATCGGCACGCCCTTGGTCAATTGCTGGGCCAGTGCCACGGTCGACTCGTCGTCATAGTCGGCGACTTTTTCGTTCTTGTCGTTGGTCCCGTAGAGGCCGTTCAGGACCTTCCTGAGCGGCTTGAGATCGCCCGTCCGCCGGTAGGCGTCGTAGAGTTCGCCAACCTTCCGTCCAAGGCCGGCGCATGCCCAGCCGAGATGGGTTTCCAGAATCTGTCCGACATTCATGCGGCTTGGCACGCCGAGCGGGTTCAGCACGATGTCGACCTGCCTGCCGTCTTCCAGGTAAGGCATGTCCTCGACCGGCACGATCTTGGACACCACGCCCTTGTTGCCGTGACGGCCGGCCATCTTGTCGCCCGGCTGGATCTTGCGCTTCACGGCGACAAAGACCTTGACCATCTTCATCACGCCGGGGGGCAGCTCGTCGCCGCGCTGAAGCTTGTCGACCTTGTCGATGAAGCGCTGCTCCAGCCCCGTCCGGCTTTCGTCGTACTGGGTGTGCAGGGCTTCCAGTTCGGCCATCAGCTTGTCGTTGGAAACCGCAAACTGCCACCATTGGCTGCGCGGATATTCATCGATCGTCTCACGCGTGATCTTGCCGCCCTTCTTGAAGCCCTTCGGCCCGGCGACAGCCATCTTGTTGACGATCATGTCGGCCAGCCGGCCGTACACATTGCGGTCGAGGATCGCCTGTTCGTCGTCACGGTCCTTGGCCAGCCGTTCGATTTCCTCGCGCTCGATCGCCATGGCGCGTTCGTCCTTCTCGACGCCATGTCGGTTGAACACCCGCACTTCGACGACCGTGCCGGTGACGCCCGGCGGAACCCGCAGCGAGGTGTCGCGCACGTCGGAAGCCTTCTCGCCGAAGATGGCGCGCAGGAGCTTCTCCTCCGGCGTCATCGGACTCTCGCCCTTGGGCGTGATCTTGCCGACCAGGATGTCGCTGGCCAGGACCTCGGCGCCGATATAGACGATGCCCGCCTCGTCGAGGTTCTTCAGCGCCTCTTCCGAAACGTTGGGGATGTCGCGGGTGATCTCCTCCGGCCCGAGCTTGGTGTCGCGGGCCATGATCTCGAACTCTTCGATGTGGATCGACGTGAACACGTCGTCGCGAACGATGCGCTCGGAGAGCAGGATCGAGTCCTCGAAATTGTACCCGTTCCACGGCATGAACGCGACCAGCACGTTGCGCCCGAGCGCCAGATCGCCGAGATCGGTCGACGGGCCATCGGCGATGATCTCGCCCTTGACCACCCGGTCGCCGACGCGCACCAGCGGACGCTGGTTGATGCAGGTGTTCTGGTTCGAGCGCTGGAATTTCTGCAGCTGGTGGATATCGACGCCGGATTTGGACGGATCGAGATCCTCGGTGGCGCGCACCACGATACGGGTGGCATCGACCTGGTCGATCACCCCCGACCGGCGCGCCGCAATGGCCGCACCGGAATCGCGTGCCACGATCGCCTCCATGCCGGTTCCGACCAGCGGCGCCTCGGCGCGCACCAGCGGCACCGCCTGGCGCTGCATGTTGGACCCCATCAGCGCCCGGTTGGCATCGTCGTTTTCGAGAAACGGTATCAAGGCGGCGGCGACCGATACGAGCTGCTTGGGCGACACGTCCATGAAGTCGACCTTGTCGGACGACACCCGCATCACGTCGCCGGCCCGGCGACTGGTCACCGTCTCATTGACGAAGCGCCCGTTGCGATCGAGCGGCGCGTTGGCCTGGGCTACGGTGTACTTCGCCTCCTCCATGGCCGAGAGGTAGACGACTTCGTCGGTCACCTTGCGGTTCTTCACCCGGCTGTAGGGGCTTTCGATGAAGCCGTATTTGTTGACCCGGGCAAAGGTTGCCAGCGAGTTGATGAGACCGATATTCGGTCCCTCCGGGGTCTCGATCGGACAAATCCGGCCGTAATGGGTCGGATGCACGTCGCGCACCTCGAAACCGGCACGTTCCCTGGTCAGACCGCCCGGCCCGAGCGCCGACAGCCGGCGCTTGTGGGTGATCTCCGACAACGGATTGGTCTGATCCATGAACTGCGACAGCTGTGAGGAGCCGAAGAACTCCCTCACCGCGGCGGCCGCCGGTTTGGCGTTGATGAGATCCTGCGGCATCACATTGCCGATCTCGACCGACGACATACGTTCCTTGATGGCGCGCTCCATGCGCAGCAAGCCGATGCGATACTGATTTTCCATCAGTTCGCCGACCGAGCGCACCCGGCGGTTGCCGAGATTGTCGATGTCGTCGATTTCGCCGCGGCCGTCACGCAGTTCCACCAGCGTCTTGATGACGGCCAGGATGTCTTCCTTGCGCAGCACGCGCACGGTGTCCTCGGCGTCCAGATCGAGACGCATGTTCATTTTCACCCGGCCGACGGCCGACAGATCGTAGCGCTCCGGATCGAAGAACAGCGAACGGAACATCGCCTCGGCGGTATCGATCGTCGGCGGCTCGCCGGGACGCATGACCCGGTAGATGTCGAACAGCGCGTCCTCGCGGGATTCGTTCTTGTCGGCGGCCAGCGTCGCGCGGATATATCCGCGCGTGTTGACGTGATCGATGTCGAGGACGGTGATGTTCTTCTCGCCCTTCTCGAGCAACGTCTCCAGCAGCTTCTCGTCGATTTCGTTGCCGGCTTCGGCCAGGACCTCGCCGGTTCCCATATCGACGATATCGCTGGCCACGTAGAGGCCGTGCAGGTCCTCGTCGGCCATGCGCAACGCTTTGATGCCCTTTTCCATCAGCAGGCGGGCGGTACGAGCGGTCATTTTGCGACCGGCTTCCAGCACCACCTCGCCGGTATCGGCGTCGATGAGATCGTTGGCCGCCTTCAGGCCGCGCATGCGCTGAGCGTTGAAAGGCAGCCGCCAGCCGTCCTTGGTCTTCTTGTAGACGATCTTGCCGAAGAAGGTGTCGAGGATGGTTTCGCTGTCCATGCCGAGCGCGTACATCAACGAGGTCACCGGAATCTTCCGGCGGCGGTCGATGCGGGCGTGAACGATGTCCTTGGCGTCAAATTCGATATCGAGCCACGAGCCGCGATAGGGAATGATGCGCGCGGCGAACAGCAGCTTGCCGGACGAATGGGTCTTGCCCTTGTCGTGGTCGAAGAACACGCCGGGGCTGCGATGCATCTGGGAGACGATGACGCGCTCGGTACCGTTGACGATGAAGGTGCCGTTCATGGTCATGAGCGGCATCTCGCCCATGTAGACTTCCTGCTCCTTGATGTCCTTGACCGATTTGGCGCCGGTTTCCTCATCGACGTCAAACACGATCAGGCGCAGCGTCACCTTCAGCGGTGCCGAGTAGGTCATGCCGCGCTGGCGGCACTCGTCAACGTCGTATTTCGGCGCCTCGAAGACGTAGCGGACGAACTCGAGCGTCGCAGTCTCGGAGAAGTCGGAGATCGGAAAGACCGATTTGAAGACCCCTTGCAGGCCCTCGTCGGGACGGCCGCCTTCGGGCTCATCGATCAGCAGGAACTGGTCGTAGGATGCCTTCTGAACCTCGATCAGGTTCGGCATATCCGCCACTTCCTGAATGGATCCGAAAAATTTGCGGACTCGTCTGCGACCGGTGAACGCCTGGTTCATGTTCACTCCTCGTCTGGTTGTCGGAAACAGTTGTCCGAAGAGCCATCGCTGATCGTCTCGACGGCGCTTCGGGTAACCGTTGCCTGTACCTCACAAATCGGCCACAGCCGACGCTGGGCTGGTTGCCGGACGGGGGGGGGGGGGGCCGATGGTCCGACCCCCCGCGTCCGGATGCCATGACTATTTGAGCTCGACCTTGGCGCCGGCCGATTCCAATTGTTCCTTGATCTTCTCTGCTTCCCCCTTGGAAACAGCTTCCTTGACCGCCGTCGGCGCGGCCTCGACAAGATCCTTCGCCTCCTTCAGGCCGAGGCTGGTGATGGCCCTGACCTCTTTGATGACGTTGATCTTCTTCTCGCCGAATTCGACCAGAACGACGTCGAACTCGGTTTGCTCTTCGGCCGGCGCTGCATCGCCGCCGCCGGCGATGGCCGCCACGGCAACCGGCGCGGCCGCCGACACGCCCCACTTTTCCTCGAGCAGCTTGGATAGCTCCGCCGCCTCGAGCACGGTCAGTTCGGACAATTGGTCCACGATTTTCGAAAGATCAGCCATTGTTCATTTCCCTTTACGATTCGAACCTCTGTTTAGGACGTGCCGCGAACCTTTCCTCACGCCGCCTCACTCTGTTCAGCATGCGCACTCAAGACCCGGGCGACCTGCCCCGCCGGCGCCGCGACCACCTGCGCAATCCGCGTGGCCGGCGTCGAAATCATGCCGACCAGTCTGGCGCGCAGTTCGTCGAGCGACGGCAATGCGGCAAGCGCCTTGACGTCGTCAGCCTTGAGATTGGTCACACCCATCGCCCCGCCCAGGACCACCAGATTGGCGTTGGTCTTGGCGAAATCGATGGCGACCTTGGGCGCAGCCACCGGATCGGCCGAAAAGGCGATGACCGTCGGACCTTGGAAAAGGTCCGAAATATGGGCTGCGTCCGTGCCTTCCAGAGCGAGCTTGACGAGGCGATTCTTGGCGACCCGTACACCGGCTCCCGCCTCGCGCATTCGGGCCCTGAGGGCCGTCATGTCCGCGACGGTCAAGCCGGAATAGTGGGCAACGACGATGGCGCCGGGGTTCTCGAACACCTGGCGCAGCGTCGCGACGAGTTCGCGTTTTTCCGCTCTCTCCACTGCCACTCTCCGTTATGCGGCCACTTGAGGAACCGCTGGTTGCATCTGCCGCCATCACCGATGGCGGCAGATGCAACCAGCCTGTCCCCCAATTCGGCGGCGAATTCAGCGCCGCCTGGGCCAAGAGGTTCGAACCGGAAGCTCCGGTTCCCTCCCGTCTATTGCAGGCCAATCGGATTAAGCCGTTGCCGGCGCCTGCAGTCTCGGACAGGGTCGGGCGGCACCGTTTCCCAGCGGCACCACCCTCGACCACCTCCGGGGTCGACCCCGGAAGCGGAAGCTAGATTGCCAGCGTTGCCGGATCGACCCGGATTCCCGGTCCCATGGTCGATGACAGGGCAACTCTGCGAACAAAGGTTCCTTTGGCGCCGGACGGGCGGGCCTTCTGCACCGCCTCGGCGAACGCCTTGATGTTTTCGATCAGCTTGGCCGGCTCGAAGCTGGCCTTGCCGACGCCGGCGTGGATGATCCCGGCCTTCTCGACGCGAAACTCAACCGCACCTCCCTTGGTCGCAATCACCGCCGCCGCGATATCGGCGGTCACGGTTCCGACCTTGGGGTTGGGCATCAGACCGCGCGGGCCCAGTATTTTTCCCAACCGTCCGACCAGCGGCATCATGTCCGGCGTGGCCACACAGCGGTCGAAATCGATGGTCCCGCCCTGGACTTCCTTGACCAGTTCCTCTGCGCCGACCACGTCGGCTCCCGCCGCCTTGGCTTCCTCCGCCTTGTCGTCGCGGGCAAACACGGCCACCCTGACGGAGCGGCCGGACCCGTTCGGCAACTGGCACACGCCGCGCACCATCTGGTCGGCGTGCCGCGGATCGACTCCCAGGTTCATCGCGATCTCGACCGTTTCGTCGAACTTCGCCTTGGCCCGCTCCTTAACCATGGAGACGGCTTCCTCGACCGGATAGAGCTGGTCCCGGTCGAAGCCCTCGGCAATCTCTGCGGCGCGTTTTCCGATTGCCATCGCTCAGCCCACCACTTCCAGGCCCATCGAGCGGGCGGATCCTTCGATAATCCTCATCGCGCCGTCGACATCGATCGCATTGAGGTCGACCATCTTCTTCTCGGCAATCTCACGCATCTGGCCGCGGGTCACGCTGCCGACCACGCCGCGCCCCGGCGTCTGGGCGCCCTTGGCAAGCTTGGCCGCCTTCTTGAGGAAGAAGCTCACCGGCGGCGTCTTCATTTTGAAGGTGAAGGATTTGTCCTGATAATAGGTGATCTCCACCGGGATCGGCGCGCTACGCTCCAGGTCCTGGGTCTGGGCGTTGAACGCCTTGCAGAATTCCATGATGTTGATGCCGCGCTGACCGAGCGCGGGCCCGATCGGCGGCGACGGATTGGCGGCGCCGGCCGGCACCTGCAGCTTGAGAAAGCCTGCAACTTTCTTTGCCATATTGCTTCCTTATCCGGGCGCCGACGGACGGATCTGGCGATCCGCCTCCGGCAAGGTATGTCGTGGTCCGGCCGCCTCGGGTACTTGGCCCATACCCGTGGCCTTCCACAACCTTTGGTCGTCTCGCCGACGCCGGAAACAACCCGGCGAAGCGCGGCGGTCAGAGTTTCTCAACCTGACCGTATTCGAGCTCTACGGGTGTCGCCCGGCCAAAGATCGACACCGCGACCTTCAGGCGCGCCCGCTCCTCGTCGACATCCTCGACCAGGCCGTTGAACGAGGCGAACGGCCCATCGGCAACCCGCACCTGTTCGCCGATTTCGAAGCTGATCGACGGCTTGGGGCGCTCAACGCCTTCCTGCACCTGCTGCAGGATGCGGCTCGCCTCCGTTTCCGTGATCGCCACCGGCTTGTTGTCGGCTCCAAGAAATCCGGTCACCTTCGGCGTGTTCTTGATGAGGTGATAGGCCTCATCCGTCATCGCCATTTTCACCAGCACGTAGCCTGGAAAGAATTTGCGTTCCGCGTCGACCTTGCGGCCGCGCCTGACCTCGACCACCTTTTCCGTCGGAACCAGGATTTCCTCGAAAAATTCATCCAGGCCAACGGAGTGCGCTTTCTCCCTGATGGAGTCGGCGACCTTGCGTTCGAAATTCGAGTAGGCGTGAACGATGTACCACTTCTTCTCCATTCAGTCGGTCCGCCCTAGCCGCCGACGCCAAGTAGAAAAGCCACCACGCGGCTGATCACCTGATCGGCGAGAAGGAAGAAAATCGCAGCGAAAAACGCCATGATCAGCACCATGATGGTCGAGATTCCGGTTTCCCGGCGACTCGGCCAGACGATCTTCGCCGCCTCCGCCCGCACTTGTTGGAGGAATTGAAATGGATTGGTTCTTTCGGCCATACCAGCTCACGACTGAACGGCGCGCACCCCCATGCGGTCGGCGCGCCACGCGCTAGGACGGCGTAAATAAGCCTTTGTCCAGAGATTCTCAACCCTTATAGCAAACCTTATAGCAAAAAAATCGACTGCCGTGCCACCCTGCGCCGTTGGGACCACTGTGGGGCGGCCAACGCGTTATTTCGACGATGGTCCCACGCACTCCACGCACGGCCGTGCCGACGGCCGCAGAGCCCGGGCAGGACCGGCTGTCGCGCGTCGATTGCGCCTGGTCTTCCCAAACGGCGCACACGCCGGTCGATGTCAGACCGCACGCTCGGAAAACGCCAACAGGAGCCGTCAAACCATTGATCTTACATCACAATCTTGCGAGAATGGCAGGGGCAGCAGGACTTGAACCCGCGACCTACGGTTTTGGAGACCGCCGCTCTACCAACTGAGCTATACCCCTTCATCGGGACCGCGCCGAGCGGACAGATACCAGTTCTTTGACGCTCCGGGCAATCGTCTCGCCGCCTTTCCGAGCTTTTTGGCGACTGCGTGGGACGTCATCGACGTCGTAGCGATGGCTACCAAGGCCGCGACGCGGGTCACCAACGGCAAGTGACGAACAAAGGTTTCGTGAAACTACGCCCCGGCCCCATGCGGCCTGGGTTTTTCTTTGGTGACGGTTGGAGACCCCGAACGGCCTCACCGGCAGGCGATGCTGTCGGCGTGGATGGCGAGAATGTCGTCCATCAACAGATAGAAGTGATATTCGCTATCGTCGTCGTAGTGGAAGTGACCGGCAACCTCGAATCTGCCGCCAACGCGACATTGGCTCGGGAGGTTGCCCGGCGCAAATATGTCTTCGATTTCGCAACCATCATTGGTCTCGAGCAAGACTTCGATCGACCATCCCCATGAGTAGGTGTCGACGTCCCGGACCCGACCGCTGGCGTCGATCGTCTTGTGTTCCCAATCGCCGACGCAATCCGCCTTAGCCGGAACCGACGTCAGCGTTGTTGCCGCCGCGATCACCGCAATCGCAATCCAACGCATGGTGCTCTTCCCCTACGTTTGCCGAGTGGGACATCCTACCCGCGTGGCGGCTTCCGATACAGATGCGGAGCGGCGCCTGCATTCGCATGCAGAATCGCGAATTAAATCGGAGGAAGTCGCGATAGCCACCAGAGGCAGGAGCTGAAACCAATGCCACGCGGCCGGCCGAGCTTTTTGGCAACTCTAGATCGAACCTTGTTTCTGGCCCATATGGGCCGATCAGCCGAAAGCCGCGATGTGGTGGTTGTTGCCAGCCGAATTCGAGGCCGCGCTGGCGGTGGCATGAACGCAAGCCATGCATCGTGCAGCTCATGGCCGTCGGAGGCGATCTCGGTTGGGATCGGGCGTTACGTGCGAGGCTCGCGGTTCCCGAGACGTCACCGGACGATGCCAAAGTCCTAACGTACCCGGCCTGAAATTCCGGTTTCCCGTTACCCCAGGCCGATTTCAAACACCCCATTTCGGCCAGGCATTGGAGCGGGTGAAGGGAATCGAACCCTCGTCATCAGCTTGGAAGGCTGTTGCTCTACCATTGAGCTACACCCGCCCGGGGGTGGTGGTGGGGGAGGTAGGACTCGAACCTACGAAGGCGTACGCCAGCGGATTTACAGTCCGCCCCCTTTGCCACTCGGGACACTCCCCCATCGGTTCGGCCACTCTCGCCGGAATTCACGTTGCACTGGTACGAGAATGCCCGACCGGGGCCGTTTCCCGTGGGCGGTCCTTATGGCGAGAGCGCTGTTTTCTGTCAACGCTTGCGCGGCGGTCCCATCGGCAGCCGCCGCCATTGTCCCGTTGCCGTGATTGTCCGTGCCTTGCCGGATGCCTATAAGCGCGGCGCGGAGGAACCGGCGGGAGGTTCGATGATGATGGCAAGGGCCAAGACCGGCGACCGGCGAGGCACAGGTTCCGGGCGCCGCACCGGTCGGCCGGATCGCGCCGCCGACCAACTGCCCGAATGGCTCTGGCTCTATGGCCTTCACACGGTTCAGGCCGCGCTCGCCAATCCGCGCCGCCAGATCCGTCGGCTGGTCGCCACCCGCAACGGGCTGGCACGGCTGGGTCGGCCCGGGGCGGACCTGCCGGTCGCGCCGGAGGAGATGTCGCCGCGCGACATTGACCGCATCGTCGGCGCAGGCGCGGTCCATCAGGGGCTCGCGGTCGAGGTCGCGCCGCTGCCGTCGCTGACGCTCAACGAACTCTCCACCGCCAGGCTGGTGATCTTCCTCGATCAGGTCACCGATCCGCACAATGTCGGCGCAATCCTGAGGTCGGCGCTGGCGTTTGCTGCCGACGCCGTGGTCACCACAAGACGCCACGCGCCGGCCGAAACCGGGGTGCTGGCCAAGGCAGCGTCGGGGGCGCTCGACGCCATCCCGGTGATCGCCGTCACCAACCTCGCCCGGGCGCTGGACGAAGCGGGGCGCATGGGATGGACCCGGATCGGCCTCGACGGCGAGGCCCCGGCTGCCTTCGAGGCTACGTTGTCAGGCGATCGGCTGGCGCTGGTGCTGGGGGCCGAGGGCAAGGGCCTGCGCCAGCTGACCCGACAGAAATGCGACGCCCTGGCGCGCCTGTCGGCGCCCGGCCCGAGGGCCAGCCTCAACGTTTCCAACGCGGCCGCGGTGGCGCTCTATCTCGCCCGCCAATATCTGGACCGCCCCTGAGGCCGGCGGTCGCGGACGGCGGTGCTGCCGCACACGGTTTTCACCGACGATTCGCTTGACCGGTGTTGCCGGCTCATGGGGTGTCGCTGCCGCCACCCCGTCGGATGACTCATAGAATAGAGAGAACGTTCAACGCCGCAGCATTGAGCCGGCCCAACAACTTCGTCCCCGGCGGGCCTTTCCCCGTTGCTCGTGTCGGACTTGTCGCGCCGCGGAACGGCTGCTACCCCGGCGCAACGGTGCCGGTATAGCTCAGCTGGTAGAGCACCTGATTTGTAATCAGGGGGTCAGCGGTTCGAATCCGTTTGCCGGCACCAATTAACCGATTGAAAGTTATGGATTAATTGTGAATTTGTCGACACCACCTTATTTGGGATTATCGACAAATAAGGAAAAATGACTGAATTCGGACGCTGTTATTCACCTTTGCCGGTGCTGAGGTTCATGGCGATTCACGGCGACTGAACCCTGCTTCGTTGTCCAGCCCCAAAATTACGACGAATCCTGAGTAAGCCAGGTTCCGAATGGACTTCCTCTCGCTCTCGACCCCCTGCCCCCTCTCCAACAGGCTCGTCTTGGACAGGCAATATCCTGGGGTCATGCGGCGAACCAGGCAATGCTACAATTATTCGAAAGGCATTCGACCGCGGTAAACGTAAGACAAGGGTGCTTTCCCTAAGCTGCCACTGCCGTCTCTTCGATCACCAGCTCTTGCCGCGGCTCATCGCCATCCCTGTACACGACCCCTGCGGGCGCGGGACGCCGGTTCCTCCCAAATGATCGAAGCTGATGTGCCAGGTGACCGTACTCCCTGACGGCCACGCCCACGGGCTCTTTGATCCAATCTCGATCCTTGGCAGTCTTTTAGGGCATCAACTAACTCCACGTCGCGAACGGCTTTTTAGGGCCTACGCGAACTCCGCGAGATCAGCCCGCCAGAGGTAGACCGCTCGCTCCAAGACGTTGAGATGCTCTAGGTGCTGTTGACAGTTAACGGTTTATTAATGGCGGTTGTGATTCAAGCAAGACCTGGGTGTGGAGGAGGAACCGGTCATGCTTCGCAGGGAATTGACGGACGTTCAATGGGAACGGATATCGGATTTGGTACCCGGCAAGGCGTCGGATTGCGGATCCACGGGACGGGACAATCGTCTGTTCGTGGATGCGGTATTGTGGATTGCACGCACGAGTTCGCCATGGCGCGACCTGCCGGACGCGTTCGGCAATTGGAACAGCGTGTACGTGCGCTTTTCCCGGTGGGCCAAACAAGGGGCATGGGAGAGTCTTTTCAAGGCCTTGGTGGACGATCCGGACTTCGAATACCTGATCATCGATTCAACCATTGTGCGGGCACATCAACATGCGTCGGGCGCAAAAGGGGGACTCAAAATCAGGCCATCGGACGTTCGCGCGGCGGCTTGACGAGCAAGGTTCACATCGCTGTCGATGGGCTCGGCAATCCATTACGGTTCATCCTCACCGGCGGTCAGGTTGGCGATGTCACCCAGGCTGAAGAGTTGATCGCCGACGTGGCCGGCGCAAACCTCATCGCCGACACGGCCTATGATGCCGATCATCTCCGCGCCCGTCTCAACGATGCCGGAATAGTGGCGGTGATCCCATCCAACCCGTCACGGGCGCAAGCCATCCCCTACGATGCCGAACTCTACAAAGAAAGACATCTCGTCGAATGTTACATAAACAAAATCAAACACTTCCGGCGCATCGCCACGCGCTATGAAAAAACCGCAACGGCCTACATGGCCATGCTGTTTCTTGTCGGTGCCATCATCTGGCTCCGATAACTGTCAACAGGACCTAAGAGCCCCTTTTAGGGCCTCTGGAAACTCGGTATTGCGGCCTTGTCTAGACAGCCGATCGGAGACGTAGCCCCTTTAGGGGACGTCGAAACTCCGCTATTGCGGGTCGTATCCAGACAGCCACAAATGCCGGAACACCGCGTGGCCGCTCGGTTCTAGGGCATCGACGAAGGACCCAAGGCCTTCCAACCACCGGCCCCGTGCCTCAGCCACGAACAAATGGTCGCCCATGGCTAATCGCCAAGGTTCTTGGGCGGTGGGTCAGGGACCATGCGGGATGAGCCGCACGCGCATTGACCGACGACAAAGTCCCCTCAAGCCTGAGGCAGTTGGAGCCAGAGGCCTAGATGTGAAGCTTCAACAGGTTGTCCCGGGTTCAGGCCGAGTCGGCTGATTGGTGTTTGTCGATTGAGGCTGGCATGGGGTCGATGCCAGTTGTAGCGGTGCTGCCATTTCGGCAGATCTGCTTTTCGCTGGTCTGAGTTGTGGAATTCGGTTGCGTAGGCCCATTCTCGCAACATTGTCTGGATGAAGCGTTCGGCCTTGCCGTTGGTCTGAGGCGTGTAGGGTTTGGTGCGGATATGCTTGATGGTGAGCCTTCGGCAGGCATCGCGGAAGGCCTTGGATCTGTAGCATGATCCATTGTCGGTCATGACGCGGGTGATGGTAACGCCGAGGGTGGCAAAGTAGGTTACGGCGGCTTCGAGGAAGGCCACGGCGCTTTCCTTTTTCTCGTTCGGGAAGATGTCGGCAAAGCCGATGCGGGAATGGTCGTCGATGGCGACGTGGACATACTCCCAACCGGGCGCGGTGCCGTTATGGCGCTGGTTGCTCTGGCGCCTGCGATCGCCGGTGATGCGATGGCCGACACGATTGAAGCGACCGAGCTTCTTGATGTCCATATGGATGATTTCGCCTGGCGTTTCGCGCTCATAGCGCGGGCGTGGCTGGTTGGGCTCGAGGGCGGACAACAGGCTGAGGCCACGCCGCTTGAGAATACGGCTGACGGTCGCCCGGCTGAGGCCGAGTTCCTGGGCGATGTGGTCCTGCGTGCAACGAGCCCGGCACAAGACCTCGACCGCTTCGCCGGTGGCCCAAGGCGTTTGGCTTGGCGAGGAATGGGGCCTGGAGGACCGGTCGGCAAGCCCGGCAATGCCCTCCGCGCGAAACCGGCCCAACCACTTGGCGACGGTCTTGGCCGTTGTCTTGAAACGGCGTGCGGCCTGAGCCTTCGTCATGGCCTCATCCATGACGGCGCGAACCATGGCCTCTCGACCTTTCGGCGTAAGATGGGCATTCTGGTGAACGTCCATTCGGTCCTCCGGAGAATCACTGACGTTGGCTGACATCAGCTTCTCTCGACAGGACCGAATGGACAACGTCCTGAAAATTCACACCTAGAGCCTCGGCCGCCGGCAAAACTCTATGACACCGAGCGCCACTTGCTCTACGTCGCCTGCACCCGCGCCCGGGATTTTCTGTTGGTTACCGGTGTCGATCCTGTATCCGAATTCTTGGACGACCTCATGAAGGGCGATCAAGATCGTGCCGCGTAGGGCTAGCCGAATGGAGCCGCAACGCGCCAATTGAAGCCTCTGACTTGTGACACAGACAGATACACCTCTGGCTGCAGCCTTTGCCCGGCTGTTGATCGGCGTGGAATATTGACCCCCTTGGTGGGGTAATCGGCGTCCAAAATTGACCCCCCTGGTTTTGTGATTTTTAACACACCTCGTTGTTTGGACAGACGAGGTGGGGGAGATGCTGGTTGTGGAGACGATCGCACGGATACGTCGGGATCATCTGGTGAGGGGCGTTCCGATCAAGAAGATCGCCCGGGATTTGAGGGTTTCGAAGAACACGGTGCGCAAGGTGGTGCGGGGCGATGAGACCTCGTACAGCTACGAGCGCAAGATCCAGCCGATGCCGAAGCTTGGGCCGTGGGTGGATGAGCTCGAGCGCCAGCTGGAGGCCAACGAGAAGAGGCCGCGCCGGGATCGGCTGTCTCTGCTGCGGATTCATGAAGACCTTGCGGCTCTGGGCTATGGCGGCGGCTACGACGCAGTGCGCCGCTACGCCAGGACCTGGCGTCGGCGGTGGCGGCTGTTGTCGCCGTCGCAGGGTTTTGTGCCGCTGAGCTTCGATCCCGGCGAGGCCTACCAGTTCGACTGGAGCCACGAGTACGCGCGCCTGTCGGGTGTGACGACCAAGGTGAAGGCGGCGCACATGCGGCTCTGCTACAGCCGCATGCAGCTGGTTCAGAATCTTCCCGCGCGAGAGCCAGGAGATGGTGTTCGAGGCGCACGAACGGGCCTTCCACTTCTTCGGCGGGGTCTGCCGGCGGGGCATCTACGACAACATGAAGACGGCGGTGAGCATGGTCTTCGTCGGCAAGGAGCGCGCCTACAATCGGCGCTTTCTGGAGCTGTGCTCCCACCATCTGGTGGAGCCGGTGGCGTGCACTCCGGGTGCGGGCTGGGAGAAGGGGCAGGTCGAGAGGCAGGTGGGTGACGTCCGCGGCCGCCTGTTCGTGCCCATCCCGCGGGGCCGCTCCTACGTCGAGATCAACGAGTGGCTGATGGATCGGTGTATCGAGGACGCCAAGAAGCGGCCGCATCCGACGATCGAGAGCAAGACGGTGTGGCAGGTGTTCGAGGAGGAGCGGCCCTTCTTGATGGCCTATCGCGGCCCCTTCGACGGCTTCCACGCCACCGAGGTGGCGGTGTCCAAGACCTGTCTGGTGCGCTTCGACAACAACCACTACAGCGTCGCCGCCCGTGCCGTCGGGCGGCCGGTCGACGTGCGGGCCTACGCCGATCGGATCGTCATCCGCCAGGACGGCGAGACCGTCGCCGAGCATCCCCGCAGCTTCGGGCGCGGCCAGGTCGCCTACGATCCGTGGCACTACGTGCCGATCCTGACGAGGAAGCCCGGCGCGCTGCGCAATGGCGCGCCCTTCAAGGGCTGGCAACTGCCCGGCGCGCTCGGCCGCATACGGGCCCGGCTGACGGGTTGCGACGACGGTGACAGGCAGTTCGTGAGGATCCTCGCGGCGGTTCAGGAGGACGGGCTGGAGGCGGTCGAGGCGGCCTGTGCCGAGGCGCTCGACTGCGGCGCCTGCAGCGCCGACGTCGTGCTCAACATCCTCGCCCGGCAGTGCCAGCCGGCACCGCCGGCGACCATCCCGACGCCCGAGGGCCTGCAGCTTCGCCACCGGCCGGTGGCCGACTGTCAGCGCTACGATCGCCTGAGGGAGGCCGGTCATGGAGCGTCATGAGGTGCTGGCGATGATGACGGCGTTGAAGCTCGCGGGCATGCGCGCCGCCTACGATGACATCCTTGCCGACGGGCTCAAGCGTCGTCATCCGGTGCAGCAGATCATCGGTACGCTGCTGCAGGTCGAGATCGCCGACAAGACGGCGCGCTCGATCAAGTACCAGATGGCGTCCGCCAGGTTGCCAACGGCCAAGGAGCTGGCCGACTTCGACTTCGCCGCCTCGCCAGTCAACGAGCCCCTGATCCAGGAGCTCGCCGGCGGCGGCTTCCTGGAGGGCAAGCGCAACATCGTGCTGGTCGGCGGCACCGGCACCGGCAAGACCCATCTCGCCGTCGCCATCGCGCGCTCCTGCATCCGCAAGGGCGCCCGGGGCCGCTGCTACAACGTCGTCGACCTGGTCAACCACCTCGAGGCCGAGCTCCGCGCCGGACGCCAGGGCCGCACCGCAGATCAGCTTGTACGCCGCGACTTCGTCATCCTCGACGAACTCGGCTACCTGCCCTTCGCCCAGGCCGGCGGGCAGCTGCTCTTCCACCTCATGAGCCGGCTCTACGAGCGCACCTCTATCGTCATCACCACCAACCTCGCCTTCGGCGAATGGCCATCCGTCTTCGGCGACCCCAAGATGACCACAGCCCTGCTCGACCGTCTCACCCATCATTGCGAGATCATCGAGACCGGCAACGAGAGCTGGCGCTTCAAGAACCGCTCCTGAGCCGCCGCCGGCCGTGCCTGCGGCCCGGTTGCCCCGGTGGGTCAACAGGTACCCCCCCCTATTGACTACCGGGACAACCTCCGCCGTGCCGCTCAGGGGGGTCAATTTTGCACGCCGATCGGGGGTCAATATTGAAAGCCGTTTGACACTTCAGGAGCAGCTGCAGCGCCAGGAGCAGGAAACGCGCCGTGCCGAGGAACTGGAGCGCAGGCGCTGGGAACTCACGCCCCCGGAACCGGAGCCGGAACCGGAAAGCGCCGCTCCTGCCTGAGGGGGAGCAATGCGCCGATGTGACGGCGATACGGCTCGAGGGCGTAACCGTTTTCGGCAAGGAAGCGGTCGAGGATATCACGGCTCCGTATCGAGATCGATGCCTGACCATCGCCGATATCCAGGCGCTCCTGAACGCCATAAACCGATCCTATCATGTGCGCGGATACGTCACGTCGCGCGCCTTTCTGCCTGCCCAGGACCTGCAAGACGGGGGTCTTGTTCTTACTGTGCTTGAAGGGATGGTCGAGGCTCTGTCCCTGGAGGACGGCGATGGCCGCGATGGGAATGAGCTGTATTTTGCATTCCCGATCGAGGCAGGCGATTTGCTCAATCTGCGTGGCATTGAACAAGGCCTGGACCAGATGAACCGGCTGGCATCAAACAATGCCGCCATGGAAATCGTTCCCGGCACCGAACCCGGCGCTTCCCGCATTGCCGTGACCAATCAGATCGGTGACCGCTTCCGCTTCGAGCTCGGCCGTGACAACAGCGGCAGCCGGTCCACGGGCTTGCAGCAGAACCTGGCGTCATTCGGTGCGGACAACGTACTGGGTTTCAACGACAGCTGGCGCGTGTCCTACAATCGGAGTGCGATCAACTATGCCGACGAACAGCGCAGTCAATCGGGGGCGATCTCCTTTTCGCTTCCCTTGGGCTATTGGACGCTGAGTTATTCGGGCAGTTATCATGATTACGGCTCGCTTGTCCTGGCGGATGTCCAGGATTTTTTCATTAGCGGGGTCAGCCGTTCCCATGTGGTTGGCCTATCCCGCGTTATTCACCGCGGTCAGACCAGCAAGACCCGTCTGGATGTTGGTCTCACGACCAAGGAGGGTCGGAATTACGTTGAGGATGTGCTGGTCGAAGTCAGCTCTCGACGGCTGAGTGTCGGCAGTCTTGACCTGTCGCACAGCCGCCGGCAATGGGGTGGAATTTGGTTGCTTACGTTTGGCCATGAGCGGGGCCTGACCTGGTTCGGGGCGCTCGAGGATGATCCGGATCAGGACGGCGAGGCGCCGAAGGCGCAATTCCGCAAATGGACTCTCAATGGCAGCTACCGGCGACCATTCGATGTCTGGAGCCAAGCGTTCGTCTGGACCGCGGAGGCAGGTGCCATGTACAGCCCGGATACGCTGTACGGGACGGAGCGCTTTGGCCTTGGCGGGTCGTATTCGGTGCGCGGTTTTCGCGATGAGACCCTGTCCGGCGACCGGGGGTTCTATCTGCGCAATGAGATCGGTTGGTCCCTGGTGCAGGCTGATTTCTGGGGCGATCCGGTCCTGAAGGCAGCAATCGGTGAGATAACACCTTACATGGCCTACGATTGGGGAAGGGTTGGCGGCGGCACCGCCGA
>CAXXRA010000002.1:0-194939 GCA_963663975.2 uncultured Bauldia sp. | reverse complement strand
GGCCATGAGGAATGGGTGGCCTCCGCCGCCTTCAGCCCGGACGGCGCCCGTATCGTCTCGGCGGGCGGGGACGACACGGTGCGGGTCTGGGCGGCCAAGACCAGCGGCGAGCCGCTGGTGCTGAAAGGCCATGAGAGTAGGGTCAACTCCGCTGCCTTCAGCCCGGACGGCGCCCGCATCGTCTCGGCGAGTGGTGACGGCACGGTGCGAGTCTGGGGGCCGATGGCAGTGGCGAGCCGCTGGTGCTGAAAGGCCATGAGGTTGGGCTCAATTCCTCTGCCTTCAGCCCTGACGGCGCCCACATCGCCTCGGCGGATTTTAACGGCGCGGTGCGGGTCTGGGCAGCCGACGGCAGCGGCGAGCCGCTGGTGCTGAAAGGCCATAAGGATTGGGCCACTTCCGCCGCCTTCAGCCCGGACGGTGCCCGCATCGTCTCGGCGAGTCTTGATGGCACGGTCCGGGTGTGGGCGACCGATCTCAAGGGTCTGATTGAACGGGCCGTCTCGTTCCTCCCCCGTTGTCTGACCGCGAAGGAGCGCAGCGACTTTTTCCTGGAGCCGGAGGATCCGCCCTGGTGCGACCGGTTCAAGAAACAGGCGTCGCCAGATCAACCTCAGTGATCGGATTTCGACGAAAACTCGGGGCAAGAATTCGCAAGGCAGATCAATCAGATAGGAGGAGTGCATCAATAGGTGCTGGTCGCATTTCACACGTTTGGCGATGTGCCGTCCGCCTTCGCTGGCTGGGCCCGAGCCAACGCAGCATCGAGCTTGGCAATCCCTTCTTTGGTAGCCTCGCTGCTTTCCAGCCATTGGCGGTGCTCCAGCGAAATCTGCTCGTTCACCGCGCCGACGAACTCGACCAGCGCTTCGCGGTTTCCATTCGCCACGGCCTGGCGAACACGGTCCAAGCGGCCGTACAAGCCTCGCAATGCCGTCAGCGTACGATCATAGCGTTCGGCATTTCTTCGGTCCTGGGTCATCGCCTCGCGCGACGCCGCGTAAGCGGATATCGCGGCCCCAATGACCGCGATTGCAGCGAGCGCAGTAGCCATCCCTTCTGCCAGACTCGCGAAGCCTCCGGTGAGCGCCGCGATGAATATGCCCGCTCCACCGACGAACATCGTCCTTTGTGCTGAGGCTCGGTGGGCCGCGCCGCGCGTCAGATAATACTCCTCCTGAATTTCGTATTGGTATCGGCGGAAGTACTCGAGCTTAAGGAGCTCCAACTCCGGTGTTGATGCCGGTGATTCCGCCAGGGCCACGAAATACGTGTTGATCGGCGTGGAATATTGACCCCCTTGGTGGGGTAATCGGCGTCCAAAATTGACCCCCCTGGTTTTGTGATTTTTAACACACCTCGTTGTTTGGACAGACGAGGTGGGGGAGATGCTGGTTGTGGAGACGATCGCACGGATACGTCGGGATCATCTGGTGAGGGGCGTTCCGATCAAGAAGATCGCCCGGGATTTGAGGGTTTCGAAGAACACGGTGCGCAAGGTGGTGCGGGGCGATGAGACCTCGTACAGCTACGAGCGCAAGATCCAGCCGATGCCGAAGCTTGGGCCGTGGGTGGATGAGCTCGAGCGCCAGCTGGAGGCCAACGAGAAGAGGCCGCGCCGGGATCGGCTGTCTCTGCTGCGGATTCATGAAGACCTTGCGGCTCTGGGCTATGGCGGCGGCTACGACGCAGTGCGCCGCTACGCCAGGACCTGGCGTCGGCGGTGGCGGCTGTTGTCGCCGTCGCAGGGTTTTGTGCCGCTGAGCTTCGATCCCGGCGAGGCCTACCAGTTCGACTGGAGCCACGAGTACGCGCGCCTGTCGGGTGTGACGACCAAGGTGAAGGCGGCGCACATGCGGCTCTGCTACAGCCGCATGCAGCTGGTTCAGAATCTTCCCGCGCGAGAGCCAGGAGATGGTGTTCGAGGCGCACGAACGGGCCTTCCACTTCTTCGGCGGGGTCTGCCGGCGGGGCATCTACGACAACATGAAGACGGCGGTGAGCATGGTCTTCGTCGGCAAGGAGCGCGCCTACAATCGGCGCTTTCTGGAGCTGTGCTCCCACCATCTGGTGGAGCCGGTGGCGTGCACTCCGGGTGCGGGCTGGGAGAAGGGGCAGGTCGAGAGGCAGGTGGGTGACGTCCGCGGCCGCCTGTTCGTGCCCATCCCGCGGGGCCGCTCCTACGTCGAGATCAACGAGTGGCTGATGGATCGGTGTATCGAGGACGCCAAGAAGCGGCCGCATCCGACGATCGAGAGCAAGACGGTGTGGCAGGTGTTCGAGGAGGAGCGGCCCTTCTTGATGGCCTATCGCGGCCCCTTCGACGGCTTCCACGCCACCGAGGTGGCGGTGTCCAAGACCTGTCTGGTGCGCTTCGACAACAACCACTACAGCGTCGCCGCCCGTGCCGTCGGGCGGCCGGTCGACGTGCGGGCCTACGCCGATCGGATCGTCATCCGCCAGGACGGCGAGACCGTCGCCGAGCATCCCCGCAGCTTCGGGCGCGGCCAGGTCGCCTACGATCCGTGGCACTACGTGCCGATCCTGACGAGGAAGCCCGGCGCGCTGCGCAATGGCGCGCCCTTCAAGGGCTGGCAACTGCCCGGCGCGCTCGGCCGCATACGGGCCCGGCTGACGGGTTGCGACGACGGTGACAGGCAGTTCGTGAGGATCCTCGCGGCGGTTCAGGAGGACGGGCTGGAGGCGGTCGAGGCGGCCTGTGCCGAGGCGCTCGACTGCGGCGCCTGCAGCGCCGACGTCGTGCTCAACATCCTCGCCCGGCAGTGCCAGCCGGCACCGCCGGCGACCATCCCGACGCCCGAGGGCCTGCAGCTTCGCCACCGGCCGGTGGCCGACTGTCAGCGCTACGATCGCCTGAGGGAGGCCGGTCATGGAGCGTCATGAGGTGCTGGCGATGATGACGGCGTTGAAGCTCGCGGGCATGCGCGCCGCCTACGACGACATCCTTGCCGACGGGCTCAAGCGTCGTCATCCGGTGCAGCAGATCATCGGTACGCTGCTGCAGGTCGAGATCGCCGACAAGACGGCGCGCTCGATCAAGTACCAGATGGCGTCCGCCAGGTTGCCAACGGCCAAGGAGCTGGCCGACTTCGACTTCGCCGCCTCGCCAGTCAACGAGCCCCTGATCCAGGAGCTCGCCGGCGGCGGCTTCCTGGAGGGCAAGCGCAACATCGTGCTGGTCGGCGGCACCGGCACCGGCAAGACCCATCTCGCCGTCGCCATCGCGCGCTCCTGCATCCGCAAGGGCGCCCGGGGCCGCTGCTACAACGTCGTCGACCTGGTCAACCACCTCGAGGCCGAGCTCCGCGCCGGACGCCAGGGCCGCACCGCAGATCAGCTTGTACGCCGCGACTTCGTCATCCTCGACGAACTCGGCTACCTGCCCTTCGCCCAGGCCGGCGGGCAGCTGCTCTTCCACCTCATGAGCCGGCTCTACGAGCGCACCTCTATCGTCATCACCACCAACCTCGCCTTCGGCGAATGGCCATCCGTCTTCGGCGACCCCAAGATGACCACAGCCCTGCTCGACCGTCTCACCCATCATTGCGAGATCATCGAGACCGGCAACGAGAGCTGGCGCTTCAAGAACCGCTCCTGAGCCGCCGCCGGCCGTGCCTGCGGCCCGGTTGCCCCGGTGGGTCAACAGGTACCCCCCCTATTGACTACCGGGACAACCTCCGCCGTGCCGCTCAGGGGGGTCAATTTTGCACGCCGATCGGGGGTCAATATTGAAAGCCGTTTGACAAAATACGAAAGGCGAGCGTTTTCTGCAGCGGCGCGCTTTGTCATCCAGTTCTCGAAGAGCCTGCCGCTCCGCACAAAGTTAAAGAGCGGCAGTTGCCGCGGCGGCTGAGATTGCCGCAATCAGGCCGAGCGGAAACACCAGGTTCCCCGTCCACGCGGCAATGGCCACGCCGTCCCTGTCAGTCCCACCGAGGACAATCTCCGCCGCCATCATGCACGCGCTTGACGTCGCCGCGACGAAGACGGCGATGTTCGCGGTACTCATGGTCCGCTTGAACGACTTCTGTCCGCCGTCGGCTTCGGCATCTCGTTGTTGGTATTCCTCGGCAATTACCGTGACACGCGCCGTCCCAAGAAGAGCGGCCAAATCCGGCGCGGCGTCAGCGTAAAGCTTCGCGTGTTCAGCGGGCTCAAGTCTGTAGTCTCCCGCTTGCTGAGTCCCGATGATCTCGGTGGCGCCCAAGCCGATCGCACCCTTCATGGCGGCAGCGGAGGCTGATCCTCACACATCGGCCGCTCGAACGTCAGGTTGTACAGTACCGCGACGTTCAGGAGATTGAAATCCGGTAGCCGTTGGCATGCCAATGATTTCTGGCAGATCCGACACATGATGGCGCCGATGAGCCGACGATACGGCGGCTTCTCTTCCTGGGGTGCGCCAGTCGGTTGTTCCGGGGATCTTAATGGTCAACCGCGCGGGCTGCAGCAGCACGCAACGGTTTGCCACGAGCGTTCAGCCCGATTTCATTTCAGTTTTGCTAACCGCCTCGCAGCATGCCGAGGGCGACATCGAGGTGCCCATCGCTCGCCTCGAGCAAGGCGGCAGCCTGTGCCGCGTCGCTTACGCCCCGGGCCAGCAAGGTGGCCGGTTTGATCCGCCACGCGGTTTCAATCAACAGGCGTTCGGCCATCTCCGGCGAACAGGAGCCAATTGCGGCGACCGCGCGGATCGCCCGCTTCTCAAGCTTGGCGTTGTCGACCACCACATTGACCATATGGCCGTCGTGAACGTGGCCGAGGCGCATGCCGACCAGGGTCGAGAGCATGTTGAGCGCCACCTTTTGCGCGGTTGCCGCGCCGAGCCGGGTCGAGCCCGAGACGATCTCCTCCGGCGTTGCCAGCAGGATCGGGATATCGGCCCGTTCGAGCAGAGCCGTGGCCGGGTTGCAGGCGATGCCGATCACGGTTGCGCCGGCCGACGCGGCACCATCGGCGATGCTCAGGCAATAGGGGGTGGTCCCGCTGGCCGAAACGCAGATCACGCTGTCGCCCGCGCCCAGACCAGCGCGATCAACCTCGCGCGCACCGGCTTTTGTATCGTCTTCGGCGGCGCCGGACAGGTGGTTCAGGCTGTCCATACCCCCGGCGAACAGGACGGTCACGGCATCGGCCGGCAGTCCGAACGTGCCGCTCAATTCCACGCCGTCGGCGAGGGCCACAAGCCCGGCGCTGCCGGCGCCGGCGAAAGCGATTCTGTGTCCGCTGCCTAGGCTGGCCGCCACCGCAGCGGCGGCCTCGATGATCGCGGCGTGGGCGTCGCGCACCACCTCCATCGCCTCCCGCTGAGCCTCCTGCATGACCGCCAAGATGGCCGCTCCGTCCTGGCTCTGCAGGCCTTTCACGCGTTGAGAGACGCGCTCGGTCCTTGGCGGCGGTGACGACATGATCTCGCGCTCCCGAATGATGCCAAACTGAAACCAGTCGCGGCAGCCAACCTGCCGTCGACATCCTGATTTTAGACAATTGTGGGTCTTGTCTGCAATTCAGCCCTTTCAGCTATTTGGAATTGGTATTATATAGGTATCATTCCGTATCGACGAACGGCAGGCGACAGACCACGGCGATCTGACATGACGGATATTGCTGAACTGCTGGTTCCGGACACCTGGCTCAGCGCGGCCGGGGGACCAAGATATCTGCAATTGCGGCAGCGCATCCGATCGGCCGTCAACCAGGGTCGGCTCAAGGATAACGATCCCCTCCCGTCGGAAAGGGAAATCGCGGCGATCACCAAACTGTCGCGCGTCACCGTGCGCAAGGCGGTGGCCGAACTGGTCCGTGACGGCATGATCATCCAGAAACGTGGCTCGGGCTCGTTCGTCGCGCCGCAAGTGCGACGCGTCGAGCAATCGCTGTCGCTGCTGACCTCTTTTACCGAGGACATGACCAGGCGCGGCATGACGGTAAGTTCCGATTGGCTGGAGCGGGGCGTTTTCACGCCATCGCCGCAGGAAATGTTCACGCTCGGCCTGTCGCGGGGCGAAATGGTCGCCCGGATCGCCCGTTTGCGCAGCGCCGACCAGCGGCCGTTGGCGATCGAGCGGGCGGCCCTTTCAACGAGCCTGCTGCCCGATCCCGAGAAGGTGATCGACTCGCTCTACGCGGTGTTGGATGAGGACAACAATCGTCCGGTGCGGGCGATCCAGCGCATCTCGGCCGCCAATGTGGCTGACGAAGATGCTGCGCTGCTCGGCATGGCGCCGGGTGCGGCGGGTTTGATCATCGAGCGCGTGTCATATCTTGAAACGGGCAAGGCGGTGGAATTCACGCGTTCGATCTATCGCGGTGACGCCTATGATTTCGTCGCCGAACTGACCATCGCCCGGTCGACGGGCTGATGGCCGACACCCCCACCGATATGCGCGCGGAGATTGACGAGATCCCGGCCGCCGCCGAACGCCTTCTTGCCACCGGTATGGATGCGGTCGACCGCGCCGCCGACGCCCTGCGTGCCGAGGAGCCGGCCTTCCTTGCCACCGTTGCCCGCGGTTCATCCGATCACGTCGCCACCTTCCTGAAATACGCCTGCGAACTCGTGCTGGGGGTGCCGGTGGCGTCGCTGGCGCCGTCGATCGCATCGATCTACAAGCGCCCGCTGCGGCTCGCGGGAGGCGCCGTCATATCGGTTTCGCAATCGGGCGCGAGCCCGGACATCGTCAGTACGGCGATGGCGGCGCGTGCAAGGGGCGCGCTGACCATCGCCATCACCAACAACCGGGCGTCTCGGCTGGCCGAGGCGAGCGCCTACGCCATCGACATCTGCGCGGGGCCGGAGAGAAGTGTCGCGGCGACCAAGACGGTGGTCACATCGATGATGGTCTGTCTCGCCCTGCTGGCCCGCTGGAGCCGCGACCGGCAACTCGATGCAGCGCTCAAAGCCCTGCCCGAGACCCTGTCGGCCGCAATCGGTAATGACTGGTCCGATCTTGGCGAGGCCCTCTTGGAACGTGACTCGCTCTATGTCCTCGGCCGTGGACGAGCGTTTCGATATCTCAGGAAGCGGCGTTGAAGTTCAAGGAGACCTGCCAAATCCACGCCGAATCCCACTCTTCGGCCGAGGTTCAGCACGGACCGGTCTCGCTTGTCGATGCCGGCTACCCAGTACTGGTCTTGGCGGCTCGCGACGCCGCTGAAAACTCGGTGGTGACGGTCGCCGACGAACTGGCCGGGCGCCATGCCCGGGTTTTCGTGACCTCCGACAAGGCTCGCCGCGCCCGGCGTCTGCCGTTCACGCCGACCGGCCACCCGCTCACCGATCCGCTCGCCCAGATCGTCTCGTTCTATGGTTTTGTCGAAAACCTTGCCCGGTCGCGCGGGCTGCATCCCGACGCGCCGCCCCATCTCAGCAAGGTCACCGAAACGGTATGAGCGGGTCTCCCATGGCCTACCTCGCCGCGGAAATCCTCGACGGCGAGGTGACCCACCGCGACCACGCGCTGCTGGTGAGCGAGGGGCGGGTCGAGGCCCTGTTGCCGCGCTCCGACATGCCGGACGAGGTGAGCGTCCGCGATCTTGGCGCCGGTCTGCTGGCGCCCGGTTTTGTCGATCTGCAGGTCAATGGCGGCGGCGGTGTCCTGTTCAACGATGCACCCGGCGTCGAGACCATACACACGATCTGCCAGGCCCACTTGAAGTTCGGCACCACGGCGTTGCTGGTCACGCTGGTGACCGCCGATCGCGCGACCACCGCGGCGGCGATCGAGGCGGCACAGGCGGCCGCGGCCGCGCAGGTGCCCGGGTTCGCCGGCCTCCACCTCGAGGGCCCACATCTCAGTGTCGCCAAGAAGGGCGCACACGCCGCCCGGTTCATCCGACCGATGACGGCCGATGATCGCGACCAGTTGACCGCCGCGGCGGCAAATCTGCCCAGCCTGATGGTGACGCTGGCACCCGAAAACGCCTCGCTCGAGGATATCGCTGCGTTGCGCCAGGCCGGCGTTACGGTCAGCCTCGGGCACACCACCGCCGACCTGGCGACCGCCATGGATGCGGCCCGGGCCGGCGCAAGCTGCGTGACGCATCTGTTCAACGCGATGAACGGATTGCATCATCGCGAGCCGGGCCTGATCGGCGCGGCGATCGATCATGGCGGGCTGTCGGCGGGTCTGATCGCCGATGGTATCCATGTCGACCCGGCCGTCATCCGCATGGCGCTCAGGGCCAAGACGGGGCCGGGAAGGATCTTCCTGGTGACCGACGCCATGTCGACCATCGGCACCGACCTCAGCGGGTTCGAGCTTGACGGACGGACGGTGCGGCGCCGGGAGGGCGCCCTGCGCCTGGCGGACGGCACGCTCGCCGGCGCCGATCTCGACATGATCTCGGCGCTGCGCTTCCTCATCACCGAGATCGGGGCCGAGCGAGACGAAGCGTTGCGGATGGCGTCCGCCTATCCGGCCGGGGTGGTGGGACGAGAGTCCGAGCTCGGCCGGTTGGTGGCGGGATCACGCGCCGATTTCATCCACCTCAACGACGACATGTCGATCGCTTCGGTGTGGATCGCGGGACGGCAGGCGGCCTAGTGGATCAACCGAGACATTTGAGTCCCGACAGGGTTGCTGGTGTGTGAACCGTATTCTCAAGCATTGTAATGTCTCGATAAGTTGATCCATCATTGTAATGTCTCGATAAGTTGATCCATCAACAAAACAAGCCAGTGGTTCGAAACGATAGATTCGAACGACTAGCTCAATCGTCGTATCGCCAACTCGACACCGGCGCAGCGCATCTGTCGAAACGACCAACGGACAAGCACGCGGTCGCTAGCGGCGTGGCTTGCGATCGATGAAGCGTTGCTTGACCTTGGATGCAAACGCGCGCGGGTTTTTTCGGGGATCGGTTTCCCCGGCGATGTCCCGCAAGTCGTCGCGAGCCTCTTCAAGTTTAGGCTTCGCCTTGCGCCAGGTTTCGGCGGCTCGCGGTTTGATCTCGTTTTCAAGAATTTCGGCGGCCTTGGCCCGAACCACTGGATCGCGGGTCAGTCTGGCCGCGGCTTGAAAAAACAATCGGCCGAGGATCGACACCGGTCGGCATCCTTTCCCTTTGCTTCGATGGACACCAGTGTCGCACGACATGGGTGCCGTGCGCATGATTTTCACCGACGGGACGGCATCACGAGCCGGTGACTTGCGAAAAATCGCCAGGCGACGTCGGGCAGGGTGCCGATCCACCGTAGATGGTGCAGCGGCGACCCTCTCGTGAGCCTTGTTCGAACTGCGCCGCCGCATTGTCCGGCTCATCTTCGGAACGCCCCGATCTGACCGATCCCGTGGACGCCAGCGACTGGAATTCCGCCGGGCATGTGATGACCGTGGCCCTGGCAACTCGGGAACCGCTCACGCGGCGTGGGAATCAATCCGCTGTCCGGCGCGATTGCGCAACATCCACAATCCGGAGAACAGCGCGGCCGCCAAGCCGGTCCAGGTCGCGAACATGGCGAAGTGATCGAGGAAGCCTGCGATATCGGCGAGCACGTCGACGAACATCATGTCGTAGATCTGGTGCTGGCCGGTGATCGGAAGGGCCCCGGTACTGACCGCGGCCTGGGCCGATCCAGTGGTCAAGACGGTTGCGGCGCCCAATCCCAGCTTGTGCGCTGTTTGCCAAAAAATGGTCATTTGCTCCTCCCTAATTGAGCATCGATTATTTTATATAGGTTGAAATTGATCGCTGGTCAATATATTTCTGGCAGATGCTGGAATTTGCGGTGGAATCAGGGAGATAGGAATGGCGAGACGCTCGGACCACACACGCGAGGAACTCAACCGGATGGCGCTCGATGCGGCGCGCCGGATCACCGAGCGGGAAGGACTACGAGGGCTCCGCGCCAGGCAGATCGCCCGCGACATCGGTTACACGATCGGAACCCTCTACAATCTGTTCGAAGACCTCGACGATCTCATCGTCCACATGAATGGCGAGACGCTCGACGCACTGTTCGAGGCCTGTTCGCAGGCGCCCACCGACGAGGGGCCGGAAGCGGACCTCAGTGCCCTTGCCGAGCGCTATCTGCAGTTCACTCGTGTCCATCCCAAACTGTGGAATGCGATCTTCGAGCACAAGCTGCCGGAAGGTCGCACGACGCCGGAATGGTACGCAGAGAAGGTCGCCAGGCTGTTGCTGCTCGAGCAGAACGCGCTGGCACCGATTTTTCCCGAAGGACAGGAGAAGCAGCTTCAGCACCACGCCAGAGTGCTGTGGACGAGCCTGTTCGGCATGGCCTCGGTCGAAACCGCCGGCGGGCTTCCCGAGGGCGAAACCGCCGATTCGCTTGTCCGGTCGCTGATCGAAATCTACGTGTCGGGTTTGCGGCAAATGGACACCAGCGGCGCCAGCCTGCAGACCACGCGATGAAACATCGCCGCCGCGTAGTGAGCCGCTCCGTTGTTGCCGTTGGGCCATACCCTCCGGTAGGGTCCTTTCGGTAACGACGACGGGCGGGCGCCATGGTCGAGCAAAAGGCCCACGGCACCAGGGCAGTATGGTCCTGGGCCTTCTATGACTTCGCCAATTCCTCCTTCACCACCCTGGTGGTGACCTTCATCTACGCCGCCTATTTCACCCAGGCGATCGCCCCTGATCCGATCACGGGTACGGCGCTGTGGGCGTGGGCGGTAACGGCCACCGCGCTGGTGGTGGCGCTCGCCTCGCCGCTGCTCGGCGCCGTAGCCGATCGCACCGGCGCCCGAAAGCCCATCCTGCTGCTGTTCACCGCCGTCGCCGTCGTTGGCAGCGCCGCCCTTTATCCGGTGCTGCCGGGGCAGGTGGCGCTGGCGCTCGCCATCTTCGTCATTGCCAATGTCAGCTTCGAACTGTCCTTGGTTCTTTACAATGCCTTCCTTCCGGATATTTCGCGGCCGGACAATATCGGCCGCGTCTCCGGCTATGGCTGGGGGCTCGGTTATGTCGGCGGCCTGCTCGCCCTGGTGGTCGCCCTGGTGACGCTGGTGCAGCCGGAAACGCCGTGGTTCGGCTTCACCCGTCAAGCGGGCGAAAACATCCGCGCCGCCAATCTGCTGGTGGCGCTCTGGTTCGCGATCTTCAGCCTGCCGCTGCTGCTGTGGGTCAAGGAAGACCGCTCCCGAGCCTCCCCCGGTGGTGGTGTTGTCAGGGCCAGCATCGGCCAGTTGGGAAACACCTTTCGCGAGATCCGCAGCTACCGGCAGATCGTTCGCCTGTTGATCGCCCGCCTTTTCTACAATGACGGTCTGGTGACCATCTTCGCCTTCGGCGGCATCTACGCCGCCGGCACCTTCGGCTTCACCGTGCAAGAGATCCTGATCTTCGGCATCGTGCTGAACGTGGCGGCCGGGCTTGGCGCTTTCGGCATGGGCTATCTCGACGACATTGTCGGCGGCAAACGCACCGTGCAGATGAGCCTTGTGGGACTGATGCTGGCCGGCCTGTTGGCGGTGGTCGCTCCGGACAAGGTCTGGTTCTATGTCGCCGGGGTGCTGATCGGCATCTTCGTCGGTCCCAATCAGTCGGCCAGCCGCTCGCTGATGGGTCGCTTTGTGCCAAGCGACAAACAAAACGAATTTTTCGGCTTCTTCGCGTTCTCGGGCAAGGCCACCGCCTTTCTCGGACCGCTGCTGTTGGGGATGCTGACCGCTTGGCCGGCTGGTCCTTCCACAGATGTTCGACAGCCAGCGGGCGGGCATAGCGGTGGTGCTGGTCTTCTTTGCGCTGGGTCTGATCCTGCTCGCCGGTGTGGATGAGGAGGAGGGCATTCGGGCCGCGGGCCGGGGAGAGGGCGGATGACGGCACATCTTCTTCATTCAAGCCGGCGGCATCGAACGGCGGAGCCGGTCGCTTGAGCCCGGGCGAACCCCGGCCTGGCGATCAGCCGTCGCGGCCGCGTACGGACGCCTTTCTGCGCGCCCTGGGCCGGCTGGTGCTGTCCGTCTTTTTCCGCCAGATCGAGGTGGTCGGGGCTGAGCGAGTGCCGGCCAAGGGACCGGTGGTGGTGGTCGCCAACCATTTCAACAGCATCGTCGATGGCATGCTGCTGACGGCCTTCCTGCCGCGCATGCCGCGCCTGCTGGCAGCCAGCATCGTGTGGCGGCACAAACCCCTGGTGCCGCTCATGAACGCCGCCGGCGTCACCCCCGTCTATCGGCGGCAGGATGCGGGAAGCGATCTGAAGCGGAATATCGAGAGCTTCGCCAAGAGCTGGGATCTGCTGGCCGCCGGTGGCGTGCTGGCGCTGTTTCCCGAGGGGACGAGCCATAACGAGCCGTTCGTTCTGCCGGCAAAGACCGGCGCCGCGCGCATCGTGCTGGAAGCGGAGGAGGAGCGTGGTCCGCTGGGCGTGACGATTGTGCCGGTCGGGCTGACCTTCGATGCCAAAAGCAAGTTCCGTTCCAGGGCTCTGATGCAAATTGGCGATCAATTGGACCCGGCGGTGGAGCTTGCGACGTACCTTCAGGGTAGTAAAAAAGTGCGTCGGGAGACGGTCCGCGAGCTGACCGCCCGCATCGACGACGGCCTTGCCGCGGTCACCCTGAACTACGGCTCGTGGGAGGAGGCGCGCCTGATTGCCCGCGCCGCCGCGCTGTGGGGGCGTCCCCGGCCTGAGTTGCCGGCCAAGACGCCGCTTGCCGAGTCCTTCAAGATGCGCCGGGCCTTCCTGGAAGGCTATCAGTGGATGCGGACCCACCACGCTGAGCGCACCGCGGCCGTCGGCGAAGCATTGGCCGAATATGACCGCCTGCTGATTGGCGCCCGACTGCGCGACGAACAGGTGGGTGCGGCCTACCCGCCGATCTCGGTGGTGAGTTTTCTCGGCCGGTCCGCCTTCGCGCTGCTGGTGCGCCTCAGCCTGGCCGTGGTGGGAACGGTACTCAACTGGGCCCCCTACCGCACCGCCCGGCTGGTTGGCGAACGATTCGAGCCGCAGGAGAAGGCCACATGGAAGATCTTTCCCAGCCTGGTGATTTTTCCGGTTTTCTGGTTGGCGGAGGCCTTGGCGCTCGGCGTGCTGGTGGCAGGTTGGCGGAGCACCGGCTGGGGCGTGGCAACCGGGCTTGCGGTGCTTGTGGTGGCGCCGGTCAGTGGTCGTGTGGCGCTGACCTTTCATGATGTGCGCCGGCGTCTGATCCACGAAGCGCGAGCGTGGCTCTTGTTGCGCACCCGCAGGCGACTGGCCGCCGAATTGTCGGCCAAGCGAGGGAACGTCCTCGACCAGCTCGACCAATTGGTGGCGTTGTATCAGCGCGAGACTGGCGCCGATGGCGGGGGCTAAGGCGCGACCGTGGTACCTCGACGGTTCGGCAATCAATGGTGTCGACGCATGCCGGCGGCAGCGGCCGCCGTCAAGGCCACGATCACCTTCGATCAGGTGCTCGACGGCTTGGCGGCCCGCTGGTAGAGGCCGTCAATGGCGCCACTGAATTGCTGCTCGATTCGGGATCTCTTGAGTTTCATGGTCACCGTCGCCAGGCCCGCCTCGGCCGTCCACGGCTCCAGCGTTGCGTAGAGCCGCCGAACCCGCGCGTAGTTTGGCAGGTCGGCGGTCAAGGCTGCGATTCGTTGGAGAAACAGTTTCTCGGTGCTGCGCGAGTTCGGTTCGCCGTCATCGAGTTCGTGTTGGGCGGCGAAGTCCACCCATTTTGACCGATTCAGAACGACCAGCCCGACGATAAAGGGACGGTTGTTGCCAACCACCACGGCCTGGTCGAACAGCGCGTCGCTGGTGATCCTGAACTCGACGTCCGAGGGCGCCAGTTTTTCTCCCGTCGCCGTACCAATGACCTCATGGACTCGGCCAACGATCTTGATCCGGTCGCCGACCCATTCGGCGAGGTCGCCGGTCCGCAACCATCCGTCCCGGTCGATCGCCTTGGCGCTTTCCTCCGATTTCCCCCAATAACCCTGCATGACCGACACGGAACGGATGAGAAGCTCGTTGCTGTCGGAGAGTCGCGCTTCGACATTGTCGAGCAGGCGACCCACGGTGCCGGGCTGATAATCGCTGACCGCGTCGCCGCTCACCGGCCCGGCCGCTTCGGCCATGCCGTAGCCTTCGACCAGCGGCATGCCGACGGCCCTGAGGCCCGAGGCAAGTTCACCGGACAAGGGCGCGCTTCCCGACACCGTCAGCCGAAGCCGCCCGCCAAACCGGGCAAGAACGCGCTTCCTGATGATGGCTGTCGCCGCCCGCGATGCGAGGCGGTGAACAATCGTTCGGTGTCTGATCGGATAAAGGGCCACCGCTGTCTTGAAGATCCACCTCCCCAGACGCGAGGCGCTGAGGCTGCTCTCCATGCTGGTCCAGGCGCGCTCATAGATCCGGGGGACACCCATCAGAATGGTCGGTCGAATGACCATCAGGTCATCGGAGAGCTGGGCAACCGAGCGGGCGAAGCCGAGCCGCGCGCCGCACATCATGGCCAGGTAATACTCAACGGTGCGGGCAAAGACATGCGCCATCGGCAGAAAGGCGAGAAAGACGTCACTTTCGTAGCCGGAATTGCGAGCCAGCACCGACCGTGCGGCGCTGACCAGATTGCGGTGGCTGAGCATCACGCCCTTGGGATGACCGGTGGTCCCCGATGAGTAGGTGATCGTCGCCAGCGCCTCAGGCATGATTTCGACGCTCGGCGCTTCGGTTCCGCGCGTCAGCCAGTTTTCAAGGCTCAAGCACTCGCCGTCCGCCGCCATGTCGTCATCAGCCACGCATATGACGATCTTCACCGATGGGAATTCGTGGCTGAGCGGCTTGAGACGGTTCCAATCGTCTCTTTTGCCAAGCATCGCCAGATTGGGCTCGCTATCCCGAAGGATGTAGGCCCAGTTTTCGGGGCTGTCGGTACTGAACAGCGGCACCGTGACCAGGCCCATGGCGAGCGCAGCCTGATCGAAGCGAACCCAGTCCAGACCGTTGTCGAGAAGCACCGCGACCCGGTCGCCGGCGGCCAGGTCGGACGCGGCAAAACCACGTTTCCATTGCTCAACCTGACCGTGCATCTGCAGCCACGTGACATCCGTCCACTGCTTGGTTGCCCGGTCGAACTGGGTATAGGCGATTGCGTCGGGGCTCTGGCCCGCGCGGCGGGCAAACAACTCCGGAACGGTTGCGGCGAGCCGCGGGTCCAGCTTGGCCATCGGGTCACTCCATCGATCGAGCGAAGGCGCCGCGCAACAAAGCGGTCGGACATGTTAGGGGCAATCGGACCCCGGGGTCGATCTCGGTGCTGCTGCTTCCGAACTTATATAAGCATTGCTCAATTATCAAGGAAGAGCGATCTTATTGATGCGACGAACGGTGCAGACCATGCGTCGCCAACGTATTCGACGGACTTTTTTTCCTCCAGCCGCTTGTTTTTTCTCAATCGGCCGAGCGATTTTG
Organism: uncultured Bauldia sp.; assembly: GCA_963663975.2. Classification (GTDB taxonomy): domain Bacteria; phylum Pseudomonadota; class Alphaproteobacteria; order Rhizobiales; family Kaistiaceae; genus JANQRX01. Next base: position 179,545 of record CAXXRA010000002.1, on the reverse strand, counting down.
TCACAATCGCCGCTGATTGCCGAAGCCGCCCATGGGTGCGTTGATCTTTGGCCGGAACGTCTAAGACCCAGGACCTGGAGGCAGAAAGATGAAAATCGGGTTCGTCTCTGACTCGCTTGCTCACATGCCCCTCGAAGCTGTGCTCGATACCGCGGTCGAGCAGCGGCTTGATGGAGTCGAGGTCAACACCGGGGGCTGGTCGTCTGCGCCGCATTTCGATCTTGCCCGCATGACCGAAAGCGCGGATGCGCGGCGTGCGTTTCTTGCCGCTTTTGAAGACAGGGGGCTTGAGGTGATCTCGCTCAACGCCAACGGCAACCAGCTGCATCCGGTTGCGGGCGAGGAGCAGTCCGACTGTCTTCACAATACCGTCCGCATCGCTGGTGATCTTGGCATCAAGACGGTGTGCTGCATGTCGGGCCTGCCGGGTGGCGCACCAGGCGAGAAAACTCCCAACTGGATCGTGTCGAGTTGGCCGCCGGAAACCCAGACGATCCTGGAATGGCAATGGCAGGAGAAGCTGCTGCCCTATTGGCGGAATCTGGCCCAGCTGGCGGCGGAAAGCGGCGTGGAGCGCTTTGCGCTGGAGTTGCACGGCAATCAGCTGGTCTACAACGTACCCATGCTGCTGAAGCTGCGTGAGGCCATCGGGCCGGTGGTGGGCGCCAATCTCGATCCCTCGCACCTGTTCTGGATGGGCGCCGATCCGCTGGCCGCGGTCGATGCACTGGGGCCGGCCGTCCACCACATCCATGCCAAGGACACCATTCTGAACGCGCCCGTTCAGGCCACGACGAGTCTTCTGGATAATGGTGGGCTTGTCGATATCACGACCCGGTCCTGGAGCTACATCACCCTCGGCTATGGCCATGGTGAACAGTGGTGGCGTGCATTCCTCTACCGATTGCTTATGGTCGGCTATGACGGCTGGCTGTCGATCGAGCACGAGGATGTGATGCTGAGCCGGATGGAGGGCCTGATTCGTTCGGTTGAGTTGCTGAAAAAAGTCGCGCCGCGTGAAGAAAGCGATTTCGAGCTGCCCGATATCTGAGACCTGCCTCTGACGACGGGGGCAGGAGGCAAACTTGACCTGCCGCGCCTGTCCAGTCCGCAGCCGATCAGGTTGCCGGAACCACAGTGACCGGCCGCCGCCTGTCGATGGCGGTTTGGATGGCGTCCAGAATCTGGGCCGCGCGCACCCCATCCAGAAGCGACCCGCTCTCGATCTGCCGATTTTGGGCGACCGCTGACAGAAATTCATGGATCATGAAGCCGAACGCTTCGCCATAGCCGACGGCGACGCCGTCATGGGGGACCGGCAGCAGTGCTGCGGCATAGGGCGAGGCCGGTCGGTTTGCGACCACAACGAATGGCGAATGACCGCTGCCATCGAAGCGCGCGATCTCGAACCGGCCCGGAATTTCCGAGGTGAAGCGAATTGTGCCACGTGTGCCCGAGATGGTGAACGACAGAGTATTGCCCTGACCGACGGCCACCCGGCTGGCCAAAACAATTCCCTGGGCCCCGTTTTCGAATTGAAGCAGCGCGGAGGCGACGTCGTCATTGTCCACGGGCCGCTTTTCGTTGCTCATTTCAACCCGATCATGGCCGAGCGTTGCGCCCTTGGCCACAAACCGCTGCTTGACCGAGATCGCCGCCACCGCTCCGGAAACTTCGCTGACCTCGCCGCAAAGAAACCGCGCCGCGTCGACCGCGTGAGTGCCGACATCGAGCAACGCACCGGCGCCCGCGCGGCTGCGCTCATAGCGCCAACTGTGCGGAAGGTCCGGGTCGGCGGCGTATTCGGACTGGTACTGAACCTGGATGTGCACCGGATCGCCGATGTCTCCGTCGCGAATGCGCTGACGGCTCTCGGCGACCGCGGGAAAGCGGCGATAGTTGAAGACCGTTGCCGCGGTTACGCCCGCCGATTTCGACGCTTCGTACAGGCGCCGCGCATCTTTTGCGTTCAGGGCAAGCGGCTTCTCACACAAGACATGCTTGCCCTGTTGCAGGGCGGCCATGACCACCTCGACATGAAGAAAATTCGGCAGCGCGATGCTGACCACGGCAATCGACGGGTCGGCCATGACCGACGTCCAGTCGTCGCTGACGCCTCCAAACCCATAGGTAGCGGCCATCCGCTCGGCCAGATCCCGGTCGCTATCGCAAATGGTGGCAAGATGGATCCCATCGATCTGGCTGGCGAAACGCGGAAGCTGCAGCCGGTAACCGGAAGCGTGGGCCGCCCCGATCATTCCGGCACCGATGACGGCAATTCCGTTCATTTCCATGTCCCCTCCTCCTTGCCTGATACAAGGCGGTTGCGTGAACGACGGTTCGGACTGCCGGGCGGAGGCGCTCCCTTTTCAAGGATCTGGCGAATGGCGCGTTGGTCAGCGCTGAACCAATGAGGCGTACCAGCGTTGACCGATTCGGGCGCGGCTCGTTTGGAAAAACAGCAACTTTCGGTTCGCTCCGGTCGGCTGCTGATGAAAAAACATCAAAAAACTCAGGGGCCAGTCTTTCCGGCCTGCTTCATCGCAAAACCGAAGCCAACAGCCATCTGTCCGTACGTTGGGGGTCTGCTGCCCGGCGAAAATACGTGTGCCGCTCAAACACATCACCCGAAATCCGCCCTCGCTTGTGCCAACGCGAGGCCGACCTCGCGTGCCTAACCGTCCCACAGCGCGAGGTGGCGTGTCGTCCGGCGAAGCTTTGCTTAGTTGGCAAGTCCGCTAGGTGAGTCTACACTTCGCACAGCTAGGATAAGGAGGTACCCAATGATCAGGACTGTAACCGTAGCCCTCGCCGCTGCCGCGATCGCGATTCCGGCGTTTTTGGGCGTAACGACGACCGAGGTTTCCGCGCAGGAAACCATCAATCTCACGCTTTGGTCCAAGGCTGACAACTCCGGCCCGCTGCGCCCGGGCAACATTTTGAAGGGTGCCGAAGCCCTGAACAAGGTGCTCGAGGCCGAGGGCGCCGACTTCCGCGTCGCGGTCGAAGTGAACGAGCAGCCTGACGACGGCTATGACACCGACGCCGAGCGGTTGATACGGGCCTTCGCCATCGGTGAAGGGCCGGACATGTTCCACGCCGCGCATGAGTGGATCTGTGCGTTCGCCGACGGTGGCTTCGTCTACGATCTCACCGACTACACCAACGACAATCCCGATCTGTTCGGTGACATCTTCCCGTCCCTGTGGGAATCGACGCTGTGCGGCGATCGCCGCTTTGCAGTACCGCAGGACGCCGAAGCCCGCATGTTCTTCTTCAACAAGAACCTCATGCGTGACGCCGGCTTCGACGATGATTTCATCGAGAGCCTCGATGACCGCGTGATGGCTGGCGAGGTCACGATGGACGATATATCCGGCATCGCCCAGCAGGTGGTTGAAAAGACCAGTGCCGAGTTCGGCATCTTCCACCGGCCCTCGCGTGGACCGGACTACATCATGCCGTTCTTCCAGTATGGCAACACGTTCGTCGATCCCGAGACCAGCAAACTCCTGTTGGAGCGGGACAAGCTCGCCGACGCCTATGGCTGGTTCGACCGCAACGTCAAGAACGGCGTGACGCCGGGCAACAACACCTCGCTCGAGTGGGACTTCATTCGCGACCAGTTCTACAAGGAAGGCAACGCGGCGATGTGGATGTATGGCATCTGGGATCTAGGTTCCAATGCCTTCCCGCGCGGCGTGCCGAGCGACCAGGAGGGTTTCTCCAAGCAGTTCGGCTGGACGGCGGCCCCCGCAGCGGTGGTTGGCGGGGAGCCGGGGAGCCTGACGCATCCGATCGTCTATGCGGTCGGTGCCCAGAGCGAGCATCCGGAGCTTGCGGCGCGCATCATCGGCTTTGCGTCGGACCCGGTTCTCAACACCGACCACGCGGTGACCACGACCCATCTGGGCATCAACCGGTCTCAGCTGGACGATCCGCGTTATCAAGAGGCGTGGACGCTGGCACTGGCCACACCGCTGCTCGAGGTCACCAAGTTCATGCCCAACCATCCCGATTTCGGTTCGCTCAACCAGATCATCTACGAAGGTCTGCAGGGCGTCGAATTGGGCCGGCTGTCGGCGGAGGAAGCGGCTGACTTCGTGATCGAGGAAGCCGAAGCGCGGATTCCCGACAGCATCGTGGTCAACTAGGCGACCCCTTGAAAAACAGCGGGGAGGGGCTACCCTCCCCGCACACTGCTTCGAACCTATTTTGAACTCGTGAGTTAGTGGGACCGGTAGTGGCGGCGATCACCGAGGAAGTCGCGGTCAGGGCGCGCAGCCACGGCGCGATGCGGACCCGTCAGCGCTTGAATCTCGTCATTTTCATGGGCCCGGCGGCGATTATCGTGGCGCTGTTTTTCGCCCTGCCGGTCCTCGTCGACATCTTCATCGCCTTCACCGATCTCGGCCGCACCCTTCAGATCTCCGAGTTTTCGCTCAAGAACTTCGACCGCGCCTTCACCGGGGATTCGCGGCTGCCCAAGGTTTTGTTCCTGACGGCGATCTATGTTTTCGGCACGCTGGCCTTCTTCAACGTCACCTTTGGCCTCATCCTGGCGCTGACGACAACGGCGCTGCCGGATAAGGCAGGCGGGTTTTTCCGCACAATCTGGCTGCTGCCGCGCATGAGCCCATCGGTGGTCTACATCGTTCTGTGGACCTGGTCGGTGCACAGCGGCGATTCGAGCCTGGTCAATCAGGTGGTGATGAACCTTTTCGGAGTTGAGAAACCACTCGATCTCCTGCTCGATGCACCGGTCGTGCTGATCATCCTGGCGAACGGATTTATCGGCGCCTCGTTCGGCATGATCATCCTGACCTCGGCCGTCCGGGGCATACCGGAGCATCTGTTTTTTGCCGCAAAAGCCGATGGCGCCGGCTATTTTTCGATCGTGCGCCATATCACCATGCCGGCACTCAGATGGCCGCTCACCTACATCGCGATCTGGCAGACCCTGTCGCTGGTGGTGAGCTTCGAATACATCCTCCTTCTCACCGGCGGCGGCCCGTTCCAGGACACCACGGTCTTCGCGCTCTATATCTACCGCCGCGCCTTCCAAAGCGGACAGTATGGCTATGGCGCCGCAATGGCCCTGTTCCTGATCATACCCGGGATCATCTTCGCGCTGTCCGCGTGGCGCTTCACCAACATGCAGAAGATGATGCAAGAGCCGCGGATCGAGGTGCACTAAGCCATGGTCGCGATCACCGCCCAGGAAGTACCCGGCTCGCAGAGCCACTGGGATGATTTGGCGGCGAAAGCCCGGACCCGGCGCCGAACCGGCCTGGTGTTGATCTACGGCTTTCTGATCGCCGCCTCGATCCCGATCATCACCGCCTATTTCTGGCTCGTCACGCTGTCGTTTTCGGCACGACTGGACGACATCAACACCGAGGTCCTGTGGCCGTCGATCTTCATATTGGTTCCCTCGCTGGTAGCCATATGGGTGTGGGCGATGGTCGCACGGACGCGCACCCAGGCGTTTATCGGCTGGGGGATCATCTGCCTGGCAACGGTGGTCATCTACTGGTGGCTGCTCGGCGACGAACTGCATACCAACAACTACCGGTTTCTCTTCAATCGTGATTTCAACGCCGAAAACAAATCGATCGTCGCCGCCGAGGACAGGCTGGGCTTCAGCGCCACCGCCTTCCCGTCGGTGTGGACGGCGGCCCTGAATTCCCTGTTCATCGCCATTTTGTCGACCATTATCGTCACCACCGTCGCCAGCCTCTCGGCCTATTACATCTCGCGCTTTCAGTTCCCGCTACGCGTCTCGATGCTGCGCTCGCTGCTGGTGCTTCACGCCTTTCCGTCGATGACGCTGATCATCCCCATGTTCCTGGTGCTCTGGTACATCGGGCTGCTGGACACGCTGTGGGGCGTGATGCTGGTGCTGGTCGGTTTCGAGTTGCCGTTCGCGATCTTCATCATGAAGGGCTTTTTCGACGCCGTGCCGTGGGAGATCGAAATGAGCGCCATCGTCGACGGCGCCACCCGCCGCCAGGCCTTCGTCAGGGTGGTTCTGCCCCACGTCGTACACGGGCTGATCGCCATATCGGTGTTCACATTCATTCGTGGCTGGGAGGAGTACATCTTCATGTTCACCTTCCTGATCAATAACAACCATTGGACGATGAGCCTTTTTATGTTCTTCACCATCCAGGAGAACAGTCTCGGCATCGATTTTGGCCTGGTGTCGGCAGTTGCCGTCTTCTATGTGTTTCCGGCCTTCGTTCTGTATGCGTTCGCGCAGAAGTACCTGTTGCAGATGTCGGTTGGCGGGGTCAAGGGTTAGAGCCCTTCCAACCGACTCTGAGCCATTCTGACGGAGCTTTTTTGTGACAAGATCAAGTGAAGGTCCGAGTGAGCGTATCTGGATACGGTCGAGAAACTTTGCGCCGGAATTGGCGCAAAATAGCCCGTCCCTTCGGGTTTCCGATTGGCGGGTGCCCAATGCCGAACCGATCTCCGACGATGCTCAAGCATCGCCCGTCGACCGTTTCGACCCTGGGATCGCCTCGCCAATCGTGAAACAGAATTGACCCAGAGTTGGTTGAAAGGGCTCTAAGCCGATGGCGACCATCGAATTTCGCAATATCCAGAAGAGTTTCGGTCCGGTCGACGTCATTCCGGACATGAACCTCTTCATCAACGATGGAGAGTTCGTGGCGCTGCTGGGGCCGTCGGGCTGCGGCAAGTCCACCAGCCTGTTCATGCTGGCCGGCATCTACCTGCCGACCGGCGGCGATCTGCTTTTCGATGGCCATCGCGTCAACGAGGTCGAAGCCCGTGACCGCAATGTCGGGATCGTTTTTCAGTCCTACGCGCTCTATCCCCACATGACTGTGCGCGACAACATCCGCTTCCCCCTGCGGTTCAAGCAACTTCCGCCCGAAGAAGCCGAAAAGCGCATTCAGGACGCGGTCGATCTGGTGCGCATCTCGGAGTTGATGGACCGTCGCCCGAGCCAATTGTCCGGCGGACAGCAGCAGCGGGTCGCCCTGGCGCGTGCCCTGGTCAAGAACCCGCAACTGCTCCTGCTCGATGAACCGCTGTCCAATCTCGACGCCACCCTGCGGCTGACCATGCGCACCGAGATCAAGTCGCTGCAGGAACGTCTCGGCGTGACCACCGTTCTGGTGACCCACGATCAGATCGAGGCCACCACCATGGCCGATCGCATCATCTGCATGCGCGAGGGCAACATCGAGCAGATCGGCACCGCGGACGATCTCTATCTGCGCCCGCAAACCCTGTTCGTGGCCAGCTTCATCGGCTCACCGCCGATCAACCTGATGGAGGGGCGGGTCGAGAATGGCAGCATGCACATCGGTGAGAGCACGCTCGATGTCTCCGAGGCTACTCCGGGAGCGGTGACCGTTGGCCTGAGGCCGGAGCATCTAAGTTTTGAGGCCACCGGCCTGGCCGGGCGCATCATGCAGATCGAACCCATGGGGCGAGAGATTCTGTATGTGGTAAACACCGACCTTGGTCCGATCCGGGTGCTGAAAGCCGGCTCGACCGCCGAGCATCGGGTGGAAGAACAGGTCAATCTTTCGTTCGAAAGCGAGAACACCCTGATCTTCCAGAGCGAGACCGGCGCGCTCATGCGCGGGGCTCATTTCAACGTTCAGTAAAGGTTTTCCCTAAAAACTGACGTCGTCACCAAATGGGTCGCAGTTCGGGTCCGTCCCGATCGTCGCCCCAGCGAGGAATCTATCATGCATGAGCTTCTCGCATCTCGCGCCGGCCGCGTTCACGTCTGCGGCCATCGCGGGCGCTCATTGGAGGCGCCCGAGAACACCATGGCGGCCTTCCGCCGCGCCGTGGAGCTTGGCGCGACCTCGCTCGAGATCGACATCGTCATGAGCGGCGACGGCGACATCGTCGTGCTCCACGACGTGACGGTCGACCGCACCACCAATGGCAACGGCTTCGCCGAAGATCTGCCCGCGGCGGAGATCACCGGTCTGGATGCCGGATCCCGATTCAATGCCCACTTTGCCGGCGAACCGGTACCGCTGCTCTCCGAGGTGCTCGCCTTCGCGCGCCAGGAAAACATCGGCCTCCACTGCGAAATCAAGGATTTCGCCAACGAGGATGCCCTGATCGACCGGCTGGCGGTGCTGCTCGAGGAGACGCAGGCGATCGATTGGTTCATCGCCATTTCATTCGACCACCAGCAGCTGGCGAAGGCGAAAGCGAAGATCCCGGGGCTGCGCACCGAAGGCATCACCCACGCCCGGCACATCGATCCGGCAGGCTTCGTGACCCGGGCGGGGCTCGACTCCATATCGGTCGAGGCGGGCCGGTTTCGCCCCGAGGACGGCCGCGCCATTCATGGCGCCGGCGTCGCCATCCGCTGCCATGTACCGAAGCCGGCCAAGATCGAAGGGCTGGAGCGATATGGCCGCGACATTCGCGGGATGGTCGGCGCCTGGGTCGCCGAGGGCGTCGTCGACACCCTGTCCGGCGACGACGTCTCCTATCTCCGCGCACTCGTCGACGACTACACGCCGGGTTAGGGGGTCGAGTCCTGACCGGCGACCCGGCCGACGCTCATTTCCGACCGGCTATCCGGTCGGGCGCCAATGGCCGTCGAACGTGTTCACCCGCCTGACATGACGCCGGCGAGCGCATCCGTCGCTTCGACAACATCGCCGGCGCTGATATCGAGATGGGTGACCGCGCGCAAACGGGTGCCGCTTTCCACACCGACGCGCACGCCGTGCTCGATCAGCCGGTCGGCCACCTTGCTTGCATCCAATCCCGACCGCGCAACATCGAAGAACACCAGATTGGTCTCAACCGTCTTCGGATCCAGGGTAATTCCGGGGAGCGCGGCGATACGCTCGGCGAAGGTCCGCGCGTTGTGATGATCCTCGATCTGACGCTCGACGTGGTGATCCAGGGCAAACAGACCGGCGGCGGCAACGATTCCGGCCTGGCGCATGGCCCCGCCAAATCGATGCTTCCACACCTCCGCCGCCTCGATGAAATCCCGCGATCCGGCGATCACCCCGCCCATGGGACAGCCGAGGCCCTTGGATAGGTCAAGCCATACGCTGTCGAAGGGCGCGGCAAACTCGGCCGCAGACACGCCGGAGGCGACCACGGCGTTCATCAGGCGTGCCCCGTCCATGTGAAGCGCAAGGTCATGGTCGCGCGCCGCGCGCGCCACCGCGTTGATCTCATCCGACGTCCACACCGACCCGCCGCCGCGATTGTTGGTCTGTTCAACCGCGACCAGGCGCGTGCGCGGCGCCTTCAAGTTACGCGTGCGCACAGCCTGAACAACATCCGCGCCGGAAAAGATGCCGCGATCGCACGCGATCGAACGCACCAAGGCGCCGGCGAACACCGCCGCGCCGGCGTTTTCCGAGCCGACAATGTGCGATTGCTCGGCGGCGATGATCTCGTCCCCCGGCCGGCAATGGGTGGCAATTGCGATGTGATTGCACATGGTGCCGGTGGGCAGGAACATCGCCGTTTCCTTGCCGAGGAGATCGGCGACGCGTTCATTGAGGGCGTTAACCGTGGGGTCCTCGCCGCGCTGTTCGTCGCCGACCTCGGCCTCGGCCATGGCGCGGCGCATCCCTGGTGTCGGCCGGGTCGCGGTATCGCTGATGAGATCGATGCGAGGCGGGCGCGTCATGGGATCTTCACGTCTCTTGCTGCTGGGTAAGGGGTCCGGTGGCGCGAGCCTGCGCCTCAGGCATCACGACCCGGTCGGGGCGTCGGCGCGCATCAGGCCCTGGTCCTTCAACTCCGCCCACAGCGATGCCGGGATCTCCGTTTCGGCGGCCGCGAGATTGCTCGCCATCTGGGCCACGCTCTGACCGCCGGGGATGACCGACGCCACCGCCGGATGTTTGAGCGGGAACTGGAACGCCGCGTCGATCATCCTGGTGTCGTGCGCCCGGCAGACGGCCTCGATCCGCCGCACGCGCTCCAGAATCTCGTCGGGCGCGGGATCGTAATTGTACCAGGCGCCGGCAACCGGGCCGGTGGCCAGAATGCCTGAATTGTAAGGCCCGCCGATGACGATGCCGATGCCGCGTTGCTCACACAACGGCAGGAAGGTCGCGAGCGCTTCCTGTTCCAGCAGCGTGTAGCGGCCGGCGAGCAGGAACAGGTCGAGGTCGAAGTCACCGCGCTCGGCCAGCGCCTGGCACACCGTCCACTCGTTGATGCCGCCGCCGAAGGCCCGCACGACCCCCTGATCACGCAGCGCGACCAGCGCGTCGTAGCCGCCCTGGCCAAAAAACTCGTCGATGCACGCGTCGGAGGCTTCCTGCGAGCCGTGGGTGAAGATATCGAGATCGTGGGCGTAGAGGATGTCGATGCGGTCGACCCCCAGCCGCTCCAGCGAAAACTCGATCGAGCGCAGGATGCCGTCGCCGGAATAGTCGAAAGCCTGGCGCCGGCTCGGGACCTCGAACCAGCGGCCGATACCGGTGCGCTCCTCCGGCGAGCTCAAACGCATCAGCCGTCCGACCTTGGTCGACAGCACATAGTCGTCGCGGTTCTTTCCCCTGAGGAAACGATTGAGCCGTGTCTCGGAAAGCCCCAACCCGTAGAGCGGAGCGGTGTCGAAATAGCGCACGCCGCCGTCCCAGGCCCTCTCCAGGATAGCCTCGGCCTCGTCGTTGCTGATGGCGCGATAGAGATTGCCGAGCAGCGCGGCGCCGAATCCGAGATTGGTGAAAATGAGCCGCCGGTTGTCGAGGCGTTCGAAGGCGGTCGTGGTCAGGGCCATCGCGGCTTGGTGCTCCTGTTGTTTTTCCGTCGTTGGTTGGCTTTGCCAGAAGACGAGGCCACCACGAGCCCGGACTTCTCACACTGGACATGACCTGCGCCGGCCTCAACCGGCCCTTCGGGTTGCCGTTCGGCGGACATCTGCTGCGTCGAGCGGCTCAACCGTATGACCACATACGCTTTTCGCGGCCCTTCTTGCATCTGTCTCGTCGAACAGCAACGCGGGCCCCGTGTCCAGTGTGAGAAATCCGGGCTAGACTGGCCGAAAAATCGCAAGGGGGGCGAGTTCCGCCGCACGTATATATGACCAAGACCAAGTTTCGACGGATTTTCGGCGCGACCAAGCCGGTCATCGGCATGGTTCACGTCGGTGCCTTACCCGGTTCGCCGCTCCACGACGACCAGATGGCGCGCGACCTCGACCCCGACCAGGCGGTCCCGATCCTGGCCGACGAAGCCGACGCCTCGCCGTCGGGCGCCAACGGCCTCATTGCGCTGCCCTATTTCTCCGGCGAGCGGACGCCTATCCACGACCCGCTGGCCAAGGGTGCCTTCTTCGGCTTCAACCTCACCCACACCAGGAGCGACATCTATCGCGCGCTGCTGGAAGGGATCGCCTACGGCACCAACCACGTGATGGAGACCTATCGCGAGCTCGGCCAGGCGCCGAAGCGGCTGTTGGCGGTGGGCGGCGGCACCAACAACCGGATGTGGCTGCAGGCGACCTCCGACATTGCCGGGCTCGACCAGATCCTGTGCGACAAGACGATTGGGGCGTCCTATGGCGACGCGTTCTTGGCGGCGGTGGCGATCGGCCGGGCGAAACTGAGCGACATTTCCAAATGGAACCCGGTCGCTTCGACCGTGCGCGCCGAACCCTCAGAAATTTACGCCGGGCAATACCGGCTGTTTCGCAAACTCTACGAGCAGACAAAAGACATCGCCGCCGAAATCGGCGTGTGATCGGTCAGGCGCGGCCGGAATGGTCTGTCGGGCGATAAGCGGCGGCGAGCCAGGCGAGAAAGGCTTTGGCTGGGTCTTGTTGGTTAGCTCACTTCAAAGCACTCGGAGATCCTAATCGAGGACGCGGAGAGCGTGCAGATGCTCGTAGAGTCGACCTTCGAGTGAGAGGTTTCGTATGAACCGTTCGCAGCCTGCATTTCGCAGTTTCTGCATGCCACGCTGGGTCGAGGCCACCCCCAAGAACTCCACCTGATTAGCCCACGCGGCGGCAGCATCCGACGGCTGATCCCCGATGAATATGATCTGCTCGAAGGACCTTTTGTGAGTTCCGCTTTTTGCGCGTGCCAGTGCGGCTTGCAGGATTTCGGTTTTTGTCGGGCCGTCATCCGCAAACGCCCGGATGTCAAAGGCTGATCGTAGACCAGCTCTGAGCAATCGACGCTCGGCCGCCGCTCGTACGTTTGCCGTTGCAAGGGCTGTTGCGACGTGTCTTCGCCGGGACAGTACGGCGATCGTTGCTTCCGCGCCTGTCACGAACTTCGGGATGAAGCTGCTTGAAAGTAGAACCTCATCGAGTTGCAACAGGTATCTGCTCAGGAAATCGTTTAATTCATCGTCGGAACATTTCCGTCCCCAGGCCCGTGAGAGCGCTGCTCGGGCGACCCCTAGATCTGTTCTCGCATGATAGCTTGACCAATCAGTGTTGATGGGGCCGCCGGCCATCTTCTCGAGCGAACCGATAAAGGCTGAATTTTCAGCATCGGTGAGATGCAGAACGGTACCGTCCAGATCGAAAACCACCAGGGTCGGTACAAGACCGTTGAGATTGGCGGTTCTGTGGGATGGCACGCCCGCCTCTCCAGATAGCCCAATTGCCCGGAGCTCAACGACCGGCGAGCCAGGCGAAAGCCTGCCGCCACAGCCGGCCGTAGCCCGGCCAATCGACGAAGGCGGGCGGCAACCAATGCGGTCCGATATCGGACGTCCAGGCCATGGTCCGTCCGGCGCCGTGGCTGCCCACCACCAACAGCGGCGGCGCCTCGCCCAACCGGGTCGCCAACACGATCTCGGCCTCCGGTTTCGGCCGGACCTCGTTGAAGCCGAGGAGATAGGGCCAGTCTCCGTCGATCCCGCTGATCACCTTGTGGGGCGCGCCGTCGGCTACCACCGGCGCAAAACCCTCCGGCACCTCGACGCGGTCGTCCGTCGCCTGCATGGCGACGGGCAAGATGTCCTCGATCGGCGTGCGGTGATAGCGGGCGGCGCCGTAAATGCCCTGAAAGCTGTAATAGCCGCCGATCATGAGAAAGCCGGTCCCGGCCTCGACGGTCTTGGCGATCAGCTTCAGCCGGTTGGGGGTGCGCTGGCTGCGGATCAGGGTGTCGGGATGGAGGAGCAGCGAATCGGCGCCGATGTCGCTTAAGACGATCACGTCGTACTCGGCCAGCGCTTGCGATTCGGTGGCAAATTCCGTCGGCACGAGATGGCCGGGCAGGTGGGTCAGCACAACCTCGCTGCCCTCGAGCGCCCGCTTCAGCCCGTCGATCCCGGTCTGGTACTCGCTGGTCCAGAACTGATTGAATCCTTTGACGTGGGTGGTGGTGCTCACCCACGATTCGCCCGCCAACAACACTTTGATGTCGCTCATCATGCCCAGTCCGGTTGCACCGATATTTTGTGTGATGCGCCACAACGACGGAAGGTGCCGCAGGCGCCGTTGAGGCTTCATGTTAGGTGCCGGCGAGCGCCGCGCCAAGTTGACCGGCGATCCGTGACCGCTAGGCTTGGCACGGATGAACCGGAACGAGGGATTGCCGCCAGGATGACGCCCCAAGCCGACGACGATCTACGCCAGCTGAACCGGTTTTCGGTCGAAATCGCCGCCGATCCGCTCGCCGTCCAGGCCGCCGGCGGCAACGTTTCGGTCAAGTCGGCGGCGGTGATGTGGATCACGGCGTCGGGCACCTGGCTCGCCGATGCCGAGGACCGACGGATCATGGTTCCGGTGGCGTTTGCGGATTACCGCGAGACGGTGCTGTCCAATTCCGACGCCGCAGGGGCGGATGCGGGCCGGTTTGTCGTGCGCGGGTTGCATGACAGCGATCTCAGGCCATCGGTGGAGACCGCCATGCACGTTGGTCTGCCGCAGAAATTCGTCGCTCATGTGCATTGCGTCGACACCCTGGCGTGGGCGGTGCAGGCCGATCCGGCGCGTCACCTCGCCAGGCTGCTTGATGGGATGAACTGGTGTTTCATCCCCTATGTCACGCCGGGCCTCCCCCTGGCGCGGCGGATCGCCGGGGGCTGCTCGAAATCAACCGACGTGATCGTTCTCGGTAATCACGGCCTTGTCGTTGCCGCAGAAACATTGGGGGCGCTGAACGATCTGTTGGTAAATGTGTTGATCGGCGTGGAATATTGACCCCCTTGGTGGGGTAATCGGCGTCCAAAATTGACCCCCCTGGTTTTGTGATTTTTAACACACCTCGTTGTTTGGACAGACGAGGTGGGGGAGATGCTGGTTGTGGAGACGATCGCACGGATACGTCGGGATCATCTGGTGAGGGGCGTTCCGATCAAGAAGATCGCCCGGGATTTGAGGGTTTCGAAGAACACGGTGCGCAAGGTGGTGCGGGGCGATGAGACCTCGTACAGCTACGAGCGCAAGATCCAGCCGATGCCGAAGCTTGGGCCGTGGGTGGATGAGCTCGAGCGCCAGCTGGAGGCCAACGAGAAGAGGCCGCGCCGGGATCGGCTGTCTCTGCTGCGGATTCATGAAGACCTTGCGGCTCTGGGCTATGGCGGCGGCTACGACGCAGTGCGCCGCTACGCCAGGACCTGGCGTCGGCGGTGGCGGCTGTTGTCGCCGTCGCAGGGTTTTGTGCCGCTGAGCTTCGATCCCGGCGAGGCCTACCAGTTCGACTGGAGCCACGAGTACGCGCGCCTGTCGGGTGTGACGACCAAGGTGAAGGCGGCGCACATGCGGCTCTGCTACAGCCGCATGCAGCTGGTTCAGAATCTTCCCGCGCGAGAGCCAGGAGATGGTGTTCGAGGCGCACGAACGGGCCTTCCACTTCTTCGGCGGGGTCTGCCGGCGGGGCATCTACGACAACATGAAGACGGCGGTGAGCATGGTCTTCGTCGGCAAGGAGCGCGCCTACAATCGGCGCTTTCTGGAGCTGTGCTCCCACCATCTGGTGGAGCCGGTGGCGTGCACTCCGGGTGCGGGCTGGGAGAAGGGGCAGGTCGAGAGGCAGGTGGGTGACGTCCGCGGCCGCCTGTTCGTGCCCATCCCGCGGGGCCGCTCCTACGTCGAGATCAACGAGTGGCTGATGGATCGGTGTATCGAGGACGCCAAGAAGCGGCCGCATCCGACGATCGAGAGCAAGACGGTGTGGCAGGTGTTCGAGGAGGAGCGGCCCTTCTTGATGGCCTATCGCGGCCCCTTCGACGGCTTCCACGCCACCGAGGTGGCGGTGTCCAAGACCTGTCTGGTGCGCTTCGACAACAACCACTACAGCGTCGCCGCCCGTGCCGTCGGGCGGCCGGTCGACGTGCGGGCCTACGCCGATCGGATCGTCATCCGCCAGGACGGCGAGACCGTCGCCGAGCATCCCCGCAGCTTCGGGCGCGGCCAGGTCGCCTACGATCCGTGGCACTACGTGCCGATCCTGACGAGGAAGCCCGGCGCGCTGCGCAATGGCGCGCCCTTCAAGGGCTGGCAACTGCCCGGCGCGCTCGGCCGCATACGGGCCCGGCTGACGGGTTGCGACGACGGTGACAGGCAGTTCGTGAGGATCCTCGCGGCGGTTCAGGAGGACGGGCTGGAGGCGGTCGAGGCGGCCTGTGCCGAGGCGCTCGACTGCGGCGCCTGCAGCGCCGACGTCGTGCTCAACATCCTCGCCCGGCAGTGCCAGCCGGCACCGCCGGCGACCATCCCGACGCCCGAGGGCCTGCAGCTTCGCCACCGGCCGGTGGCCGACTGTCAGCGCTACGATCGCCTGAGGGAGGCCGGTCATGGAGCGTCATGAGGTGCTGGCGATGATGACGGCGTTGAAGCTCGCGGGCATGCGCGCCGCCTACGACGACATCCTTGCCGACGGGCTCAAGCGTCGTCATCCGGTGCAGCAGATCATCGGTACGCTGCTGCAGGTCGAGATCGCCGACAAGACGGCGCGCTCGATCAAGTACCAGATGGCGTCCGCCAGGTTGCCAACGGCCAAGGAGCTGGCCGACTTCGACTTCGCCGCCTCGCCAGTCAACGAGCCCCTGATCCAGGAGCTCGCCGGCGGCGGCTTCCTGGAGGGCAAGCGCAACATCGTGCTGGTCGGCGGCACCGGCACCGGCAAGACCCATCTCGCCGTCGCCATCGCGCGCTCCTGCATCCGCAAGGGCGCCCGGGGCCGCTGCTACAACGTCGTCGACCTGGTCAACCACCTCGAGGCCGAGCTCCGCGCCGGACGCCAGGGCCGCACCGCAGATCAGCTTGTACGCCGCGACTTCGTCATCCTCGACGAACTCGGCTACCTGCCCTTCGCCCAGGCCGGCGGGCAGCTGCTCTTCCACCTCATGAGCCGGCTCTACGAGCGCACCTCTATCGTCATCACCACCAACCTCGCCTTCGGCGAATGGCCATCCGTCTTCGGCGACCCCAAGATGACCACAGCCCTGCTCGACCGTCTCACCCATCATTGCGAGATCATCGAGACCGGCAACGAGAGCTGGCGCTTCAAGAACCGCTCCTGAGCCGCCGCCGGCCGTGCCTGCGGCCCGGTTGCCCCGGTGGGTCAACAGGTACCCCCCCTATTGACTACCGGGACAACCTCCGCCGTGCCGCTCAGGGGAGTCAATTTTGCACGCCGATCGGGGGTCAATATTGAAAGCCGTTTGACACTCATCCAGGCTGTCGGCGCGCGCCCTCACTCGAGTTACGTGTTTCGGCACGCCCTGCTCCAGGACGCGGCGTATGAGTCGATCCTCAAAAGCAGGCGACAGGAATTGCATGGACGGTTGGCCAAGCTCCTGGAGGACAACTACCCGCAAACGGTGGCGACTGAGCCGGAGGTCGTCGCCCGGCACCATTCCGCCGCCAGCAACACCCAATCGGCGGTTCGGTATTGGTTGTCGGCCGCGCGTCGAGCACTCCAGGGCGGCGCCAATCAGGAAGCCATCGGCCATCTGGGTCGCGGGCTCGATGGCCTGATGACGCTACCCGATACGACCGAGCGCCAACGACAGGAGCTGATCTTTCAGACACTGCTTGGGCCGGCCCTGCTTGCCACCAAGGGTTGGGCGGCGTCCGAGCCTTACGCTGTTTTCGAGCGGGCCAGGGAACTCTGTCGAACGCTCGGCGACACGCGGCAAATGTTTGCCGCGCTGTGGGGCATCTGGATGTTCAACGCCTCCAGGGGAAAGATCGACGCGGCTCGCGAACTGGTCGACGAATTGTTCCGCCTGGCCAAGGAGGTCGATGACCCCGAGCTTTTGCTTCAGGCGCACCATGCCGCCTGGGGAACCAATTGCTGGTACGGCGAGTTTGAAGCAACCCTTGACCATGTCGAGCAGCAGCTGGCGATCTACGATCGCGACAAGCACCGCGGCCATGCCATGCATTATAGCGGCCACGATCCGGCCGTTTGCAGCAAGGTCCAGGCGGCGCTGGCATGCTGGTATCTCGGCTATCCGGACCGGGCGTTGAGGCGCGTCGATGACGGCCTCGCCCTGGCGCGCGAACTTGCGCATCCGCCGAGCATCGCCCATGCGCTGCTTTGGGTGTGCATGGTTCGATACTATCGCGGCGAGACGGCGGAGACCGCGCGACTAGCTGAATCGCTCATCGCCTTGGCCAACGAACAGGTGTCCGAAATCAGTTTGGCCCACGGGGTTGCATTCCGGGGCTGTTCGAGAGTGTCCCGGGGGCAGCGTAACGAGGGGATCGCCGAAATCCGCGAAGGTCTCGAGCACTATCGAGCAACGGGAGCGAGAACCTCGGTGGGTTTCTTCCTGACGCTGCTGGGACAGGAGCTTCTCAACAACGGCAGACTGGAGGAAGCTGAATCGGAGATGAGCGAGGCCCTGGCCTTGATCAAACACGCCGGCGCGGGTTGGTGGGAACCCGAAATCCACCGTTTGAGGGGCGAGATCTTACTCGCCTCACCCACTCCCGACACGGACGCGGTGGACGCGCATTTGAGCAGGGGCATTCGGGTTGCGCGGACCCGTCGCAACCAATCGTTCGAACTCCGTAGCACCACGACACTGGCCCGGTTCCGGCGCGATCAAGGACGCTCGGCCGAGGCACGGCAACTTCTCAAGCCAGTCTACGACCGTTTTGCCGAAGGCTTTGATACACGTGACCTTGCCATGGCAAAGGCGCTGCTGGCGGATCTTGAATAAGTCGAACGGCTCGGCCCACAGGCGATCTACCCAGAACCGGCCAAGCTGCTAACCTTGCCCGGCCTCGCCCGGGGACCAGGCGATTTCAGGCACAGATTCAGAGGTGATCGTGAACTGGCGTCAGCTGCTTTTCATTCCGCCAATTCTTGTCGGAGTTGCGATTTTCTACATGATGACGCGGCCCGATGGCGGCACCGGAACCGGCGACCCATCGGCAACGGCGGTCGCGGTTCGTGTCGCAGAACTGCAGCGACAGAATTTCATCGCGACGGCGGTCGGGTTCGGCCGCGTGGAAGCCACCCAGACGTGGGCTGCGATCTCGCAGGTCGACGGCAGGGTCTGAGCCCGCGGCCGGCGAAGTAGCCCGGTCAATCGGCGGCTTAGGCTGTGAGCGCAGCGAGAGCGTGGCGTTCTCCGGCTTCGCCGCCCCGCTTTGGCGGTCGCACGTCAGGTGTTAGAAGCCGCTATGTTCTCGAAAGTGTTGATCGCCAGTCGCGGTGAGATCGCCTGCCGCGTTCCTTGCCGCTATTTCACGGTTTGCCGACGGTTGGCCCGCCGTGTCGACGTTTTCGGATGGCGCGGCAGACCGATTTTGGCCACCCTCAGGATAGATTGGCGTATCCTTCCTTCGTGGAATCGGCGACTTCGACAATCGCCAGGATACGCCGCCCTTACATCACTCCATCACCAACATTCGGCCATAGCTCCGACGTTAGGAGGTGGCCGCCTCAGAACCCATAGCCGAAATGATCGATCTCGCGCCGGTACCAGTTGGCCACGATCTCTCGCGTGCGGTCTTTGTAGAACGCGCGGTAGTGGGTGCTGCGTTGAGAGTGGTTGACATGTGGAAATGCGATCGGCTCATTCAGGCCGATACGCGACAGCACCTCAGCGAAGCCACTCTCAAGCTCCTCGTAGCGGCCGACGAAGTCGAGTATGATTTTGTCGTCATCGTCTGAGTACAGATCGTAGTTTTCCACGAAGGCGCCCCGGCGCCTGCGCAGAAAATCGTCGAAGCTGATCGTCTTCCCCTTGTCGACAACGTTGTAATAGAACCATGACACCTGCCGGTCCCATGGGTTCCGCTCGAATGTGAACTTGAAGTAGCTGCGCCAGACCTCTTCACCGACATAAGCGCGCACCCGCCACGCAGGCATATGCTCGTAAAAACCAACGCTTGGATGATAGCGGCGCTCGGGGCGAAACAGGAGGCGCTTCAGGAGCGGGCGATGTCCCTATCTCTGTTGAAATTCGTGGGGCAGGCGTCGCTGGTTGATGATGCTATGCTGCCTTCATGATGGTTTCAATGGCACTGTCGGCGTGAGCCTTTCTCAAGTGCTCCTGGAGAGCGTTTCGGAGTATGGGCAGCTGACGATAGGCCTTGAGGCGACGGAAGGTCTTCTGGGCCTCCAGCAAGCCGGCGGCGGTCCATCTGAGCGCCATCTCGGCGTTCCTCCAGCGTTTGACGTTGCGGGTGACCTGACGCACCGTGCCGAGCGCGTTCTCGATGATGTTGGTGCAGGCAAGCGAGCGCCGGAGTTCGTGCGGCAGGCCGAGGCGGATGATGGTGAGGATCTCGTCCAGCCCCTCCAGGATGCTGCCCGAGACGCCCGGTTCCTCATGCTCCAGACGCCGGGCCAGGTTGCGCAAGAGCCGCTCGGCCTTGTTTGCGTCGTCCTGGTCCCAGGCCTGACGGAGCGCCTTCTTGACGCTCGCGTGCAAATGTTGGGGCAGGCGCTCGATGATGTTACGGCCCTTGTGGACCTGGCAGCGCTGGATGGCGGCGGCCACACCGAAGGTGTTTCGGATCGCTTTGCTGAGCGCCTTCGCGCCATCGACGATGAACAGCCGGGGCAGTGTCGGATCGAGCCCCCTGGCGAGGAGATTGTCGATCAAGGCCTGGACGACGACAGTGTTCTCCGTCGCCCCCTCGACCACGGCCAGGACATGCTTGTCGCCGTTGCCATCGACGCCGATCGCCGCCATCAGGACATGATCGCCGACATGCAGACCGTCGATCTGGATGACTAGCAGGTCGAGTTCCGAGAAATCCGAGGCGAGCCAGGCCTTCATCTTCTTGCGTGACAGCGCCACAAAGCGCCGGGAAACGGCCGACTTCGAGGTGCCGTCGCCACGCGCTTTCGCCAGGTCGCCCTCGGGCAGACGGACCGCGCGGTGGTACTTGCGGGTCGACACGTTCAGGACCATCAGGTTGAGCGCCCACTCGAGCAACAGGTTGCCATCGCGTAGCGCCTGCCAACTCTCCAAGCTCACCTCTTTGCCCGCCCGGTCACGAACCCGTGGCCGGGCCACCTTCACTTTGCCGCCGTGGTAGCCGATCTCGCTATGTGTCCTGCCCCAGCGATAACCTCGACGGTCCCCATGGCGGCGATGTCGGGCCCCGCACACGGTCGTGGCGTCCTCCTCCATCATCTCGGCCAAGGCCTCGACCCCGGCCAGAAGACAAAACCGATCCACGCTGAGATGGACTGCGTCCATCGCGTCCGCCAGCGGCGGCATAGGAATCGAGGGGGCAAGGGCTTTCGGGCGGCTGGAACTACGGATATTATTTCCCATGGTGTCGTTCTCCCTTTTGGGTTTGCAGCACCCGGAGCCTAACGGCTCCAGGAGAGCGACACCTACCTCAACTTTTCAACATCGACCGGGACATCCCCCAGGAGCGGGCGGCGAGGCACCAGCGGATGATCGAGTCGAGTGTTTTGGGCGTGCGGATTGGCGCGTGCCTTCATGAAGTCGGCGCGGGAGGGAGTGATCACGTCGTTTGGTCCACAGATCGCCGACAGAGCCAACTCGATACTGGTCGAGGCGGCCTTATAGGTCTTGATGTACAGGAAGCGGTGACGGTGCGACAGGATCATGCTTCCACCGATTCTAGCTCGCGGAATTGTGCCGCGCAATGGCCTCAAAGCTCTAAGAGATTACATGCGGGGTGCTTGTGGTTGGCACGAACTCGCACCAGAAGCGATCTGCCAGTTCACTCGACGCCCCTGCCTTTGACACCCCGCCAATTTTCCAGACCGCGATAGGCACTTCGCCGGGTGGCGGCCCCCTCCGCTGCTTCCACCCCCCGCGCAAAATTTTGTGGGATGATTTTCGGAAAAGGTTGCGGAAGGAGCAGGGAGCGATGGCGTTCGGCCTCGGCCTCGATTTGTCGATGCCGAGCTTTGTCGGTTTTGCCTCGCTGGCCGGGATCGTCGTCGACAACGCGATCCTGTTCATGACGTTCTTCCAGTCGTAGATTCGCGACGGTGACTATGCGAGCGCGGCGGCCGACGCGGTTCGCGACGTTTCCGGCCGGTGCTGCTGTCGTCGTCGACGACCTTTGTCGGGCTGCTGCCGATGATGTTCGCCACCAGCCCCCAGGCGCAGACTCTGGTGCCGCTGGTGGTCGCAGTCGGCTTCGGCCTGCTGGCCTCCACGGTTCTGGTTGTGCTCGTGCTGCCAGCTGCGATCGCCATCTTCTTCGACTTTATCGATATCGAGACATGGCTGGCCAACCGTGAGCAGGCAAGGCCGCCTGAGCCGCGGCCGGCGAAGTAGACCGGTCAATCGGCGGCTTAGGCTGTGAGCGCGGCGAGAGCGGTGGCGCTCTCCGGCTTCGCCGCCCTGCTTTGGCGGTCGCGCGTCAGGTGTTAGAAGCCGCTATGTTCTCGAAAGTGTTGATCGCCAATCGCGGTGAGATCGCCTGCCGCGTCATCGGCACCGCGCAACGCCTGGGAATTGCGACGGTCGCGGTCTATTCCGATGCCGACCGCGACGCGCTTCACGTCGAACTCGCCGACGAAGCGGTGGCGATCGGTCCGCCGCCGGCGGCCGAGTCTTACCTTGACGGCGAAAAATTGATCGCCGCGTGCCGCGCGACGGGCGCCGAGGCCGTGCACCCGGGCTATGGCTTCCTTTCCGAAAATGCCGGTTTTGCAGCGGCCTGCGCGGAGGCGGGAATCGTGTTCGTCGGGCCGCCGGCGGCGGCGATTGACGCCATGGGCGACAAGATCAGGTCGAAAAGGATTGCGCGCGAGGCCGGCGTTGCCGTTGTGCGGGGCGAGGAGGCGACCGCAACGGCCGAGGAAGCCGCGCGGCTTGCCGAGCGCATCGGCTATCCGGTGATGATCAAGGCCTCGGCCGGTGGCGGCGGCAAGGGCATGCGGATTGCCCATAACGACGGCGAATTGCGCGAGGGCTTTGACCGCGCCCGGTCGGAGGCCGCCGCCTCGTTTGGCGATGATCGGTTGTTCGTCGAGCGCTTCATCAGCGATCCGCGCCACATCGAGATCCAGGTTCTGGCCGACCGCCACGGCAATTGCATTCACCTCGGCGAGCGCGAATGCTCGATCCAGCGGCGCCATCAGAAAGTCATCGAGGAGGCGCCGTCGCCTTTCCTCGACGCCGCCACGCGGGCGGCGATGGCGGCCGAGGCGGTCGCACTGGCCCGGGCGATCGGCTATCAAGGCGCCGGCACGGTAGAGTTCATCGTCGATGCCGAAAAAACCTTCTACTTCCTCGAGATGAACACGCGCCTTCAGGTCGAGCACCCGGTGACCGAACTGGTGACCGGGCTCGATCTGGTCGAGCAACAGTTCCGTATCGCAGCCGGCGAGGCGCTGCGAATCACTCAGGACGACGTTGAGTTGACCGGTTGGGCGATCGAGGCCCGCGTCTATGCCGAGGACCCCTATCGCGGTTTCCTGCCATCGCCGGGTCGGCTCGCTCGCTACCGGCCACCGCAGGAGAAAGCCACCGCGGCCGTGGTGGTGCGCAACGACAGCGGCGTGGTGGAGGGGGGCGAGGTGTCGCCGCACTATGATCCGATGATCTCCAAGCTGAGTACCTGGGCGCCCGACCGGACGGCCGCGATTGAAGCCATGGCCGAGGCCCTCGACCGGTTCGAACTCGACGGTATCGGCCACAACATTCCGCTTTTGCAGGCGGTCATGGACCAGCCCCGTTTCCGAGATGGGCGACTGTCCACGGCCTATCTCGCCGAGGAGTTCGGCGACGGCTTCTCCGGTGCCGAAATCGCTCCCTCACGTCGCAGCCTGTTCGTCGCCATTGCCGTCATCCTTGCCGAAATCAGGGCCAACCGGGTCGAAACGCCGGCCCCCCGCGGCTCCGCGCGAGCCGTGTTTGTCGACGGCGCCAGGATCGATGTGACGGTCGAGGCCGACGGGACTGACCGGTGGCTGGTCGCCGTCCCGGATCACGACCCGCAGTCGTTCGCAATCGCCTGGTCGCCGGGTGACACGCTGGCCATTGTCAACGGCCAGGATGACGCCCAGCGCGTCGTCAAGGTGGCGCCGACGATCACCGGGTTTCGCCTGCGCCATCGCGGCGCCGATCTCGAGGTCAAGGTGATGTCGCCCCAGGTCGCCGATCTGATGATGCATATGTCGGTGCGCAAGCCGCCGGACCGGTCAAATCACCTGTTGAGCCCCATGCCCGGTCAGATCGTGCGCCTCGAAGTGGTGCGTGGTGATCGGGTCGAACCGGGGCAGCCGCTGGTGATTGTCGAAGCCATGAAGATGGAGAATATTCTGCGCGCCGAGCGGCGTGCCTTGGTCGCCCGGATCAATTGCGAGGTCGGCACGGTGGTCGCCGTCGACGACGTCATCCTGGAGTTCGGAGAGGTCTGAGCGATGGAGCGGCCGTCGATCACCCCAGCCACCTTTGCCGCCTGGCAGGCGCTTGCCGAAAGCGAACTCGGCGACCGACCGATCGCCGACCTCCACCACGACTATGGCGGCATCGACATTCGTCCGGCCTATTTCGCCGGCGATGCCCAAAGCGATCCCGGCATGCCGGGGGCGGCGCCTTTCACCCGCGGCGTGCGGGCAACCATGTACGGTCATCGTCCGTGGACGATCCGGCAATATATGGGTTTTTCGACCGCCGCGGAGAGCAACGCCTTCTATCGCAAGGCGCTCGATGGGGGGCAGCGCGGATTGTCGGTGGCCTTCGATCTCGCCACCCACCGCGGCTACGACAGTGATCATGAGCGGGCGGCCGGCGATGTCGGCATGGCCGGGGTCGCCATCGATTCGATCGACGACATGAAGGCGCTGTTCGACGGAATTCCGCTCGATCGGATCTCGGTCTCGATGACGATGAACGGCGCGGTAGTGCCGGTGCTGGCGATGTTCATCGCGGCGGCCGAAGAAGCCGGCCTCGACCGGTCGGTGCTGTCGGGCACGATACAGAACGACATCCTCAAGGAGTTCATGGTCCGCAACACATACATCTACCCGCCGGAACCCTCGATGCGGATCGTCGCCGACATCATCGCCTTCGCCGCCGACGAGATGCCGAAGTTCAACTCGGTATCGATCTCCGGCTATCACATCCATGAGGCCGGAGCGACGGCGGTACAGGAGCTGGCCTACACGCTGGCCGACGGGATGGAGTACGTCCGCGCCGCGCTGGCCCGCGGCCTCGATATCGACGCCTTCGCCGGCCGGCTGAGCTTCTTCTTCGGCATCGGCATGAATTTCTTCCTCGAGGTGGCCAAGCTGCGCGCCGCCCGTACCTTGTGGGCCGGCATCATGACCGATTTCAGCGCGACCACCGAGCGCTCGAAACTGCTCCGCACCCACTGCCAGACATCCGGCGTCTCGCTGACCGAGCAGGACCCCCACAACAATATCGTGCGCACCGCCTACGAGGCGTTGGCCGCGGTCCTGGGGGGCACCCAATCATTGCATACCAACTCCTTCGACGAGGCGATCGCCCTGCCGAGCGAGGCTTCGGCCCGCGTCGCCCGCAGCACCCAGTTGATCCTGCAGCACGAATCGCGGGTGACCGACGTTGTCGATCCGCTCGGCGGTTCCTACTACGTTGAAGCGCTGACCAACGATCTGGCCGCCGCCGCCGGTGCGCTGATCGCCGAGATTGAGGAGACCGGCGGCATGACACAGGCGGTTCAGGCCGGCACGCCCAAGCTCGCCATCGAGCGCACCGCCGCCCGCCGTCAGGCGGCGATCGACAAGGGCGAGACGGTGATCGTCGGTGTCAACCGCTTTCGCCCCGAGGGCGGCGCCGAGGTCGATACGCTGGAAATCGACAACCGCAAGGTCGGCGCAGCGCAAATTTCTCGTCTCAAGCGGCTCAAAGCGTCTCGCGATTCCCGTGCCCTTGAAAAGGCCTTGCGGGGCCTGCGCGAGGCGGCGGCGAGCAGCGAAAAAAACCTGCTTGCCGCGGCCATACCCTGCGCCCGCGCCCGTGCGACCCTGGGCGAAATCTCGGCCGCGCTCGAAGACGTGTTCGGCCGCTATCGGGCCTCGACCCAGATCATCTCCGGGGTGTTCGGCGAGGCCTACGGATCCGACCCCGAATACGCCGCCTTCCAGCGCCGGCTCGGCGGCTATGGCGACAGACGCGGCCGGGCGCCGGCCATCTACATCGCCAAGATGGGCCAGGACGGCCACGACCGCGGCGCCCGGATCATCGCCACCGCCTTTGCCGATATGGGTTTTCAGGTACATGTCGGCGATCTGTTCGAGACTCCCGCCGAAACGCTGGAACGGGCGCTGGAAGCCGGCGTCGACGTGATCGGCGTTTCGTCGCTGGCGGCGGCCCACAAGACCCTGGTGCCGGAGTTGACCGGCCTGCTCAAGGCCCGCGACCGCGCCGATATCCTGGTCTTCTGCGGCGGTGTGATCCCGGAAAGGGACCATGCGATGCTGAGGGAGGCGGGAGTGGCCGATATTTTCGGGCCGGCGACCAACGTGCTCGACGCCGCCAACACCATTCTGTCGCGGCTGGAGGGTCGCCAGCTCAACCGATGAACCCGGGTGCCCTTGTTTGGTGGGTTCAGATGATCCTGGTGATGTCGGCCGGCGGCGCGAACCGGCGGCCGGCGAGGCGCTCGAACACCGTGTCGGGAACCGAGATATCAGCGAGAAACATCGGCGCATCCGGATAGCTGTCGATGAGCCCCTTTTTGGGCGCGGCGATCGTCAGGATCGCGTCCGGCCGCACCGAGATCTCACTTGCCAGGCCGGTGGCGGCGTCGAAGCCGCTTGGAACATCGAGGCTGATGCAGTGCGCGCTGGTGCGGGCGTTGACAAAGGCCACCGCCTCGGCCGCGCCCCCGCGTAACGCGCCGGCCAGCGAATAGCCGACCAGCCCGTCGAGGAGGAGGTCGTAATCGTCGGCAGAAGCCGGCAGGCGCTGACCGACCGGCACGCCCAGGGCATTCACGATCGTCAACTGGCGGGCGGGCACACCGGCAAAATCCGCCGCGGCCGATGTCGTCACCACGGAGACATCGGTGCCCCAGCCGGCCAGGCGCCGGGCCGCGGTCAGAACGCCCCCGCCATTGCCGCCGCGGCCGGCGAGCGCCAGCACGCGCCCCGGTTTGTCGAGCAACAGCGCCTGCGCCAGGCGGGCCAGCGCGCGTCCGGCATTCTCCATCATCTGGATCAGCCCGATGCCGAAATCGTCCTCCATGATCCGGTCGACCTCGACCATCGCCTGCCGATCGACCTCCGGGGCATCGGCGCGGGCAAGGGTCGGGAACTCGCTCGGATTTCGGAGACTGACGGGGCGGGTCCGAGGGATCATGGCTGCGGCGTGGCCGGCGCGTAACGTCGAAACCTGAGGTCCAGGGCCGAACGTCCGCGGCGTGGCATCGCGGCGCTGTGGACGGGCCCGACCGGCTCGAGCGTCTCGTCCATTCGCGCCACCAGATCGGCCGGTGGATCGGGCCTCTCGCCGTTCCAGACGATGACAACATCGGTTGGTGCACCGGGTGTGGCTGGCGGCCAGTCGAGGGCGATCGCCAGGTTCGCCGAGATCAAATGGTCGCGGCCAACAATGCGGGCCGGTGTCGTGCCGTTCTCCCGGATCTGTGCGGCGAGGCTGTCCCATGATCAGCCGAGCGGATTGAGACCGGCCAGCACCACCCCGGCAAAGACAATCGGCACGGTCAGGTAGATCGCGCCCGCAGCTCGGGCGACGATCGGCGCCGATCGGCCCAGCGGCCTGGCAACCGCGAGCCAGACCGGCAGCGAGGCAAGCATCGGCGTGAGATAACGCCCCCGCACAAGGCTGACGTCGGCTGCAACCACGCCGACCAGGAAAATCACCAGGCCGGCGACCATCGCAACACCCAGCGCGTGGATCGGCGCGGGGGCCGGCGCGGTTGGCGGCGGTGCGCCGTCGCGCCGCCGGTCGAACGCGCGCGCGACCATCCACACGACGACCGCCAGACCTGCCCAGCCGGCAAGCGCCTCGACGAAGAAAACCGCGCCGTCGACGCCCAGCCCCGGAATGTCGATCGCCGATCGCCAGCCTTTTGTCGCCTCGTACAGTTTTGCCACGCGCTCGGTCGTGCCCGCGATATCGTTCGCGGCCGCCACCAGCGGAAGCGTGCAGGCCGCTACGACCATGGCGGCCGACAGGGCCAGCCCGGGCCTGACGATCGCGCGCCGCGTCGACCGATCGAGGACCAGGGCGCCAAGGAATGGGATGAGGAACAGAAAATAGTTGTACTTGGCCAACACGCCCAGCGTAACGGCCGCGCCCAACTCCACGAATGCCCATATCCGGCCGCTCTGCACCACCATCACGGTCGCGTGGGTGGTGGCGGCAACGGCGGTGATCACCATGATGGAATGCGACAGCGAGAGCGCCGAGGTGCCGACGATATGTGGCGCCAGACCCGAGACCGCCAGCGCCATCAGCCCTGCCGCCGGGCCGGCAAGCCGCCGCGCGGTGTCCCATGTCAGCAGGTGAAAGCCCATGAGCAGCGTGTATTTGACCAAACCGACCGCGATCGGCCAGTTCCATCCGGTGGCTTCCAGCGCCCCCCTGACCAGCCAGTTGAAGAGCGGCGGGTGGGAGTTGCCGTAGGTCAGCGCGAGATGGACATTGCCGGGAAACTGCGCCTCGTCCCATTCGACAAACGGCGAGAGCGTCAGGCGCAGGACGAAAAGCGCGGCGATGTAGCCGATCACCAGCCACGGCGCCAGCCGGACCAGGGAACCCGGCAAGGACCCGAAATTCGTATCCGGCATCCGCGCGCCGGGTGCGGCCAAATGAGCATCCGCGCCGGCCGTCGGTGTTTCGCTGATCTTGTGCTGCTGGGTCAAGCCGCGTGCCTCAAGGCTGGTTTGTCCGCAAGCCGTTCAAATAGGTAAAGGTCACGCGTCGCGTCCCGTGACTTCCGGCGGCAAGGTCATGGGTGGCAATCGGCTCGGCCTGCCTGAATCTTTCCGAAATGGCAGGCCGCGGTGGCCCTCGGCCGACGAACAGGACCGGCTGTGGCGAGGTCTCCAGAAAGGGCCGGGTCAGTTGATAATGATGGCGCGGGCGGACCGCATTCGGCCAGGTGGTTATCGGCGTCGGCTCGTCCCGCATATAGTAAAGCAGCTCCGCCGTCATGGTGCGATCGTTGGTCAGGATGCTGCCATACGGCTTGCCGCTGCGGCGGGCCTCTTCCAGTTGCTGCCGGGTCGCGGAGGCGACGGCATCCCAGCCGAGCCATTGCGTGAGATAGTTCCTCGCAACCGGGAAATTGATGGCGTCTGCCTGCCACACCGCCACCGCGAACACGGCCATGATACCAGCATGCAGCGCCAGCGAGCCTTTGAGCCATCCCCAACTGCCGTCGCGGATCATCACCGCCGGGACGAGAACACTTGCGGCAACGTAGCTGGCCACGGCCCAGTTGGCGTTCGCCCTTGATATGAAGGCCAGGACGGTCACCCAGGCGATGACCGGTGCGGCGAATGCGAACAGCAGGCGGTCGGGCTCGCGCAGTCCCTCCCGCCAGGCGCGCCAGGCGACGACCATCAGTCCAAAGAAGAACACCGGCCCGAACACGCCGAACTGGGCCACGAGAAATTCAACGACTTCGACCGGGTTGAACAGGTCGCCCGACAGCCGCGCATTGTCGCCGGTATGGGCCAAGGTCGCGAATCCATTGGCGTAGTTCCATGCCAGATTTGGCGTGATCAGAACCACCGCCACCGCCACCGCCAACCACCAGCGGGGGCTCGCCAGCAATCGACGACGGTGCGGCGTGACCGCCAGATAAATGACGGCGCACAGAACGAAATAGGCCATGGCGTATTTGGCGTTCATGCCAAGCCCGATCGCCAGGCCGAGCAACGCCCCGGACCACCACTGGTTGTCTTCGAGGAAAACGATGAACCCGTAGAGTGCAGCCGCCCACAACAACAGCATCGGCACGTCGGTCGAGATGATGCCGGCGGAAAATGAAACGCCCGGCATGGTGGTGTAGACAAGGGCCGACCAGAATCCGACCCTGCCGTCATAGAGGCGCGCGCCGATGGCAAAGACGATCATTCCGGTGAGGAAATGGATGATCGGAGAGGGAAGGCGCACGCAGAACTCGGAAAGGCCGCAACCGGCGGTCGACAACCATATCAGCCACGCGATCAGCGGTGGTTTCGAATAATAGCCGAACGCCAGGGCGCGGCTCCACGACCAATATTGGGCCTCGTCCTGGATCAAATCGACGGCGTTGAAATGAAGTGCGACCAACCGGACCGCGAGAAACGCCAGAAGTACCCCGGCCGCCGCCAACAGCCAGGTTGAAGCGGATGTTTGGTCGGCCTCCGCTGTCCGC
This sequence comes from uncultured Bauldia sp., assembly GCA_963663975.2. GTDB lineage: Bacteria > Pseudomonadota > Alphaproteobacteria > Rhizobiales > Kaistiaceae > JANQRX01. Next base: position 149,811 of record CAXXRA010000002.1, on the reverse strand, counting down.
TCGGAGACCGGGGATTGGTCGTTCCGGCCCATGCCTCTGTCGACCTCCGACGGCGGGATTGGAGCGCTTGGTCTAGGTGCTGTTGACAGTTAACGGTTTATTAATGGCGGTTGTGATTCAAGCAAGACCTGGGTGTGGAGGAGGAACCGGTCATGCTTCGCAGGGAATTGACGGACGTTCAATGGGAACGGATATCGGATTTGGTACCCGGCAAGGCGTCGGATTGCGGATCCACGGGACGGGACAATCGTCTGTTCGTGGATGCGGTATTGTGGATTGCACGCACGAGTTCGCCATGGCGCGACCTGCCGGACGCGTTCGGCAATTGGAACAGCGTGTACGTGCGCTTTTCCCGGTGGGCCAAACAAGGGGCATGGGAGAGTCTTTTCAAGGCCTTGGTGGACGATCCGGACTTCGAATACCTGATCATCGATTCAACCATTGTGCGGGCACATCAACATGCGTCGGGCGCAAAAGGGGGACTCAAAATCAGGCCATCGGACGTTCGCGCGGCGGCTTGACGAGCAAGGTTCACATCGCTGTCGATGGGCTCGGCAATCCATTACGGTTCATCCTCACCGGCGGTCAGGTTGGCGATGTCACCCAGGCTGAAGAGTTGATCGCCGACGTGGCCGGCGCAAACCTCATCGCCGACACGGCCTATGATGCCGATCATCTCCGCGCCCGTCTCAACGATGCCGGAATAGTGGCGGTGATTCCATCCAACCCGTCACGGGCGCAAGCCATCCCCTACGATGCCGAACTCTACAAAGAAAGACATCTCGTCGAATGTTACATAAACAAAATCAAACACTTCCGGCGCATCGCCACGCGCTATGAAAAAACCGCAACGGCCTACATGGCCATGCTGTTTCTTGTCGGTGCCATCATCTGGCTCCGATAACTGTCAACAGGACCTAGAGCCCTTTCGACCAAATCGGGGTCAATTCTGTTTCGCGATTGGGAAGGCGATCCAGCGTCGAAACGATCGACGGGCGATGCCACCGCATCGTTCTAGATTGGTTCGGGGTTGGGCACCAGCCAATCGGAAACCCGAGGGACGGGCGATTTTGCGCCAATTCCTTCGCCAAGTCCCCTTGACTGTATCCAGATACGCTCATCGAACCTCGACTTGATCCTGTCACAAAATCGCTCCGTCAGAATGGCTCCGAGTTGGTTGAAAGGGCTCTAGTTGTGAATTTTCAGGACGTTGTCCATTCGGTCCTGTCGAGAGAAGCTGATGTCAGCCAACGTCAGTGATTCTCCGGAGGACCGAATGGACGTTCACCAGAATGCCCATCTTACGCCGAAAGGTCGAGAGGCCATGGTTCGCGCCGTCATGGATGAGGCCATGACGAAGGCTCAGGCCGCACGCCGTTTCAAGACAACGGCCAAGACCGTCGCCAAGTGGTTGGGCCGGTTTCGCGCGGAGGGCATTGCCGGGCTTGCCGACCGGTCCTCCAGGCCCCATTCCTCGCCAAGCCAAACGCCTTGGGCCACCGGCGAAGCGGTCGAGGTCTTGCGCCGGGCTCGTTGCACGCAGGACCACATCGCCCAGGAACTCGGCCTCAGCCGGGCGACCGTCAGCCGTATTCTCAAGCGGCGTGGCCTCAGCCTGTTGTCCGCCCTCGAGCCCAACCAGCCACGCCCGCGCTATGAGCGCGAAACGCCAGGCGAAATCATCCATATGGACATCAAGAAGCTCGGTCGCTTCAATCGTGTCGGCCATCGCATCACCGGCGATCGCAGGCGCCAGAGCAACCAGCGCCATAACGGCACCGCGCCCGGTTGGGAGTATGTCCACGTCGCCATCGACGACCATTCCCGCATCGGCTTTGCCGACATCTTCCCGAACGAGAAAAAGGAAAGCGCCGTGGCCTTCCTCGAAGCCGCCGTAACCTACTTTGCCACCCTCGGCGTTACCATCACCCGCGTCATGACCGACAATGGATCATGCTACAGATCCAAGGCCTTCCGCGATGCCTGCCGAAGGCTCACCATCAAGCATATCCGCACCAAACCCTACACGCCTCAGACCAACGGCAAGGCCGAACGCTTCATCCAGACAATGTTGCGAGAATGGGCCTACGCAACCGAATTCCACAACTCAGACCAGCGAAAAGCAGATCTGCCGAAATGGCAGCACCGCTACAACTGGCATCGACCCCATGCCAGCCTCAATCGACAAACACCAATCAGCCGACTCGGCCTGAACCGGGACAACCTGTTGAAGCTTCACATCTAGTGAATGGACGGGGTTTTGTCGACGGGCTTGGCTGGAGGGCTGTCCTCAATCTCTTGCCGGCGCCGAACATGCTTGCACGCCCGGCAAATTTCCTGACATTGCGCTTATTTTTCAAGCATTTGGCAGGGGCCTGCGTTTTACGCCGGCGGTTGCGGTCGATGGGGATGTGTGCCACATGGGTGTCGATCGAATCTCGCTCCCTGCTACCCCGTGTGACATGCGTATTTCCGTTGTGATTCCAGCCCTCAACGAAGCGGGCAATATTGGACGACTGGTCGAAGAGACCTACGACGTTGTCGCGCGGAACGTCATCGGCGAGGTGATCGTCGTCGACGATGGCAGCGACGATGATACGCCGGGCGAGGTCAAGACGCTGGTCGACAGCGGCCGTTTTCCGGGCCTGCGGTACATGCGGCACGCGCGGCCGGGCGGTCAAAGCGTAGCTCTCAGAACCGGCATCCTGGCGGCCGAGTGTCCCGTCATCGCGACGATGGACGGTGATGGGCAGAACGATCCCCGCGATATTGAACGCCTGCTGGAAAAGCTTGGGCCGCCGGGGGGCGAGGGCCCGGCGCTGGTCGGTGGTGTTCGTACCAATCGAAGAGCCGAGGGTTCGAAGAAACTCGCTTCCAGGGCGGCCAACTGGATTCGCGACGCTGTCCTGCGCGACGGTTGCCCCGACACCGGATGCGGGGTCAAGGTCTACTGGCGTGATGCCTTTCTGGGTCTGCCGTTCTTTACCACCATCCACCGCTATCTGCCCGCCCTGTTCCTGAGCCAGGGCCACCAGGTGGAATTTCTGCCGGTCAATGACCGGCCTCGTCGGGCCGGGGTCTCCAAGTACTCCAATCTCGGCCGGGCGCTGATTGGCCTCTACGATCTCATCGGCGTAAGCTGGTTGCGGCGGCGCAGTCTGGTCCCGCGGATTATCGAAGACAGTGCATCGGGGCGTGAGGTGGCCCCAACGAAATTGCGCGGGGACGATTAATGACGAAATCGGTGCCGGCGCCGGCCGGCGCAAACGGTTGCATTTGCGCTCACGCGACGGCGATTGGATCACTTAGTGGTTCGAGTCTATCGTTTCGAACCACTGGCCTGTTTTGCTGAATGGATCAACTTATCGAGACATTACAATGCTTTACGGTTCACTCACCAGCAACCCAGTCTGGACTCAAATGTCTCGGTTGATCCACTAGGTTCGAGGACGATACATGGAAATGATTGCCGGGATCGTCGGTCAACTTGCCGATTGGTGGATGGGCACCACGCCGACCGAGCGAATTTGGCTTGGGCTCGGGCTTGGCGCCCAACTGATGTTCTCCATGCGCTTTCTGGTGCAGTGGATCGCCAGCGAGCGGGCCAGAGAGTCAATCGTGCCGGAGGTGTTCTGGTATTTCAGCCTCGCCGGCGGGGCGATGCTGTTCGCCTACGCGACCTATCGATTGGACCCGGTCTTCATGCTGGGCCAGGGGATGGGGCTGATCATCTATGCGCGCAACATCGCCCTCATTTGGCGTAAGAAGCGCACGGATAGCGAAGCCGACGAGGCCGGTAAGGTGGTGGTGGATTAGGCCGGGACGCGGGGTCTGAGACTCGGTTGCGTGAAGCGGTGTGTCATGCTGGTGGTGCCCAGGTCATTGTGACCAGCAACGCTTGCTTGACTGGCACCGACCGGATTTATCAGTTCGCGGTAGCTAACCCCAGTTTTGATTTCATAATCAATTACGAGCCGACAATTGATCCAGACGATATAATGGTCATGCTGGACCACGCAATCCAAGAACCGTCGATCTTGTGGAACGGGATTGCCCCGATCAGCGCCGAATCAGAATGGCGATCCCGAACCGTTCCCAAAGTGGTCGTGGGCCACAATAACAGGCTGCTCTACATGTCGCGATCGTCCATTCCCGGTAACATGCATGACACGTTTGAAAAGGGATGGATGCAGATCTGCATTTACAGCTCCCCGGCTGAGGCCCTGGTCGCTTTCGGCGCATGCAATGAAAAATCGACCCCGAGGCGATTGAAGATATCGAAATCCTTCGGTTTGTCGAACTGGGCTACGAGTTCCGGATTGTTGCGCTTTCAGGAGCAAATCAGGCGGTCGACATTCTCGACGCTCTCGCCGTTGTCGAGCAACACCTGTCCCGTGCTATCTGAGGCTAAGCGGCGCCAAACTGCGTACTGCGTGCGACGGGTTAGATTGCCACAACTGCAGACCAGCGTCGACCGCAAATTCCTCCTCAAGGGCGAAAATCGGATTGCCGTGGCGCACCGCCTTTTTGAGCAGCCTGCGATCGGCGTTGACATGCTTCCGTTCAAAAATAGAAGAACTGTAGGAGAGGCCAGCGGTCCGCAATGAAAAACCGGAAATGAAAATGTTACTCGCCCCCATTACCAAGCTCCCCATCACCGCCGTCACGCCAATTGACGGCGAAGATTTCTGCACGAGAAAAATTGGTTTCATCCCAATGACAGTGTTCATAAGAAGTTTTCACTGACTCTTGTTTACGAAAAACATCTCGTCGTATTGATAGTTTATTTCCGACAGACATCGCAATTGTTGCTCGAGATAAGACAAATTGTCGGAGATGACGATCAGGATTTCAGTACACCGACCGCGTAGCGCTTCAAGCGTGTTGGTGTCGACATCGCGTTCTTCGTGCATATTGGAACGCATGAACGTGATATATGGTTTTTCGACACCGTAGGCTTCAAGGCTGACTTGTGAGGCATTGGCGGTCACGATCTTGGAGTCGTGGAGCAGCTCCCTCGACACGACTGGATTTGGTGCCGAGCCAAAGACAAAGGCATTTCCTGCGACCACGGGAAGCGTCGGAATTTCTTGCGTCATTGCCCGCCAGGATTGTTGAAGGGAATACATCGGGGCAACTGCCTAACAACGTCGCAAGTTTAGCGGGGGGATGTGACAACGATGCCGCGGCCTTGCCCGGCCATCACCTCGGCCGCCGATCCCGGGGTGGGGGATGGATATAGCACACTCAATCACTGCCACGCCGCGATCTCGGGGGTGGCTGGGTCGGCCGAATATGTGCCTATTTTTTTTGACGACTCTACGTGCGAATCTGTCAACACTGGAGTAAATACCCGCCACTTGCCAGAGTAAAAGTACGCCATTTAGCACGCCGCTGTTCCGGCGAGATCGGTCTTAAGCCGACATCCACACGATGGGCCTGTTTGTTGAGCTGAGATTGCCGCCATTGACGGGCGTTGGCAAGACCGGTCCTTCGCCATCGGGATTGCAATGCACCGAAGCCGGCGACGCCAGTGCGTTCAGTACCGGGGATGCCCGTTTGCCTTCATCGAGACACACCTCTCCCTCAGTTTTCGCTGGAACGCATGACACACCCTAACCCGTCACGCCGGTGAGGATCAGGCGGCGGCCGCAGTTTGGCCGCGGAGCCGCATCACGCACCTTGATCGACCTCGGTGCAGTACCACGCATACGCGTCTGCGAGGCCGTCCCGCAATGCGGTCTTAGCGGTCCAGCCCCACTCCGTCGCGAGCGAGACCTCCATGAGCTTCCACTGCATGCCGACCGGGCGCGACAGATCGTGGGTGAATTTTCCGGTGAAACCAACGACCTCCGCTGCAGCTTCGTAATACTCGTTGACGCTATAATCGATGCCCATCCCGACGTTCATGATCGGGGGTAGACTATCAAAGTGCTCGACTGCGGCGAGGATCGCGTCAGCGAGATCGCCGGCGTAGAGAAATTCCCGCCGGGCGGTTCCCTCGCCCCAGATCTCGACGTCAGCGCCCGTCGCCTTGGCTGTGTGAAGCTTGTGAAGCGCGGCCGCCGCCAGATGCGACCGCGATGGGTCGAACACGTCGTACCGGCCAAAGAGGTTGCACGGGACCAACGTCTTGTAGCTGTGCGAGGGCGTTTCCGCGCTTACGTACTCGCACAGGCGGGCCACGGCTGATTTGGCGATCGCGTACGCTTCATTGGTCGGCTCCAGTGTCCCTGCCAGGATATCATCCTCGGAGAGTTTGCGGTCCGAGTCCTTCGGGTACATGCACGAGCTGCCGAGGTTTATCAGACGAGGCACCGCAGCCGCGCGCGCGCCGAGGACGAGGTTGCGTCCCATATCCCAGTTCTCGGTGAGAAAAGCCGTCGGCTCGCGCATGTTCGCTTCGATCCCACCGACGCGGCCGGCGGCGTGGATTACGATGTCCGGTCGAACAGCGCGCAACGTTCGGGCGACCGCATCGGGATCGAGCAGGTCCATTTCGGCTCGGACGGGGGCGACTATGGCCACGCCCCGCGCGCGAGCGAGGTCGAGGACGTTTCGGCCGACCATTCCGGTCCCGCCGGTAATGAGAATCTCTGCTGGCATCGATCCTCAGCCCTCCTCAAGGTCGGGTCGGTGGATCTTGCGCCCATGGCCTGACGTTGTCAGCTCACGTTTCGCCAGAACCAGATCAGCCTGAGCCATCTCCGCGACGAGTTCCTCGAATGTGGTCGCGGGGTGCCAATTTAGAATCTCGCGCGCAAGACTTGCGTCTCCCAGCAGCGCATCGACCTCGGTGGGCCGGTAGTAGTTGGGGTCGACAGCGACGATTGTTTGACCGACTGATACTTTGTTGCTCGCTGAGTCATCCTCGACGGTAGCGATGACACCGGTCTCTTCCGCTCCTGCGCCCCGCCACTCCACGGTAATTCCCAGCTCGCCCGCCGCCGCAGTGACGAATTCCCGCACGCTGTGTTGCCTGCCCGTCGCGATCACCAGGTCAACAGGCTTATCCCGTTGCAGCATCAGCCACTGCGCTTCGACGAAATCGCGGGCGTGACCCCAGTCGCGCGCTGCATCGAGGTTGCCCAGGTAGAGACGTTCTTGGAGACCGGTCACGATGCGCGCCAAACCGCGTGTGATCTTGCGGGTGACGAAGGTCTCTCCGCGGATGGGGCTTTCATGGTTGAACAGGATACCGTTGCAGGCGAACAGACCATAGGCCTCGCGGTAGTTGACGGTGATCCAGTAGGCGTAAAGCTTGGCGATCGCGTAAGGCGAACGCGGGTGGAACGGCGTCGTTTCGTTTTGCGGCGTTTCGGCCGCGTTGCCGAACAGTTCCGAACTTGAGGCCTGGTAGTAGCGCGTGCGGTCGTCGAGCTTGAGGATACGGATTGCCTCCAGGAGGCGGAGAGCGCCGAGCGCGACGGCATTGGCTGTGTATTCCGGCTCCTCGAAGGACACCGCGACGTGACTTTGCGCCGCCAGATTGTAGATCTCATCCGGCCGGACTTCGGCCAGGGTGCGTAGCAGGCTACTGGAGTCAGTCAGGTCGCCGTGATGTAGCTGAAACGGCTGGCCATGTTCGTGCATGTCGTGGAAAAGATGGTCCAGCCGATCGGTGTTGAATAATGACGTGCGCCGTTTGATGCCGTGGACGCGGTATCCCGTTTTAAGAAGGAACTCGGCGAGATAGGCACCGTCCTGCCCCGTTATGCCGGTGATAAGGGCGACTTTTGCCATTTATCCATTCCTAGATCGGGGCTCAAAGGGTGCCCGTTTTTTTGGATCGCCTTCACTGGGCCACATGTTTCGCCGGATGTTGGCGAAGCGAGATTACTGAGGATCATCAGCCCGTCTGTGATCTGGGGAAATCAGCGATCAGCTGGTGATATCGCCGATTTGCCGCGTGCGCTCAAGACGTTCGCCGAGAAGGTTGGCTGCGGGCGGATGCTTCGCGAGCAGATATCAAGTCAATCGATCTCCGCCCATGCACCATTTTGTTGTTTCTTACGGTTTGCCGCATGTACTATCTATGATGGTATCATCGTCAAATACGCAACCAATTGTCAGGGATCTCGGTGCCCGGCTGCGCGTCAACGAACCACCGCCTGGGAGCCACGACGATCTTGTCATGTCGCGGGTTGAGCCAGGCACCCCACCAACTGAATGAACTGTTGGCGATGATGTGATGCTCACACGCCGCCATGAGACGTATATCCTCATGGGCCTGATCGGGGCCATTGTGATCCATGAATCGCGTCGGATGACCCAAATCAAGGTTTTCCCTTGCCCATTCGGGATCGTCGGAAAAAAAGTAGCATGGAAAACCAGCTTTTGTCCGCTCCTGCCTGAAACCAGGTCGACCGCCTGACGGTAATATTCGAGGCTGCAGGTTCCAAAGGTTCGGTTGGAGAGTTCTTGGATTGCTTACATAGTCACCCCGGCGCAGGTGAACGGAGGCGGATGGTGCCTCCCGTATCGCATCGAGCGCTTCCAGGTTTTTTCCCGACGGAGGTTCTTTTATGGCCAGTTCTTTGCGGATCTCCACTACTTGGTCTGAGAAGTAACGCTGGGACGGACGACGCAAACAAGGCCGAGCGGCTTGGAAGTAGCCATCAAGGTACACCCAGTCTGACAACGAAAGCACGCTCGGAGAATAACCGCTGTTCCCCTCGTGGTAAAATCTGAAAGACGACCACCATGCGCTCTGTCTTCTAAACAGCCGCCTGACAAATGTGCTGCGGTCAAATGGCAAACGGTTGGAACCGATCGGCGCATCTTCAATATTGAAGGCTTCAAGCGCCACTTTGGACCTGAACCGTTTGTCAAGCCCGAATGGCACAGACAAGCGCAGCGAGAGTGCTCGTCCGGCCGCGTACTGGAACAGCTGATTTCCTAAGCGGCCCTTCAGCCGTACAATGATCAGGGCTCAGATACTCCGTGGGCTCATAGGGTACAAAATCCAATGTACGGCAAGGCGTCGGTGCCATCAATGTTCTTGCCATTTCGCCAAGCCTTCCATGCCTGCCGCCGAATTTCGACGGATATCCGGTGAGCCCAATCGCCGCTTTACTGGCGCCGCTTCCTACCCGACCACAGCCACAATACGGGGTCGCTGAAGAGATAGTGGGCGACGCGACGAGTTTCAGTCTTTGCCCTATACAGCAAGACACCACCACGCTTGTACCAAACCTTCTTGCGCCCACGGCTCGTCCCAAACTCGGCCGTTGAAATCGTTGAGTCATGGCCTGTTAGCGAGACCGGATACGGCATCACGCCACGCAGCCTAAATCCAAACCGCCAAGCCTGGTCGAAGGCGTGATCGTAAGGGACGTTCATAGGCAACAGACCATCGTAGAGCCGTTCGGCGGCGAGCCGATCGACAACATATGCCGCCGATCCGGTGTTGCGCTGCATAAATGCGACGAGGTTGGGGCCGCAGCGGAGGGACTCGATAGTGATCGGCATGCCCCAGTGTCTGCCATTTAGCTTCACAAGATCCCACGCCTCCCGCCGCGCCATCAAGTCGGCAAGCACTTCCACGAGGTTGGAGCCGAGATCCGCGTCATCCTCAAGGACAAGACCAAACTCAACATCATCCGCCAACATGGTTTTCAGCGCTTTCATGTGGCTCAGATAACAGCCAACTTCTCCCCGAGACGCTGACTTTCCCCTATTCCACTCATAAGCGCGGGCATCGAACCCTTGCCACGGCGGTTCACCGAGACCGTTGCCATCGACGGCGGGTACTCTGACCCAATCGATACCAAGGGCGTCCAGCCGCTTCGAGACACGAGCAAGCCGACCCTGACTGCGGTCAAGATTAATGAGGAAGGCGCGAATGGCAGTCATGTTGTTTGTCGATCCCACAAGACCCAAACTCTTCGGTTCCGTTATTCTTTTCTGCGCAATCATTGACGCGGTGGAGTCCGTTTCCGGCGAAACCTGCTTCGAGTCAATTCTGCAGCGAAATCGTCAGCCAAGCAGGCAAGATGATGGTCACCGGCGACGCCGCGCCGAGGTGGGCGTTTCGCCACGTCCTACCAGCTTGGTGGCAGCTGCTGTGATTTTGACGCCTAGGATCCTCTCGTAGACAGATAGCTCGATCTCGCAAGTCCGTCGCATGGTGAAGCGGGCAAGCACATGGCGGCGGGCGCGGGCGCCCATGACCCTCAGCGTCCCGGGATCGGCAAGGGCCGCGCGAATCGCGGCTTCGAGGGCCTCGATATCGCCAGGAGGAACGAGCCACCCGGTCTCGCCGTCGACAATGGTTTCAAGACTGCCGCCGTGCGCCGAAGCGATGACGGGCGTGGCCATCGCCTGCGCTTCGACGGAGACGAGACCGAAAGCTTCGGGCGAAACCGAACACGAAAAGGCGAGATCAGCGGCGTAGTTGAGCCGCGCCACGTCGCGGCGGCTTCCGGCGAATGCGACACGATCGCCCAGCGCGGAGGATTCAAGCGCCGATTTCAGTTCCGCCGGATAGCCGCTGCCAGGCGCGCCGGCGCCAACGAACACCGCAAACCACGGCAGATCCGTCGTCCGGGCAAGCGCTGCCAGGAGGACGTGTTGGCCCTTCAAACGCGCAAGGCGGCCGACCATCAGCAGGAGCGGAAAACCATCGGGTACACCGAACTCAGCCCGGACGGAGGCGCGGTCCGCCTCACCGAAGGCCGAAGGGTCGAACTCGGCTTCCTCGAAACCACGCGGAGCCGTGACGATTAGCTCGTTGGGAACGCTGTAAACCTCGATGATGTGCCGGCGGATGAAGTCGGAATTTGCGATCACCGCAGCGCCCCGCAACATGACGCGGTTGTACCAGCGCTTGAGAGCGGAGCGGTGCCCATAAAGCCCGTGGAATGTGGTCACGAAGGGCGGCCGTCGTGCGGATATTCGGCAGGCGAGCAGGCCGACCCATGCCGGGGTACGGCTGCCGGCATGGACGATGTCGATGTCTTCGCTGTCGATCAAACGCGCGAGTCTGACGGCGTTGACGAGGATTGCCCACGGTGCCTTGTCGCCGACCTGGATCGGCACATGGGACACGCCGGCTGCAGTTAGAGCCTGCAGGAGCGGCCCGCCATCGCTGGCGATGAAGCTGGCGCATCCTCGAGCGACCAGGAAACCCGCCATCGCCGCGGCGCTGCGCTCAACTCCGCCATCGCCGAGGGCAGGAAGAAGTTGCAGGACGCGAGGATGGCTGGGTGAGCTTGATGGCACAATCGCTTGCTGCGTGATGATTTCGAGGGAATCTTCCGAAATCTCGCCCATCGTTGCATAGGATGAGCCATGTAGCAGGTCGCGCTGGCGGCCGCCATCTTTTTTGGCGTTCAAGATGAAGGAGGATGAATTGACGAGGCAGATTCGGTTTCCGGCCGATGATTCGCATCTCGATGACACAAGGTTCAGTTCGAAAAAACGAACCGTGCCGGCATGAGCGAGGGCAAAGCCACGCCGCCTTTGCAGGTCCTGCTGATTTCGGACAATTATCCCGGACATTTCAACTTCGCCTACGGCGTGTTGGCGGCGATCAAGCGGCTCCGGCCGGGCGAGACGCATGTGCACCGATTGCGCGTACGGCTCGCCTACCGCATGCGGGCCGTGCGGCCGCTGGTCTCCGGTGGCCGGGCTGCATTGAAGGCGGCACTGGCGTTGGGATTCGGGATATCGTCTAAGCGCCTGCCGGACGCCGATCTGGTGATATCAGGGGGGGGGTAATACGCTAGCGGCCAACGTGGCGGCCGCCAGGCTGCTGGGCATACCCAACATCTTTTGCGGCTCGCTTCGCGGCGGCATGAGCCCGAGTCAATTCGCGTTGCTCGTCACCTCCTACGAAGATCTCTACGAGGCCGACAACGTCGTCGTCACGGTCAAGCCGAGCATTTATTCGCCGGAGTTGTTCGACCGTCCCCCTCACGATGTTCGCTACGGCGAGGACAACCCGCCGAAGCGGGCGGGACTTCTGGTGGGTGGGAGTACGGGAAGGATCAACTACCGCGATGACGAGTGGGAGCAGCTGATCGGCTTCATCAGGGAAGTGCACGAGGCGTGGGGCACGCGGTGGCTGATCAGCACGGCTCGGAAAACGACGGACCGCGTCGCCGATGCCCTCGCGGATCTCGCCAGGGACACGAGGTTGGTGGAACTGTTCGTCGATTACCGGACCGCCGGACCGGGGACTCTTCGACCGATTTTCAGCGACTCCGAGATCATCGTCACCACGCCCGATTCAAGCGCGATGCTGTCGGAGGCGATCTCGGTACACTTGCCGGTCGTGGTGCTGACCCCCGATGCGCTTGACTACAAGCCGGACGAGGCAGCGTATCAGCAGATGTTTGCTGCGAAAAATTGGTGTCGTTTCATTTCGATCAAGGATCTCAGTATGGCATCGTTGGCAGCGGCGCTCGCCGAGGTTCGACCGCCCGATGTCAACCATCTCGACCTTTTGGCGAAAAAGCTTCAGAAGAGCCTGCCCGCGCTGTTTGAACAGGTGGGCTCATCGTGACCGCCGGCTTGTTCGGAGCGGTTGAGCTGCCCATCTCGAGACCCGCTGCCCAGTGCGTCGCCCGTTTGTGACGAACCTTCATTCCGCGCGCATCATGTCGCGAACGCGGCTGAGATTCTCAGGCGTATCGACGGGAATGGCGTCGTCGTTGGCGACGCGGCCATCTGCACGCGATGACCGTGCTCAAGAAACCGAAGCATCTCGATACCCTCGGCCTGTTCGACTGGCCCTCGTTCGAGCGCCGAAAAGGTTTCAAGGCCCGTTCTGCGAAAGGCATACAGTCCTAATTGGCGATGGTAGCGGACGGCTGATCCGCTCGGGTAGGGAATAGGCGAACGCGAATAGGCGAGCGCCGCACCACTCGTCGCCATGATCACTTTGACGACGTTGGTATCAATAACGCTGGTCGGGTCGGCGATATCGTTGAAGGCGTTCGAGGCCAGGGTGTCGCCATCGCTTTCGACGATCGCTCGGGTGACGGTGTCGATCGCGTCGGGTTCGATCATCGGCTCGTCACCCTGGATGTTGACGTAGAAATCGGCTTCCTTCTTGGTGGCGCATTCGGCGACGCGATCGGTTCCTGTCGGGTGATGCGTGCCCGTCATGACGACGCTCAACCCGAGTTCGTAGCATACGTCCTCGATGCGGGTGTCATCCGTTGCGATTGTGACCTCATCGAGCAATCGCGCCTTCCTGGCTTGCTGATACACGTGCCACATCATCGGCTTGCCATGAATGTCGGCCAGCGATTTCCCGGGAAAGCGTGTCGCTCCATATCGACAGGGGATGACGCCAAGTACACTCACTCTGCGACTCTCCCTACAGGGTGCAAGGTGGATACGAAACGCTCCACCTCCTTGAGGTTTCTCAGCACAGTCGTGCAGCCGGCCGGCACATCGCCGTAGCCCCAGGCGGCGTGAGCGTAGTCTATTTGTGCACGGCGCGCCGCTTCGAAGTCGCTGTCCATATCGCCGATATAGACTGTGTCAACCGGGTCGACGGCAGCGTACGCCATCGCTGTCAGCAGATGATCTGGTGCTGGCTTGCCGCGGGTGAAAGCGTCTGGCGTCCTGACCACATCGAATGTCACGGGCAGCATGGCAAGAATAGCGCTTGTCCTCAGTTCGTCCTTGGACGTGATAACGCCGAGTTTCGCTCCACCTTGCTCGAGGTACTCCAACAAGCTCTCGACCCCGGAATAGAATTTCGCCACATCCATATGCGCCATGGAGGCAACCCGAAAGACCGCCTCGATCTCCGCGGCGCGGCTGGCGAGACCAAGCTGTGTCATGATGTCGCCGAATGGCGCTCCGATGTGCCGAAAATAGTCGTCGAAGGCGACCGTTACGCCCAACTGGTTCCGCACCTCAGCCCAGGATTGGGGTCACGCGATGTCCCGGTCGATGTTGAAAAGTTGAGGTAGGTGTCGCTCTCCTGGAGCCGTTAGGCTCCGGGTGCTGCAAACCCAAAAGGGAGAACGACACCATGGGAAATAATATCCGTAGTTCCAGCCGCCGTAGTTCCAGAAAGCCCTTGCCCCCTCGATTCCTATGCCGCCGCTGGCGGACGCGATGGACGCAGTCCATCTCAGCGTGGATCGGTTTTGTCTTCTGGCCGGGGTCGAGGCCTTGGCCGAGATGATGGAGGAGGACGCCACGACCGTGTGCGGGGCCCGACATCGCCGCCATGGGGACCGTCGAGGTTATCGCTGGGGCAGGACACATAGCGAGATCGGCTACCACGGCGGCAAAGTGAAGGTGGCCCGGCCACGGGTTCGTGACCGGGCGGGCAAAGAGGTGAGCTTGGAGAGTTGGCAGGCGCTACGCGATGGCAACCTGTTGCTCGAGTGGGCGCTCAACCTGATGGTCCTGAACGTGTCGACCCGCAAGTACCACCGCGCGGTCCGTCTGCCCGAGGGCGACCTGGCGAAAGCGCGTGGCGACGGCACCTCGAAGTCGGCCGTTTCCCGGCGCTTTGTGGCGCTGTCACGCAAGAAGATGAAGGCCTGGCTCGCCTCGGATTTCTCGGAACTCGACCTGCTAGTCATCCAGATCGACGGTCTGCATGTCGGCGATCATGTCCTGATGGCGGCGATCGGCGTCGATGGCAACGGCGACAAGCATGTCCTGGCCGTGGTCGAGGGGGCGACGGAGAACACTGTCGTCGTCCAGGCCTTGATCGACAATCTCCTCGCCAGGGGGCTCGATCCGACACTGCCCCGGCTGTTCATCGTCGATGGCGCGAAGGCGCTCAGCAAAGCGATCCGAAACACCTTCGGTGTGGCCGCCGCCATCCAGCGCTGCCAGGTCCACAAGGGCCGTAACATCATCGAGCGCCTGCCCCAACATTTGCACGCGAGCGTCAAGAAGGCGCTCCGTCAGGCCTGGGACCAGGACGACGCAAACAAGGCCGAGCGGCTCTTGCGCAACCTGGCCCGGCGTCTGGAGCATGAGGAACCGGGCGTCTCGGGCAGCATCCTGGAGGGGCTGGACGAGATCCTCACCATCATCCGCCTCGGCCTGCCGCACGAACTCCGGCGCTCGCTTGCCTGCACCAACATCATCGAGAACGCGCTCGGCACGGTGCGTCAGGTCACCCGCAACGTCAAACGCTGGAGGAACGCCGAGATGGCGCTCAGATGGACCGCCGCCGGCTTGCTGGAGGCCCAGAAGACCTTCCGTCGCCTCAAGGCCTATCGTCAGCTGCCCATACTCCGAAACGCTCTCCAGGAGCACTTGAGAAAGGCTCACGCCGACAGTGCCATTGAAACCATCATGAAGGCAGCATAGCATCATCAACCAGCGACGCCTGCCCCACGAATTTCAACAGAGATAGGGACATCGCCCAGGATTGCGCCATGTTGTCACGCGAATCCCACAAAACGACATCCAGGTCGAACAGGATGAGATTCTTGGGAGGGAAGGATGGGGTTAGCCGAGTTTTCATGGGCCGCAACGTAGGCTGTGTTTTAACAACAAATCATCTCCAGTGCCCTTTGGCACGTTGCGCACGGACAAAGCGTTTCCCATGGCACGCGGGCAGCTGATCTTACGATACATCGCAGCGATGTGGTGGTCGGTTTTGCCGACGTTCACCGGTCGGCAATCGCCGGATACCGTTCCAGCCTGACGGGCGTGTCCAGATGCGACGTTTCGAACGTCCAGGGTAGCAAGCGGTTATCGACGCGGCCTTTGCGTTACAAAGGGCGTTTATGCAGCACCATTTGTTCGAGTGGCCGACAATCCGGTAGTCGCAAAGGGTAATCGGAGAAGGACAGGTCGAGTCGGTCCTTGCGTTTCTGCTACTATGACACGTGTGATGCACGCAGGTTGCACCTGGGTGATGTGCCGGGACTGACAGCCATCCGCCCAAGCATCATATAAGCAGGTAATTAATGTTGAGAGAACGCCTGGTCGCGTTATCCGGCAAGGAGAGCGACCTCACACCATGCCAGGAATTTGACGATTTTACAAAGCCGACAAGCTTGTTGGGAGTAAAATCAGGAGAGTAAAAGACTTCATGATCCTCAAAGAATTTGCTCGCTTCGTCGGCGTTATTGAGCGGATTGGTCCCCCACGAACTTTCAGACGCCGTCGTGTTTATTCCCCGGTAAAATTCCGTGCCAGTGCCGGCAGGATACTCAACTCCATCGTCGGGAAAATAGATCATGAGTGAAATCAGCTTGCGTGCCGCATCGGTATGCGGCGGGATGTAATATCCCAACTCGAGGTATGAAAATTCGAAGTTCAAGCGCGTCGGCGTATAGCCGGCCAAGCTGCCTTGCAACCGCTTCAGCTGCGCTAATGGCACCCCTCTCGGCCGATGAGAGCGCGCCAACCGCCAAGGCTTCCTCTGGCGAGCGACGCGCTCGGAAGGCACGGAATTGGCGAGCTCGAAAAATCCGGCCACAATAGCGGGATCGGAGAAGCGATCGTAGAGTTGAGCCCAAATTGGAGCTTTCTTTGTAAATTCGATGTACTCTGCCGTGTTGCTACCCATGGGATATTTGTTGCCGTGAGTCCTTTTCGCGCTCGAGGAGAAGTCCGAACTTTTTCGGAAACTGGTCATCGAGGTCGTTGAAGGTGTCGGGTTGGAAGAAATTCTCAAATTCGAACACGAAAAAAGGGTCATAAACAGCCTTACTGATCCGGTCGGCCCTTATATCTTGCAGTGAGAACATTCAGCAGTCTCCACTGTTGGTTCGATTTTTATCTTAGTGCATTTCTGGCCCAAGGTTCAAGCGATGAGGGCTGTGGCACGAGCGTTTCGATTCCCTGCCCAGCGCAGGGAGGGTGTGGGTGGTGTTCGTGATGGACGCTGGCCTACGCCACGATTGCCGTGACCGACCCTGGACCCGACATCGCCTAGCCCCCCGGGGGATCAGAAGTAAAAGCGCATTATCGGACTTGGCGCGGAAGCGCATCCCGGCACAGACTATGGCCGCCAGCGACACGTCGAGGCTCATATCAGCGGCGCGACCAGGCTCCTGCGCCGATCAAGTCGATACTGCCACGGCTCGAAGGGGAATGGCGTGGGTCACACGGTCCCACCATCGCCGTACAGCCGCCGTCACGCACTCGCTTGCTTCTATCGGCCTATCAACAGCGTCTCCCAAGACACCCTGTACGCCTCGACGGCGCTGGGCAACGCCTAGCTGTGAAGTTCGAGGAGGTTGTTCATCCGGTGTGATAACCTGAAGGTGGTCGTAGGAAAGCGATTCACCGAAAGGATCAGAGGATGTACAACCCGCACAAGAATGCCCGTTTGACGCCGCGCGCGACTGGGGTCAGGCCCGCGACTTCGTTGAGGCGCAGTGGCTGATGCTGCAGCGAGATGAGCCGTTCGACCTGGTCGTGGCATGGAGTTCCCCCGGTTTGATGGACACTTTTTGATCTTGAGAGGAGAGTGTCATCATGCCGAGAACGAGAACCCCGTACCCTGCGGATTTCAGGGACCAGATTGTTGCCCTGGCCCGTACCGGGCGCAGCATTGAAGACCTGGCCAGAGAATTCGAGCCGTGTGCCGCGACGATCCATGGCTGGGTCAAGCAGGCCGACCGTGATGGTGGCCGCCGCACGGACGGCTTGACGAGCGAGGAGCGCGACGAACTCCGCCGTCTTCGCCGGGAGAACCGCCAGCTACGCCAGGAGAGAGATATCCTGGCAAAGGCCGCGGCCTGGTTTGCTCAGAGCGACGCGATGTCGTCTCGGTCTTCGAATTGATGACGGCAAACCCGGCCATGTTCCCTACCAAGACCATGAGCAGAATCCTCGGCGTATCAAGGTCCGGCTACTATGCTTGGCGCGACCGATCGCCGTCTGCCCGATCCATCGCCGACGCGGCTCTGACGGACCGGATCAAGGCGATCCATGCGGACTCCCGAGCAACCTATGGAGCGCCGCGTATCCACGCTGAACTTGTCGATGAAGGCGTCCAGGTGGGCCGCAAGCGGATCGAGCGCCTGATGAAAGCGACCGGTATTGCCGGTGTTAGTCGCCGTAAAGCCGCCCGCACGACCTTCCGGGACGAGAGGGTTCGGCCGGCGTGCGATCTGGTCGATCGGAACTTCTACGCCGACGCGCCAGACCAGCTCTGGGTCGCTGATATTACCTACATCCCGACCTGGGCCGGGTTCCTCTATCTGGCCGTTGTGCTGGATGCCTTCTCACGACGCATCGTCGGCTGGGCCATGGGCCACAGCCTGAAGGCCCAACTCGTCCTCGATGCCCTGAACATGGCGCTGACGCAAAGACGACCCGCCGACGTGATCCATCACTCCGACCAGGGATCTCAATACACCTCCGTCGCCTTCGGCCTCAGATGCAAGGAAGCCGGCGTCCGGCCGTCCATGGGGTCAGTTGGCGACGCGTACGACAATGCGATGTGCGAGAGCTTCTTTGCCACCCTCGAATGCGAGCTGCTCGACCGGCGGAAGTTCCAGACCAAGGCCGCAGCACGCATGGCCATCTTCCAGTTCATCGAGGGCTGGTACAATCCCGGCCGGCGCCATTCGGCCCTCGGTTACCAATCACCCGTCAACTATGAAAGGAGCGCCCAAGATCGGCTAGAGTCTGTAAGTCCCTAACTGTCCACGGAACCGGGGGAACTCCAGCAACCGGCAAACAGCACCCCGTGCGGGAATTCGTCACGGGGAGCGGGAACCGCCCGACGCGAATTTCTTTACGTCGGCGACCTTGCTGACGCTGTCCTGACAGCGGTCGAGCGCTTCGACAGCCTGCCCCCCATCATGAATGTCGGAATGGGGATTGACCACAGCGTCAACGAGCACTACCAAGCCGCGGCCGATACCGTCGGCTTCACCGGCAAGTTCGCCCGCGACCTGTCGCGCCCGGTCGGTATGCAACGGAAGCTGCTGAATGTCTCGCTTGCCACGGAGTGGGGTTGGACCGCCAAGACCGCATTGCCGGACGGCCTCGAGGACGCATATGCGTGGTACTGCACCGAAGTCGATCACGGCATCGGTAAGGCCTTGAAATGTCAACCGTTCCAATTTCGCCGCGAGCCCAAAAATGAGCGTTACATGGGGGGAGGTCATGGTAGAATCACCATCACCATCACCATCACCGTCGCCGCCTCGGTGAGCGCCCAGTAGAACAACCCGAACGCGACGCCAAAGTTGAAGAACCCGTAGAGCACCCTCGGCCTCGAATCACCGATTGCAACACTCGACAAAGCGGCTAACTGAGCTCGCGTGCCTCATGGACCGAAACACCTCGTCTGACACCACCAAACGGTCCCGCTGGCGACCCGTCAGCCTGATGTTCTCCAATTTTCGATTCCGACACGGAAAACTGGCAAGATCGGATGATTCGATCCTACTTTCAAAAACCAGATATCGGCATTTGATCGCCGGAATCACGTGTGCAGGCAGAGACGATGGCCTTGGAGCCCAGGTGCACGCCGTGATGTCCGCATTGCTGTTTAGTCACGTGACCGGCATTCCCTACTATCACACACCGTTCGGATCCAGGCAGGCCAAATGGGAGTCTGTATTCAATCTTGGAAGAGGATATAGGTTACCACCCCGCGACATCCCACTTATCAAAGGCAACGCAATCCGGAACGGCTACAACGGCCCCGCAGCAATTGTGTGGCAAACGCATTTTCATCGTTTTACCGACAAAAATCCAGATGGGTATTTGCGAATTCTGGAGTCTTTGCGATCGTGCCTTAAGATCCCTGCCAAATCGCACGACGGAACAATTATTGCCGTTCATATCCGCCGAGGCGACGTATCGCAAAACACGCCTAAGCGGTTTACACCGAATAAAACTGCGGCGAAGTACATTGAAATAGCACGGCGCCGCTATCCAGACGCTCGAATTCGAATATTTTCGCAAGGCGATAAAAGTGAATTTGAACATCTGCCACGCGATTGCGAATTCGAACTGAATACCGATCTTGCGGAAACTTTATCCAATATGATTTCCGCAGATTGCTTAATCATGAGTAAAAGTTCACTAAGTTACATTGCCGCGTTGTTATCTAGAGGGACCATCTATTACGAACTGTTTTGGCACAGTCCTCTCTCAAGTTGGATAATACTACCTCGTCGACCGTAACTATGTGCTTCCGTGTTCATGGCTGTTGAAGACTGAATACCCGAACCGGCACTGTAGATTTCTTTCTTTCGGTTGACCCGCCACGCCTTCTCTCATGTGCCAAACACGAAGCTGCGCCAGGTGGCGCTGATGCTGAAGGCCATCCATGCCAGCGAGAGCCGCGAGGCCGCCTTGAGGAAAATCGGCGACGTCCAGGCCAGGCTGCACGAGATGAAACTCGCCAAGGTGGCCGAATGGGTCGCCGAGACCGTCGAAGAGACGCTCAGCTATTACGCCTTCCCGGACGAGCATTGGCGGCGCATCCGCACCAATAACCCGCTGGAGAGGGTCATGCGTGAGATGAGGCGCCGAACTCGCGTCGTCGTCGCTTTCCCGGACGGCCAGTCCTGCCTCAATCTGGCGGCCGCTCGGCTCAGGCACATCGCAGGGACGAAATGGTCAACCAGACGCCATCTCGGCATGACGCTCTTGGAGAAACACAGATTGACCGCTTGAGGAGGGGGGCCGATTACATCCCGAGCCGATCATTGGCAGTAGAGCAATCGAAGTCTCGCCGGTCTGCGTTCGCCCGCTTGGGGTCAATTTGGATGTCTTCATCAATCAACGTAACGTAAATGGGCAGCGCCCCATGGATCGCTCTGGAACCCGTATGATCGCCGTGATCGGTCCGTGGGATCGCGTCGGCGATAGCACGGGCGGACGGCGACCGATCACGTCACGCATAGTGGCCCGATCTCAAGACGTCGAGACTCCGGGACATGGATAAGATAGCGAACATTGCCTAGTTCGCCGTCAAGGGGAGCGCCCGAAGGCTCGTGGCTCGCCCGTTGATGGCGCACAAGCCGCGGATGCTGGTCGTGGCGCTCGCCAGATGGCGAGGATCAACTGGGACCAGAATCGCCCTCGGTCATTCGACTGCGCTGCATTTCTCCGAGCCAAACATTGCCTTGCGGTCGAAATTCGACAACCATAGCGCCATCGACATCTCATCTGGGGATTGTCGGATGAACTGTCCGGAGCTTTGCTCATAGTGCGTCCGCCTGAAAGCCAGCCTTCCTGGGCAATCTCGACGCCGCGCGCGACTGGGGTCACGCCCGCGACTTCGTTGAGGCCCAGTGGCTGATGCTGCAGCGAGATGAGCCGGTCGACCTGGTCGTGGCAACCGGCAAACAGCACACCGTGCGGGAATTCGTCACGGCGGCCGCCGGCGAGTTGGGAATCACCGTGGAGTGGCGCGGGCGAGGTGCGGAAGAGACAGCTGTCATCTCCGCCGTCAAGAGTGACTCGGCCAACAACAAGGTGTCGATCGGTCAGACCATCGTCGCCGTCGACCCCAACTATTACCGCCCCGCCGAAGTGGATGCACTGCTCGGCGATGCCAGCCGCGCGCGTGAGGTCCTGAACTGGCACTCCGCGACCACATTCGAGGAACTGGTTGCGGAGATGGTTGAGGCTGATCTGGTTCTGGCCAGACGTGAGCTGACGACGTCAGTCCAACGGTACAAGATCTACCGCCCGGACCTCGAGGAAGGCTGAACTGCCCGATGGCCGCGACGATCCTCCTCACCGGCGGGACCGGGATGGTCGGCCGCAACCTTCTCGATCTTGCCAAATCGCGGGGCATCGCCATCCGTGCGCCTACCCATACCGAAATGAACTTGCTCGATCCCGACGCCATCGCTCGAACGATCCGCGACATACAGCCTGACATCGTAATTCACGCGGCCGGTTGGATTGGCGGGATCGAGGCGAGCATGAACGCCCAAACAGCGTTCCTTACGGAAAACTGGGACATGGGCCGCAACCTTGTCCTGGCCGCCCGGGACAACAACGTCGCGCGGCTGATTAATCTCGGCAGTTCCTGCATGTACCCAAGGGCTCTAGATGTGAATTTTCAGGACGTTGTCCATTCGGTCCTATCGAGAGAAGCTGATGTCAGCCAACGTCAGTGATTCTCCGGAGGACCGAATGGACGTTCACCAGAATGCCCATCTTACGCCGAAAGGTCGAGAGGCCATGGTTCGCGCCGTCATGGATGAGGCCATGACGAAGGCTCAGGCCGCACGCCGTTTCAAGACAACGGCCAAGACCGTCGCCAAGTGGTTGGGCCGGTTTCGCGCGGAGGGCATTGCCGGGCTTGCCGACCGGTCCTCCAGGCCCCATTCCTCGCCAAGCCAAACGCCTTGGGCCACCGGCGAAGCGGTCGAGGTCTTGCGCCGGGCTCGTTGCACGCAGGACCACATCGCCCAGGAACTCGGCCTCAGCCGGGCGACCGTCAGCCGTATTCTCAAGCGGCGTGGCCTCAGCCTGTTGTCCGCCCTCGAGCCCAACCAGCCACGCCCGCGCTATGAGCGCGAAACGCCAGGTCGGCCATCGCATCACCGAAATCATCCATATGGACATCAAGAAGCTCATGACCGTGGATCGCCAAGGCCTTCCGCGATGCAATGTCCCTATCTCTGTGTCGCTGCCATCGCATCAGCCTTTCTCAAGTGCTCCTGGAGAGCGTTTCGGAGTATGGGCCGGCGAGGCGACGGAAGGTCTCGCAGGCGCGTTTGACGTTGCGGGTGAGAGCAACCAGCGCCATAACGGCACCGACGAGCCGCTCGGCCTTGTTTGCCGTCCTGGTCCCAGGACGGAGCGCCTTGGGGGCAGTATGTCGGCCCTTGTGGACACGTCGCCATGTTTCGGATCGCTTTGCGACGACCCCCTGGCGAGGAGATTGTCGATCCCGCATCGGCTCCGTCGCCCCCTGACCGACATCTTCCCGAACGATCGAAAAATCGCCGAAAGCGCCGTGGCCTTCCTCGAAGCCGCCGTAAGGCTACTTTGCCACCCTCGGCAGTTACCATCAGGCTCCCGCGTCATGACCGACAATGGATCACCTGCTACAGATGATGTCCAGCGAGGCCTTCCGCGATGCCTGCCGAAGGCTCACCATCGAAGCATATCCGCACCAAACGGCCTACACGCCTCAGACCAACGGCAAGGCCGAACGCTTCATCCAGACAATGTTGCGAGAATGGGCCTACGCAACCGAATTCCACAACTCAGACCAGCGAAAAGCAGATCTGCCGAAATGGCAGCACCGCTACAACTGGCATCGACCCCATGCCAGCCTCAATCGACAAACACCAATCAGCCGACTCGGCCTGAACCGGGACAACCTGTTGAAGCTTCACATCTAGATCGCCCGTTGACCGAGGACGACGTTCTCGCCGGGCCGTTGGAGCCGACCAATGAGGGCTATGCGATCGCCAAGTTAGCCGTCATGCGCCTTTGCCAGTACGTCCGAAGCGAAACGCCCGAGCATGACTACAAGACGCTGATACCGTGCAACCTCTATGGGCGCTACAACGCCTACGACCCGTCGCGTTCGCATCTTACAGCAGCCGCCCTGCACAAGCTCCATGTCGCCAAGACGTCCGGTACCGACGAGGTCGAGATTTGGGGAGCGGGAACCGCCCGGCGCGAATTTCTTTACGCCGGCGACCTTGCTGACGCTATCCTGACAGCGGTCGAGCGCTTCGACAGCCTGCCCCCCATCATGAATGTCGGAATGGGGATTGACCACAGCGTCAACGAGTACTACCAAGCCGCGGCCGATACCGTCGGCTTCACCGGCAAGTTCACCCACGACCTGTCGCGCCCCGTCGGTATGCAACGGAAGCTGATGGACGTCTCTCGCGCTGCGGCTTGGGGGTGGACCGCCGCGACCGGGTTGCACGAGGGACTGACGGAAGCCTATGCATGGTACCGTATCGAGGTCGAAAGTGTTCGGCATTGAGGCCCAATATGGTTGCGATCATGTCGGTTTGGGTGGCGTAGATTGCGGCTGGTCGCCCGCTTTCGTCGGAATAGGCCAGGCGGAGTCAGCCGGCAGGAGCAGCGAGGCTGAAGATTGGGATCATCGCTCAATGGACCGATGGTCAAGCGAACCGACATGACCGCGTCATGAGCGATAAGAGTAACCGCGTGTGTCCCGGTGCGCCGGTCGACGGATTTGTGAGCCGGGCGCGTGGCCATTTTTACCAAGAAGCTCCACGCCGGAACGGCGAGATCGTTGCTGGCCGCCGTCCATCTATAGCAACAGCGGCCTCTTTCTCAAGCGCGCCGGCACTGCGCTCTCCGATCTTGAAATGCACCAGCCCACCCTCCTCGCGGGCGACTTAGGGCTATGATGTTGGCGGAATCGGCGCCGATGATATCGACTAGCAGTCGACGAAGATGGAAATCCTTGAACGTAGTTTCTGAGAATAGGGCATAAAATAAATACGGCTAGCGTCAAAAATAAAGGGGCGGATCTATATACAGACGTAACTTCTTGTCGGATCTGCGCAAGCGAGAAACTGACCGAGTGCATGACCTTCGGTGAGCAATATCTTGCCAGCATTTTTGTCAAGAATAACGATGTCGCTCCTCTGGCAAAGATAAGGTTTCCGCTTAATGTCGTACTTTGCGAGTCATGCGGATTGTTGCAGCTTAAGGAAACCGTCAATCGGGACTTGTTGTTCCGTGACTATTTCTATCGATCCGGCACAAATCCCATGATGCGCGAGTCGTTGAACGATGTGGTGGAAGCCCTATTAGATCAGGTCGAGTTACATGACGGGGACGACGTTCTAGATATCGGCTGCAATGACGGCACTATGCTGTCTTTTTATCCTCCCACCTATGGCCGAATTGGTGTTGAGCCAGCTGTGAATATCGACTGGAGTAAACTTGATGACTCTATAACCATAATAAACGGTTTCTTCCATCCTGACATGGTAAGGGAAATAAAAACTGATATTCATTGTAAAATAGTGACCTCCATCGCCACGATGTACAGCGTGCCAGATCTGAACCGGTTTTACAGCGGGGTCAAATCCCTACTAGCCTCAGACGGGGTGTTTTGCCTACAGGTCAGCTATTTACCCGCTCTCATAGAAAACATGAGCTTCTTCGACGTTTGCCATGAGCATCTATATTATTTTTCGTTAACCACGTTAAATAACCTTATGGAACGAAACGGCCTGAGGATTTACGATGCTTCGACGAATGACGTGAACGGCGGCAGCATAAGAATTTTCGTAACTAAAAAGGAATATCCGAGGAAAAAAAGTGAGAATCTTCTGAAACTCCTGCAAGCTGAGGAAAGACTTAGTCGTTTTGAGATAAATACCTATAAAAAATTCTTCGAGCGAGTCAAAATATTGAAAAAAACGATCAACGACTACATTCGTCTCGAAAATGAAAAGGGCGGTATGATCGTTGGCTTGGGAGCTTCTACCAAGGGCAATGTTTTTCTACAATTCTTCGATATAGACAACGAAGCGGTGCCCTACATCAGCGAGCGCAACCCAGAGAAAGTGGGGCTTCACACGCTGGGCACCGACATTGAGATTATTTCGGAAGAAAGCGCAAGAGAGTTCGAACCGAGCACGATGCTCGTCCTCATCTGGTTCTTCAAGGATGAGCTTATCAAGAGGGAGCAGTCATATCTGGAAAAAGGCGGCAAGCTTCTTTTTCCGATGCCTTACTGTCACCTCGTGACCAAGGACGGCGAAACCCGCCTGTAGCAAGGCTCGCGGTCGCGGCACCGATGGTGGTGAACCAATTGCGTACCGGCTGGGCAGCAGGCTCAGGGCTGGTTTCGGATCCTATATGTGCCGGCGGTCCACATCGGGATGACGGTGCTGCTACTGTTTGATCGGACCGTGCAGGCGGCATCTTTCCTCAAGCGTCCGGCGGGGTATCTCGTTCCCATGGCGATCGCGGAAATAGCCGGCGTCCGACGTTTGGGACTCGGTACGTCACCTCGGTAACGGCCCTCCGCCGGATCGCTTCCGCCAAAAATTCCTCGCGATTGCAGCACCTCATCCTGCCGTAGCTTCGCGACTATCGCTCAAGACTTGCGGCTCCTCTTCGCCATCCGACGATCCGCCGTCATTTTCGGCGAAGCCCATTACCTTAGGGCCGACCACTTCAACGGGGCAGTTCCAGCCGTTAGCATCTGACAACAAGAAACTTCTAAAATCGGTATTAGCAACAAAATATATTAGTACTGGGTACCCTGACGTTAAAATCTTCCCCCTCTAATATTTTTCGAACGCGTCAGAAAACGTAATGTCTTGTGAATTATGCTCTTCGACCTGCCAAGGGAGGCCAGATACGTTTCTTTTTTTTAATTCATCGATTGTAGTATAGTCACATCGTGGGTCCAAACAAACTGGCGGCAAATCAAAATTCCCCGTGATTCGCGCATAGTGTGAAAACCAACTTGGATTATACAACAGAGTATTGCAATATCGAAGCAGAAACATTTCTATCAGAGCATCTTCGATGCCCTTTAGGCCGAATTCTGGAGTGTACAAACGTCCCTGCTCCCTTTTGAGCGTAGTGTTATGCACGATCGTGTTGGCATAGTGTTCCAAGAATTCTCGCTGAAGGTCAAAGGAATCAGTGCAGAGAAATAGTAAAGTAGATTCGTCGATATCATTAGCCTGTAGAAGGTCAGTGCATCGCTTCAAAATAGCACGTGTTCCGGCGCGAATGAACCTCTGTCGACCATGTCCGATCTTCTCTCCAGTATTGCCGTGTCGGATATGCACTCCGACCACAAAACGATCTGCAAAATGTTCGTTACGAAAACGTTCAATCGTTGATTTAAGGGCACCTCTAAAAATCCCTGTTCCGAGCCTTGATCGGTTATAATCCGGACGGTTTGGCGCGTAGATGTGGGGAACCGACCATGGGCCAAATGGGCTTTTTCGACATCGCGAATCGGTATGCCGGCCTGGACGCCAAGAACGATCCTTTGGCGAGGATCGACGCGGTGGTTCCGTGGGAGAATTTCCGTGCCCGCCTGGAGGCGATCTGGCGCAAGCCGGCCGAGGAACGGAAGTCGCCGGCGGGGCGAAAGCCCTGGGACGCGGTGGCGATGTTCAAGGCGATCGTTCTCTGCGAGCTTTACAATCTCTCGGACG
Organism: uncultured Bauldia sp.; assembly: GCA_963663975.2. Classification (GTDB taxonomy): domain Bacteria; phylum Pseudomonadota; class Alphaproteobacteria; order Rhizobiales; family Kaistiaceae; genus JANQRX01. The sequence goes on along the minus strand of CAXXRA010000002.1, from coordinate 122,752 downwards.
ACCAAGTGGAGTACCAGCTTCGCGACCGCCTCTCGTTCATGCGGTTCGTAGGGTTCGGTCTTGAGGACAAGGTCCCCGACGCCAAGACGGTGTGGCTCTACCGGGAACAGTTGGCGCGGGCGGGCATGGTCGAGGCGTTGTTCGAGGACTTCGACGGCTATCTGGAGAAGCAGGGCTACCTGGCGATGGGCGGCCAGATCATCGACGCGTCGATCGTACCGGTCCCCAAGCAGCGCAACAGCCGTGACGACAACGCGCGGATCAAGGATGGCGAGACGCCGGAGGGCTGGAAGGACCAGCCGGCCAAGCGGTCGCAGAAGGACACGGACGCACGGTGGACAAAGAAGCATGGCAAGAGCCACTACGGTTACAAGAACCATGTCAACGTGGACCGCCGGCACAAGCTGGTGCGGCGTTACCAGGTGACCGACGCGGCGGTGCACGACAGCCAGGTCGTGGAGGACATCCTTGATCCGGACAACACGGCCTCGGACGTGTGGGCGGACAGCGCCTATCGGTCGGCGGAGATCGAGGCGAAGCTGAAGGAGAAGGGCCTGAACAGCCGCATCCACCGCAAGGGGCATCGCGACAAGCCGCTGAGCGAGCGGGAGAAGCGGGGCAACAAGGCCCGTTCGAAGGTGCGGGCGCGCGTCGAGCACGTGTTCGGGGCCCAGAGCAACGACATGGGCGGGACGCTGGTGCGCAGTATCGGGCTGGTACGGGCGAGGGCGCGGATCGGGCTGAAGAACCTCGCCTACAACATGCGCCGCCTGGTGCAGCTGGAGCGTCTCGCCGCGGCGGCGCCAACGTGATGGTCATCAGGGGAGAAGTCTGCCTGGAGCCCCCATTGACAGGGAAACAGACCCGCCGGGGAGCCGGAGAAGGCCGAAAACCCAGACGCCAACCCCGCTCATGACCCGCGAGAACCGCACAACCTGTCGAGTTTCACGTCAGTCGCATTATTTTTCGAGGTGCCCTTAAGTCTAGCAATAGGTGTCAAGCAATCTAATATACGCCGCTGCTCCGAATCAGTTGGCAAATGATGCATGGGTCTCTTAACTACCAATGTTGGCTCATTTCGATCTTCAGCCGTAATCATTGCACGGTGGTATTCGTCAAAAGGCCAATTATCGCTATATAAAATGGGTCGTGGAAATTGATCGTCGTTCGTATCTTCGGCATAAAGTCGAATGGGGACACCTTCGATTGCATCCAAAACATCAAAGAGCAAAGAAAACATATTTACGGTTTTATCATCGAGGTATAGAGATTTCCTCCAGTCAATGATCAGATCGCGATTTGTCCGGCTCGCGTATGCATGCGCGCCAACGATCGAAATTAGATCGCTTCCTAGTCCTGTGGATTTTCGCGTGACGAGTATTCGTTGCATATCTATAATGTTGCCCATCTTTGGAACGCGCGTCGATCCGGACGAGAAACGATGGTTCTCTTTACATGGCTGGCGCAGGCCGTAGTTGAAAAAGCCAGTAGGAGATCGACCTTTCGAGACGGCGCGATGACATCGTGTGATCGCGCGCCATCGCTAACATGTTTGCGAGAGCAATGTCACGCCCGCCGGCCGTCACCTCGCATTTCAGCTGAAACGAGAAACGATCAAACAAGTGAACAGCGCCATAAATGGGCGCCTTCAGCACCGGTAACCGATAGCTTTTTGGGGGAGGGCATCGCAGACTCCGACTCGCAGACAGCCTATGCGTGGGACTGCACCGAGGTCGATCAAGGTGCGTGACGCGGCTCCTCGGCCGGACCCATGACGCTTTTTCGTCCCAAAGGTAGTTCAGGCGATTGCACCTGGGCGATTCCATCAGCGGCGTACACGGTGATACCATGCCTGCGCTCGCGCGCGAATTCGTCTCCGTGTCATGAGTGATGGTGCCTCGCGCATTCGCGGGCAGCCCGCCAAGTTCAGAAGCGATGACGCGGGCTGTGACGTTCGGCGTCCTTGCTGAGAAGACGCCGGTCAGGGTCAGGCGGGATTTGCACTCCTGCAGCGTCAACAGGATGTCGTGCTGGCAGTCCCGACTCGAAAATCGACTAGGAAGGGTCGGTTTTGAACCTTCCGTGCGCAGCCGTATCCTTAATTCCGAACGGCGCTAGTACCCACTTTCGCGAGTTGCTGATTCATGATTCAACATTGTGATGATTCCCAAAGCTGCAGAAGTCCGGATAACGCCGGAAGATCGTGCGGTGCTTGAGGCTCGGGTTCGGGCACCGATGAGTGAACAGCGCGAGGTGATGCGCGCGCGGGTGGTTTGCTGGCCGGCGAAGGACGCTCGACGCGGTCGATCGCCCGGACGGTCGGGACGATGCCGCGGACGGTGAGCACATGGCGTGGCCGGTACGCCCGCGAGGGTCTGGCCGGCTTGGCCGACAGGCGCATTGGGTTCCTCGACTTCATGAACGGCATCACCCCGGCCCATGCCGACAAGGGCATCCAAGAGCCGGTCCGGTCTGCCCCGCCGCCGCGTTTGCCGCGTGGTAGGGCGCTATGATAGAACCGCAAAAAAGAGGTTGCTTTCCCGATGACACCTGAGCATGTTGTGGCGCAGGCCGGACCGATCGCAGATAGGCGCGTCATTATGGACGGCGTGACGGCGAGTATCGGCAATCGTCAGCCCTTCGACGAGCCGTATCGGCATTGGATTCTATCCGATGTAGTTCCGAAGTCGACCGTCGCCGATCTGGTTGCGCTGCCGTTTCCGGTGGCCGATCTCGGCGGCGTGTCCGGCAAGCGCGAGCTCCACAACAGTTCGCGTCGCTATTTCGACCAAGACAATATTGCTGCCCGGACCATCTGCCGGGCGGTTTCCGAAGCGTTCCAGGCGCCGACCGTGGTCGCGGCCATCGCCGACGCATTCGGCACCGATCTCGACGGGACCTATCTGCGTGTAGAATACGCCCAAGACGGTGACGGATTCTGGCTCGAGCCCCACACCGACCTCGGGGTCAAGAAGTTCTCCATGCTCTACTACCTGTCGGATCAGCCCGGCCAGGAAGATCTTGGCACCGACATTTACCGGGATAAGGAGACCCATTACGGCCGGCCACCGTTCCATAGCATTACCGCCTTCGTCTTCATTCCTTCAACGAATACCTGGCACGGCTTCGAGAAGCGTCCGATTGCGGGTGTGCGGAAATCGGTCATCATCAACTACGTGACCGATGAATGGCGCGCGCGCGAGCAATTGAGCTGGCCCGAAGAGCCCGTGAGACGGTCGCTATAGGGCCCCCGATCACATCCCGAGTTGATCCTTCAGCAGCGCGATGACCCGCTCGGCGGCGATGCGATTCGCGTCGCGAAAGTCACGCGTGGGCTTGGTCGGAAAGCTTCCGGCGAACGGCAGCCCGGCGCCGGCCGTCCGCAGATGGTTCATGAATTGCTCGTGACGGCGGTGGCCACCGAGGGCAAAGGTCGCCACCGGCCGTCCGGTTGACAGCGCCTCCGAGATCATCGAGACGGAATCGCTGGTGACCACAAACCCGTCGGCGTATGCCAGAATGCCGAGATAGGGGTTGTCGCCGGTTTCATCCCAGACATAGGCCCAGGGTTCGGCGGCAAGCCTATCCGCGACCAGCCGCTTGACTGCCGGCGGCGTCCGTCGCGACGGTGACAGCAAGACACCACCACCTGTCTTGGCGTGGAAAAGCTCGATTGCCTTGACCAGTTGCTCCGCAATTGCGGCGTTGAGGGGCTGGCCACTCGTCGGACCACCCACAAGAACGCCGAGGCGTTGCCTGGGAAGGCCGGCGAAACGGGCCGCCCACACTTTGGCTCCTTCGGCCAGGCGGTCTGTGGTGATGGGGTGGAGCGCGGTGTCCACGGCGATGACGTTGCTACCGACAATCCGGTCGTGCCGCATGGCAATGATGAGGTCGAACGCGTCCAGCCGGCATTGAGGGTTCTGGACGTGGACGGTCAGGGTTCTTCCGCGTGCTGCGTGACGGATCGCAATCGAGACCGCTGTCGCCCGACGGCCGCAGGTGATCAGGAGATCCGGCCACGGCGGCGCGGGCACGTCGAAATCGGGGTCGAGACCCCTAAGCGGCGACGGACAGAGGTGGCCCGGAAACAAGCGCCACGGCCATCGCAGCGCGATCGTCTTCTCGACGATCCGGCCGCCGACCGCAGTGGCCAATCCGGTCGCCTGATTTCGGTGCCCCGCCGCACCGGTGGTCATCGTCCAGATGAGGCGAGGGCGATCGGACAAGGTTCAACGCCCCAGGCGCCGGATCGCAGGGCATCTATGCGGTGCGCCATGAGTTCGGGTTGATATCATGCGCTGCGAGGCCGAGAGGCAACCGTGCTCGCCGTTGGCTGATTTTTGGCGGAGGCCGCTGGATTTGACATCAAACCTCAAAAAAATCGTTCCCCGCACCGCCACCGCCGCGGCATCGCCGTTCGACTTGCCGATCGGGCGCAGTGAAATCGCGTTCCCAAATGTTGCTGCGATCGAGGACCTTGTGCAAGAGGGCGCGCGCCGAAGCGACAAGGGGTCGACGATGGCTCGCCTGAATCAACATCGCCGTCAAGGTCCGCACAATGTTGAACGCCTGTCGGCGGCGCGCCATGCGGTCCTGCGCCGAGGCTGACGTCACGATTGTAACCGCCACGCTTGAGGTCGCTTCTAGAGAGCGGTTTGAATACCAGAGCGGGTAGCGGTGCTAGGCAGTATCGAGACCGGAGAGCGACCCTCAGTTGGTTCTCGCGGCACGGCCAATTATGATACCTATCCACACAGACCCACGCCATCGCCGCGCGATGAAGCCCGGAACCGGTCATCTGCAGCATGCAAACAATAGAGAACTATTTCGTCTGCGTGGGGGTGCAAAAGGCAGGTACGACTTGGCTCGCGCGTGTTCTTGATCAGCACGAGGATCTTTTTGTCACACCGGTCAAGGAGATTCATTATTTCGATCATATCCAGGGTATCACGTCGAAATTGAGCGCGTACAAGCGCCAATCAAGAATGCGCAAATATTTGCTGCGGTTCGCAACCGACTGGTCAGGCTTCGCCCAACATAGAAGCCAGTGGCCCTGGTACCGGGCCTATATGCGGGATCCCATTGACGACGACTGGTATGCAAATCTGTTCCGATATCGGGGTGCAGCGCACATGGCCGGCGAGGTCACCCCGGAATACGCTCTGATCGGCGCCGACGGCTTTGCGCATATCGATCGCCTCGCGCCGGAGGCGAGGGTGCTCTTCATCCTGCGCAATCCGGTGTGGCAGGCCTGGTCGCAGTTTTTACATTTTGACGGAAAGCCAGGCAGAAGGCCGGCGCCTCTGCTGGTCGCAGACGCCATCGCGTTCCTCAGTTCCGATGACAGCGCGCCCCATCGAGACTACGCCCGGATCATCGACGATCTGGTGGGCGTTTTCGGGGACGGCCGGCTGAAGGTTCTGTTTTATGAAGACATGCACGCCGACCGGGCGGCAACGCTCGCCTCGATCTGCGATTTTCTCGGTGTCGATTTCCAAGACCGACAATTTTGAATTCGGATCGCACCTTCAACGTCTCGCCAAACACTGCAATTCCGCCAGAGCTTCGCGAGTGGCTCGGGGAGCAATACCGACCTGTCGCAGAACAGGTTCGCGATCGGCTCGGCCATGTGACGGCGGACTGGCAGCACGATTTGTTGAGTTGACCGCAGCGGGTCTTTTCCGCCGTGGAAGGCGCGTTTACTGATGTGGGACCTCGGTTGCCGGCGACTGACCTAATCCGCCTGACATCACCCGAGGCTCCACGTGGCGAGCCGCCAGCCGCTTGACCGGACCTCTCGATCAGGCCACATCAGAAGACCCGTACTTCGTTTTTGAAAGGCAGAGGGCGCCGGCATTGTGACAATGGAAATTACCGATATTCAGGCCTTGCGCGACACCTCCGTCGCGAGCAGTCCCTTCGATCACATCATTGTGCCCGGCTTTCTCAAAAATGATCGAATGGCCGGCATCAATGCTGATTTTCCGGAAATCAAGCGGCCCGGCAGCGTCCCGCTGCCAAGCCTGTCATATGGCCCGGTCTTCCAGACCCTGATCCGGGAAATTCAGAGCCCGGAAATGACCGCGGCCATGTCCGAGAAATTCGAGATTGATCTCGCAGAGCGACCCACCATGGTGACGGTTCGCGGTCAGTGCCGTCTCAAGGACGGGCAGGTTCACACCGATCCCAAGGGAAAACTGGTCACGGTTTTGATCTATCTCAACAACAGCTGGGAGTCGGAAGGCGGCCGGCTGCGACTGTTGAGGAGCAATGCGAACCTGGATGACTACGCGGTCGAAGTTCCGCCAGATGAGGGTACGTTGCTGGCCTTCAAATGCACCGAAGATGCCTGGCACGGCCACAAGCCTTACCAAGGTCAGCGCCGTGCCATTCAATTGAACTGGGTGCGCGACGAGGACTATGCCAACCGCGAGCAGAAAAGGCACCGTTTCAGTGCCTTTTTCAAGAATTTGCGGTTCTGATTGCGACGTCCGGTCAGCCGAGGCCCTCGTTCGTCGGGTGGAGGAACAAGATTTGGATCGAACTGCCGTCCGCCGCCGCCCTGTCCGCAACGCGGCGATAACTTCGATCCGCCGGTGCTTGGCCCGAATTACCTTGCACGCAAGCCGCCGAACTGCCTGCGGTTGATCGCCGTGCCGGTCGTGAACCACAACATGAACGGCGGTAGACAGCCGCGTTGCACGTCTATATTGACCGCGTGAATGGCTTTTACGGGGTTCTGCCTCGTCCGTCATTTTTGCCGGCGGATGTTGTTATTCCGTCTCACCACCTTGGTTCCCATAGCCGACATGCTGCCCTGACGCGCGAAGGATGGTGGCGAGCCGGTAGGACACCCGGGCCCGGATCGAGTCACCACGAACCAATCAGCAATCCGTCCATGATCTTGACCACGAATCCAGCCCCGCCACGCCGCTTGAGAGGACACGGCAAAAAGCGCCGCCGCCGGTCGTTTGCGCGCCGGCTGAAGCGAACGACATTGGTGTTTCGCTTCATGGCTGCGCTGGTCGGGCTGTTCATCCGCCTCGCTCACGGCATTGGACGATCACGGGCGGAAAAGGTGTTCCGCTATCTCTTCCGGTTCCTGGGTCCGATGTTGTCCGAACATCGCACCGCGGCACGCAACATTGCCGGAGCATTTCCCGACAAGAGCGAGGAGGAGCACCGGCGAATTTTGCGCGGCTGCTGGGAAAATGTCGCTCTGGTCTTCACCGAGTTCGTGTTCCTGGAAGAACTCGCCGCCGAATTCGATCCTCAGCGTCCCGACGCAGGCAAGGTGACGGTGGAAGGCGCGGAACAATTCGCCAAGCTTCGCGACGATGACAAGCCGGCCGTGATCTTCTCGGCGCATCTCGCGAACTGGGAGATTCTGGGTGTCGTGGCCGCCAAATATGGCTTGGACCTGGTCATACCTTACCACGCGCCCGCGAACATCTACGTTGCCGACGACGTTCTCGAGCGGCGTAGCGCGCTGATGGGCAGGCTGGTCCGCGACCGTCGCGGCGCCGCCTTTGAAATCGCCGCCGCCATGGACGGCGGGGCGCATCTGGGGCTGTTGGTCGACCAGCGGCTTAACCGGGCACTGAGCCTGCCGTTCCTCGGCCGGCCGGCCTGGACCAATCCCCTGGCGGCCAAGCTCGCCCGACAGTTCGATTGCCCGGTCCATGGCGCCCGCGCAATCCGGCTTCCAGGCGGTCGGCTGCATCTCGAGCTGACGCCGGAGATCGCCATGCCCCGTGACGACGACGGGCTGATCGATGTCGGTGCCGCGATGACGCGCATCAACGAGATCGTCGCGCAGTGGGTACGAGAATATCCGGAGCAATGGTTGTGGCTCCACGATCGTTGGCTGTTGCATAAGTGAAGGGAACGCCAGGTTGGCGACCGCGCCCCGCAAGCGCGGGCCAGGACCTCTTCTCGTGATCCGGCTGATAAGGCGAAACAGCACCGATGAATGTCCTTACCTTGCGCCCGAAATTCATTCGAGAAATTCAACAGATCGCAGGCCGCGCTCGTCCTCGACGGCTCAAAGTGTGGCGCTGACGCTGGCCCGCCCCGACGATGGTATTGGCGACCCGATGGGGACCAAGGCGGCGAAACCGAAAAACATCATCCGCCGTCGAAAATGACGGATGAGGCAAGACCCCGCATGGTCATTTCACGCGGTCCCGATAAAGACCTGTTATCGCGCTGTAGACCGCTGTCAACATGTTGGGTCGCGACCAACCCAACCATCAATCGAGGGCGTTTGGGCGCCTTGTAGCGACGATATGCCGGCCCAGGGCAAGTGAAGTATCGCGGGGCGGCGGCGTTACCGACCGCCTTCAGGCTCGCCGGCACTGTTAAACTTGATCGAGTGACGTGCCATACCTTGGAATCGGTGATAACCCTTGCGTCTTCGAGACGATGCCGACCGCGAACATTCGCCATGGCGGGCTCTTCGAGGGATCAAGGGTTGTCGTTGCTCATTCTTCGATTGTCACATTTTGACGCGGATGCGCTGGGCGGTGGCGGCCGCGGATCGCTGGCGCCTCCGCCATAAGTCAAATAGTCGCTTTTCCCCTCGACGGGATGGAACTGACCAACATCCTGGTGGTGAGCGACCTTGCGCGCGCGACGGCTTTCTATCGGGATGTTGTGGGGCCGAATTTGGTTGGAGAATACGACGGCACATCAGCGGTCTCACAGTTCAAGGACGCCTGGCGCCTACTGGTAACGCCTCGAGGACCGACCGATGACAAGCCGTGGGTGACCTTCGCGCCCCTTCTGATGCCGACCGGGTTTCCCACGCCATGACGATTCGCGTTCCCGACTGCCGGGTGGCTTATCATGTGCTCGTTCGCCGCGGCGCGGAGTTTCACACACCGCCGATTGACCGCGGCGCCGAGACCCGCAGCTTTTTCGGCGATCCGGACGATCACTTGATCGAAATCAGCGAATTTCGGTCGGCGTGATCGTTCCGAGGCCTGGAAAGGGCGGATTTCAGCCGATCAGCGCCGAGATCGGTCACGGATATCCGGCCAAAAAGGGTGCCGGCAGGGCAAGGGTAGTGTGGTATATATGCAACGGCTGCAGCGAATGTGCCGAACGATGACGGTTTTGGCTTGCAGATTGACCGTCTAATGCGGGAAGGTGCCGTCACCGGGTGTTGAGACGGATTCGGGGACCAAGGTCCGGTTCTCTGGCAAGACCCGGATCGGGTGAATTGGAGGTCAGTAAAAATGAAAATGAAGGTTATTCTCTTGGGTTCGGCCGCCGCAATTGCGGTGACGGGTGTCCAGGCGGCGGATCTTTCGATGGCGGAGCCGGTCGATTATGTCCGCGTATGTGACGCCTTCGGGACCGGATATTGGTATATCCCGGGGACCGACGGGTGCATTAAGATCGGTGGAGAGGTCGTATTGAACGTGGAGGGCGGCGAGGGTATATTTGCAAAACAACGAGGAAAAGACGTAGACTAATTGTACCTGCTGGTGGCGACGTTGCCAACCTCACTGAAGAAGTCACTGAAGAAGTCACTGGCGACTGGAAGTTCTCGACGTCCGGTAACGTGAATTTCACGACCAAGTCGATGACCGAGCACGGCGTCATGTCGACCTACATCAAAATAAACGTTAAGGACGACAAAACGGCGGAACTTAACAAGCTCTGGGCTTCGCTCGGTAACTTCATGGTCGGCTTAAACGGCTCGGCCTTCAACGGTCTCGGCTCATACACCTACGACACGCCGGTGAAGGACGGCGACAAAGACGCCCGGCAGGTCCGGCTGACCTGGGCGATGGGCGGCTACGGGTTCATGCTGGGGATCGAGGATCCGGAAATACGCTGGGGTAGCAGTACAGATCATGACGTTCCGGACTTTGTCCTGGCGACGAACTATAGCCACAGCGGCGTCAGCGGTCATGTCGGCTTCGGCTTTACTGCGTCTCATGAAGACGGCAACGCCTGGGGCGTCACCGCCGATGCTCAGATTGCGCTCAGTCCCTCGAGCAATCTGAGGATAAGAGGCAGCTATGGTGACTCCGATGGCAGCACCAACGCCTGGGTCGGCGTGGTTAGCGGTGGCAGGACGCAGACGCCAACAATGACAGTAACAGGCGCCTATTGCGAGGGCGGATGGCGGAGACCGATGACCCGACCGATGTGTGTGACGTTCCTGACAGGGGCGGCCTTGGCAGCGCACTTGGCAGAGGGCGGCTTAGCGCAGGCAGAGGGCGACTCCAGTTGGTCGGGCCATGTGGCGCTGTCACAAATGTTGTCCGACAACCTCACGGCCGCGGTTGCCTTTGGCTACAACGACAATGGTAGCGGGGAGGATACCTACTCCGTGAACGCCAATTTGGTGTGGTCGGAGTACAGCGGCTTCGCGACGGGTGTCCAGGTTGCCTCCACGAAGATGGCAACCGGCTCGAATGTGCTTGCCGTCAAGTGGCGCAGCAAGTGGGCTTACTAGTAGGCCTCTACCGGTTGGCGTAACGTCGCCTTAGATTCTGAACCCGGCGGATGATCTCCGCCGGGTTCTTTTCGTTCGGGGATCAGCGTGATCGTCCGATTGCTCGCTCATATTTGAGGCGAATCCTTGCGCCGTGGCGTCGTCTATGCCTGCTCACACCAACGCTGGCTTGCCGAGACCCTGGTCTCGGCCGAGTCCTGCCGGCGCCACATGCCCGAGCTTGAGCGCGAGATCTACCTCACCGCACCGCTGCGCGAGGCTGCCGGCACCGACCTCGACCGTCACTTTACCCGGGTGATCGTGCTCGAGGGATCGGAACACCCGGCCCGCCCGCGTTTTGATTCGGTCGTGAGGACGACGCTGGACCAAGCACTGTTCATCGACGGCGACACTTTGTTTCTGGCGCCAGTCCATGAACTGTTCGAATTGCTCGATCATTTTGACATCGCGCTTGCCGCCGCGCCCCAATACCTGAGCCCGAAAGCGCGACGACTGGGGATCTACGAGATGCTGCCGCCGGTTTCCCTCGCGCAGCCGGAATGGAACACGGGGGTTCTCGTTGCCCGCATGGACGGCGCGTTTCGGGAGATGTCGAAGACCTGGAGCGGCTTGTACGCAACGACCCGGTCGAAAGGCTTCGCGATGGACCAGGCCGCCATGCGCAGTGCCTTGGTTCACAGTCGCCTGCGCGTCGCCACCTTGCCGAACAACTACAATCTGCGCGCGCTGCTGCCTCAGCTGATCGCCGGCGACGTCAAGATTCTCCATGCCCACGGCGATTTGAAGAAAATCGCAGGCTATATCAACAAGGGCGATCCCCTACGGCTCTACACGCCGCAGCCCGGCGATACCTATGGGTTCTATCCGAAGGCACCTTGAAGGAGCAGGTCGCTTTCGAGCCGGAACCTAGGAGGCGGCACCCCTACGGTGGTGGCGTTAGAGCATCTTCCGACCAATTTGACCCATTCTGACGGAGCTTCTTTGTGACAAGATCAAGCAAGGGATTGACGAGCGTATCTGGATACGGTCGAGAGACCTTGCGCAGGAATTGGCGCAAAATAGTCCGTCCCTTCGGGTTTCCGATTGACGGCCACCCAATGCCGAACCAATCTCGAACGATGCGGTGCATCGCCCTTCGATCGTTTCAACACTGGATCGCCTCCCCAATCGTGAAACAGAATTGCGTCTAATTGGTCGGAAAATGCTCTAGCTGGTCGGTCCCGGTTGGTTTATGGTTCGCCCGGCGTTTGAGCGAGGCGAGCCATCCGCAGATCCCGCGAACGGCATCGGAGACCGCCTAAGTTTGATGTATCTGAGTGATCCGGCAATACATGCGCTCGTCAGAGAAGCTTTGGAAAGATTCGCCGGAGCCTATTTGGGTGGCCAGACCCCGACCGAATACGTCGTCGTCAACGGCAACAGGCTCGCAAACGAAAGCTCCGGCAGGATCGGGCCCCAGCCCGACAGAAAAATTCGCTGGGAATTGCCGGTGGCTGCACGTGAAATTTACATCGGAACATCATCCGTTCGTATCCTCGGACTCGCGGAAGAGCCCACAAAAACGGCAAAAACCATGCTGAGGAAGAACTTATGGGACAACCCATGGGGTCCAGATCCCGCTACCCTTTTGAACGGTGTGAGGGCCGCCCGAATTGCTTCGGCGCTCGATACAGAAGTTCAGATTGTCGAACTGACGGCCTATGACAGTCGTGGACAGTAGCTTGTCGAAGATTTGGTTGAGGGTCGCCAGATTGAACGCGCTGAAATCAGTCGCTTTCTCACAGAAGCGCTCTTACCGTTCTATCGCAGGACGGTCCGTTGGAGAGCGTTTCGCCGACTAAAGAACGCGCGAAGGTTGATTGGCGACCTCCGCGCCATGGACGCAGGATTTCCGTTTCCCAAGCTGCAGGACGAACTGCCGTTCGTCCTTGGCCATGGGGACATTGACTTTCAGCAATATTCTGCAAACCCCTACGGGCCGGTACGCCTTGATTGATTGGGCCACGCGGGCGTCATGCCCGCTGCCTTCGACCTTGCCGAACTGTGCAGAAATCTGGATGTGGGCCTTGCGCGAGAAGTCATTGCCTTGATCGCTCGGCTCGGCTCGTCGCAGCCGGCGATCCCGCCGGCGACGCAGCTTGCATTGGGAGTGTTGAACAAGACCGCTATTGTCCGGGCCTCCGGCAATCGCTTTGTCGATTTCCTGAGGGCAAGGCATGGCTTGACGCGCGGCCAGGCGCGTCGCGAGCAATTGGAGGTAAGCAGGAAGATCCGAGAGTTCCTGGCTGCGATTGCGACTGACGCCTAGCCAGCGAACGAAAACATGCACGCGACCGGTTCAGTGAATCTGCGGCGAGCCTTTCGGCTCTGATATCCGTGTCCGCCGCGTATCCGTCGTTGCCAATCCACCGCGCAGGCCGGCAGTGGTCGAATGGGCCCTGCAGCCAACAAACGCGGCGTAACGCGATCGCCGGCCGATAGCGTCGCTCAATCGGGCTACTGCGGGGCGACGCGCCCGGTGCCGCATGGATTGGAAGGCCCCACTTTGTGTGCTACCGGGTCGCCGCGATTGGTGCTTTGGTGCAGCGAGGTTGCGTCGGGCGGCCTTTCGAATCGGCCGCCGTGCTCCGTGGTTCTCAAGGCGCGGCTGAAAGAAACCTACCTGGCGGGAACGGGCAACGTCCGGAATTGGCCAAGTTCGAATGATCCTAAGTGATCTGGAGTTGCGGGAACTCGTCCAGGGCGAGTTGGGAAAGTTCGCCCACGCCTATCTGGGCGAACCCACTCCGACGGATTACGTCGTCCATGGCAGAACGCTTCTCAACGCGAGCAGGAGCGAGGACGCCGCTACGATTACGGTACTGGAAACCACAGGCCAACCCGGCGGCCCTATCCTGTGGGAAATGCCGTTGACGGCAGATGAGATCTTCATCGGCGATTCCTCAATTCGGGTCTTCGGCCTCGCCGGAGAGCCCGCCAAGACTGCCAAAATCAGGTTGCCCGAGCCCATTTGGCGCAACCCGTGGGGCCGAGATCCGAGCACGCTTTTGACCGGCGTGAGAGCCGCCCGCATTGGCTCAGGCCTCGGTACGCCGATCCGGATCGATGCCGCAGCAGCCCATGATCATCACGGTCAGTGGTTGGTCGAGAATTTCGTCGAAGGCCGCCCTTTGGAGCCCCCCGAAGTCGGCGATTTCGTGTCCGACGCGCTGGTGCCGTTCTACCGCCGTACCGCCCAGCTGAGGCCGCTTGGGCGGGTGACGGGCGCGCGCCATCTGATCGGCGAATTTGAGGATATGGCCGCGAACTTGCCGCCGCCCTCGCTTCACGACCAGCTACCATTCGTCCTCGGCCACGGCGATTTGTCATTGCGCAACGTTCTACGGACACCTGAAGGGCGGTACGCGATCATCGACTGGGACCACGCGGCGATCATGCCGGCCGTCTTCGACATCGCCGAGATATGGGACATGCTGGATCCAACTCGTGCGCAGGAAGCCATTGCGACGATCGCTGGAGCTGATCGGGCGGCGGACGTGATCCCGCCGGCAACACAGTTGGCTTTGGGAGTGCTCCACAGGTCTGCAGCCCTCAGGGCTCCGGGGGATGGTTTTACCGATCTCCTGAGGACGCGGCATGGCTACACGCGCAACCGGGCACGGCGTTTCAAAGCCGACCTTGACAGCAGGATTCGCGAATTCATCCTTGGTCTGAGCGACTGATTTACGGCCGCACCCGAGTTGCAACGGTCCGAACGGGAATGGATTCGCCGAAAGGGCAGACGGGCGGCAGAGAGATTTCTCTGCCGAGGCGGATTTTCTGTTTTGCCAACCATCGCTCCTCGGCTCCGTCTTGACGCCGGTCGCGTGTTTTGTCCAAATGATAAAGATTTTGGTCGGCCGCCGGATGGAAAACACGCAATGCCAGACAGACAACGTCCCGATATCGCCAGCCAACGCCTGCCGCAGGAGGCGTACGACAAAAATTTCGGCGATCTGCACCCGCCGCTGGAACCCCACCATGCCTTCGTCGAGGCCGACCGTTGCTACTTCTGCTTTGACGCGCCGTGCACCGTCGCTTGCCCGACGGGCATCGACATCCCGATGTTCATTCGACAGATCGCAGCCGACAATCCGAGGGGCGCGGCCGAGACGATTTTTCGCGAAAACATTCTGGGCGGCACCTGCGCGCGAGTGTGTCCGACCGAGACGTTGTGCGAGGAAGCCTGCGTCCGCGAGATTGCCGAAGGCAAGCCGGTGAAGATCGGCGAATTGCAGCGCTATGCCACCGATGCATTGATGACGGACGGCATCCAGCCGTTCGCGCGCGGCGAGCCCACCGGCAAGCGCGTTGCCGTCGTCGGCGGTGGCCCGGCGGGGCTCTCCTGCGCCCATCGCCTGGCCGTCCATGGCCATGACGTGACCGTCTTCGATGCCCGGCCGAAAGCCGGCGGCCTCAACGAGTACGGCATCGCCGCCTACAAGATGGTCGATGACTTTGCCCGCCGCGAAGTCGACTACATCCTCTCGATCGGCGGCATCACGATGGAAACCGGCAGTATGCTCGGGCGCGAGATCAGCCTTGCCGGGCTGCGCGAGGATTTCGATGCGGTCTTTCTCGGGACGGGGCTGTCCGGCGTCAATGCACTGGGTCTGGCTGCGGAAGACACCGACGGAATCGCCGACGCGGTGAGCTACATCGCCGAACTGCGCCAGGCTGGTGATCTGTCGTCGCTCCCCGTCGGCCGGCGAGTTGTCGTTATCGGCGGTGGCATGACGGCGATCGACATCGCCAGCCAGTCCAAGCGCCTCGGCGCGGAGGACGTGACCATCGTGTATCGTCGCGGGCCGGACCGGATGAGCGCCAGCGACTATGAGCGCGAGCTTGCCCAGACCGATGGCGTGAAGATCAAATTCAACGCGGTGCCGCGCACGGTCGAGGTAACCGCTGGCGCCGTGACCGGCGTGGAATTCGAATACACCGACGAGGCCGATGGTGCGCTGAGCCGAACCGGAGAGACATTTTCACTCGATGCCGACACGGTCTTCAAGGCGATCGGACAGACCTTTGCGTCGGCCGAACTCGACGGCTCCGGCCAGGCGATAGCTCTGGAGGGCGGTCGGATCAGGGTGGATGCCGACCGCGCCACATCTATGTCCGGCGTGTGGGCCGGCGGGGACTGCGTGGCCGTCGGCGAGGACCTGACGGTGGTGGCCGTCGAGGACGGAAAAATCGCCGCCGAAGCCATCAACCGCGCGCTTGCGTCTTAAATCAGGCAGAGGAGCCTTCCCATGGCCGACCTTCGCTCCGACTTCATCGGCATCACATCGCCCAATCCGTTCTGGCTGGCCTCGGCCCCGCCCACCGACAAGGAATACAACGTGGTGCGGGCCTTCAAGGCGGGCTGGGGCGGGGTGGTGTGGAAGACGCTGGGCGAGGATCCGCCAATCGTCAACGTTGCCGGTCCCCGTTACGGGGCCATCCACTCCGGCGACCGGAGGCTGATCGGGCTCAACAACATCGAACTCATCACCGACCGCGAACTTCAGACCAATTTGCGCGAAATCAAGCAGGTGAAGCGCGACTGGCCGGACCGCGCCATGGTGGTCTCGCTGATGGTGCCGTGCGAGGAAGCCAACTGGACCGCCATCCTGAAGGCGGTCGAGGACACCGACGCCGACGGCGTGGAACTCAATTTCGGCTGTCCCCACGGGATGAGCGAGCGGGGCATGGGGGCGGCGGTTGGCCAGGTGCCTGAATACATCGAGATGGTCGCGCGCTGGTGCAAGGCGGCAACCCGTATGCCGGTCATCGTCAAATTGACGCCGAACATCACCGACATTCGCCAACCTGCTCGCGCCGCGGCAAAAGGCGGCGCCGACGCGGTGTCGTTGATCAACACCATCAACTCGATCACCAATGTCGATCTCGACGTCTTCGCACCGGTTCCGACCATCGACGGCAAGGGCAGCCATGGCGGCTATTGCGGCCCGGCGGTCAAGCCGATCGCGCTGTCGATGGTGTCGGAGATCGCCCGCGATGCCGACACCGCAAACCTGCCCATCTCAGGCATCGGCGGCATCAACACCTGGCGCGACGCGGCCGAGTTCATGGCCTTGGGAGCCGGCAACGTGCAGGTCTGCACCGCCGCCATGACCTACGGCTTCCGTATCGTCGAGGAGATGATCACCGGCCTTTCGCGGTTTCTCGACGAGAAGGGCATGACCCATGTCGACGAACTGGTCGGAAAGGCGGTGCCGAATGTGACCGACTGGCAGAACCTCAACCTCAACTACGTCACCAAGGCCCGGATCGACCAGGATTTGTGCATCGAATGCGGCCGCTGCCACATCGTCTGCGAGGACGCGGCGCACCAGGCGATCACCACCACCCGGAACGGCAAGCGGCACTTCGAAGTGGTCGATGCGGACTGCGTCGGCTGCAATCTGTGCGTCAATGTCTGCCCCGTTGAAGACTGCATCACCATGATGCAGTTGACCGAGGGCGCCGATCCGACGACCGGCGCGCCGGCGACCGGCTACCGTAACTGGACGCAGCACCCCAACAATCCCATGCGCGTCACCGAGCCGGCGGAGTAGACCGTCTGCAAAGGCCCGAGGCGCATCTCAGTGACGTCCGTTGTATGGTGCGCGCTCGACTATCAGTTGGTGCGCTGCGCTCGTTTACGAACAATCATCACTGGATAATGACAAAGGCCGCCGTGGCGATCGTATCGATTGGTGAACGACCCTGGTTAAATATTGTTAAAAATATGGTCTGGCGCATACTGCCGAAAGTGGAAAGTAGATCTCGAAATCAAGCATTACAGTATTACAAGCTCGATTATCAACGATGTTTATATATTTTATTTGACTGTCGTTCCTGTCGCCGAAAGAACCATTAAGGGCAGCTGATGAAATTGATAGGCGTCCTCGATGAAGCGCGGGAGGGCTGTCGCCAGGTGATCGAACCCCTTGAGATGTGGGTGTGGTGAGTCAGGCTGGTGAAAGTCGACTGATGAAATGGCCGAACGTAAGGCCAAGAAAGGGTTATCACGGCGTCTACATCAATCTTGATCGGGCAATTGACAGAAGACGCCGGATTGAGCGCGAACTCCGGAAACGCGGCCTGGAAGACACTTATATTCGGCTGCCGGCGATCGACGGGCGAGGCCTCAGTTCGCAGCGACGATTTTCGCCGTTCGCCGAGGGTTGCTTTCGTTCGCACGCCGCCGCGGTGAATTTGGCGCGGTCGGCCCTGCACCCCGTCCACGTCATCGCGGATGACACACGGTTTTCTCGATACGTGGCCGCGTTCATTCCACACGCATCTGACACGGGCCTGCTCGACCGGTTCGACATCCTTTTTCTCGACATGTGGGTCGAGCCAAACTTGAAACAGATCGCTCGGTGGGACCAACTCTACCGGCGGTTCTCGGGAGTGCTGCCAGACGACCTATCGGCGCTCACGATTGCCGAAATGCCAGAGTTTCCGTGCCGTGCCACGTCATCCTATGTTGTAAATCCGCGTGGCGCACAAAAGCTGCACAGCTGCCTGCAAGCGGAAATGGAGCGCGGGCCCAGGATGCCGGTTGACCGTTACATCGGCGAGCTCTCTAAGAAAGGCGATTTGTCGGTGGCTGTCGTCGTTCCTTTCCTGACCGGTGTAGATCCTGAAACCGGATCATCCTCAGATATCCAGTTAAGAATGGATGCTGAACACATACGAACGTTGCTTTTTTTTCGTGCGGCATTCTACATCGACACCGACTTAGAGAGCGAAATCCTTCCGCGGTTGGATGCGAAGATCGAGATGACACAGGATAAGACCCTCCGAAGCATCCGGCATCTGCTCTCCACGAGGCGGCATACTTAGTCACCGGTCACGGCGATCGAAACTTGGATCAAAATCAGACCGGAAATGGGTGGAAAGGCGCCATAAGATCTGCGCGAGCAAACCCTGGGAGATGATGCTTAAGCATGCGTGAGGGAACACCGCCATCTGACGGGCTAATACCCATACGTCAGTTGCGCGTAATCGCGCACGCCCGCTGCCCTTCGCGGCGATCAAGATGGTGATAATGCTCAGAGGCAAAAGGATCGCACCGACATATTTAGCCGAAACGGTGAGTCCGATTGCGAAACCGAGAGCGAGGCTGCGGCCACTGGTCGGACGATCCGTCACCCATATTAGCGCTGCAACGCCCAGAACGAGCGGAGCCAGGGGACCGTTTGCACAACTATCTGCGGTCGAAACATGGCATGACCCGCAATCAGGCACGGCGACATGTAACAGACATGAACACGAAGATCCGCGAATTCGTTCTCACGCTTTTCCGCACGGTCCGACGCTTTTCGAACTGACCGCACCAACAGCCGGTGTTAGGGCGTGTCGGGCCTGAAGAACCTCTCAAACGGCGACCCTCTGGGTCAGGTTCCGATGCGGGTTTCCTCGATCAGGTGATCGACGACCGCCTGGAGCGCCTGGTGTTCGCTCGCACCTTGGTCGAGCGAATCCTGGTACACCCCGACCTGGCGATCGGCGGACGTTCCCTCGGCCACGATGGTGCGGGCGTGGGCGATTTCGGCTTCACATCCAAAAAACGCCGCATCCTCCCCAAGATAGTCGATGAGCTCCTCGATCAGGTCGGCGAAGGGCACGGGCTCGCCCTTGCCGAAGTCGATCAGCGAGCCGGTCGGACCATACCGCTGGGCCAGCCAGCGGTTTTCATTGACCAGGAAGGCCGAATAGCTGCGCCAGCGCTGATTGTTGCGGCGCAGCCGGTAGAGCATGCGGGCCACGCAGCGGTACAACGCAGCAATCGAGATGGCATCGTCGATACGCGGACAAACGTCGGTGATGCGCATCTCCAGGGTGGGGAAGCGCGCCGACGGCCTGAGGTCCCACCAGATCTTGGTGGCGTCTTCGATCTCGCCCGCCTTGACCAGCGCCGCCACGGTCCGCTCGAATTCGTCGGAACCGGCGAACGCCGGCGGCAGGCCGGTGCGGGGTAACTCGTTGAAGACCGACAGGCGGTAGGAGTGGAGGCCGGTATTCTGGCCGCGCCAGAACGGCGAGGATGTCGACAGGGCGAGCAAATGGGGGAGGAAATAGGGAAGCTGGCCGAACAGATCGAAGCGCAGCGCTTCCTCCTCGACGCCGACATGGACGTGCATCCCGCCGATCAGCAGGCGCCGCGCCACCACCTGCATGTCGCGGGCGATGGCCTGATAGCGATCCTTGGGGGTGCTGCGCTGCTTGTCCCACTCGGCAAACGGATGGGTCGAGGCGGCGATCGGCGCGAGCCCGTAGCGGTCGGCGCAATCGGCGATCGTCCTGCGGAGCCTGGCCAACTCGCCATGGGCGGAGGTCATGTCCGAGCACACCACCGTCTCGACCTCGATCTGGCAGCGGAGAAACTCCGAGGCGACGCGCGCGCCGAGCTCTGCCTCGCAGTCACGCATCAGTTCGCTCGGCGGATCCGCGGCCAGATCGCGCGATTCACGGTCGACCAGCAGGTACTCTTCTTCGATCCCGATGGTGAACGAGGGGTCGCCGTCAGCCATGGCGGTTGCCGGTCAAAACACCGTCCATGAAAATCGTCGAAAGCGTCGCCTTTGCCGTGTCGAACTGTTCCGAATCCGAAATCGCTGCACCCAAAAGCGCCCTGATCTGGACCTCGAAATCGGCGTAATGCTGCGTCGTCGCCCAGATCATGAAAATCAGATGGTAGGGGTCGATCGGTGCGATGCGACCCTCCTCGGCCCAGCGGCGGATGACCGCGGCCTTCTGGTCGACCAGCAGCTTGAGTTGGCCGCCGAGCACCTCCCCCAGGACCGGCGCACCCTGCAGGATTTCGAGGGCGAAGAGCCGCGAGGCGGTGGGATTGTCGCGGGAAAGTTCGAGCTTGCGATTGATGTAGGCGAGGATTTCCTTGGGCGGATGGCCATCGGCCTCAAGCGCCTCCAGGGGACGCAGCCACATGTCGAGCGTGCGGCGCAGGACGGCCAGGTAGATGTCCTGTTTGCGCCGGAAATAGTAGAGTAGATTGGGTTTGGTCATGCCGGCGCGCGAAGCGATCTGATCGATCGTGGCACCGCGAAAGCCGAAGGTCGAGAACTCCTCGAGCGCCGCGTCGAGAATGCTTCTTTCTTTTTCAACCTGAATCCGGGTGCGCTTCTTTGTCAGGCTGGCACGCGAATGCCGATCAAGGTCGATTTCGTTCAAGGCCACCCCGTCAAGTACCGGCTGAGATGACAAGCCCCTTGAGCGGGGTTCGGAAACTGTCTAACGTTTCTTTTGACCAAATGGTCAGAATCCTTGCCTTTTCCTCCTAGATGAAAAGGCCCACAGGCGCAAATTGGCGCCGTGGTCCCTTCTGGAGGCGTCATCGGGGAAAGCATCATGCCAGTAGCCCAGGCCACCAACAATCTCGACGCGTACTGGATGCCGTTTACCGCCAACCGGCAGTTCAAAAAGGCGCCCCGCATGCTGGTTGGCGCCCAGGGCATGCACTACCGTTCGGCCGATGGTCGCCAGATATTGGACGGCATGGCCGGGCTGTGGTGCTGCAATGCCGGCCACGCCCGACCGCGGATCATCGAGGCCCTGGCCAAGCAGGCCCGCGAACTGGATTATTCGCCGGCCTTCCAGATCGGCCATCCCAAGGTTTTCGAGCTCGCCGCGCGCCTGGTTACGCTGCTGCCGCCGGGGCTCGACCACGTGTTCTTCACCAATTCCGGCTCCGAATCGGTCGAAACCGGTCTGAAGATTGCGCTGGCCTATCAGCGCGCCCGCGGTGAGGGATCGCGGTTTCGGCTGATCGGCCGCGAGCGCGGATATCACGGCGTGAATTTCGGCGGCATTTCGGTTGGCGGGATTGTCGCCAATCGCAAGTTTTTCGGCACCCTTTTGACCGGCGTCGATCACATCAGGGCGACCCATGACCTGGCGCGCAACGCGTACAGCCGCGGCCAACCCGAGCACGGCGCCGAATTCGCCGACGACCTCGAGCGACTGGTCAGGCTGCACGATCCCTCGACCATTGCCGCCGTCATCGTTGAGCCGGTGGCCGGCTCGGCCGGGGTGCTGATCGCGCCCCAGAGCTATCTGCAGCGTTTGCGTGAGATCTGTGACCAGCACGGCATCCTGTTGATATTCGATGAGGTCATCACCGGTTTCGGCCGGCTCGGCGCGCCATTTGCCGTCGAGCGGTTCGGCGTCACGCCCGACATCGTCCTTTGCGCCAAGGGACTCACCAACGGCGTGGTTCCGATGGGCGCGGTGTTCGTCAACAAGGAGATCTACGACGCCTTCATGCACGGTCCGGAGCACATGATCGAACTCTTTCACGGTTACACCTATTCGGGCAATCCGGTCTCCTCGGCGGTGGCGCTGGCAACGCTTGACACCTATGAGGAGGAGGGGTTGCTGTCGCGGGCCTCTGAGCTGGCCGACTACTGGGCCGATGCGCTTCATGAGCTGAAGGGCCTGCCTCATGTCATCGACATCCGCAATTGCGGCCTTATCGGCGCGGTGGAACTCGAGCCGATTCCCGGTGAACCGACCAAGCGGGCAGTGAGCGCGTTCGTCGATGCCTTCGAGAAGGGCATACTGGTCCGCTCCACCGGCGACATCATCGCCATGTCGCCGCCGCTGATCATCGAGAAGAGCCAGATCGACAAGCTGGTTGACACGCTGGCGGGCGTGCTTAAATCGCTCGCCTGAACACTTGACAACAGCGCCGCGGCCCAGGACGCTGCGCATGCGCGGTTCCAAGGGGAAGCTGAACATGGACATCATTTCCAACATCATCGGCGGCGTGGCTGCGACCTCGGCCAGCCAGCGCCGAGCACCGATTTTCAATCCCGCCACCGGCGAGCAGTCGGCCGAATTGCCGCTGTCGACACCAGCCGAACTCGACGCCGCCGTGACCGCCGCCAAACTGGCGCTTCCGGGATGGGCCGAAACCCCGCCGCTGAAGCGCGCCCGTCACATGTTCCGGTTCAAGGAACTGCTCGACGCCAATGCCGGCCGCATAGCCGAGGCGATTTCGGCCGAGCACGGCAAGACCCATGACGACGCGCTCGGAGAGGTTCAGCGCGGCATCGAGGTGGTGGAATTCTGCTGCGGGATTCCGCAACTGCTCAAGGGCGAGTTCTCGCGCCATGTGGGACCCGGGATCGACACCCACACCGACCGCCAGCCGGTCGGCGTGTGCGCCGGCATCACGCCGTTCAATTTTCCGTCCATGGTTCCGATGTGGATGTATCCGGTGGCCATCGCCTGCGGCAACACCTTCGTTCTCAAGCCTTCCGAGAAGGACCCGACCGCCTCGATGATCGCTCACGAACTTTTCCGCGAGGCCGGGTTTCCCGACGGCGTGCTCAACATCATTCATGGTGACAAGGAAGTGGTCGACGCCATCCTGACCCACCCTGACATCAAGGCGGTCAGTTTTGTCGGCTCGACGCCGGTCGCCGAATACGTCTACACCACAGGCACGGCCCACGGTAAACGGGTCCAGGCGCTGGGCGGTGCCAAGAACCACATGGTCGTCATGCCCGACGCCGATTTGGACAAGGCGGCCGACGCGCTGATGGGCGCCGGATACGGGTCGGCGGGCGAGCGCTGCATGGCGATCTCGGTCGCCGTGCCGGTGGGCGAGGAAACCGCTGACCGGCTGGTCGAGAAGCTCGTCCCGCGGGTGAGTTCGCTGAAAATAGGTCCTGCGACCGACCGCGATGCCGAGATGGGGCCGCTGGTGACCAAGCAGCACATGGAAAAGGTGCTCGGCTACATCGAGACCGGTGTCGAGGAGGGAGCCGAGCTGGCCGTCGACGGACGCGGTTTCACTCTCCAGGGCTATGAAGACGGCTATTTCGTCGGCGGGACGCTGTTTGACCGGGTCACCACCGACATGCGGATCTACAAGGAGGAGATCTTCGGGCCGGTCCTGTCGGTTGCCCGTGCGCCCGACTACGATCAGGCCGTGAAGATGGTCAACGACCACGAGTTCGGCAATGGAACGGCGATCTTTACCCGCGACGGTGACGCCGCCCGCTCTTTCGCCGACAAGATTGAAGTCGGCATGGTCGGCATCAACGTGCCGATTCCGGTGCCGGTCGCCTATCATTCGTTCGGCGGCTGGAAGCGGTCGCTGTTCGGCGACCACGCGATCTACGGACCGGAGGGCGTGCATTTCTATACCCGGCTGAAAACCGTCACCGCGCGCTGGCCGGCCGGCATTAAATCGGGCGCGGTCTATACCTTCCCGACGATGAACTGACGGGGCCCGAACGATCATGTCGACGCCGACCGACAACCTCAGGATCAAGGGCCAGAGGCTCTGGGACTCGATCCATGAAATGGCGGAGATCGGGCCCGGCGTGCGTGGCGGGAGCAACCGGCAGACGCTGACCGATGAGGACGGCGAAGGCCGCCGCCTGTTCCAGAAATGGTGCGAGGATGCGGGCATGAGGGTCGCCGTCGACTCGATGGGGACAATGTTCGCCCACCGCCAGGGCGAGGACAAATCGCTGCCGCCGGTCATGGTCGGCAGCCATCTCGATACCCAGCCGACCGGCGGCCGCTATGATGGCGTCCTGGGCGTGCTGTCGGGGCTGGAGATCATCCGCACGCTGAACGATTTCGGCATCAAGACCCGGCATCCGATCGAGGTGGTCAACTGGACCAATGAGGAGGGCACCCGCTACGCCCCGGCCATGCTGGCCTCCGGCGTCTTCGCCGGCGTGCATGACCAGGCCTTTGCCTATGACAGGCAGGACCCCGATGGCCTGCGGTTCGGCGACGAGCTGGAACGGATTGGCTTCAAGGGCTCCGAACCGGTGGGTCACCGCAAGCTGCGCGCGTTCTTCGAACTTCACATCGAGCAGGGGCCGATCCTGGAGAAGGAAGAATGCGACGTCGGCGTCGTCACCAACGGCCAGGGCCTCAACTGGCTGCAAGTTACGCTGACCGGCAAGGAGAGCCATACCGGATCGACGCCCATGCCGATGCGGGTCAATGCCGGCCTGGGCATGGCGCGGATCACCCAGGCGGTCGACGAAATCGCCCTCAACCACGCGCCGCTGGCGGTGGGCGCGATCGGTCACTGCGACGTCTATCCCAACTCGCGCAACATCATCCCCGGCAAGGTCGTGTTCACAATCGATTTCCGCCATCCCGACAAGGAGGTCATTGCGGCGATGGACGCGGAATTGCGCCGCACGGCCGACCAGATCGCAGGAGCCATCGGGCTCGGCATCGAGATCGAACAGGTGGGCGCCTTCGATCCGGTGGCGTTCAACGCCGATTGCGTCAAAGCCGTCCGCGACGCGGCCGAGCGCCTTGGCTACAAGCACCGCGACATCATTTCGGGCGCCGGCCACGATGCCTGCTGGATCAACCGTGTGGCCCCGACGGCGATGGTGTTCTGCCCGTGCATCGACGGTCTGAGTCACAATGAGGACGAGGACATCACGCAGGAATGGTCGACAGCGGGCGCCAACGTGCTGTTCCACGCGGTCGTGGAAACTGCGGGAATCATCGGCTGAGGTCGATGCTGGTCGAACCGGGCGTTGCCCGACCGGCTTCTTGCGCCGCCCGGCGAAGGGAAAGATCGACGATGTCCATTGTGATCAAGGGCGGAACGGTTGTCACTGCCGACATCGGTTTCGCGGCCGACGTTTTGGTCGCCGACGGCGCCATCAAGGCCGACGAGCGCTCGGCCCCGACATGCCGGTTGGCCCATGAGCGACAAGACCGATACCGCGACCACGGTCGAGCGGGCAAAAAAGCGGCCGGAGGCGCCGGAACCGAGCCTGCCGCGAGCGGACACCGGTCCGGAGCAGCCGGCAACGGTTTCGGCCGATACGCCTCCCGAGGCGGCATCACCGAATGGGCGTCCGGAGAGGGAGGAAACCGCTTCGGCGCCCGCCGATACACGCCCTGAGCAATCGGAAGAGTCGGCGCGGCGGCCACAAGAGCACCCGGCGAGCTCACCGGCCGTGGCGGTGAACTGGGAGGGCGCCGAGGCCAAGACGGACCCCGACACGGTGATCGAGGCCTCGCGGCTGTCGTTGACATTCACCACCCGCGACGGCCCGGTCGAGGCTCTGTCGGAGGTCGACCTGCAGGTCAAACGCGGCGAATTCGTCTCCCTGATCGGCCCGTCGGGCTGTGGCAAGACGACGATGCTCAGGGTCATCGCCGATCTCGAGCAGCCGACCGGCGGCACCATCACGGTCAACGGCATGTCGCCCGCCCAGGCGCGGCAAAATCGCGACTACGGTTACGTATTCCAGGCGCCGGCCCTTTACCCGTGGCGCAACATCGCACGCAATGTGGGCCTGCCGTTGGAGATCATGGGCCTCGGCGCGGTGGAGCGCGAACGCCGTATTGCCGCCAATCTCGATCTGGTCAATCTGACGGGTTTCGAGAGGAAATATCCGTGGCAACTGTCGGGCGGCATGCAGCAGCGGGTGTCGATTGCACGCGCACTGGCGGTCGAGCCGGATCTCATGCTCATGGACGAGCCCTTCGGTGCACTCGACGAGATCGTGCGCGACCATCTCAACGAACAACTCCACGACCTATGGGCGACGACCGGCAAGACGGTGGTGTTCGTCACCCACTCGATCCCCGAGGCGGTGTTCCTGTCGACCAGAATCGTCGTCATGACCCCGCGCCCGGGCAAGATCCACGACGTCATCGATTCGCCGCTGGACAAATCCCGCACGCTGGACATCCGCGATACACCGGAGTTCCTCGAATTGGCCGGGCGGGTGCGCGATGGGCTCAAGGCCGGTCACGCCTATGAGGATTGAATGAGCGCCGCCAGCCAATCCCTTTCGCTGCCTCCGCCGGCCCCCGGTATCTTCGCCAGGTTCCTGGCCAGCCGGTTTGTCGCGGTGGTGGTGATCGTCGCGGTGATCATCGCCGTCTGGTACGTGGCGGCGGTGTTCATGAACGCGCAGGTGGTTCGCGACACCGATCGCCGGGCCGGCGTGGAGCGCACGACCTCCGAATTCATTGCCGCAACCTACCAGATGAAGCGACCCATCCTGCCCGCTCCCCATCAGATCGCGGTCGAGGTTTATGAGACCGTGGTCAAGGTCGCACCGGATTCGAAGAAGAGCCTGATCTTCCACGCCTGGGTCACGCTGTCATCGACGCTCGCCGGATTCGCCGTCGGCACCGCGCTCGGCATCTTTCTGGCCGTCCTGATCGTTCATGTCCGTAGCCTCGAACTCAGCCTGATGCCGTGGATCGTTTCCTCGCAGACGATTCCCATCCTGGCGATCGCGCCGATGGTGATCGTGGTGTTCGCCGCCATCAACATCACCGGGCTGGTGCCCAAGGCGTTCATTTCGACCTTCCTCTCGTTCTTTCCCGTCACCGTCGGGATGGTCAAAGGGTTCCGTTCGCCGGAACCGATCCATCTCGACCTGATGCGCACCTATCACGCCAGCGGTTGGCAGGTTTTCTGGAAGCTGCGCTGGCCGGCGGCGCTGCCCTATCTGTTCGTCTCCATGAAGATCGCCATCGCCGCCAGCCTGGTCGGCGCCATCGTTGCCGAATTGCCGACCGGCGCCGTCGCCGGTCTCGGCGCAAGGTTGCTGACTGGGTCCTATTACGGGCAGACCATCCAGATCTGGTCGGCGCTGATCACCGCTTCGATCATGGCCGGGTTCCTGGTCGCCGCCGTCGGCATCGTGCAACGTCTTGTTGTGCGCGATACGGGAGCCGCAGCCAGGTGAACGCCCGGCGCGATTCATGGCAGGCATGGGCCGCACTGGTGGCACTGGTGGCAGCGCTGACCCTGCCGATCACCGCGCCGAGCAGCGGTCACGTCTACCTGCTTGACGCCGGTTCGGGACCGATCCTGATGGCCATGCTGCTCGGCCTGGCCGCGGTCGCGGCCATCCAGCCGCAATCGGCGGCGGCGGCAAGTCTAGTGCTGGCACTGGCCGCCCATGTCGGCGCGGCCTACGCGCTGTTGATTCTGCCCGATTTCGAGGGCGACGCCTGGCCGGGATACTGGGGCCTGGTCATTGCGGTCTGGCTACTGGCCTGGGCGTTGGTGGTTCATCTGTCGACCGCCCAACCCGCGCGGCCGGCTGGCGCCTTGCTCGCCCGGCTGATCGTCCCGGCGCTGTTCGGTATCTGGCTGCTGTTCCTGTGGGAGGTGTTGGTGCGCGGCTTCGGCGTGCCACTGGTCCTGTTGCCGCCGCCGAGCGCCATTGCCGACCGGTTCGCCGACTCGACATCGATTCTGTGGGCCGACTTTCAGCAAACGTTTCTGCGTGCCGTGCTGGCCGGCTATGCGATCGGCAGCCTGTCCGGTTTCGCGGTCGCGCTGCTCGCCCACCGGTTCGCCTTCCTCAGGCGCGGCATGCTGCCGATCGGCAATCTGGTCTCGGCGCTGCCGATCATCGGCATCGCGCCGATCATGGTGATGTGGTTCGGCTTCGACTGGCCGTCCAAAGCGGCGGTGGTCGCGGTGATGACGTTCTTCCCGATGCTGGTCAACACGGTCGCGGGCCTCGACGCCTCCGACGCCATGGATCGGGATCTGATGCGTACCTATGCCGCCGATCCGCGGCAAACGTTGGCAAAGCTGTATCTACCGGCGGCCATGCCGTTTATTTTCAACGGGCTGAAGCTCAACACCACGCTGGCGTTGATCGGGGCGATCGTGGCGGAATTCTTCGGAACGCCGATCGTCGGTATGGGTTTCCGCATCTCAACCGAAATCGGCCGGCTGGCGGTCGATATGGTATGGGCGGAAATTGCGGTTGCGGCGCTCGCCGGTTCCGCGTTTTATGGCGTGATGGCCCTCACCGAGAGAGCCGTCACGTTTTGGCATCCGTCATTTCGTGCCTGAACGCGAAAGGCGTCAATTCAACCTCAACCGGAGGCCTCAATGAAAAAAACTCTGATGGCGACGGTCGCCATAACCCTGGGCTTGCTCGGCGGTTCGGCGCTGGCGGCGATGAACTCACCCTTCAGCTGAAATGGGTCGCCCAAGCGCAGTTTGCGGGCTATTTCGTCGCCAAGGACAAGGGGTACTACGCCGAAGAAGACCTCGACGTCACGATCAAGCCCGGTGGGCCCGACATCGCACCCGAGCAGATCATCGCCGGCGGCGGTGCCGATGTGATCGTCGACTGGATGGCCGCCGCGCTGGCAGCACGTGAAAAAGGCGTCAAGCTGGTCAACATCGCCCAGCCGTTCAAGCGCTCCGGCCTGATGATGATCTGCCCGCAGGAAACCGGCATCAACTCGGAGGCCGACTTCAAGGGCAAGACGCTCGGCGTGTGGTTCTTCGGCAACGAATATCCCTTCTTCGCCTGGATGAACAAGGTCGGGTTGTCGACCGATGGCGGCGCCGACGGCGTTACGGTCATCAAGCAGAGCTTCGACATCCAGCCGATGATCCAGGGCCAGGCCGACTGCATTTCCGTCATGACCTACAACGAATACGGTCAGGCGCTCGACGCCGGTTTCTCGCCCGACAATCTGACCATCTTCAACTATTCCGACCTCGGCAACGACCTGCTCGAGGACGGCCTCTACGTGCTCGAAGACGACCTCGCCGACCCCGCCTTCTTCGACAAGATAGTGCGTTTCGTGCGCGCCTCGATGAAGGGCTGGGACTACGTCAAGGCCAATCCCGAGGAGGCGGCCCAGGTCACCATCGACAATGACGACACCGGCGCCCAGACCCTGGAGCATCAGCTTTACATGGTCGGCGAAGTGGGCAAGCTGATCGCCGGGGCCAACGGCATCCTCGATCAGGCCGCCTATGAGCGGACCGCCAAGGCGGTGCTCGATCAGGGCATCATCGAGAGCCAGCCGGAAGGCGCCTGGACTCACGACGTCACCGACGCCGCCGGGTTGCAATAGCCGCCAAAGACATTCAACGACGACAAGCGGGCGCCCTAGCGGCGCCCGTTTTGTTTTCCGGCCTGCCTGCTCGCCCGCATCCGCTCGAGCGCGATCGCCGCCAATTCCGGCCAACGGTCGCCGTCTTCCGACCCAACCAGGATCCAGTCCTTCATCGGCGGCTTCGATGTGAACGGCGCCAGATGCTCCCACGAGGTGAGCTTGAGGCCTTCAACGTCGAAATCGCGGCCAAGGCGCAGCCCCAGCCCCTCGAAGCGGCCCTTGGTGGTGTGAAAGGCGAACACCTTGTCGGCCAATGTCACCGCCTCCGACGACATCATGCGCCCGTGCTCGACGCCGCGCTCGCGTGCGACCAGATCGGCCGCCAGACGCCGCCACGCCGAGCGATGGGTGTCGGTCGTTGCTTCTGCCACCTCGAGGTCCTCCAGGCAGTTTCCCCGGTCGGACGAGTTGAACCCGCTCGACGGCGTTTTGCCAAGGCTCCACCGGCCGCGCTGCTGACATTCCTGCCAATTGACGGATCGAGCCGGCATCCGGCGTTCGGGGCAGGGCCGGCCGACGATCAACCGGTCGCGGCGAGCGTCGCTCCGGCAAACAGCACGCTGAACGGCTCGCACCAGATCACGACGGACCCGTACTGGGAAATGTCGATGTCGGCCGGTACGGTATAGTTCTGGTCGCCGATGTTGCCCTTCAATTCCCCGAGCGAGACCCACTCGCTGTCGAGAACGTCACGCGATTCACGCGGATTGTCGTGCTTGACCAGATAGACCCTGAGGCCGGGACCGTTGGTCACCTCGAAGTCGGTGAAGCGGATGATGGTCGAGTCACCATTGCGGATCACGCTCGCCGTGCCCTTCCCCTTGTGAACGAAATCGACGCCGGTGACCTCACCTGCGGCGACAACCTCGCTGTCCGCGATCGCGGGCTGGGTCTCCGATACGACCCGGTCGATCCACAACGGCGATGCCAGGTACCAGAACGCGTTGCCCAGGACGAAGCCGACAAAACCCGACACAAACGCGACCAAAAGAAACTTTTTCATGACGTTGGTTCCCCACCCGATCGATCTTGTTCCTGTGGGGGCCGACGAAAGCCACCCCCGGTGATGAATAAACCGCCCGAAGCGGTTCAGCCGTTTTGGCGCCCTCGTAGACCGCCTCGTCGGCCGTCGAACGAAGCTCGGCCGCGGCCGGTTCGATGCCTATGAGTTAGTTCGCCGTTGTTTGCGCCCGTTTAGCGCTAGGTTATGTCTCGGTTAGCGAGCGACACAAGAGCGTGAACGTTGCTGGTGGCCTGTTGTCGCCTGAGGCCGGGCTCGAACATCGCCTTATACGAGCTTTTGAGCGCCCGGCGGCGCGGGAAAGGTGGTGCGGTGGCGGCAGGCTTGGTCATCCCGGCGCGACTTGAGTTAGGATCAGCCCGCAATGTCAGCCCCGACAACGGACTGGGCTGATTCATAAAGCGGCGTTGGAGGTGACGCATGTCCAAGCTTGTACTGCCGGCCCGCAGCGGAACGCGACCCGCCACCACCAAGCGCACGCCCCATTCGCAACTCGATCAGAATTCCGGGCCCGAAATCTTCGCCAGGCTGACCGACTGGATGTTTGCGCAAGCCGATATTCGCGAGGAGGCGAGCGGCATCTCCGTTCCCGGTGCCCGTGCCATGATCCTGGAAGACCATATCGAGTCCAATCCGGACGGATTCATGGTTGGACGTGAGTTCGCCCATGTTCATCCCGAGCCCCTCCCTGGAAGCCTTCATGTCAAGCTTGACGGAGAGGACGTGGGTGAGGTGATCGACAAGGGCTGGGGCGAAAACCACTTTCTGGTCGATGCCGGAGTGATCCCGGTGGGGTCGATCATGATCTACGCCCCGCGGCATGACGAAGATCTGGAGGCCGTCAAAATCATCATCCGCCGCTCTTTGGAATTTGCAACGAAACGACCGGCGCGCTGAGGTATTGTCGGGAGGCGGTTTTGGTGGAACCAGAACGACCACCGCTGGCAGGCGCCTGGCGATCATTGGAGCCCGATATCGCGGCCACGCCCGGGTTCGTGCTAAACTCACCGCGATCGCCAGGAGACATTTGGGGAGTCGCGGCTTGAACGCCGGGGCAGACAGTCGGAAACCGAAAGCGGTTCTTTTGGCTCAAACGGCGTGGGACGGAGCGGACCCATGACGGTGGCCCCGACCAGCACGACGCCAACCCAGGCGACGGTGTTCGTCGTCAGCGTGATGATGCTCGCCACTGGCGCAGTCATCATCTACGCCATGGGCCATCCGGCGATCTGCACCTGTGGCACGATCAAGCTGTGGCACGGCATCACCTATTCGCCGGAAAATTCCCAACACCTTTCCGACTGGTACACCGCGTCCCACCTCATCCACGGCCTTGTCTTCTACGCTGCCCTGTGGCTGGTCGCGCGCCGCAGGCCGGTCGGGTTGCGCCTGTTGATCGCCATTTTCGTCGAGGTCGGCTGGGAGGTTTTCGAGAATTCGCCGCTGATCATCAACCGCTACCGCACGGTGACCATCTCGCTCGATTATTTCGGCGACAGCGTCATCAACTCGGTCTTCGACGTGCTGGCGATGATGGTCGGCTTTGTTCTGGCGTGGCGGCTGCCGGTGTGGGGCGGCGTTGCCACGGTGGTGGCGCTGGAGGTGTTCGTCGGCTTCTTCATCCGCGACAACCTCACCCTCAACGCCATCATGCTGATCTACCCGGTGGAGGCGATACGCCTGTGGCAAGCGGGCGGGTAGCCTTCGATCGCCGTCAATTCGGCCAACATGGCAGCCGACAGCCGATCCGGCCGGGTCAGCTCACTGCGTAAATCGGCCACGGTTCGGGAAAGCCTTTGAGTTCATGGCTGCCGCGATCGGTGAAGTGGATGCGGGAGCCGGCGACCAGATCCCTGACGGTGCGTGAGACCAGGACCTCGCCGGAGTTGGCCAGGGCCGCGATGCGGGCGGCAAGATGGACCGCGACCCCTGATGTTTCGGCGCCGCGAATCTCCAGTTCGCCGGTGTGAAGGCCGGCGCGGATGTCGAGCCCGATCTGATCGATCCGCGCCACGATATCCTGGGCGCAGCCGATAGCGCGGCCGGGCCCGTCAAAGGTGGCGAGCGCACCATCACCGGTCGACTTGACCAGGCGGCCGCGCCAGCGACGGACGCTCTCTTGGGTGACGCGATCGTGTTCATCAAGCAGCTCACGCCAGGCGGCGTCGCCGAGATCACCGGCGCGGCGGGTCGAATCGACAATATCGGTGAACAGGATCGTCGCCAAAACCCGCGACCCGTCGTGGGACGCACGGTCGCCGGTCAAAAATTCCTGCACCTCGTCGAGGAGCGCGTCCTGGTCTCCGATCCAGGGGAAATGATCATCGCCGGCTAATTCGACGAAGCGAGCGCCTGGAATGCGATCCGCTATCCAGCGCCCTTCCTCGACATGCACGTCGCGGTCGCCGGTGCGGTTCATCACCAGCGTCGGCGCCTGGATCATCGGCAGGACGCCGGAGATGTCGATCTGGGTATTCATGCGCAGCAGCGATACCGCCGCTCCCGGGCTCGCCGAACGGCGGCCATAGGTGGCGAGACGCTCTGCGAAGGCGGGGTCGTCCATCTTGCTCGGCGCATAGTGCGCAACGTCGCCCAGGTTGCCCCATTCACCACGGCGGTCGTTCGCTCCGGATATGTGGCGGCGAAAAGCGCCGACAGATTGCCCCCTTCCGAAACACCGAGGATCGCGGCGCGCTCCGATCCGGCGGCGTCCATGACCACCCTGAGATCGTCCATGCGCTCTTCCAGCGTCGGCAGCTTGTCGTTGGAGACCCGGTCTGAAAGCCCCGTGCCGCGCTTGTCGAACATGATCAACCTGCCCATCGAAGCCAGGCGGTTCAGGAAACGGGCGTAGGTCGGCTCCTCCCAGCTGAGCTCGACATGTGAGACCCAGCCCGGCACGTAGACGATGTCCTGTGCGTCCTGGCCGATCACCTGATAGGCGATGTGGAGATCACC
This sequence comes from uncultured Bauldia sp., assembly GCA_963663975.2. Classification (GTDB taxonomy): domain Bacteria; phylum Pseudomonadota; class Alphaproteobacteria; order Rhizobiales; family Kaistiaceae; genus JANQRX01. The sequence continues at coordinate 89,348 of CAXXRA010000002.1, read as the reverse complement.
GCTGCGGGCATATCGAGTTTGGGGCACCATGGATGGGCTCGCTGGACTGATGGCAGTGTGGCCGCTGAAAATTCGGCGGGACCGACGAACCAGTAGCCGAACCGGCTGACGAATTGAACGGCGAAAGGGGAGCGAGCGGCCGGAACAGCACATCCGCTACCGGTATCGGGATACTCCGACGCGCGGCCACGGATCGGACAAGGGCCCTTGCGGTCTGTTCCACCGGTATTTACGCAAAGGTCCGTGAGCGTTGCCGGGTCTGGATCCGGCTCCGCGCCCGGCCCAGGCAACCCGAGACGACATCCATTGCACAGAGTCGGCATCATTCCCTTTGACATGCGGGACAAAGCGGTGGCGTTGCTGTTCGTCACCTCGCAGGCGCGCGGGCGCTGGATATTTCCCAAGGGCGTGGCCAAGGCGGGCGAAACCCACAGCGATACCTGCCATCGCGAGGGGTTTGAGGAGGCTGGCGTCCGCGGCGTGGTCCTGGCGGACTATCCGTTCACGGTGGCGATCAGCAAGCAGTCGGACGAGGGCGTGCGCCAGGTGCCGGTGACGTACTACCCCTATTATGTTCAGGTGCAGGAGGACGAATGGCCGGACAAGGATCGCCGCCAGCGCCATTGGGCACTAGTCGAGGACGCGGCCAAGGTTGTCTATCGCGCCGACTTTCTCGGCCTCATACGTCAATTCGACGCACTGCGGCCGTGGATCAAAAAAGCTGCAGAACCCCATAAATCGCAGCGGCCAGCAATGCCGACGCCGGCACCGTAATCACCCACGCTGCCGCGATCGACAGGACGAAGCGCCGGCGCACCAGAAACCGTCTGCCGCGCGCATTGCGGCTGTTGAAAGCGTCCTCGGCGGTTGCGTTGAGTTTGTGGCCGGGGCGCAGTTTCCTGCGATTTGGGTTCTCCGCAACTTCACGCAGAAAGCCGACGCCGAAGACCGCGCCAACCGCGATGTGGGTAGAGCTGACGGGCAGGCCGAGCGTGGTCGCGATCAGTACGGTGATGGCCGACGATAATGCCACGCAGTAGGCGCGCGGCGAATTCAGCCGGGTGATCTTCTCGCCGACAATGGCGATCAGCTTCGGCCCGAACAGACCCAGGCCGAGCGCGATACCAAACGCCCCGACCACCATGATCCAAAGCGGGATGCTGACCCTGCCGGCGATCTCGTCCGACTGGCCGAGGGTCGAAACGATCGCCGCCAGCGGGCCGACTGCATTGGCCACGTCATTTGCCCCATGGGCGAATGACAACAGCGCGGCGCCGATGATCAGCGGCACGTCAAACAGGCCGTAAATGTCTTTCTTGCGGTTCTCCAGCCGTTGGATTCGCCTGGCGATATAGGGCCGCGACAGAAGGTACGCCGCCACGAACGTCAATCCCGAAAGCAGGAAGATTTGGAGAGCGCCCGGCGCCCAGACCTTCTTCAGGCCTTTCATCGCCATATAGGCCATGAAGGCTGCCGCCATGATGCCGATCAATATCGGGACCCATCTTGCCGCAGCCTCGAGGCGGTTCTCGACGTTCAGCACTCTGATCTTGATGAACAGGAGAAGTGCGGCGGCGATCGCCGCGCCAAACACCGGTGAGATGATCCAGCTTGCAGCGATTTTGGTCATCGTCGTCCAGTTGACGAGGCCAAAGCCGGCAGCGGCGATTCCCGCGCCGAGGACCCCGCCGACGATGGCATGGGTGGTCGATACCGGCGCGCCCAGAATGGTCGCCAGATTGATCCATAGCGCCGCGGCCAGCAGCGCGCTCATCATCAAGAGCCTGAAGTCGACGATGCTGACCTCATCGCTGGGTGCGATGATGCCCTTGGCGACCGTTTGGACGACATCGCCCCCTGCCAGAAGCGCCCCCGCGCTTTCAAATATGGCGGCAATGGCAACTGCAGCCGCAACCGTCAGAACCTTGCCGCCAACGGCCGGACCCATGTTATTGGCCACATCGTTGGCGCCGATATTCAACGCCATGTAGCCGCCGATGACAGCCGCCACGATGATGATCAGCGACTCCTCACCCACTGCCGGGTGGCCGGCACCGACCACAACGGCAACGAAGGCCAGAAACAGCAGAGACAGCCCGACCGGAACGATCGAACCGCGTATCTTCAGGACCTGTCGCTGGCTGAAGCCAAGTCGCCGCAGGTCATTGACATAACGATATTCAGGATTTTTGTGCTGGTAGGTCACGTCCATGCCACCAGGTGGGTGGCGGAACGGCACCCACGGGAATCGGATGGCAAAATTAGCAAATTCGGCGGCGCCCCGGCCGCAAAAATCCGCCGCAGGGCCCATCTCGGTGAATTGAGCTGTGGAAATTCACCAATTCGGCGAAGTAACGGGCTTCCCGCCGGGGGAGATTGGACAAAATCAGCCTGGCAGGAAGCCATGTATTGGAAAGCGCAGCCCTCCTGAAGCCGCCTGTTTGGTCGGGTCGACGACGCGCCTCAGCGCGTGCCCGGCCAGGCTCAACGTTTTCCGATCGAAACCACGTTGTCGGCGGGCTCAAAGCCCATGTCCCGGAACGCCTGATTGAACCGGACGGCGGCGTCGGAGGCGCCGAACTGCACCGGTCGCATCGTTCCGCCGGTCAGGGCAGGGTATTTTTCCTTGAGCCACGCCGCGACGGCAACCGCTTTTTCCTGTTGGTCCGCGTGCCACAACAGCGCCGCGTGAACCAATTTGTTCCGATCCATTTCTGGCGCCTGTTCAACCAATTTGGTCGAGATACTTGCGGCCTCTTCGAGTTCGCCGGCCATGAACAGGGCAACGGCCAGTTCGCGATGATGGCGAAAGCGCTGCGGGTCGTCCTTGTTGGCCGCGATCGCCCGCCTCAGCCCGTTCAAACCCTCTTCGATCTGGCCGAGATGAATTTTCGCGATCGCCACCAGGGCCATGGCCTGCGTGAAATCTGGGTTCGCCTGAAGGGCGGTCTGCCCGTGTATGAGCGCCCTTTCAAAGTCGCCTTCCAAATCCTGGGTCATCATGGCCACGACAAATCGCGTGAAATAACCGTCAGGGTCGAGGGCGATGGCCCGTGCGGTCGACTTCATGATCTCCTGCCGTGCTGCTTGCGGCAGGGCCAGCGGAGAAAACTCGTGGGGCCGGTAGAGGCACACCGCCATCATGGCCAACGCCATCGCATTGTCCGGTGATTTTTCGATAGCCAATCTCAGGATCTGTTCAATTTCGTCATTGTTGCCAGGCGAGGTGACGAAATATCCGGCCGCCTTGTTGAGCAAGTCGGGCACCGACAGCTCCTCGTTGCCGGTGTTGCGAAGCTGCTCGAAGGCCAGCGCCTTCAGCTTTACCCGCAAGACCGAGGCCACGGCCTGGGAAATCTCGTCCTCGAGTTCAAACGCGTCACTGCCACTGCGATCGTAGCGTTCGCTCCACACCTGGCTGTTGGTGGCGGTGTCGATCAGACCAAAGGAAAGCCTGATTCGGTCGCCGCGCCCGCGCACGTTGCCCTCCAGGATGAAATCCGGTCGCATTCGGCCATGCTCGGCATCGGCGACCAGCTTGACGGCCGAGGATTTGCTCAAAATACCGGAGAGCCCGTCCCGCAGCCCCTCGGCCAGAAACTCGGTCTCGTCGTCGCCGGTGACCTTGAACGGGTGGACGATGATCGAATGCTGTTCCGGTGCGCTCGGCACGGGGCGCGGCGGCACAGCCCGATTGGGCGGCGCCCGCGATTGCCCGGCTTCCGTTCCGGTTTTGCCGGAGCGGTCGTCGGTGACCGGGCGGACATGGTGAACCGCGACCGGCTCGCTGATGTTCTTCAGTTCCCTGATGCCGCCGTCGACGAACGGCAATCCGAGATTTCGCCGCACCTCCTCAAAGACCTTGTGGGAGACGCAGACGCCGCCCGGCTCGCCGATCTGTTCAAGCCGCGCGGCGATGTTCACCCCGTCTCCGTAGAGATTATCGCCATCGACCATGACGTCGCCGAGATTGATGCCGACGCGAAACCACATGCGGTCATCTTCCGGGCGTTCCTGGTTGCGTTCGGCAATGCTCTGCTGGAAGTCGTTGGCGCACACCACCGCCTGCAGCGGGCTTGAGAATTCGGCGATGAGAGAATCGCCCGCGCCGCCGAAGACCCGCCCATTGTGCTGTTCAATACTGGCTTCGACGATGGCGCGGCAGTCCTTGAGATTGTCCAGCGTCCGCGATTCGTTGCGGCCCATCATCTCGGAGAACCCGACCACGTCGATCGCCAGAATGGTGGTCAGTTTTCTTTCCGTGCCCGCCATTCCTACGCAATCCTCCGAAGCGACCGCTGGCGTGACATGTCTACGCCAATTTCAATCGATCGGCACCACCGGGCGATCCACGACCTCGCGCAGCGAGAACTTCGACTCGATCCGAGCGACCCCGGGCAAGTGACCGAGAAACTCCGAATGCAGCCGCTCGAAATCGGTGAGATCCTCAGCCACCATGTGGATGAGATAGTCGCTGGAGCCCGACATCAAATGGCACGACAGCACGTTCGGGCACGCCAGCAGTGCGGTCTCGAACGCGCGCAGCATGTCGCTGGCCTGCCGCTCCAGTGTGATTTCGACAAAAATGCTGACCCCGAGGCCGACGCCGGTGCGGTCGACCAGCGCTCGATAGCCACCAATGATGCCGCGCTGCTCCAGGCTCTGAATCCGCCTTGTGCACGCCGAGGGCGACAGGCCGACCCGGTCGGAAAGCTCGACCACCGTCAGCTTGCCGTCGCGGGCGAGCTCCTTGGCGATCTTCAGATCGAACGTGTCCATCCGCACGAAATCCTCGAACTACGACGAAAATTGGTGAAAACATGCACGCTGGCTGAGTTCTACGTGGAATATAGCACGGAAACGCCGAGCAATGAGACATAGATTCCTTTCAGACGGACAGGAGGACATCATGATCATAGGCGTGCCGAAAGAGATCAAATCCAGCGAATATCGGGTTGGCCTGACGCCGGTTGCGGTCGGCGAGTATGTCGCCCACGGTCACGGCGTGGTGGTGGAAACGGGCGCCGGTTCCGGCATGGCCGCCAGCGATGAGGATTATCGCGCTGCCGGCGCCGACATTGCGGCAACTGCCGCCGAAGTGTTCGAGGCGGCCGACATGATCGTCAAGGTCAAGGAACCCCAGGCCGAGGAATGGGCCCGGCTGAGATCGGGTCAGATCCTGTTTGCCTATCTTCACCTCGCCGCCGACCGCCCGCAAACGTTGGGGCTGATCGAATCAGGCGTGACGGCGATCGCCTACGAAACGGTGACCGATGATGCCGGCCAGCTGCCATTGCTGGCGCCGATGAGCGAGGTCGCCGGCCGGTTGTCGATCCAGGCTGCGGCCACCGCGCTGCAACGGCCCAATGGCGGCCGCGGCGTGCTCCTGGGCGGGGTGCCGGGCGTGCCGCCGGGCCGGGTTGTGATCATCGGCGGGGGCGTGGTCGGCACCCAGGCCGCGCGCATGGCGGTCGGGCTCGGCGCCCGCGTCACGATACTGGAACGTTCTCTGCCGCGATTGCGCCAGCTCGACGACATGTTTGCCGGCCGTGTGGTGACGCAATACTCGACCCGGGAGTGGGTGACCGAGGAACTTGCCTTTGCCGACACCGTGATCGGCGCGGTGCTGGTCCCCGGAGCCAGCGCGCCAAAACTGGTCACGCGGGCGATGCTGGGGCAGATGAAACCCAACTCGGTTCTGGTCGACGTTGCCATCGATCAGGGCGGTTGCTTCGAGACCTCGCGGCCGACCACCCATGACGAACCGACCTACGTCGTCGACGGGATCGTCCATTATTGCGTTGCCAATATGCCGGGCGCGGTACCGCTGACGGCCAGTCATGCTCTCAATCATGCCACGCTGCCGTTCGGTCTGGCGCTGGCCGATCGCGGGCTGCAGGCGCTCGCCGCCGACCCACATCTGATGCGAGGGCTCAACGTTCACGATGGTGCCGTCACCCACAAGGCGGTCGCCGAGAGCCTCGACCTGCCGTTGCGCGACCCCGGCGAATTGTCGCTGACCTGACCGGTGACGCCTTGCGCTGCCGTTGCGTTGCTGTAGACAAGCCCCCGATGGATGTAGCCCACACTGCCGGCATCGATGCCGGGCTCACGACCACTCTCAACGCGGCGGCGATCGCCGCGGGCGCGGTCATTCTGGACGTGCGTGCCCGAGGCTACACGGTTGAGAAGAAGTACGATTCCTCGCCGGTGACCGAAGCCGACCAGGCCGCCGAGGCGCTGATCCTCGATCGCCTGCGCGAAGCCGCGCCGGGTGTCCCGGTGATCGCCGAGGAATCGGTCTATTCCGGCCGCGTGCCGGAGATCGGCGTTGAGTTTTTCCTGGTCGATCCGCTCGACGGGACGCGGGAGTTCAGCCGCGGTGGCGATGATTTTACCGTCAATATCGGGCTGATCCGGACCGGCGAAGCGGTCGCCGGGGTCATTTTCGTGCCGGCGACCGGCGTCATCTACTGGGGGTCGGAGGGCGCCGGGTCGTGGCGCGCCACGGCAACTGGCGAAGCCGTGTCCGAGCCCTCGGCGATCACCATCAGACGGGCGCCGGAGGCGGGGATCGATGTTGTTGCGAGCCGATCACATCGGACCCGCGAGACGGACGATTTCATTGCCAGGTTCGACGTTCGCCGCCTGGTGTCGGCTGGATCGTCGCTCAAATTCTGCGTGGTCGCGGCTGGCGAGGCTGACCTCTATCCGCGCATGGGCACGACCATGCAATGGGACACGGCTGCCGGCGACGCCATTTTGCGCGCCGCGGGCGGGCAGGTCGTGACGTTGGACGGTGCGCGGCTGGCCTATGGACCGATCGGTGACGTCGATGGGCCGGAACGATTTCGCAATCCATGGTTTGTCGCCACCGGCGGCGTCGACCCGATGGGCAGCCAGAGCCCTTTCGACCAACCCTGAGCCATTCTGACGGAGCGATCTAGACCTCGCAAAACCATTCCAACAAACCGCCCGCAGGCGCCAATCGCCACGGAGCCGCTGCACAGATTCGACGAAGCAATGCTTGAGCGCAGCCTCCCAGGGTCGTTATTTTCCGGCGCGCGAGACGACGAGAAGTAATTCCATGCCATTCAAGCCCGGGTCCCACCTCAGGCGCCTAGAGTCGGAAGCCATCTTCATCATGCGCGAGGTGGTCGCAACCTGCGAACGCCCGGTCATGCTGTATTCGATCGGCAAGGACTCCTCGGTGATGCTTCATCTGGCGCTGAAGGCGTTCCATCCGGCGCCGCCACCGTTCCCGCTGTTGCACATCGATACGACATGGAAATTCCGCGACATGATCCGCTTTCGCGACGCCACGGCGCGTAGCCATGGGCTCGATCTGCGCGTCCACACCAATCGCGATGGGGTCGCTCGGGGAATCAACCCGTTCGACCACGGATCGCGCGACTACACCCAGATCATGAAGACCGAGGCCCTGAAACAGGCGCTCGAGGCGGGCCGCTACGACGCCGCGTTCGGCGGCGCCCGCCGCGACGAGGAGAAGAGCCGGGCCAAGGAGCGGGTCTTCTCGTTCCGCTCGGCAAGTCACGGCTGGGACCCGAAAAACCAGCGGCCGGAACTGTGGTCGATCTACAACACACGGGTCAGGGCTGGTGAATCCATCCGGATGTTTCCGCTCTCCAACTGGACCGAACTGGACGTGTGGCAATACATCAAGGCCGAGGCGATCGAAATCGTCCCCCTGTATTTTGCCGCCAGGCGCCCGGTGGTGAAGCGGTCAGGCCAGTGGATCATGGTGGACGACGAACGCATGCGGCTGGAACCGGGGGAGGAACCCGAGGAGCGCAGCGTCCGATTCCGGACGCTTGGCTGCTATCCGCTGACCGCGGCCATGGAGTCGGAGGCCTCGACATTGGAGGCGATCGTCGAGGAGATGTTCGTGGCCCGCACGTCCGAGCGCGAGGGACGGCTGATCGACCATGACCAGGCCGGGTCGATGGAACTGAAGAAACGCGAGGGCTATTTTTAGAGCCCTCCCGACGAACTCCGAGCCATTCTGACGGAGCGATTTTGTGACAAGATCAAGTCAAGGTTCGATGAGCGTATCTGGATACGGTCGAGGAACTTTGTGTTGGCGCAAAATCGCCCGTCCCTCGGGTTTGTCGATTGGCGGGCGCCCAGCGGCGAGTCGATCTCGGACGATGCGGGGGCATCGCCCATCGATCGTTTCGACGCCGGATCGCCTCCCCAATCGCGAAACAGAATTGACCCAGAGTTGGTTGAAAGGGCTCTAATGGCCCAGATCACGGCGCCGGCCGAATCGGAAGATATCCTGCGTTTCCTCACCTGCGGCAGCGTGGACGATGGCAAATCGACCCTGATCGGCCGCCTTCTGTACGATACCAAGCGCCTGTTCGAAGATCAGTTGGCGACCTTGAAATCCGATTCCGAACGGTTCGGAACCACCGGTGCCGACATGGATTTCGCGCTCATTGTCGACGGATTGGTGGCGGAGCGCGAGCAGGGCATCACCATCGACGTGGCGTATCGCTACTTCGCCACCGACCGGCGGCGGTTCATCGTAGCCGACACCCCCGGTCACGTTCAGTACACCCGCAATATGGCGACCGGCGCCTCGACCTCGGACCTGGCCGTCTTGCTGATCGATGCTCGCGCCGGCATCCTGACGCAGACCCGCCGTCACGCCCATATCGTGGCGCTGCTCGGCATCAGGCATGTCGTGCTTGCGGTGAACAAAATCGATCTCGTCGAATTCGATGAAACGCGCTTTGCCGACATCCGCGACGAGTTCAATGCATTCGCCGATGGGCTCGGCTTCGAGACCCTCATCAGCATCCCGATTTCGGCCCGCCACGGCGACAATGTGATCGGTGCCAGCGACAACACGCGGTGGTATGACGGGCCCTCACTGCTGGAGCACCTGGAGCGCGTGCAGATCGCCGATCCGGCGGCCTCGGCGGCCTTCCGCATGCCCGTTCAGTGGGTCAACCGCCGCGATTCGAGCTTTCGCGGTTACGCTGGCACGCTCGCCGCCGGTGCGCTCCGGCCCGGCGACGATGTCGTCATTCCGCGTACCGGCCAGACCACCCGCATTGCCCGCATCGTCACCAGGGACGGCGATCTCGACGAGGCCGTCGCCGGCGACGCCGTCACCGTGACCACAGCCTCGGAGACCGATATTTCGCGCGGCGACATTCTTTCCTCCCCCGACGAGCGGCCCGAGGTCTCCGATCAGATTTCGGCCCACCTCATCTGGATGGCCGAAGACGAGATGCTTCCCGGCAGGTCCTATCTTCTGAAAAGCGGGGCAAGCACCGTCCCGGCGACGATCAGCAAACTCAAGCACCGCATAGACGTGGATAGTTTCGGAGAACTGGCGGCCAAGACGCTGTCGCTCAACGACATTGGCATGTGCAATTTGTCGCTGGCCGAGCCAATGACCTTCGATGTCTATGACCGCAATCGGACGACCGGATCGTTCGTCCTGATCGACCGGCTCTCCAACGCCACCGTTGCCGCCGGGATGGTGCGTTTCGGTCTCCGCCGGGCGACCAACATCCACCGTCAGGCGCTTGCGGTCGACAAACGGGTGCGCGCGGCCACGCTTGGCCAACGGCCATGCGTTTTGTGGTTCACCGGCCTGTCCGGCGCGGGCAAGTCAACCATCGCCAATCTTGTCGAGAAGAGGCTCCAGTCGCTCGGCCGGCACGCTTACATGCTCGACGGCGACAACGTTCGCCACGGTCTCAATCGCGACCTTGGCTTCACCGATGCCGACCGGGTGGAGAACATTCGGCGGATCGCGGAAACGGCGAAGCTTTTCGTCGATGCGGGTCTGATCGTCCTGGTATCGTTCATTTCTCCGTTCCGCTCGGAGCGGTTGATGGCCCGCGGTCTGATTGCCGAAGGGGAGTTTCTCGAGGTCCTGGTATCGTTCATTTCTCCGTTCCGCTCGGAGCGGTTGATGGCCCGCGGTCTGGTTGCCGAAGGGGTTTCTCGAGGTGTTTCGATGCCGAGGCCCGCGATCCCAAGGGGTTGTACCCCGCTCGAGGTCGCCGAGGCCCGCGATCCCAAGGGGTTGTACAAAAAGGCGCGCGCCGGCGAGATCGTCAATTTCACCGGCATCGACTCGCCTTATGAACCGCCGGTGTCACCGGAGCTCCACCTGCATACCGATGAAACCGACGCCGACACGCTGGCCGATCGGATCGTCGAGGGGTTGAGGTCCGGCGGCTATCTCGGCTAGAGCCCTTTCGACCAACTCTGGGTCAATTCTGTTTCACGATTGGCGAGGCGAACCAGCGTCGAAACGATCGACGGGCGATGCCACCGCATCGTTCCAGATTGGTTTGGCGTTGGACACCCGCCAATCGGAAACCCGAAGGGACGGGCTATTTTGCGCCAATTCCTGCGCCAAGTCCCTTGACCGTATCCAGATACGCTCTTCGAGCCTTGACTTGGTCTTGTCACAAAATCGCTCCGTCAGAATGGCTCAGAGTTGGTTGAAAGAGCTCTAGTGACGTCACGGTGCCAGTATGTCGATCTCGACCGATTTGATGTCGGTGCCGGTGCCGTCTCCCGGGATGCCCGGCTCGATGATCAGACGATGGCCGGACGTGCTGGTGGTCTGTGAGGGCACGCGCCACAAAATCCCGACCTCGCCATAGTCGGGTTCCAGATTGGCGGTTTGCCAGTGCGAGATGGCGACCCCGCTCTGGTAGGCGAAGCGCATGCTCAGCGCGCCGCGGTCGAATGACGAACGGGCTAGAACGCGCACCCTGATCCGCTGCCCCGCAAGTTGCGATGCTAGACCCGGTCCGATGACGATGGTCGCACCGGCGGCGCCGGAGGCCGAGGCCACGCGCGCGAAACTTCCGCCGACATCGTTGTCGAATCGAACCGGATTGTCGGTTGTGGTGTCGAAGATGGTGGGGTCGAGACCGTCGAAGAGCACGAACGTCTGGCTGACGGCCAAATCGTCCGCGGCGATTCGCACCGCAGTCGCCGCGTCGCTGACCTGGCGCCTCTCTTCGATGGCGATGGTGACGCCGTCTTCGGCAGGCTCGCGCAAGAAGACGAAAGCGACGATCCCGGCCAACACCACGACCAGCGTGACAATCGCGCCGGCGAGCATGCGCACCGCGGTGCCTCGGCTGGCTTTGCGCGGCTTCTCCCGAGTGCCCTTCGGCAGCGGTTCCCGCGGGCGAACGGTGCTGTCGTCGCTCGGCACGGTCCAGCGATCTCCCTGCGGCGGCGCCTGATAGCCCTGCTCCTCGTCGTCATAGTCGTAGAACTCGCCGGCAGCCTTGGGATCATAACCGAGCGGCGCCTCAAGCTCCTGGGCCGGCGGTTCGTCCCGCTCCGATTGATACGCCTCATCCTCGTCGCTGAAGCTCGGCTCATCGGCGGTAACTTCGCCCTCATCCGCAGGATCCTGAAAGAACGCGCCGTCGCCGGCCTCATCCGGCTCTTCGGAGGTAGCGCCTTCGTCGTCGGCGTGCGGCTGCAGCGCAGGGTCGTCGGCGTACCGCGCCCGCATGGGAACCGGCCGGTCGAAGGGCTGATCGCTGTCTGGCCGGGGGTGTCCATCCTCGGCCGAACCTGCCGCCGGGTCGGCGTACTGCAACTCACGCGCCCCGCTGAAATGAGCGGCGAGGTCACTCTCGATGACCGAGACCGCATGGTCATAGGCGTTGATCCGCCCGTCGATTTCGTCCTGATCGAGCGGCGGGTCCTGTTGCCACAGCCGTCGGACCACGGCCCTGCGCGCCTCGGTATAGATCTCTTCGCGATCGCGGGGATCGCTGATCCCGCGATCGATGATCGGCTGCTTGAGGAGGGCGTGAAGATCGGTCATTGCTGCTCAGGGTTTGGTATCGCCGTTCAACATGTCCACAGAGCCGAGTATCGCCGGATCAATCACGCCGACTGATTCGGCATTCTTGCCGGGATATTCGGCCACATTAGGACATGCCGGATCACGTTGATCCGCGCACGGTGCTTATCGTTGCCGCGCACCACCGTCCAGGGGCCTCACAGGTGTGAGTTGCGGCAAACATTTCGTCGCGGGCCAGGGTGTGGTCGTCCCATTTGGCCAGGGCCGCGAAATCGTCGGGCCATAAACTGCGGCCGCGATCCGATCAGGACGGTGCGCGGCGCCGGAACTTGCCCTCGACGAAAGCCTGAAATCGCGCCCTCAGGGTGGCGGCGCCCGGCCGGCGATTGTTGCTCAACCGCGCTGAGCCCTCCTGTCGCGGCGGCGCTCCGCCGGCTGGTAGGCGATCCGGCTGTGGTATTCGCAATAGGGCAGATTGTTCCACGATTTGTGGCCGCAGAAATGGAAATCATCGGTTCCCGGGTCGCCGCTCGGCCATTTGCACATGGCCTCGGTGAGAGACAGCAACGAGACGTTGAGGCTGATCGGCACGACAATATCCTCAAGCGGCACCGGCACCGGCAGGCGCCGCGGCGCCGGCGGTGCGTGGGTCTTCAGTGCCGTATTACCAGAGGTGTAGTGTCGGGTCGACGGCCGGTGGGGCGACGATGACCGCTGTTTGCGCGGTCGCGGGCCGCTCGCGGCGGGTTTGGCCCGCCCCGACAGGTTCAGCCTGTGCACTTTGCCAATGACGGCATTGCGGGTCACGCCCCCCAGCTGCACCGCAATCTGGCTGGCGCTCAGCCCCTCCGCCCAGAGTTTCTTCAGCAACTCGACGCGTTCGTCAGTCCAAGCCATAGCCGATCACCCGTGCTTTTGGGCAGACTCGGAATCCCTCCTCACCCGCTACCCACGAGGGGCAACGCCGAACGCTTGACAATGGATGCAGGAGTCCGCCGCACCGATAAATTACGCAAGGGGGAGGCTACACTAACGGTTGACTCGGTGACAAGAGTCAGACCGGGCCGCACCCGCATTTAGCCTCGTTTTCCCCAGAAGCCACCGACCGCGTCCGAAACCGCGGGAACAGGGCCGGTCGATTGACATGTGCGCCCCGCTCCCTGATATACGTACCCGCGTGCTGCCTGCCCGGCGGCACTTTTTGGTTTTTCCACCGGTTCTTCCCATTGGGGTGATGCTGTGAGCAATCCGGCGCTCTTTGATACGTTCGCCCGTGCCCCCGTCGCATTCGTGCGTGGCCAGGGTGCCTGGCTCGAGACCGATGACGGCCGGCGGGTGCTCGACTTCGCCAGCGGGATCGCTGTCAACGCGTTGGGTCATGCGCATCCGGCGCTGGTTGCCGCGCTCAGCGAGCAGGCGGGCCGGCTGTGGCACGTCTCCAACCTCTACCGCATCCCCGAGCAGGAAAAGCTGGCCAAGGCGCTGTGCCGGCTTTCGTTTGCCGACCGGGTCTTCTTCGCCAACTCCGGAGCCGAGGCGGTCGAGTGCGCGATCAAGACCGCGCGCCGCTACCACTTTGCCAACGGCCGGCCGGAGCGGATGCGCATCATCACCTTCGAGGGTGCATTTCACGGACGGACGCTTGCCACGCTGGCCGCGACCGGCAACCCGAAATACCTCGAGGGCTACGGCCCGCCGCAAGAGGGTTTCGATTCCGTTCAGCTCGGCGATGTCAAAGCGGTTGAAGCGGCGATTACGCCCGAAACGGCGGCGATCATGATCGAACCGGTGCAGGGCGAGGGCGGCCTGCGCGAAGCCAATCCCGGCTTTCTCCGCGCTCTGCGCGATCTCTGCGATCGCCATGGCCTGCTGATGGTGCTTGACGAGGTTCAGACCGGCATTGCCCGCACCGGCGACATGTTTGCCTACCAGCACGCCGGAATCGAACCCGATGTCATGGCGCTGGCGAAGGGGATTGGCGGCGGATTTCCTCTCGGTGCATGCCTGGCGACGGAGGCTGCGGCCAGCGCCATGACGCCGGGAACCCACGGCTCGACATTCGGCGGCAATCCGCTGGCCATGGCGGTCGGCAAGGCCTTGGTCGATATCGTCTCGCAGCCGGAGTTTCTCGACCACGTCCGGAAAATGGGGCTTTATCTCAAGCAACGGCTGGCTTCGGTGGTCGACGCGTATCCGAGCCTGGTCGAGGAAGTCCGCGGCGAAGGGCTGCTGACCGGAATTCGCTGCCTGGTGCCGGCCGCCAACGTCGTCGCATCGCTGCTCAAACATGATCTCTTGTGCGTGGCGGCGGGCGAAAACGTGGTTCGGTTTCTGCCGCCGCTGATCGTCACGGAAGCGGAGATCGACGAGGCGGTGGACCGTCTCGAAAAGGCGCTCGGTTCGATCGCACCCTGACCACGGCGACTCCGGCTGAAACAAGAAGAATGGCCAACGGCATGACCCGGAATTTTATCGACCTCTCCGATTTTGATGGCGCCACGCTGCGCAAAATCATCGACCACAGCCGTGTGATGAAGGCCGAGCGCCGGACCGGCGATGCCGGGCGGCCGCTGTCCGGCAAGACCCTGGCCATGATTTTCGAGCGACCGTCGACGCGCACCCGGGTCTCGTTCGACGTCGCCATGCGCGACATGGGTGGCGGAACCATCGTCCTGTCGGGGAGCGAAATGCAGCTCGGACGCGGCGAAACCATCGCCGATACCGCTCGTGTTCTTTCCCGTTATGTCGATGCCATCATGATCCGCGCGCTCGATCACGACATGGTCGCCGACCTTGCCGCCAATGCCACCGTTCCGGTGATCAACGGACTGACCAAATGGTCGCATCCCTGTCAGGTGGTTGCCGACGTCATGACCTTCGAGGAGCACCGCGAGGCGATCGGTGGCAAACGGATTGCCTGGCTGGGTGACGCCAACAACGTGCTGGTGTCGTGGATTCATGCCGCGGCACGGTTTGGTTTTTCCATTGCCGTGGCCACGCCGGACGAGCTTGCCCCGGCGGCCTCGCTGCTGGAGTGGGCGCGCGCCAATGGTGCCGAGGTGACCAATTCGACCGATGCCCGCATGGCGGCGGAGGGCGCCGACTGCATCGTCACCGATACCTGGGTGTCGATGGGCGACGAGGATGCCGACCGCCGCCGCGACCTTCTGGCGCCGTATCAGGTCAACGCCGAACTGATGGCCCGGGCCAAGTCGCAGGCCGTGTTCATGCACTGCCTGCCGGCCCATCGCGGCGAGGAGGTCACCGCGGAGGTGATCGACGGCCCGCAATCGATCGTCTTCGATGAGGCGGAGAACCGGCTGCATGCCCAGAAGGGCATCCTGGCCTGGTGTTTCGGCGTGATGCCTGGATGACCGACACTGCCCGTATCACCGAGTTGCAGGCGCCGGCCGGCGACGATGCTGTCCGGCCGTTCGCCGTGTCGGCGCTCGACGTCCGCGGCCGGGCGGTGCAGATGGGCGCCGCACTGGACGCGATCCTGGCACGCCATGACTATCCGCCGGAGGTCGCACGGCTGCTTGCCGAGGCGGTGGTACTGACCGCGCTGTTGGGAACGTCGCTGAAGTTCGACGGCAGGTTCACCCTGCAGGCCGAGGCCGATGGACCGGTCGACCTGCTGGTTGTCGACTACCACACCACCGGCGCCATGCGGGCCTATGCGCGCTATGATGCCGATAGGGTCGCCGGCGCCGTGAAATCCGGCAAGACCGGTGTCTCCTCGCTGCTTGGCTCGGGCTTCCTGGCCATGACGGTCGATCAGGGCAGCCACACCAATCGCTATCAGGGGGTGGTGCCGCTCCAGGGCGAAAGCCTCGAGGAGGCGGCCCACACCTATTTCCGGCAATCCGAGCAGATCCCGACGCGGGTACGGCTGGCGGTCGCCGAAATGCAGCGGCGCCACCAGGGCGGGGTCATCACCAGCTGGCGGGCCGGCGGCGTACTTGTTCAGTTTTTGCCGCGCTCACCGGAGCGTGCCCAACAGCAGGATCCGCCCGGCGGCGAGGTGCCGGACGGCGTTGAGAGCGTGGCTGTGGCCGAAGACGAGGCCTGGACCGAAGCGCGTGCGCTGACCGACACCGTCGAGGATATCGAACTGACCGATCCGACCATTCCGGTCGAGCGGCTGCTGTTTCGTCTGTTCCACGAGCGCGGCGTGCGGGTGTTCGAACCGGCCGTCCTGCACGACCAGTGCTCATGCTCGCGGGCGCGGGTCGACGGCGTCCTGTCCTCTTTCACGGCGGAAGAAATCACCGACAGCGTCGAGGACGGCATCATTTCGGTGCGTTGCGAATTTTGCGGCCGCGGCTACGAATTCGATCCCGACGGTTTTGCGGCGAAGGACCAAATCGCCGATTCCTGACCCGGCGTCTGGGCTATCCCAAGGCGATCGCCATCGTTGGTTTGGTGGCGCCTCATCGGCTGCCGCGCCGGTGATGGTCACACGTCCCGTTCGGCCAGTTCGCGGAACCCGTCCGGGACGGAGCGGGAATCGCCCAACGCAACCGAGCCGTAGCCGACCGCCTCCCGCCCGAAGCGATCACGGATCGCATCGACGGCGCGATCGGCCAGCCAGCGCGCCGCGCCCTTGCCGGTGCCGGGGCGGCGCCCGTCACCTTCGAGTTTAAACGGCAGTTCCAGCTGCAGCACCTGGTCGTTCTCCAGCTGCGACACCGAGATCGCCAGCAGCGAAATGGTCTTTTCGTGACGTTGGTCGGCCAGTGCGGCACGGACCAAATCTTCGGCGATTTCGGCAAGGATCGCTGTCGCCGAAATCGCCGCGGGCAGTGTGACGGAGCGCGTTATGGTGCGCAGGTCGGCGAACCGAACTCGTACCGTTACGGTGCGACCGGCCCGCGACTTGGCCCGAAGCCGGGGGGCAACCCTGTCGGCGAGATGGCGCAGCGTGGGTCCGAAAACGTTCTTGACAGCCGGCTTCCTGCCCAGGGCCGACTGCGCCCCCACCGACCGGGCGCGACGGCGCGTCACGATTTCCCGTGGATCCCGATTGCGCGCCAGCGCCGCCAGCTTGCCGCCCACCGCCCGACCCAGCAGCCGCTCCAATGACCACCCCGGGGTTCGCGCCAATTGCCCGATGGTGACCACGCCGACCTTGGCCAGCCGCGCCTTGGCGACCGGGCCCACACCCCACATCAGCTCGACCGGCAAATCGTGCAGGAGCTCCAGTTCGGTATCGGGGTCGACGACGACCAACCCGTCGGGCTTGGCCACCTGCGAGGCGATTTTGGCGAGGTGTTTGGTGCGCGCCACGCCCACCGAGATCGGCAGTCCCACCTCCGCCCGCACCCGTCGTCGAATCGTCTGCGCCATTTCGGCCGGAGGACCGAAAAGATGCTCCGCACCCGCCACGTCGGCAAAGGCCTCGTCAATCGAAATCCGCTCGATCAGGGGGGTGAAATCGCCCAACACGTTGATGGCGGCATCACCCAGCCGTTGGTACTCCTCGAAGTGGCCACTGACAAAGCGCAGGTCCGGGCAGAGTTCGCGCGCCCGCCGTCCCGGCATCCCCCCGCGGACCCCGAACGCCTTGGCTTCGTACGAAGCGGCAAGCACGACCCCGCCGCCAACGGCAATCGGCCGGCCGCGCAGGGAAGGGTCGCGCAATTGCTCGACCGAGGCGTAGAAGGCGTCGAGGTCCGCGTGGAGGATGGTGGCCAATGCTGCCATGGCGACCGGTCAGACCGAAATGGGTTCGGGAACGATCGGCCGCGGCTTGTTTTCGATGTCTTCGGCCATGGAGAACATAAGTGAACAATTCAACCGATTGTCAAGCCGGCGGCTGTCAGGCCGGACAAAGTGCGGTGACATGTCGTTGTCCGGGATGCTGCAAGGGCGGAAGCGCGGCCGGAACATCCTGCGATCGGTCAAGCGGGGGGAGGTTTTGCCATCGTCACCGCTACGGGTCTGTGCAATCATGTCGAGTTAGGGTATCTGAGGTCATCGAACGCGTTTCAACGTGAGGAAGAACGTCATGACGAAACTCGCTGCCGTTGGTTTGGGCGTCGCCCTTGCCGCTGCCACGCTCACCACCACGCCCCAGCCGGCCAAGG
Source organism: uncultured Bauldia sp. (assembly GCA_963663975.2). Lineage (GTDB taxonomy): Bacteria > Pseudomonadota > Alphaproteobacteria > Rhizobiales > Kaistiaceae > JANQRX01. Next base: position 71,435 of record CAXXRA010000002.1, on the reverse strand, counting down.
CCGACGCCTCCGCCGCTTGGCTTCTGGGCGGCCTCGCAGTGGGGCTGATCGTCGCCCACCACTACCACCGCCCCAACAGTAATCCGCTGCGTGCCTTGCACCCGAGCCATTGGCTTCACACGCATTGGTGCCACAGCCGCTACCGGACTTACGATTCAGCCTCCGATACGTATGCCGCCAGGCCGGGCGAGCGGGTGCGCTGCGTCTCTCCGTATCCGAAACTTTTGCCAGGCATCGGGATCGGGTGATTTCGTTGGACTGCCGCCAGCTAGTGGTGCCTTGCCCTGTTGAACTCGGCCAGGCGAGCGCCCCCCGGGGCGTATACGCGCGCGCGACCGCCACAGCACTGACGCCGGCCCGTTTGGCAACGTCGATCGACGTGATCTTCACGCCGGCCATCAATCCGCCGTCCATCCGCCGTCGACGAGCAGGGATGTGCCGGTGACCAGCGCCGAAGCGTCGGAGGCGAGATACACCACGGCACCCATGACATCCTCGATCTCGCCAACGCGGCCGAGCTTGATCTTCTGCTCGATCCAGCTCCACCGCTCGGGATCGTCGAAGCTCGCCTGCGACAGAGGGGTTCGTACGAAGGTCGGGCAAACGGTGTTGATGCGGATGCCGTGGGGACCCCACTCGATCGCCATCGCCTTGGTAAAGCCCTCGACGGCGTGCTTGGAGGCGCAGTAGACGGCCCGGTCGATGCCGCCGACATGACCCATTTGCGAGGAGATGGTGATCATCGATCCCGGCCGTTCGGCCGCGATCAGCCGCCGCGCAACTGCCTGGGTGACGAAATAGGCGGCGCGAAGGTTCACCGACATCACCGCGTCGAAGTCTTCCGGCGTCGTGTCCACCGCCGGCGTGTGGCGAGCGATGCCGGCGCTGTTGATCAGGATGTCGAACGGATCGCTGCCGGCGGTCGCCCGCACAACCGCGTCGGCGTCGGTCACATCAAGCGGCAGCGGCTCGGCTTGCCAGCCCCGGTCGCGAAGCGCCTCGGCCGCCACCTCGAGATTTCCGCTTGTACGCGCCGCCAGGGTGACATGGGCGCCGGCTTCGGCCAGCGCCGCGGCACAGCCCGGTCCGATGCCCGACGATGCCCCGGTGACCAGCGCCCGGCGGCCGTCGAGGCGGAAGGATGGCGTTTGCGGCAGGTCCATCTATTCGGCCGCAGTGCCAAAGGCGACGTTCCTGCGGCCGTAACGCCGCACCCGCAAATTGGCCTGCTCGGCGTGGCCGACGAAGCCCTCCAGCATGCACAGGCGCGAACAATACGCTCCGATTTCCGCCGCCGCCTCGTCGGTCTCGATCCGCTGGTAGCTGTGGGTTTTCAGGAACTTGCCGACCCACAATCCGCCGGTATAGCGGCCCGCCCGCTTGGTCGGCAAAGTGTGATTGGTGCCGATCACCTTGTCGCCATTGGCGACATTGGTGCGCGGGCCGAGGAACAGCGCGCCATAACTCTGCATCTTGTCGAGAAACCAGTCATCGCGATCGGTCATGACTTGCACGTGCTCGGAGGCGATGTCGTTGGCGACCTCCAGCATGTCGTCATAGCCGGCGCACAGGATCACCTCGCCATAGTCGCGCCAGCTGGCCGAGGCGGTGTCCGCGGTTGGCAGGATCTCGAGCAGCCGGTCGATTTCGGCAAGGGTTGCATCGGCCAGCCCGCGGGAATTGGTGACCAGCACCGCTGGCGAATTGTAGCCGTGCTCGGCCTGACCGAGGAGGTCGGTCGCGCACATCTCGGCGTCGACCGTGTCATCGGCAATCACCATCGTTTCGGTCGGCCCGGCGAACAGATCGATGCCGACGCGGCCGAACAGTTGGCGCTTAGCCTCGGCGACGAAGGCATTGCCGGGGCCAACCAGCATGTGGACCGGTTCGATCGTCTCGGTTCCAAGCGCCATGGCGCCGACCGCCTGAATGCCGCCCAGAACATAAATTTCGTGCGCGCCGCCAAGATGCATGGCTGCGATGACCGCAGGGTTCGGCTTGCCCCTGAAGGGCGGTGTGGCGGCGATGATACGGGGCACGCCGGCGACCGAAGCGGTCAGCACCGACATGTGCGCCGAGGCGACCATGGGAAATTTGCCGCCGGGAACGTAACACCCCACCGACTGCACCGGGATATGGCGATGGCCGAGGATCACGCCCGGCAGGGTTTCGATCTCGACATCCCTCATCGAGGCACGCTGCGCCTCGGCGAAGCCTCGCACCTGGGCTTGCGCAAATGTGATGTCGTCCAGATCGCGCGGCGGGACCTTATCCACCAGAGCAGCGATCTCCGCCGCACTGAGGCGGAACGAGGGTGGCGCGTAGCCATCGAATTTCTGCGACAGTTCGCGCACTGCGGCCTCGCCGCGCGATTCGATGTCGTCAAGCGCCGCTTCCACAACTTGGCGAACCTTGGCCTCGTCCAGTGAGCGCTCGGCCTCGGGCTTGCCACGTTTGAGATATTCGACCGCCATATTCCCGCCTTTGCGCTATGCCGCCGCAGCCGGCGTTTTGGCGCGTGGTCGTAGACTTCCCAGCCTTCACCACCGAAGACGTCGACGCCGAGCTGCCCCAGGACTGCGGTGGCGTGGCTCCCTAGCCGGCTTGTATCAGATGGACAGATTCAAAACCTATTGCCAAGGTGTTCAGGCAGCGGTCCAACAAAGCCTGCCGCAGGGACATTTTTGCAGCAGACCGAAGGGCTGCCGGTATTTGCTCGTTTGGTGGCATCGGCGGGAGAGGGCACCTCGGAGGCGCTGAAGCACATTCGGAGGAATCTGCGGCGCCATCTCAAATTCTACGATCGTTCAGGCGCATTTGTTCGCAGCCTCCAGATGCCTGAGGTTCGGATAGACACCATCGTGCATAATGTGATCGGGTTTCTCGGCTACTACCGCATCGTTTCACACCTCGCTCCTGGAACACGAACGGCTTCTGGCGCCGCACAAGGCCAGCATCGAAACTGACTGCCCGATGGCAGATGCCCGAGATGGCCGATACGGGCGTCTCGCCCGCACCTTTGCAACAGCGGTTCGGCACATTTGGGCAGATCGAGAGGACGAGAAGAAAGCCGTGGACCCGCGCACCACAGAGACTGGGTCGGCCGAGACCGGCGCCGATTCCACGGTGATGGTCATCCTGGTCGCGATCAGCGTGTCGCATCTGCTCAACGACACCATCCAATCGCTGTTGATGGGCATCTACCCGGTGCTGCGGGATTCCTTCTCCCTCGACTACGGTCAGATCGGCCTGATCACCTTCGTCTTCCTGATCACCGCTTCGGTTCTGCAGCCGCTGGTCGGTTGGGCCACCGACCGGCGACCTCAGCCCTTTTCGCTGCCGATCGGCATGGGTGCCAGTTTCGCCGGCCTGGTCCTGCTCGCCTTAGCCCCGTCATTCCCGTTCGTGCTGATGGCCGCGGCCCTGATCGGCATGGGCTCGGCGGTCTTTCATCCTGAATCTGCGCGGGTGGCGCGCCTGGCCTCCGGCGGGCGGTACGGTTTCGCCCAATCGGTCTTCCAGGTCGGCGGCAACATCGGCAACTCCATCGGGCCGCTGCTCGCCGCTGCCGTCGTCGTCCCGTTCGGGCAGGGCAGCATCGCCTGGTTCTCCATCGTGGCGATGATCGCGATCATTGTGCTCATACGTGTCGGCAGCTGGCACAATCGTCTCCACCTCATGCCGGCTCGACCGTCGCCGGCGCCGAGCGCCACCCTGCCGGAAGGTGTCGGCCGCGCTCGCGTCATCGCCGCGCTGGCCGTGCTCGGCGCGCTGACCTTTTCGAAATTCTTCTATCTGGAGAGCTTCCGCAGCTACTACACGTTCTACCTGATCGACACGTACGGCGTGGCCATCCAGACCGCTCAGATCCTGTTGTTCGTTCAGTTGATCGCCATCGCCGGCGGCACGCTGATCGGCGGCCCGATTGGCGATCGCGTCGGGCGCAAGCGGGTCATCTGGTTTTCGATACTTGGGGTTTTGCCGCTGACGCTGGTTCTGCCCCATGTCGGACTGGTCGCCACAGTGCTCCTGACCATTCCGATTGGCATGGGCATCGCCTCGGCCTTCCCGGCCATCATTGTTTTTGCCCAGGAGCTTATTCCGGGCAAGACCGGCATGGTCTCGGGTCTTTTTTTCGGGCTGGCATTCGGCATGGGCGGGCTCGGTGCGGCGGCGCTTGGCGAACTGGCCGATCTCACCAGCATCGGGTTCGTCTACCAGGTCTGCGCCTTCCTCCCGGCGATTGGCCTGTTGACCGTGGCTCTTCCCCGGATTGAGCGGCCGCCACGCGCCAGCCGGGCCGCCTAGTGGATCAACCGTGACATTTGAGTCCAGATAGGCTTGCCGCCGACCTGAAAACCGTTTGCGGCTCGGGGGGAGGCGTCCTTGGTCAAGACAGCCCGATCACCAGAGCGGCTGCGCTGGAGCGTATCTCCAGGGTTCGATAGGAAGATTTTTTTCAATGAGCGCTTTCCTTGATGGACACGTCACCGAAACCGACGCGCTGATCGGCGATGCGCTGGCCGGCGAGAAGCTACGTCAGCAATCCCAGATCGAACTCATCGCCTCGGAGAACATCGTCAGCCGTGCCGTGCTGGACGCACTCGGGCACCCGATGACCAACAAGACGCTGGAAGGCTATCCCGGCGCTCGCTTTCACGGCGGCGGCCAGTACGCCGATGTGGTCGAAAGGGTGGCCATCGAGCGGGCTTGCGAGCTCTTCGACTGCGCCTACGCCAATGTTCAGCCCCATTCCGGCAGCCAGGCCAATCTTGCGGTCTTTTTTGCGGTGTTGAAACCTGGCGAGCGCATCCTCAGCCTCGACCTTGCCGCCGGCGGGCATCTGAGCCACGGCCTTGGTGCCAATCTGTCGGGACGATGGTTCGAAGCGCACCACTATGGCGTTGGACGGGATTCGGGTCTGATCGACTATGACGCGGTCGAGGCGCAGGCCGCGGAGGTGCGGCCCGCTCTGCTGATCGCCGGAGGCTCCGCTTATCCACGGGCGATCGATTTCGAACGCATGGCCGCGATTGCCAACAAGGTCGGGGCGCACTTTCTTGTCGACATGGCGCATTTCGCCGGCCTTGTCGCAGGGGGCGCCCACCCCTCGCCGATCCCGCACGCCGATATCGTGACCTGCACGACGACCAAGACGCTGCGCGGCCCGCGCGGCGGCGTGATCCTGTCGAAGGACGAAACTTGGCGCACATCGCTCCAGTCGGCCGTATTTCCGGGGGTCCAGGGGAGTATTCATACGCAGGTGATCGCGGCCAAGGCGGTCGCCCTCGGCGAGGCACTGAGGCCTGAGTTCAGGGTCTATGCGCAACAGGTGAAAACAAACGCCGCCGCTCTGGCAACGGCGCTCACCGGCAACGGCATCCGCATCATCTCCGGCGGTACCGACACCCATCTGGTCCTGTTGGATCTGTCTCCGCAGGGCTTGACCGGTCAAGACGCCGAGACCATTCTCGATGCGGTCAACATCACCTCCAACAAGAACCCGGTTCCCTTCGATCACGCCAATCCCGCCCGATGGGCCGGACTTCGACTTGGCGTGTCCGCGGCCACCACCCGCGGACTGAGGCAGGCCGAGTTCGAACGGCTGGGTGAGACGATCGCCGGACTGCTCGCCGCCGGCGGGCAGGCAACCGGGGAGCTTGTAATTGCGGCGAAGCAAACCGTGGCCGAACTTTGCAACAGCCATCCGATCTACCGGTGAGGCGCGCCGGGCGACCGGCAGAAAACCCGATTTTCCTGATCGTCCAGGCTGATCGTTTGGCTTGGCGGGCACTGCAACGCCGCGGCAACGAAGTGTGTCAATGGGATCGTCCGGTTGCGCTGATGGTGAGCGATGGCCGATGCTTTCGCCGAGGGCAGGATCGGAGGGCTTGATATGGCGGCCGATGCCAGGAAAGTCAGATTGGGCGGCGGCTCAGCCGGAGCGGAAGACCGGATCGACCCCGCGATCGATCTCGCCGAGAGGGGCGGGATCGACTACCTGATTTTCGATTCGCTGTCGGAGTCGGAATTGTCGCTGATCGAAAGCGCCAGGCGAAGCGATCCGAGCCAGCCTGGCTACGACGCCTTTACCGAGCTTCGGCTGAACGAAGTGATGCCATCGTGCGCCCGCAACGGGGTCAAGATCATCGGCAATATGGGCGCCGCCGATCCCGAGGGTGCGCAGGATCTGGCCCTTGCTATCTCCCGGCGCCTCGGTCTCAAGCGCCTGAGGATCGCCGCCGTTTCGGGCGACAACGTCCTGGAGCTGGTCAAGGGGAAGAACCTGATGGTTGCCGAAACCGGTCGCAGGGTCGGCGCTTTCGGCGACGATCTTGTCTCCGCCTTCGCCTATATCCCGGGCGAGCCGATTGTCGCGGCGCTGCGGGAGGGCGCGGATATCGTCGTCACCGGCCGCGTCGGCGACGCCTCGCTGTTCCTGGCGCCGCTGGTTCACGAGTTTGGCTGGCCGGACGATGATTGGGATCGGCTCGCCAGGGGCATCGTCGTCGGGCATTTGCTGGAATGCGCGGCACAGGTGACGGGGGGTTTTTTTGCCGACCCGCCCTACAAGGTGGTCCCTGATCTGGATCGACTTGGCTTCCCCATGGCCGAAGTGTCGGACGACGGCGAGGCCGTCATCACAAAGCTGCCGGATGCCGGTGGCCTGGTGAGTGCCGCAACCTGTGCCGAGCAGTTGCTGTATGAGGTGCACGATCCCTCGCACTACATCGAAGCCGATGTGATCAGCGATTTCTCAGGTATCGCGTTTGAGCCTGATGGCCAGGATCGGGTTCGGATTGGCGGCGTGATCAGGGGCAAGCCGAAGCCGGAATGTCTCAAGGTGTCGTTGGGCGTGCGCGAAGGTTGGCTGGGGGCGGGCACGGTCTATTACGGTGGGCCCGGAGCCCTTGGCCGGGCCAAGCTGGCGGCCGAAGCGGTCACCCGTCGTTTCGAGCGGATCGGCCTTCGGCCGGACGCCTTCAGGGTCAGTTTCCTGGGTGTGGACAGCCTGTTCGAGTCGGCACCCGGTGTACCCTTGTCTGATCCATGGGAGGTTGGCCTGCGTATTGCCGGCCGCACCCGGCATCGATCCCAAGCGGCCATGATCGCGCGTGAGGCATCGACGGTTTTGTCCAACAACGGTCCGGCCGGCGTGTCCTGTCGGCAGCGTCAATATGAGCTGAAGGAGGTTGTCGGGTACTACACCACATTTGTCCCCAGGGAGGCGGTCACGCCGCAGGTTCGGGTCAAGGAGGCGTAACGTGCCAGGAAGGATACGCCTGCGGGAAATCTGCCACTCGCGCGCCGGCGACAAGGGCGACATCAGCAACATCTCGCTGATCGTCTACGACATCGCCGACTATGAGCTTGTGCGCCGCGCGGTCACGGCGGAGCGGGTCAAGGCCCATTTCCGGGGCATCGCCCATGGCCGGGTCGAACGCTACGAACTGCCGGGTATCGGCGCCATGAATTTCGTGTTGCACGAGGCGCTGGACGGCGGCGTCACACGCTCGCTGCGCGTCGACGCCCATGGCAAATCGCTCAGCTCCTACCTGCTGGCCATGGAAATCGACCTGCCGCCGGAGCCCGCGCCCGGCACCGCCTGAACGCTCTGGGTCGATCGCTCCGTCAGAATGCTCCGAGTTGGTCGAAAGGGCTCTACCCTCCCGCCGCAATCCCCTCGCGTCGCGGATCGGCGCCGCCTTCAAGGCCCCGGCTGTCGATGGCAATGGCGTGCAGGCCCGAGGTCAGGTCACGTAGCTTGACCTCGTAACCGAGTTGCTCGAGCGCGGCCTTCATGTCGGCGGCGGCGGTGCCCTGCTCGAGGTCATAGGTGCCGAACCGATTCACGGCGTGCGGCATGGCGACGGCTTGCTGGGCGTTCATGCCCCAGTCGAGACGGGCGATGATGGCCTGCGCAACGTAGCCGATGATGCGGCTGCCGCCGGGAGAGCCGACGACAAAAACCGGTTCGCCGTCCTTCATGACGATGGTCGGCACCATTGACGAGCGCGGCCGCTTGCCCGGTTCGACCCGGTTGGCGATCGGTCGTCCGTCGGCATGGGTTCGAAACGAAAAATCGGTCAACTCGTTGTTGAGCAGGAAATCGAAAAATCGGTCAACTCGTTGTTGAGCAGGAAACCGCGAACCATCAGCCGCGACCCGAAGGTGTTTTCGATGGTGGTGGTCATCGACAGCGCGTTGCCCGCCGCATCGACGATCGAGATGTGGCTGGTCGACGGCAGTTCCAGGGAAACGTCGTCGGACCACAACAGCGCGTGGTCAAACTCGGGTTCGCCGGGCGAAACGGACTCCAGCGCGCTGTCACCGGTAAGCAGGGCCGATCGCTGTGCCAGGTAATCGGGCGACAGCAGGCCGTTGACCGGCACCGGAACGAAGTCACTGTCGGCCAGGTAGCGGCCGCGGTCGGCAAAGGCCAGTCGCGAGGCGTCGCCGATCAGCCGCCAGGTCTCAATTGCCTCTGGACCGGGCGATCGGATGTCGAAGGGTGCAAGCAGCCCCAATATCTGTCCCACGGCAATCGCGCCGGATGATGGCGGTCCCATTCCGCAGACATCGTGGCCGCGATAGTCGATGCACACGGCCGCTCTTTCCTTGGCCCGGTAGCCCTCAAGGTCACCCATCGACAGGACACCCGGATTGCCCGCGGCGCGCTGGACGGCTGTGACGATGTCAAATGCGATCGGCCCCGAGTAGAAGCCGTCTGCACCATCGTTGGCCAGCGTTTGCAGGGTCTCGGCGTAGGCCGGGTTCTTGAGCAATGCGCCCTGTTCGAGCGGCGCGCCATCGGGCAGGAAATAGGCGCGCGTGCCGGCAAAACGAGCGAGCCGTTCGGCGTCGCCGGCGATCAGTTGGGCTAGCCGCGGTGAGACCGTGAAACCATTTTCGGCGAGCGCGATGGCGTCGTCGAACAGCGAGGCCCAATCCATCTCGCCCCATTTTTGCTGGGCCATTTCCATCAGCCGCGGCGTTCCCGGCGTGCCGACGGAACGGCCGCCGACGACGGCGTCGAAGAACGCCAGCGGTTCGCCGCTGTCGTCCTGAAACAGAACGGGGGTGGCATCGAGCGGCGCCGTTTCACGGCCGTCGATTGTGGTCACCGTTCCGGTCGCCGCGTCGTACCAGACCAGGAATGCACCGCCTCCCAGGCCGGAGGATTGCGGCTCGACCAGTCCCAACACTGCCTGAATGGCGATCATGGCATCGGCGGCCGATCCACCGCCTGACAGGACTTTGGCGCCCGCCTCGACCGCAAGCGGATTGGCGGCCGATACCATCCAGTTTCCGGCCCGCACCGGGTCGCCGGCGGCTTTGACCTCGAGCGAGGACTGCAATCGATCAGAAGCAAGGTTAGCGGTTCCGGTCGCGCGTTCCGGTGCCTCCGCATCGCTGGCCTGCTGGGCGTGGCTCTGTGCCAATCCCAGAACAACGACCGACAACAGCATCGACAGGAGGCGGGAGGACATGGCGCGTTTCCCCGTTGGCTTTGCTTGGACCACGCCGAACGCTATCGGACAGCAGGCGAAAAACGGCATGGTCACGTGGCCACTGTCAAACCCGGCGGATCAGGATGTGATCGACCGCCAGCACCGTCTCGCCACGCTGGTTGACGACGTCCATGGTCTCGACGATCCGGCGCCTCGGCATTCACATGAAGAGGAAACTGATCGCCGGTCTGGCCGGCGTGAAGAAGGATGTCGGACTCGCCGATAGTTCTGCCGCCGGTTTTGTAGGTGTAGCCCACCCGGTCGTGTTCGAACTCCAAGGTTGCTTGGTCGGTCAACTGGGCTACTCTCGATTGTTCCGTCCGCGACCTTCCAAACGGCGTGCGGACGCTGCGCGGTGTGGTCTGGACACCTTAGCCGATTTTGGGCAGGCGACGCTCCGCCATGTGCATCGCCGGCGGGACATGGCCCAAGCCGATCAGTTGACGGTGGAGAACGTTTCAGGCGGCATCCTGGTGACGACAATCCGGCCTGCCTGTGCTTGTGCGGATTTCGAATGGCGTTCGACAGCGATCCGCACGATAATGACGAGGAGCGGGGGCCAATGTACCCGGCGTTCGCGCCAGGTGCGGCCGGTTTGAGGAACGCCGCCGAAATTGCGCTCTCAAACGCACCGGCGCGGCACTCCCTTCCCGGCCGAACCAGCAAGGGAGATGAATGATGCTTCGCTCACTTACCATTGCCGTCACCGCAGTCGGCATGATGCTGACGTTGCCATTGGCAGCCCAGGCCTATCCAGCGCAGACGACCGCGAGCCTGAACGTGCGGGCCGGACCGGGTGTCGGCTATCACCGCGTCGGGGTGCTGCCGCGCGGCGCAGTGGTCAATGTTCGGTACTGCACATCCGGTTGGTGCCAGCTCGATTTTCGCGGAACCTTGGTCTGGGCGTCGGGGAGATACCTGCACGGCACCGCCTATGTGGCGCCACGGTATCGGCCCGCACCCTACTTCTACCAGCGCGGCCCGGGATTCTCGATTTACATCGGGCCCCGCCAGCGCCGCCGCGGATTCTCGATTTACACAGGGCCCCACCCGCGCCCCTGGTGGATGTATTGAGTTTTTGGGGCAAAGACGGGCGCACCACTGATCGCCAGCCAACCGGGCCGGTCTAGCCAGGGCTGCGCTCGCCGTCCCTGGCACCGCAGTGATGCGCCAAATCGAACCCGACGGCCGATCTGTGCGTCTTCAGGCCCGCATCCCCGGCGGTGGCGGTTCCGCTGGTGGCGGTTGCGGTGGCTTGTCGGGGACGGGAAATGGAGGAACGCCAGGGATTGGTTCCGGGGGTGGCTCTGCGGGTGGCTTTGGTAGTTGGGCTTGGATCATTGAATTTCACTCATACCACCAATCGTCCTTTACATCCGGCTGCCAATGGTTCTGCCTAAGCCGGCTCCTCCAAGACCTTTGCACGAGCTGTAGGTCCATCTGTTATTCAGCACGTGAACGAGGCGTCCTCTACGCCAGCGCTTCGGAGCCTAGTCCCCCAGGAACTGCCGACTCACAGGATCTCGACCGTGAGGCGGTAGGAGGCATTGCCCCGGGTGGCCCCGACGATGATGCTGTAGTCGCCGCTTTTCGGCAGGGTGAGACGCGCATTGGTGGCCTCCCGCACGATGGGCGGTCCCGAAGGTGGGTACACCGCGAAGACGGCGTTGTCCTCCAGCGAGTTGATGGACACGGACATCGTCTGGCCGCCGGCCGCGCCGAGCAAATACGCCGTCCGCTCGCCCCGCACGACGGCATCGGACACGGTGGCGCCCGTCGCACCGGCAGCGAAGCGAATCACCTGGGCTCGGTAGACGTGCACTTCGAGGCGGTAGGAGGCATTGCCCCGGGTGCCCCCGACGATGATGCTGTAGTCGCCGCTTTCCGGCAGGAGGATCACGCCGCCGGTCACCTCTCCCGCCAGCATCGCGCCCGACGGGCCGATGACGTCGTAGACCGCGTTGTTCTCGAGCGATGTGAATGTTCAGGACCAGCGCCTGGCCTGCCACGGCGTCGAGGAGGTAGACGGCCCGTTCACCGCGCACCACCGAGTTGGATAAAGCGGTGCCGAACTCACCCGGGAGAAACTCGACGCGGTCGCACGTCACTTTGTTCGCCGGTTCCGCGCAGAAATCCATCGGGTCGAACGCCACCGCGGCCGAGGCCCCAAACGCGATGGCCATCGCGGCGCCAACCGAAACTCGTCTCGTATCCCGCCCCAACATGTTTCGTACGCCTCCCAAGCGGTGAGGCTAGCACGACTGCGTAAAGACCTCCTTGGGTCGAAAGCTACCGTCACGCCGTCGATCACGGACGTCCGCTGCCGCAGGACCGGAGCTTGTCTCTCTCGGCACGCAGACGGGCGTGCGCCGCCGACGCCTTGCCGAACAGATCATTTTGCGGAGCGGGAAATCGTGACCCGCAGCCTCTTTACAGACGCGTTGTGATTGCGACATTCTACACATCCATAGGAAGGCCATCAGAACGCCGGTAATCATCTGTACGATTGCTATCGTCTTCTTTTCCGCTCCCAGCCCGCTCCAAGCGGACGTGGCGGCGGGAATAGATAACCCTGCCAGCCTTGACCTCCTCGGCCAAAGCGCCGACCAGAGCGATAGGATTGGCCGGCATCGCGCGACCATTGCCTTGCTCGAAACCGTCGCTGGGCGAGAATTTTCGGTCGGTGCGACCGCACCCAACCGCACGAATGCCACCCATCTCGGAGCCGCAAAGGATACCGCCGAAGCCTTTGTGCTGGCTCAGGCAATCGTCGAGACAAGCAAGCGCAATAAGGGCAATACTCGCGATGCTTCGACCTTCGAAGATGCCAAGGGCACCGATGCTCGCGAGCCCGATGACACGCAACATGTCCGCGCCGCGGCGGACGCCGGTGATGCCGAAGCAATGTTCAATCTCGGATATGCCTACGACTACGGCGAGGGCGTGGAGCTGGACGAGGCCGAGGGCGCGCGCTGGTATCGCAAGGCGGCCGAAGCCGGTCATGTGAAGGCCATGTACAGTCTGGGATATGCCTACGATTACGGCCAGGGCGTGGAGCTGGACGAGGCCGAGGGGGTGCGCTGGTACCGCAAGGCGGCCGAAGCCGGCCACGCGACGGCGATGTACAATCTCGGATATGCTTACGACTACGGCGAGGGCGTGGAGCTGGACGAGGCCGAGGGGGTGCGCTGGTATCGCAAGGCGGCCGAAGCCGGCCATGTCGAGGCTATTTACAGCCTGGGTTATGCCTACGACTACGGCCAGGGCGTGGAGCTGGACGAGGTCGAGGGGGTCCGCTGGTACCGCAAGGCGGCCGAAGCCGGCAATGCCTCGGCGATGAACAATCTCGGCTATGCCTATAAACACGGCGAAGGCGTTGCCGAAGACCAGGCTGAAGGCGTCCGCTGGTATCGGATGGCAGCCGACGCCGGCAACGATTCGGGCATGTACAATCTCGGCCGTGCGTACGACTACGGCGAGGGCGTGGAGCTGGACGAGGCCGAGGGGGTCCGGTGGTACCGCAAGGCTGCCGAAGCCGGCAATGCCTCGGCGATGAACAATCTCGGATATGCCTATAAACACGGCGAAGGCGTTGCCGAAGACTAGGCTGAAGGCGTCCGCTGGTATCGGATGGCAGCCAACGCCGGCAACGATGGAGGCATGTACAATCTCGGATATGCCTACGACTACGGCGAGGGCGTGGAGCTGGACGAGGCCGAGGGGGTGCGCTGGTATCGCAAGGCTGCCGAAGCCGGTCATGTGAAGGCTATGTACAGCCTGGGTTATGCCTACGACTACGGTGAGGGCGTGGAGCTGGACGAGGTCGAGGGGGTCCGCTGGTACCGCAAGGCGGCCGAAGCCGGCAATGCCTCGGCGATGAACAATCTCGGCTATGCCTATAAACACGGCGAAGGCGTGGAGCTGGACGAGGCCGAAGCGGTCCGGTGGTACCGCAAGGCTGCCGAAGCCGGACAGACGTCGGCGATGAACAATCTCGGATATGCGTACGACTACGGCGAGGGCGTGGAGCTGGACGAGGCCGAGGGGGTCCGTTGGTACCGCAAGGCTGCCGAAGCCGGCAATGCCTCGGCGATGAACAATCTCGGTTATGCCTATGAACACGGCGAAGGCGTTGCCGAGGACCAGGCTGAAGCCGTCCGCTGGTATCGGATGGCAGCCAGCGCCGACGTGGGCAGCGCAGGCTGGAACCTTGCGGTCGGCTATGATGAGGGAGATTTCGGCGCCCGCAACCACTCGGAGGCAGGAAGGTATCTGATTGAGGCTGCCTTGCTCGGACACGAAAAGGCTCTGGATGCCGTGCGGGGCGGGATGACCAATTGGGCGCGCGAAACCAGGCAAGCCGTTCAACGGTTTCTAGCCGAGAAGGGGCACTATTCCGGACGGATTGACGGAGATTTCGGTCCGCGGAGCAGGCGCGCGGTCGAAGACCTGCTGAGCGAATAGGCTTGATCTACGCCGGCGGCAGACTCGGCTTGACCCGACCGTTTCTTGCTGATCGAGACTGCGTTCGAAGATAATCGCCTTCGATCTGATGACTCTCTACTCCTGTGACATTCCGTTGATGTGGCGAGCCAAGGCTTCCGTGTTCTCGTCGTGGCCAGAAACTCCGTCTCGAACGAGCCATCTGGCTGGTCGAGGCAGCCTGTCTTTCGATCGCCCTGCCACCGACAATCCACCGCATGGCGGGATGCGAGCGACGATCGGCATTTGACATCTCCGTATCGCCGCAGCCGGCCAAACACCGACTGACGGCTGCCCCGTCATGCCATGCCGCCCGACGACTGTCAGGTGGAAAAGGACCGCCGCCAACCTTCAGCCAAGGGCATCGTCATCCCGGTAGGCGAGCTCCAGCGTCTGACGTAACCTTGGAACCATGGAATCAAGCGTTCGAGGCCGCTTCGGTCGAAATCGACCCGTAAATGGGGGGTCCTGGGTTCATGACGCCACGGCAGCCTCGCCCGGTGTGCCATGATGATAATGCTTGATTCTTATAGCAGAATCGACCATGCGCGTCATCGAATTGAATTCGGGAAATCCGGGTCTACACCTGTGAACGCCGGTTCGACGGAGGCGTCGTGGCGAGCTCGGCGGTATCTCGTTCAGCAACGAGCATTCGCGGTCGGCTACAAGGCTTGCCCTGAATCTTCATTGGGAAGCCGTCCCGGTTTATGAGCAACCGCTGTTATCGAGGTTGCCGTCGGGCATTAACGTATTGCACAGGATCGCTTCCGTCAGATCGGCGTCCCGCAGGTCCGCCTCGAACAACGCCGCCTCCGTCAGGTCCGCTTCCCTCAGGTCTGCGCCTATCAGGTTCACGCGCGCCAGGATCGCGTACGCCAGGACCGCTTCCCTCAGGTCCGCCTCGAACAGGATCGCGCCCCACATGAACACGTTCGCCAGGTCCGCTTCCCTCAGGTCCGCTCCCGTCAGGTCCGCTTCCCTCAGGTCCGCGAATATCAGGATCGCGCCCGACAGGTCCGCACCCGACAGGTCCGCGTTCGACAGGTCCGCTTCCGTCAGGTCGCATTTTACGCAACTCCCCGTTGCCCGGAGTTTCTCAACGTCTGCCGGGTCGAACGCCACCGCAGCCGACGCCCCAAGCACGATGGCCATCGCCGCGGCAACCGAAAGTCGTCTCAACATGTTTCACTACTCCCACCAAGCTGCAAGGACCGTAGCACGGCTACGTCTCGAGGTGATCGGGCCGGTCCCCGGGTTCTGACCCATCCACCGTCCGCTCCAGGCATCCGTCAATTCCCGGACTCAGCCGGCCTGCCAGAAGCCCTCATGCACCGCGCGGGCTTCGTCCTGCAAAAGCGGACCGGTGACCTCGGTGTCGCGATGGCCGCAAGCGAATACCTGGCGGCAGGGCATGTCGAGCGTCGGGTTTTCGGCGTGATTGCCGGTCAAGTCCAACAGGGCCGACTCCGCCAGGGCGTAGACCACCCTTCCGATGCCGGCCCAGTAGATCGCCCCGGCGCACATCGCACAGGGCTCGGTGCTGGTGTAGAGGCTTGAGCCTGAGAGAAACTCGGCCGGCCATCTGCGCGCGACATCGCTGACCAGCACCAGTTCCGCATGTCTTGTGGGATCGCGCTGGCTGACCACCTGGTTTTCCGCCTCGGCCTCAATGTTGCCGTCCGGGCCCGCCAACAGAGCGCCAAACGGGTGGTTGCCATTGGCCCGCGCCCGCGCGGCGATTGCGATGGCCCGCCGCAAAAGGATCTGATCGTCCAAAACGCTCGCCCTCCGTGGTGTCCGCGTCGGGCGCGAGCCTATCCCAAAATTGTTCGATGATGGGCAGCACCGGTCAACGCCGGGCGGTGGTTTTCTTGGTCGACGGATCGACCCGCAGTGACCGGTCACCGCGGCTTGAGATCCCTTGGCGCCGGCACCGAAATGGCTTCAAACCAGGCGCGTTTCGGGGGTAGGTTGTCGGCGTGGAGGCACGACCATGGTTGTCCACGACGAAACCGAAGCCAGGGAGCGCGGCCGGTCGCCGGCGCACCAGCTGTTATGGCGAGCCGGCAACACCGGCGCGGCATGCGGCCGGATTCTAAAAACCCGGATCACGTTTCGCCCTGGCGCATGCCGAAAATCATCAATTGAACCAGATGAAGTAGCGGAAGAAGTCACCGCGAAACACCTGCATGATTTGCCGCCAGGTGTCGCCGGTGGTGAATTCGCCTGGTTCGAGATAGGGCAGTACCGCCGCCCCTTCGATCATCATGACGATGTCGAACACCTCTGGTGGCTCATCGAACAGCTTGCCCATGTTGATCCCTTCGTCGAAGCGCCAGTGGGGGATCAGCCTCCGTCCCTGCAGGATCGCCCCGAACTCGTCGAGAAAGTGCTGCCAGCCGGCGACCTGATCGGCACTGACGCTTAGGCGCGGAAAGACGCCGGTCTGGTCGGGGTTGGGCACCCATTCGGCGCGGTTATCGGTTTCGGCCAGGATGCGCCGCCAGTTTTCTCGGCTGAGATCGATCATCGCTTCCAGATGCCCTGCGACGCTCCGCATCCGGTCCGACTCGACCAGCGGCCAGCGGTTGAGATGGACGAAGGCAATCAGGTCGGCGATGCCGGTAAATTCGGTGGCACCGGCCAACTCCCTGAGGCGTTCCGATTGATCCTCCATGAACTCTTCCCGCTGATCCTCCGGAAGCCGTGCGGCCTCCTCGAACAGCCGATAGAACTCGGATGTGGACGCATGGAGTCTGGCGTAGGGCGAGGATGGCATCGGAAAGATGCTGGGGAATGTGACCTCGAAAGCGGGTTCCCAGTCAAAAGCGGGTTCCCAGTCATAGGCAAGCGGGAACTGCGCGATGGCGATCAGCAGATGGCTATAGGCGCGCAGCCACGGCACGTCGCTTTGATCGAAACCGACAACAATTCCCGGCGGTGTTTCGCCATCAACGCGGCCCTCGCCCGAAATCGCCGCGAAGATGCGCCACAGGCCTTCCTCATCGCTGACAACGCCATCGCCGTCGAGGTCAAGACGGATCTGTCCGATGTCGAGCGGCAGGTCGATCTCGCCCGATGACCGGACCAGGCTGAGGGTCGCCTCAGCGGTTTCGAGGTCCCTCACAAACGATTCCAGGATGCCGCGCATGGCCTGATAGGTGACCTCGTCGGGACTGGGATTGAATGGCACCGGAACACGCAGGATGGGCAGATCGATCAGGCCGATACCGTATTGCCCGCTGCGAAGTCCGTAGCGGTGGAAGGAGCGACCGACATTTTCCACCGCCTGCAGAAACTGGACGGTGCCGAGCGCGAACCGCGCCTCGCCATCATCCGGGACCGCGGCAAGCCGGCGCTCGGCCGCGGACGCGGCTTCCGCCGTTCGCCCGGCGTAGAGCCCGATCTGGACCTCGGCCACCAACGGTGAGGGCGGCAAAGCAGCGGCGGGGTCGCTCTGGGCGGTTGCACGCGTCGAACTGGTCGCTGACACCAGGGCGAGGGTGATCAATCGTTCCGGCGAGCAGCTGTTTCATGCGGTCCTCCTTTGGATCGGTAGCGGATGGCGACAATTCGCTTTTGAGATGAGGCAGCCCGACGGGCCAATTGACGTCTCTAATTGAGCGTCGATTATTTCATAATATTGATCAATGGTCAATATCTCTTTTCGATACTCCTACGGGGCTTGCAGCGGCGTCGTCCCGGCCATCACCCAATCGCGGCTTGCGGATTGGCGCCGGAAGACCTAGCTTGCCAACATCTCGTGGGGTGCCTCGCGACTTGAGGCTGAGAGGCGGATCGCCGCCAACCCTTTGAACCTGAACCGGCTCGTACCGGCGGAGGGATTGAGATGGTGCCATCCGCAAACCACCAAAATCTGCCGTCTTCGCGCCGGGCCCGAACCTATCCGAGAAAGGCCCGACCATGAACGTCCCGACTCCCGCTTTGCTTGCTGCCATAGTCGCTCTCACCGTCGGCGCGCCTGACGCCGCATTGGCCGCCTCGCAGTCCGACCGGCCGAGCCTGACCGTCTTCACCTACGATTCCTTCGCCGGCGAGTACGGCCCCGGCGGCGTCATCAAGCAGCGCTTCGAGGCCGACTGCGCCTGCACCCTGAACTGGGTGGCGATCGACGATGCCGGCACGCTTCTCGCCCGGCTGAAACTGGAGGGCCCGGCGACCGAGGCCGATGTCGTCCTCGGGCTCGACACCAACCTCATGGCGCAGGCCCGTGCCAGCGGTCTGTTCGCGCCCCACGGCGTCGATACGGAGGGGCTCGATCTGCCGCTGCCATGGTCCGACGATACCTTCGTTCCCTTCGACTGGGGGTGGTTCGCCTTCGTCTATGACTCCGAAAGGCTAAGCGAGGTGCCGGCGAGCTTCGCCGACCTGATCGCCGACGAAGACGGTCCCACGATCGTCATCCAGGATCCGCGAACCTCCTCGCCCGGCCTCGGGCTGGTGTTGTGGATGCGCGAAATCTATGGCGAGGCGGCGGCCGATGCGTGGCGCAAACTGAAGCCGCGCATCATCACCGTGACCCGCGGCTGGTCGGAAGCCTATGGCATGTTCCTGGCCGGAGAAGCCGACATGGTGCTGAGCTACACCACCTCGCCGGCCTATCATCTGACCGTGGAAGACGAGGATCGCTATCGCGCCGCGGTCTTCGCCGAAGGTCACGCCATGCAGGTCGAGGTCGCCGGAATCGTCGCTTCCTCCGACCAGCCCGAACTTGCCCGCACGTTCATGACCTTCATGCTGAGCGATGCCTTCCAGTCGGCGATTCCGGAAGGCAACTGGATGTACCCGGCACGGCTCCCCGAGGCCGGCCTGCCGGACGCCTTCGGCGAACTTTCCGAGCCGCAACGATCGCTGCTGACGCCGCCCGAGACGGTCGGCGCCAAGCGCGGCGAATGGATCGACGAGTGGCTCACCGCCATGACCCGCTGATGACCGGCCGCCGGTCGTCAGCGGGCCGGGAAGGGCGCGTGCGGTGAGCCGGCTTCCCGGCCTGCTTGCGCTGGGCGCGCTGGTGGCGGTCGTCGGCTTGGCGCTCGGCGGCCTGGTGATCGCCGGCGGCGAGCCCGGGCTTGGCTCTTCGGCGAGCCACATCCCCCGGCTGGTGCTGGTCAGCCTCGCCCAGGCGGGTCTGTCGACGGTCCTGTCGCTGGCGCTCGGCGCGGCACTGGCACTGGCGCTCGCCCGGCGGTCGCGATTTCCCGGCCGCAGCGCGTTGATCGCGGCGATGAACGTGGCCACGGTGCTGCCGACGATCGTCATCGTGTTCGCCGTTGTCGCCGTTTACGGCCGCGCCGGCTGGCTCGGCAGTGGGGCGTCCCTGATCGGCCTCGATTTCGACACCTGGCTCTACGGCCTGCCCGGCATCCTGATCGCCCACGTCTTCTTCAACGCGCCGCTCGCCGCTCGCATCTTCCTCGCCGGGCTCAGCGCCATCGGCCCCGAGCAGTGGCGGCTGGTGGCCCATCTCGGCCTGCCGCCGGCGGCGATCTTCCGCCTCGTCGATCGGCCGGTGCTGGTGCGCGAGGTACCGGGGCTGGCCGCTCTGATTTTTCTGCTGTGCTTCACCAGCTTCGCTATCGTCCTGGCGCTGGGCGGCGGTCCTGCCAACTCTACCCTCGAAGTGGCGATCTTCGAGGCGCTGCGGTTCGAGGCGGCGTTCCGCCGTGCCGCCCTTTTGGCCGCATTGCAGATCGCCATCTGTCTGACGCTCCTGATCCCGATCATGGCGTTCGGCCGCCGGGTGGCCGAGGGGGCCTCGACCGGCCATCAGCACGATCGCCCCGATCGCGACGCCCGCATGTGGCGGATCGCCGATCCCGCCATTGTCCTCCTCGGCGGGGCTTTCATCATTGTGCCCCTGGCCGCGGTCGCTGCCAACGGCCTCAGCGCCTTTGCCAGCCTCTTCGACACCCTGGTGGTGCGGGCGCTGGTGACCAGCCTGGCGATCGGCATTCCGGCGGGCGCGTTGGGCACCGTGCTGGCGTTGGCGCTGGCCAGCCTGTCGCGGCATTTGCGGGTGGGCGATGGGCGAATAGCGGCCGCCAACGCCGTCGGGATCACCTCGCTGGTCATCCTTGTGGTCTCGCCGCTGGCGTTGTCAGCCGGGCTGTTTGTCGTCATTCGCCCGTTCACCAGCCCGCTCTCGGTCGCGCCGCTGCTGATCGTGGTTGTCAACGCCCTGATGGCGCTACCGTTCGCCTACCGGCAGGTCGAGCCGCCGCTGATGCTGTCGGCGGAACGCTACGGACGTCTTGCCGACAGCCTCGGAATCGCCGGCGTGGCGCGCGCCCGCCTGGTCGACTGGCCGCTGCTCAGCCGGCCGCTGGCGGTGGCACTGGCTGTCGCCACCGCACTCTCCCTGGGTGACCTCGGTGTCGCGGCTTTTTTCGGCAGCGGCGATCTGGTGACGCTGCCGCTGCTGCTGCACCGCCAGCTCGGCGCCTATCGCATGGCCGAGGCCGCCTCGGTGTCGCTGCTGCTGTCGTTGATGGTGCTGGCGCTGTTCGTGGCGGCCCAGCGCTGGACGGGAGACGGCTTTGCTCGCGCTCGCTGAACTTGGCGTCGACTATGGCGACTGGCGCGCCTCGTTCGACCTGACCGTGCCGAAAGGAGCGCTGTGCGCCCTGATCGGCCCCTCGGGTGGCGGCAAGACCACGCTCCTGCACGCGATCGGCGGGTTCGTCCGCCCGCACCGCGGCTCGCTCAATTTCGACGGCCGTGATCTGCTGCCGCTGGCGCCGGCCGAGCGGCCGCTGTCGATCCTGTTCCAGGACCACAATCTGTTTCCCCACCTCACCGCCGGCGACAATATCGGCCTCGCCCTCGATCCGAGCCTCAGGCTGAGCGCGGACCAGCGGGCGGCCGTCGAGGCGGTGCTTGCCCGGGTCGGGCTGGCCGGACTGGGCGGGCGGAAACCTGGAGAACTGTCCGGCGGCCAGCGGCAGCGGGTGGCGCTGGCCCGGGCGCTGGCCCGGAACCGGCCGCTGATGCTTCTCGACGAACCCTTCAGTGGCCTCGACCCGGGTCTGAGGCGCGATATGCTGGAGCTGGTCGACGGCTTCCGCAGGCAAGACGGACTGACGGTGCTGATGTCGATCCACACCCCGGTCGAGGCCGCCGAGATCGCCGATCTGATGGTCTTCGTCGACGACGGGCGGGTGGCGGCGGCGGGCGCTCCGGAGGCCGTCATGGCCGAATCCGGTAACGAGGTTCTCGACCGCTACTTTCGGCGCGGGGTGGTGGGCGGCGGTGGCCGCCACGGAGGATAGCGAGGGAGGATTGCGAGCGACCGGGCATGCGGCCTCGCATCGTCAGGCGGCGCGAGGGTTTCCGGCTGACGGCTCAGCCTCGTCGGCGCAGCCATCGAATTCGATCTCGATCGTGGCGTGGGCGATGTCGAACTTTTCGGCCAGCCGCTGCTTGATGCCGGCGGTGATCCGGTCGGGGGCGGAGCCGTCGCAAAGGCGCGCATGCAGGGTCACCATCGGTCGCTCCTGGGTGATCGACCAGGCGTGGACGTGGTGGACGTCCACGATCTCCGGAAATGTTGCGGCGATATCCTCGGCGATCTCGCGTGTGTCGAGGCCGCCGGGCGCGCCCTCGAGCAGGATATGACCGGCTTCGCCGACCACCCGCCAGGCGGCCCGCAGGATGATGACGGCAACCAGCACCGACAGGATCGGGTCGATCATCATCCAGCCGGTGGTCAGGATCACGACGGCAGCCATCAGCGCGGCGGCCGAGCCGAGCAGATCGCCGACGACGTGCAGCATCGCCGCCCGCAGATTGAGGTTGGTGCGCTCGCCGCCCCGGAGTATCCGAAACACCACCAGATTGACCGCAAGCCCGGCAAGCGCCACCCACAGCATGACGCCGCCGAGCACTTCGGCCGGCGACTGGAGCCGCTGCCAGGCTTCGGCGACGATCCATGCGGCGATGGCGAACAACGCCAGCCCGTTGGTGAAGGCGGCCAGGATGGTGAAACGATCGTAGCCGTAGGTGCGCTGCCAATCGGCGGGACGACGGGCAAGGCGGAAGCCATACCAGGCGAGCGCCAGGCTGGCGAAGTCGGTCAACATGTGACCGGCATCGGCCAGCAGCGCCAGCGAGCCCGAGATCAGGCCGCCGGCGATCTCGGCGACCATGAAAACTCCGGTCAGCAGGGCGGCAAAGCCAAGGCGTCGCCCGCTGACACCGTCGGCGTCTGCATGGTCATGTGAACCGGAAGCTTCCACGGCCGGAAGTTACCACGGGATGCGGGCGGGATCGAAACACGCCGCGTCGACGATCGCCGTGCGACGACTGGCCGCCGATGTGACGGCTATGGCCGGGCGACGATGAAATCCGGGGTGATGCCGGTCGCCTCGATATCGGCGGCGATATCGCGTCCCCTGAGCAGGCCGTAGTCGGTCACCAGCACCGTCCGCCAGCCGGCAGCCGCGCCGCCGAGAATATCGGTGTGAAGGGTATCGCCGACCATGGCGATCCGTTCCGGGGCGATCGCGTCGTCGCCGAGGCGGTGCTTGACGATGTCGAACACCGCTTGAAAAGGCTTGCCGTAGAAGTCCGGCTCGACGCCGGTGAGGTCCTGGAGTTCATGGGCGTAGTGGCCGGGTTCGGGGGTCAGGCCGGTCTCGCGCGGCGCCACCAGATCCGGGTTGGCGACGACAACGGGGCGGGGTCGCCGCGTCAGTGCGTCGATGAGAAGCCGTTGCCTTTGTTCGCTCCACTCCAGCGAACTCAGCAGCACAAAACCGTCCACCTGATGGTAGACTTCGGGGTCGTCGCCGAGCGCAATTGCCGAACCCGGCATCAAATCGATGCGCGAACCCTCGGCCGCCGCCACGCCCCATCGCGTCGAAGCAGGAAAGCGTTGCAGTGCTGCGAAAGCCGCCTGTCGGCTGGCGACGATCTGGTCGGATGCGAAACCAAACCCCATCCGCGACAAGGTCTGTCGCGCGCGGCCGGCCTCGTATCTGGCGCCGTTGGTGAGGACGAAGATGCGTTTGCCTGAGGCTTCCAGTTCCTTGACCCGGGCCGCAGCGCCGGGCACCGCGCTGGCGCCGACATTGAGGACGCCGAAGGCGTCGAGGACGAACGCGTCGAATTCATCACTCAGATGGGCGAGATCAGGTGCCTGGATCGAGGTCGCCGGAAACTTGGCCAGGGGCAGCCGGTCGCGAATGCTCTGGTAGCGTTCCAGAACCAGGCCGGCGTCGACAAAAGGCGCCTCAGATGATGGCACCGCGGACCTTTGCCGACACCCATTCGCTGATGATGACCGCGACCAGAATGACCAGCAGGATCAGCGCGACCTGCGGCCATGCCAATGTG
Source organism: uncultured Bauldia sp. (assembly GCA_963663975.2). GTDB lineage: Bacteria > Pseudomonadota > Alphaproteobacteria > Rhizobiales > Kaistiaceae > JANQRX01. The sequence goes on along the minus strand of CAXXRA010000002.1, from coordinate 48,087 downwards.
TTGAGCGATGCCGACAGTTGAAGGCCGATCCCGCCGGCACCGACCAGTCCCAGAACCGTCCATTCACGAATATTGATGTCCCAGCGGAAAACCGCCAGACCGGCAAAAGCCAGCATGATTTGGGGAACGACTCCATAGGCCATGACCTGCCATCGACTGGCCCCGGTCGCGGTAATCGCCTCGACCTGCCTGACGTCGATCTCCTCGATCGCCTCGTAAAGCAATTTTGCACAAAATCCGATCGAGCAGAAACCGTCGCCGCCAGCCGAATTTTTTCGCACCGCGGCAGTTCGTCTTCACCAGCAGGTCGCGTTGTGGACCGATTCGCGCCGCGCGAGGTACCCGACAACGGCGCTGACCGGCATGTTGATTCGCTTCGCCGGGCGGCGTAAGCATCATCGTTGAGAGATCATGGGCCGAACGTCCTCAAGGGATTTCTGAAAAAACTTTGGGGGCCGCCGCGTGAAGTTTTCCCGAGATGATGCCGACGGTCTGATCGCAATCGTCAGGCAGGCCGCAAAGCAGGAAATCATCCCCCGCTACCGCCGGCTGTCGCCGGACGCCATCGGCACCAAATCATCCGAGAGCGATCTGGTGACCGATGCCGACCGCGGTGCCGAGGCCAGCATCCATCGAGCGGTTGCCAAGCTGATGCCGGGCGCCGCTGTCATTGGCGAGGAGGCGGTCGCCGGCGACGAGAGCCTGCTCGACCGGATCGGGAGTTCCGATCTCGCGGTGATCGTCGATCCCGTTGACGGGACCTGGAATTTCGCCAAGGGGCTGCCGCTGTTCGGGGTCATTGTCGCTGTCGTTGCAGACGGCGATACCGTGTTCGGCCTGCTCTACGATCCGGTGATGGACGACTGGGTTGCGGCCATCAAAGGCCAGGGAGCGTTCTTCGGCCGGCCTGATGAAATCCCGCAGCCCGTGCACGTCGCGCCGCCGGAGTCGTTGGATCGTCTGAGCGGGTTTGTTCCATTGGGTCTGTTCGCGCGGCATGTCCAACGGCAGCTGGCGCCGCTGCTCACCGATTTCGACCGCGTCACCTCGCTCAGATGCTCCTGCCACGAATACCGGATGCTGGCCGAGGGACAGGTGGCCTTTAGCCTGAACGGGTCGCTCAAGCCCTGGGACCACGCCGCCGGCGCGCTGGTCCACAGCGAGGCCGGCGGTTACGCCGCGCTCCTGAACGGTACGCCGTATCGCCCGACATTGACCGCCGGGAGATTGCTGTTGGCGCCCGATGCCGAGGTTTGGCGTGCGCTGCGCGATCGCTTCGCCTTCCTGGAGGATGGCGGCGGCGGCGGCGGGTGAAGTCAGGCGCGATGCTGATGAGCGTCTCAGCAGCGCGTTCGCCAACCGACGCCACCGGACGGCACACGCAGCCATACCCCGAGCCTCTTCAGGATTTGTCGCACCGTTTGCAACCGGGTTCAGGGTAGAGTGCGGATTGGGTCCGGTCGAACGGAGGTCGGGCCGCGTCTGACGCAAACGGGGACCAGGGGACAGCGACGGGACCATGGCTGAAGCGCACGCAAACCGCCGCCTCGCGGCGATCCTGTCGGCCGACGTTGTCGGCTTTTCGCGCCTCATGGGAGTCGACGAGGCGGCGACGCTGTCTGCCCTCAAACGCCACCGGAAGTCCGTCTTCGATCCCAGTGTCGCCGATCACGGCGGGCGGATCGTCAAACTGATCGGCGACGGCACGCTGGTCGAGTTCATGAGCGTGGTCGCAGCGGTCGAGTGCGCGCTGGCCATACAAATGGCTGTCCTCGCCGAAGCCGTGACCGAGGGTCCGGCGATCGTCCTGCGCATCGGCATCAATCTCGGCGACGTCATCGCCGATGGTGACGACATCTATGGCGACGGCGTCAACATCGCCGCGCGGCTGGAACCGTTGGCCGAACCTGGCGGCGTCTGCGTGGCCTCGATCGTCAACGAGAGCGTCAGGGGCCGCATCGACGTGGCCTTCGTCGACGCCGGCGAGGTCAGGGTCAAGGATATCGACCGTCCGATCCGCATCTGGAAGTGGCATCCAAGCAAGGGCGAAGCCCTCAGTGCGCCGGTGACGGTGGCGGACAAGCCGCGGGCGCCGGAGAAACCGTCGATCGCGGTGCTGCCGTTCGACAACATGTCGGGCGATCCCGAGCAGGAGTATTTCTCCGATGGCATCGCCGAGGATCTGATCACCGATCTGTCGAAAATCGGCGAATTGACCGTCATCGCCCGCAATTCGAGCTTTAGCTACAAGGGACGCTCGGTCGATCTGCGCACAATCGGCCGCGAGCTGGGCGCCAAGATCGTGCTCGAGGGCAGCGTCAGGCGAGCCGGCCAGCGTGTCCGGATCACCGCCCAGCTCATCGATACCTCGACCGGCGGCCATCTCTGGGCCGAACGCTACGACCGTGACTTGACCGACATCTTCGCGGTCCAGGACGATGTCACCCAGCGCATCGTCGAGGCGCTGAAGATCAAGCTGACACCGCGTGAAATGTCGATGATCAGCGGCGCCGGCACCAAAAATATCGAGGCCCACAATTGTTACCTTCGAGCACGTGAACTGCTCGCGACTCCAAACATGAACCGCGAGGTTTTCGAACAGATCCTGGAGTTCGGCAACCGCGCGATCGAACTCGATCCCGACTACGCCCAAGCCTATGCCGGTCTCTCGCTGACCTGGGTGTTCGACTATCACAATCGCTGGTCGGACGATCCCGACGGCGCGCTACAACGGGCTGCCGAACTGGCGGCCAAGGCGGTCGAAGTCGACCCCAACGAGCCTATGGCCCATTTCGCCGTGTCGATTCCGGCAGGGTTTCTCCAGGAGACGCAACGCGCCGCTGAGGCGATCGAAAAGACGCTCGCGCTCAACCCCAACTACGCCCCCGCGTTCAACTCGCGCGCCATATTCGCCATTTACGCTGGCCGGCCGCAGGATGCGATCGCCGATATCGAGCGCGCAAAGCAACTCGACCCGAGTTTCAACCATCACTACTTTCATTTTATCGGCCTGGCGCATTTCATGCTTGGCAATCTGGAGACGGCGGAGACCATGTTCCGCGAGCGGATTGTCCTGTTTCCGGGAACCGACGCCAGCCGGGCCATGCTGGCCTCGGTCCTGGGTCATCTTGGCCGGGCCGAGGACGCCAAACAGGTTTGGGCCGATCTCATGGAGGTTAATCCGCGCTACTCGTTCGAGCAGCACATGGCGCGCTTGCCGTTCGATGATCCCTCCGGTGTCGAAAAAATCACCGAAGGTCTCGCCAAGGCGGGCCTGCCGTGAGGGCGGCTCGGTGATGCCACCCGCATCGTTCCAGATTGGTTCGGCGTTGGCCCGCCAATCGTGAAACAGAATTGGCTCCGAGTTGGTCGAAAGGGCTCTAGATGTGAATTTTCAGGACGTTGTCCATTCGGTCCTGTCGAGAGAAGCTGATGTCAGCCAACGTCAGTGATTCTCCGGAGGACCGAATGGACGTTCACCAGAATGCCCATCTTACGCCGAAAGGTCGAGAGGCCATGGTTTGCGCCGTCATGGATGAGGCCATGACGAAGGCTCAGGCCGCACGCCGTTTCAAGACAACGGCCAAGACCGTCGCCAAGTGGTTGGGCCGGTTTCGCGCGGAGGGCATTGCCGGGCTTGCCGACCGGTCCTCCAGGCCCCATTCCTCGCCAAGCCAAACGCCTTGGGCCACCGGCGAAGCGGTCGAGGTCTTGCGCCGGGCTCGTTGCACGCAGGACCACATCGCCCAGGAACTCGGCCTCAGCCGGGCGACCGTCAGCCGTATTCTCAAGCGGCGTGGCCTCAGCCTGTTGTCCGCCCTCGAGCCCAACCAGCCACGCCCGCGCTATGAGCGCGAAACGCCAGGCGAAATCATCCATATGGACATCAAGAAGCTCGGTCGCTTCAATCGTGTCGGCCATCGCATCACCGGCGATCGCAGGCGCCAGAGCAACCAGCGCCATAACGGCACCGCGCCCGGTTGGGAGTATGTCCACGTCGCCATCGACGACCATTCCCGCATCGGCTTTGCCGACATCTTCCCGAACGAGAAAAAGGAAAGCGCCTGGCCTTCGCTCATAGCCGCCGTAACCTACTTTGAGGGCGGACCAGGCTGAGGCGGCGTTACCATCACCCGGCGAGGCATGACCTGACAATGTGATCATGCGTACAGATCCAAGGCCTTCCGCGATGGCCTGGCCGAAGGGGCTCACCATCGGCAAGCATGCCCTCCGCACCGAAACCCTACACGGCGACGGTCTTGACCAACGGCAAGGCCGAACGCTTCATCCAGACAATGTTGCGAGAATGGGCCTACGCAACCGAATGGCCACAACTCAGACCAGCGAAAAGCAGATCTGCCGAAATTCGGCAGCACCGGCTACAACTGGTGAACATCGGTCCCCATGGAGAAGCCTCAATCGACAAACACCAATCAGCTTCGACTCGGCCTGAACGAATGGACAACGTCTGTTGAAAATTCACATCTAGACTAGCTCCCGCGAAAATCGACGTCGCCGCCGCTTGAGGTGTCGACCTCGATCACTCGGGGAGCACCGAAAACGTCGACCCTACCTCCGCTCGAGGCTTCCGCGTCGACCGATTCGGTGGCGTGCACCGATACGCGCGCCCCGCTCGATGCTTCCACCTGGGCGTGGCGACAGATCAACTTGCGCAGCGACAGCGTTGCTCCGCTGGAAACGTCCCCCTGAAGCCGCTCGCAGCTGCCGGAGACCCCCGCCCATGCTCCGCTGGAACCGTCGACGGCGATGAAACCGGCGCTCAGCTCTCTGGCATCGATGACGGCTCCGCTGGCGGCGTCGATGGACAGATTGTCGCCGGTCATGCCGCGCACGCGCACGTCCGATCCGGAACTTGCCTCCAGCCAAGTGAGGACCGGCGCCGATAGATAGACGGTGATCTTCGGGCCGCCGGAGAACCACTCGCTCAGGCCGCCGTCGAAAATGAAGTCAAGGAAATTGCGATCGATTTCAACGGTAAGTCTGCCGTTCCTCACCGACAGTTCGAGCTTGTCGAGAATGTCGCGGTCCTCGGCTTCGGCGCGGACCAACTGGTCGCCGCCGACGATGATCTCGGCGTCGACGCCGCTGGAAATGTCCACCGCATCGAACGCCGGCAGGTCGAAGGTTCTGATCTCCGCGGCCCGGGTAGGCGACAGGCCCAACGCGGCGATCATCGTTGCCGCCGCCAGAGTGGTCGTGCCCCGCATGTGAATGTCTCCTCGCCTGCCGGCCGCACCGGTTTGAACTCAAAAGTGCCGGCGACGGACGGCGCCATGTTCGGCTGCATCTTGCGGCACGTCCAGGCTATCTTGCGGTCACGGTTGTAGCCATGGCAAACCGCTGAACCAGGATCAAGGAACGCGCCAAATGATCTCCCAGCCAGCCAACACCCATCTCGCCCAGCTGAACGTTGCCACCGCGGTCGACGATATCGACAGCGACCGGCTGGCGGATTTCGTCGGCGCGCTTGATCACATCAATGCCCTGGCCGAACGTTCGCCGGGCTTTGTCTGGCGATTGCAGGACGAGGCCGGCAACGCCACCGGCATCAAGACCTCCAACGACCCGCGGTTCATCGTCAATCTCAGCGTCTGGGAAACGCCGGAGCAGTTTGAGCGATTCGTCTGGCTGACCGTTCACAAGCGCTTCCAGGCCAGGCGGGCAGAATGGTTTGAGCCGCCAAAGGAGGCATATTTCGTCATATGGTGGGTGCCCGTCGGCCACCGGCCGACGGCCGATGAGGCTCTCGATCGGCTGGCGGACCTACGCGCCAATGGCCCCACAGACCGTGCCTTCGGTTGGGAATCGCTGCCCGATCTTCAGCTTTTGAAGGACCGGCGCGGCGGGTGAGAAGCGGCCGGCGGCGACCGGCGGCGACGCCTGCTTATCGCTGAGCCGGTCTGCCGCAGTGCTGGCGGTCTTGAGCCGATGGCCGACGCCACCGGTCGAGACCGGTTGCTTGCTGCCACATACGCTGCGGCGGGTAGGTAGAGCGCCTAGTGGATCAACCGAGACATCTGAGTCCAAACAAGCTTGTTGATGACTGGCTCGTAAAGCATTCTAATGTCTCGATAAGTTGATCCATCAGCAAAGAATCGAGGGGTTCGAAACGATAGATTCGAACCACTGGGTCAGCGGGGGCGAAGCGCGTAAGCTGTTCCGGCCGCACGGAAATCCGGACGGCTTGGCGATGTGCGGCGAGGGCCATTTTGAATGACCACCATCGAACTGTGGAACGGCTTAACCATGCCGCGTCTCGGCATGGGCTGCTGGGCGATCGGCGGTGCGGTCGCCAGGGACGGGCAGCAACTTGGCTGGGGTGAAACGGACGACCGCGACTCGATCGCCGCCATTCGCCGTGCGGTCGATCTCGGCATCCATTATTTCGACACCGCCGATGCCTACGGCGCCGGTCATTCGGAACAGGTCCTGGCCGAGGCGCTCGACGGCATCGGCGAGCGTATCGTCGTCTCGACCAAGTTCGGCAACACCTTCGATCCGGACACAAGCGAGCTCACCGGGGCGTCGGATTCGCCCGATTACGTCAGGACCGCGATCGAGGGCTCGCTTCGTCGCCTGCGCCGCGACCGGCTCGATCTGGTGTCCTCCACCTCAACCGCCATCCGGTGGACAAATCGGTGCCGATTTTCGAGATGCTGGCCGAGCTCCTACACGAGGGCAAGGTCGGCGCCTTCGGCTGGAGCACCGACGATGTGGCCGGTGCCGCCGCCTTCGCCGATATGGAAGGTTTCGCCGCGGTCCAGCACGACATGAATTTGTTTCAGCCGGCCGCCGAGATGCTGAACCTGGTGGCCGACAAGCACCTCGTCGCGATGGCCCGCCAGCCGCTCGCAATGGGATTGCTGACCGGAAAATTCCGACCCGGCGAGACGAGATTTGCCGAGGACGATATCCGCGCTAAAAGTCCGGAATGGCTGAGCTACTTCGCCGACGGTGCGCCCAATCCCGAGCTTCTCGGTAAGGTCGAGGCGGTCCGCGACCTGCTGACGTCCGGCGGTCGCACGGTGGCGCAAGGGGCGCTGGCATGGATCTGGGCCAAATCCCCGCACGTGATCCCGATCCCCGGATTCAGGAACGTGGCCCAGGTCGAGGCCAATGCCGGGGCGCTCGACAAGGGTCCGCTCGCCGCCGACATCACGACCCAAATCGACAAGGTGCTGGCCGGTATGAATTGAACGGAGTCGCCGCGCTTGACCGCCCTGGCGCCGGTGCTATCTGCTGGTGTCCACTTTTCAACGGCAACCGAGCGAGGCACCGATGAACCGACTGACCGCCCAGGATTTCGACCAGGAACTGCTCGAGCTCTACGACTTCTACGTCCACGGCAGGATCACCAAACGCGAGTTTCTCGACCGTGCCGGCAAATTCGCCGTCGGCGGCGTGACGGCGCTCGCCCTGTTCGACATGCTGAAGCCGGATTATGCGCTGGCCCAACAGGTGATGCCCGACGATGCCGACATCGTCGCCGACCGCATCGACTACGATTCGCCGAACGGCAACGGCACCGTCAACGGTTATCTGGTCAGGCCGGCCGGTGCGCCCGGTCCGCTGCCGGCGGTGCTGGTCGTGCACGAAAATCGCGGCCTCAACCCGTATATCGAGGACGTGGCGCGCCGCCTCGCCAAGGCAGGATTTCTGGCGCTGGCGCCGGATGGGCTGACCTCGGTCGGCGGCTATCCCGGCAATGACGACGAGGGCCGCGCGCTCCAGGGTACGGTGGACCGGGTCAAACTGATGAACGATTTTTTCGCCGGCTACGAGCACCTGGCCGGCCGCGCCGATGTCGGCAAGGTCGGCACGGTCGGCTTCTGCTATGGCGGCGGGGTGTGCAACGCGCTGGCCGTCACCTATCCCGAACTGGCGGCCTCGGTGCCGTTTTATGGCCGCCAGGCGGCGGCGGCCGATGTACCGCGGATCCAGGCAGCGCTGCTGTTGCACTACGCCGGTCTCGACGACCGCATCAATGGAGGCTGGCCGGCGTTCGAGGCGGCGCTCAAGGAGCACGGCAAAACCTTCACCGCCCATTTCTATCCCGGCGTCAATCACGGTTTCCATAACGACACCACGCCGCGCTACGACGAGGCGGCGGCCGAACTCGCCTGGAGCCGGACGATCGACTTCTTCAACGCCCATTTGACGTGAGGAGAATAGCCTAGGGCCGGGCCTTGGTCAGCCGGTCGAGCCGCAGCCGGTGGCGCTCGTCGGTGAGCAAACGGGCGCCGCCGATCACCGCCAGGAAGGTGCCGAGCGCGGTACTGCCGGCGATCAGGAACATGATCAGCACCTGATATTGGGTGGCGTCGACCGGATCGATCCCGGCCAGGATCTGGCCGGTCATCATCCCCGGCAGGGCGACGATGCCGGTCGCCGCCATGGCGTTGATGATCGGCATCATGCCGGTTTTCATCGCCTGACGGACGACACCGGAAAGGGCCTCGAACCAGTGCGCGCCGAGCGCGATCCTGGCCTCGATGGCGTTGCGTTCGCGTTCGGCCGCCGATGTCAGCGTCTCCAGCCCGAGACTGATCCCGGTCAGCGTGTTGCCCAGGATCATCCCGAGGATCGGCAGGACGAAGCGCGGCGAGTGCCAGGGATCGGGGCCGATCAGGATGCCGACCCCGAACAGGACGGCAATGAGGCCGACAAAAAGCAGCGTCCCGGTGCCCAGACCGTAAGCCAGCCAGCCGCGCACGCGGCGCGTCTGGCGGGCCATCGCCTCGCGTCCGGCGAACCCTACTATCACCAGGCCGATCGCCGCCGTCCACAGCGGCGAGGTCTGGGCAAAGACGAATTTCAGCACCAGTCCGACCGCCACCAGCTGCACCACCATACGCACCGCCGAGATGATCAGGGCGCGTTCCAGGCCGAGGCGGAAGGCCACCGCCAGGGCGCCGTTGATGAGGATCAGCAGCGCGGCCAGCGCCAGGTCGGTGTAGCTCAGCGCGACATAGCCGGCCGGGATCATGACGGCCGCTCACCCAGCCGGCCGTCGCGAATCTCCAGCCTGCGGTCAGCCAGGCGCGCCACCTGGTCCGGATCATGGCTGGTCAGCAGAATACCGGCGCCGCCGTCGAGGCAGCGGCGGATGAGTTGCTCGGCCAGTTCGCTCGCCCGCTGGTCGAGTGCACCGGTGGGTTCGTCGAGCAGCAGCACGGTCGGCTGGTCGATGATCGCGCGGGCCGATGCCAGCCGTTGTCGTTCCCCGGTCGATAGCCGGCTCAGGCTGTCGTCGAGCTGCGCTGGTGCCAGTCCGAGCATGGTCACCAGTTCCGCCGCCGCGTCTTCGGCGGCAAAATGCTCGCGCGGCGTCTCCGCCCACCAGCCCGGCTCTGCCGCCGAGTAGCGAACCTTGCGGCGCCACTCGGGTCCGGACAAATCGCCGCGTTCCAAGCCGTTGAGGTGAACCCTCCCGGGCGCGGGATCGAGATCGGCCAGCGCCCGCAACAGCACCGTCTTGCCCGACCCGGAAGGCCCGAGCACGGCGAGGCATTCGCCGGCGGCAAGGCTGAACGACACCGGCGCCAGACCGTGGACTTCAAGCGAATCCACCTCAAGCAGGGGCGGTCCCTCGCTGGTCGCCGCAGCTGTCATCACGGCTGCCCCGGGTCGAACCCGGTCAACGCCCCGGCCGCCAGGCGGCGGAGATTGGCCAGGCTCCAGTGGTAGAGGCGCGGATAGGGCGGAGCGGCGTTGGACGGATCGGCCATCTCGAGCGCGAACCAGGCGCGGTAGCAACGCAGGGCCGGCGCCAAATCCCCGCCGTGGCGGGCCACCATCAGATCGAGCACCAGTGCGGCGTCGTCCGGCGCGCATTGCTCCAACATGGCGAGCGGCAGATAGGCCCCGGCAAGTTCCAGCGTGGCCTCGCCGGCGACCGTCCATTGGCCGAAATCGAGCACTGCGGTGACGGCGCCGGCGTCGTCGACCAGGACGTTGCCGGGAAAAACATCGCCATGGACCAGGACGGGCGGCGGCAGGCGTTCGAGAGCGCCGGTCAGGGCGAGCGCTTGCTCAAGAAGTCCCCGGGGCGAGCCGATGGTGCGCTCGATGGTGTTCCGGTTCTTCTTTGCCGCGCGGGTCATGCAGGCGGCGATGAACGCCGGCCAGCTGTCGGCCGCGATCGGCTCGGGCGCCAGCAGATGACGATAGCGGCCTTCGGAGTGCCTGATCGTGCCCAACGCAGCGACCGAGTCGGCATAGCTCCGCCACGTCCCTTGACGGGCTGCCCCCCGTAGATCGCGCAGCGCTTCGAGCATGGAGCGGCCCGGCAGCAGCGCTTCGATAGTGTAGGCGGTGTCCGGTCCGATCTCGGTGATGAGCGGTGTTTGGAACGGCAGCCTGCCGTCGAGATCGGCCAGAAAGGCCTGGCGCCGGTGGAGGTCGATCCTGCGTTCGGCATGGCACCTTGGAACCCGCAGGATCTTGTCGCCGTCGAGCCGGAAGACGACGCTTTCGCGGCCGAAGCCCAGGACGTCGAGATCTGAGACCGCGAACCGTTGCAGAACGGCCGCCGCCTTGGCCGGCAGCAGGCTGGCGAGGGAGGGCGGGGCGGTCAGTTGATCGTCCGGCGGTGGTCGGGCAGGTCCAGTGAAAACGCAGGGATTGCGATCGAGAACAATTCGCCGCGTTCGTTCTGCATCTGATAGCTGCCGACCATGATGCCCGACGGCGTCGATAGCGGGCAGCCGCTGGTATAGGTGAACGTCTCGCCCGGTTTCAGCACCGGCTGTTCGCCGACCACGCCGGCGCCGCGAACCTCCTCGGTGCGTCCGTCCTGGTCGGTGATCTGCCAGTGCCGGGAGCGCAGCCGCACGATTTCGTCACCGAGATTGGCGATCTCGATACGGTAGGCCCAGAAATAACGACCACGGTCGGGTGCCGATTCCGATTCCATGAAGCTCGGTTCGACGGTGACCTGGATGGCGCGTGTGGTTTCCTGATACATCGTCCCGGCTCCGGCTGGATGTGAACTTTCAGGACGTTCACCACAATGCCCGTCTGACGCCGAAAGGTCGAGAGACCATGGTTCGCGCCGCTCGTCGACCACCCCTTTGACCATATCGGCCGGCCGCGCGAACCGTCAACGCGGCCGGTTAATCCGGATTTCTCACACTGGGCACGGGGCCCCGCGTTGCTGTTTCGGCGAGACAGATGCAAGAAGGGCGGCGAAAAGCGTATCTGATGATACGGTTGAGCCGCCCGACACGGCAGATGTCCGCCGAAACGCAACCCGAAGGGCCGGCTGAGGCCGCTGTCAGGTTGTGTCGAACGGCTTGGCCGATGCGACGGCATCGCTCTTCGCCGTTCTCCTGCCCTGTCAACGGCCTCAACCGGCGCAGGTCATGTCCAGCGTGAGAAGTCCGGGTTACCCGAGGCCGTCGAGCGCGCCTTCGAGGTCCTGGGCGAGGTCCTCCGGATCCTCCAACCCGACCGAGAGCCGCAACAGCGACTGGGTGATGCCGAATTCCAGCCGCGCCTTTTCGCCGAGCCGCTGATGGGTGGTGGTCGAGGGGTGGGTGATCAGGCTCTTGGCATCGCCGAGATTGTTGGAGATGCGGATGACCTTCATCGCGTTGAGCGCCTTGAAGGCCGCCTTGCGGCCGCCCTTGACCTCGAAGGAGACCAGGGTGGAGGGTCCGGCCATCTGGCGTCGGGCAAGCTCGTATTGCGGATGGTCGCTGCGCCCCGGGAAGATCACCCGCCTGACCTTCTTGTGGGCGGCGATCCGCTCGGCCAGATAGGCGGCTGTTTCCGACTGCCGCTGCACCCGAATCTCAAGCGTTTCCAGCCCCTTGAGCAAGACCCAGGCGTTGAACGGGCTGAGCGTGGGGCCGGTCTGGCGGAGGAAATTGTGCAAATGGTCCGTGACGAAGCCCTCGTCGGCGAGGATCACGCCGCCAAGGCAGCGTCCCTGGCCGTCGATATGCTTGGTCGCCGAGTAAACGACGATATCGGCGCCCAGTTCGAATGGACGCTGCAGGATCGGGGTGGCGAACACGTTGTCGACGATGAGCCGCGCCCCGGCCTTGTGGGCGATCTCGGCGATGGCCTGTATGTCGAGGACTTCCAGCGTCGGATTGGTCGGACTTTCCAGGAAGAAGGCTTTGGTGTTCTTCCGCACCGCCTTTTTCCATTGGCCGAGATCGGTGCCGTCGACCAGGGTCGATTTGATGCCGAAGCGGGGAATCAGATCCTCCACCACGTAGCGGCATGACCCGAACAGCGCCTTGGCCGAGACCACGTGATCGCCGGCGTTCAAGTGACACAGGAAAGCGGCGGTGACCGCCGACATGCCGCTGGCGGTGGCGCGGGCCGCACCGGCCCCTTCCATCAGCCGCATCCGCTCCTCGAACATGGCCACGGTGGGATTGGCGAAGCGCGAATAGATGTAGCCAGGTTCCGTGCCCTTGAACCGCGCCGCCGCCTGTTCGGCGCTGTCATAGACGTAGCTTTGGGTCAAAAACAGTGATTCGGAATTTTCGCCGAATTGCGATCGCAGGATGCCGCCATGGACGAGTTGGGTGGCGGACCTCAGCTTTCTCCTGCGGCTTGTCTTGGCGCGCGCCATCTGGTGTCTCCTTCCAACAAAAAACCCGGCCGCGTGACGGGCCGGGTTGCGTTCCCCGACCTTTTAGCGACTTGTTTAACGTGGCTGCAAGCCGGTCGGCTCAAATGACCACGGGACAGGACGATTGGTAGCTCAATCAGTCGAACCCTGTCAACGAACGCGCGGCGGAAGGTCCGGTCGCGGCTGAGCACTGCCCTGTGAAACATGGGGATCAACGGGCGAAAAAGGTCGTGCTCATGAGCGGATGTGGCTTACCAAGCGACTCGAACTGTTTCATGATTCGCTAGTCGGACTCCTTATCTCATGGCAAATAGCCTCTTTGCGTCGAGCGTGGGGCTCCCCGACGCGACCACTCCGACCGAAGGCCAGCCGACGGGCGACATAGGAAACCAAGTCGGCCTCCTGCCGCGGCAGAGAATTGTCGCGCTGACACGGCGTAAGATCGTTCTAGCCAAAGCTGAGATTGAGCCAAACCAGCTTCAGCCTGCGAGCTTGGACTTGCGTCTTGGGAACAAAGCGTACCGCGTTCGCGCGAGCTTTTTACCCGGCCGACACAAAACCGTTCAGGAGCAACTCGCCCATTTGTCGTCAGACGAAATCGATCTCGAGGATAGGACGGTGCTTGAGAAGGGCAGTGTTTACATCGTGGAGTTGCAGGAGCATCTCAAACTATTGCCGAGCATCACCGTTTCGGCCAACCCGAAGAGTTCCACCGGACGGTTGGATATCTTCACTCGGCTGATCGCCGACAATAGCGAGATTTTCGATTACGTTGAAGCTGGGTACGAGGGGCCTCTCTATGCCGAGATTTCGCCGCGCACGTTCCCGATCCGGGTCCGGACGGGAAGCCGCCTCAATCAGATCCGGTTCCGGCGGCGCAATCCGAGCCAGCACGAGTACACGGAATTTCGGCTATCGGACAAGGAACTTCGTGAGCGGCACAAAACACGAGCGCTCGTCGACGGCGATGCGAACATACGGAACGGACTAAGGCTTAGCGTCGACCTTTCACCGGAGGTGCCCGATGGCATTGTCGGCTATCGGGGGCAGCGGCACACCGACGTTATCGATGTTGATGCGGTCGCTGCATACAACACCGAGGACTACTGGGAACCGATGAAGCGCCGCTCAGGGGGGGAGCTGATCCTTGACCCGAACCAATTTTATGTTCTGGCTTCGAAGGAAAAGGTTCACATCCCCCCGGATCTTGCAGCCGAGATGGTTCCCATCGACCACATGATGGGCGAGTTCCGGGTTCACTATGCCGGGTTCTTCGATCCCGGCTTCGGCTACACCGAACATGGGCACCCCGGCAGTCGCGCTGTCCTGGAAGTCCGAAGCCATGAGGTTCCGGTCCACCTGGTTGATGGCCAGATTATTGGTCGCCTAGTGTACGAAACCGTTGCGGAGAAGCCTGACAAGCTGTACGGCCAATCGCTCGGATCGAACTACCAAGGTCAGGGCCTGAAGCTGTCCAAGCACTTCCGCTGAGGGAGAGCAGCAGGGAGAGGATCGCAGACATCCGCTGATGCTATCCGCGAGCAGTCCGAATCGATACGTCTTCCGCGCCGGATGGAATAATTGGCAGGGACAGGCGCTGTTCAAGCGGAGAGGGCAACTTTGCCCTAAGAGCCCTTTCAGCCAACTCGGAGTCAATCGTGAAACCCGAAGGGACGGGCGATTTTGCGCCAATTCCTACGCAAAGCCCCTCGACCGTATCCAGATACGCTCTTCGAGCCTTCACTTGATCCTGTCACAAAATCGCTCCGTCAGAATGGCTCCGAGTTGGTCGAAAGGGCTCTATCGTCACGCCAATAGCCGTTCGGTCGTCTCGCGGATCATCTCGTCGATGTCGATGTTCATCTTCACGACATCGACCTTCTCGTCGATCTTCAGAAACGAGAATCCATGAACGAACGTCCACAGGGCGAATCCGCGCCGCAGGACGTCGGCGTCTATTTCGGGCTTGTTGAAATAGGCTGCGACCTCTTCGAGAAGAACACCGAAGGTGCGATTGCCCTCGGCGATCATCTCATCGCTCTTCCTGTGGTCCACGGTCAGGCCGAACACGAGACGAAAAACGCCGGGCTCCTTGGTGGCAAACCGGACGTAGGCGTGCCCCGTTGCAGCGATACGGGCGGTCGAACCGGTTGGATGTCGCTTGGCTGAAGCTCGCATCCGGCCCGCCAGACGCTGCATGCCCTCGATCGCAACCGCCAGCAACATCTCCTGCTTGTCCCGGAAGTGCCGATATGGCGCAGCGGTACTGACGCCCGCGGCACGGCAGGCCTCCGACACCGAAAACCGGTCCGGTCCCTTCTCCTCAACCAGCATGCGCACGGCATTCACCAACTGCGCCCGAAGGTCGCCGTGGTGATACGCGGTTTTTCTCAGGACAGGCGATTTGCGGGCTATGGCGGTGATCCTCTTTTTGCGGCTGCCATGTAGGCAGTGTTGACAAGTTAGCATCTCTAACATATGTGAGCAACTCTAACATCTCAAGAAGGCGATCATTCCGATGTCTGAGCACACGACGTCACTTGAAGGAAAACGCACCCAAGGTGTCATTCCACCACCGCTGATCTACGGGTGTGCCCTGCTGATCGGGCTGGGGCTCGATTGGCTATGGCCTAATCCGGTGTTGCCCGTTCCGGCCCAATATTGGGTCGGGGGCATTGTCATTGCCCTCAGCGGCGTCCTTTTGGCGGCGGTGCTACGCGAGTTCTTTCGAGCCAAGACCAGCTTCAGCCCCAATTCGCCGTCATCGGCCCTCATCAGGTCCGGGCCTTTGCGGTATTCACGCAATCCCGCCTACGTTTCGCTCTCCATGCTGTATTTCGGTTTCGGCATCGTCGTCGACAGCGTTTGGATCTTTGGGCTTGGTGTCGTGGCAGTTCTCATTACCCACTACGCCGTGATCCTGCGTGAAGAAGCATATTTGGAGCGTAAGTTCGGTGACGAATACAGGGCCTACATGGCCGAGGTTCGTCGCTGGATTTAAGCGTTGGGCCTCCATGCACGACATTGCCCGACATAACCACGACCGGTTCACCACCGGAACCAGACATTCGGCTGGGCGATGATCGTCGGCGGAGCCGTCCGAATGGCGTTGCCTTCGGCGGTGAGATCGATAGGCGGCGCGATGATGGAATACCCGGCCTTGATCCGGATTTCCGGCGCGGTGTGGGTGCTTGTCGGAGCTTTTCTAACTTACAAAGGGTATTTTTGAGCGTCTCGATCCCTTCACAATTGACTGGACTTCTGCAATCGGCACTTCGCCGACATTCGACGACGGACTTCTACAGGGATTGGAAGACATGTCCATGAACCGCATCTACCTCGACTACAACGCCAGCACGCCGATCGCGCCCGAGGTCGCCGAGGCGATGCGGCCCCATCTCACCGAAGACTTCGGTAATCCGTCCAGCCTGCATTGGGCCGGAATGCCAGCGCGGGCGGCGGTCGAGTCGGCACGCGCCCAGGTGGCTTCGCTGCTCGGCTGCGAACCGGATCAGATCGTGTTTACCAGTGGTGGCAGCGAGGCCAACAACCACGCGCTCAAGGGCGCATTTTTCGCCCGCGGCGGCCGAGGCGGGCACATCATCACAACCGCGGTTGAACACCCGGCGATCATCGAGCCGTGCGCGTTCCTGGAGCGCCTCGGCGCCAAGATCACCATCTTGCCAGTTGATGGTAGCGGATTGATCGACCCCGACGACGTGGCCCGGTTCATCTCCAGCGAGACCATCCTCATCAGCATCATGCATGCCAACAACGAGGTGGGTTCGATCCAGCCCATCGCCGAGGTCGCGCGGATCGCGAAGGAACGCGGTGTCCTACTCCATACCGACGCGGCGCAATCCGTCGGCAAGATTGCCACAAAGGTCGACGATCTGGGCGTCGATCTGCTCACGATCGCCGGCCACAAGCTCTACGCGCCCAAAGGAATCGGTGCGCTCTACGTCCGTCGTGGCGTCGACATCGAACCCTTTATCCATGGCGCGGGCCACGAGAGAGGGCAGCGCGCCGGAACTGAGAGTGCGTTGCTGACCACGGCGCTGGGCAAGGCCTGCGCCATCAGCGAGGCGTGGACCGGCCTTGCCGAGATGCGGGCCCTGCGTGACTCATTCTGGCAGCGTTTGAGGGACATGTTCGGCGACCGGGTCGTCCTCAACGGTCACGCGATGCATCGTCTGCCGAATACGCTCAACGTATCCTTTGTCGGACGCGTCGGCGCGGACGTATCCTTTGTCGGACGCGTCGGCGCGGATATCCTAGCCGGACTCGACGTGGTCGCGGCGTCGACGGGCGCGGCCTGCCACGCTGACAGGATAGAATTGTCGCCCGTTCTCAAAGCGATGGGCGTGCCCCCAGAGGTCGGCATGGGCGCAATCCGGTTCAGCCTCGGCCGCAGCACAACCGAAAGCGAAATCGACCATATATTGACACGTCTGAAACGCCTGTCACTCTGACCGCCCGCACCGCTGCAGCGTAGGAGGCGGAGCAGTCATGATTTTTGCGTGATCGATGAGCAAGCCAAGTTCAACGTGGATTTTTGCTTCCGGTTCACTGATGTTTGACCACTTGGAGGTTAGGCCGGCTTTGCTTCGAGGCTATCACCGGACATTTTGCGTCTACTCCCTTTATGCCTGGGGGAACGAGGCACAACCCGGTCTGGTTCTCGGGCTACTGAAGATTGCGTTGCGGGGCGCAATGGCAGAAAGAGGTAAGGCACGCCACAAGAGACGGCTTCAACCGGTTCGTGGGCCCGAATGTCTTCAGGTGAAATCGAAAGAATGGCGGCCAGGTCTTTCCGCGCGCGCGGCGGCGGCCCAAAGACCGGCATCTGAGCTGCCGATAACTGGGCAAAGGTTCGGGTCGAATCCCGCTTCGATATCGACACCGGAATCGGGCCGACCCCTTCCTCAAAGACGATCTCGGTCACCGCGCCATTTGAGGCGAGTTCACCGGCGGCAAGCAGCACATGAGCCGTCCCAAGGGTTGGATGTCCGGCAAACGGCAATTCGGCTCCCGGCGTGAAGATCCTTACCTTGCGAGTGTTGTTCGGGTCTTCCGGCGGGAACACAAAGGTCGTTTCAGAGAGATTCAGCTCCCGCGCGATCGTCTGCATTTGCTGATCCGTCAGGCCCTCGGCCTTCGGAAAGACTGCGAGCTGATTGCCGCCGAAAACCTGGTCTGTGAAGACATCCACCGTATAGAACTGATAGCTCGTCATGCTGACTCGCCGGCGGTTGGCACCGCCGTAACTCCCACGAATTCCTATTGACGGCATAGTTCTAATTAGCTGAGGCTAAAAATAACAGTTACAGATCACTGAAATTGTACCCACAACAGTTATTGTCTGATATCCCGGTTTGGCAATGTCGTTGGCTACGCTTTAAACAACAGTCGCGAAGGAACAGGTCATGCGGCAAGCGGCCTCTCCGCATCCGTATCCGCGCGCTTCCTAGGCGACGCTCGGTCGCCCATAATACTGACCGCTGCCGTGGCCGTTTCCAACTTCGATGTTCCCCGCTTGAGGCTTCCGGAAACCATGGCGTCTATCTGGTCGCGCCGGAGGCCGATATCGCGCAATAGATGATCCGGCAGGTCGCTGAGGAGCCGGCGCGTTTCGCTGATGCGCCGGCGCTGTGCGTGGCGCGTGTTCCAGCGGGCGACCGCGTTGACGATCCAGGCGACGGCGGCGATGAACAGGCGGCGCAGTTCCCTGGAGCGCAGGACGCGGGCTCGATTGGAGATGGCCAACGGATCTACGTGGTTGCGGATTTCGGTTTCGGCGAATTGGAACGGCGGATGGTTGTCCGCGGAGCCGGTCACGAGGCCGGGGGATGTCCCGGTCGATGTTGAAAAGTTGAGGTAGGTGTCGCTCTCCTGGAGCCGTTAGGCTCCGGGTGCTGCAAACCCAAAAGGGAGAACGACACCATGGGAAATAATATCCGTAGTTCCAGCCGCCCGAAAGCCCTTGCCCCCTCGATTCCTATGCCGCCGCTGGCGGACGCGATGGACGCAGTCCATCTCAGCGTGGATCGGTTTTGTCTTCTGGCCGGGGTCGAGGCCTTGGCCGAGATGATGGAGGAGGACGCCACGACCGTGTGCGGGGCCCGACATCGCCGCCATGGGGACCGTCGAGGTTATCGCTGGGGCAGGACACATAGCGAGATCGGCTACCACGGCGGCAAAGTGAAGGTGGCCCGGCCACGGGTTCGTGACCGGGCGGGCAAAGAGGTGAGCTTGGAGAGTTGGCAGGCGCTACGCGATGGCAACCTGTTGCTCGAGTGGGCGCTCAACCTGATGGTCCTGAACGTGTCGACCCGCAAGTACCACCGCGCGGTCCGTCTGCCCGAGGGCGACCTGGCGAAAGCGCGTGGCGACGGCACCTCGAAGTCGGCCGTTTCCCGGCGCTTTGTGGCGCTGTCACGCAAGAAGATGAAGGCCTGGCTCGCCTCGGATTTCTCGGAACTCGACCTGCTAGTCATCCAGATCGACGGTCTGCATGTCGGCGATCATGTCCTGATGGCGGCGATCGGCGTCGATGGCAACGGCGACAAGCATGTCCTGGCCGTGGTCGAGGGGGCGACGGAGAACACTGTCGTCGTCCAGGCCTTGATCGACAATCTCCTCGCCAGGGGGCTCGATCCGACACTGCCCCGGCTGTTCATCGTCGATGGCGCGAAGGCGCTCAGCAAAGCGATCCGAAACACCTTCGGTGTGGCCGCCGCCATCCAGCGCTGCCAGGTCCACAAGGGCCGTAACATCATCGAGCGCCTGCCCCAACATTTGCACGCGAGCGTCAAGAAGGCGCTCCGTCAGGCCTGGGACCAGGACGACGCAAACAAGGCCGAGCGGCTCTTGCGCAACCTGGCCCGGCGTCTGGAGCATGAGGAACCGGGCGTCTCGGGCAGCATCCTGGAGGGGCTGGACGAGATCCTCACCATCATCCGCCTCGGCCTGCCGCACGAACTCCGGCGCTCGCTTGCCTGCACCAACATCATCGAGAACGCGCTCGGCACGGTGCGTCAGGTCACCCGCAACGTCAAACGCTGGAGGAACGCCGAGATGGCGCTCAGATGGACCGCCGCCGGCTTGCTGGAGGCCCAGAAGACCTTCCGTCGCCTCAAGGCCTATCGTCAGCTGCCCATACTCCGAAACGCTCTCCAGGAGCACTTGAGAAAGGCTCACGCCGACAGTGCCATTGAAACCATCATGAAGGCAGCATAGCATCATCAACCAGCGACGCCTGCCCCACGAATTTCAACAGAGATAGGGACATCGCCCGAGGCGAGGCCGATATCCTTGCCATATAGTCCGTGATGTCCGTGGTCAGGTAATTTGGAACCAAATGGGGACCTGACTTAAGAGGTGCTTCTGGCCATCTGGTTGATCATGCTACGCGGCGGTTTTGCGGTATTGCAAGCGCCGGTGTTCGATGGTCTGCCGTTTGATCCTTTCTCTTTTCAGCAGGATGGTTGGGCCGCGCCCGAAGTAGACGTCGGCCGGCGTGAGATTGCCGAGGCTCTCGTGGTAGCGGTGGTGGTTGTAGTGGCCGACAAAGGCTTCGATCTGCGCTTCAAGATCGCCAGGCAGATAGTAGTTCTCCAACAGGATGCGGTTCTTCAACGTGTGATGCCAGCGCTCGATCTTGCCCTGGGTCTGCGGATGATAGGGGGCGCCGCGAATGTGCTCCATGTCGCGGTCGTCGAGCCATTCGGCCAGATCGCCGGCGATGTAGCTGGAGCCGTTGTCGGACAGGAGCCGTGGCTTGTGAACGACGGTTGCCCGATCGCAACCTGACGCCTTGAGCGCCAGTTCCAGCGTATCGGTGACGTCCTCGGCCTTCATCGTCGTGCACAGCTTCCAGGCAATGATGTAGCGGGAGAAGTCGTCCAGCACGGTGGAGAGGTAAAACCAGCCCCAGCCGATGACCTTGAGGTAAGTGAAGTCGGTCTGCCAGAGCTGGTTCGGCGCGGTGGTCTTGTTTTTGAACTCGTCGGCCGCTTTCACGACGATAAAAGCCGGGCTGGTGATCAGATCGTGGGCCTTGAGCAGGCGATAAACCGAGGATTCCGATACAAAGTAGCCCTCAGTATCGGTGAACCGCACGGCCAATTCTCGCGGCGACAGATCGGTCTCCTTCAGCGCCAGCTGCACAATCTGGCCTCGCACCTCATCGGGGATGCGGTTCCAGACCCGACCAGGCCGCGAGCGGCGGTCCTCCAGGGCTTCCGGTCCGCCGGTCAGAAGCCGGGCTGGTGATCAGATCGTGGGCCTTGAGCAGGCGATAAACCGAGGATTCCGATACAAAGTAGCCCTCAGTATCGGTGAACCGCACGGCCAATTCTCGCGGCGACAGATCGGTCTCCTTCAGCGCCAGCTGCACAATCTGGCCTCGCACCTCATCGGGGATGCGGTTCCAGACCCGACCAGGCCGCGAGCGGCGGTCCTCCAGGGCTTCCGGTCCGCCGGTCAGATAGCGATCGTACCAGCGATAAAACGAGGTGCGGGGGATGCCCAACTGCGCCAGCGTACGCCTGGCCGGCAGATGGGACAGCTCAACCAGCCGGATGATCTCCAGCTTCTCTGATGGTGGATACCTCATGCCTCGTCGTCCCCATCCGCGATCATGCTTTTTTTGAGCAGACGGTTGTCCAGCGTCAGATCGGCCACCGCCTCCTTCAAGGCCAGAGCTTCACTGCGAAGCTGCTTGACCTCGTCGGAGGTCGCCTCACGGGCCGTGTCCCCCGCCAGCCGTTTCTTGCCGGCCTCCAGGAAGTCCTTCGACCAACGGTAATAGAGGTTCTGGTTGATCCCCTCACGGCGACACAGTTCGGCGATGCTGTCCTCGCCGCGCAGCCCTTCCAGAACAATCCGGATCTTCTCTTCAGCGCCATAATGCCGGCGTGTCGCCCGGCGGATGTCCTTCACGACCTTCTCGGCCGATGCTTTCTGGCGAATGGTATTCCGTCTCATCGTTAATCCCTCTCGGGTTATGATGAGCCTGAAACACTCTCTTATTCAATCATCCCATTCGGTCCCAGGGGCGCCGACGCCGGACACAACGCGGATCTTTATCAGGCGGTTTTTGTCGCCCATGGCCTGCGTTACAGGCGGGAACCGCACGCGTTCCTGGGACTGGATGATGCCCCGCCCTATTATGCCAACATGACGACGCTGACCCCCGAAGACACATCTCGGCAGCGCGCTGAGTTGAACAAGCTGGCGCGGCAGTTTGGTGGAAAGTTTGGTGTGAAAGATGGCTTCTGCCGCTTACATCTGGCGGGCTCAGGCTAGCGAATTTTGTTGGAAGCAACCTGGCTGTGGGCCGCGCCGATGGCCGTCTCGGGGACGCCCATGCCCGGCTGGGAACGCATCAGAACCCCGGAAGCACTTGCCGAGTGGGAAGAGAGTTGGAAGCGTCTCGGATCGCCGACGGAACGTCATATGTTTCCTGACACCATGCTTCGGTTTTCGGAAATCGCCTTCTTCGGTCTTCGCGACGGCGCTACGTTTGAATCTGGATGTATTGCCAACCTCTCCAGCGACTGCGTCGGTTTGTCGAATGTATTTGGCGAGGCGGCGGACAGCTCTCTGTTCCAAGCGACCGCAATGCTTGCCGCCGAGTTCGGACAGGGCAAACCGGTTGTCGGGTACGATCATGGTGCTGCCCTGGACGCGATGTTGAAAAGCGGATTTGAAGAGGTCGGTCGGCTTCGAATTTGGGTCAGGGAGAATGCGCACTCGTAAGGCGCTGGTCTTTGCGCCCGGTGACAACAAAAGCCGGAAGACAGACGGAGCTTGATGACGCACGAGAAAACGCCTGTTGGTAGCCAGGTGAGCGGCTCGATGAGGCAAGGCTACTTATCCGCCCGCGGCCGCAGGGCTCAGCGTCGTCTGGCTGGGGCGATGGGGGATCGGCGTTCTACGCCGCACGCCTCAAGACGTTGCCGGTGTCGGCGAATCGTACGCACACCGATTTGTCGTCGCGGCGACTGATTTTTGCCAGAAATTGTCGGCCGTCCTGCTTGATCCGCAGCATGAAGCGGCATGGCACTGCGAGCGTGTTCGACATGACCAACTGGCAGCCTTGGGCAGTAACGTCGCGCACCAGGCAATCGAGCGTAAATGCGCCGCCATTGCTGATGATTTCACCGCTGAGGACGGTCATTGGTCCAGCCCTGCGTTTGAGTTTCCAAAATTCGGAAAAGGCCCCCAATTGCAGGGGCCCTTCCGAAATCGTGTCATGTGTCAGCGTCGGACTAGGCCTGCTGCTGTAATTGACGCAGGACCTTGCGAACCCGGAACGGCATCATGACGAGCGCGCCCAGGATTCCGAACAGGACGAGGAAGATGCCTGACAGGATGCGGCCGATACCGACCAGCTTCAGTTCGAGCAGCCGCGACGGGAATTTGTTGATCTCGGCCAGATCCCGGTTCAGTTGCGATTCACTGGCCGCCGAGTCGCGAACCTCTTTGCTGTTGGCGTAGTAGCTGTCCAGCAAGCCATGGAATTGGGCTTCGACCACGGGGACCTTGGCCTGCATGACCACGCCGGTGGCCGCAACGAACACGCCGAGCATCATGATCATCGCGACCATGGCGATCATCATCGGGATGATCTTCAGCATCCTCCGTTCCGCAACCGGGAACTTCGATGTATCCACTGCGAGAGTTGTCATATGAAAGTACTCCAAGTTTTTTGAGAGCGCGGTGAGGCCGTTGGTGAAACGGCTTGATGCGCCGCCGCTGGTTTGCGGCCTCTGCGCTGATGTCCCTCGGGAGGAAAATGCGTTACGCCGCAAGAGCGGCCGCCATGGCGTTTGCAAGGGCGTGATCAACCAGCCCATGCTTGCGGCCGGCAAGCGTAGGATTGTGGAAGTCCAGGGAATCCCTACGCTTTGGCCGCTCAATCCGGGTAAGTTTTCGATAATGGACGGTCTGTTTGACGGGTCATCAAACCTCAATGACCAATCGGTGATGAACCAAAACAGATGGTCGATTCGGGCAAAGGCGTTTCCGTTCGATCGGGCCCGAGCCACATGCTGTCATGAGGTGCAAGGTTCGCAGTCGTCCGTCATTTCGCATCCAGGTGATATCCATGTCGACGAGTTTGGTGTCATCGGGCATGACGAGCGGCGACCTGCATATGTCGGCCGATGACCAAATGGGTGCCCCATGGCCCTGACCCTTCGTCGCGCCGATGCCGCCGACGCCGACGCGATCGCCAACGTCTTCTCCGCCTCGCTCCGCCTGCTGACGTTTCTGCCCGGGCTCCACTCCGTCGAGGAGGACCGCCGCTTTATTGCCGACGTCATCCTCAAGGAATGCGAGGTCACGGTTGCCGTTGTCGGCAATACCATCGTCGCCTTTCTCGCCGTCGACAAAGAAGAGATTCGTTTCCTCCACACCCATCCGGATTTTATCGGCAAGGGTGCCGGCTCGCTGCTGCTGGAGGTGGCCAAGGACGCCGCCGATGGCGTGCTCGAACTGTGGTGCTTCCAGGCGAATAAGCAAGCCCGGCGGTTCTATGCAGCGCGCGGCTTCCGACCGATCAGATTCACCGATGGTGAAGGCAATGAAGAGCGCATGCCCGATGTTCGCTATCGCTGGCAGCGTCGCGCAGTCCCGTAGCGGACCGTTTCGCGTTCACTCGCGGATCAGGTCGACCAGCGTCTCCAGCCGGTCGGCTTCGCCCGGCGGCTTGTCCCAGCGCAGGCGCGAAATGCGGGGAAAGCGCATCGCCACCCCGGATTTGTGACGGCTCGACCGGTTGAGCGATTCGAACGCCACCTCCAGCACCAGCCCCTTGTCGGGCTCGTGCACCACTTCGCGGACCGGGCCGAACCGGTTGGTCGTGTTGTTGCGCACGAAGCGGTCGATCTCGCCGAGCTCTTGGTCGGTGAAGCCGAAATAGGCCTTGCCCACCGGCACCAGTTCCTCGCCCTGGCCATCATCGCGCCAGACGCCGAATGTGTAGTCCGAATAATAGGAGGAGCGCTTGCCGTGGCCGCGCTGGGCGTACATCAGCACCGCATCGACGAGATGGGGATCGCGCTTCCACTTCAACCACGGTCCCTTCGGCCGCCCGGCCTGGTAGACCGAGTCACGCCGTTTCAGCATCAGCCCTTCGATCAGCGGGTCGGGCGGATCGGCGCGCATCGCCGCCAGCTCGTCGATGGTGGCGAAAGTCAGCACCGGCGACAGGTCGATACGTCCCGCCAGCGACCGGCCGACCAGCGCTTCGAGCCGCCGACGGTGGGCGGTGAGCGGCAAGGCGCGGATGTCCTGACCGCCGTCGAACAGACAGTCATAGGCGCGTAGCATCGCCAGATGGGAGTCCATCAGTTTGCGCGACACCGTCTTGCGGTTCAGGCGCTGCTGTAGATCGGCGAACGAACCCAGCGCGAAGCCGTCCGCGGTGGGGCGGCCGACCAGCAACTCGCCGTCGATTGCGCCGTCGACATCGAGGCCCTCGACCAGATCGGGAAAAGCGGCCGACACATCCTCGCCGGTCCTCGTGTAGAGCCGGGCGACCTCCTGATCCCGTACCGCCTGGACGCGAATGCCATCCCATTTCCACTCCGCCAGCCAGGCTTCGGGGGTGATCGCCGCGAGCTCTGCCTTGGCGATCGGATGGGACAGCATGACCGGCCGGAAGGGCGCCCGGAGCGCCGATTGCGGACGCGGACCGTTGCCTTCGAGCCAGGCGAACAGCGAGGTGTAGGGCGGTTCGACGCCGTGCCATATCTCTTCGATTTCGGCGATCTCGGCGTCGCCGAATTTGGCCAGCGCCTGCTTGGCGAGTCGGGCCGAGACGCCGATGCGCAAGCCCCCGACGACCAGCTTGATCAGCGCCCAGCGGCCGGTGGTGTCTAGGGCGTCGAGCCAGCGTTCGATGATGCGTGGTCCGTCGCTGCGCGTCGCGCGCTGCAGGCTTTCGACCAGTTCGGCCAGGTCGGGCGAGCCGGCTTTGCCCGGACGGGCCGGCCAGATCAGCGAGATGGTCTCGGCCAGGTCGCCGACATAATCGTACGAATAGGCGAACAGTTCACCGTCGACGCGTTCGCGCACCAGTTCCCGCAACATGGCGGGCTTGACGCTCTTTATGTCGAGCGAGCCGGTAAGGGCGGCCAGGGCGTAGCCGCGCGAGGGGTCATCCGTGGCGGCAAAATAATCGGCCATCAGCCGTATTTTGGCGTTCCGCTGCGGGGTCAGCACGAGGCTCTCCAACAGCCCGGCAAAGCGGATCATTCGGCCTCGTCCTCATAGCCCACCATGTGCAGCGGCCGGGCGGTGATGCCGTTCAGATCGCACCACCGCACCAGGGCCTCCTCGCGGCCATGGGTGACCCACACCTGCGAGGGTGCCAGTTCGGTGATGGTTTCGGTCAATTCGTCCCAGTCGGCATGGTCGGACAGGATCAGCGGCAATTCGACGCCCGACTGCTTGGCCCGCTGGCGAATCCGCATCCAGCCGGAGGCGAAACAGACAATCGGATCGGGAAAACGGCGCGCCCAGCGCTCCTGGGTCGCTCCCGGCGGGCAGACGACCAGGGCTCCGGCAAAATCCTCGCCCGACCGGCTTTCCTCGGTCGCCGGCAGAAGCGGGCCGAGTGCCACGCCTTCCTGCTGGTAGAGCGTGCAGAGTTTGTCCAGCGCACCGTGGATGTAGATCGGCCGATCGTAGCCGGCATCACGCACCATCCGGATAACCCGCTGCGCCTTGCCCAGCGCATAGGCGCCGACCAGATGGGCGCGATCGGGATTGCGTTTGATCGACGCCATCAGTTTGGCGATCTCGGCTTGCGGGTCGGGATGGCGAAAGACCGGCAGGGCGAAGGTCGCCTCGGTGATGAAGATGTCGCAGGGCACTGGCACGAACGGCAGGCAGGTCGGGTCGGCGCGTCGTTTGTAGTCGCCCGAGGCAACGATGCGCAGGCCCCGATGTTCGACCAGGATCTGGGCCGAGCCGAGCACATGGCCGGCCGGATGGAAGCTCACGGTGACCGGCCCGAACCGGATCGGCGAACCGAGTTCGACCGCCTCCCTGGCGCCGGCAAAGCCATCGCCATAGCGCACCGCCATGATCTTCAACGTCTCGGCCGTCGCCAGCACCGAACCGTGACCGGGGCGCGCGTGATCGGCGTGGCCATGGGTAATCAGCGCGCGGTCGACCGAGCGCACCGGATCGATGTGGAAATCGCCGGGCGGGCAATAGAGGCCCGCCGGCGTCGGGATCAGGAGATCGTGCGGGCGCATGGCGTGGTCAACATAGGTGCTGGCCGGCGCTTCGCCCACCGCGCCCCGGCGCCGCAGCTGCCACCGTTCGAGATGGACCGCCGGCGACGGTCGCGTTACCTCTGTGGCCGTGACCGCTTTGGCCGACATCGAATCGCCGCAGGCGATCCTGCCGGCGCCGTTTACGGCGTGGTTCGCCGCGCGCGGCTGGAGCCCGCGGCCCCACCAGATCGAACTTCTGGCCAGGGCGGCCGCCGGACGATCGACGCTGCTGATCGCCCCCACCGGCGCCGGCAAGACGCTGGCGGGATTCCTGCCGACGCTGGTCTCCTTGCATCACCGGCCGAAGAAAGCCCCGGTCGGCGGTTACGGGATCCATACCCTCTATGTCTCCCCGCTGAAGGCGCTGGCGGTCGACATCACGCGCAATCTCGAGCGCCCGGTGGCCGAGATGGGGCTTCCGGTGAAGCTGGAAACCCGTACCGGCGACACCTCGGTGCACAAGCGGCGGCGCCAGAAGCTCAATCCGCCGGACATTCTCATGACGACACCCGAGCAGGTCGCGCTGCTGGTGTCGGCGCCCGACGCCGACCGTTTCTTCGCCGATCTCGACACCGTCGTCTTCGACGAACTGCACGCGCTGGTGACCAACAAGCGCGGCGATCTGTTGTCGCTGGGTCTGGCGCGGCTGAGGACGCTGGCGCCCGGGCTCAAAACGGTCGGCCTGTCGGCGACAGTGGCCGATCCGGACGCGTTGCGCGGCTGGTTGATGCCGCAGAGCGGGACCCGCCGCCGGCTCGCCAGCCTCATCACCGTGGACGGCGGCGCCAAGCCCGACATCACCATTCTGGACTCCGACGAGCGGGTGCCGTGGGCGGGGCATTCGGCCCGCTACGCCCTGTCGGACATTTACGACATCGTGGCCAGGCATCGTATGGCGCTGCTGTTCGTCAACACCCGCAGCCAGGCCGAACTCAATCTTCCAGGAATTGTGGCGGACCAACCGCGACGATCTGCCGATCGCCCTTCATCACGGTTCGCTCGACGCCAGCCAACGGCGCAAGGTCGAGGCGGCCATGACCCAGGGCCGGTTGCGCGCGGTCGTCTGCACCTCGACGCTTGATCTGGGGATCGACTGGGGCGACGTCGATCTGGTGATCCACATCGGAGCGCCGAAGGGCGCCAGCCGGCTGGCGCAGCGGATCGGGCGCGCCAACCATCGCCTCGACGAACCGTCCCGGGCCGTTCTGGTTCCCGCCAACCGGTTCGAGGTGCTGGAGTGCCGCTCGGCGCTGGAGGCCAACTATCTCGGCGCCCAGGACTCGCCGCCGATCCGCGACGGCGCACTGGACGTGCTGGCGCAGAACATTCTCGGCATGGCCTGCGCCGCACCGTTCGACGACGACCGGCTTTATGGCGAGGTAACGTCCGCCTTCCCGTACCGAAATCTCGACTGCACCACCTTCGAGCGCGCGGTCGCGTTCGTGGCGACCGGCGGCTACGCGCTGAAGACCTATGAGCGCTACGCCAAAATCCGCCGCGGCAAGGACGGTCTGTGGCGCATCAGCCACCCGCGCTTCGCCCAGCAATACCGCCTCAATGTCGGCACCATCATCGAGGCGCCGCTGCTCAATGTCAGAGTGTCGCGCAATCGCGGCGCCGGCTTCTCCGGTCGGGGAGGGCGGGTGCTGGGGAAAATCGAGGAGTACTTCATCGAGACGCTGTCACCCGGAGAGACGTTTCTGTTCGCCGGATTCGTCTTGCGTTTCGAAGGCATCCACGAGAACGAAGTCATCGCCACCCGCACCCAGGACACCACCCCCAAGATTCCCCTCTACGCCGGCGGCAAATTTCCGCTCTCGACCTATCTGGCGGCCGGGGTCCGCTCGATCCTGGCCGATCCCGGCAAATGGCGGAACCTGCCGCGGCAGGTATCGGACTGGCTGCGCGTCCAGCGACGGCAGTCGGTGCTGCCACGGGTCGGTCAGCTTCTGGTCGAGACCTTTCCGCGCGGCACCCGGTTTTACCTGGTCGCCTACCCGTTCGAGGGTCGGCTCGCCCACCAGACGTTGGGCATGTTGCTGACCCGCCGGCTCGAGCGGGCGAAGTTGCGGCCGACCGGTTTCGTGGCCACCGACTACTCGATCGCGGTGTGGGGGCTCGGCGATCTTGGAGCCGCGTTTGCCGGCAAGCGGCCAAGCCTGGCGGAGCTTTTCGACGAGGACATGCTGGGCGACGATCTCGATGCCTGGATGGCCGAGAGCTACCTGCTCAAACGGATGTTCCGCAATTGCGCGCTGATCGCCGGGCTGATCGAGAAGCGCCATCCGGGAAAGGAGAAGACGGGCCGCCAGGTCACCATGTCGTCGGATCTGATCTACGACGTCCTGCGCAGCCACGAACCCGACCACATCCTGATGCAGGCGACCTGGGCCGATGCATCCTCGGGCCTTCTCGACATCGCCCGGCTGGGCGATATGCTGGCCCGAATCAAGGGTCGAATCATTCACAGCCGGCTCGACCGCATATCACCGCTGGCGGTGCCGGTGATGCTGGAAATCGGCAAGGAAGCGGTCGCTGGCGACGCAGAGGAGCACGTCTTGCGCGAGGCGGCCGACGATCTCGTCAGGGAGGCCATGGGCGATGGCTGAGGCGCTTGCCAAGCGCGGGGCGGGCTCCGAGCCGGCGCTGGTCGGTGTCTTCGGCGTCGTCTTCGAGGCGTTCTGCGAAGGCGTCTTATGGTGGGCCGATGAGCGCCTGCTGGCGGTCGCCGATCTTCATCTGGAGAAGGGTTCGGCCTTCGCCCGCCGCGGCCAGTTTGTGCCTCCCTACGACACCGGCGCGACCCTGCAGCGTCTGGCCGGCGTCATCGAACGACTGCGTCCACGCACCGTCGTGGCCCTGGGTGACAGCTTCCACGACGATGGCGGTGCTGAGCGTCTGTCCCCCCGCGACCGTCTTTCACTTGCCACCCTCCAGGTTGAACGGCAGTGGATCTGGATCGCCGGCAACCACGACCCCTGTGGTCCGGTTGGTCTGACCGGCGAGCCCATGGTGGAACTGTCGATCGGTCGGATCACCTTCCGCCACGAGCCCGGCCAGGCATCGCCGGATGGCGAGGTTGCGGGTCATCTCCACCCGTCGGCGCGGGTATTCGGACGCGGCAAGTCGGTGCGCCGGCGTTGTTTCGTCGGGGACGGGCACCGCCTGATCCTGCCGGCCTTCGGTGCCTACACCGGCGGTCTCGATATCCGCGATCAAGCGTTTGCCGGCCTGTTCGATGGCGCCGGTCTGCGCGCCTTCATGCTCGGCGACGGGCAGGTCTATCCGGTCGGCCGGCGCGCCCTCGGCCTGCGGGGCTGAAAGGGCTCTAGTTGTGAAGCTTCAACAGGTTGTCCCGGTTCAGGCCGAGTCGGCTGATTGGTGTTTGTCGATTGAGGCTGGCATGGGGTCGATGCCAGTTGTAGCGGTGCTGCCATTTCGGCAGATCTGCTTTTCGCTGGTCTGAGTTGTGGAATTCGGTTGCGTAGGCCCATTCTCGCAACATTGTCTGGATGAAGCGTTCGGCCTTGCCGTTGGTCTGAGGCGTGTAGGGTTTGGTGCGGATATGCTTGATGGTGAGCCTTCGGCAGGCATCGCGGAAGGCCTTGGATCTGTAGCATGATCCATTGTCGGTCATGACGCGGGTGATGGTAACGCCGAGGGTGGCAAAGTAGGTTACGGCGGCTTCGAGGAAGGCCACGGCGCTTTCCTTTTTCTCGTTCGGGAAGATGTCGGCAAAGCCGATGCGGGAATGGTCGTCGATGGCGACGTGGACATACTCCCAACCGGGCGCGGTGCCGTTATGGCGCTGGTTGCTCTGGCGCCTGCGATCGCCGGTGATGCGATGGCCGACACGATTGAAGCGACCGAGCTTCTTGATGTCCATATGGATGATTTCGCCTGGCGTTTCGCGCTCATAGCGCGGGCGTGGCTGGTTGGGCTCGAGGGCGGACAACAGGCTGAGGCCACGCCGCTTGAGAATACGGCTGACGGTCGCCCGGCTGAGGCCGAGTTCCTGGGCGATGTGGTCCTGCGTGCAACGAGCCCGGCGCAAGACCTCGACCGCTTCGCCGGTGGCCCAAGGCGTTTGGCTTGGCGAGGAATGGGGCCTGGAGGACCGGTCGGCAAGCCCGGCAATGCCCTCCGCGCGAAACCGGCCCAACCACTTGGCGACGGTCTTGGCCGTTGTCTTGAAACGGCGTGCGGCCTGAGCCTTCGTCATGGCCTCATCCATGACGGCGCGAACCATGGCCTCTCGACCTTTCGGCGTAAGATGGGCATTCTGGTGAACGTCCATTCGGTCCTCCGGAGAATCACTGACGTTGGCTGACATCAGCTTCTCTCGACAGGACCGAATGGACAACGTCCTGAAAATTCACATCTAGTCGCGGCGGAAGATCACGCCGCCCAGCCAACCAACGAACAGGGCCAGGCCAACGGCGATCAGTCCGTAGATCAGCGACTGGTTGCGCGAGAAATCGAACATCAGGCGCTCGGCTCCGATTCTGGCAACGCTCAGCGATTCCTGCGCGTCGGCTAGGTGCGCGCCGCCCGAGAACAGGTGGACCGTCGCCGTGTAGCGCCCCACCGGTATGTTGGCCGGGAGCGAAATTGTCGTTCGAAAAATCAACTCGCCGATGAAGGCGACATCGGGCGCCTCGGTGAACAGGCCCGCCTCGGACTTCAGCCTGAGATAGGCCGTTCGGAACTCTTCCACCAACGGGTCCTTGACGATCACCTTGCCCCGGTAGGCAAAGGGGAAATTGTCGAGACCCAGCGCCAACTCTCTCAGGATGTCTTGCTCTGCGATCGCCGCTGTCGGCGCTGACGAACGAAGCGCATAGAAACTGGGCGCCCCGACAGGTTTGGAGGCACGGTTGATCCACACACCCAGGACCCGGTCCTTGCGGCGGACGACCACGTTCTCTGGCGGGCCGAGCAGCGTCACCGCGATGTCGTAGCCGCGCGGCCGGCGCGGCTGGAACACGCCCGGTTCAATGACGCCGAACAGCGTCACCTCTCCACCGGCAAAATTCGAGGTGATCTCGACCTTCTGTGTCGACAGCGCGATCGTCAGTTCCTCTGCCTCGGCGCTGGCCGCAATGGCCGACGCCAGCAGCAGCACGGCGATCCGCCAGCTCGGCTTCACAGCAGGCTTCCCTGCAGCAGGTTCAATGAATAGCGTTCGCCCGGTGTCGCCACCAGGCCGGCCAGAAAGCGTACCCCCACCCCCAGGACCAGCAACGCCAAGAGGGCGCGCAGCTGATCGCCCCTGATCGTCTGTCCGGCACGCGCCCCGAACTGGGCGCCCATGACGCCGCCGACCATCAGAATCAGGGCCAGGACAAGGTCCACGGACTGGTTGGTGAACGCGTGCAGGACGGCGGCCACGGACATGGTCGCGACGATCTGAACCAATGAGGTACCGATGACCACGTTGGTGGGGACACGCAGGAGATAGATCATCGCCGGCACCGCGATGAAGCCGCCGCCAATGCCGAGCAGCGCTCCAAGGAATCCGGTGATGAGGCCGAGGACGACCACCGGAATGAGGCTGATGTAGAGCTTGGAGCGCCGAAACCGGACCTTGAAGGGGAGGCCGTGGATCCAGTTGTGCTGGCCCGGTCGGCGAAGCTGCGCCGGTCGGCCGCGGCGGGCGTTGATGATGGCGCGCACTGCCTCGGTCAGCATCAGCCCACCGACCAGGGACAGGAGGCTGACATAGCTGAGTGACACGACCAGCTCGAGCTGGCCGAGCCTTCGCAGGGCACTGAACACGAACACCCCGGCGGCCGATCCGACCACACCGGCTGACAGCAGGATGCCGGCGAGCTTCATGTCGACCATGCGCCGACGCCAATAGGTGAGCGCAGCCGACGACGACGAGGCGACAATCTGGGCGGCCACCGTGGCCACCGAGACGACCGGCGGGATGCCCGAGAAGATCAACAAAGGGGTCAGCAGGAAGCCGCCGCCGATGCCAAACATGCCGGACAGGAATCCGACCGCACCTCCCATACCGAATATGATGAACATATTCACCGAGAGTTCGGCAATGGGGAGATAGATCTGCACGAGCGATGAAATGTCTGGGCGGCGCACGAGCGCCCCCCGGTGGGAGTGCGACGGATAAAGCGCCCCTCGGCGCCGACTGTCAACGACCGAGGCGCTTGTCGGCGCCCCGATACGGGTGAATTCTTCAGTAGCTGCCTGCCGAGAGTGCGGCAATCAGGTTGCGGTCGATCCGGCCGGTCGTCGCGATCCCGTTTTGGCGCTGGAAGGCCAGCACCGCCTGACGAGTTCGTGGTCCGACGAGGCCGTCGCTGGGGCCGGGGTCGAAACCGCGATCGGCAAGCAGGATCTGGATCTTGCCGACCAGGGCCTGGCGATCGGCGGCGCTGATCGACGTGGTTTGGCTCCAGCTACTGGTGACGGTATTGGCTTCAGCCAATGCCGGCTTTTTGGCCCAGGCCTGAAACGTCGCACGGGCGCGTCCAAGATCCTGCTGGCCCAGAAGTTCGGCGACCTCGTCCCGCCGTTTTGCCGCGTCGCCGTCACCGGTCGCAGCCGCGACCGCGAACCATTTGTAGGATTCGATCAGATCCTGGTCGGGGCCGGCGGCACGGGCATAGATCACGCCGAGATTGTACTGACTGTCGGCGACGCCGTAATTGGCGGCGGCCGTGAACCATTGCAGCGCCTTGGCGTGGTTGGGGCCTCGCTCACCTCCCTCGCTCATCAGCACTGCCAGATTGTGCATTGCGTTGATGTTGCCCTGATCGGCCGCACGCTGATACCAGTCGGCGGCTTTGGTCAGGTCCTTGGGACCGCCCAGACCTCGTTCATAAAAGCTGCCAAGGTGGTACTGGGCGACGGCAACGCCGCCACGCGCCGCGGGCCCGTACCAAAACCGGGCGAGCTTCATGTCCTGCTCGACCCGCAGGCCGTCGGCGTATCGCGTTGCGATCTCGAATGCCGCGGCTACATCGCCGGATTGAGCCGCGACAACCAGATCCGCCGATCCGATGGCAGGATCCGGCTGGTTGGTGCCGGCCCCGACCTGCTCGGCCGGTGGCGCCCCGGACCGAGACCTCGCCGCCTCGTCCGGCGGCTGCTTGATGAATCGATTGCCAGCCGACAACGGCACGGCAAAGGTCCCGTCGTGATTGGGATCGGGGACAGGCGCGATGAGTGCGGAATCGGTGCTCCCCGGAATTGGTGTGACGGCCGAACCGGCGGCGACACTCTGGAACTTCGACGCACCCTCTGCCGCGCCGGTCTCGGTGATCAGATTGTCGCCGGAGAGCGAGCCGGCATCGC
The DNA here is from genome assembly GCA_963663975.2 of uncultured Bauldia sp. Lineage (GTDB taxonomy): Bacteria > Pseudomonadota > Alphaproteobacteria > Rhizobiales > Kaistiaceae > JANQRX01. The sequence continues at coordinate 13,863 of CAXXRA010000002.1, read as the reverse complement.
CGTAAATCTGCATGGCGCTGATCGCGATGACGATCGCGGCGGCGGCCAGCAGCAAGGTGCGCTTGCGGCCGTCGATCGCTCGCCTGATGCGCTTGAACGGACCATCGGGCCGGGCGGCCTCGCCGGAGGTGCCAACCTTGGCCGCGGATTGCGTTTCGGCAGCGGCGGCCTGGGCGGCGCGGCGTGCGGCAGCGATGAAGTCTGCCCGGCGCTGGCGTGGATCCTGGCTCTGGGGGTCACCATCTTCGTTCTCGCCTTGCGAGCCTGACACCTCATCGCTTGAAGCAACCAGGGCATCTCCTCGCTCATCGGCCGGCAACGCCTCGCCAACCGCGCCCGGCAGGGTCGCGCGTGGAACCGACGGTTCGGGCGCGCCTTCCGCCACCTCGCGCGTCTGTGCCTCGAGCCGGGTCAGGCGGCCGAGGACCTGCGAGACGGTCTCGTTGACCGAGTTGAGTTCGGCGCCGTCCATCTGGCCGGTATCGCCGGCAGCGTGCTTGAGTTTTTCCAGGTCGAGCTTGAGGTCATCGACAAGTTGCCGTTGGCCGTCGTCACCGGTTGTCGGGGACACCTCGCGCACCGCGTCGAAGGCAGCCGCCCGGGCTGCCTCAAGCGAATGCTGCTCGTTCTCAGCCAGGTGAGACTGCATCGCCGCGAGGTTGTCCTCCAGCCGATCAAGGGTCTCGCCGCCGATCCGGCTGTGCTCGAGATCCCCTGAAATCTGCGAGATCTGGGCCTCCAACTCGTCGAGCGCCCGAGGATCGGTGTCGAGCGATGCGGCCTCGTCGACCCGGCTCGCCAAGTCGCGCATCTGGCCTTCCAGATTCGCAATGTCCGACCGGGCGCCGGCACCGACGTCGTGCCGGACGGCGGCAATCTCCGCCTTGAGTTCATCCATCGCCGCCGGCGTGGATGCATGGGCGATGGCCTCGTCCAAGCGACCGGCTATCGCCTCGATGCGCGATTCCAGCCTGCCCAGCACGGGGGCCGGGTCGGCACTGGCAAGCGAGGACAAATTGGCTTCGACGGATTGGGTCAACTCCGCCAGCTGTTGCTCCAGCCGCACCAATGGCCCGCTCTCGTCTTGGCCCTGTACGGCCCGAATGAGTGCCGACACCTCTTCGCCGAGAGCATCCAGTCGCGTGCGATCCTGATGGGTAGTCTGCGTCAGCATCTCCAGCATGCTGTGGAGTTCGGCGCGTATGGTCTCAAGCTGGTTGCGCTCCAGCGGAGCTTCCGCGGCCAGCAAATCGATACGTCGGGCGAGTTGGAAATACGCGCCCTCATCCTCCGCCTCGGTGCGGGCTGTTTCGCCGATCAGTTTGGCGAGCGCGGAAATGTCGCCTCTCAGCTCCGCGATGGCCGTCGACAGAACCGCCTCGCCGACACGACCAACCTCCGGTCCGGAGCGCTTGTCGAGAACGCGTTGGCGCTCGGCGATTTCGTCGATCACGGCGGCGGTTGGATCTGCTTTGACCGAACCGTCGGTCGGATTGGGATATCTTGTGGTCGATGTGGGGTGGATGCGAGCTGCCGGGCGTGGCCCGAAATCGGCAGGGCGTCGCGCTGCCATTGGCATCGATCTGCCGACGCCGGCGCCGGAAGTCGAGCCTGGTCCAAGCCGCGCACGCGCGGCGTCGATCCGATCTTCCAGACCTTTCAATGCGGTATCGATGGCGCCGGCACTCGCCCCCTGGGCCGGCGGTTTCCTGGCCAGCATGGCGTTCAAGCAGGCGCTGACATCGGCCAGGTTTTCGGTACTGCGGCCGCGACGTTGGGGCTGATCGAAGCGCTCGCCCATATCGGCGATCTGGCGTTCGAGGTCCTGGATCTTGGCGGCGTAGTCGGGCTCCGGGCTGGGGTCGCGGTCCCGGCGCCACGCGCCGCTGCCCTCGACCAGCGCGCGGGCGCGCTCGTCCGGATTCTCGAGTTCGCGCGCCAACGCGGCGACCATCTCCGATACGCTTGTCGCCCGCGCCGGCGCGTCATGAGCGCCCCGTGATCGCCGGATTTGTTCGGCCAGAGACTCGTAGGAGTCACGCGAGCTTCGCTCGATCTCACTCAGCCGCCGGTCGAGCCGTGCGATCCCGTCACCGGTGCGATCCGCTTCCATTCGGGCGCTATCGTAGGCAAATGCTGTGCCGTCATCGGACAGAACCGTGCGAAGCCACTCTGCGACCGAAAGACCGGAGCGCCGCGCGGCCTCGAGCGCTGCTTCCCGCGTCGTGTCATCGACGCCGCGAATGCTCCACGCTGTGCCTGCCTTCATTTCGCGACCTCTCGTCGCCAGAGGAGCGCCCCCGAGTCAAGGCGCCTGTCACGCCCGAATCCCTAACGCCCGTTGCGGTGAGGAATCGCTGCGCCTGGTGGCCACAGAGTTCGTCAAACATGGTAAACACACGGTTAATGCGATCGCCGGTCGTTAAGTTCCCGCTCATTGATATGAACGGCTCGTGTATCCCGATGGGTGATCAGGGCTCTCAACCGCACCAAAACGGGACGCCTCGAAACCTGGCTTCCTTGCTGGCGCTCTGCCTGGTTCTGGCGGTTGCAGGAGGTGGCGTGGCGCGCGCTCAATCGGGAGGTGCCGAGATCGTTCCACCTGCCGATCGCGACGTCACTCCACCGGGTATCCTGCCCGGGCCCGTGGTCGATGGACCGCTTATTCGCGAACCGGTGCCTGTGCCGGCGGCCGATCGCGCCCGCTGGCATCGCTTCTTTCTTCCAGCGACCAGCGACGCCGCCACGTTTGCCACGGCGGGGCTCACCATAAGAATCTCCGGTGTCGCGCCCCCGGGGGTCGATGCCTCCTGCGCCTTGTCCGATGGATCGCCATGGCCCTGCGGACGGACAGCTCGCCATGCGCTTCGCATGTTTTTGCGCGGCCGGGCGGTCGAGTGCTTCTTTCCCCATTCTGCCCAGGTGGTCGACATCGTTGCTCCGTGCCGTGTCGGCAAGACCGATCTCGGCTTGTGGCTTCTTCAGCAGGGGTGGTCCGCAGCAGGCGATTTGGCCACCGTCGACTACCGCGAGGCCGAACACGCTGCGCGTTGCGGCGGCATCGGCATCTGGCGCGGTGAAACGCCGCCGCGCGATTGCAGTTGATCAGGTCGCCAGACTGCCATCGATGGAACGGGCGATAAGCGCGCGCGTTTCGGCGATGCCGTAAATGGCCACGAAGGATCCGAAGCGCGGACCGCGCTCCTGGCCAAGCAGCAACCGATAGAGCGTCGAGAACCACGCGACCGATACGCCGGGCCCGCCGTCCGGCCCCCGCCGGTTGTGGTCCTGGTAACGGGGAATGGCGCGGGCGACGTCCAGGACCGCGCTTTGGACGTCCTCGGCTGCAGGGTGTGGCGGCAGGCCGGCGAGCTTGCGGTCGAGCTCGGCCAAGGCGTCGCGCTCGACCTCGTCGGGCTCTTTGAACATTTTGTTCGGCTCGACAAAATCCTTGTAATAGCGCACCGCGTAGTCGGCCAGTTCGTTCAGTTTGGCATGATCCTCACGGCTCAGCCCGTCGACTTGGTGCAGCAGGAAACCCCACAGCACATCTCTGTCATGGGCGTTGGATGCGCTGGCGAGATTCAAGAGCATGGAGAAGGTGATCGGCAGCGACTCCTGCGGCGGATCTCCGTGATGGATGTGCCACACCGGATTGCCAAGCCGGCGCTCGTCATCCTGATCTGCGAACCTGTCAAGGAAGGCAAAGTATTCATCGACCGCCTTCGGGATGATGTCGAAATGGAGGCGCTTGGCCGCCTTGGGCTTGTGAAACATGAACAGCGAAAGGCTTTCCGGCGAGGCGTAGGTCAGCCATTCGTCGATGCTGATTCCATTACCCCGCGACTTCGAGATCTTCTGCCCGTCGGCGTCCAGGAACAGTTCGAAAGTGAATCCCTTTGGCGGCTCGCGCCCGAGGATCCTGCAAATCCGGCCGGACAGACGAACCGAATCGATCAGATCCTTGCCGCTCATTTCGTAGTCAACGCCCAGAGCGGCCCAGCGCAGCGCCCAATCAGCCTTCCATTGGCATTTCACATTGCCGCCGGTCACCGGCACCTCGACCACTTTCCCGGCATCGGGATCGCGAAAGACGATGGTCCCGGTTTCGGGCTTTCGTTCCAGGACCGGAACCTGAAGAATCTCGCCGGTGGTGGGGCTGACGGGAAGAAACGGCGAGTAGGTCCGGCGTCGCTCTTCGCCCAGCGTGGGCAGAACGACGCTCATGACCTCGTCATAAGTCTCCAGCATCTTTTGCAGCATGCCGTCGAAACGCCCCTGCCGATAATAGTCGGTCGAACTGGCGAACTCGTAGGCGAAGCCGAACTGGTCGAGGAACCGCCGGAGACGGACATTGTTGTGTGCCCCGAAGCTCCCATGCTCGCCGAAGGGATCGGGTATGGAGGTCAGGGGCTGGTTGAGGTGAGCCCGCAGCATGTCCTGATTGGGCAGGTTGGTGGGCACCTTCCTGAGCCCGTCCATATCGTCGGAAAAACAGATGAGCCGCGTGGCAATCCTGTCTTCGGTGAGAAGCCGGAAGGCGGTTCGCACCATCGAGGTGCGGGCGACTTCACTGAATGTCCCGATATGCGGCAGGCCGGAGGCACCGAATCCTGTTTCGAAGATCACCTCCTGCGGCGCCGACGGCTGCGGTTCCAGCCGCGCAACGATCTGGCGCGCTTCGGCAAACGGCCACGCTTTGGATCGCGCTGCCGCCTCGACCAGCGATTGCGTAGCCGGCAGCGGGGCCAGAGCTGATGACACTGGAATGAGCTTCCGATTCCGGACCAACGGAGGCGACACTAGGTAGCCGCCGGTGGTGCGTCAACGGCCCGGATCGGACCCGGATTTCTTACGCAGGCCCCGTGTCCAGCGTGGGAAGTCCGGGCCAAGCGCTTGTGCGCATCCCGCCAAGGACTTAGTTTGTGCGCCGCATCATCGCCCAGCCAGGGACGCCTCCATGAACGACAACCGCCAGCCGATCACCCGTCACGAGGCGCTCATCTACGCCATGGTGACGTTGTCGGCGTCCGACCGCCTGATGACCGATCGCGAGTTGATGAAGATCGGCGATGTCGTCAACACGCTGCCGGTCTTCCGCGAATTCGACGGCGAAAAGCTGGTCGGCGTGGCCAAGGCCTGTGGGGTGCTGTTGCAGGATGAGGACGGGCTGGAGAGGGTGTTGGCGGTGATTGCCGCCTCGCTTCCGTCTCGGCTCTACGATACCGCCTACGCCTTGACCGTCGAGGTCGCGGCCGCCGATCTGAAGGTGGAACAGGAGGAGCTGCGTTTCCTCCAGATGCTGCGCGACCGGCTGGATCTCGACAAGCTTACCGTGGCGGCGATTGAACGCGGCGTTCAGGCCCGTTACCGGACAGGCTGACGGGGCACCGTTCAGAAGAAACCTATCGGAAAATAGCGCAGATAGAGTTCGGCGTATTTTCCGCTGTCGTAGACCGATTTCAGGGCCGAGTTGATCGCCTGTCGGACCTCGACCGCCCCGGGAGCGAAGGCGACCGCGTAGCCTTGGCCGAAGAATCTGGATTCCAGGTACGGCCCTCCGGCGAAAACGCAGCAGCCGTCCGCGGTTTCGCTCTGCAGCCAGAAACTCAGTTGCAGCCCGTCGCCGAAATGTGCATCGGCGTCGCCGTCCTTCACCGCGGCTCGCGCCGCATCGGCGTCATCGAAGAGCTTTCGCGAAATCTCGGGAAACATGGCCGCCAGATAGGCCTCATGGGCGGTGCGCGCGACAACCGCCAGCGTCCGGTTCCTGAGCCCGGCGGGCGTGGTCACCAGGTCCGCGTTGTCGCGCGCCACCACGAACCGGGCCGGCACCCGCAAATAGATGTCGGAGAAATCCAGCCGCCGCCGATTGGCGGCGGTGATGGCGATGCCGGCGATCACCGCGTCGGCGGTATCGTCCCTGATCCTGTCGACGAGCTCGTCCCATTGGCGCGCCTGGATGGTGCAGGGGATCTCCAACTCGGCGCACACGGCGCGCGCCAGATCGACGTTGAATCCGGTGAGCTGGCCGTTGACGTCAAGGAAATTGAAGGGCGGAAAATCGTCCGTCGTGAGGAAGCGGAGCGAGGCCACGGCCCCCGCCGCCGGCCGCTCGATACGGCGTCTGGGATCCCAGAAGTTCGGGATCACCACGCCGCTCGCTTCGGCGCCGGTCGCGCCGTCTTGTTGCGCCGACTGTTCGGCAGTCGGTGCCGGCGATTGTGCGGCGGCAGAGACCGCCAACAGCATTGCCGGGGCGATCGCTGCCGCGTGGGCAAAGACATTGGAAATCATGGCGAGGTGGCCGTCCCTTGCTCGCGCGACAAGACGATGGTGCCCAGACAATAACGGTCGCACCAAGGGCGGCAACCGGGTTGCCGGGGATCGGCGCGATCAAGCCGCCAACCCGACGGGTGGCTCCTGTAGCGCGAAGCCACCGCAAACCAGCCCGTTTCGAAATGTCACCGATCGCTGGATCGCATCCCAGCGGCGAAGACCCGCATGGAACAAGGCTGTTCAACCGGCAAAGCCAGCCGACAGGTGTCAAAGCCATGATACGGCACCGTTCCGGATACCGGAAAATTGATATGGCGGAAACCCGACGGGCGTGTATTAATTGCCGTGTTTGGCCTTGGCCAAGCAAAATAATACCAAGCTTTTTGAGGCATCCTGGGAGGAAACCGAATGACGACGCTGTTGATCGGCGTGGAATATTGACCCCCTTGGTGGGGTAATCGGCGTCCAAAATTGACCCCCCTGGTTTTGTGATTTTTAACACACCTCGTTGTTTGGACAGACGAGGTGGGGGAGATGCTGGTTGTGGAGACGATCGCACGGATACGTCGGGATCATCTGGTGAGGGGCGTTCCGATCAAGAAGATCGCCCGGGATTTGAGGGTTTCGAAGAACACGGTGCGCAAGGTGGTGCGGGGCGATGAGACCTCGTACAGCTACGAGCGCAAGATCCAGCCGATGCCGAAGCTTGGGCCGTGGGTGGATGAGCTCGAGCGCCAGCTGGAGGCCAACGAGAAGAGGCCGCGCCGGGATCGGCTGTCTCTGCTGCGGATTCATGAAGACCTTGCGGCTCTGGGCTATGGCGGCGGCTACGACGCAGTGCGCCGCTACGCCAGGACCTGGCGTCGGCGGTGGCGGCTGTTGTCGCCGTCGCAGGGTTTTGTGCCGCTGAGCTTCGATCCCGGCGAGGCCTACCAGTTCGACTGGAGCCACGAGTACGCGCGCCTGTCGGGTGTGACGACCAAGGTGAAGGCGGCGCACATGCGGCTCTGCTACAGCCGCATGCAGCTGGTTCAGAATCTTCCCGCGCGAGAGCCAGGAGATGGTGTTCGAGGCGCACGAACGGGCCTTCCACTTCTTCGGCGGGGTCTGCCGGCGGGGCATCTACGACAACATGAAGACGGCGGTGAGCATGGTCTTCGTCGGCAAGGAGCGCGCCTACAATCGGCGCTTTCTGGAGCTGTGCTCCCACCATCTGGTGGAGCCGGTGGCGTGCACTCCGGGTGCGGGCTGGGAGAAGGGGCAGGTCGAGAGGCAGGTGGGTGACGTCCGCGGCCGCCTGTTCGTGCCCATCCCGCGGGGCCGCTCCTACGTCGAGATCAACGAGTGGCTGATGGATCGGTGTATCGAGGACGCCAAGAAGCGGCCGCATCCGACGATCGAGAGCAAGACGGTGTGGCAGGTGTTCGAGGAGGAGCGGCCCTTCTTGATGGCCTATCGCGGCCCCTTCGACGGCTTCCACGCCACCGAGGTGGCGGTGTCCAAGACCTGTCTGGTGCGCTTCGACAACAACCACTACAGCGTCGCCGCCCGTGCCGTCGGGCGGCCGGTCGACGTGCGGGCCTACGCCGATCGGATCGTCATCCGCCAGGACGGCGAGACCGTCGCCGAGCATCCCCGCAGCTTCGGGCGCGGCCAGGTCGCCTACGATCCGTGGCACTACGTGCCGATCCTGACGAGGAAGCCCGGCGCGCTGCGCAATGGCGCGCCCTTCAAGGGCTGGCAACTGCCCGGCGCGCTCGGCCGCATACGGGCCCGGCTGACGGGTTGCGACGACGGTGACAGGCAGTTCGTGAGGATCCTCGCGGCGGTTCAGGAGGACGGGCTGGAGGCGGTCGAGGCGGCCTGTGCCGAGGCGCTCGACTGCGGCGCCTGCAGCGCCGACGTCGTGCTCAACATCCTCGCCCGGCAGTGCCAGCCGGCACCGCCGGCGACCATCCCGACGCCCGAGGGCCTGCAGCTTCGCCACCGGCCGGTGGCCGACTGTCAGCGCTACGATCGCCTGAGGGAGGCCGGTCATGGAGCGTCATGAGGTGCTGGCGATGATGACGGCGTTGAAGCTCGCGGGCATGCGCGCCGCCTACGACGACATCCTTGCCGACGGGCTCAAGCGTCGTCATCCGGTGCAGCAGATCATCGGTACGCTGCTGCAGGTCGAGATCGCCGACAAGACGGCGCGCTCGATCAAGTACCAGATGGCGTCCGCCAGGTTGCCAACGGCCAAGGAGCTGGCCGACTTCGACTTCGCCGCCTCGCCAGTCAACGAGCCCCTGATCCAGGAGCTCGCCGGCGGCGGCTTCCTGGAGGGCAAGCGCAACATCGTGCTGGTCGGCGGCACCGGCACCGGCAAGACCCATCTCGCCGTCGCCATCGCGCGCTCCTGCATCCGCAAGGGCGCCCGGGGCCGCTGCTACAACGTCGTCGACCTGGTCAACCACCTCGAGGCCGAGCTCCGCGCCGGACGCCAGGGCCGCACCGCAGATCAGCTTGTACGCCGCGACTTCGTCATCCTCGACGAACTCGGCTACCTGCCCTTCGCCCAGGCCGGCGGGCAGCTGCTCTTCCACCTCATGAGCCGGCTCTACGAGCGCACCTCTATCGTCATCACCACCAACCTCGCCTTCGGCGAATGGCCATCCGTCTTCGGCGACCCCAAGATGACCACAGCCCTGCTCGACCGTCTCACCCATCATTGCGAGATCATCGAGACCGGCAACGAGAGCTGGCGCTTCAAGAACCGCTCCTGAGCCGCCGCCGGCCGTGCCTGCGGCCCGGTTGCCCCGGTGGGTCAACAGGTACCCCCCCTATTGACTACCGGGACAACCTCCGCCGTGCCGCTCAGGGGAGTCAATTTTGCACGCCGATCGGGGGTCAATATTGAAAGCCGTTTGACAATCGTGGATGTCGCTTACGTGCCAAACCCGGACATCGCGATGGTTCTTGGCTCCATCGAGCCGGGACTTGGGATGGTCCACCGACCAAGCAACTACTTGCAGGGAGAAGCCGGTGGAGAAGTTTCGTTATCGGCTACATAGGCTTGTTAAGGCGCGAGCCCGAGTTGCCTGGCCATTGCGGCTTCATCGATGACGCCCCAGTGCTCGACGATGCGTCCAGCTGGAGTTCCCCCGGTTTGATGGACACTTTTTGATCTTGAGAGGAGAGTGTCATCATGCCGAGAACGAGAACGCCGTACCCTGCGGATTTCAGGGACCAGATTGTTGCCCTGGCCCGTACCGGGCGCAGCATTGAAGACCTGGCCAGAGAATTCGAGCCGTGTGCCGCGACGATCCATGGCTGGGTCAAGCAGGCCGACCGTGATGGTGGCCGCCGCACGGACGGCTTGACGAGCGAGGAGCGCGACGAACTCCGCCGTCTTCGCCGGGAGAACCGCCAGCTACGCCAGGAGAGAGATATCCTGGCAAAGGCCGCGGCCTGGTTTGCTCAGAGCGACGCGATGTCGTCTCGGTCTTCGAATTGATGACGGCAAACCAGGCCATGTTCCCAACCAAGACCATGAGCAGAATCCTCGGCGTATCAAGGTCCGGCTACTATGCTTGGCGCGACCGATCGCCGTCTGCCCGATCCATCGCCGACGCGGCTCTGACGGACCGGATCAAGGCGATCCATGCGGACTCCCGAGCAACCTATGGAGCGCCGCGTATCCACGCTGAACTTGTCGATGAAGGCGTCCAGGTGGGCCGCAAGCGGATCGAGCGCCTGATGAAAGCGACCGGTATTGCCGGTGTTAGTCGCCGTAAAGCCGCCCGCACGACCTTCCGGGACGAGAGGGTTCGGCCGGCGTGCGATCTGGTCGATCGGAACTTCTACGCCGACGCGCCAGACCAGCTCTGGGTCGCTGATATTACCTACATCCCGACCTGGGCCGGGTTCCTCTATCTGGCCGTTGTGCTGGATGCCTTCTCACGACGCATCGTCGGCTGGGCCATGGGCCACAGCCTGAAGGCCCAACTCGTCCTCGATGCCCTGAACATGGCGCTGACGCAAAGACGACCCGCCGACGTGATCCATCACTCCGACCAGGGATCTCAATACACCTCCGTCGCCTTCGGCTTCAGATGCAAGGAAGCCGGCGTCCGGCCGTCCATGGGGTCAGTTGGCGACGCGTACGACAATGCGATGTGCGAGAGCTTCTTTGCCACCCTCGAATGCGAGCTGCTCGACCGGCGGAAGTTCCAGACCAAGGCCGCAGCACGCATGGCCATCTTCCAGTTCATCGAGGGCTGGTACAATCCCGGCCGACGCCATTCGGCCCTCGGTTACCAATCACCCGTCAACTATGAAAGGAGCGCACAAGATAGGCTAGAGTCTGTAAGTCCCTAACTGTCCACCGAACCGGGGGAACTCCAAGCTTTCATCCTGACGATGTCGATTGCCTCAATGTTGAATGTCTTACCGCTGGCGGGCGCACCCATGAACTCGCCTAGATGGGTGCCGCTCATCTTGTAGTGTCCAACCACCAGATCGCCCTGGGTAACCACCCGCTCAACATCGACCAACAGGTCCGGAAAACCGGCACGCATTTCGGCGAGCCCCGACTTGAAGCCGGCGCGCGTGGCCGGGTGGCCCGGCCACGGTGCGTGATCCACCACGGCCGCATCGATATAGCGGTCCGTGGCTTCGATCTTGCCCTGATTGAAGACCTCTTCAACAAAGCCCTCCAAATGTGTCTGGTTAGTCTGGTCCATTGAGTCCTCCGTGCTGCTGCTGCGGGTCCTGGGGGTCGCAGACTGATGGCCTTCTGATGGACGAGAGCGTACCGCCATGCAGAAGCGCAAGAAATAAGAGAGTTTGCAGCTTCATCATGCAAATATGCAGCAATGAACTGGGATGATCTCCGCTACGTACTCGCGGTGGGTAGGCAGCGAACCCTCGCTGCGGCCAGTCGCGCATTGGGCGTCGATGCGACAACGGTTGGCCGTCGCATCTTGGCGATCGAGGAGAAATTGGGGACGCGGTTGTTCGAGAGAACGCGGGACGGCTTCGCCCCGACCCACACCGGCGAGATCGCGATAGCTCGCGCCGAGGAGATCGAGCTGCACGCTCTGGCGTTGAAACGCGAAGTCGAGGGCAGTGATCGAAGGGTGGAAGGGCCCGTTCGCATCACTGCGCTTCATAAATTCTTGGAAGGATTCATCGTTCCGCGCCTTCCACGGTTGTGGGAACAGCATCCCGGGTTGGAACTGACTCTGGTCTCGTCAATGCGCGTCTTCGATCTGTCGCGGCGTGAGGCCGACATCGGCATCAGATATTCGCGACCGACTGACCCGGACCTCGTGGGGCGACGACTCGGCATTCAAGCTACGGCTCTCTACGCTGCCCGCGATTTCGAGATCGGCGATGCGCCGCCCCTCATTGGGTTTCCCGGGGAACTCGATGAGATCAAAGAGGCTCGAGCGGTGCGCGACCATTTTCCACGGGGTCGCATGGTCGCCCGGGCGAACACCGAAAGTCTCATGATGGCCCTGGTAAGGGCTGGCGTAGGTGTGGGACTGATCGATTGCTTCGCGGGCGATGTTGACCCCGCTCTTCGGCGTGTCGTCCCAGAGCCCGCAGTATCAGACGAGATATGGGCGGTTGTTCACGTCGATATGCACCGCGTAACGCGGGTCCGAGCAGTCATCGACTTCGTGACCGAGATTGTGGCCGAGGAGGCCGACCTGTTGGAAGGCCGACACGTTCGGTAGCATTGGTGCACGAACCGGACACTTAAGGGCACCTCTAAAAATCCCTGTTCCGAGCCTTGATCGGTTATAATCCGGACGGTTTGGCGCGTAGATGTGGGGAACCGACCATGGGCCAAATGGGCTTTTTCGACATCGCGAATCGGTATGCCGGCCTGGACGCCAAGAACGATCCTTTGGCGAGGATCGACGCGGTGGTTCCGTGGGAGAATTTCCGTGCCCGCCTGGAGGCGATCTGGCGCAAGCCGGCCGAGGAACGGAAGTCGCCGGCGGGGCGAAAGCCCTGGGACGCGGTGGCGATGTTCAAGGCGATCGTTCTCTGCGAGCTTTACAATCTCTCGGACGACCAAGTGGAGTACCAGCTTCGCGACCGCCTCTCGTTCATGCGGTTCGTAGGGTTCGGTCTTGAGGACAAGGTCCCCGACGCCAAGACGGTGTGGCTCTACCGGGAACAGTTGGCGCGGGCGGGCATGGTCGAGGCGTTGTTCGAGGACTTCGACGGCTATCTGGAGAAGCAGGGCTACCTGGCGATGGGCGGCCAGATCATCGACGCGTCGATCGTACCGGTCCCCAAGCAGCGCAACAGCCGTGACGACAACGCGCGGATCAAGGATGGCGAGACGCCGGAGGGCTGGAAGGACCAGCCGGCCAAGCGGTCGCAGAAGGACACGGACGCACGGTGGACAAAGAAGCATGGCAAGAGCCACTACGGTTACAAGAACCATGTCAACGTGGACCGCCGGCACAAGCTGGTGCGGCGTTACCAGGTGACCGACGCGGCGGTGCACGACAGCCAGGTCGTGGAGGACATCCTTGATCCGGACAACACGGCCTCGGACGTGTGGGCGGACAGCGCCTATCGGTCGGCGGAGATCGAGGCGAAGCTGAAGGAGAAGGGCCTGAACAGCCGCATCCACCGCAAGGGGCATCGCGACAAGCCGCTGAGCGAGCGGGAGAAGCGGGGCAACAAGGCCCGTTCGAAGGTGCGGGCGCGCGTCGAGCACGTGTTCGGGGCCCAGAGCAACGACATGGGCGGGACGCTGGTGCGCAGTATCGGGCTGGTACGGGCGAGGGCGCGGATCGGGCTGAAGAACCTCGCCTACAACATGCGCCGCCTGGTGCAGCTGGAGCGTCTCGCCGCGGCGGCGCCAACGTGATGGTCATCAGGGGAGAAGTCTGCCTGGAGCCCCCATTGACAGGGAAACAGACCCGCCGGGGAGCCGGAGAAGGCCGAAAACCCAGACGCCAACCCCGCTCATGACCCGCGAGAACCGCACAACCTGTCGAGTTTCACGTCAGTCGCATTATTTTTCGAGGTGCCCTTGAAGCTGATAAGAACCGGCGCTCCACTCGCACCACGTCAGCGCGACAAATGAGCGGCCTTCGGGGTCGTTCGTTCAGATGCGGGTGACAGCATCGGGTCACGAACGGAAGTGACCGCCGGCGAAATTGACGTCCGCTGTTCCCCCAACACCGGTCATGCTCGGGTCGAACCGCCACGGCCGAAAAGTGCCGATTGTGTTGATAAAGTATTTTCGGCGCCGGCATTCATCACTCCGATAGAAAACAATTCCGCTAACGCAAACATCACGAAATCTGGATTCAGAAGAGCGGTCTGAGGCGAAGAAGATTCTACAGAATTTAGTCGTTTTCAGATCTCGGCGACTTTATCAACACAATCTGCCAATAGGCGACATTCTCGCTCTCCGTTAAGTTCTCAATCCGTGAAGGGCTGCCTCTGCGCCCTCGGCGATCTCACGCACAATGTCGGCGGCAGGTTGCACGTTGCGCAACATACCCACGCTCTGACCGGCAAAGAGCGAGAACGCCTCGATGTCGCCGCTTGCATCTGCCGGTGGCGTGG
>CAXXRA010000001.1:0-146006 GCA_963663975.2 uncultured Bauldia sp. | reverse complement strand
CTACGTAGGAGCAATCGAGACGCGCAGGAGACGATGTCCTGCAAACGAGGTTGGAAAGGGCAGTGAACAGATAACGCACCCAAGCCAGTCGGCCCATGAGATCGGGACAACCCACAAGTGCCACGGCGCCTAAAGAGCGCGTGCTTATGACCGGGACCCGATCTCGCGGAGAGCATTATGGCCAGCGGCCATTTGAAGACGCCGCATCAACAGGCCGAACACATGGCAGCTCCGACCAGCCCGTGCGATATCGTTCAGAAAACCCTTGCCAACTCGGAGCCGTCCACACATGCTTATGACCGGGACCCGATCTCGCGGAGAGCATTATGGCCAGCGGCCATTTGAAGACGCCGCATCAACAGGCCGAACACATGGCAGCTCCGACCAGCCCGTGCGATATCGTTCAGAAAACCCTTGCCAACTCGGAGCCGTCCACACATGAGATTTTGTTGATTTAGTCGGCCGTCCGGTGTCCGTGACACATGCTTATGAGGGTCGGGCGGATCACCCGAGTTTGATCGATCTTTCTCAGCTGGGCCGTAGAGCGAGGTCATTATACAGCGGCCATTTGGCGGCCCGCGATCAAGCGGATCCGATGCTTCAGATTGCGCTCCGACTGAGGTGGCCATCAGCATCTCGACCGGCGGCTCGCGACGAGACTCCATCTGAATCGCGTTCGCTAGAGAATCGCGAGCGTGCCCTTGACCTTCTCGCAATCTGCGGCGGGCAGCCGTCCACAGTCATGGTGCATATCGGAAGGTGTTGTCGGCTGTTCAGGCTGCCGCGTCTCCCGTAGCATTATTATCTCGGTGCCAGGCCAGGAAGTGAGAAGGTCCACGTCGACACAGGCGGTCCGGGATTATCGGCCACGCTCAATGATGCCTCTGTCCTTCGACCAGCCAGCCAGCATCGGTGCCGCCCCATAGGCACTGTCGCCGGGCCGAGCCGTTTTGGCTCAATGGACCGGCGCTCTTCAACTCGGTCCGGCCTTCATGGTGCGGGCTGCTCCCGACAATTATCTGGCCGATGCCGGATGGCACGGGATCATCGTCGACGTCGAGGATGATCCCATGCCATCCGGTATCGGCCGAGGTGGGAGCAGTCCAGACCATGAGGCAACCGAAGGCCGAAGAGCGCTGGGCGCCAAAACGAGCTGCCGGCGTCAGTGACTATGGGAGACGGCACTTCGGTGTCACGCGGCTGCTCAAGGACAGAGGCATCATTGCGTCCAGCACATCCCGGTGTGTGGCGTCAAAGCGCTCCAAGCGCCAGTGGCAGCTAATAATGTCTTGTATGGCATCGGCCTGGAAAGACGCTTAAGTCATCGACGGCAAAGCCTTCCCCGCCGACAAGGCCTTCCGACATGCCCACCACCGTCTCGAATACATGACGCAGAAGACCACTCCGGTTAAAAAAGCGGTGCATTGCCCCAGACGCCGAAGCGAATGGTCTGGCACGCGCCATCGAGACCCAGGCGACAGCCCGATAGTCGCAAGCGATCTACGACCTCCTCGCATTCAGCCTCGCGTCCGACCGGATGGTCGAGATGCAGTTTGCCCACCTCAAGCGCATTCTGAAGCTCGGTCGATTGCGCTTGCGCGGGCCGCGCGGGGCCCAGGATGAGTTCCTCCTCGCAGCTACGGCCCAGAACCTGAGAAGGCTCGCCAAACTCAGACCGATACCGCCGCCGACCTCCAACCAGCATGACGGAACAATGCCCATCAGCCGATGCCGCGCATCCATGATCATCGCCACCGAACGCCCAGGCGGGACCGAAAAAGTCCGCTTCTAATAAGTGCGGACACCGGAAGCGCAACGACGGCCGACTAAATCAACAAAATCGGCACAAAGCTGCCGTCGTAGCCTGGGTGATCCACGTCCGGTTTCGGGGGTGAAGCCGACATCGCTCAGCCGGCCAATTACGCGCTCACGAGTCGGGTGACGGGCAAACGCAGTGGCGCTTCCTCATCCGCGTCCAGCAGCCGCGTGGCCCGCAGCGCCGAGCCTTCAATCATAGGCCCTGCCCGATCCCGCCTCGCAGCCAGCGCCGCCCTCTCCCGCGCCGCCTCCAGCCTCTCCCCGATGTTGAGGTATACGTCCACCTTGCTCTGCGACGCCGCCAGTGCCGGCTTCTCGACCCGCAGCGCCCGGCCCGCCGCCATGATCCGGATTTCCAGGGGCACTGAAGGATTGCGATAGACGGCCTGCAGGAAGGCGTGGGCGTCGCCCTCGAATGCGCCGTCGATCTGGGCGGCGGCCTTCCGGGCGGCCTCTTCAAGCGCAAGTGTCTTGTTGTTTTTGCGGCCGGGCGGGCGGCCGGGGCCGGCTTTGTAGTTGCCCTTTCGCTTGGGCTTTTGGCGGCAATCGGATCTGTCATTGGGCGAAACCATATATTGATATATACGCAAATATTTTACCACATCATGGGCATGATGAATACCATTATCATATTGAAAAACCGGGGATTTCTCCTTTATTCCCGACGGCTCCTTCGCTT
Organism: uncultured Bauldia sp.; assembly: GCA_963663975.2. Taxonomy (GTDB): domain Bacteria; phylum Pseudomonadota; class Alphaproteobacteria; order Rhizobiales; family Kaistiaceae; genus JANQRX01. The sequence continues at coordinate 143,509 of CAXXRA010000001.1, read as the reverse complement.
TGACGGATCCAGTTGCGATCGGGAGATAATCGTATTGTGATGGCCATGTGGATGTCGGGTTTACCTCTGTGACCTCAACCGGTCAAGACCACCCTCCAAAATCGCACAGACTTTGGGAGGTCGGACATGTCCGCCTTGCGCCAACTGCTGACAGTCAGTAATTAGCAGTTATTGCCACAGCGGGTGCATCGTCTCCACAAGTGCACACATCACGTAGCGCGTGTGACGCTCCGCTAGAGGTGGCGATGTAACTGTATTGTCCGGTCCCGTCAGGAGACCCCCAGTGACCCGTCACGGCGCGGTCCTCCACCGCGGCCGGCCTCTCCGTGATTGAGACGATGCCCTTGATCCGCCCGTAGCCGCATCGACGCGGGGAGGCCTTCAGTTTTGCGTCTGATTTTCACCACTAGAATCACTTTCGGTGTTGCGATATAGGCCTTGGCTAGACCGACCGCCATGTAGATTCTGAGGTCAATGCGGACTTGCGGAGAACGCTCAGCATGTTGCAGATCTGCCAGACGGAGAATGTGAGTCACGGGTGAATTGACCGCGCTCTCAGCTTACCAACAAAAGGGGCAACATATTTTCTGATTTCTTTCTCGACATCAGCCGTCAGTGGGGGCGGTCTAGCCGATGGTTATCTGGCCGTTCATCAGCATTGGAAGAAGCCAATCGCGGAGTTCGATGAGTTGTTGGTTTTGTTTGGTACAGTTTTCGATCTGCGCAAACAACGGGGCTGCTTGTCTCGTGTAATTGCGCAGCGTTGTTTCGTCGGGGATAACCAGAGGGGATTCATCCAGCACACCTTTGTTGATATGGGGTTGTTGAGCGCCAGTTCTCAACTTCACCAAGCGTGGAATCTCTCGTATTAGGTATGGATAAACAAAGCAGTGTTTAAGTGATTCCGTTTCAACGATCCCAACGACCGACTGGTTCGTCGCAGCTTTGACGCCCAGAACTGATGCGCGCAAATGGCGAACAATTGAAATAATTACGCTTCCGGCCGGCAGCAACTTCGCCGGAGAAGACTGCAAACCCAATTCGGAAATCCGCTCGTCTGGTGCCAAGACGAACAAATTGGGATTTTCTCCGGAACTCAACCAGTTCACCTCTCCGGGAGACCAATACTCGTGCCTCGCTTTTGAAGGTGTGCCGCCAAGATGCGTCTTAAAAGTTTTTCCAATCGTCGAACATTTCCAACCCTCCGGCATTTCGCGTTTTAGCATTTTGTTGTAGACACGTTTGCCGCCCGAGGAGTGGTAAGGTTTGCCTTCGAGTTCAGGGGCGTCCATTGCAGCTGCCTGGTCAGCCGTGATGGGGAAATCAAACTGCACGAACCAGTAGTCATAAAGCAACTTCGCCATCCCCTCCAATTCCTCGTTGATCTGGTTGTTGAGTTCGATCTGGACGTCGATCGAGGAGAGGACTTTGGCGATTTCTCGTTGTTTGGTGAAACTTGGAAGCGGAATCGCGACATTCCGTAGATTTGCAATTGGTAGTTGTGGCTGGGCGCTTCCCGATTCGAGCGAGCGAGTTTGCTTCTCGAACATCTCAGAGCGCAGAAAGCAATACAGGAAGTAGGGATCGAGTTCTTCTTTGACAGCCCTGAGGATCACCATCCCAGAGTTTATCCGGATATTATCGTAAGGAACGGATTCTCCGTAGAAGGCGGAATTGCCTACCGTGCCTCGTGTAGTCATTACGACATCGTTCCGTTGGGCTTTCCCTTCCGAAGTAGTGAATCCTTCTGTTGAGTGATAAATTCTGGCAATCCAAAATCGAACCCCGTTGCGGTCACGTTCGAAGTGTTGAGGAACAAACAGAATCCCTCTTTGTGTAATTCAGCCTTCTTGGGATATTGGTGGCCCCGGTCGCCATCGAGTATCTTCAGCGGAGCCTCACCGAATGTTTTTAGCCTAACCGCCATTCAGCTTCAGCCCTTCTAGCTGGGCTGAAATCTCCTTTTCAAGTCGGGCGGACTCCCGATGGAGCTCCGATAGGCGACTGTCATACGCGATAATTCGAGCCTCGAACTCCTCCGGATAAATCTTAACGTGCTCAATTGTTACCTCGAAGAATTGTCCGGCACTCAATGAATAGTTTCTTCCCTCGATTTCCTCGTAAGTAACTGCAACGGAGAAATCATCGATAGTTTTCTTCGCCTCGAAAGTCTCAATGATTCTTAACTGCTCTTCCGGCGTAGAACCGTCCTTTGGTTCTTCCCTTCTTTGATCTTATCGCCAAGATCGACGGCATCGATCAGGATCACTTTCCCATTGTTTGTGGCATCGATGAACAGGATCGAAACATTCGCCGCGGTCGTCGCAAAGATATTGCTTGGCATGGAAACGACTCCACCGAACATCTTGTTTTCGACGAGGTGTTGGCGGATCTTTTTCTCAATTCCGGATTGGGCGGTGATGAAGCCGGTCGGCACCACGACGGCCGCGTGACCGTTTTCGTCTAGCGAATGTATGATGTGCTGGAGGAAGAGCAGGTAGATCGCCATCTTGTCCTTCGCCTTTTTGGGAATATTGGGAATCCCCGCAAAGAAGCGCTGATGGTTCGCCTTGGTGTCAAGCTGATCGCGGAAATCGGAGAAGTCGAGTTTGAACGGAGGGTTAGACACGATGTAGTCGAACTTTCGCAGCTGATTCCCACTGGCCGCTTTATGGTAGGGGTTCAGAATGGTATTACCCTGGATCACGTTCGGAATGGAGTGAACGAGGTTGTTAAGAATGAGATTGAGCCGCAACAGGCTTGATGACTTCTGAGAGATGTCTTCGGTGTAGAGCGTACAACGATCCTCGCCGATAGCGTGGGCAAGATTCATCAACAGTTGTCCAGATCCGGCAGCAGGGTCGTAGCATGTGACGTTTTCCACCTCATCAGGAACCAGACAGGCCGCCATGATCTTTGATACGGCGTGGGGGGTGTAATATTCCGCATACTTTCCCCGCCGTCCTTGTTGTAGTCCTTGATGAGGTACTCAAATAGGGTCGCGTAGAAGTCGAATTTCTCAGCGAATATGCGCTCAAAGCTGAATGGGACCAACTTATTAACGATCGCCCTCGCAAAATCATCCCGCTGGGACGCCACATATTGTGTGACGGCATCAAAAAGTATGATTTTCTGGCCGTCGTAAGTCATGACAGAAAATATGTCGGAGTTTAGCGCTGCGATATCTAGCAGAGTCGCGTCGAAGATCTCGGCAAATTTCTCATCATTCTGCTTCCTCCATAGCTCGGATAGCAGGTGATCCGGCTTGAGTCTCGCGGTGCTTGCGCCGAGTTGCATCAGGAGCAGCGCGTAGTCGTCACCTGACATTTCGCGTAACTCGTCCTCCCAGGAATCCGCTTCGACGAGGGCCGGCTGGATCCGTTTAACCTCGTGGGCAAATTTGTCGTTGAGGAACTTGTAGAGAAAGACCTGTGTGATGATCTTAAATTCGTTACCATCGTTACCTAGACCATAGTTGGCGCAAACGCCTTTGAGGTCATCAATGAGAGCGGTGGCTCTTGCTTTGAAGTCCTGGGTCGTCATGACGGCTGAAGTCCGTGAAATTCCTGCTGATACTCTCTCATAACAAGATTGTTGATGAATTGCGTGCTTTCCCCCGTTAGGGGCAGCTTATGGCTGTTCTTGAATTGTTCGATGACGAGGCGCGTCATTTCCGCCTTGGCGAACGCTTCGTTAGTGAGTATACGCGCATTCCTCGCGATCCGAGAATCGGCCTTTCGCTTGAAGGCGCTGAGAGCCTCAAAGAGTTTTCGCTCACTGTCGGTCGGCTCGCCTTTTTCGAGAAGACGCTTATGGAGACGGGCATATTTCTCATCGTTGGCGTATTTAGCGCGCAGAAGCTGGTTCTTTCGCTCCAGCTCGCGAGCACGAGCGTGAATATTGTTGAGAGTCTCGATGTTCTCGGCCATCTCATCCTGAGTGATTTCAGAAAGGTTCTTCTTTTTGAAGAGGCGCTCGAGTTCCTCCTTTAAGGTGATGAACACGGGATCGGCAGGATCAAAATTCCCAGCGAGTCCCTCCCGGGTGCGGCGCAAAGTCTCGCGCAACTCATCGGCAATAATCATCTCGGCCTCTGATACCTTTCGGAAAGTAAAGAGGACGTCCTCGAGCGCGATATTCAGCAAATTGACATTTTCGTCCTGGTTCTCAAGAGCCTCTCGCTGATTGAGCAACGTCAGGTGATTATTGGCCTCAATGGAAAGCTGATTCAATTTCCGGAAATCAAGTTTCTCGAGGAGTTCGTACTGCCCGGATAGCCGGATCAGGTTATAGAGACTCTTTGCATCATTGAGCGCTTTAAGGATCTTGCGCATTTCGACGCGGTCTTCGATTTGGGAGATCTGTTGAGAAAAGACTTCTGCATTTCCCGTGTCGAACCGAAAAAGCGTGTCCTTGATCGCCTCAATGTCGGCGATGATTTCGTCCTCGGTCTTAAAGAGGTCAGAGTAGCTGCCAAGCTCGTCACCGAGTTCCTCCTGGAGTTCGTCGAAATAATCTTGGTTGTCTTTTCAAATTCGCGCTCGATATCGACGAAATCAACCACGAAGCCATACCGAAACGATTTGTAAGGGCGATTCACCCGGGTGAGCGCCTGAAGAAGATTATGTGCCTTGATTATGCGGCCAAGGTACAACTTCTTTAGCCGAGCTGCGTCGAATCCGGTGAGCAGCATGTTGTAGACAAAGAGAATGTCAATCTTGCCCTCTTTGAAAGCGTCAACCTGCGTCTTGCGCTCCTTCTTGGTGCCGACATCATGAAGAATGAGGGCATGGCGATCTACAGATGGATTTGGCACAGTGTACAGCGGCGTCGGCTCTACTACGCGGCCGATCTCCTCCGGCAAGGAGGGAGCTTCCGCATTTCGAGCCGTGTATTTGGCCTCGAAAGCCCGAGCCATATTCTTTGCTTGCTCAGCCGAGTCGCAGATTACCATTGCGCCTGTTGTGTGGTCGTTACGCATCACGCGCGATGCCTGGAAGTCGTCGATAATGTAATCAAGTATGGGCTCGACAAACTTGTCGTGAGCGTAGAGCTGCGTACGATTCTTAGTACCTTTAAGTACCTTAATCCGTTGAAGGGTCTCCTGAATGTCAAACGGCTTTCAATATTGACCCCCGATCGGCGTGCAAAATTGACTCCCCTGAGCGGCACGGCGGAGGTTGTCCCGGTAGTCAATAGGGGGGGTACCTGTTGACCCACCGGGGCAACCGGGCCGCAGGCACGGCCGGCGGCGGCTCAGGAGCGGTTCTTGAAGCGCCAGCTCTCGTTGCCGGTCTCGATGATCTCGCAATGATGGGTGAGACGGTCGAGCAGGGCTGTGGTCATCTTGGGGTCGCCGAAGACGGATGGCCATTCGCCGAAGGCGAGGTTGGTGGTGATGACGATAGAGGTGCGCTCGTAGAGCCGGCTCATGAGGTGGAAGAGCAGCTGCCCGCCGGCCTGGGCGAAGGGCAGGTAGCCGAGTTCGTCGAGGATGACGAAGTCGCGGCGTACAAGCTGATCTGCGGTGCGGCCCTGGCGTCCGGCGCGGAGCTCGGCCTCGAGGTGGTTGACCAGGTCGACGACGTTGTAGCAGCGGCCCCGGGCGCCCTTGCGGATGCAGGAGCGCGCGATGGCGACGGCGAGATGGGTCTTGCCGGTGCCGGTGCCGCCGACCAGCACGATGTTGCGCTTGCCCTCCAGGAAGCCGCCGCCGGCGAGCTCCTGGATCAGGGGCTCGTTGACTGGCGAGGCGGCGAAGTCGAAGTCGGCCAGCTCCTTGGCCGTTGGCAACCTGGCGGACGCCATCTGGTACTTGATCGAGCGCGCCGTCTTGTCGGCGATCTCGACCTGCAGCAGCGTACCGATGATCTGCTGCACCGGATGACGACGCTTGAGCCCGTCGGCAAGGATGTCGTCGTAGGCGGCGCGCATGCCCGCGAGCTTCAACGCCGTCATCATCGCCAGCACCTCATGACGCTCCATGACCGGCCTCCCTCAGGCGATCGTAGCGCTGACAGTCGGCCACCGGCCGGTGGCGAAGCTGCAGGCCCTCGGGCGTCGGGATGGTCGCCGGCGGTGCCGGCTGGCACTGCCGGGCGAGGATGTTGAGCACGACGTCGGCGCTGCAGGCGCCGCAGTCGAGCGCCTCGGCACAGGCCGCCTCGACCGCCTCCAGCCCGTCCTCCTGAACCGCCGCGAGGATCCTCACGAACTGCCTGTCACCGTCGTCGCAACCCGTCAGCCGGGCCCGTATGCGGCCGAGCGCGCCGGGCAGTTGCCAGCCCTTGAAGGGCGCGCCATTGCGCAGCGCGCCGGGCTTCCTCGTCAGGATCGGCACGTAGTGCCACGGATCGTAGGCGACCTGGCCGCGCCCGAAGCTGCGGGGATGCTCGGCGACGGTCTCGCCGTCCTGGCGGATGACGATCCGATCGGCGTAGGCCCGCACGTCGACCGGCCGCCCGACGGCACGGGCGGCGACGCTGTAGTGGTTGTTGTCGAAGCGCACCAGACAGGTCTTGGACACCGCCACCTCGGTGGCGTGGAAGCCGTCGAAGGGGCCGCGATAGGCCATCAAGAAGGGCCGCTCCTCCTCGAACACCTGCCACACCGTCTTGCTCTCGATCGTCGGATGCGGCCGCTTCTTGGCGTCCTCGATACACCGATCCATCAGCCACTCGTTGATCTCGACGTAGGAGCGGCCCCGCGGGATGGGCACGAACAGGCGGCCGCGGACGTCACCCACCTGCCTCTCGACCTGCCCCTTCTCCCAGCCCGCACCCGGAGTGCACGCCACCGGCTCCACCAGATGGTGGGAGCACAGCTCCAGAAAGCGCCGATTGTAGGCGCGCTCCTTGCCGACGAAGACCATGCTCACCGCCGTCTTCATGTTGTCGTAGATGCCCCGCCGGCAGACCCCGCCGAAGAAGTGGAAGGCCCGTTCGTGCGCCTCGAACACCATCTCCTGGCTCTCGCGCGGGAAGATTCTGAACCAGCTGCATGCGGCTGTAGCAGAGCCGCATGTGCGCCGCCTTCACCTTGGTCGTCACACCCGACAGGCGCGCGTACTCGTGGCTCCAGTCGAACTGGTAGGCCTCGCCGGGATCGAAGCTCAGCGGCACAAAACCCTGCGACGGCGACAACAGCCGCCACCGCCGACGCCAGGTCCTGGCGTAGCGGCGCACTGCGTCGTAGCCGCCGCCATAGCCCAGAGCCGCAAGGTCTTCATGAATCCGCAGCAGAGACAGCCGATCCCGGCGCGGCCTCTTCTCGTTGGCCTCCAGCTGGCGCTCGAGCTCATCCACCCACGGCCCAAGCTTCGGCATCGGCTGGATCTTGCGCTCGTAGCTGTACGAGGTCTCATCGCCCCGCACCACCTTGCGCACCGTGTTCTTCGAAACCCTCAAATCCCGGGCGATCTTCTTGATCGGAACGCCCCTCACCAGATGATCCCGACGTATCCGTGCGATCGTCTCCACAACCAGCATCTCCCCCACCTCGTCTGTCCAAACAACGAGGTGTGTTAAAAATCACAAAACCAGGGGGGTCAATTTTGGACGCCGATTACCCCACCAAGGGGGTCAATATTCCACGCCGATCAACATACTTCGATTGTCAGCATTACGTTGTTGTTGTCGCCGCTTGAGGTTCATACGGGCGCAGCTCGGCCCTTTTGCCAGACATCCCTGCACGGCTTCGTAGAGCGCCGAGACGGCGACAATGCCACTGAACGGTTCGTGGCATTCTTTGCCGACGAGCCAACAGCTACGGATGAAGAGAGAGCATTTCGGGAAGCCTGGGTCTATATTTCAGCCAAACCGGATGCAGCGATTTACTTCGTCCAGCCGGCCACGATTTGGCCGACCCGCGATCACTCGATCAAGACGCTCGCGACCTTCCTGGGGTTTAAATGGCGCGACACCAACCCGTCCGGCGCAGCCTCGATTGAGTGGTATGCCCGCTGGAGCGAGACCTGCGATCCCGCGGTCAAACAGCAGATCCTCGAATACAATGAAGACGACTGTCGGGCGACGCGAGTCCTACTGGATGGAATCCGTCAACTGACAGCCTGATGAACTGTCTTTTTCGCCAACCGTTCCCGAAAATCATCCCACAGAATTTGCGCAGGGGGAGGAAGCAGCCGAGGGGGCCGCCACCCGGCGAAAGGGGGGCCTCCTTGTCAAATAGGGGGATGGGGGTCGCGCGGTCGTCGGAAACGGGATAGCCGGCGGCCTTTAGCCGCTAATTCACCCATGGCTTGGCGGCTGCCAGCCCCGAAAGTTGTTTGCTTGATGCTTCCGGTGTGCTTCCGGTAGTGGCCCAAGAACAATCAAAGGATCGCTAAGTCATTGAAATGTTTGGGGAGCGCGCGGGGTCTCGAACCCCGGACCTGCTGATTAAAAGTCAGCTGCTCTACCAACTGAGCTACGCGCTCGCCCGACTCTCTCGCCAGACGGCGCGGACCCTATAAGCGGGCCTCAAACCAGTCAATAGAATTGCCGCTCGCGGGCGCCCGCCCTTGCCGTGGCCAGCCGGCCGGTTAACTCTATCGGTGTCAACAGAGGACTCGACATCATGACCAAGCTCTCATCCCTGTTTCGTACCCTCCTCCCGCTGTCGATCGCCGCGGCGTTGATCTCACCGATGGCCGCGCTCGCCGAGATGCCGGACGATACCGAGCGCGCGTCCATCCAGACGATGATCCGCAACCAGATCGCCGCCTTCCACGACGATGACGGCGAGGCGGCGTTCTCCCACGCTTCGCCCGGCATTCAGGAGATGTTCTTCAGCCCCACCGGCTTCATGGCGATGGTCCAGCAAGGTTACCCTGCGGTCTATCGGGCGCAGTCGCTCACCTTCGGCACCCTGATCGACGGCGGCGAAGTGCTGCTCCAGCAGGTCTATCTGGTCGGGCCGAGCGGCAAGAGCTGGGTCGCCGCCTATCTCGTCCAGCAACAGGGCGACGGCAGCTGGCGCATCAATGGCGTCCAACTGACGCCGGATAAGGGATCGGCCATCTGACGGTTCAGGACGGCCGGGCCGGATCGCCGCGCTGCCAGCCTTCCACCGCCCCGGCCGAATATGCCGCCAGGCCGCCGACGGCGTCGGCGGCGATGGCGTCGCGCAGACCGGCCATCAGGCTTTGGTAATAGGCGAGATTGTTCCAGCTGAGCAGCATGCCGGCCAGCGGCTCGCCGGCCTTGACCAGATGATGGAGATAGGCCCGTGCGTAGTCGCGCGCCGGCGGCCATGGGGCCTCCTCGTCGAGCGGCCGGGGATCGTCGGCGTGGCGTGCGTTCTTGAGATTGAGCTTGCCGAACCTGGTGTAGGCCACGCCGTGGCGCCCGGCCCGGGTCGGCAGGACGCAGTCGAACATGTCGATGCCGCGGGCGACGGCGGCAAGGATATCGCCAGGCTCGCCGACACCCATGAGATAGCGCGGCGCGGCGGCCGGCAGCACCGGTACGGTCTCGTCGAGCATGGCCAGCATCACCGACTGCGGCTCGCCGACCGCCAACCCGCCGATGGCGTAGCCGTCGAAGCCGATGGCGACCAGGGCGGCAGCCGAGCGCACCCTGAGATCCGGTTCCTCGCCGCCCTGGACGATACCGAACAGCGCCCTGCCCTCGGGCTTGCCGAACGCGGCGGCCGAACGCTCCGCCCAACGCAACGAGCGCTCCATCGCCGTCTCGGCGGTCTGGCGGTCGGCCGGCAGCGCGATGCATTCGTCGAGCTGCATGCGGATGTCGGAATCGAGCAGCGCCTGGATCTCCAGCGCCCGCTCGGGGCTGAGTTGGTGGCTTGAACCGTCGATGTGGGAGCGGAAGGTGACGCTGTCATCGTCGATCGAGCGCAGCCTAGCCAGCGACATCACTTGAAAACCGCCGGAATCGGTGAGGATCGGCCCGCTCCAATTGGAGAATCGGTGCAGCCCGCCGAGGTGCGCGATGCGCTCGGCACCGGGGCGCAGCATCAGATGATAGGTGTTGGCCAGAACGATGTCGGAGCCCGTTGCCGAAACCTGATCCATCGTCATCGCCTTGACCGTCGCCGCCGTGCCGACCGGCATGAAGGCCGGCGTGCGGACGGTTCCGCGCGGCAGGTTCAAGCGGCCGGTCCGGGCGGCGCCGTCGGTCGCGACGATCTCGAAATCGATGCCGCGTTTCAAGTCCGCGTCTCCGGAAACAGAAGGCAGGCATCGCCGTAGGAGTAGAACCGGTAATCGGCATCGATGGCGTGGCGGTAGGCGGTCTGCATGGTCTGGGTCCCGCTGAAAGCGCAAACCAGCATGAAAAGCGTCGATCGCGGTAGATGAAAATTGGTGACCAGCGCATCAACCGCCCGAAATTGCGACCCCGGGGTCAGGAAGATCGAGGTTTCGCCGGCAAACGCGCCGATCCTGCCCTCGCCATCGACGGCACTCTCCAACAGCCGCAGCGCAGTGGTCCCGACCGACACGATGCGATGTCCCTCGCGCCGCACTGCGTTCAGCGCTGCCGCCGTTTCCTGCGAAATCGTCCCCCACTCGGCATACATCCGGTGGTCGTCGGTGTCCTCGACCCTGACCGGCAGAAACGTTCCGGCGCCGACATGGAGGGTCAGAGTGTGGATGGCGATCCCGAGTTTCCGCAGGCTGGCCAACATCGGCCGGGTGAAATGCAAGCCGGCGGTCGGCGCCGCCACGGCTCCGTCCTGGCGGGCGAAGACGGTCTGATAGTCCTGCCGATCGCGGTCGACCTCGGGCCGGCGCCCGGCGATATAGGGCGGCAGCGGCACGTGCCCGATCGCGGCGATCGCCCGGTCGAGCGAGGAACCGCGCCGGTCGAAGGCAACGACCACCTCGCCGGCCTCGCCTTTTTCGGCAACACGCCCGGTGAGCTCGAGCGCAGCGCCGCGCCCGGTGAAGGTGATGGTGTCGCCCTCCGCCAGACGTTTTGCCGGCCGCGCCAGCGCCTGCCAGCGATCGGGCCCGGCCCGATGTACCAGAGTCAGCCGAATCCTGGCGGATACGCCGTTGCGCAGGCGTTCGCCGTGAAGTTCGGCGGGGATCACCCTGGTGTCGTTGAGCACCAGCGCATCGCCTGGCCGAAGGTAGCCGGCCAGATCACCGAAGCCTCTGTCGGCCGGTTGCTCGCCCGGCTTGACGACCAGCAGACGGGAGGCGTCACGCGGCCGTGCCGGGTGGAGCGCGATCCGCTCCTCCGGAAGATCGAAATCGAACAGAGCTACCCGCATGGCAGTTGGTCATCCCGCCCTGGAGCCCGATACCGGCCGGGTGGCGGCTGAGCCTAGACGTCCGCGGCGACCTTGATGCTGACGATCCGGTCGGGATCGGTGACCGGCTCGCCCCGCTTGAGGAGATCGACCGAGTCCATGCCGTTCACGACCTCGCCCCACACGGTGTACTGGCCGTCGAGCCAGGGCGATACGTCGAAACAGATGAAAAACTGGCTATCGGCTGAGTCCGGATTAACGCCGCGGGCCATCGAACAGGTGCCACGTTTGTGGGAGGTGTCGGTGAATTCGGCCTTGAGCGAGCGCCCCGATCCGCCGCTGCCGGTTCCGGTTGGATCGCCGGTCTGGGCCATGAACCCGTCGATGACGCGGTGGAAAACCACCCCGTCATAAAAGCCCTCGCGCACCAATTCCTTGATCCGCGTGACATGTTTGGGCGCAAGATCGCTGCGCATGGCGATGGCAAGGCTGCCCTTCGAGGTTTCCATGACAAGGGTGTTTTCGGGATCGTCATAGGCGGCCATTTTTGCGCCCTCCTGTTGTTGTTGGCCTAAGAGGCGTCGGCGGCCACGCGCAAGCTGATGATGCGGTCGGGATCGCTGACCGGCTCGCCACGCTTGATCATGTCGACGAATTCCATGCCGTCGACCACCTCTCCCCACACTGTGTAGGCACCGTCCAGATGACGCGCACGACCAAACATGATGAAGAACTGGGCGTTGGCCGAGTCGGGATTGGGGGTGCGCGCCGCACCGACCACCCCGCGGGCGAACGGGGTGTCGGTGAATTCGGCTCTCAAATCGGGAAGACCGGACGAGCCCATGCCGGTGCCAGTCGGGTCGCCGCCCTGGGCCATGAAACCATCGATCACCCAAAAAATGGCGAGTCGTCATAGAATCCGTCGCGGACGAGCTGCTTGACCCGGGCGACATGATTGGGGGCCAGGTCCGGACGCAACCTGATCACCACGCGGCCGGCCGGAACGTCCATGTAGAGCGTGTTTTCCGGATCCAGTTCCTCCGCTCCGATGGCGCCGGTCATGGTCGCGAACACCAGAGCGGCCACAGCCGCAAGAAGTCTTGTCATGCAGGAACTCCCGTGAATTGGCTCTGCTTGGATGGTTCAGTCGGCGGCGCGGTGCGATATACGCTCGGCGACGAAGTCCGGGACAAACGGCAAGACGTCGCGCCCGGCGGTCGCGATCTGCCGTACAAGCGTGGCGGTGATATGGCGTACCGCCGGTGAGGAGGGCAGGAAAACGGTGGCAATATCGGCCGCCAACGCCTGGTTCATCCCGGCCATTTGCATCTCGTAGTCGAAATCGCTGGCGTCGCGCAGGCCACGGATAATCATCGAGGCTCCGGCGGCGGCGGCGGCATCGACCGCCAGCCCGTCGAAAGTCGTGGTGGCAACCGATCCCGGTGAAGCCTGGTTCATCTGGGCGGCCAGTTCCTCCACCATCGCCAGCCGATCCTGGCGGGCAAACAGCGGCGACTTGCCGGGATGGACCCCGATCGCAATAACCACGCGGTCGGCGAGCGTCAGCGCCCGTTGCAGGATATCCACGTGACCATTGGTGATCGGGTCGAACGTGCCCGGGTAGAGGGCTATGCGGTCCATTGTCTCACGATCGACTCCCGCCAAACTGTCGGCGGCGTCATAGCCGCTAAACCCGGTGGCGGGCAAGCGGTTGGCAACCGTTGCCACCTGGGATCGTCCGAATCGTTAACCTCGGGCGAAGAATTCCGCCGGGAAGCCCGCCGAAACCCTTAGTTTGCAAGCTTGTGACCGCGTTCACTGCGACATCGTCGGCCCCAACCCACATGGATGAGCGAGGCAGGATGTGGTGGGCCAAGTGAGGCCCGAGGTCAAAGGGAAACTTCAGACATGAAGCTCCGCTCGCCATTTCTGGCAGTCGCGTTCGCGGCAATTGTCGGCGCAGCGATCACCGGCGCGGCGCTGACCGCCGAAACGCGCGAATCGAGCCTGGACCAGAGCTGCCGTTATGCTGCCTGGCCGCAGATCCCGGCGCAGTGCCTGCTCGGCGATGTCAAGGGCAATGTCCGCGTGATCCCAATCGAATCGTCCGCCCGGCGCGCCATGAACACCAGGTTCGCGGTGGCTTTCGAAGAGGTCTCCGGTCGCTGAACGCGCCATGAACGGTACGCTCGGCAAACGTTCAGCCTTGGCAACGTCTTATGCGAGCCAGACAAAGTGACAAGGAAACGGAACGATGAACGTTCGGATGCACACCGCTGTTCTGGCCACCGCATTGGTGGCGGCCATCACGGTCGGTATCGCCAGCGCAGCGATCCAGGGTAACCCTGCCTCACAAGCGGCCGCCAAATCCGACCGGCTGCCGATGCTCGCCAACGCCACCCAATACGTGACCATCGAGACCCGCGGCGAGCGTGTGTCGATGCTCGAGCGCGTTGCCCTGGACTGACCTGCCAGGCACCTAGAGGGCTCTACGCCGCCGGCAACCGCCGGCGGTTTTTTTGCGGGTCAGTCGGCGTCGTCCGGGGCCGGGTCAGCGCCGTCGACCTCGGTGTCACTGTCGGTGTCGTCGTCGCCATCGTTGCCGTTGCCGTCGCCGTCGCCGTTACTCTCCTCGCCGAGATGCTCGACCGAGACCACCTTTTCATCGTCGGCGGTGTCGAAGACCGTCACCCCCTGGGCGGCGCGGCTGATAATGCGAATGTCGTCGATCGGCACCCGGATGATCTGGCCGCCGTCGGAGACCATGATGATCTGGTCGTTCTGCTCGACCGGGAAGGAGGCCACCAGCGGCCCGTTGCGCTTGTTGACGACCATGGCGACGATGCCCTTGCCGCCCCTGCCGGTCACCCGATACTCGTGCGACGACGACTTTTTGGCGTAGCCGTTCTCCGACACCGTCAGGATGAACTGTTCGGCCGCGCTCATGACCGCGTAGCGCTCCTGGCCGAGTTGTCCCCCCAGACCGTTTTCGGCGTCGTCGTCGCCGTTTTCGGGCTCGTCGCCGACGCTTTCGCCACGCACCGCGCGGCTCATCTTGAGGTAGGCGCTGCGCTCATCGGCATCCGCCTCGAAATGGCGAAGGATGGCCATCGAGATCACGTGTCCGCCCTTCTCCATGCTGATGCCCCGCACGCCTCGGGAATCCCTGCCCTTGAAGACGCGGACATCACCGACCCCGAAACGGATGCAGCGCCCGCCATTGGTGGTCAGCAACACGTCGTCGCCAGCAGCGCACAATTGAACGCCGACGATCGCCTCATTGTCATCGTCGAACTTCATGGCGATCTTGCCGTTGCGGTTCACCTGGACGAAATCGGACAGCTTGTTGCGCCTGACATTGCCGCCGACCGTGGCAAACATCACGTCGTGCTCGCCCCAGCTCTCCTCGTCTTCGGGCAGCGGCAGGATCGAGGTGATGCGCTCGCCCTTTGTCAGCGGCAGCAGATTGACCAGCGCCTTGCCACGTGCCTGGGGCGCGGCCAGCGGCAACCGCCAGACCTTGAGCTTGTAGACGATGCCGCGCGACGAGAAGAACAGGATCGGCATGTGGGTGCTGGCGACGAACAGCCGGGTGACGAAATCCTCCTCCTTGGTCGCCATGCCGGATCGGCCCTTGCCGCCGCGGCGCTGGGCCCGGTAGCTGTCAAGCGGTACCCGCTTGATCCAGCCGGCATGGGTCACCGTCACCACCATGTCCTCGCGCTGGATCAGATCCTCGTCTTCAAGGTCGGCACCGCCCTCGACGATCTCGGTTCGCCGCGGGGTGGCGAACTCGTTGCGAACTTCGGCGAGCTCATCCTTGATGATCGCCTGGACCCGATCGCGGGACCGAAGAATGTCGAGATAATCGGCGATCTCGACCGCGATCTTTCCCAGTTCCTCGTCGATCTCCTCACGCCCGAGCGCGGTCAGCCGCTGCAGCCGAAGTTCGAGGATCGCCCGCGCCTGCGCTTCCGACAGACGGTAGCTGCCGTCCTCGCCAAGCCGGTGGCGGGGATCGTCGATCAAGGCGATCAGCGGGCCGACATCGTGCGCCGGCCATGAGCGCTCCATCAGTTCGGTGCGCGCCACCTGCGGGTCCTTGGCCCGGCGGATGATGCCGATGACGTCGTCGATATGAGCCACGGCAATGGCCAGTCCGACCAGCATGTGGGCGCGGTCACGCGCCTTGTTGAGCAGGAATTTGGTGCGCCGCCCGACCACCTCTTCGCGGAACGCGACAAAGGCGGTCAGCAGGTCGCGCAGGTTGAGCATCTGCGGACGACCGCCATTGAGCGCGACGATGTTGGCGCCAAAGCTCGTCTGCAGCGAGGAGAAACGGTAGAGCTGATTGAGCACCACGTCGGCAAACGCATCGCGTTTGAGTTCGATGACGACCCGCATGCCCGAGCGATCGGATTCATCGCGAATATCGGAGATCCCCTCGATGCGCTTGTCGCGAACCATGTCGGCGATCTTCTCGATCATCGTCGCCTTGTTGACCTGGTACGGGAGTTCGGTGATCACCAGCGCTTCGCGCTCGCGTCGCACCGTCTCGACCTCGGCGCGACCGCGCATCATGATCGAGCCGCGGCCGGTCTCGTAGGCCGATCGGATGCCGCCGCGACCAAGAATGGTCGCACCGGTGGGGAAATCGGGGCCCGGAATGATCTGCAGCAGATCCTCGGTGGCCAGCGCCGGGTTGTCGATCAGCGCGACCGCAGCGTCGATGACCTCGCCGAGATTGTGGGGCGGAATGTTGGTCGCCATGCCGACCGCGATGCCACCGGCGCCGTTGGCGAGAAGATTGGGATAGCGGGCCGGCAGCACCACCGGCTCTCTCTCGGAGCCGTCATAGTTCTCCTGGAAGTCGACCGTGTCGCGGTCGATATCCTCAAGCAGGGTATGGGCAACCTTGGCCAGGCGCACCTCGGTGTAGCGCATCGCCGCCGGCGGATCGCCGTCGACCGAGCCGAAATTGCCCTGGCCGTCGATCAGCGGCAGACGCATGGAGAATTCCTGCGCCATGCGCACCAGCGCATCGTAGACGGCCTGGTCGCCATGGGGATGGTACTTGCCGATCACCTCGCCGACGACGCGGGCGGACTTGCGGTAGGGCTTGTTCCAGTCATAGCCGCTCTCGTTCATCGCATGCAGGATGCGGCGATGAACCGGCTTCAGCCCGTCGCGCACATCCGGCAGCGCGCGGCTGACGATGACGCTCATGGCATAGTCGAGATAGCTCCGGCGCATCTCCTCGGTGATGGAGATATCGCCAAAGTCCCTGGAGCTTTCCCCGCCGGGCTCACCCGCGCCGGGAGGCGGATCTTGGTTCGACAAAACGGCTACCGGAGAATCAGTTGGAACACAGCAAAGAATTTAAGGTTTCCGGGCCTGACGTACAATGGCCTGCGGCGATTTAGCCGTCTTGATTAGAATAATGATTTCAATGGTTTGTGACAGCAATTGAAAGCGGCTCGGGGTCGCGGTCACGGACCGGCCACAAAGCTCGCCAAAAGGTGCCGGCAAGTCGTCGCGAACGGCGGTCGACAGTCGCCGCGGCGCGGCCGATTGCCCTACATTCGACATGGCGCGATTGTCGGCGAATCGCGATTCGGAAGCCAGCCCCATCGGAGGGAGCCGCCATGGCGACGCACGGAACCAGGGTCGTCTATGCCGCCCTTGTCGGCAACGCGCTGATCGCGGTGACCAAGTTCGTCGCCGCCAGTCTGACCGGCTCCTCGGCGATGCTGTCCGAAGGGGTGCATTCGTTGGTCGACACCGGCAATCAACTGCTCCTTCTCCACGGAATTCGCCGCGCGCGGCGTCCGGCCGACGCCCGCCATCCCTTCGGCTACGGCGCGGAACTCTATTTCTGGGCCTTCGTGGTGGCGATCCTGATCTTTGCCGTCGGCGCCGGCGTCTCGATCTACGAGGGGATCAGCAAACTGGGCGCCCCTCACGCGATCGACAATCCGATGATCAACTACATCGTGCTGGGCGTCGCCATGGTGTTCGAGGCGGTGGCATGGTTCATCGCCTACCGCGCGTTCCAGACCACGCGGGGCAAGCTCGGCTGGTTCGAGGCGGTACGGAGATCCAAGGACCCGACGATCTTCACGGTGCTGTTCGAGGACACCGCGGCGATGCTCGGCCTGGTCGTTGCGCTGGTCGGGATCTATGTCGCGACCACCTTCGACCTGCCGTGGATGGACGGGGCGGCCTCGATCGTCATCGGCGGCATCCTGGCGGTGGCGGCGCTGCTGCTGGCGATCGAAACCAAGGGCCTGCTGATCGGCGAGGGGGCCTCGCCCGAGGTCGAGGAGGCGATCAAACGGATCGTGGCCGCCACGCCGACAATCACGGCGCTCAACGAAATCCGGACGCTGCACCGTGGGCCGGAGGACGTCCTGCTGGCGATCTCGGTGGATTTCGAGGACAGTTTGACGGCGGGCACGGTCGAAGCGGCGATTCAGACGCTGGATGGGGCGATCCGCGAGCAGTTCCCGATCATCCGCCGGCTGTTCATCGAGGTGCAGTCAGCCGCCGGACACCGCGAGTCGATGGCCGTCGAGGACACCGCTCACCAATGAGGAGCCGTGGCGGCTAGAACGGGATTTCGTCGTCGATCTCCTCGCCGAGCGACTGGCCCATGGAATTGCCCTTGTCGTCGGCCGGCTGCAGCGGGCTGGAGCGGCCGAAGCTCGACTCGCCCTCAGCCGATGATCGGTCGCCGGCGCTGTCGCCGGCACGGTCGAGCAGGGTCATCTCGCCGCGGAAGCGCTGCAGCACGACCTCGGTGCTGTAGCGGTCCTGACCCGACTGGTCCTGCCATTTGCGGGTCTGCAATTGGCCTTCGATGTAGACCTTGGACCCCTTGCGCAAATATTGCTCGGCGATCTTGCCGAGGTTTTCGTTGTAGATCACTACGCTGTGCCACTCGGTTCGTTCCTGGCGTTCACCGGTGGTCTTGTCACGCCACGATTCCGATGTGGCCATGCGCAGATTGACGACCGCGGCACCGGAATTCAGCCGCCGGACCTCGGGGTCGCGACCGAGATTTCCGACCAGAATGACCTTGTTGACGCTACCCGCCATGACTTTGCCTTCTCTCTTGCCTGTTTGGGGGACACCCTATCGTCCGCGGGCCGGGCCGTCCCGTGCCCAGGCCATTATTCCACAGACGATTGTTGTTCCCGTTATGTTCTCATATATTGCGCCGGGAAACAAGGCCTTACGGCCTTACGTTACCTGCCACGCAACGCGTCCAGGGGCAGGACCTGATCGACGTCGAAATATCCCGCCCACGGGTCCTTGTTGAGCTTCTTGAGATTGTCGGCGACCGCTTCGACGGTGAACCTGTCGGCGGACCCGAGCCGCGACAGGGCCGACCAGGCCACCGGCCAGGCGACCGGCGCGCCTTTGCGCGCCCGGGTCGAGAACGGCGCGATCGCCGTGGCGCCGCGGCCGTTGCGGAGATAGTCGACGAAGATGCGCCCCTTGCGCCGGGTCTTCGACATCTCGGCGAGATAGCGGTCCGGGTTCTCGGCCGCCATCACCCGCGCCATCGCCTCGGCGAAGGCCTTGACGTCCTGCCATTCATGATGGGGCGTCAGCGGCACCACCACGTGCAAGCCCTTGCCGCCGGTCGCCATGACGAACGCGTCCAGCCCCAGGGCCTTCAGCCGCGCCCCGCATGTCGCGCGCCGCTTCCCTCACCGTCTTGAAGTCGACCGCCTCGTCGGGATCGAAATCGAACACTAGCCGATCCGGCTGTTCGAGGGTGTCGATGTGCGAGCCCCAGATGTGCAGTTCGAGCACGCCCATCTGAACGGAGGCGACCAGGCCGCGCTCATCCTCGATGTAGAGATAGGCCTGGGTACTGCGTTTTTCCTTGATCCGGATCGGCTTGAAAGCGGTGGGAAAACCCGGCGAAGCGTGCTTCTGGAAAAAACAGTCGCCATCGGCGCCGGACGGACAACGCACCAGGCTGAGCGGCCGATCCGCCACGTGCGGCAGGATGTGGTCGGCGAGCGCCAGGTAATAGTCGACCAGCCGGGCGTTTGGTGATCGCCTGGCTGGGAAAGACCACCCGATCCGGGTGGGTGATGCGAACGCCGGCGACACTTACCGTGCCGGCGTCGCGATCGGTGTCGATGGTCACCAGGCTCGGCGCTGGCGGTTTTTTTGCGCGAGGCTTCCTGTTCGGAGCCGCCGGCGTATCGGCGTTGATGTCGGTCGGCTTCGGGCCGGCGCGCAGCCCCTTGAACACGCCATGGCGGACATAGCCCTCGCCGGTCCAGCCGGCAAACTCCACTTCCGCCACCAGCTCCGGGCGCACGAAACGGGCCGAGCGCGTGATCTCCGGTGGGACCTCAAGCGGCGCCTTCTTGGTCACGCGCTTGTTCAGCGCCGCCCAGACGGTTTCCAGTTCGCGGTCGCCGAAACCGCTGCCGACGCGGCCGCGATAGGCGAGCCCGTTGGCCCCTTTCGTCGCCAGCAGGAGCGAGGAGAACGGGCGCGCCTTGACCGATGACGGGCGCCAACCGACGATGAAAAAATCCTGGCCGAGGCCGCACTTGGTCTTGTACCAGGTCTTGGTGCGGCCCGAGCGGTACTTGGCGTCGGCGCGTTTCGACACCACCCCTTCGAGTTTCATCTCGCACGCCTGGGCCAGCATGTCGGCGCCGTGACCGACGAAATGATCGGAGTAGAACAGCGGGCCGGCGGCGGGCTGGTCGGCGAACAGGGTCGCCAGCGCCTTCTTGCGTTTGACCAGAGGTTCACGGCGCAGATCCTTGCCGTCGATCGACAACAGATCGAACGCCCGATAAGTGATTCCGGCGCCGCCGGCGGAAAGCGCCTCGCGCAATGCCGGAAAGTCGGTGCGGCCATCCTGGCCGATAACAACGGCCTCACCGTCGACCAGCGCGGACGAGCACGGCAGGTCCGCCAGCGGCTGGCGGATCGCCTCGAACTGCTCGGTCCAGTCCAGACCGGTCCGGGTCAGCAGCCGCACCCGGCCACCGCCGATCGCCGCCTGGATACGGTAGCCGTCGAACTTGATCTCGTGCAACCAGGCATCGCCGGCCGGCGGCGCCTCGGTCGAGGTCGCCAGTTGCGGCGGGACGAATTTCGGCGGCGCCGGTTTTCGCGTCCGCCTGGTCGTGGCCTTCGACCGAGCGGTTGGCTGCTCCTTAAAACGATAGCCGGCCTCGACCCATTCGACATTGCCGGCGGCGATCTCCTCCATGGTCCGCGCCGAGCGTGAACTGGTCAGCGCCCGCTCGGTGAGGGGGCGGGTTTCGGCGATGGCGTGGGCGTCGCGCTCCTTGATCAGCAGCCAGTTTTCATGGCGCGAGCGCTCGCCGCGCTTGGGCTTCATGCGCACCAGGACCCAGGTGCCGCGCAGCCGCCGGCCATGCAGAACGAATTTGAAATCGCCCTTGGCGTAGCCGGCCTCGGCGTCGCCGACCGGCTCCCAACTGCCCTCGTCCCACAGCATCACCGTGCCGCCGCCATACTCGCCCTTGGGGATGGTGCCCTCGAAATCGCCGTAGTCGAGCGGATGGTCCTCGACATGGACGGCGAGGCGTTTTTCCTTGGGGTCGAGGCTCGGCCCGTTGGGAACCGCCCAGCTCAACAGGACACCGTCCCGTTCCAGACGAAAATCGAAGTGAAGGCGGGTGGCGTCGTGCTTCTGGATCAGATAGCGGCGGCCGCGGTGGCCGTCGCCGGCGCCGCGTTCGCCGCCGGCGGGTTCGGCAGTGCGGCTGAAATCCCGTTTGGCGCGATAGCTCCTGAGCTTGCGGTGGGCCATGGCACGAGACTAGCGGCAGGCAAGGCCGATGACGAGGCGCGCTGCCGCCGGCGGAGGTGCTAGGGTCCCGCATCTGCGGAGCAGCACTTCGCGCCGCACCGCGTGCGGGACGACGCCCTGACACCAAGATGCCCCCATGGAACGAACGTATTGGATTTACATCCTCGCCAGTCGAACGCGCGGCGCACTTTACCTTGGGGTCACAAACGACCTTGCACGGCGCGTCGAGCAGCACCGCTCGGGCCAGGGCAGCGTCCATGCCGCGCGCTATCGCATCTTTCGGCTGATGCTGGCCGAGCCCTATCCCGATGTGCGGGCGGCCATTGCTAGGGAGCTCAAGAAATGGCGTCGGGCGTGGAAGATTGATCTGATCGAGCGCACGAATCCCGACTGGGAAGACCTCTACGACAGGTTCAACGCGTAACGATGTCGTCCCGCACTCGGTGCGGCGCGAAGTGCTGCTCCGCAGATGCGGGACCGCCCTACCCAGCGGTCGGCTAGGCGGCCCGGCGCCCCTTGCCGCCGGACTTGCCGCCCCTTGCCGGTTTGGTGGTCCGGGCCTTGCCGGCAGAGGTCCTCTTGGGCGCCGAAGCCTTGGCCGCCGCGCTCCTGGCACGGCCCGGCTTGGTCTTGACGCTGTGTTTGAGCGCTTCCATCAGGTCGATGACCTTGCCGCCCAGTTCCGGCTCGTCGATTTCGTGCGGGCGCCGGTTCTCGAGTTTGGCGTCGATCAGCTCACGCAGGGCAATGTCGTATTGGTTCTTGAAGGCCTTGGCGTCGAACGTCTTGACCTTGCGTTCGATCAGCTCGGTGGCCAGGTTCAGCAGCTCCTCTTCGGGCTCGGAGTCCGGTACTTCGGCGTAGAAGGCATCGGGCTTCTGCAGCTCGTCGGCATAGCGCAGAGTCTCGATGACCAGGCCCTTGCCGGACGCGCGCAGTGCGACAATGCTCGCCTGGCCGCGCGCCACCATGTGGCCGAGCCCGACCTTGCCCGACTTGCTCAGCGCATCGCGCAGAACCACATAGGCTTCGCCCGCGACCTCGTCTTCGTCCGGGATCGTCCGGGGCGACGTAATAGGGCTTGTCGACGTAGAAGGAATCGATCTCGCCTTCATCGACGAACTGGACCAGATCGATGGTCCGTTTGGCCTCGAGCTTGACGTCGGCGATCTCCTCGTCGTCGAGGAGGACGTATTTGCCCTTCTCGACCTCGTAGCCCTTGACGATATCGGCGGCGTCGACCGCGCCGATGCCGGGCACCACCTTTTCGTAGCGGATCCGTTTGCCGCTTCGGTTTGTGGATCTGGTTGAACCGCACTCGGGCCGCACTCTTGGTGGCCGAGAAAACCTGAACCGGAATCGACACCAGGGCCAGTCGGATCTGTCCCTGCCAGTACGCACGCGCAGGCATGCCCGCCTCCTCAACAATGCTACTCGTCACAAACATGCGGGGGATCGCCGCCCCCGGACAGGGACAGCACCCACGCCAAACAAGCACAGTAGAGCGTGAGGGGTTAACGCTCAAATTATCGGGGCAAAATTTAGCGTGCGTTCGAGCTTTGTTCGCTTTGTCGGCCGCTGTGGCCGGTCCAAGGGCTGGTGTTCACTTTCTGTTCCGGATGTGCGACACAGAAAGTGATGGATGCCCGTGACGTTGGTGTCAGCAAAGTCGCGGGTGAGCCAAACATCATTGGACGAAGCGCGCACCATCGCTTGCGCCACGACAGGAAGTGCCTAGATTTACCCGGCGGCCCATCGCCGCCTCCCCTCGGACACAAACGACGATGACCAGACCAGCGGCTGCCCCCGGCAAGTTCATCTCCGTTCGCGGGGCGCGCGAGCACAATCTCAAGAATATCGACGTCGATCTGCCGCGCGACCGGCTGATCGTCCTGACCGGGCTGTCGGGTTCGGGAAAATCGTCGCTGGCGTTCGACACCATCTACGCCGAGGGGCAGCGGCGCTATGTCGAGAGCCTGTCGGCCTATGCCCGGCAATTCCTGCAGATGATGCAGAAGCCCGATGTCGACCAGATCGACGGGCTGTCGCCGGCGATATCGATCGAACAGAAGACGACCTCGCGCAATCCGCGCTCGACCGTCGGCACGGTCACCGAAATCTACGACTACATGCGGCTGCTGTTCGCCCGCGTCGGCATCCCCTACTCGCCGACCACCGGCCTGCCGATCGAGAGCCAGACGGTGAGCCAGATGGTCGACCGGGTGCTCACCCTCGACCACGGCACCCGCCTTTATCTGCTGGCGCCGATCGTGCGCGGCCGCAAGGGCGAATACCGCAAGGAGCTGGCCGAGCTGATGAAGCGCGGCTTCCAGCGCGTCAGGATCGACGGCGCCTTCTTTGAGATCGCCGACGCACCGGCGCTCGACAAAAAGATCAAGCACGACATCGAGGTGGTGGTCGACCGCCTCGTGGTCGGCGCCGATATCGCCGCCAGGCTGGCGGATTCGATTCAGACCGCGCTCGAATTGGCCGACGGCATCGCCTTTGCCGAGCTGGCCGACGGCGGCGCTCCGAGCGAAGCGAGGCAAGGCCAAGCGGCCGCCGGCCGGTCAGGCCGCCCTCGCGGAGGCGGCGAGCGGAGCGAACTCGCTGCGAGCGAAGAGAATCCCGAGCGGATCGTGTTCTCCGAAAAATTCGCCTGCCCGGTGTCCGGCTTCACCATTCCGGAGATCGAACCGCGGCTGTTTTCGTTCAACAACCCCTACGGCGCCTGTCCGACCTGCGATGGCCTGGGCACCGAACGCACGGTCGACGCCGAACTGGTGGTTCCCGACGAGGCGCGCACGCTGCGCGACAACGCCATCGCGCCGTGGGGCAAATCGTCCTCGCCCTATTATCTGCAGACGCTGCAGTCGCTGGCCAAGGCCTACCGGTTTTCGCTCGACTCGCCGTGGCGGAAACTGCCGAACAAGGCCCGCGAGATCATTCTCTACGGCACCGGATCGGACCGCGTGACCTTCGATTACGATGACGGCTTGCGGTCGTATCAGACCAAGAAGAATTTCGAGGGCGTGATCCCCAACCTGGAACGCAGGTGGCGGGAGACCGATTCGTCGTGGATGCGCGAGGAGATCGAGCGTTACCACTCCAACAAGCCGTGCGAGACCTGCCACGGGCTGAGGCTGAAGCCGGAAGCGCTGGTGGTCAAACTCGATTCGCTGAACATCTCTCAGGTGGCGGATTTCTCCATCCGCGCCGCCCTGACCTGGTTCGAGAATTTGGGCGGAACCCTCAACGACCAGCAGCGCGAGATCGCCGAACGCATTCTCAAGGAGATCCACGAGCGGCTGCGTTTTCTGGTCGATGTCGGCCTCGACTATCTGACCCTGTCGCGCGGCTCGGGCTCGCTGTCGGGCGGTGAAAGCCAGCGCATCCGTCTCGCCTCGCAGGTCGGTTCGGGCCTCACCGGCGTGCTCTACGTATTGGACGAGCCGTCGATCGGCCTCCACCAGCGCGACAATCTGCGGCTGCTGGAGACGCTCAAACATTTGCGCGATCTCGGCAACACCGTGATCGTGGTCGAGCATGACGAGGAGGCCATCCGCGAAGCCGACCATGTGGTCGATATCGGACCGGCGGCCGGCATCCATGGCGGTGAGATCGTTGCGGCCGGGACGCCGGACGACATCATGGCGGCACCGGAGTCGATCACCGGCCAATACCTTTCCGGGACGCGGTCGATCGCCATCCCGGACCTCCGCCGCGAGGCGCGGAAGGATCGCTCGATCACCGTCGTCGGCGCCTCGGCCAACAACCTCAAGGCCATCACCGCGGGAATCCCGCTCGGCCTGTTCACCTGCGTGACCGGGGTGTCGGGCGGCGGCAAGTCGACGCTGTTGATCGACACCCTCTACAAGGCGGTGGCCCGCCGCCTCAACGCCGCCCGCGCGATTCCGGCGGCCCATGAGCGGATCGAGGGGCTGGAATATCTGGACAAGGTCATCGACATCGACCAGTCGGCGATCGGCCGCACGCCGCGGTCCAATCCGGCCACCTATACCGGCGCGTTCACGCCGATCCGCGAATGGTTCGCCGGGCTGCCCGAGGCCCGCGCCCGCGGCTACAAGCCGGGACGGTTCTCGTTCAACGTCAAGGGCGGCCGCTGCGAGGCGTGCCAGGGCGACGGCGTCATCAAGATCGAGATGCACTTCCTGCCCGACGTCTACGTCACCTGCGATGTGTGCAAGGGCAAGCGCTACAATCGCGAAACGCTGGAGGTCAAGTTCCGCGGCAAATCGATCGCCGACGTGCTCGATATGACGGTCGAGGAGGCGCGGCAATTCTTCGACGCCGTGCCGATCATCCGCGACAAGATGGAGACGCTGGAGCGGGTCGGGCTGTCCTACATCCATGTCGGCCAGCAGGCGACGACGCTGTCGGGCGGCGAGGCCCAGCGGGTCAAACTGTCGAAGGAACTGTCGAAGCGGGCGACCGGGCGCACGCTCTACATTCTCGACGAGCCGACCACCGGCCTTCATTTCCACGACGTCGCCAAGCTGCTGGAGGTGCTCCACGAACTGGTCGACCAGGGCAATACCGTGGTGGTCATCGAGCACAATCTGGAGGTCATCAAGACCGCCGACTGGATCATCGATCTCGGCCCCGAGGGCGGCGACGGCGGCGGCGAGATTGTCGCAGCGGGGACGCCGGAGGACGTGGCCGCCAACCGCAACAGCTATACCGGCCAGTTCCTCAAGCGCATCCTGCCCAAGGGACGACGGCGGCGGACGGCGTCCGTGGCGGCGGAGTAGACCTCACTCCCCCACTTCGTGCAGAACCACCTCGCGCCGGTGCGCAAGCGAGGTCGGATCATGCAGGTCGGAGTCCAGGCTTCAACATCCCGGCCGCGTATCGCAACGTCGTTGATTCTTGGGTAACAGTTGCCGGTTCGCACTAAGATGGGGGCACCAAGGGGATGAAAAAGCCCGGTTCGATTTTGCGGGCAAGCCCAGGTCGGCGCGACCCGAATATCGTCAGGAAACTGAAACTGGACCGGTCCGACAAAGCCGCCAGTCCCTATTTTCAAGTACCCTTCGATGTGCCGGCCGGTACGACACGCATTGAAGTCCGGTACGCATATGAGAAATCCAAAGATTGCGTCATTGACCTTGGCGTTGGAGACCCGCGCCTTGTGGACTTTCCATCCGAAAAGGGATTGCGAGGGTGGAGCGGCGGCGCGCGCGACTGGTTTTTCATCGGGTGCGATGCCGCGACACCCGGCTACCAACCCGGTGAGATCCAGAGTGGGACATGGTGGGTTCTGCTTGGGCTCTATCGCCTCCCCGCTGATCCCGTCGAGGTCGCGATCGAGATCGGATTCTCCGATGAGGAAAGAGGTTTCTTCCACGCGCCATTCCGCCCGGCGCCGGCGCGTCGGGCACCCGGCTGGTATTGCGGCGATCTGCACTGCCATACCTTCCACTCGGACGCCAAGGGCGCGCCGCAGCAGTTGCATGAAACGGCCCGGCGCGAAGGGGTGAACTTCCTCGCCGTTACGGATCACAACACGACGACGCAGCAGGCGGCATATTTCGATCAGGCGTCCAGCCCGGATCTGGTGTTCGTGCAGGCTTACGAGTTCACAACCGAACGCGGCCACGCCAACATTTTTGGGGCGCGCGAAGTCTTCGACTTCCGCGTCAGCTCGGATGCGGATGTTCTGGCGATGGTGCGACGCATTCGAAACTCGGGAGCGTTGTTTTCGATCAATCACGACAAACCGACGATCCCCTGGCAATATCCAGTACCCCAAATCGACTGTATGGAAGTCTGGCAAAGTCATTGGTTGGCGGGCAATTTCGTCTCTCTTGCCCGCTATCAGGCGCGATTGGCCGAGGGGCGGCGGATCACGGCACTCGGGTCGTCGGACTTCCATCAGCCCGCTGGCGAACCGGCGAACAATCCATTCACCCTGGCACGCCCGTGCACCTGGCTCTGGCTCGAAGAGTTGTCCGCAGATGGGATCATCGAGGCGATGCGGGCTGGGCGCAGCTTTGTGTCGGAAAGTCCGTCGGGCCCGGCTGTCACGCTGGCGATTGGCGAAGCGGGACCGGGCGACGCATTGCCGCCTGGTGATCATGATCTCTTCGTTGCCGTCCGCGGAGCTGGGGGCGATCGGCTGCACGTCTGGGATGCTACCGGCTGTACCAAAGATCTCGAAGTCCGGTCGGATGACTGGCAACACGTCGAGCGGTTGGTGGCGCCGGCAGCTTTCGTGCGGGTCGAAATCGTCGCGGACGATTCCCGCCAGCGGATCGTCGCTGATTTGTTTGCCTATCTCGGGGATCGACGGCCGGGGCATTCCGAATGGGACGATATGCTCAACCACCCGATACGTCGTGCCCTGACCAGTCCAATCTACATCGCGTCCTGACGCCTCCCACACTATTCCTTGACGGCGCCCAGCGTCATGCCGCTGACCAGGAAGCGCTGCAGGAACGGATAAAACAGCAGCAACGGCACAAGCGCGACGACGATCCCAGCCATCATCACGTTGGGTGCGATGAAATCAAAGGTCGAGGTTGTCGGGGCGCCTTCACCACCAATGGCCACGGATCGCAACGCCACCTGTAGGTTGATTTTTTTCGGGTCGCTGATGAACAACAGCGGTTCGATGAACATGTTGTATTTCCACACGACGTTGAAGGCCGTCACCGTGATGATCCCGGGCAATGACAATGGGACGTAGATATGCCGGAAAAGTTGAAAGTGGTTGGCGCCCTCCAGGGTCGCGGCCTCGATTACTTCGCGGGGCACCTGCTCGAAATACGTCTTCATCAACAGGATGGAAAACGCGCTGACCAGCTCGGCGACGATCAGTGAAAGGAGCGTGTTCAGCAGGCCAAAATCCCGAAAGACGATGAAGAGGGGCACGATGATCGTCTGGGTGGGAATGGTGAGCGTCACCAAAATGATCCCGGCGATGATTCTCCGTCCGGGCAGGTTCGGCTTCGACAGGGCGTATCCTGCGATAGCTGCAAGCGTAACATGCAGCAGCGTCCCGACCACCGTGACATACATGGTGTTTAAAAAGGGACGCCAGAATTGTAGTCGGTTGAACAGCGTCTCATAGCCTTCCAGGCTGAACTGAACCGGCCAGATCAATATGCCTGGTTCCAGACTGCCGGCCTTGGTCGAAAACGACGTGGCCAACACGCTCCACAACGGTACGACCATGGTGGCGCTCAGGAGAAAAAGCGCGATCCAAGCGGTAATCCGGATTCCCCGACTGCGTAACATGCCTACAAGCCCTGTTTCCTGAAGCCCGGCAGACGCCGGACCGCAAACCCGAGGACCACCGAGATCGCCAAAAGAAAAACGCCGGCTGCACTGGCCAAGCCGAGATCAAAGCGCAGAATGCCGCGTTCGTAGGTAAAAACGGCCAGCGTGCGCACGGTCTCTGCCGTCCGTCCGTTCATCATCAACAGAGAAGAATCAAAAGTACGCAGCGCCCCAAGCAGCGTGATGAGGAAAACGATCCGCATCACCGGCACCAGATGTGGCAGGACGACATGGAAGATCTTCTGCAGGCCGTTGGCCCCATCCATCTCCGCCGCCTCGATCAGGTCGAGGTTCAGGGTCATCAGGGCCGAGTAGTAGATCAGCGCGAGGAAACCCATGTCCTTCCAGACGGTCAGGCCGATCACCATCGGCTGTCCCCATTGGGGCGAGGTGAAAAAGGGGACCGGCTGGGCGATCAGGCCAGTGTCCAGGAGGATCGAGTTGACAAGTCCGATCGGTGACAGGGTGTTGAGCCAGATACCGATGATGATCACCCAGCTCAGCAGATAAGGCGTGTAGATGATTGTCTGGAACGCCTGCCGGATGGGCCTCGGCGTTATTTCCGCCAGCGCGATCGCCGGGATGATCGGCAGCAGGACGCTGAAGGTGGTAATGCCGGCGGCAATCGACAGCGTGTTGAAAAATGCGCGGGTCACGGTTCGATCGGTCAGGACCCTGGCGTAGTTATCCAGCCCGCCAAAGCCCTGGGAGCCCAGCAGTCCGAATTTCTGGAAGGAAATCAGGATGCCTTGCAGCATCGGCCAGAACAAGCCCCCGCGGCGAACCGCGGGGCTTCTAGGACATTCCCCAGATGACATCCAAATTCGTGGAAATCGTACCACTGGTCC
Organism: uncultured Bauldia sp.; assembly: GCA_963663975.2. GTDB lineage: Bacteria > Pseudomonadota > Alphaproteobacteria > Rhizobiales > Kaistiaceae > JANQRX01. The sequence goes on along the minus strand of CAXXRA010000001.1, from coordinate 114,325 downwards.
ACCGCCAACAGGGCGAAATACAGAATGACCGGCGCAACCATCAGGTAGAATGGCCAGTACCGTCGGACGGCGGACCGGGTAGACCGAAGCCCCGCGGCGAACCGCGGGGCTTCTAGTGCTTTAATGCTTTCCGTCATCCGTCGATCAGACCGGCGGCGAGCAAGTCGGCACGCATGCGCTCGACAGCCTCGGCGCCGGTGATCTCACCCGACATGGCTTGGTAGGCATAATTCTGGACGATCGGATTTGCATCGGCCCATTCGGCCGGCAGGTACTCGACAGAGGCCAGATCCGCGATGATCGCCTGGGCTTCCTGTACGCCGGGTAGCGCGCCGAACGGATTTTCCCAGGTGGTCGAGGTGACACGCGGTGCGCCATGGTCCAGGCTGTGGGCCTTGCCGGTTTCGGTCAGGACGTATTTGCCGTCCTCGACCACGTAGTCATGGCCTTCGATGCCCAGCGTGCCCAAAACGTAGCCCGGCTCGGAGTGCCAGAACTCCAGAAACTTGACCGCATTCTCGACGTTCTCGGCGTTGGTCGGGATCATCCACAGCGAAGCGTCACCGCGCCGCAGGACGATCTTGCCATCGGGGCCGGGGATGCCGGGCACGCCGAGAGCCTGGAAGGGATTGTCGGGATTTTCAGTGTGGACGATGTTGTTGAACAGACCGACCCAGGCATCCCAATAGGTGACGGCGGCGACACGATCGGTCATGAACAGGTTGCGAAAATCGCCGGATCCGTTGGTGGCGAAATTGGGATCCAACAGGCCGTCCTTGTGGAGTTGGCCGAACCAATCATAAATCGGTGCAGCGGCATCCGAGGCATAAGGCACCGAACGCTTGCCGTTCTCGTCGATGACATAGCCGGCCTTGACGCCGGCCGCCGACATGAAGCCCTGAATGTCGTACAAACCCGCCGTCGAAAGCCCGTAGGCGCCATTCTCTTGGTTGGCCTTTTCGAAATAGGCGCGCCAGGTGTCCAGCGTTGTCGGAACTTCCATGCCCCAAGCGTTCAGCCAGTCCTGACGAACCGTCGGCATGGTGCCGCCTTCGAATTTGTTGGGAACGCCATAGATCTTGCCGTCGATATCGAACAGATCCCACTCGCCCTCGGGAATAACGCTGGTGTCCGACAGCACCGGCGAATTCCTGATCAGCTCGCTCAGCTCCTGAAGAGCGCCCTGTTCGATCAGAATGGGAATCCTCGGACTGGTGCCGTAGATCAGGTCGAGCTTCTCGCCGCTGGCGAGCGACGTGAACATGACATCGTCATAGTTCGAACTCGGCTTGATCATTTCGATGTCGAGGCCGAGGTGGCGCTCCAGTTCGGCAACGAACAGCTCATGCTCGGGAGCGTCCTTGCCACCGGTTACGTTGGTCATGATCCGCAGATCTTGCGCATGGATAGGCGTGCCCATCAGTAGGGCGCCGAGAAAGGCGGCTGAAATCAATCATGGTCTTCATTGTGATATCCCCTTTGATTTGTGGTCCGCGCTGGGAACCGGATCGGCGCTGTGTCCGAACGACCGAACGGAAGGCTGGAGGCGTCAAATGACAGCACTATGAACGCGCTACCAAAATGTCGGTCGATCCACGCCGTCCCGGCGAACTAAACTATCACAACAATATGGTCCTTTTGGGAATAGTCGAATTCTCTTCGGCTCTCGATCTGTGAATCATGGAACACGTGTGCAACGATAGCGGTATGAGACATTCGGACATGTTCGACGGCGAGGATTCGGCCGGCGACAAGGCGGAATCGCAGACGCCTTCTTCTGCGCCGGTGATATCCGTGCATTCGGTGTACTGGACGCCCTTCGCCATGAATTCGGCCTGCGTGTGCCCGAGGACTGCGCCGTGATCGGCTTCGACAACGTTCCCGAGGGCGCGCCTATGATCTGACGACAATGGCCGTACCGGTCGACGACCGCGTCGCGGCGCTGGTGCGCCTGCTTCAGGCACGGCTCGCATATCCGGACGGTCGGGCGCGTACTGAGACGGTTGCCACGAGCCTTGTGATGCGCTCCACGGTTTAGAAAAATCAACGTTGAAAACTCCGCTGCATGACACCCAAACTCCACCTGATATTCAAAACCCATCTGGACGTCGGATTCACCGGTTATGCGCGGGATGTGCGGAACCAGTACCATGAGTATTTCATTCCAATGGCCCTGGACACGGGCGAGCACTTCCTGAAGGAAGATCCCGTCGCGCCCCAGTTCATCTGGACGACAGGCTCCTGGCTCATCTGGGATCAGCTGATGACGCAGCCCACGGACAAGGTGGTGCGGCTGGAAAAGGCGATCGCCAGCGGCATCATCCGATGGCACGGTTTGCCCTTTACTTTTCACACCGAATTGCTGTCGCCCGCGCTGGCGCAAGAGGCGCTTTCCATTTCGCACGAACTGGACGCGCGGTTCGGCAAAAAGACGATCGCGGCAAAGATGACCGATGTGCCAGGTCACACCGTTGGTCTGGTGCCCCTACTGGCCGCAGCCGGGATTCGTTTTCTGCATATCGGCGTCAACGCGGCCTCGACCCCACCGGACGTGCCCGCAGTGTTTCGGTGGCGTTCCGAGGACGGTTCCGAAGTCGTGGTGATGTATCAAAACGAGTATGGGACCACGATGATCCCCGACGGAATGCAGGATGGCATCGCCTTCGCCCATACCATGGATAACATGGGGCCCCAGAACGTTGGTCATGTCCTGGACGGGCGCCGCGAACTGGAGCAGGCGAACCCGGCAATGACCATCCAGGCCTCAACGCTTGACGCCTTTGCCGAACTCCTGCTGCCAATCGCCGAAACTCTGCCTGTGGTCGAGCAGGAAATCGGAGATACCTGGATCCACGGTGTCGGATCGGCGCCGAAGCGTATGGCCCGGTACTTGTCTGCCCGACGGACCTTCGACAGGTTTGCGACACAGAAGCTGACCCCCTCGCGGCGGGCGTTCGGCCGCAAACTGATGGAGGTGGCCGAACACACCTGGGGTGTGGACATCAAGACCTATCTGCGTGACGAAAAAGCCTGGGACCGCGTCAGCTTTGAGGTTGCGCGCCGGTCGGATCCGCGATTTGCGTTCACCGAGGGCGCGTGGGCCGAACAGGATACGATCATCGACGAGGCCTTGGCCGAACTCAGCGAAATCGACAAAGCCGCCATCGAGCGTAACGAGAGCGCGTCGGAGGCGGAGCGGCCATGGTCACCGATCCAGCCGCAGCAGAACTATCGCCTCGGCAGCTACGATTTGCAGTTTGATCCTGTGTCGGGCGGGCTGCGTTTGCTGTGCCTTGGCGACCAGGTGAGGCTTGCCGCCTCGGGTGAAAGAGAAGCACCGTTTGCGGTCATCTACGAAAGCTACGATGGCGCCGACATGGACGCCTACCAAGACAGTTATTTGACTGTCCGCTATCGATGGGGCGTGCAGGATCACGGCAAACCTGGATTGGAAAACGCGGCAACCGCAACCTCGGCACGGTTTTCCTGTCGCGAGGCGCAAATCTTCTGCCAAGACGAGACCTCGATTGAGATCGTCGCCAGAATGGAGCCTGCGGCCCACAACAGGCTGGGGGCGCCGCATACCGTTCGCACGGTCTACCGATGCGAACGCGACGCATTGAGGATCATCGTCACCCTGATTGGCAAGCCCGCCAACCGCATGCCCGAAGCGGGATTTCTGGCCTTTGGGCCGGATGCGCAATCTGAGACCTGGGCGCTCGAAAAATTGGGTCAGTCCATTTCGCCGCTCTCGATCGTCAGGAACGGCAACCGCCAACTTCACGCCGTGGACGCGGTACGGGCTACGACACGATCGGGTGCAGGGTTCGTCTTGAAGAGCATCGACGCTCCCTTGTTTTGCCTCGGGGATCAGCCGCTCCTGCCGCATTCGCGGCGGCAACCCGATATGTCTGCGGGCGGTCGGTTTGTTCTGTTCAACAACAAGTGGGGCACGAATTTTTCCATGTGGTGCGAAGGGGATTTGGTTTATCGGTTCGATTTGAGTGTTGGGTGATGAGGCTCCCGGGAGGCACAGATCGATACCGGCAAAGCAAACCGTTTCGTTGTGCCATCGCCGGACCTGGGGCGCGGCTTTGACGACGGCTATCGTCTCGGACTCACGCGAACGCGAAAGCGGCAGCGAGGCGGATGAAGCTGCCGAGGGACTTGTCGAAGCGGGCCTCCGGGCGCACGCTCTACATTCTCGACGAGCCGACCACCGGCCTCCGCTTTCACGATGTCGCCAAGCTGCTGGAGGTGCTCCACCAACCGGTCGACCAGGGCAACACAGTGGTGGTGATCGAGCACAATCTGGAGGTCATCAAGACCGCCGACTGGATCATCGATCTCGGCCCCGAGGGCGGTGACGGCGGCGGCGAGATCGTCGCGGCGGGGACGCCGGAGGACGTGGCCGCCAACCGCAACAGCTATACCGGCCGGTTCCTCAAGCGGATCCTGCCCAAGGCGCGGCGGCGGCGGACGGCGTCGGTGCCGGCGGAGTAGGGTTGGAATTACGCTACTCTTTCAGTCCACGCGCCAGCGGTACCCCTTCGCGCAAATGGCGGACGCCGGCTAGATCATTGAGAGTTGACGAGATTCGTCCAGCCGAATCACGCCGTTGATCAACCATGTGGGCACGAGTCGAAAAATAATGCGACTGACGTGAAACTCGACAGGTTGTGCGGTTCTCGCGGGTCATGAGCGGGGTTGGCGTCTGGGTTTTCGGCCTTCTCCGGCTCCCCGGCGGGTCTGTTTCCCTGTCAATGGGGGCTCCAGGCAGACTTCTCCCCTGATGACCATCACGTTGGCGCCGCCGCGGCGAGACGCTCCAGCTGCACCAGGCGGCGCATGTTGTAGGCGAGGTTCTTCAGCCCGATCCGCGCCCTCGCCCGTAACCAGCCCTGATACTGCGCACCAGCGTCCCGCCCATGTCGTTGCTCTGGGCCCCGAACACGTGCTCGACGCGCGCCCGCACCTTCGAACGGGCCTTGTTGCCCCGCTTCTCCCGACCTGCTCGCTCAGCGGCTTGTCGCGATGCCCCTTGCGGTGGATGCGGCTGTTCAGGCCCTTCTCCTTCAGCTTCGCCTCGATCTCCGCCGACCGATAGGCGCTGTCCGCCCACACGTCCGAGGCCGTGTTGTCCGGATCAAGGATGTCCTCCACGACCTGGCTGTCGTGCACCGCCGCGTCGGTCACCTGGTAACGCCGCACCAGCTTGTGCCGGCGGTCCACGTTGACATGGTTCTTGTAACCGTAGTGGCTCTTGCCATGCTTCTTTGTCCACCGTGCGTCCGTGTCCTTCTGCGACCGCTTGGCCGGCTGGTCCTTCCAGCCCTCCGGCGTCTCGCCATCGGCTTGATCCGCGCGTTGTCGTCACGGCTGTTGCGCTGCTTGGGGACCGGTACGATCGACGCGTCGATGATCTGGCCGCCCATCGCCAGGTAGCCCTGCTTCTCCAGATAGCCGTCGAAGTCCTCGAACAACGCCTCGACCATGCCCGCCCGCGCCAACTGCTTCTGTTCCCGGTAGAGCCACACCGTCTTGGCGTCGGGGACCTTGTCCTCAAGACCGAACCCTACGAACCGCATGAACGAGAGGCGGTCGCGAAGCTGGTACTCCACTTGGTCGTCCGAGAGATTGTAAAGCTCGCAGAGAACGATCGCCTTGAACATCGCCACCGCGTCCCAGGGCTTTCGCCCCGCCGGCGACTTCCGTTCGCTCGGCCGGCTTGCGCCAGATCGCCTCCAGGCGGGCACGGAAATTCTCCCACGGCCAGTTCACCACCGCGTCGATCCTCGCCAAAGGATCGTTCCTCATTGGCGTCCAGGCCGGCATACCGATTCGCGATGTCGAAAAAGCCCATTTGGCCCATGGTCGGTTCCCCACGATATCTACCATGCGCCAAACCGTCCGGATTATAACCGATCAAGGCTCGGAACAGGGATTTTTAGAGGTGCCCATGTGTTCGGATGCAGCGAGTGGGTTCCCATTGCAAGGAGCATACCCTTTTCCGGGTATTCTTCGCCAAATACCTGCCTCATCTCGGCCAACGCTTTGGTCTCGCCATACATCCCTGACTACTTGAAGAACGTTGCCTCGATCTCCCAGTCTTGGCATGTACCCTGCCGCAATCCGTCCTCCGTTCGATAGCGGTATCTGAAGTTGTACGGGCAAGGACTGTACGGGATGACCGGTCGGACGTTGAATAAATCAGGCTGCGTTCGCAGTCGCTCGAATTTCTCAGCTTCTTCTTTCAGTTCGGCGCCGCTTTTCTTATCGATCTCGAAACTCAGAATGTCCGCCTTTAGGAGGGCAAGGCTTCTTCCGGCCGACCGCTCTGCGTCGAGACTGGTTACAATTAGTTTCGCAAGAAATCGCGGCCGTTCGGATTTCTTCAGTGCGCCAACTATCTCAAGAGAATCCTGATCTACCCTTCGACTCTCGACGCGCTGATCGTCCTTGGGCACCCGCCACCGAAACCGGATACGATCCCAACGGCGAAATCTTTGACCATCACCTAGAGTGCGAAAAGCGACCGGATACAATCGAAGCCAGTTGCCTTGCAGATCGATACCGGCGCAGCAAACCGTTTCGCCATGCTTGCGCCCGACCTGAGGCGCGGCTTTGATGACCGCAATCGCTTCGGACTCACCCGAACGCGATAGCGGCGGCGCCTTCTGTGTCTGAACTATCTTTCGGCTCCTCCGCGAGGCCTTGCTGTACACGCAAGTGTTGCACGTTGTCAGGTCTGCAGCCAACTATTGCTTCGGCAACGATGGCCCGATGACAACGGGAGTGGTCTCGCTCGAAACACAAAAGGCACGCCCGCGACCGCGCCGCCAAGTCGCGCGCAATTCGTACAGCCTACTGAGCTCCGTTCCGCATCAGGTGCGCGTTGAAGATGCGCTCAAAGGTTTGCACATCGCCCCGCCTGGCGGCTTCGCGTCCGGGCTTTGGATCTCCCAGGTCGCGTAGATGCAAGTACTTTATCCCCACCGCCTCCACGGTTGAGGACAGCGCGCCTTTTGAGAAACCCCTTTTCCGCGAAATCGGGACATCGCGGACGTCAATAAGCACGTCGATTTCGGCCAGTTTCAGTGTCGTCACGAACTCTTCGATCGATGCTCCCTCATAGCCAATTGTCAGAAACGCGCTCATTTGGATGCACCATACTTTCAGCAGCCCGCCGATATCACCATGCCGAACTATAGTTAACATGCCGAGAAATGTGCTCGACCGCATCCTCGACACCCGAGCAACGGGAGAGAGCTCAGTATCTGCCGTCATGTCCGGGTGGCACTGCGGTGGCCGCCGCGGAGTAGCCCTACTCCCCGACCACATGCAACGCCACCTCGCGACGATGCGGCCGGGCGCGATGTTCGAACAGGTAAATCCCCTGCCAGGTGCCGAGCACCATCCGGCCCTCGGCGATCGGGATCGACAGGCTGGTGTCGGTCAGGGCTGAGCGGATATGGGCCGGCATGTCGTCGGACCCTTCCAGGCGGTGGACATAGCGGCCGGGATCCTCCGGCGCGATAGCTTCAAAGAACGCCTCGAGATCGACCTGCACGTCGGGATCGGCGTTTTCCTGAATGGTCAGCGAGGCCGAGGTGTGGCGGCAGAACAGGGTCACAAGGCCGGTTTCGATGTCCTGGAGGTCGAGCCAGGCGCTGACTTCGCCGGTGATGTCGACGAGCCCCTTGCCGCCGGTTTCGATGCTCACACGACCGCTTGCCTGGCGCATTTTCTAGAGCCGCCCCATCGCGGTTTTACCGCGCCGCAACATATGTGACGAAATTGTGCTGCACTGCGATAAATGCATCTCAGGTATGCGAAATTTCGGCTGCACAGGTCGCAATGACTCGCCTATCTTCACCCTCGTCGACGGGCAATTACGTCCGAGCGACCAGAGTAAGCGGCACGAATTCGAAAGGTGCAAGCCATGAACAACAGGTTCGTTGAAAACTATCGCGCCTGGCGTCGTTATCGCCAGACCATCGGCGAGCTGGCCCGGCTGACAAACCGGGAGCTCGATGACCCGAGCTCGATGACCTCACCCGGCGGTGGGATTTCCCGATACGACCTCCGTTCGGTCGCACGCCGTTCGGCAGGACTCTAAATTCGCCTGGAGCGTTCTCCTCCCTCGCTCCGACGATATGGACACCTGACTTCCTCCCAGATCAGTTGTCCGCGTAGGAAAGCGCCCGCCGATCTCCTCCCCGGCGGCCGCGCTAGTTTCCGGCGATTCTCTCCCAAGCCGGCTCCGCGGAGGCCGCCTGGCAGTTTCCGGCGCACGAGATGATCTGGCCGAACTGGTTTGCCCAATTCACGTCGCCGTCGGCGGAGGAACGGCCTGGCCGGCCGATCGGAGTGGACCGCGTCTGGCAGATTGCCGCGCGCGGGCTGCCGGTGGTCCTGCACGAGATGCGCCCGGGCCGGGGCACCGCCGCCCACCTCACCGACGGGCTGGCCGAACTGGTTTGCTCCAATTCGTTTCGGTCGGACGATCACCACAACAACGCCGTCGGCCTCCTGCACGAGGAACTGCGCCGCGCCGGCTCGCTCATCATGTCCGCCGCCGACGCTCACCAGGTGCCGGCCGGCGGGGCGCTGGCAGTGGACCGCGTGGGATTCTCGCAAGCCGTCACCGAAGCGGTCGAGTCCCAACCCGCAATAACGATTGAACGAGACGAGGTCGCCGGGCTGCCGCCGGCGGCGTGGACCAGCGTCATCATCGCCACCGGACCGCTCACCTCCGACGCCCTGGCGGCCGCCGTGAGCGAGTTGACCGGGACCGATCAGCTCGCCTTCTTCGATGCCATCGCGCCGATCGTCCACTTCGACACCATCGACATGGATGTCGCCTGGTTCCAGTCGCGTTACGACAAGGCCGGCCCCGGCGGCACCGGCGCCGACTACATCAACTGCCCGCTCGATCGCGACCGGTATGAAGCGTTTGTCGATGCGCTGACCGGCGGCGAGCCGCATCTTCAACACGCCTGGGAGACCATTCCCTATTTCGACGGCTGCCTGCCGATCGAGGTGATGGCCGAGCGCGGCCGCGAGACGCTGAGATTCGGTCCGATGAAGCCGGTCGGACTGACCAATCCGCGCCGGCCCGATGTCAAACCCCACGCCGTCGTCCAACTGCGCCAGGACAACGCGCTGGCCACGCTGTTCAATATGGTGGGCTTCCAGACCCGTCTGAAATACCGCACCCAGGCCGACATCCTGCGGATGATCCCCGGCCTCGAGCACGCCCAGTTCGCCCGCCTCGGCGGCATGCACCGCAACACCTATCTGAACGCGCCCGCCCTGCTGGACGGGGAGCTGCGGCTCAAGGCCCAGCCGCGGCTCCGTTTCGCCGGCCAGATCACCGGCTGCGAAGGCTATGTGGAATCGGCTGCCATGGGACTGCTGGCGGGCCGCTTTGCCGCGGCCGAGCAACTGAACGAACCGGTTTCGATCCCGCCTGCGACGACGGCACTGGGCGCCCTGATCAACCACCTCACCGGCGGCCATCTGGCGGCCGACGAGCCTACCGGCAAATCGTTTCAGCCGATGAACGTGAATTTCGGCCTGTTCCCGCCGGTCGCCGTTCCGCCGACCGAGGGCCGCCGGCCCAAGGGCAAGGAAAAGACCGTGGCCAGGCGGCGGGCAATCAGCGCGCGGGCGCTGGCCGACCTCGATCGCTGGCTGAGGGACGGCGCCGGAACTGAAACGGAAACGGGGCTTAGTCAGAGCGGCTCGGGCGGCCACCCAGACATTGCCGCGGCCGAAAGCCGCGCCTCAGCGGTCGGGGACTAGCTTGGACACTCTTGGTCCGTAGCTCCCCGGCAACCTGGTTGCCTATGGATCCTACATGCTCGGCATTCTGAGCCCGGGCCCCAATGTTCTTGCCATCGTCAGCACTTCCCTGGCAGCCGGCCGAATGGCAGGAGACCCTCTGGCCTGATCGCTGCGTCAACTCCGATCGAGGGCGCGAGTCAGGGCGATGGCTTCGGCGCTGTCGAGGCGAAGGGCGGAGGCGGCGATTGCTCCAGCCTGATATAATGCCTCGAGGCGCTGTTTGACGGTGTCGTGGTGCCAGGAGCACCCTGATTGCAGGTTGTCCTCAGACCAGAACAGCGCCTGGTCGCCCTTGTGGGGAACGACGTGGTCGGTGACCTCCGCCGGCCTGACTAGGCCGACCGCATGGCAGCCGGCACAGCGGGTGGGCTCGGCGCCAATCCCTTGGAGACCCTGTCCCACTTGGAATCGTAGCCACGCTGCCGAGCGCTGCCGCGATCCCGATCGTGTTGCCGCCGCGCTGCCTGACGCGTAGCGCCTGAGCCCGGCGGACGGAGCGCTTGCGGTAGCTGCGGCATGGTTTTTGGGTGAGCCCGGCGGTGAGCCCGTTGCTGAGACGGGGAGGCACATTGAGCCGACCAAAGCTCACCCTCGCGCTCTACCCTTGGAATCAAAAAACCCAGCCGCTGGGCTGGGTTTCGGGCATCTTGGACATAGCATCCATCCGCAGCAGCGGTGACTCGGATTTCCCGCTAGATCACCTGATACTCAGTCGCCGGACATCACCCCACGCAACCGATGCGAAACTGAACTCCCGCACGGTGGGGCCGAGCCGGACACGCTGCACGCAACACTTACTGGCGGCAATCGCTAGACCGATTCGCTTCTGCGAGTCCAGATCAGGCCGCCTCAGAAAAGTGCCAGCAAATCCAACAAACTGCCGGGCGCTGTGTCAAAAGTGGCGGGAGTGCCGGCAGTGGGGGGAGTGAGAGGAGTGAGAGGAGTGCCAGGAGGGTCGGGAAATTGAACCGTGGGCTCCTCCAGGAGGTCAGCCACTCGGGAAATTGAACCGTGGGCTCCTCCAGCATAGGGATTGCTCTGTCAGCCACTGCAATCAACCCGGAGACAATGAAAGGCAAAGTGATTCCCACCACTAGGGCGTTCCAGCGAGGATCTCTGGTGTGGCTGTACGGGTAAATCCGAGCAACAGTCCCGGCAACCATCGCATAAATAATCGCCGCAACCGCATACTGAATTAGATTAAATTCTAACAAAGATAGCATAACAAATCGCTTGGACCAGAAAGTTAGGACGTCTGGAACTATTGAACCAAATGCACCGTAAACGAATTTATTCATATACGCGCACCATTTAAACACCGTCTGGGTTGTGCCATTTTATTTTGGCCGGCACTTGGATCTTGGATCACCCGATGATTGATTCGGGTCTAGCCAGGCATCAATCTCCCTCTCCAGGATCGGGGCTAAACAACTCAAATTTGTTGGGGACCCCCACCCATTGTTGAGCATCCTGCGGCACTCTGCGCTTGACAGTGATGTTGGGCCAAAGTTTGGCGTATTTAAGGTTGTGCTCGACCCAGTCACACGCTTCGGGTTCGGTACCAGGCACGATCGCGTCGGCTGGGCACTCGGGTTCGCACACCCCACACTCGATGCATTCGTCGGGATGGATGACGAGCATGTTCTCGCCCTCGTAAATGCAGTCGACCGGGCACACTTCGACGCATTCTTGGAACTTACACTTGATGCAGCGATCGGTTATTACGTAAGTAGGATTTACGTAAGTAGAACAAGCAAGTGCTCTATTGGTAGTGCCGGTGCCCGTCGCCAAGAACGCCGCGACACCCATGGTTCCCTTGAGAATTCCTCTTCTGTTAATTTTTGCCATCTTGATCGCACCACCCTCTCATCATACGCGCTATCCGAGGTTGTACGAGCACTGACCACAGGTTTCGTGATGCCGTCATACAGGGCAAGCCAGAGCCGTCATCGCCGGGTTGGGCCTTGGTGGATGCGGTTGCAAAATACTTGTGCCATCCGGCGAACAAGCCGACCACCTTCGGTAACTCGACGCAAGAACAACAATTCAAAGATGTATCACACCGCAATGATTTTGTCGAAGGTCACCATCGTCTTGACCTCGCTACCGCCCAGCGATCTCAGCAGGACAAGCGCCCTGCCCTTGCCGTCCAGGCGCGCGATCCGGCCGCCGAGGCCGAGGAACAGCGATCCCGTCATCTCGACCTCGTCGCCCACCGCAAACTGCTCGACCGGCGGGGCGGCCGCCAGGTCGCAATCCGCCTTGCGAACCTCGGCCATCATCGCCTCCGGCACGCGCGCCGGCGTCTCGCCGACGGTCAGCATGCCGCGCACGCCCGGCGAGGTGAAGATGCGCCCCCAATGGGCGTCGACCATGGGGTCGAAGCGCGCGAACAAATGGCCAGGGAAAAGCGGCCGGGTCGCGGTCGACCGCTTGCGCCTCACTTTCGGTGCGGCCTTGTGGTCAAACAACCAATCCCAAGGCGGCGCATTGGTGGATCGCGATCATGGCTCTCGGCGTCGATGCCGATGCACCCGCATGGGTCGGCGCGTGGATCATCGCGGGAGCGACGATCATGTCGATCGCCGGCCACCTCACCCGCGCCATTCGTGTTTTCGCCCGATCCGGTAGTGACGCGCCACCGCCGCGCCCGCCGCTGGCTCGAGGGCGCGCCAGGGCCGTTTTCTGCCTTGCCGGCTGCCAGCTTCCGGCGGCCAAATCCTGTACGGGTTTTGTTGTGGTCACAACCGTGTGAGACCGGCCGCAACGACCCTGACATTGCGGCCCCTGGTACCATATAGAGAACACCAATTCTCCAACATCAGGAGTGCCAGACAATGGCTCAGCAGTGCCTCGACCGGGACATCACGATTACCCCGGCCAACGGGAAGATTTCGATCCGGTTCGCCGGTAAGACCATCGCGGAAACCGATGCCGCGCTCAACCTGGCCGAGGGCAGCTATCCCGCACGGCTCTACGTGCCGCGCGCGGACGTCGTCGCCGACGTGCTGCAGCCGTCCCAGACCAACACCACCTGCCCGTTCAAGGGCGTGGCCTCCTACCATCATCTGTCGGACGGCGGAGAGACCGCCGGTGATGCGGTCTGGTACTACCCGCGACCCCTGCCCGCAGGTCGGCGAGATCAAGGATCACGTCGCCTTCTGGGGCGATCGGATCGAGATCGTCCACGGCTAGCTGTGAATTTTCAGGACGTTGTCCATTCGGTCCTATCGAGAGAAGCTGATGTCAGCCAACGTCAGTGGTTCTCCGGAGGACCGAATGGACGTTCACCAGAATGCCCATCTTACGCCGAAAGGTCGAGAGGCCATGGTTTGCGCCGTCATGGATGAGGCCATGACGAAGGCTCAGGCCGCACGCCGTTTCAAGACAACGGCCAAGACCGTCGCCAAGTGGTTGGGCCGGTTTCGCGCGGAGGGCATTGCCGGGCTTGCCGACCGGTCCTCCAGGCCCCATTCCTCGCCAAGCCAAACGCCTTGGGCCACCGGCGAAGCGGTCGAGGTCTTGCGCCGGGCTCGTTGCACGCAGGACCACATCGCCCAGGAACTCGGCCTCAGCCGGGCGACCGTCAGCCGTATTCTCAAGCGGCGTGGCCTCAGCCTGTTGTCCGCCCTCGAGCCCAACCAGCCACGCCCGCGCTATGAGCGCGAAACGCCAGGCGAAATCATCCATATGGACATCAAGAAGCTCGGTCGCTTCAATCGTGTCGGCCATCGCATCACCGGCGATCGCAGGCACCAGAGCAACCAGCGCCATAACGGCACCGCGCCCGGTTGGGAGTATGTCCACGTCGCCATCGACGACCATTCCCGCATCGGCTTTGCCGACATCTTCCCGAACGAGAAAAAGGAAAGCGCCGTGGCCTTCCTCGAAGCCGCCGTAACCTACTTTGCCACCCTCGGCGTTACCATCACCCGCGTCATGACCGACAATGGATCATGCTACAGATCCAAGGCCTTCCGCGATGCCTGCCGAAGGCTCACCATCAAGCATATCCGCACCAAACCCTACACGCCTCAGACCAACGGCAAGGCCGAACGCTTCATCCAGACAATGTTGCGAGAATGGGCCTACGCAACCGAATTCCACAACTCAGACCAGCGAAAAGCAGATCTGCCGAAATGGCAGCACCGCTACAACTGGCATCGACCCCATGCCAGCCTCAATCGACAAACACCAATCAGCCGACTCGGCCTGAACCGGGACAACCTGTTGAAGCTTCACAGCTAGAGCCCTTTCGACCGACTCTGGGTCAATTCTGTTTCGCGATTGGGGCGGCAAGCCAGCGTCGAAACGATCGACGGGCGATGCCACCGCATCGTTCGAGATTGGTTCGGCGTTGGGTGCCCGCCAATCGGAAACCCGAAGGGACGGGCGATTTGGCGCCCATTCCTACGCCAAGTCTCTCGACCGTATCCAGATACGCTCATCGAACCTTGACTTGATCTTGTCACAAAATCGCTCCGTCAGAATGGCTCAGAGTCGGTCGAAAGCGCTCTAGCGGGTATCAAGGACTCTAAAACCGCCGGGCGGCCTTCCAGATCAGCCACTGACGCCGCCACGGCGCAAGCTCCGCGCCCGTGCCGAACGGCTTATTCTGCAAGCGGTCCATCCTGTCCAGGGTGGGCCGCAGCAGCGCCAGCGGCAGCAACACTGCCCGTGGTCGGTTGGCGAGCCGGCCGGCCGCCGCTTCCGCCAGCGCAAGGTGGTCGCGTGCCGCCCGACGAAATTCGGCCAGCGCCGCCACAAGCCCCGGCGTGATGTCACCTTTGGCCAGCGCGCCGCGGTCGACCCCATGCCGGTCGATAAGATCGCCGGGCAGAAAGGCCTGCGCGGCGGCCGGCGCCACCGTCAGGCGTTTCAGAACACGAAACATCGTCAGCGCCACCCCGGCGTGCCCGCACGCGGTCGCCGCCTCGGCAGCGGTCGCCGGGGCCACTGCCATCACGGCCATCTGAAGCAGCATTGACGAGGTCTGGCCGGAATAACCCTCCAGGGTCGCCTGATCGGGCATGGGATCGTCATAGAGATCGAAGGCACGGGCTTCGAGAAACGCCGAGAAGGCGTCCGCCGGCAGCCTGCATTCGGCCATGGTCGCCGTCAACGCGGCCGCCACCGGATGGCCACCGGCCTCACCGTTGAGAGCATCGCGCCACCATTGCAGGCGGATCTCCCCCAGCTGCGGCTCGCTCACCGAATCGCGAATGCGACCGGTCTCGATGTCGAAGGCATGAAGGGCGAACAGATGGCGCCGCACGGTTTGGGGCGCAAACAGGTCGCACAGATACCGGTCGCGATCGCGGCGTCGCACCAGATCCGCGCAGTGGGCATAGTCGTCCATGACCACCGAATCTAGAGCGTTTTCGACCAACTCTGGGTCAATTCTGTTTCGCGATCGCCTCGCCGATCGGAAACCCGAAGGGACGGGCTATTTTGCGCCGTCAGAATGGCTCAGAGCTAGTTGAAAGCGCTCTGGGCGCCCGGCGCGTCGTCAGTCCACCGCCACCAGGGCGGCCGCGACGCGACGCTGGTCGGCCAGGAGCACATTGAACGTCCTGACGGCGGCGCCGGTCGACATCGGCTCGATCACCATGCCGGCATCGCTGCAGCGCCGGCGAAGTGCGACGCCGACCGGCACCAGATCGGTTCCGGTGCCGATCAGCAGGACGTCGATGTCATCCGCTTCTTCAAACACGCGGTCGAGATCGGCGGCTTCGAGGGCGCTGCCGCCAGGCCCGGCCCAAGCGTAGATGCCGCTCGGCACGCACAGGAGCGAGCCGCGATGGGACATGCGGGCGAAGCGAAAGCCACTATCGCCATAGGCGTCGATCGGTGCACGGCCGGGAAAATGCGCCTCGCGGACTTCTAGAGTCCCTTTTACCAACTCAGGGTCAATTCTGTTTTCGATTGGCGAGGCGACCCGGCGTCGAAACGATCGATGGGCGATGCTCCCGCATCGGTCGAGATCGGTTCGGCGTTGGGCGTCCGCCAATCGGAAACCCGAAGGGACGGGCGATTTTGCACCAATCCCTGCGCCTCGGCTCTCGACCGTATCCAGATACGCCCTTCCAGCCTCCGCTTGATCTTGTCACAAAATCGCTCCGTCAGAATGGCCCCGAGTTGGTAAAAAGGACTCTAGGTCCTGTTGACAGTTATCGGAGCCAGATGATGGCACCGACAAGAAACAGCATGGCCATGTAGGCCGTTGCGGTTTTTTCATAGCGCGTGGCGATGCGCCGGAAGTGTTTGATTTTGTTTATGTAACATTCGACGAGATGTCTTTCTTTGTAGAGTTCGGCATCGTAGGGGATGGCTTGCGCCCGTGACGGGTTGGATGGAATCACCGCCACTATTCCGGCATCGTTGAGACGAGCGCGGAGATGATCGGCATCATAGGCCGTGTCGGCGATGAGGTTTGCGCCGGCCACGTCGGCGATCAACTCTTCAGCCTGGGTGACATCGCCAACCTGACCGCCGGTGAGGATGAACCGTAATGGATTGCCGAGCCCATCGACAGCGATGTGAACCTTGCTCGTCAAGCCGCCGCGCGAACGTCCGATGGCCTGATTTTGAGTCCCCCTTTTGCGCCCGACGCATGTTGATGTGCCCGCACAATGGTTGAATCGATGATCAGGTATTCGAAGTCCGGATCGTCCACCAAGGCCTTGAAAAGACTCTCCTATGCCCCTTGTTTGGCCCACCGGGAAAAGCGCACGTACACGCTGTTCCAATTGCCGAACGCGTCCGGCAGGTCGCGCCATGGCGAACTCGTGCGTGCAATCCACAATACCGCATCCACGAACAGACGATTGTCCCGTCCCGTGGATCCGCAATCCGACGCCTTGCCGGGTACCAAATCCGATATCCGTTCCCATTGAACGTCCGTCAATTCCCTGCGAAGCATGACCGGTTCCTCCTCCACACCCAGGTCTTGCTTGAATCACAACCGCCATTAATAAACCGTTAACTGTCAACAGCACCTAGCCCCTTGGGATCGGTGCTCACAAGCCAATCAGACGGTGTCGACCGCCCGGGTCTCGTCCGCCTTCGACAGATCGCCGGGACGCAATTTGAAGTAGATGAGAATCGGCGCCGCGATAAACACCGACGAGTAGGTGCCGGCGACCACGCCGAACATCATCGCCGCGATGAACGAACGGATGACGGTCCCGCCGAAAATATAGAGCGCCGCCAGGGCCAGCAGCGTCGTCAACGATGTCATGGCGGTCCTGGCCAGCATCTCGTTGATCGAATTGTCGAGCAGTTCGGTGATGTGCATCTTCTTGAACTTGCGCAAATTCTCCCGGATCCGGTCGTAGACGACGACGGTATCGTTGAGCGAATAGCCGACGATCGTCAGAATCGCGGCGATACTGGCCAGGTTGAACTCCAGCCCGGCCACGACGAAGAAGCCCAGGGTCAGCAGAACGTCGTGGATGGTGGCAACCACGGCGCCGACCGCGAACTGCCATTCGAAACGCAGCCAGATATAGGCCAGCACCGCAAACAGGGTCACCAGCATGGCGATCGTGCCTTTGGAGGCCAGCTCGCTGGAAACGCGTGGGCCCACGGTTTCGACCCGCCGGAATTCCACCGAATCGCCGAATCCCGCGCGAATCTGGCCGACCGCGACCTGCTGCGCCTCGTCACCGCCCGGCTGGAGCTCGATCCGGACCAGAATGTTCGAGGTATCGTCGACCAGATCGGTGACCTCCTGAACCTGGACATCGCCAAGATTGAACTGCCCGATGGTCGAGCGCACCGAACCGACGCTGATGTCGTCGGCGAGCGGGCGCATTTCGATCAGCGTGCCGCCGCGGAAATCGATGCCGTAATCCGGCTCGACAAAGATAAAGCCGATCACCGATGCCACCACCAGGGCGCTCGTCACCGGGAAGGTGAACCGGCGCAGCCGCATGAAACGGAGCTTGGTGTTGTCGGGAACGACGCGAAGCTTGAACATGTGCGTGCGGCCTTTCGCCTAGATCGCGACGGTGGTCGGCCGCCGCCACGCCACCCAGGTCGCGATCAGCAGACGGGTGAAGGTGAAGGCGGTGAACACGGTGGTGACGATGCCGATCATGTTTGTGACCGCGAACCCCTTGATCGGGCCGGTACCGAGCATGAACAGGGTGACCGCCGCGATCATCGTGGTGATGTTGGCATCGACGATCGTCCCAAGCGCGCGCTTGAACCCGACGTCGATCGCCGTGATCGCGGTTCGGCCGCGCTTAAACTCCTCCCGTATTCGTTCATAGATCAGCACGTTCGAATCGACCGCCATGCCGACCGTCAGCACGATTCCGGCAATGCCCGGCAAGGTGAGCGTGGCGCCGAGTATGGTGATAACGGCAAACACCAGGATGAGGTTGACGAGCAGCGCCAGATTGGCGATCACGCCGAAAAATCCATAGGTCGCAATCATGTAGATCGCTACCGCGATGGTGCCGATGATCGCTGCGGCGCGGCCTGCCCGAATGGAATCGGCGCCCAGGCCAGGTCCGACGGTGCGCTCCTCGGCGATCGTCAATTTGGCGGGAAGCGCGCCGGCGCGCAGCAGGATTGCCAGATCATTGGCCGATTCCACGGTGAAACTGCCGCTGATCTGGCCGGCTCCGCCCAGGATCGGTTCGCGGATCACCGGCGCCGAAACGACTTCGCTGTCGAGGACGATGGCGAAACGTCGCCCGACATTGGCCTGGGTCACATCGGCGAATTTGCGCGCGCCGCTGGTCGAAAGGCGAAAGCTGACGACCGGTTCATTGCTATTTTGCGAGAATGCGGGATTGGCGTCGGTCAGGTCTTCGCCGGTCATCAGCGGGGAATCTTCGACCTCGTAAACGAGGCCAGGGTCTTCGGCCGAGGGGAAGCGGATGGTTCCCGGCGTCGGCGCGGTCCGATCGACATCGGTGGCGGCAATCGACTGCTCGACCAGGTGAAACGTCAGTTGCGCGGTCTGGCCGACCAGCGCCTTCAAGCGCTCCGGATCGCCGAGCCCGGGCGCTTCGACGAGAATGCGATCGTCGCCCTGACTCTGGATGCTGGGTTCGGTGGTGCCCAGTTCATTGATGCGCCGCTCGATGACCTCGATCGACTGCTGGACGATCCCCCGTATGCGCTCCGCCAGACCTTCCTCGGTGAAGGTCAGACGCACCAAGCCGTCGTCCGTGACCGCCAGATCGAACTCGAAAATCCGACCCCGGCTGAACAGACTGGAGTCGATCGGGTTGCGCAGCTCATCCAGCCGTTGGCGGACTTCATCCAGCCGGTCGAGTTCCCGAACCCTGAGCTGGACCCCCTGTCCCTGCGGCCCGAGGCCGGTGTAGCCGATGCGGTCGCCGCTTCCCAGCATGGCGCTGCGGACGTCGCTGGTCAGCGTTCTCAGCCGCTGCTCCATGAAGTCCTGGCGATCGATCTCATAGAGCAGGTAGGCGCCACCCTGCAGGTCAAGCCCCAGCACCACCTGGCTCTTCGGCAGCCAATTGGGCCACGAGGCTACCGTTCCAGCGGCGAAGAAGTTGGGGATCGTGGCGATGAATGCGAGCACGATCGTTAGAGCAATGAGTGTGGCCTTCCAGCGAGCAATGTGCAGCATCTAGAGCCCTTTCGACCAGCTCTGAGTCAATTCCGTTTCGCGATCGGCGAGGCGATCCGGCGTCGAACCTTGACTTGATCTTGTCACAAAATCGCTCCGTCAGAATGGCTCGGAGTTGGTCGAAAGGGCTCTAGGGATCATCCCCGCCGGGTGAACGGTTTCATTCGGCCGCGTCGCTGGCTGGTTCGCCCTTGGCGCGAACCTGGGCCAGCATCGAGCGCACGACCTTGACCTTCAAGCCCCCACCAAACTCAACCTGGAGTTCGCTCTCTTCAACCTTGGTCACTTTGCCGATCAGCCCGCCACTTGTGACGACGGTGTCGCCGCGCCGGACATTGGCGATCATCTCCTGATGCTGTTTGGCCTTCATGCGCTGAGGGCGCAGAATCAGGAAATACATGATCACGAAAATCAGGATGATCGGGAGAAACTGAAAAAAGGCGCCCGATCCGCCGGCGCCGCCGGTCTGGGCAAAGGCCTCGGTGATGAACATTCAAGTCGCTCCAATGGTCATTGCGGCGGATTTCCGGCGAAAACGGCGCGGACTATAGCGGTGCTGATTGTCAATGCAAACGGATATAGGGTCGCGACGGCCCCGGCGCGAGCTGCGACATAGCGCAGCATTTCGCGCCATGCTAGGGCTCCCCGCGCCAAACGGTCACAATGTGAGGAATGCGGGTGAACGAGGTCGACCTCACCGAGGTGACGCGACAACTGGAGAAGCTGGTCAACGCGCTGGAACGCCTGGTTCCGGCGACGCCGCCGCGGCCGGATTTTTCGGCCGCCGACGCCTTCGTGTGGGTGGCCGCCGAGCGCCGCCTCTTGCCGGTGACCGCGGTCAACCGCGTGGATCTTTCGCTGCTGCGGGCGATCGATCATCTGCGCGATATTCTGCACGCCAATACCGAGCGGTTTGCCCGCGGTCTGCCCGCCAACAACGTTCTTTTGTGGGGCGCCCGTGGCATGGGCAAGAGTTCGCTGGTCAAGGCGGTCCATCACGAGGTCAGTTCACGCGACCCGGGCCACCTCAAATTGCTCGAGATCCATCGCGAGGACATCGAAACCCTTCCCGATCTGATGGCGCTGGCCGGCGACAGCGAGCATCGTTTTGTCATTTTCTGCGACGATCTGGCGTTCGACGGGGGCGATACCTCGTACAAATCCCTGAAGGCTGCATTGGAAGGCGGCATCGAGGGACGGCCGGACAATGTGGTGTTCTATGCCACCTCCAACCGTCGCCATTTGCTGCCGCGCGACATGGCCGAGAACGAGCGCTCGTCGGCGATCACGCCGCACGAGGCGGTGGAGGAAAACGTATCGCTTTCAGACCGTTTCGGACTGTGGCTCGGCTTCCACAATTGCAGCCAGGAGGACTACCTCGAAATGGTGCGCGGCTATGCCGAATATCATGAGCTCGGGGTCGATGACGACGACTTGCGGGCCGGCGCGCTGGAATGGTCGATCACCCGTGGCGCCCGTTCCGGGCGTGTGGCCTGGCAGTACATTCAGGATCTGGCAGGACGGCTTGGGGTCGTTCTTGGTGAAACCAGCCGCCCCGCCAGACCTGATTGATCAGATGCCTTTTTGAGGCCAGGCCTCTGATCAAGTCCCCACCGGTTACGCCCCAGCGAGATAATCCAGCGGATTGACGGGCTTGGCACCCCGCCTCAGTTCGAAGTGAACCTGCGGCGACGACACCGAACCAGACATTCCGGCGTTGGCGATGGTCTGGCCGCGGCGTACCTCGTCGCCCCGCGCCACGTTGAGCCGCTTGTTGTGGGCGTAGGCGGACACCCAGCCGTCGGTGTGACGGATCAGGATCAGATTGCCATAGCCTTCCAGCTCGTTGCCGGCGTAGATCACCGTCCCGGCCTCGGTCGCCTTGACCGAGGTGCCCTCCGGCACAGCCAAATTGATGCCGTCATTGCGGGTTCCGCCGGATTTTGTGCCGAAGCCCGAAATGATGCGACCGCGAACCGGCCAGTGGAACGACTTTCCGTCGGCCGAGCCGGGATCGGCGGCGCCGTCGATCGTGGTGGCTGTCTGCAGCGTCGATCCGGTGACGTTGACCGGTATTGTCGGTGCCGCCGGCAGTTTCGGCGTTGTGGCAGCCGTCGCGCCTGGCTGGCCTGTGCCTGCGGACGTCGGGATCAGTTTGGCGGCGGCGGCAGCCAACGACACCGTCTGCGGTGAAGCGGCAGGTTTTGCAGCCGCAAACGCGCTGGTGGCCGCACTCGGACGGGCCTCGTCGGTGAGCGCCAATTGCTGACCTGCACGGATATGAGCCGCCGAGTCGAGGTTGTTGAGCCGGACGAGATCGTCGACGCGAGCGCCGTAGCGGAGCGCAATGCCGTAGAGGGTATCGCCCGGCTGGACGACGTGAACGTTCCGCGATTGCGCCGCTGGAGCTGCGGTTGCGATGCGGGCCGGGGTTGGCGAAGCACTGGCTGGCGCGGGCGCGCTGGACAGCCGCTGAGGGGCCTGCGCCGGCGCCGGCCGGCCGACCGATTCAGGCGAAATGGCGACCCGGCGAGGGATGACGATCACGCGCCCGGCGGTGACCTGCGAGGGTCGCGTCAATTGATTGGCGCTGAGGATCTGCTGGATCGGCACGCCGTATTTGACCGCCAGATCGTTGATCGTCTCGCCGGCTCCCACCGTTATCACCCTGCCGCCGACGGCGGTCCAGGCAAAGGGACCGTCGGCCGGAGCGGACGGGGACGCGGTGTTGGCGGCCAATAAAGGGGGCGGCGGCAGCGGAGCACGACTGACCGCTTCGCCCTGGCCCGCCAGGGCCGGCGGCATTGGCTGGGTCGCCGAGTGGTCGATGATGGCGCGCTGGTTCTCGGTCGATCCGGTAAACAGTGGTTTTTTCAAACGGATCGAGTCGCTGCAAGCGGCGCTCAACCCGGCCAGCAGGACTATGATTGTCGCCGGACCCAGCGTGCCCGAACCGAAAGCGGTTACTCGGTTACCCATCGCTCAAACTCACACACAGCTCCTTGAACACTGAGCGTGATTAAACGCCGGTAACGTTGACAAACGCTTAAGCGGCGGTGGTCTGCGCTGCGCGACCTAGAGTGCTGCCGCTTTTCCGGCAATCAGCGGGACGAAACGGACATCGGCCAGCACCGTCTCGTCGAAACCGGTCTCGCCGCGTTCCAGGCGCATCAACCGCTGAACTCCTTCAAGCGGGCCGACCGGCGCGACGATGACGCCGCCGACCCGGACCTGCTCGAGCAGCGCATCGGGCACCTGTTCGCAGGCCGCGGTGATCGCGATGGCGTCGAACGGCGCCTGCTGAGGCCAGCCCAGCGTGCCGTCGCCGACCATCGTGGTGATGTTCGACAGCCGCAAAGTCTGAAACCGTGATTCCGCCGACGCCACCAGCGTGCGGAAACGCTCGATGGTGAAAACGCGCCGCACCAGCTTCGACAAAACCGCGGCCTGATAGCCGCTACCGGTGCCGACCTCGAGCACCTTGTCACGATCCGACACGTCAAGTGCGGCGGTCATCATGCCGACAACCACCGGCGCGCTGATGGTCTGACCACAGTCGATGGGCAGCGCCCGCTCGAGATAGGCGTGGTTGCGATAATCGGGCCTGACGAACAGGTCGCGCGGAATCCCTTCGATGGCCGAGACAATCCTCTGATCGGCAATGCCGGCTTGGCGCAGGCGTAGAACCAGATCCGCGATCTGGACCCGGTGTTGGTCGGGCGTGTCAATCATCTGCCACCGGGACCGTCTGGGCGAAATGCCGTTCGAGTTTTTCGACCAGTCCGTGGGCGGTCAAATCAAGCCGCAAGGGGGTGATCGAGACGGCGCCGTGGATCATCGCCTCGAGATCGGTTCCCGGCTTGATCTCCGGTTCCTTGCGCTGATAGGCGAGCCAGAAATAGCGATTGCCACGACCATCGATGCGCTCGTCGGTGTGCAAGGCATGGGTTCGGCTCCCCTGGACCGTGATCCGCGTCCCGGTGATTTCCGCCGGCGGGCGATTGGGGAAGTTCACATTGTAGAACACGCCATCGGGAAATCCGAAGTCCAGCAATGTACCGATGACGTCCGGCCCGTGTTGCTCGGCAGTCTCCCACGGCACCTGGCGGTCGTCGCCGTCGAACTGAAATGCCTGGCTCAGCGCAATCGACGGGATGCCCAGCAGCGTGCCCTCGATCGCACCGGCAACGGTCCCCGAATAGGTGACGTCATCGGCCAGATTCTGCCCCGAATTGACACCCGACAGCACCAGGTCCGGCGGCTCGTCCATCAACTGCCTTATCGCCATGATGATGCAGTCGGTGGGCGTACCGCGAACCGCAAACCGGCGCCCACCGATCTTACGCAGGCGCAACGGGTCGTTCAACGAGAGCGAATGTGCAAGCCCGCTCTGGTCGGTTTCGGGAGCCACCACCCAGATCTCATCGCCGACCGCCTCAGCAATTCTCTCGGCCACCGCCAGCCCGGGACCGTGGACGCCGTCATCGTTGGTGACCAGAACGCGCATCAGCCGATGGTCTCGACGCCGCTCATGGAGGCGCGCAGGACTTCAGGCACGGTCACCGTACCGTCATCGTTCTGGTAGTTTTCCAGGACCGCGATCAGGGCGCGGCCGACCGCCAGGCCGGACCCGTTGAGGGTGTGGACGAACTCGGTGCCCTTCGAGCCGGCCGGCCTGAAACGCGCATTCATCCGCCGCGCCTGGAAATCATCGTAGATCGAGCACGAGGAAATCTCACGATAAGCGCCCTGTCCCGGCAACCACACCTCAATATCGTATGTCTTGCGTGCGGCGAAGCTGGTGTCGCCGGTCGACAGCGTCATCACCCGATAGTGCAGGTCAAGGCGTCGCAGAACCTCCTCCGCGCACGCCAGCAGCCTCTCATGTTCGTCGCTCGAGGCATCCGGCGCGACAATGGAAACCAGCTCTACCTTGTCGAACTGATGCTGCCGCAACATCCCCCGCGTGTCCTTGCCGGCGGCGCCGGCCTCGGAGCGAAAACAAGGTGTCAGCGCGGCGTAACGCAGCGGCAGCTCGCCCGGGTCGAGGATCGATTCCCGCACCAGATTGGTCAGCGGCACCTCCGCGGTCGGGATCAGCCAGCGGTCGGCACCGACGGCGAACATGGCGTCCGCCGCCTTGGGCAGGTTTCCGGTGCCGTAAACGGCGTGATCGCGGACAAGCAGCGGCGGCTGGACCTCGAGGTAGCCGTGTTCCGTGGTGTGCAGATCCAACATGAACTGCCCGAGCGCGCGGTTGAGCCGGGCCAACTGCCCGGTGAGGACGACGAAGCGTGACCCCGACACCTTGGCAGCGCTTTCGAAGTCCATCTCGCCCATGCCCTCGCCGATCTCGAAATGCTCCCGCGGAGCGGCGGTTTCTGTTTTCGCACCCCACGTGCTGCGGAGTGCATTCGACCGATCGTCGGGCCCGATGGGAACATCGGCGAGCGGGCGGTTGGGCAACACTTCCAGGGCCGAACGAAGCTCGGCATCAAGCGCGCGACCCGTCTCCTCGGCCAGCTGCAGGCTATTCTTGATGGCGGCCACATCGGCAATGAGCTCCTCGGCCGCCGCTTCGTCCTTCGCCGCCCTGGCCTTGCCGATCGCTTTCGACGTGACGTTGCGCTCTGCCTGCGCCTTTTCGAGCTTGAGAATATTGGCTCGCCGGCGTTCGTCGAGGTCGATGATGTGCCTCGCCGACGAGGTGGCGCCACGCGCTGTCATCGCGGCGTCGAATGCCTCAGGGTTTTCCCGAATCCACTTAATGTCGTGCATGGCAGGCGTCAGGCAGCGATCGGATGCCGGTCTCAGGCAGGCTCACCGGCTTCGGTTCCCGCCTGCGCCGCGGCGCGTTTCCGCTCCACATATCTCACCGAAAGAATCGAGGCTTCGTAGAGTATGAGCGTTGGCAGGGCAAGACCGAACTGGCTGATGATGTCGGGCGGGGTCAGGACCGCGGCGGCGACGAACGCCAGCACGATGGCATAGCGCCGCTGGCGCCTGAGCATCGCCGAAGTGACGATGCCGATGCGGGCAAGCAGCGTCAGCACGACCGGTAGTTGGAAAACCAGGCCGAACGCCAGGATCAGCGCCATGACGAGGCTGAGATACTCGTTGACCTTGGGAAGCAGCTCAATTTTCGCAATACCATCGCCGCCGGTTTGCTCAAGCGAGAGGAAGAAGGCCATGGCCAGCGGCATGAGACCGAAAAACACCACCAGCGCGCCGATGATGAACAGGATCGGCGTTGCGATCAGATACGGCAGAAACGAGCTGCGCTCGTTCTTGTAGAGCCCGGGAGCGGCGAATTTGTACATCTGCGCGGCAATGATCGGGAAGGCGATGAACAACGCCCCGAACAGAGCAAGCTTGACCTGGGTGATGAAAAATTCCTGCGGGGCGGTGTAGATCAGCGTCAGCTCGCGCCCCTCCCCCGCCGCCCACGCAAAGGGGATGATGAGGATGTTGTAAATGTGCTGCGCGAACGCAAAGCAGATGACGAACGCAATGCCAATCGCGATCAGGGCGCGGAACAGTCGCGAGCGCAACTCGATCAGATGCTCGATCAGCGGAGCGCGGCTGGATTCGACCTCGTCCTGACCGCCATCTTCCTCGTCGGTCACGATTTGGCCTCCTCGGTTGCGCTCTGGGTTTGCGCGGGTCGAGCGGCGTCAACATCGCCCGAAGCCGTTGCCGTCGAGGGAGCCGCCTTGGGCGCCTTCTTCTTGGCCGGAGAGGTGGTCGCCTTGGGCGCCTCCTTGGCCGACGGTGCGGTCGCCTTGGGCGCCGTCGCCGGTGAGGTGGACGGCTTGGGAACGTCCGTCGCAGGCGTGTCGTCCTCCCGGGGCAAGGTGAGTTCCTTTCGCAGGTCCGTGTCGACCTTGCGAATTTCCTTTTTGATGTCGCCCACGGGATCGATCTTGCCGATCGATTCGACGCTCTTTCGCAGGTCCGTGTCGACCTTGCGAATTTCCTTTTTGACGTCACCCACGGGATCGATCTTGCCGATCGATTCGACGCTCTTCTTGACGTCGTCCAGTTCGGACTCGCGGAGTGCGTCGTTGACCTGGTTTTGAAAGCCTCTGGCCATGCGCTTCAACTGGCCGACATAGTTGCCGACCGAGCGCATCGCCTTCGGCAAGTCTTTAGGGCTGATGACCAGGACCGCCACGCCGGCAATCAGCATCAGTTCGGTCCAGCCGAGGTCAAGCATGACGCATCATAAACCTTGTGGAGCGCAGCCCCAAAGTCGGCGTCGAAACGCCGGTTAGCTGACCTTGGTTTTTTCCTCGACAGATTTGGTTTCGACGGGCTCTGCCGTCTCATCCTCGTCTTCGGCCAGCCCCTTCTTGAAGCTTTTGACGCCCTTGGCGACGTCACCCATCAGGTCGGAGATCTTGCCGCGACCGAACAGCAGCACGATCACCAGAATAACGATCAGCCAATGCCAAATACTCAGGGAACCCATCGGTTTGTCTCCAAATTTCCCACACGGGCCTATCTGTCGCCCGCATTCGCTTTGGTCAAGACTTAGGGGCTCAGCGGTGCTTTAGCAACGGATACGGTCGTCAAAGGCCGATTTCAGCCACCGGCATCGCTGCCGGGCTCTTCGTCCAGGGGATCCTCGTCCTCGGCCAGCGCCTGATCGGCATCCGGTTCGGGTATGTCGAATTCGGCGGGAATGCTGGCATCCAGCAGCCCAGCTCCTTTCAATTCCTCCAGCCCCGGCAGGTCCGAGACCGAATCGAGACCGAAATGGGAAAGGAACTCTTCCGTGATGCCGTAGGTTACCGGCCGTCCCGGGCTCCGTCGGCGGCCCCGCATGCGCACCCACCCGGCCTCCATCAGCACGTCCAGCGTCCCGCGGCTGGTGGCAACCCCCCTGATCTCCTCGATGTCGGCCCGGGTCGCCGGCTGGTGGTAGGCGATGATGGCAAGCGTCTCCATCGCCGCCCGCGACAGCCGGCGCTGCGACACTGTTTCGCGACTCAACAGGAACGACAGATCGCCAGCGGTACGGAACGCCCACTTGCCGGCGACGCGGACAAGATTCACGCCGCGACCGGCATAGTCGGCGCGCAATCCCTCGAGGATGGCCTCGATGTCGGCCCCGGCCGGAAGCCGGTCGGCAAGTTGCTCGACCGATATCGGCTCGGTCGCGGCAAACAGGATCGCCTCCACCATCCGGCGGTTGCGGCTCTCTTCGAAGTCCGGTGCGGCCTGGTTGTCGACCGCGATCGAAACGACGGCACCCGGGTTACCCATGGCCCGACTCCTGGTTGGCGAGCTCCGGTCGGCTGGCGTTGCGCACATAGAGCGGCGCGTAGGCGGCCGCCTGACGGAGCTCAAGGCGCCCTTCCCTCACCAATTCCAGGCTAGCGCCCAGAGCGCTTGCCGCGATCGAGCGGCGATTGGGCCGGGAGGCGAAATACGGCGCGAGGATTTCGTCAAACGAAATCCAGCCTGCGAATCCCGGTGCAAGGCGCACCAGAGCCTCGCGCGCTTCCTGAAGCGACCAAACTTGGCGCCGCCGAACGTGAACGATCGAGACGGCATTGCGCTGGCGTTGCGCGGCGTAGGCCGACAGCAAATCGTAGATGGTGGCGGAAAATTCGTGACGTTGCGTGACCTCGATGGGCTCCGGCGAGCCTCGCGAAAATACGTCGCGTCCCAGTCGATCCCGGTTAGCCAGCCGGGCGGCGGCTTCGCGCATTGCCTCCAGGCGGCGCAGCCGCAGGGCCAATTCCGCGGCCAATGCTTCACCGCTGGGCTCTTCGCCGTCATCGCTGTCGGGAAGCAGCAGCCGGGATTTGAGGAACGCCAGCCAGGCCGCCATCACCAGATAATCGGCGGCGACTTCCAGGCGGTGCTCGCGGATCTTTTCGACAAAATCCAGATATTGCTCGGCCAGAGCAAGAATCGAGATGCGCGTGATATCGACCTTCTGGTCGCGCGCCAGGGACAACAGAAGGTCCAGCGGGCCCTCAAATCCGTCAACGTCCACGACCAATGACGGCCGGCCGTCATCGCTTTGAGGGACGCGATACACCTCCCAGATTTTCTGCTGCTCGCTCTCCACCGGTGCCCCAGACATTCGTTCAGCCCGCAGCCGGCCAGCCGACCCGGGCCAGCAATTGGCGATATTCAGCGCGAGCCGCGTGGCGATCGAACGCCGCCGGACGCCGACGTGCTTTGAGCGCGAGCGACGCCCGTTCTTTCGATTTTCCCGACAGAACGGGCGCCGCGTCGGCTATGGCCCGCATCTCCTCGGCACCGCCATTGCAGTGAAGCACGAGATCGCATCCAGCGGCATAGATCGCCGCCGCTCTTTGCGGATAATCCCCAGAAAGTGCATCCATGGACACGTCGTCGCTCAGCAGAAGGCCGTCGAAGCCGATTCGCCCCCGGATTATATCGCCAATAACGGCGGCCGAGACCGTCGCGGGATTGATTCGGTCGACGGCTCTGAAAACGACATGGCCGGTCATGCCAATCCGTATCCCGGGGACGGCAACGAACGGCGCGAAGTCGGTCTGGTCGAGTTCGCTCAGCGGAGCGTCCACGACCGGTAGTGCAATATGGCTGTCCGCGGCGGCGCGCCCCTGGCCAGGCATGTGCTTGACCACTGGCACCACCCCGCCATCGCCGAGCCCTTCGGCTACGCATGCGCCCAGTGTTGCCACATCGTCGGGCTGGGAGCCAAACGACCTGGTGCCGATGGCGTCGTTGGCTTCGGGACCAAGCACGTCGAGAACCGGCGCGCAGTTGATGTCGATCCCGACGGCGTTGAGGTCGGAGGCGATCAGCCGGCCATGCAGGTATGCGGCACGCCGGCCGGCATCATCATCGGCATCATGAAGGTGTCCCAGGACCGATGCCGACGGATAGCCGTCCCAATGTGGCGGACGCAATCTTTGAACCCTGCCACCCTCCTGATCGATCAGGATCGGCGCATCTGGCCGACCGACGGCGACGCGGAATTCAGCGCAGAGATCGCTCACTTGTTCCGGTTGCCGGCAGTTGCGGGCGAACAGAATGAGCCCGAGGGGCTGCTCAGCCGAGAAAAAATCGATCTCTGCGGCGGTCAGCCGCAGCCCCGAACACCCGGAAACGAACGCCTTGACGCCGATGTCCGCCGGACGTGGGCGGCTTTCAGCTTCGTGAGAGAATGCAGTCGCCACCAGCGGCCTTCAGATCGTCGCACAATCTTTGCGCGTCACCGGGCTGGAACGGCCCAACACGGACCCTGAAAAAGATGCCGCGATTGCCGAGATCGGCTCGCTGAATGTCGAGTTCGTAGCCGCCAAGAATGGTCGGGTAGCGCGACTGAAGATCGCGGAATGTGGCGCGTGCCGCTTCCTGCGATCGCTGGGACGAGATCTGGACCAACATGCCGGCCGCAGCCGGCGACAGCTGGCCGCCGCCGACGACGTTTTGGATCGGCGAGGCGGTGCTGCCGCCGCCAGGAGCAAGATTGAGCGCGCTGGTGTCGGCCGAGGCGACCTCCGCCGGCGTCCGCGGCGCCGGAGGAGCGGGCCGCGGCGTCGGGGCTGTGGCCGGGGCCGGCTGGGCACCGACCTGGAAGGGGGCGATGCCATCGGGCGAGGCTTCGGGAAGCGGTTCGATAATGAGCTCGTTGCCCGCGCCGAGCGTGTCGGTACCGGCGATCCTGATGGTATCGTCCTGGATCGAGGGCGCCTCCGGAAGCGGCGTCGGCAGGTTTGGAACGGGCTGTCCACCGGCGGCAGCGGCCTCGGTCGTCGCCTCGCTGCTGACGATCGTTCCGTCGGGGCGGACCACCACCGTTCGAACCCGCCTGGGCCCCACCGGATCCACGATTTCCATCGCGGTGGCGGCAAGATCGGATAGCGGATCAAGCCCGCCGGCCAACGGATTGGCGGGCTGAACATCGGGTCCGCCGGGAAGGATGATGCGGGCAATGGGGTTGTCGTCGAGGGACCGACCGGCATCGGCCAGAGGCTCGGCACCGGGCTGCAGGACAATCGGACTCTGATCCCGCCCGGCCGAGTCGACGCGATCGTAGATCAGCTTGTTGGCGCCGTCAGCGTTCGCCGTCTCGACTTCCGGAGGGAGTATTTTGGTCGGCGAGGCATCGGCGGCGATGACGGGTGGTCCACCGCTTTGGCCGCCCGACCGGAACAGAATCAGCGACAGTCCTCCGACAATGATGACCAGAGCGAGCGCACCAACGGTCGCCATCATGCCGATCCCGGGTCGGCGGCGCCCGATCAACCCATCCAGATCGTCCGTTTCGAAGGGCGGCAGGAAGTCTTCGTCATCCTGGCTGAGATCAAGCTCGTCCAGATGAGGTTCGGTTTGATCGGCCGCCGCCTGGAGGCTCGCGGCTTCGCCATCGCCTGGATCTCCCCGACGCGGACCGGCTTGCTGCGCTTGCGGTCTCTCCGCCGCCGGCGTTGCAGTGGCGCGCGCGGCCGATGGCGGGGCGAACCGACTTATATCGGAAGCGGACTGGGATGCGGCCGGCTTCTCCCAGCGCGAGCCGGCGGGTCGCGCCGCCGATTTGTTGGACGGGTCGCTGGGTGCCGACGCGCCGCCGGCGGCGGCACTGCGTCTCAGCGCAAGCCTGCCGATGTCGACCCGCTTGCCAATCAGGGCCGGGCGGTCCGCTGCCGGCTTGGTCGGTTGCTCAACCTGCTGGCCATCGGCAGCGCCCAAATCCTGGTCCGTTTGTGCCTGAGGCCGACTGTACCCATCCGGCGCGCTCGTGTCGGCTGGCGGCTGGCCGGGCTGATCCGTCTTGGGTCGACGTGATGCCAGGACATCATCGGCCCAGTCTTCGGTGATGCCGTCAGCTGGCGGGGGCCAATGTCGGGCTGGCCGCCGCGGCCTTGGCGCGGAATGAGGCGGTTCGGTCGGGCGCCCCTCGGTGGTCGGCGGTGAGGCTACCGGTTCCGGTCCAGCACGCGGTGGGCTGGGTCGTGGGTCCGGATCATTTCCTGTCGCCGGAGTTGTCGCCGGTGGAGTCGGGTGCCCTGCCGTACCCGGCACCGGCTCGGATTCTTGCACCGAATCCTGAACCGCCGAAAACGACGCTTGAAGATTGCTGAGGAGTTCGGCTTCCAGATCGCCGAGAATATCGGTGTCGGGCGCCGCGCTCTTGGCCGGCGGCTCAGCGGGCCTGGGCTCGTCGCGCGGCGGCCGTTCATCGTCCGATGACCTGCCGGAGAGGATCTTGGCCAGCTCGGCCAGCGGATCATCGACAGGGGGGCCGCCGGCCCCGCCCGTCGGTCGTCCCCCATGGCCCCGATTGGGACGATCTAGATCGTTGCTGTCAGGCATCCCGATTCATTCCTGGTCAACCGGTCTCAATACTGATCTCAATACTGGTCACAACTGGTCACAACTGGTCGCAACGGCCCTCGGGGCGCTCAACGCATCTCTTCGGGTGCGCTTACGCCCAGAATAGCCAATCCGGCGGCCAACACCAATTTTGTCCCGTGTACAAGCGCAAGCCGCGCCCAGGTTGTTTCCGGTTCACCGGCATTGGTAAAGCGCAATTGCGGCAACTCCTTGCCGCGATTCCAGTGGCCGTGAAACTCCGATGCGAGTTCATAAAGGTAGTAAGCCAGGCGGTGTGGCTCGCGCGCTTCCGAAGCCGCCGCGACAACCCTCGGAAAGGCTGATAAACGGCGGATCAGAGCCATTTCTCCCTGATCCGTCAGGTGCTCCAGCGGCGCCGCCGCGAAGTCCCGCGTGACCGCCTCACCGAGGTCCGGCCCGATGTTCGGCGCCTGGCGAAGAACCGAGCAGGCTCGCGCGTGGGCGTATTGAACGTAGAAAACCGGATTGTCCCTGGATTGTTCGGTGACTTTTTCAAAATCAAAGTCGAGGGGCGCCTCACTCTTGCGAAAAATCATCATGAAACGAATCGCATCGGCACCAACCTCGTCGACGACCTCACGGAGGGTGACGAACTCGCCCGCCCTTTTCGACATCTTCACCGGCGTGCCGCCGCGAAACAGTCTGACCAGTTGGGAGAGCCTGACATCGAGGGAGCCACGCCCGTCGGTCATCGCCCCGACAACCGCTTGCATACGCTTGACGTAACCACCGTGATCGGCGCCCAAAACATCGATCATATGCGCGAAACCGCGCTGAAACTTGTCGAAGTGATAGGCGATATCGGAGGCGAAATAGGTGTAGCTGCCGTCTGATTTAAGAATGGCGCGATCGACGTCGTCGCCGAACTCGGTGGAGCGGAACAGGGTCTGTTCGCGATCCTCCCATTCTTCGCGAGCCCTGCCCTTCGGCGGTGGAAGTTTGCCGCGATAGATCAGGTCGCGTGCCGACAGCCAGTCAATCGCTTCCGCCACCCGATCGTTCTCCCCGCTCTGCAGCGACCGCTCGAAGAAAAACACGTCGTGGCGGATATCCAGTGCAGCCAGATCTTCGCGGATGGCGACCAGCATCATGTCGATTGCCGTGGCCCGGACGATCGGCAGCCACGAGTCTTCGTCCAGGGTTCTGAGCCGATCGCCCTGGAGCCGCGCAAGTTCCTCGCCAACCGACTTCAGATAGGCGCCCGGATACAGTCCGTCGGGTATGGGACCGATGTCGTCGCCAAGAGCCTCCAGATACCGCAGATACGCCGAGCGGGCGAGAACATCGACCTGGGCGCCGGCGTCGTTGACATAGTATTCTCGGGTCACTGAATGTCCGGTTGCCGCAAGCAGATTGGCCAGCACGTCACCCACCACGGCGCCGCGGCTGTGGCCGATGTGGAGAGGCCCGGTGGGGTTGGCCGAGACATATTCGACGTTGATCGGTGTGCCCCGGCCAGCCTCGGAGCGTCCATAATCGGGCCCGGAGGCAATCAAGTTCCTGAGTGCCGCGTGCCAGTAGTCGCGCGACAGACGAAGATTGATGAAGCCTGGTCCGGCCACGTCCGCGGTTTCAACGTCAGCATCGTCGGCAAGTGCCGCTACGATCTGTTCGGCCAGGTCTCGCGGCCTGATTTTCAAGGGCTTTGCCAGGACCATCGCGGCGTTGGTGGCCATATCGCCATGCGCCGGATCGCGCGGCGGCTCGACCACCACAGCGCCGAGACCTGCTCGATCGATCCCGTCCGCGTTCGCGATGAGCGCGTCCGTGATCTTTCCTATCCGGCCGGCGAAATCATCGAAAACGTTCATCGCGGTAGGCGCAAGGGTCTGCGGGAGGGAAAGCTGGCGCGCCGCCTAAACGAATTCGGGCAAGCGGTCAAATGGAACGGCCCGGTCAACCGAGGCCAGGCTCGCCGTCGAATAGACGCCGGTACTCGGCAATGGCGTATCGATCGGTCATGCCGGCGATGAAATCGGTGATCCGCCGCGCCTTTGCCGCCTGGTCGAGGCGATCGTCCGACCGCCAATCCAGCGGCATGACAGAGGGATCGGCGAGGAAGTGGCGGAACAGTCGCCGAACAAGCCGTTCGGCCGCCGACATGACGGCGACGACGCGCCGATGGCGGTAGACGCGAGCGGTGAGTGTCGCCTTGATCGCGGCTTCATGGGCCGCCATCCCGGCGCTAAAAGCGACCACGGCCCGGGTGCCGCCCGGATATCAGCGACCGAGGCAGGCGCAAGTTCCCCCAACCGCGCGGCAGCTTCGTCCACAACGTCGTCAATCATCGCCGAAATCAATCGGCGGATCAGCTCTGCCCGTACCCTTTCATCGGCCAAATCGGGGTATTGCCGGAGGATATCGCGAATGATCTCATCCAAAAAATCAACCTCGCGCAGATCGACGAGGTTCACAAGCCCGGCGCGCAGGCCGTCGTCGATATCGTGGGCATTATAGGCGATATCGTCGGAAATCGCAGCGACCTGCGCCTCCGGTCCGGCATGGCTCGCCAACTCGAGGTTGTGGATTTGATCATAAGCCACCACCGCATAAGGCAGTTCGCCAGCGGCATAGGGGCCGGTAGGCCGACCCGTTGCGTCGACCAGGGGCCCGTTGTGCTTGGCCAGTCCTTCAAGCGTCTCCCAGGTGAGGTTCAGCCCGTCGAACCCCGGATATCGCCGCTCAAGTTCGGTGACCACCCGCAGGCTCTGGGCGTTATGGTCGAAACCGCCGAAATCCGCCATTTCGGCCGCCAAGGCCCGCTCGCCGGCGTGCCCGAACGGTGGGTGTCCGAGGTCATGCGCCAAGGCCATGGCTTCGGCCAGATCCTCCTCGAGTCCGAGTGAGCGAGCCACACTGCGAGCAACCTGCGACACCTCCAGCGTGTGGGTGAGCCGGGTTCGGTAGTGGTCACCTTCGTCATGGACGAAGACCTGCGTCTTGTCCTTGAGGCGCCTGAACGCGTTGCAATGGACGACCCGATCGCGGTCACGTTGAAAGAGCGTGCGCGAGATATCTCCCGGTTCAGGGTGGATGCGACCGCGGCTCCGTGCGGGATCGGTGGCGAACGGGGCGGAGGTCATCGGCGATAGGGCGGGCACGGGCGAAAGGCGCCCTAAAACCCCGCCGGCGGGCGCCCCTGCACCCTGTCCGCGGCCTTGACGATCCACATCGGTGAAATCCCATCATGGTGAGCCATAAACATTATATCTCGATTATAGATCAATAGATTATGATGATTTCTTATATCATTGACTTAGAATTGATCGGGTTGTTCCATATCGACGGCGAAGCGGCACCGCCAGCATTGACTTCGGAACCATTGGTCCATAACTATTTGGGCAGCAGAACCTTTGAAGAACAACGACTTTTCGCTCATGCCGCTTGAAACCATCGAATCCGACAGTGTGACCGTGTCCGCCAGTGCATCGCGCAGGATTGCCAAAATCCTTGCCGCCGAGCCTGAGACAACGGCTTTGCGCGTCAGCGTCTCGGGCGGCGGCTGTTCCGGATTTCAGTACAATTTCGATCTCGACCCTACCCGTTCGGCGGACGATCTGGTGATCGAGCTTGAAGGTGCAATCGTTGTCATCGACGCGGTTTCGCTGCCGTTCATGAACGGGTCGGAAATCGATTTTGTCGACGACCTTTTGGGGCAGTCGTTTCAGATCAAGAATCCGAACGCAACTGCGTCCTGTGGTTGCGGTACCAGTTTCTCGATATGAGCGCACCGTGATGGCGGCCAAGGCTCAGACCAAAACCAAGACAGCCAAACCGGGAAAATCGGTTGTTCGCGGCGGCAGGTCGACGACCGCGCGCTCCTCTTCGGCGCGGGCCAGGCCGGCGGCCAAGCGAAGCCTGAGCAAGTCTGCGGGCACCAAGCGCAGCACTGCGAAGCCGGCTGCGGCAAAGCGCAAGGCGGCCAAACCGGTCGGTTCAAAGCGCGGCTCCGTCAAATCCGCGCGGGCAGCCCGCGGTCGTGTCACGGCGGTCGCCAAAGAGAGCTTCGTACTGGGCAAGCTCGGCCAGGTTGCACTGACGGCCCTGGATATGGACGCTGCCGTTGCCTTCTACAACAATGTGCTCGGGCTGCGGCTGATCGCCCGCTTCGACCCTCCCGGCCTGGCGTTCTTCAATCTCGGCGGCGGCGTGCGTCTGCTGGTATCGGCCACCGCCTCGGCTGCTTCACTCTATTTTTCGGTCGGCGATCTGGACGCTGCGGTGCGCGATCTGAAGAAACGAGGCGTCAAGTTTCTCCAGAAGCCCAACATGATCCACCGCGATGATGCCGGCGAGTTCGGCAGGAAGGGCGTCGAAGAGTGGATGGCGTTCTTCAACGATCCGAGCGGGAATCTTCTGGCGCTGGTCGAGCGCCGCTGACGGCCGCTATTGAAAGGCGGTTTCGGCGAAACTGCGCAGTTTGCGGGAATGCAGACGCTCCGGCGCCATCGCACCTAATTTTTCCATGGCGCGAATACCGATCTCAAGATGCCGGCTGACCTGGCTGCGATAGAAATCCGACGCCATGCCGGGCAGCTTGAGTTCGCCGTGCAGCGGTTTGTCCGAGACGCACAGCAGCGTTCCGTAAGGTACTCGAAACCGGAAGCCGTTGGCGGCGACCGTGGCCGATTCCATGTCGAGCGCGATTGCCCTGGACTGCGAGAAACGCCTGACCAGATAGCGGTGGTCGCGTAGCTCCCAATTGCGATCGTCGATGGTCGCCACGGTGCCGGTTCGCATGACGCGTTTGAGGTCAAAACCGGCCAGGCCGGTGACTTCCGCGACCGCCTGCTCCAACGCGACCTGCACCTCCGCCAGCGGCGGTATCGGCGTCCAGCGTGGAAGATCGGCGTCCAGCACGTGGTCGTCGCGCACATAGCCGTGGGCCAGCACAAAATCCCCCAACGCCTGGGTGTTCCTGAGGCCGGCGCAGTGGCCGAGCATGAGCCAGGCGTGGGGTCTGAGAACGGCGACGTGATCGGTGATCGTCTTGGCGTTGGAGGGACCGATACCGATGTTGATCATCGTGATCCCGGTGTGTCCTGGGCGGGTCAGATGATAAGCCGGCATTTGCGGCACGCGCGGCGGCGGGGACCCCGAACGGGGCTGCGAATCGCCGGCCTCGGTGACCATGTTCCCGGGTTCGACAAAGGTCAGGTAATCGGCGTCGGACGAGCTCAACAGCTTGCGGGCGCGCTCACGGAATTCGTCGATGTAGAACTGGTAGTTGGTAAAAATCACGAAATTCTGGAAGTGTTCCGGGCTGGTTGCGGTGTAGTGCGGCAAGCGGTGCAGCGAAAAGTCGATGCGGGCCGCGCTGAACGGTGCCAGCGGTGACGGTTCGGTCCGTTCGGGCACGAACGTTCCGTTGACGATGGCATCGTCCATGACCGCCAGATCGGGCACGTCGAACATGTCGCGCAGCGGCTGATCGTTGCGGCCAGCGATCTCGCCTTCCACGTGAATGCCGTCGGCGAAGGCGAAATGCAGCGGTATCGGCGAGTGCGACGGACCGATGGTCACCGGCACGCCATGGTTGCGCACCAGAAGAGCGATTTGGGCCTCCAGGTATTTGGCGAACAGTCTCGGCCTGGTGACCGTCGTGGCATAGGTTCCAGGCCCGGAAACGTGGCCGTAGGAAAGCCGGGAGTCGATGTGGGCGAAGGTCGAACTCTCAAGGCGAATTTCCGGATAGGTTGCCCTGACCCTGGCCGAAAGTCGCCGGGTTTCGATCAGTCGGGCAAAGCGGTTGCGGATGTGTTCGGTGTGGGTTTGATAGATCAGGTCCAGCCGCTCCACGGCCGCAGCCGGGTCGGTGAACGGCTCCGCCGGGATTGGTTCGGGTTGGTCCAGATCTGCAGTATCAAGCATGGCTTCCCTATCGTCCTCGAAATCGTGACCGCACCGCTGGTGCTTTCAGCTCACGACATAGCACAAGCGGAACTTCAGCCTATCCAGTCGGGCCTTGAGTGCTTAATCTTTCGGTCGCGGCCAGCGGCGGGGATAGCATGAAAATCGCGACCTGGAACATCAATGGCGTGCGCGCGCGCGTCGATAGCGCGACCTCATGGCTCAAAGATGTCGCGCCGGACGTTTTGTGCCTGCAGGAAATAAAATCCGAGGACTCGGTGTTCCCGGCCGAAGCGTTCGAAGACCTCGGCTACAACGTCATCGTCCACGGCCAGAAGGGTTTCAACGGCGTCGCGGTGCTGTCCAAGCTGCCGATAGACGAAGCCACGCCGGGGCTCCCCGGCGATCACGGCGACGAACAGGCGCGATTCCTCGAGGTGGTTGTTTCGGTCCCGGACGCGGCTTTGACAATCGTTTCGCTCTACCTGCCCAACGGCAACCCGATCGGCTCCGACAAGTTCGATTACAAACTGGCCTGGATGGAGCGGCTGCAGGCCTACGCCGCCAAGCGGCTGGACGGCGAGGAGGCCTTCGTTTTGGCGGGAGACTTCAATGTCATTCCGGAACCGCGCGACGCGCGATATCCCGATCGCTGGAGCGACGACGCGCTGTTTCAGCCGCAATCCCGGCGCGCCTTCCGGCGCCTGTGCAATCTGGGACTGACCGACGCCTTTCGCGCCTGCGACGACCGCGACGACAGCTACACCTTCTGGGACTATCAGGCCGGTGCCTGGCAGAAGAACCACGGCATCCGCATCGACCACATGCTGCTGTCACCAGCGGCGGCTGACCGATTGGTGGCTGCCGAAATCGACAAGCGCACGCGGGTCTGGGAGAAACCGTCGGACCACGTGCCGGTGATGGTCGAGCTTGATTTGTGAACGCGCCGCTGCCCGCCACTTTTTTCCATCGATCGCCGTCAAGCTTCGAGGGAGATCGCGGCAGCCGCCATGACCCCCGATTGCGATCAAGGTCAACTCAAGCGCCGTTACCGCCGCGATCGCGCCGAAGATCTTTGCCCGTGGTGGAGAGTGGAGTCTTTTACTGCGTGAGCGGCAGGAGTTCGGCGGTCGCTTTGGTCGTGTTTGCGGCGATCCAGTCGTCGGCGTTCTGACGCGCCTGCTTCCACACCGCCTCGGTGGCAACCGACAGCGCGCCCTCATGAAGCCGCCGGATCGAGATTTCATCCGGGCCGGCCAGCCTTAACGCGATGGTCAGGAACGTCAGCCCGCGCAATGGCTGCCGCGTCACGCCATCGCCTTCGAACAACAAATGTCCGAGAAAGGCGCGAGCGTCGTTGTTGCCCTTGTCCATGGCCAGCTTCGCCCACTTGGCTGCCTGATGGGGATTGCGTTCCCCCCCTTCGCCGCTGTGATACATCTGGGCCAGCCGGAACTGGGCATCGGCATTGCCGAAGACCGCCGCGCGCCCGTAATAGGCTCGCGCCTGCGACAGGTCGGCCTTGACCTCCGAATTGGGAATGCCGCGTGAGAAGAAGGTGCCGATGCGAACCAGGGCATCCAGCACGTAAGGTTTCGAGCGCGGCCGTACCAAATCATCGTCGCTGATGCCGGCATTGGCGACTTCGCTCAAAAGCTCATAAGCCCTTATCTCATCGCGTTCCACGCCGTCGCCTTCAAGATACATGCGTCCGAGCTTCCACTGCGCGCCAGTGTTGCCTTTTTCGGCCGCAAAGCTCAGCGCTTCGACCGCCGACTGGGCATCGCCGGCGCGGTAGGACGTAATGCCGAACTTGAAGGCGTCGGAGGGCGCCGTTTCGCCGCTGAAACTGTCGGGGTCGAACGCTGCCGCACCGCCGGCAACTATGACGGCGATCGCGACGACCGGATAGGTGAGCAGGTTACGAATCGGCATAGCTGATCTCTTCGGCTGAGCCGCCCGGGTGCGTGACGGCGCCCTTGCGCGCCGGCCCGACGGCTTGGGCGTATTTCCAGATCGCGCCCGTGTTGTACCCCGTAGGGCGTGGCTTCCATTGCGCCCGCCGCTCGGCCAACACCGAGTCGTCAAGCCTGACCGAAATCGTTCCGGCCTCGGCATCGATGTCGATGATGTCGCCATCGTCGATCAGACCGATCGGCCCGCCCTCGGCGGCCTCGGGTCCGATATGACCGATGCAGAATCCCCGCGTTCCGCCCGAGAAGCGGCCATCGGTAATGAGCGCGACCTTGTTGCCCGCACCCTGGCCATAGAGCACGGCCGTGGTCGACAGCATTTCCCGCATGCCGGGGCCGCCGCGCGGACCCTCGTATCGGATGACCAGAACATCACCCTCTTGGTAGTGCCGGGCCGAAACCGCCTCGAAGCATTCCTCTTCCGAATCGAAGCAGCGGGCCGGACCGGAAAACTTGAGCGAGTCGAGGCCGACCACCTTCACAATGGCTCCGTCCGGTGCCAGATTGCCGCGCAACCCGACCACACCGCCAGTCGGCGCGATGGGCGTCGAGGCCTGATGAATAACGTCCTGTTCCGGATTCCAGGCAACCTTCTCCAGATTCTCCGCAATCGTCCGTCCGGTGACGGTGATGCAGTCGCCATGGAGATGGCCGTTGTCGAGCAATGTCTTCATCAGCAACGGCACGCCGCCTGCCTCGAACATGTCTTTTGCGACGTAGCGCCCGCTCGGCTTCAAGTCGGCGATATAGGGCGTCCTGCCGAAAATTTCCGCGACGTCGAACAAATCAAACTCGATGCCGCATTCGTGGGCGATCCCCGGAAGATGAAGCGCGGCGTTTGTCGAGCCGCCGGTGGCAGCCACCACGGTGGCGGCATTCT
Source organism: uncultured Bauldia sp. (assembly GCA_963663975.2). Classification (GTDB taxonomy): domain Bacteria; phylum Pseudomonadota; class Alphaproteobacteria; order Rhizobiales; family Kaistiaceae; genus JANQRX01. The sequence continues at coordinate 73,794 of CAXXRA010000001.1, read as the reverse complement.
CCAGGGCCCGACGGGTGACGATATCGCGTGGCCGAATGTTGCGGGCAATAAGCTCCATGACTTTCTCGCCGGCGGCGAAGCAGAAGCGGTCGCGAATTTCGTAGGGTGCCGGCGCCCCGGCCGAGTAAGGCAATGCCAAACCGATCGCCTCGGACACACACGCCATCGTGTTGGCAGTGAACTGTCCCCCGCAGGCACCCGCCGACGGACAGGCGACCTGCTCGAGTTCGGAAAGATCGTCATCGGACATTCGGCCGACCGAGTGCAGGCCGACCGCCTCAAAAACATCGACGACGGTTACATCCTTGCCATGGAATCTGCCGGGAAGAATCGATCCGCCATAGAGAAAGACCGACGGCACGTTCAGCCGGACCATCGACATCATCATTCCGGGCAGCGATTTGTCGCAACCGGCCAGGCCGACCAGCGCGTCATAACAATGGCCGCGCATCGTCAGCTCGACGGAGTCGGCAATCACCTCGCGCGAGACCAGCGACGCCTTCATCCCCTGATGCCCCATGGCGATGCCGTCGGTGACCGTGATGGTGCAGAATTCGCGTGGCGTGCCGCTGGCGGCCGCAACCCCCCTCTTGACCGCCTGGGCCTGCCGCATCAACGCGATGTTGCACGGCGCCGCCTCGTTCCAGCAGGTCGCAACGCCAACAAAGGGCTGATGGATCTGTTCGTCGGACAGCCCCATCGCATAGTAATACGAGCGGTGTGGAGCCCGCTCCGGTCCCTCCGTCACATGGCGACTGGGCAATCGCCGCTTGTCAACCAACGCGCGCGTCCATTTTCACCTCAATCAGGCTCGGCCTTGCTGCTGCCGAGCGGTACTCATAACCAAACCGCGATAGCGATACCGCCGCCGCTCCAGCCCCGTCGCTACCAGGCAGTGCCCCCTCGGCAGGCAACCTGCGGCCACGAACGTCGTTTCAGTTTATGGCTTAAAGGCGGCGGACAGCACCGATATAGTGCTCGCAGGTTAACTTCCCGCAACAGTGTGGCATCAGCGCAACAGGTTGGCCGCCTGCGCCGGTCAAGGGCACACCTAAATGCCTGTTATGATTGAGAATTCGTCGTTCAGCGTTGGCCAAAAAGGATCTTCTTGGCTTCCTCGTCGGTGGTCAGATCCATTTTTTCCGGAGCCTGGATTGCGATCGCCCTGGCGACCGCCGGCCGCGCGGCAAGACGGTCGTGCCAGGCCAGAACATTAGGAAATTCCTCGATTTCGATCGCCCTATTGGGCCAGTTCCTGATCCAGCCGAACAGCGCCATGTCGGCAATCGAGTAGTCCCCGGCGACATAATCGCGCCCTGCCAGGCGTTCGTTGAAAACGCGATAGAGACGATGGCTTTCGTTGACGAAGCGATCGACGGCATAGGGGACCTTCTCATTGGCATAGCGGTAGAAATGATGGGTCTGTCCGAATATCGGCCCGACATTGCCGATTTGCCACATCAACCATTCATTGACCTCAGCCCTTGGACGCACGTCCTGCGGGTAGAAGCGTCCATATTTGTCACCGAGATACATCAGGATGGCGCCCGACTCGAATATCGAGATCGGTTCGCCGCCGGGGCCGTCCGGATCAACGATTGCCGGAATGCGGTTGTTGGGTGAAATCGCCAGAAATTCAGGCCTGAACTGGTCGCCCCTGCCGATGTTGACGAAATGGAGCTCGTAGGGCACGCCCAGCTCCTCGAGCAGGATGGTTATCTTGTGACCGTTCGGGGTAGTCCAGTAATGCAACTCGATCGGTCGCGGCTCGGAAGGTGTCATGGGACGGCAACTCCGCTGTCGGTTGGTCGTGTGGCTGATGTAGGTCGGCAGCTACGCCGGACAAAGGAAAGCGAATCCACGTTTGCCACGATTGACGCGAACCGCGCCGCGTCTCCGGCGGGATCGGGGAACACGAACCTTCAGAACCGTCAGTCTTTCCATTTGATGCTGCAGCCCACCGACGGCAACTGTTCGCTCGGACCCCGATCGGTGCGCGCGGCCGTCAGCATGGCGTCGACCAATTCCCGCTTTGTCCCGGGGGGCGGCCGGTCGGTGCGGCCGGCGTCAAGACGCCCGTGGTAGACGATCGTGCCGCCGCGGTTGAGGCCGTAGAACTCCGGCGTGCAGGCTGCATCGTATGCCCGCGCGACCTGCTGCGTCTCGTCCTGAACATAGGGGAACGGAAAGCGGTGGCGCTCGGCGAACAGCTTCATATTGTCGAAGGAATCTTCCGGATAGACGGTGGCATCGTTGCTGCAGATGGCGATGAAGCCGATACCTTCCCGGGCCAGTCGATTGGCATCCTCCACCATCCGTTCGACGACCGCCTTGACGAACGGACAATGATTACAGATGAACGCCACGACGGTTCCATTGGCACCGCCGACCCCGGCCAGGCTATGCCGGTGGCCGTCAATGCCGGGCAGTTCAAATTCATGCGCCGGCTGGCCGAGCTGGGTTGAGATCTGATGTGTCGCCATATTCCGTCTTTGGGGCCTCGCGGCATCCGAGCAAGCGCGGCCCGGATCGCACACTATCCTGCCGCGATCACCGGCTACAAGCTTGACGGCGGATTCCCTGGCGGGCGCTGCCATGCCAGACTTCGCGACCGCGATTCGAAAATGAGACCTACACGACGTGAAGAAAAAGACCGCCACCAGATCCGACGATCTTTTCGCCGAGATTGACGGCCAGGTGTCACGACTGAAGTCGGTCGTTGCACAAGCGAAGCGACCTCGTGCGGCCCGGCTCGGCAAGGCCGTCGGCGACGATGCCGGATATTCGGCCGCCGACATAGAGGTGCTGGAGGGGCTCGAGCCGGTTCGGCGTCGGCCTGGAATGTACATTGGCGGAGCGGACGAAAAAGGAATTCATCACCTGTTCGCCGAGGTGATCGACAACGCCATGGACGAGGCTGTCGCGGGCCACGCGACGCGTATCGATGTCGAGTTGACCGCCGACGGTTTCGTCGCCGTGTCCGACAACGGCCGCGGCATCCCGGTCGATCCCCACCCCAAATTCAAATCGAAATCGGCGCTGGAAGTGATCATGACCACGCTCCACGCCGGGGGAAAGTTCGCTTCACGCGTCTACGACACGTCGGGCGGCATCCACGGTGTCGGCGTTTCGGTGGTCAATGCGCTGTCGGAGTCGCTCGAGGTGGAGGTGGCCCGCGGCCGAGAGCTGTTCCGGCAACGCTACCAGCGCGGCAAACCGATCGAGAATCTGATGTCGTTGGGCGAAGTGCACAACCGGCGCGGCACGCGCGTTCGGTTTCGCCCGGACGAGCAGATTTTCGGTGCCGGTGCCGGCTTCAAAGCCGATCGCCTTTACGCGATGGCGCGGTCCAAGGCATACCTGTTCGCCGGCGCCGAGATCCGCTGGAAATGTGACCCATCGCTGATCTCCAACGGCGCTATTCCGGACAAGGCAGTTTTCCATTTCCCCGGTGGACTGGCGGACTATCTCGACGCCGAACTTGGCGAAGAAAGAACGATCGTCCCGATCTTCTCCGGTCGAACCGAAAAAATGGCGAGCCATGGCGCCGTCGAGTGGGCGGTCGCCTGGCACGCCGGCGACGGGTTCGCCCGCTCCTATTGCAATACCGTGCGTACAAACGATGGCGGGACTCACGAGACCGGATTGCGGGCTGCCCTGTCCAAGGGCCTGAAGGCCTACGCCGAACTGGTCGGCAAGAAACGCGCCGGCGTCATTGTCGCGGACGACGTGATGACGTCGGCGGCGGCCATGCTGTCGGTTTTCATCCGTGAGCCGGAGTTTGTTGGGCAGACCAAGGACCGCCTGTCGACTGCGGCGGCAGCGCGCATCGTCGAGACAGCGGTACGCGACCAGTTCGACCACTGGCTGGCCGCCTCGCCGGCCGAAGCCGGGCGGCTCCTCGACTGGGTCATCGATCGCGCCGAGGAGCGCCTTCGCCGTCGCCGTGAGAAGGAAATCAGGCGCAAATCCGCCACGCGCAAGCTTCGGCTGCCCGGCAAACTGTCTGACTGCACCATAGTTGGCGCCAACGGTACCGAGATCTTCATCGTCGAAGGCGATTCCGCCGGCGGATCGGCCAAGCAGGCCCGTGACCGTGCGACCCAGGCGGTCCTGCCGCTGCGCGGCAAGATCCTCAACGTGGCCAGCGCCGGCCGGGAAAAGCTCGGCCGGAACCAGCAGCTCGCCGATCTGATCCAGGCGCTTGGTATCTCCACCGGAGACAATTACAGCCCCGGTGATTTGCGCTATGAGCGGGTCATCATCATGACGGATGCTGACGTCGACGGCGCCCACATCGCCGCCCTGTTGATGACCTTTTTCTTCCGCGAGCTACCCGAACTCATTCGTGGCGGTCACCTGTTCCTGGCCGTCCCGCCGCTGTACCGACTGAGCCGCGGCGCGACCACCGCTTATGCCCGCGACGATGCTCACATGCAGGAACTGATCAAATCCGTGTTCGCGGGAAACGGCAAGGTCGAGATCAGCCGCTTCAAGGGGCTCGGCGAAATGATGCCGGCGCAACTCAGGCAGACGACGATGAATCCGGCCGCGCGCACGCTGCTGAGGGTCGACATCGTCGAGGAGGAGGAAACTGCCTCTGCGGTCGGCGATCTGATGGGCACCAATCCCGAATCGCGTTTCAGGTTCATCCAGGAACACGCGGCCTTCGCCGAGGTCGCCGACCTCTAGGTGCTGTTGACAGTTAACGGTTTATTAATGGCGGTTGTGATTCAAGCAAGACCTGGGTGTGGAGGAGGAACCGGTCATGCTTCGCAGGGAATTGACGGACGTTCAATGGGACCGGATATCGGATTTGGTACCCGGCAAGGCGTCGGATTGCGGATCCACGGGACGGGACAATCGTCTGTTCGTGGATGCGGTATTGTGGATTGCACGCACGAGTTCGCCATGGCGCGACCTGCCGGACGCGTTCGGCAATTGGAACAGCGTGTACGTGCGCTTTTCCCGGTGGGCCAAACAAGGGGCATGGGAGAGTCTTTTCAAGGCCTTGGTGGACGATCCGGACTTCAAATACCTGATCATCGATTCAACCATTGTGCGGGCACATCAACATGCGTCGGGCGCAAAAGGGGGACTCAAAATCAGGCCATCGGACGTTCGCGCGGCGGCTCGACGAGCAAGGTTCACATCGCTGTCGATGGGCTCGGCAATCCATTACGGTTCATCCTCACCGGCGGTCAGGTTGGCGATGTCACCCAGGCTGAAGAGTTGATCGCCGACGTGGCCGGCGCAAACCTCATCGCCGACACGGCCTATGATGCCGATCATCTCCGCGCCCGTCTCAACGATGCCGGAATAGTGGCGGTGATTCCATCCAACCCGTCACGGGCGCAAGCCATCCCCTACGATGCCGAACTCTACAAAGAAAGACATCTCGTCGAATGTTACATAAACAAAATCAAACACTTCCGGCGCATCGCCACGCGCTATGAAAAAACCGCAACGGCCTACATGGCCATGCTGTTTCTTGTCGGTGCCATCATCTGGCTCCGATAACTGTCAACAGGACCTAGGGCTAGTAGTTGGCCTGCTGCCTGGCAAGCGCCTCAAGCTCGGCGATGATCCTGGCTTTCTCCTCCGGCGTCAGCAGCCGTTTCCTGGTCGTACCGGTCACCGTCGGGTCGACCCCGACCGGCAACTGCGCCGCAGCCGGCCCGAGCGTGGCCACCCCCGCCCCTTCCTCGGGTGCCAGCGCGATCGGCGGCACCGAATCGAGCACGGCGCCCGGAGCCGGTACACCGGTGGTCACCGGCGAGATCAAAATCGGATTTGCTGACGTCTGTTCAAACTCGCCCATGGAACGCGAGCACCCCGCAGTCATCGCCAACACAAGAGCCGCCCCCAGTGCCAAAACGGCGCCCTGCCGGGTGCCAACTCCTCTTTGCGATTGCCGATTCTGGGACACCATGGTGACCGAAAGGTTAAAGATGCTCTTTGTGTATGACATGTCTCGGTTCTTAACTACAGGCGCATTATGTCCGAAAAGCGGGATTATCCTGCATCCAAGACCAGCCGGGGACTTCGATGAACGATCACGGTAAACCAACCGATCTGCCCTTCGGCATACGGGATCCCGAAGCCGCCGCCAGGAATATTGCGAGATTCTTTGAGGAGGCCGGCAAGGCCCTGTCGGCCTATCTCGAGCCGCGCCAGGCCGGTAAGACCTCCGTCGACTTCGCCAACCAGTTGACGGAGATCCTGGGCACCCTGGCGGTCGTCTCCGACTATTGGATGTCCGATCCGCAGCGGGTGATGGAAGCCCAGACCCGGTTGTACGCGGGCTACTTCTCGCTATGGGCCACCTCGCTGGCCCGCATGATGGGCGAGCCGGTCCCTCCCGCCGCTACCCCCGGTCCCCGCGATCGCCGGTTTCGGGATCCGGATTGGGAAGACAACCAGTTTTTCGATTTTCTGAAGCAACTCTATCTGATCACCACGCGCTGGGCCGAGGAGATGGTCGAACGCGCCGATGGCCTCGATCCGCATACCCGTCACAAGGCGCAATTCTACGTCAAGCAGATCGCCAGCGCGCTGGCGCCCACCAATTTCGTCCTGACCAATCCGGAACTGTTGCGCGAGACGGCGTCATCGAACGCGGAGAATCTGGTGCGGGGCATGCGTATGCTCGCCGAAGACATCAAGGCCGGCGGCGGCCAATTGAAGATCCGGCAATCCGATGCCAGCAAATTCAAACTCGGCCGGAACATCGCGACCACGCCCGGCAAGGTCGTGCACCAGAATGATCTGTGCCAGTTGATCCAATACCAGGCGGCCACCGACAAGGTCCTCAAGCGCCCGCTGTTGATCGTCCCGCCATGGATCAACAAGTTCTACATCCTGGATCTCAATCCCGAGAAATCCTTCATCAAATGGTGCGTCGATCAAGGCCACACGGTGTTCGTGATCTCGTGGGTCAACCCCGGTCGCCGTGAGGCGAAGAAAAGCTTCGAAAACTACATGCGCGAGGGCATCAACGAAGCCCTGGACGTGATCACCGACATCACCGGTTCCGACCGCGTCAACGCCGCCGGCTACTGCGTCGGCGGCACGCTCTTATCCGTGGCGCTCGCCCATGCCGCGGCCGTCGGCGACAAACGCATCAGGTCGGCAACCCTGTTTGCCACGCAGGTGGATTTCACCCACGCCGGCGACCTCATGGTGTTTGTCGACGAGAGCCACATCGCCAAACTCGAAGAGGAAATGAGCGTGCGCGGCTATCTCGAAGGACGCAACATGTCGGCCGCCTTCAACATGCTGCGCCCGGACGATCTCATCTGGCCGTATGTGATCAGCAACTATTTCAAGGGCGAGAGACCTTCCGCCTTCGACCTTCTTCATTGGAACTCCGACACCACAAGGATGCCGGCGGCCAATCATTCCTTCTATCTGCGCAACTGCTATTTGGATAACAAGTTGGCCAAGGGCGAAATGGAGATCGGCGGCGAACGCCTCGATCTGAAGAAGGTGAAGGTGCCGGTGTACAACCTTGCCACCCACGACGATCACATCGCACCGCCGCGCTCGGTCGCCTACGCCTCGTCATTCTTTGGTGGCAAGGTGACCTTCGTCCTGGCCGGTTCGGGGCACATCGCCGGCGTCGTCAATCCACCGGTGCGCAAGAAGTACCAGTACTGGACCGGTCGCCGACCCCGCGGCGACGGCTATGAGAGTTGGCTTGAGCGGGCCACCGTGCACGATGGATCGTGGTGGCCGCACTGGCACGGCTGGATCCGCGACCTCGACGGCAGCCAGGTCAAGGCGCGCAAGATCGGCAACAAGGCTCATCCTCCCCTGGAGGAGGCCCCGGGCGGTTATGTGCGGGTCAGCGCGTGACGCTTGCTGGCCTATCCTTATCGGCGGAGCGCCGCCAGCAACTCCGGTGACGGATAGGAATCGGCCGGAAGGCCGAACTGCAACTGAACCTGTTTGACGGCGGCGCGTGTCATGCGACCGATGATCCCGTCGATCTTGCCGACATCGTAGCCGCGCGCTCGCAGCAGTTTCTGCATTTCGCGCACTTGGCCGATGGCGAGCGGTTCGGCGCCGGAACCCTTCCCGACCCTTGGCTGGCCGGCGAGCCGGGTGGCGAAATAGGCCGCGGTGGTCGAGTAGACCAGTGATTTGTTCCACACCAGATAGACGTCGAAGTTGTGATACGACAGGAAGGCGGGCCCCTTTCGTCCCATCGGTAAGAGCAGCGAGGCCGCCGGGTCGCCGGTCGGTATGGCGCTGCCGCTGGCGAGCCTGACGCCCCAGGCCGACCATTGCGAGACCGGTAGCTTGATGGCGACGTCGGCCTGCTCCCACGGCAGCGAACCGGGCACCCTGACTTCCCGCAGCCAAGGCTCGCCGCGCCGCCATCCGAGATGGCCGAGATAGTTGGCCGCCGAGGCCAGCGAGTCGGCTGTGCTCTTGAGCAGATCCACCCGGCCATTGCCGTCGTAGTCGATGCCGAATTCGACATAATGGGACGGCAGGAACTGGACCTGTCCAAGCTCTCCGGCCCACGGACCACGCATTTGCTGGGCGGTGAGATCACCACGGTCGATGATGCGGATGGCGCTCAGCAATTGATGACGAAAGAGATCGGGGCGACGGCAGTCATAGGCCAGCGTGGCCAGCGATGTCAGCGTCGGTCCGTCGCCGATATTGGCGCCGAAGTCAGTCTCCAGCCCCCAGAAAGCGGTCAGCACCGGCGCCGGCACCCCATATTCGCGCTCGATCCGGGAGAACGTGTTCTTGTATTTGGCCAAATTGCTGGCGCCGTGCTGCAACCGATAAGACGCCACCATGCGATTGGAGAAGGTGAGAAAGTCCTGGGCGAACACACCCTGGGCGCGATCCTTCTTGACGATGCCGGGATCGAAGCGAATGCCGCGCAATGCCGAATCGATGGCGCGGCGCGACAGGCCCTGTGCCGCCGCTTCGCGTCTGACACCGTCGAGCCACGCCGCAAAACTGCCTTCCGACTGACAGGCCACAGCGGATGGCAGGGACGCGGTCAGGGCCAAGCCGGCAAGCACCGCGACTCGGCCGCAGCGGTTGAGAAAGTCCTTCATGGGCTCCGATCTCTGAACAATCATCGCCCCCCTCGGCGGGACACTATAGACGCGCGGTCGATGAAGCGACGATCCTCACCCGCCGAAGCAATCGACATTTCTGTCCTTATCACGGATATGGCACACCAATATGTTGTATCGATGTCTTCCGCCCTCGGCATCCAGAGACAAAACCGGCTGTTGACTGTTCATGCGCGAAAACCGGTAAAATGGCTGGTCTGACTGCTCTAAGACGGTGGAAGCGCCGGGAAAACGTCCGGGAGCCCGAGAGCAATAGCCGAAGTGCCGATCACCCGTACTCATCTGATGACCGTCGTCACCTAAAGCCGGTGTTCAGATTGCTGGCTGCGACAGCTCGTCACTCTCAATTAGGGAATGGCAATTCCTTATTGATCTCATACACCTTCGCATCCATCGACCTCGTTCGAAGCCCACTTAAAGCTTGCTGAAAAGCTGCCATGTGAGGTGTCTTGAAGTGGGGTTTCAGCGTCTCCATTGACTCCCAAATTTCGTAGATACGAATTATCTTGGAGTCATTGACGTCAACTGAAGAGACATAATTCAAGCAACCAGATTCTTTTGCAGTTTCTTCGTCCATGATACGGAATGCGTCACGGACGCCCTCGATTACGTCTTCATCAAAAACAACTTCTACGGTGACGATTATCATAATGGTTCCCTTTCTACTAAGTCCAAATCCATTGTATTATACCCGACATCCCCCCGGATGAAGTCGCCTCGGCAATGCAAGGTTGGCATAATCGGCCCGGCCGTTGCGCGGCAGATGGTCACTCCGACAACGCCCGAGCGGTGGCCGAATATCTGGCCCGCCATGACTGGGTGATTTGGGTCAGCTACGCCTGCATGCCCGGCGATCGCTACCATGGTCTGCGAAGAAATACCGCCCCAAGGGCGCCGGCGCGGTATTAGCGTTCGCGGTGAATGGCGGAAAAGCTGGCGACAAGGAACTCATTCCAAGGGACGCTATCGCGTGTCGAAACGGCCCGGTGCCGGGCGTCAGTACGATAACGCTGGCGGTGTTCGCGACAGCGCCTCGACCAGAGCGGCGAGAAGGGCCGAAGTTATTCGGCGAAGATGCGGACGACGGCGCGACCGATAAACCAGCTCGTTTCCTCATATTTGAATCTTATCCTGGTGATGTCACGGCGGCCGCCGTTCAGGTCGATGTTGCGGGTACAATTGCCAGGATTGATACGGGAGCGGACGGGTACGTCCTGGTGCCCGCCGTTGCGGAAGAATATGTCGAAATCGTAGAAATGCGCGGGATTGTCGTAGACGCAGACTTTCACGCGGCGAAATTTCCGGGAGCCCGGCAGAAGGATGTCATCGACGTCATAACGGTCGTTAACAATACGTTCGGCAATCTTTTCAAACGCGAAAACGGGCAATGCCGAGATATTGGTCGAAAATGCGATCAGTGCGGTGGCAAGAATGGTCTTCGTTTTCATAGTTCCGGTCTCCACATGTCACGTCGATAAAGGACCCGTCTTTGAACATCGAGCGGTTTCATCGACGGGGGCTCAGGCCTTTCTGAATTGACGTGTCTCACCCGCCTCGAACCTTGCTTGGCTTGGCCCGGCCTATCACACATTGCACGGCCAATTTGATACGTTTGTTGCCCTAAAATCTAAATCGCCGCCAGCGCCTGGTCGAGATCGGCCACGATGTCGGCCACATCCTCGATGCCGACCGACAGCCGCACTACTTCGGGGCCCGCCCCTGCCTTGGATTTCTGGTCTTCGGACAGCTGGCTATGGGTTGTCGACCACGGGTGAATGATCAGGCTGCGGGTGTCGCCGATGTTGGCCAGGTGCGAAAACAGTTTGACGCCTGAGACCAGTTTCTTGCCGGCCTCTCCGCCGCCCTCGATGCCGAAGGTCAACACCGCGCCGGCGCCTTTGGGGCAATATTTCTTCGCCAGCTCGTGGTAGCGATCGCCGGGCATGCCGGCGTAGCTGACCCAATTCACCCTGTCATGGCCGGCCAGATATTCCGCCACCGCCCGGGCGTTGTCGGAGTGCTTCTGCATGCGCAGCGGCAATGTCTCGCAGCCGGTGGCGATCAGGAAGGAATTGAACGGTGAAATTGCCGGCCCGAGATCGCGCAAGCCCAACACCCGACAGGCGATGGCCAAGGCGAAATTGCCGAACGCCTCGCCGAGCACGAGATCGTTGTATTCCGGCCGCTTGGCCGACAACATCGGGTAGCGATCCGACGCCGTCCAGTTGAACTTGCCGCCGTCGACGATCATGCCGCCGACCGAGTTGCCGTGGCCGCCGATGAATTTGGTCATCGAATGGACGATGATGTCGGCACCGAAATCGATCGGGCGGCAGAGGTAGGGCGTGGCCAGGGTGTTGTCGACGATCAGCGGCACGCCGGCGCGTTTGGCGATGGCGGCGATTGCCTCGATATCGGTGACCACGCCGCCCGGATTGGCGATCGATTCGATGAAGATCGCCTTGGTCTTCGGCGAAATGGCCTGCTCGAAGGTCGCCAGATCATCGATGTCAGCCCATTTCACCGTCCAGCCGAAGCTTTTGAAGGCGTGATTGAACTGGTTGATCGACCCTTCATGGAGCTGGCGCGCGGCCACGAATTCATCGCCCGGCTGCATCAGCGCTTGGAAGACCAGGAGCTGCGCGGCATGGCCGGACGCCACCGCCAGCCCGGCGCTGCCGCCTTCGAGCGCGGCAATCCTCTCCTCCAGCACCGCGCTGGTCGGGCTCATGATGCGGGTATCAATGTTCCCGAATGCCTCCAGACTGAACAGCGAAGCCGCATGCTCGACACTGTCGAAGACGTAGGATGTCGTCTGGTAGATCGGCGTTGCCCGCGCCCCCGTTGTCGGATCCGGCAGAGCGCCGGCATGAACGGCCAGGGTCGCGAACTCCGGAATTCGGTCTTCCATGTCAGAAACTTTCCTCTTCCATATTTCTACCGAGCGTTCGGGCCGCACAGGCGTGCGTGCTCGATCCTGGTGCAGCGATCCATGATCACCGACACACCGGCGGCCTCGCCGCGGGCCGCAGCCTGTTGGTCAATCAGATTGAATTGCATCCACACCGCGCTCGGTCGCGGCGACAGGCTGAGCGCTTCGTCGACCAGACCCGACAGGGCGTCGCGGCGCCGGAAGATATTCACCAGGTCGATCGGCTCAGATACCTCGGCTAGGCGCGCGTACACCGGCTGACCCAGCAGTTCACCGCCCGCCAGTCCCGGATTGATCGGAATCACCCGGTAACCGGCCGATAGCAGATATGCCATGACGTCATGCGACGGGCGCGCCGGCTTGTGCGAGGCTCCGACCAACGCGATCGTCCGCAGCCCGCACAGCGCAGCGGTCATTTTCCGGTCGTAGTCAAGCGCGGTTTCCACGGCGATTTCCTCGTTGCGGTATTATCGTACCGTATCTCTACGGATTTGAAATTGCAGGAAAAATGAAAATGGATGCTTGACGATCGGGTCACCCGCGGCTAGATACCGCCGGTCCGACGTTTGGTGCGCCGGTGGTATGTCGGTTGTCCTTGATGGCCACGATTAAGAGCGATGAGCACATTTAACCTGAAGCCGGCCGATGTCGAGAAGAAATGGGTCCTGATCGATGCCGACGGGCTGGTCGTGGGACGCGTTGCGGCGATCATCGCCAAACGGTTGAGGGGCAAGCATCGGCCGAATTACACGCCCCACGTCGACTGCGGCGACAACGTCGTCGTGGTCAACGCCGACCGGATCGTTCTGACCGGCAGCAAGCGCAGCGACAAGATCTATTATTGGCACACCGGACATCCGGGCGGCATCAAGCAGCGCACCGCGGCGCAGATCCTCGATGGCAGGTTTCCAGAGCGCGTGCTTGAGAAGGCGATCAAGCGGATGTTGCCCGACGGGCCCCTGGCGCGGCAGCAGTTGAAGAATTTGCGCGTCTACTCCGGCGCCGAGCATCCCCACCAGGCTCAGCAGCCCGAGAAATTGGATATCGGCGGCCTGAGCCGCAAGAATGTGAGGATTGCCTGACATGGCCGACCTGCAAGCCCTGGAAGAACTCGCGACCGAGACGCCGCCGGCTGAAACCGCACCGGTCCACGTCCAGAAGCTGGACGCTCTGGGCCGCGCCTACGCCACCGGCAAGCGCAAGGATGCGATCGCGCGGGTGTGGTTGTCGCCCGGTGCGGGCCGGATCATCGTCAACACCAAGGATTTCACCGAATATTTTGCCCGTCCGGTTTTGCAGATGGTGATTCAGCAGCCGATCGTCGCCGCCGGGCGCAACGGCCAGTACGACGTCCGCGCCACCGTTTCCGGCGGCGGTTTGTCCGGACAGGCGGGTGCGCTACGGCACGGCATCTCCAAGGCTCTGACATTCTACGAGCCGGAGCTGCGCACGGTCCTCAAGAAGGGCGGGTTCCTGACCCGCGACTCCCGCATCGTGGAGCGCAAGAAATACGGCAAGCGCAAGGCCCGACGTTCGTTCCAGTTCTCCAAGCGCTGACCGCGCAGCTTTTCCCGTACTGTTGAGGGGCGAGCCGGTCGGCTCGCCCTTTTTCGTTATTCACTCGCCGCAGACGGTTTTCATCCAATGTCGAACACCATCAGAATCGGAATTCTCGGGGCATCAGGCTACACCGGCGCCGACGCGGTGCGCCTCGCGCTCGCCCATCCCTCCATCGAGATTGCCGCGCTGACCGCCAACACCCATGCCGGCAAGACGATGGGGGAGGTCTTTCCCCACCTCGGCTTCGCCACCCTGCCGCCCCTGCTGACGGTCGAGGACACCGACTGGTCGTCGTTGGACGCGGTCATCTGCGGGCTTCCCCACGCCACCACCCAGCCGATCGCCCGCGAGGTGCTCGGCACCTACCCGAGCATGAAATTCATCGACATGTCGGCGGATTTCCGGTTGCGCGATCCGGCGCTCTACAAGACCTGGTACGGAAAGGATCACGCCGCCCCGGAGCTTCAGAACGAAGCGGTTTACGGGCTGAGCGAGCACGACCGCGAGGCGATCGCCGGCGCGCGGCTGGTGGCCTGCCCCGGTTGCTATCCCACCGCCGCCCTTCTGGCACTGTTGCCGGTGGTCGCGGAAGGCGCCATCGACGCCGACGACATCGTCATCGATGCCAAGTCCGGGGTGACCGGTGCCGGGCGGGCGCTCAAGCAGAACACCCTGTTTTCTGAAGTCGGCGAAGGTGTGTCGCCCTACGCCGTCGGCGGCCATCGCCACGCCCCCGAGATCGAACAGGAATTGTCGCGCCAGGCCGGCAAGGACCTGATCGTCAACTTCACCCCGCACCTCATCCCGATGAGCCGCGGCGAGCTGTGCACCAGCTATGTGCGGCTGGCCGGCGGCACCACGCCCGATGATTTGCGGGCGATCCTTGCGACGGCCTATGACGGCGAGCCGTTCGTCCACGTCGCCGAGCCCGGCCGGCTGCCGAAGACGCAAGACGTGCGCGGCTCCAACCACGTTGAGATCGCCGTCGTGGCCGACCGCATCAAGGGCCGGGCGATCGTGATCTCGGTGCTCGACAATCTGGTCAAGGGTTCGGCGGGTCAGGCGCTGCAGAACTTCAACCTGATGTTCGGCATCGACGAGACCACCGGCCTGGAGCAACTGCCGCTGTTTCCGTGACCGGGATGTTCCCCCACCCCCCGGGCGCGGCAATCGGTGCGCGGGCGCTGGTGTCGGTGCTGGTGCGCGGGCGTTACTTGGTGCCGGTGTCGGTGCTGGTATCGAGGACGGCGTTGCTACTCAAGTTGCGGCTGATGTTTCTGCTGCTGCTGCTGGTGGTGTTGCTTCCGCTGGCGTCCGGTATCTCGACACCAAAGCCCAGAACTTCCTCGGGCGACAACGGGACGACAACAGGAGCACGCGGCTTGCCAGGTCTGACTTTGGCATGCTCGCCGGACGCGCTTATAATCAATTTGGCCTCTGGCCCACGGATCGTCGCGCGTTGGCCACGAGGAATGTCGACCGTCTCGCCGGTGACAAGGCCCGTGACTTCGACCAAGCCGCGGTCAACGGATACCACGGCACCGTCCGAAAAGATTTGCACCGTGAACCGCGTGCCTTTGACCAAGGCAGCCAGATAGGGAGTCTCGACCGCGAAGTGTTTGACGTTCCGCTTGTCGACGTCGAAGACAATCTCGCCGGCTCGCTGAAGAATCGTCGTGGTCCCCTGGCGGTCCGGAGGCACGGTAACCACCGTATTGGGGCCGACGACCATCACTTCTTTGCCGCGCACCAGCATGGCCCGGCTCCTCTTGCCGGTTGTCAGCGTTGCGCCATCGGGAAGGATTGACGTCGGTCCGAGCGAGGCCGGCTGCGGTGACTGGGAACCGATCCAGATTTGTCCAGTTGATTGAACCACGCGCCATTGATCTGCATTCGCAACGCCGATCAGAAACAGCAACGCCAGGATCGAGGCGAAGCATCTTGATATGAGTGGTCGGAACACGAGGGAGCCTCCACGACAGAGCGGCGAGCGCCGCCTCAGAAGGCGATCGATACAAGAGACCTTTCTCCCAATTGCGAAAGCATCGCCACAAGATTGACTAAAACTCTATTCACTTCCTGTCCTTGGCAACGGTTTGGATGGGCCTGGTTGCAGGGTCCGACGGTTGCCATGGCCAACCGGGTGGTCACCCTCATCGTATCGAATCGGAAATCCCGTGATCCGGCTCCAGCAAGCGGATTGCTCCTCACTAAGCGTGCGCTGCCGATCCGCCCGGCGAGTTGTTTTTTGCTCGTTGGCTGAGGCGATCAGCGAAGTCCGAAATGGCTTCAGAAACAGCCGTCCGGCCTCTGACAATCGACGACCGCTTTGCCCCCAGCGCCGGACATCCGCTGGCGGTTTGGTAACGGCAGTTCATTGCCAACAGCACGCGTCAGCGGCTCTTAAGACATGGCACCATGGCACGTTCAAATGCCGGTGGAGGGAACCCGCCACCATCGTGTAACCCTCTTCCTCGCGTGCCCACGCGCGTAGTCCGCACGCGGCAAACGCGAGGATCTCTAGCCGGCTGTAAAAAATTCGGGGCCTTGGTTGCCGTATTCAAGCCGAACTGGCACCACGCCGACGTCTTGGAAGTTCCGCCAAGCCTGACGCATGTCCCAAAGTGCTGCCCGACCGGTCCATACATCACTACAATGATGATGTCGGTGTGATGAGTCGGGGACAAAGCCATGAGCCTATGGATTGCACTTGCGGTCATCGCCGTTGCGGCAGCGGCGATCGTCATTCTCTACAACAGGCTGGTCAAGGTGCGGCAGATGGCTGAGGAAGCCTGGAGCGGTATCGACGTCCAGCTCAAACGTCGCGCAAATCTGATCCCCAATCTGGTCGACACCGTGAAGGGCTATGCCAGCCATGAACGCACGGTGCTGGACGAGGTCACCGAATTGCGGAGCCAAATCGGCAGGGTGGCCGAGGGCGATGTCGCCGACCGCGGTCGACTGGAGGGCATGCTGTCGGGGGCGATCGGACGACTGCTTGCCGTCGCCGAGAATTATCCCGACCTCAAGGCCAACCAGAACTTCCTCGAGCTGCAAACGGCCTTGCAGAGCGCCGAGGACGAGATCCAGATGGCGCGGCGCTACTACAATGGCGCGGTGCGCAACCTCAATGTGATGGTCGAATCGTTCCCGAGCAGTCTGGTCGCGGAGAATTTCGGCTTCCACCAGCGCGAATATTTCGAGATCGCCGACGCCGCCGACCGGGCCCTCCCCCGGGTCTCGTTCGACGACCAAAAACAATGACTTTCTGGCCGACACGGATCGTAAGGCGGCTCGGCCGCGCCGTTCTTAGCGTCATCGTCTGGGGCGCGATGTCAACGGGCATGGCTTTCGCGGCCGAGGAAATCCTGCGCTTCGATGTCACAATCATCGTCCAGGCTGACGGCGTGCTCGACGTCACCGAAACGATCGAGGTGCGGGCTGAGGGTCAGCAGATCCGGCGCGGCATCTTTCGCGATTTTCCGCTGACCTTTGTCGATGACGAGGGCCGCTCCCACCGGGTCAGCTTCGACCTCGTCGAAATCATGCGTGACGGACGATCGGAACCCCATCACACCGAGAGCAACAGCCGCGGCATTCGCATCTACATCGGCAACGCCGACGTTTTCCTGGCTGCCGGCATCTACACCTATCGCATCCGTTATCAGACCGGCCGCCAGATCCGGTTTCTGCCGGATCACACCGAGCTTTTTTGGAACGTAACCGGCAATGACTGGGCCTTTCCCATTCAGTCGGCGACGCTCCGCATGGTCCTGCCCGATGGCGCCGCTCCGTTGCGCTGGGACGCTTTCACCGGGCGCTTTGGTGAAATAGGCAAAGACTTCGCCGGCCGGATCGCCGCCGACAGCTCACTTGAGGTGACGACGGCGCGGCCTCTCAAACCAGGCGAGGGTTTCTCGGTCGTGGCTGAAATTCCGGCCGATCTGGTCGCTGCGCCAACCAGCGGGCAAGGACTCGGCTACTGGTTCGTCGACAACCGGCGTTTCATCATCGGCGGCCTCGCTGTTTTTGCCGTTCTGGCCTTTTATCTGACCACCTGGAATGCGGTCGGTCGCGATCCGCCCAAGGGGATCATCATCCCCCTGTTCCATCCGCCGCGGCGGATCTCGCCGGCGGTTGCCGGCTATATCCGCGACTATGGCTGGAGCGATGAATGGCGTGGGTTCACCGCCGCAACCCTGTCGCTCGCGGTCAAGGGACATCTGGTCTTCGACGACTCGAAGGAGACGATCGTCCTGACCCGCACGAGAAAAAACGGGCTGCCGAGCCGCGGCGAGCTGCCACCCGGAGAGCGGGCGATCCTCAAATGGGTCGGCGACCATCGCGGCGAGATCAGCATCGACAGTTCAAACGGCGAAAGCGTCGCCAGCGCCCTTGAATCGTTCAAGTCGAGTGTCGAAAGCGAAAATCGCAACCGCTTCTTCAAGCACAATTTCGGCTACTTCGTCGTCGGCTTGGCCGTCACCGTGGTCGCGGCCGGACTTGTGATTGTCTTCGGTGAGTTGCGCCAGGCCGAGATTCCGTTTTTGATCGGCGCACCCTTCGCCGGCGTTTTGATCGGCTCCGTTGTTGTTCCGACCGTTCGCTCACTGATGAGTGGCAGAGTGCGATCGATCGTTTCCTCCGCCATACTTGTTGTCGTTGTATTCGCCATTGGCTCCAACGTCCTGTCCCTTGCGGGAGAGGCTCTCAGCCCGCTGCCGGATGACTTCAGCGCCACGGCGCTCAACGCCTTTTTGAGGAACAGCTTTCCGTTTGTACTGGTCGGCAGCTTCGCCGCCATGAATGCGCTGTTCTACTATCTGCTGCGGGCGCCGACAGCGGCCGGACGCGTGGTGATGGACCAGATCGAGGGGCTGGAACTTTATATCCGCACCGCCGAGGCCGACCGCATGAACCTGGCCGAAGCGCCCGATTTGACGACCGAGCATTTCGAGCGGCTGCTTCCCTACGCGGTCGCGCTCAAAGCCGAGGAGCCGTGGTCGGAGGCTTTTGCCGACGCTTTTGCCCGGGCCCATCCGGGCGAAGACGTGGCAAGTGCCTATCATCCTGCGTGGCATGGCGGCTGGGGCTGGAGCGGCCGCGACTTCGGGCGGTCGATGTCATCGGCGGTTGCCGACGCCGAGAGCTCGTTTGCCAGTGCGGTGCCGGCGCCGAAATCGAGTTCGTCGGGATTTTCCGGTGGCGGATTTTCCGGTGGTGGCGGCGGCGGTGGCGGTGGCTGGTAGTCATGTTGCCCGCAAGGGCCGTCGCCATCTCGTAAGCGCACGTCTCGTGAGAAACGTTGATCGACCGGCGTGCGGACTGCCCAGGCGCTAAGCCGTGACGGCCAGATCGACGCTGCCCAAGCCGAAGATTTCGGCCGACGCCTCGTCGCCGGACTGAAGCCAGCGGGTTTCGACCAGGCTTCCGGTCAGGACGATGTCGCCGGGTCGAAGTCGACGACCATTGGCCAACAGGGTGCGCGCAAGCCAGGCAAGCGCGTTGGCGGGATGGCCGAGGACGTCGCGCGCCCTGCCCGATCCGGCGACAACGCCGTTGATCCGGGTTTCGCCGGCCAATGCGGCGAGATCGCCGACATGATGCGGACTGACCGGCGGGCCCAGTACGAAGCCGGCGCCGAAAAAATCGTCGGCGATCAGTGTCGGCGTGTCGGTTGAGCGCCAGTCGGCGTAACGGTCGTCGACGATTTCGATCGCGGCGTGGACCGCCTCGGCGAAATCCGGCAGCGAATCCGGCGTGATCTCGGAGGCGGTATCGATGGCCGATCCGAGGCGCACGGCAATCTCGCATTCAACGCCGACACGGCAAAAATCCGCCGCCGCAAGGCGCGTCCCGGCCTCATGGATGCCGCCCGAGAAAACGCCACCGAAACAGGGGTTTGGAATACCCAGATAGGACTGCATCACCGCCGTCGTGCAGCCGATCTTGTAGCCGATGCGGGGCCCGGTGTGCGCGGCGACCAGGTGATGGACCCTGGCCTGAACGACATAGGCTTCGGCTTCGCTTTTCGGGCGTATCGCTTCATCGAGCGGACCCAGTCGATCGCCGTTGATCCGGTTATCGGCAATGATTTGGGCCGCCGCTTCGAGCCGCGGCATCACGCTAGATGTGAATTTTCAGGACGTTGTCCATTCGGTCCTGTCGAGAGAAGCTGATGTCAGCCAACGTCAGTGATTCTCCGGAGGACCGAATGGACGTTCACCAGAATGCCCATCTTACGCCGAAAGGTCGAGAGGCCATGGTTTGCGCCGTCATGGATGAGGCCATGACGAAGGCTCAGGCCGCACGCCGTTTCAAGACAACGGCCAAGACCGTCGCCAAGTGGTTGGGCCGGTTTCGCGCGGAGGGCATTGCCGGGCTTGCCGACCGGTCCTCCAGGCCCCATTCCTCGCCAAGCCAAACGCCTTGGGCCACCGGCGAAGCGGTCGAGGTCTTGCGCCGGGCTCGTTGCACGCAGGACCACATCGCCCAGGAACTCGGCCTCAGCCGGGCGACCGTCAGCCGTATTCTCAAGCGGCGTGGCCTCAGCCTGTTGTCCGCCCTCGAGCCCAACCAGCCACGCCCGCGCTATGAGCGCGAAACGCCAGGCGAAATCATCCATATGGACATCAAGAAGCTCGGTCGCTTCAATCGTGTCGGCCATCGCATCACCGGCGATCGCAGGCGCCAGAGCAACCAGCGCCATAACGGCACCGCGCCCGGTTGGGAGTATGTCCACGTCGCCATCGACGACCATTCCCGCATCGGCTTTGCCGACATCTTCCCGAACGAGAAAAAGGAAAGCGCCGTGGCCTTCCTCGAAGCCGCCGTAACCTACTTTGCCACCCTCGGCGTTACCATCACCCGCGTCATGACCGACAATGGATCATGCTACAGATCCAAGGCCTTCCGCGATGCCTGCCGAAGGCTCACCATCAAGCATATCCGCACCAAACCCTACACGCCTCAGACCAACGGCAAGGCCGAACGCTTCATCCAGACAATGTTGCGAGATCCGCTTGCGGCCCATGGGCCTACGCAACCGAATTCCACAACTCAGACCAGCGAAAAGCAGATCTGCCGAAATGGCAGCACCGCTACAACTGGCATCGACCCCATGCCAGCCTCAATCGACAAACACCAATCAGCCGACTCGGCCTGAACCGGGACAACCTGTTGAAGCTTCACATCTAGAGCCCTTTCAACCAACTCGGGGGTCAATTCTGTTTCGCGATTGGGGAGGTGACCCAGAGTCGAAACGATCGACGGGCGATGCCACCGTATCGTTCCAGCCCGGACTTCTCACACTGGACATGACCTGCGCCGGTTGAGGCCGTTGACAGGGCAGGAGAACGGCGAAGGGCGATGCCGTCGCATCGGCCAAGTCGTTCGACACACCCTGTCAGCGGCCTCAGCCGGCCCTTCGGGTTGCGTTTCGGCCGACATCTGCCGTGTCGGGCGGCTCAACCGTATCTGGATACGCTTTTCGCCGCCCTTCTCGCATCTGTCTCGCCGAAACAGCAACGCAGGGCCCGTGTCCAGTGTGAGAAATCCGGGCTAAATTGGTTCGGCGTTGGGCGCACGCCAATCAACAAACCCAAGGGGACGGGCGATTTCGCGCCAATTCCTGCGCCAAGCTCCTCGACCGTATCCAGATACGCTCATCGAACCTTGACTTGATCTTGTCACAAAATCGCTCCGTCAGAATGGCTCCGAGTTGGTCGAAAGGGCTCTGGAGCGCGGCGCCGGCTCGAGCACCGGCCTCGGCGGCCACATGGACCGCAGGTGGACGATTGCCGCCGCCACGACGACCACCGCCCCGGCCTGATGGAGCAGTGCCAGCGAGGTCGGTGTCACCGCCAGCAGCGTCACCACGCCCAGGGTCGCCTGGGCCAGAACCGCTGCCGCGACCAGTTGCGAACCAAGCGCGAACGCCGTGGCTCGGGCCTGGAATGCATGGGCGACCGCCGCCACGCACAGCAGATAAGCCACCAGGCGGTGCTGCAACTGCACCGCGGCCACGTTCTCGAACAGGTTCAGCCACCACGGCGAAAGCCTGAAGGCGGCATCCGGTACCAGCCGTCCATCCATCAGTGGCCAGGTATTGAAGGTCAGCCCGGCATCGAGCCCGGCGACCAATCCGCCCCAGAAAATCTGAACGATTGCGACCGCCGGCACCAACCCGGCGCCAATTCGCAATCCGCGCGCGGCGGCGCCCCGGCTGACGCTCCCGAGACTGCCTGCGACCCACAGAATCGCGCCGAGGATGACGAACGCCAGGGTGAGATGGACTGCCAGCCGGTATTGGCTGACATCGGTGCGCACCGTCAGACCGCTGACCACCATCCACCAGCCAATCACCCCCTGCAGGGCGCCGAGCACGAGAATGGCGACAAGTTTGGGCACCAGCGCCCGTTCGATTCGCCGCGTGACCCAGAAAACGACCAACGGAACGAAAAACACCAGACCGATCGCCCGTCCGAGCAAGCGATGGCCCCATTCCCACCAGAAGATCACCTTGAAGGCCTGGAGATCCATATCGAAATTCTGCAGGCTGTATTCGGGAATTTGCTGGTACTTGCCAAACTCCTCCTGCCACTGTGCCTCGTTCAGCGGCGGGACGACCCCGTGGATCGGTTTCCACTCGGTGATCGACAGTCCGGAATCGGTCAACCGCGTTGCCCCTCCGACCAGCACCATGGCGACCACCATCAACGCAACGGCATAAAGCCACACGCGCAGCAAGCGACGGTCACCCGCCCGTTCCCTGCCGGGCCGCAGGGTATCGCTGCCCACTGCCGCCATGTTTTCCGTTCTCCTTGCCCCATCGATACAGGCGGCATAAGTGAAGGGCAAATTGGACAGCCTCAAGGAGCCGGGCATGGGCCGTCGCCCGAAAAAGCTGATCGGAACCGCGCTGCTGGTGTTCATGGTGCCGTTCTACGCGTTGGTCGTGGCCGCCCTGGCCAGTTCGCGATTGGCCGAAACGTCGCAATTTGTGCAGATCGCGTTCTTTGCGTTTTTCGGGCTGGCCTGGATCGTCCCCGCTGGTGCGATTATTCGGTGGATGGCCGGCCCGAGATCGCAATCGGCGCGTCGCTAGTAGATCAACCGAGATCAGCAAATAAACTCGTGGTTCGTACGATAGATTCGAACCACGAGAGCCCTTTCGACCAGCTCGGAGCCATTCCGGCGGAGTGATTTGTCGGAGGATCAAGAGAACGTTCGATCAGCGTATCTGGACGCGGTCGACAGACGTGGCGCAGGAATTGGCGCAGGGTTGGTCGAAAGGGCTTCTAGACCGCAATCTCGGGTTCGGAGGCTGATCGGTCGGGGGCCTGGGACGCTGCCCCGGCCGGCACGGGATCCACCACCAGGAGATAAATCTTGGCATCGGACACGGCCGATAGGCGACCAAACGCCCGAACGGTTCGCGGATCGGCAGCGTTGAATTCGCTGACCACGACCGCCAGGTCGCAGTCACCGCCAAGCGTTGTGATCATCGGATCGCAGGCATCCAGGACGACGATGTCGTAGGTCTTCGACAGCGCCGAAAGGATGGTCTCCAGCCGCGCCGCGGCAAGGAGCTCGGGATCGGGCGCCACCCGACCCGACGACACGAAGTGAACGCGCGATTTTTGATCGCGGAAGATCGCCTGGCCGAAATTCGCCTTGCCTGAGACCAGATCGGTCAGTCCGGGCAGGTCGCCCCGCTCTCCCATGGATCCGGCGTTCGCGCCGTCGCCGCGCAGATCAACCAGGACCGTGCTTTTGTCGTCACGGGCAAGGCCACGCGCCAGGGCGACTGCAGCCAGAGGACGACCGCTTTCTTCACTCCCCTCCGCCAGCGTCACCAGAATCCGTTTGTGATCCTGGCCGATTATCTGGGCGACAATCGAGGTCAACGACTCCTCGACCGGATCGGTCAATTCCGGCGCGATCGTCGGATCGCCGGGCATCATGTGCCGGGCACCGTGATCGTCGGCCCAGCGCGAATGGCCGCCGACCGGTAGCGCATCGGGGACGAGCGATGGCGCGTCCGGCGCCGTGACCGCTCGCAACGAGCGACCGCTGGCAAGTTCCTTCACCAGGACCAGGGCAAGCGCCAACACCGTCAGCGTGGCCGCTGCGGCGATTGTGAGCGGCACTTTCTTCGGAAACACCGGGCTGAGCGACACCTCGGCACGCGAAATGATCTGTGCATCGGCGGCAGGAGCCGCGGTCTGCCCGCCCGCCAGCACGTCTCGGTAACGGCGCATATAGGAGTCGAGCAGATCGCGGGCGGCCTCTGCTTCCCGCTCGAGTGTGCCCAGATCGACCTCGTCGGTGCTCGCCGTTGGCGCCGCATCCGCAAGCAGTTCGAGTTCACGGTTGATCTCGTTCTCACGCGACAACGCGACATCGGCCTGCGCCTGCAGCGATACCAGGATCTTGCCCGCCTCATTTGCCACCTGCCGGCCGAGGTCGGTGATTTGACCCTGCAGCTCAACCATCCGTGGATGTTGCGGCAGCAGCGTTGCCGACAGCTGCGCGATCTCCGAGCGCAGCGCGATCTGCTCCTCGACCAGCCGCCGCACCAACGGCGAATTCAAGACGTTCGTCTGGGCCGGCGACGCGCCGCTGTCGAGCCCGGCGGTGATCTCCGCGGCACGGGCTTGGAACTGGAGGCGCTGCGCACGGAATTGGGCAAGTTCGGACGTCAGATCGGCCCGCTGCTGCTCCGGCAAATCTGCCGGCGCCGCGCCGTTGGAAACAAGCTCGGCTTGTGACCGAAACGCCTCGATTCGTGCCTCGGCTTCTTCCACCCGTTCGCTCAGATCGCTGATCTCGGCCGATAGCCGATCGGCGGCATCGGCAGTGGTGTCCCGCTTCGATTCGCCCTGCACAAGAAGATATTCTTCGGCGATGGTATTGGCCGCCTGGGCCGCAAGTTCGGGGTCGGCTGAGGAGAATCTTATCGCGATCACTCGCGAATCCTCGATCGCCACAACCGCGAGCTTGTCATAATAGGCGCCCAGAACCGGGTCCTCGATGCGCCCGGGGCCTGGCCCATTGGTCAAACCGAGCCGCGCGACCAGTTTGTCGACAAGCGAGGCCTCTCTGGCCGGATCGAATTCGGCCCGACTGGCCAGGCCGAGCTTGTCGCTGACGATCCGTGCGAGATCCGGCGACATGAGCAATCGCACCTGGCCGGCGATCGTCTCCTGGTCCAAAACCTGCCTGGTTGGCTGTTCGGCCGTTGGCGTCAAAGACGCCGGCTCGGAGTTTCGCGGCTCGACCAGGACCGTCGCCTCTGACCGGAATTGAGGGTCGAGCGTGCCCAAAAAAATGTAAAACGAAATCGACGAAAAGGCAACAAATATAAAGACGTAA
Source organism: uncultured Bauldia sp. (assembly GCA_963663975.2). Classification (GTDB taxonomy): domain Bacteria; phylum Pseudomonadota; class Alphaproteobacteria; order Rhizobiales; family Kaistiaceae; genus JANQRX01. The sequence continues at coordinate 48,822 of CAXXRA010000001.1, read as the reverse complement.
GGGAGTTTTCTGAGAAAATTTCTCAGAAAATACCCACCGTCCAATTCGACCGCGGTTGGCGTCGGCAACTGATCGCCCATGGCTGCGACTCGGTTATTCCAACTGGGCGCGATCTTTGTCAGTTATGGTAATCAGATGGTTAACGCCGGTGCAGATGGCTGCAACGACGGGCTTTTTGTTGGCCCATTGCTGCGATCGACTTGGCGGCGAGACGAGGCTCCCTGGAGTCCTTTCGACCAACGCTGGGTCAATTCTGTTTCTCGACTGGCGCGGCGATCGAGCGTCGAAACGATCGACGGGCGATGCCTCCGCATCGTTCCAGATTGGTTCGGCGTTGGCTGCCCGCCAATCGATAAACCCGAAGGGACGGAGTTGGTCGAAAGGGCTCTAGTTGTGAAGCTTCAACAGGTTGTCCCGGTTCAGGCCGAGTCGGCTGATTGGTGTTTGTCGATTGAGGCTGGCATGGGGTCGATGCCAGTTGTAGCGGTGCTGCCATTTCGGCAGATCTGCTTTTCGCTGGTCTGAGTTGTGGAATTCGGTTGCGTAGGCCCATTCTCGCAACATTGTCTGGATGAAGCGTTCGGCCTTGCCGTTGGTCTGAGGCGTGTAGGGTTTGGTGCGGATATGCTTGATGGTGAGCCTTCGGCAGGCATCGCGGAAGGCCTTGGATCTGTAGCATGATCCATTGTCGGTCATGACGCGGGTGATGGTAACGCCGAGGGTGGCAAAGTAGGTTACGGCGGCTTCGAGGAAGGCCACGGCGCTTTCCTTTTTCTCGTTCGGGAAGATGTCGGCAAAGCCGATGCGGGAATGGTCGTCGATGGCGACGTGGACATACTCCCAACCGGGCGCGGTGCCGTTATGGCGCTGGTTGCTCTGGCGCCTGCGATCGCCGGTGATGCGATGGCCGACACGATTGAAGCGACCGAGCTTCTTGATGTCCATATGGATGATTTCGCCTGGCGTTTCGCGCTCATAGCGCGGGCGTGGCTGGTTGGGCTCGAGGGCGGACAACAGGCTGAGGCCACGCCGCTTGAGAATACGGCTGACGGTCGCCCGGCTGAGGCCGAGTTCCTGGGCGATGTGGTCCTGCGTGCAACGAGCCCGGCGCAAGACCTCGACCGCTTCGCCGGTGGCCCAAGGCGTTTGGCTTGGCGAGGAATGGGGCCTGGAGGACCGGTCGGCAAGCCCGGCAATGCCCTCCGCGCGAAACCGGCCCAACCACTTGGCGACGGTCTTGGCCGTTGTCTTGAAACGGCGTGCGGCCTGAGCCTTCGTCATGGCCTCATCCATGACGGCGCAAACCATGGCCTCTCGACCTTTCGGCGTAAGATGGGCATTCTGGTGAACGTCCATTCGGTCCTCCGGAGAATCACTGACGTTGGCTGACATCAGCTTCTCTCGACAGGACCGAATGGACAACGTCCTGAAAATTCACATCTAGTCCCGGCAAACGATGCGGTGGGTGAAATCTTCCGCGGTCGCCACGACCTCTTGCACGCTCATCTCGCCCGGTGACTGGCCGTCCGCGATTTCGTGCCTGAAGGGCGCCAGAAACTCCAGCAGCGTCTCCGCGCCCACTGCAAATCCTATGTTGGCACCGGTGGTTCCGGCCAGTTCCAGCATCACCGCTTCGTTGAATTTGGCGATGGCCACACCGACCACATTGCCGTCCATGTCGAGGACCGGACCGCCGGAGTTTCCAGGTTGAATGCTTCCGGCAATGGTGAACGTGCTGGCGTCCCCGACCAGACCCGTCAGGCTGCCGACCACACCGGGACTGACCGCCAGCGCATTGCCCATCAGCGGCGAAAGCGGATAACCCAGAACGACGATCGCCTGACCCAGGGCCAAATCGCGCTGCTGTATCTTGGCCGCTGCCGTCGTCGCATTGGCCACCCGCAACACGGCCAGGTCGCGCTCGGTGTCACTGACGAAGATCGTGGCGGGCCCGAGGCTGGCAACCTCAATGTCCTGGCACCCTCCCACGACGTGCGCGTTGGTGACGATCAGGCCCCCTGTGGAGATCGAAAAGCCCGAGCCGCTGACTCCGATGTTTGATAGCTCGTCATCGTCGGAAACGGGCGGCTGGGTCCCGACGCCCGCCCCCTCCTGAGGCACCTCCATGGTCGAGGCGAGCAGCACCGCGACGACCGAGCCCAATTCATCGTGCTGATCGGACCAGGCGAGCGAGATGCCGAAACTGGTGTCCCGGGAGCGAACGAATATCGTGTAGAAGCTTCGCCCATCCAGGCGCCCGCTGAGAACGAAGGCGTCACGCCCCGCGACATCGTAGTCGATCGACCTGTCGCCCGACGACTTGAGACGATCGTAGAGGCTGGCAAATGTCGTTTCCGTTTCGGGAATGGCCAGAGTTTCCAGTTCGATGCCGCCATCGGCGTTTTCCCAATGGGTCCCCCACTTCGATCGCCTGCTGGTGGTGAAGAGCTTGGCGGGAATCGGCAGACGCAGTCCTGTCCCCTGATCCGTGGTCACGCTGATGCCGAGCGCCTCGTGCACCTCCGACGCCTCCTGGCGCAGCTGGTCCTCCTGTTCTGGATCAAGCACGCCGTCACCGTCGCGGCCGGCCGAACGCTCGAAGCCGACCAGCGCCCGGTAGGTCACCTTGCCGAAAACGCCGTCTATCAACCCGTTGTAGTGACCGAGCAGGACCAGCGCCGCCTGCAGCACCGTACGCTCGTGGTCTGGCTTGGCCGTAAACCAACGGCTGGAGGAATCGTAGTTGGCCAGCGATCCGGTCGCACCTGGAACGGCGGCCAAGACCGTCAGGACCGCACCGAACAAAGCGAATTTTGGCAAACGACTACGCAAGCGACCGGCTTTCAAACGCTACGGTCGGGACCATAGCCCACCGGTTACGGCAGGCAAAATTTGACGCCGGCGGACGGAGGGCGCGGTCAACCCGAGACTTTTGTCCGGCACCACGCCTGACGATCATCCAGCCATCGCCTGGTGACCACCAGAAGTCACCGACGGTTGGCCAGATCGCTGGCATGTGGACCGATTTCGACGGGCCGGATTGCTCGGGCCTGGCGTTTGCCACCGCCGGTCGAGAAGTCATCCAGGGCTCGCCCGCGCTAATCTTCTGCCGATCGATTTACGCCGGATTAACCATGTTGGTTTTAGGTCTGGGGTCAATTAACCCGGCGATCTGGCGAACCGCATGCGTTTCCTCCACCTGCTCATCCTCCCTCTCGTGCTCGCTGCATGCGCGTTCGACCCGACAGTGAGGGATGCTTTTCACGCGGAACTGGTATCGCCCTACCGGCTGGACAGCGGCGACCGCCTCAGGATCATCGTCTTCGGTCAGGACGATCTCACCAACACCTATACCGTCGATCAGGCTGGCAATTTGTCGATGCCGCTGATTGGCATCGTCGCGGCACGCGGCAAATCAACGCCCGAGATAGAGGCGGAGGTTTCAGACCGATTGCTCAGCGGCTTTCTCCGCAATCCCGACATATCGTCGAGGTCGACCAGTATCGGCCGTTCTTCGCCATGGGCGAGGTCAATGCCGGCGGCCAGTACGCCTTTGTTCCGGGCATGACGGTGCAACAGGCCGTTGCCATTGCCGGGGGCTTTACCGCCCGCTCCGACAAGGCAAGCGTCCAGGTGACCCGCACCATCGAAGGTCAGGTTGCGACCGCCAATCTCGGTTTGAGCGATCCGGTGCTGCCCGGCGATACGCTTTATGTCCGCGAGCGCATCCTGTGACCGGCGCCTCTCCGCGCCGAACGGCAGCCCCCTTCGCCATGGCCGACCGACCGGTCGAGGCTATCGACGATTGGGTCCCGCTCACAAATGCCGAAGCGCCGGTGGATACGCCGCACGCCCAAAATCGGGCGGGTGCCGAACGACATCGACGGCTGCATCGGTTTGGTCTGCGCGCCCACGACCGCCGGCCAGAACGCGACCGCGGCGGGCGCGGGATCGCATCACCTTTTTTTTGGGCCTCACATTGCGCTACCGGAGCGCGCGGATCGGTCGTTCCGATCTGCCGCCGCATCGTCCATGCGCCGCCGGTCCGGACCCGAAATCCCGATGACCGTCACGGCAGAGGCGATCGTGCCCCCGCCGTGCAGCGGATCATCGGAACGAGTTTGCGGGCAACTGGTACACGCGTAGCCCGCATTCCCACGCCCCGCGACGGCCGTCGCTGGCGGTGATCATTGTTTGCGCTGCCGGATCGGCGGTCCTATAGTCCGGCGCGGTCGGAGCGTGGCGCAGTCTGGTAGCGCACTTGACTGGGGGTCAAGGGGTCGCTGGTTCGATTCCAGTCGCTCCGACCAGATAAATCAAACGGTTAGGGCGTCCTTTCCAGGGCGCCCTTCCCTTTGGGTAGCGGTATGGGTAGCGATTGTGATGATTTCGCGCCATTATCGCATCCGGCGCTTTCCCCCTTCTAGGCTTGGTGCCCCTGGGCGCGTTATGTCCCGGTGAACTGGCTCCCGTTTCGCGTCGGGCATGGCGGGAGGCTCAGCGGCGCGCGCCTGAGGTACGGATGAGGACGGTGCGTTCTGGCCCGCGAGACGCGTGGGTGGCATTGGGCACACCCCCGCCCCGGGGTCAGCGATAAGGGATCCCACCCAGCCAGCGGATCGAACAAAAGGGGCCAGCCTTTTCGCGAAAGTGCGAGCTGGGTCTGACGGGCAAACTTGCGCCACGGCAGGCATCCGGTGCTGACCGCATGCGTGGCCAACGTGGTGCTCGTCAGCGATCCCGCCAGCAACCAGAAGATCGACAAGGATCGATCGAACCGGCGGGCGACGATCCGGGTCGATGGCGCGGTGGCGCTGGCCATGGTGCTCGGCACGGCCCGGCGTACCCAGAGCGAGGCCCGAGCCGGTCAATTTACGAGGACGCCACCGCCTTTATCGTCTGAGAGGCGACTAAATGCGCCGCGTCTTGTCGTCGATATCATCGATGACCTTGGCCAACTGGCTTTGGCAAAGAGGCTATCGCCTCGGTGACATTGTTGCTCCTCGCGTAGACTGCCGCCTGCCTTGCGTGCCTCTTTGCACTGGATGCGCTCATTTTTCTGAACCTCATTGGCCGTCGGGCATAGCGCCCGACTCACATGGGCGCGGACTGTGCAGGTGCAGCGGGTTTCCGCAAGCGTCGCCCCGACCGCACACGGCTTTAGCCTCGTTTTCCCCAGAAGCCGCCGACCGACGACCATCCCCATCGGAAGCCCGTCGCTGAGTTTCTGCCGGCGGACCCGGCGACATGGTTTGGACTCTGCCGTCGATGCGTCCATGCGCTTCGCCCATGATGGCAGGGGCGACGTTTTGATGGATGAGTCCAAGACGGCACGTGACCCCGACAGAGCGAGTTTTCTAATGGAGTGGCTGTTCGGCACGGAAGGCGGCAGGGAGGCGCTGGGCGCGTGGATGGCCGCTCGCAACATCGTGGGCGTCAAAGACGACTTGCTATATCGCGACCGCCCGGCCGCCTGACGGACCCGAACGGCGGACCTAACAATGAGCCCCGGCCCACGCGGCCGGGGTTTCACGAAAAGACGCGATCCAAACAAAGAGGCATTCCGCAATGAAAAACACCATTCCCTGCCCGTTCGAATACGCAAGCGTAAACGCTGCAAAGGGCACATCGTCCGCGTTGAGGCCTACAACGCGGATCTCTACTGGCACTACGACGAAGACGGTGGGCCTTCATCCGATCGTCGTCGGATCGCGCGTAACCAGCGTGGTTGCCGCGTTCGGAACAGAACAAGTGAAAGTGCGATCGCGGTTGGTCCCAATTGAAACTCCAGGGCGGGTGGGACCAGAGCCCTTGGCGATGGATGCGTCCAACCGTGACCCGCGCTTGGGGTATTTCTCAAATGATGGCCAACTTGTTACGGATTCTGATGCATCCGCTCTGGCCGCAGCTCTGCGCCGACCACTTACAAGCCCAAGCCACCCCACACCGCATTGGCGAGGATGAGATTCGGCGAGAGAATTCTGAACGTGGATGATCCGTTTGATACCGATGACCGGATCCCGGCAGATCGTGTCGAGGAGTTCGCCGTCTACTGCTCGAGCGGCGGATTCCGCATCTTTTGAGGTCCCGCGACCGTTGCGGCATGAAACGAGTAGATCGATTGGGCGTCGTAGGGCCGCGCGATGGCATAGCTACGGTAACTCGCACCGACAGCTTCGCGCCATTGCGCAAAATGCGACATTGACGGTCCCCCAAAAGACATTACGCTGATAGCGTGCAACGGACTCATTGTTCTGAGCCTTAGCTCAGGACTTGTTCAGTCGTTCAACGAGCGATTGGGCTTGGGGTAAATTCTCGTCGAATTCAGCGGCTAAGGGCGCGTGGCCACTCTCGCGCGCCGCTTCGAGCGCTTCGGTAATTAGCTTCAATGCGGTCATGGTTTTCGCGAAATCATCTGTTCGGTCAGCTATGATCATCAAAGCGACCCCTTGGTTTCCGTAACTCTGTGCCCAGTCAAGCGGCACGCGCTCGCGGGTCCGTTCCTCCAGCGCGTTGCGCAAGGCGCTGTCTTCAAGGCGCTCGTGCCGCTCGCGTCCCCCCGAGGGGCTTCCACAAGCTCCTTCGCCGCCAGAGCGCGTTGCCGAGATTGTTCTGCGTCGCCGCCCATTCAAGCGGCACGCGCTCGCGGGTCCGTTCCTCCAGTGTTGATCGGCGTGGAATATTGACCCCCTTGGTGGGGTAATCGGCGTCCAAAATTGACCCCCCTGGTTTTGTGATTTTTAACACACCTCGTTGTTTGGACAGACGAGGTGGGGGAGATGCTGGTTGTGGAGACGATCGCACGGATACGTCGGGATCATCTGGTGAGGGGCGTTCCGATCAAGAAGATCGCCCGGGATTTGAGGGTTTCGAAGAACACGGTGCGCAAGGTGGTGCGGGGCGATGAGACCTCGTACAGCTACGAGCGCAAGATCCAGCCGATGCCGAAGCTTGGGCCGTGGGTGGATGAGCTCGAGCGCCAGCTGGAGGCCAACGAGAAGAGGCCGCGCCGGGATCGGCTGTCTCTGCTGCGGATTTGCATGAACGACCTTGCGGCTCTGTTGGCTATGGCCGCTGAGCTTCGATCCCGGCGAGGCCTACCAGACGCAGTGCGCCGCTACGCCAGGACCTGGCAGGGTTTTGTGCCGCCTTCGATCCCGGCGAGGCCTACCAGTATCCTGGCATCCGGCGAGCAGAATCCTCGGCGTATCAAGCGGCGCGGCCTGATTCGATCCACGCTGAACAGGGCGTCCAGGTGGGCCGCACCGTGATGAAAGCGACCGGTATTGCCGATGTGCTACAGCCGAGCGCAAAGGCGAGGTTCGGCCGGCGTGCGTCTGGTCGATGGATCGACGCGCCAGACCAGCTCTGAGGTCGAAGACCGCGTTCCTCTATCTGGCCGATATCTGGATCCCTCACGGTCGGATAGGAAGACCTTGGGCTCAACTCGGTGCCGGGCAATGATCCCGTGCGCCGCTCCGACCAGGGATAACCACCTCGGAAGCTGTTGTCCGGTCGCACATAGCCGACGCGATCCATCGACTGGAGCCACGAGTACGCGCGCCTGTCGGGTGTGACGACCAAGGTGAAGGCGGCGCACATGCGGCTCTGCTACAGCCGCATGCAGCTGGTTCAGATCTTCCCGCGCGAGAGCCAGGAGATGGTGTTCGAGGCGCACGAACGGGCCTTCCACTTCTTCGGCGGGGTCTGCCGGCGGGGCATCTACGACAACATGAAGACGGCGGTGAGCATGGTCTTCGTCGGCAAGGAGCGCGCCTACAATCGGCGCTTTCTGGAGCTGTGCTCCCACCATCTGGTGGAGCCGGTGGCGTGCACTCCGGGTGCGGGCTGGGAGAAGGGGCAGGTCGAGAGGCAGGTGGGTGACGTCCGCGGCCGCCTGTTCGTGCCCATCCCGCGGGGCCGCTCCTACGTCGAGATCAACGAGTGGCTGATGGATCGGTGTATCGAGGACGCCAAGAAGCGGCCGCATCCGACGATCGAGAGCAAGACGGTGTGGCAGGTGTTCGAGGAGGAGCGGCCCTTCTTGATGGCCTATCGCGGCCCCTTCGACGGCTTCCACGCCACCGAGGTGGCGGTGTCCAAGACCTGTCTGGTGCGCTTCGACAACAACCACTACAGCGTCGCCGCCCGTGCCGTCGGGCGGCCGGTCGACGTGCGGGCCTACGCCGATCGGATCGTCATCCGCCAGGACGGCGAGACCGTCGCCGAGCATCCCCGCAGCTTCGGGCGCGGCCAGGTCGCCTACGATCCGTGGCACTACGTGCCGATCCTGACGAGGAAGCCCGGCGCGCTGCGCAATGGCGCGCCCTTCAAGGGCTGGCAACTGCCCGGCGCGCTCGGCCGCATACGGGCCCGGCTGACGGGTTGCGACGACGGTGACAGGCAGTTCGTGAGGATCCTCGCGGCGGTTCAGGAGGACGGGCTGGAGGCGGTCGAGGCGGCCTGTGCCGAGGCGCTCGACTGCGGCGCCTGCAGCGCCGACGTCGAGCTCAACATCCTCGCCCGGCAGTGCCAGCCGGCACCGCCGGCGACCATCCCGACGCCCGAGGGCCTGCAGCTTCGCCACCGGCCGGTGGCCGACTGTCAGCGCTACGATCGCCTGAGGGAGGCCGGTCATGGAGCGTCATGAGGTGCTGGCGATGATGACGGCGTTGAAGCTCGCGGGCATGCGCGCCGCCTACGACGACATCCTTGCCGACGGGCTCAAGCGTCGTCATCCGGTGCAGCAGATCATCGGTACGCTGCTGCAGGTCGAGATCGCCGACAAGACGGCGCGCTCGATCAAGTACCAGATGGCGTCCGCCAGGTTGCCAACGGCCAAGGAGCTGGCCGACTTCGACTTCGCCGCCTCGCCAGTCAACGAGCCCCTGATCCAGGAGCTCGCCGGCGGCGGCTTCCTGGAGGGCAAGCGCAACATCGTGCTGGTCGGCGGCACCGGCACCGGCAAGACCCATCTCGCCGTCGCCATCGCGCGCTCCTGCATCCGCAAGGGCGCCCGGGGCCGCTGCTACAACGTCGTCGACCTGGTCAACCACCTCGAGGCCGAGCTCCGCGCCGGACGCCAGGGCCGCACCGCAGATCAGCTTGTACGCCGCGACTTCGTCATCCTCGACGAACTCGGCTACCTGCCCTTCGCCCAGGCCGGCGGGCAGCTGCTCTTCCACCTCATGAGCCGGCTCTACGAGCGCACCTCTATCGTCATCACCACCAACCTCGCCTTCGGCGAATGGCCATCCGTCTTCGGCGACCCCAAGATGACCACAGCCCTGCTCGACCGTCTCACCCATCATTGCGAGATCATCGAGACCGGCAACGAGAGCTGGCGCTTCAAGAACCGCTCCTGAGCCGCCGCCGGCCGTGCCTGCGGCCCGGTTGCCCCGGTGGGTCAACAGGTACCCCCCCTATTGACTACCGGGACAACCTCCGCCGTGCCGCTCAGGGGAGTCAATTTTGCACGCCGATCGGGGGTCAATATTGAAAGCCGTTTGACACCGCGAAGGACGGGGGGCGGGCTTCTCGTTGAAGTCTTCGAGTTGTCCGGGCACTCATGCGCGCATGGAACGTGCCGGCGTGCCTTGCGTATCGCCTATGAACTCCATGAGTACCGGTCCGCCGAGCACCAGAGCCGCCACCGCTGCTGCGATCGCCGTAGCGCCGATCTGCGAGGCATGGGGAACCTTCGCGCCTTCTCCCGTTCCTCGAAGGGCCTTGACTTAAAGCGCACTTCAACTTGTAGCGTGCCTCTAGTGTCAACCCTCGGGGAGCTTCCGTTTTGAGGGAACTTGGTTACGGCGACCTGCCCCGCCTGATGACATTGATGACGGGAGACGAGAAACACTCCGCGAGTGCGATCTCGACGCTTGATGTCTTATGGACGCTGTATGACTCCATATTGAGGGTCAGTCGCAGCGATCCGGAAGATCCGTCGCGCGATCGGTTCTTGCTGTCCAAGGGTCATGGACCAATGGCTCTTTATGCCGTTCTTGCGGCCAAGGGCTTTATCCCGGTCGACAGCCTGGCGGTTTGGGGAAGTTTCAATTTGCCATTGGGCCATCACCCCGATAGCAATCTGAGAAACACCGCGATCGCATTATCAATGTCTGTATCCGCGAACAGCTCGCAGCATCGGCTCCTTCTACCGGTCTTGAAGAGGTCGCCGCCTGATCCGCTCACCTCCGTCCCCGGAGGGCTTAACGCGTGGGTCGCAGAGGGCCAATGATCATGACGAAACAGCCCAATGGCATCCTCGAGACCGCACTCTACGTGGATGATCTGAATGCCGCGGAAGGGTTTTATGGCGGTCTGGTCAAACTCGAACGTGTCAGCCGCGACGGCAACCGCAGTGTCTTCTACCGTTGCGGACAAGGAATGCTGCTGATTTTCAATCCGGACGAGTCCCGAATTTCGCGTGGCGAAGGTAAGGCGCCGGTTCACGGGGCATCGGGAGCAGGACACGTATGCTTCTCTATCTCCAACGAAGAAATGGATACCTGGCGCAACCGCTTTCAGGCGGCGGGCGTTGAAATCGAACGGGATCTTAGATGGCCCAACGGCGCGCGGTCACTCTATGTTCGTGACCCCGCGGGGAACTCGATCGAATTTGCTGAGCCACAACTGTGGGGATTTGAACCGTAGTTGCGCGGGTCATGCAGCGGAGTGTGCCAACTGCGCCGTGGCGATTGCGAAAGAGCTGTATGGGACCTGTTTTGGAAGATCGTCGCAAGCGACCGCGGTCTTGGCGTCAGATAGCCTGGCCGGCTTGTCGAGGTGGGGAAACGGCGGTGGTCATCCATGCATCCTTGGCCGCTCCGTCGTTGACCCGGCCAACTGCCCAAAGATATTCCAGGACGTCGCCTTCCGGTGTCTGGATGGTGACCTTGAACGTCACCTGCTCCTCGGTTGTACCCAGACGCTCGATGTCGTGGGCGGCGTGGCCGATGAGCGGCCGGTAAGCGGCGCCCTTGATCATCCGCTCGAACCGCGGCAGCGGCCCGGTGACCCGCCTGTTGTCGGGATGAGCGAGCATCCAGGCCTGCCGGATACCGGCATCCTGGGTCGGGATGTCGTTGCGCTGGAGCGCTTCGAGTTGGATCTGGACGACGTCCTCGGGCGACAGCGCGGGATCGGGCCCGAGTGGCTCCGCTGCATGCGCAAATGTCGCCAAAACGACAACCAGAAAAGCGACCGTGGGTCCCAGAATCAGCCTCCAAGCATGGCCCGCCGAGCCGATCTTGCGTCTTCCAGAGGCCGAATCGTACCACACCAGCTGCACCAATGGCACATCCTCTAGTCTCGTCCCGCCAGCCTCCTGCTTCAGCAAGAGCCGGCTGCGTGCACGGTTGCACGTTCGCCATCAAGCGTGGCGACGAGGTCGCCAATCTGCCTGATCGCTCTCCGAAGCCCCTCTTTGCCGAACCCGGCATTGGATGTTGCAGGTGACGATCTTCATTGAACCGGCTCAGCATGGTCTCTCGCCGCGGGCGGCCTGGGGCCGGCTCCTACGACGGCAACCGGACGCTACCGAACTTGGTCTCGGCCCAACGGGCCAGACGCAGAACCGGATAGCAGTAAGCGAAGTATAAGAGCGCCGTCATGCCGTAAATCACCATCAGTTCCCTGGGATGGCGCTGGGTGGCGTGCTCACCGGCACGCACCAGTTCGGCAATGCCGATGACCGAGACGATCGATGTCCCCTTGATGATGATGACGTAAACGCCGCCCATGGGCGGGATCATCAGTTTCACGGCCTGGGGCAGGATCACGTACCACATGCTTTGGAGGGCCGTCATTCCGGTCGAGCGCGCCGCTTCGCTCTGGCCGCGCGGGACGGCCTGGATGGCGGCGCGGAAGATTTCCGCGACATAGGTCGAGGTATACAGGCTGAGCGCGACAACCGCGGCGGGAAAGGCCTCGAGCTGCAGCCAGGACAGTCCCGTCGCCGGCAGCATGAAGAAGACGACATAGAGGTGGATCAGGAACGGGGTTCCGCGTAGCGCATGGATGTACACTCCGAGCAACCTGTTGATCCCGTGGTCCAGCGTCCTCGCATGCACCGCGCGCGTCCGATGGGCGACCTGGCGAAAATGCGTGGTGAGGGACCTCGACGGTCATTTCCACAGACGCGTTGCAGGAGCTGTCACGGCAAGAAGTTGAGAGGTCGGATCAGGAACATGACGGCGGTTCCGACGTCGTTCGGCATCAGCCGTTCGCATCCGAACAGATGTACACTCCGAGGGAACCCCGTACCACTGCGGATTTCAGGTGACCACGGCGTGGTCCAGCGTCCTCAGCATGCCCACCACGGCGCCGATCAGGCTCCCGAAAATGATGGTGATCAGGGAAATCCTGACGGTCATCCACAGACCGTGCAGGAGGAACGGCAAGGTTGACAGAATGACGTCGGTCATGCGCCCCCCCCTAGGCTGCCGTCCCGCCGAGACGGCGTTGCGCGTACCCCGTCAGCGACAGCATGACGGCGTAGATCGCCAGATAGCAGGCGGCGACCGTCAGGAACGCCTCGTTCGGCATCAGCCGTTCGTTGAGGACGACCAGGCCGGCTCCGAACAGCTCGAAGACGCCGATGAAGCTGACCAGGGAACTGTCTTTGATGAGGACGGCGGTCTGGCCCAGCAAGGGCGGTGCGACGCGGGCGAAGGCCTGCGGCAGAACGACATGACGCATCCGCTGCAGATAGGTCATGCCCACCGATTGGGCGCCCTCGATCTGCCTGCGTGAGATCGACTCGATGCCGGCGCGGATGATTTCGCTCATGTAGGCGCCGGCGTTGAGGCCGAGCGCGATGATGCCCCCTTCAAGCTCGTCCAGGCGGCGGCCGAGCAGGGGCAAGGCCGGCAACGTAAAATAGATCAGATAGATCTGGATGAGCAGCGGCGTCGATCGGATCGCTTGCACGTAGCCGGCCGCTATCCGCCACACAATCGGATTGGCGGACATCCGCATCATCGCGGCGACCGTGCCGACCGAGAGCGACATGACCAGGGAGACCAGGGAAATCCACGCCGTCGACCCTAGGCCACGGGCGAATTCCGGCAGGTACTGGCCGACCACGCGGTAATTGTAGAAATCGAGAATCCAGTCCATTTCCGCAACGTGCCTCGATGACCTGGCGACTAAGAAAAGGGAGCTCTACCTCAACGGCAGAGCCCCCCGAAGATTGTCCCGTGTGGGTGCCTGATCTAGTGGTCGTTCTTCCAGACAGGACCCCGCATCCAGTAGTCGGCCAATTCCTCCAGGCGTCCGTCGTTACGGATCAGCATGAAATAATTGTCCATCCAGCGCAGCAGGTGATGCTCGTCTGGGCGGGTGGCGAAACTCAGCGGCCAACGCTTCGGTGCACCGTCAAGGATGCCGAATTCGGTGTATTCGACCATGTAACCGGCGGCCAACGCGAAATCGTTGATACCGGCATCGACGCGGTCGGCGGAGACGGCCTGAGCAACCGCGGCACCGCCTCCGGCATACTCCTTGATGGTCGAATCAGGACACAGCGCCTGGAGCAGGCCGACGTTGCTGCTGCCCTGAACGACGCCGATGGAAACCCCCTCCTTGCACGCGTCCTGCCACATGACGAAGGGTTGGGTCTTCTTGGAATAGAGTACGACGTCACTGTAGAGGTAGGGCTCGGTGAAGCTCAACACCAGCGTGCGCTTGGCATTGGGCGTCATGTCCGCGGCCAGAAAATCGGCCTTGCCGGAATTGACCGCTGGGATCAGCCCCTTCCAGTCGAAATCGAGAAGCATGAGCTCGACGCCCATGTCGTCGGCCATCATCTTGACGACCTCGATGGCGAACCCAGTGCGCTCGCCGTTCTTGTCGACGAAGCTCACGGGCGGTCCCTGGGTCTGAACGGCGACCCGAAGTTCGCCGCGCTTGACGATGTCCTGCAATACGTCTGCCGATGCCGACTGGGCAAACACGCCTAGCCCGAGCGCGCACAGGCTCAATCCGAACAACTTGCTGATTTTCTTCATCTTTGCACCTCTCCCTTTGATCGTTTGCTTCCGTGGCCGATGACGTGTCAACGTCGGAGCAAAATTAGTCCACCCGGGCGGAGCAAAACTAGTCCACTTAACGTTATGCGGTACGCGGTGTTGGGGGGTTGTCCCGGTAGTCCATAGGAGGGACCCGCGCTGCTTCGTGTAGCGCTTGCGTTACGCGGAGCGAAGCAGCGTGGGAGGTTCCTGTGGACCCACCGGGTCAACCATTGCACCGGCGGTTAAGCAGGTATTTTTGGGGATTTGCGCCGTTTTTGGCTTTGGTTGAGACGATAGCTCTCGCCGTTCATTTCCAGGATATGGACATGGTGGGTGAGGCGGTCCAGCAAAGCCCCGGTCAGGCGTTCCGAGCCGAATATCTCCGTCCACTCATCGAACGGCAAGTTGGAGGTCACCAGGATCGAGCCCCGCTCGTAGCGCTGGCTGAAGACTTCGAACAGCAGCTCGGCGCCGGTCTTCGAGAGCGGCACGAAGCCGAGTTCGTCGATGATCAGAAGGTGATACTTTGCCAGTTGCTTCTGCAGGCGCAACAGGCGTTTTTCATCCCTGGCCTCCATCAGTTCATGAACCAGGGCAGCGGCCGTGAGGAAGCCGGCGGAGAGCCCCTTTTGGCAGGCCGCCAGACCGAGACCGAGGGCGATATGGGTCTTGCCGGTTCCGCTGTTGCCGAGCGCGATGATATTCTCACGACGCTCGACGTATTCGCATCGCGCCAACTCCAGAACCAGCATCTTGTTGAGCGATGCGATGGCCTTGAAGTCGAAGCTGTCGAGGCTTTTGACGGCGGGGAACCTGGCCTGTCTGATCCGCCGCTCGACCATGCGGCGCTCACGGTCGATCAGTTCCAACTCGGTCAGACGGACAAGATACCGCACATGGTCGGCGCCCTCGGTGGCGCATTGGCGGGCCAGCTTGTCGTATTCGCGCAGGAACGTCGGCAGTTTCAGGGTCTTGAGGTGATGGGCCAGCAACACTTGCGGCGTATCGGTCATGACGCGCCTCCACCCAACAAGCTCATATAACTGGCGGCGGCCGTGGTCGCCACGTTGGCCCGAGGCAGGTAGGGATAGATATCCAGGTCGAGTTTGGGCGGGCGTCGCTCGATACGGCACAGCACAAGGTGTTTGACGGCGTCGTAGCCGATCGCACCCAGGCGCAGGGCGTCCTTCACCGCGCCGTGAAGCACCTCGAGATCGAAGGTCTCCACAAGCCGAAGGACCTGGACGTATTCCCGCTTGCCGGCCTTGCCCATGCGCGCCTCCAGGAGACGGCGCAGGGTTGGGAAGGCATCAGGCAGTTCCCATCCGGCTAGCGGCGCGGCCTGATCCAGGGCACCGATCTTGTGCTCCAGCAAAGGCAGGTAGTGGATCGGATCGAAGACCATATCTTCCCGGTCGTAGGAACGGGGGTGCCGGGCAATGATCCCGGCGCCGCAACCGATAACCACCTCGTGGACATAGCCACGGATCCAGACTTCCTGATGGCCGTAGGCGACGGGCACGGAATAGTCATTCGTCCGGTAGCGCACCAGGGACAGCGAGTTGACCCGCGTGCCCTGCTTGTCGCACGCGTCGAACGGTGCCGGCAGTGGCCTCTTCAACGCTTCGCGGTCACGCACAAACCGTTCGCCGATGCTCTCGCGGTGGCCGCGCAGGACGTTGCCTTGCCGGTTGCGGCATTGCTCTTCCAGGTGGCCATTGAAGGCGTCCCAGCTCGCGAACCGGGGAAGCGGCGTCATGAAGTTCCGCCGGGCATAGCCGACCACCCCCTCCACATTGCCTTTGTCGTTACCCTTGCCGGGACGGCCGTAGCGGTCCTCGAAGAGGTAATGGGACTGCAGCCCGCTGAACGCCCGCGTTCGTTGCCGCGTGCCATCTGACAAGATGCGCGACACCAGACACTTGTCGTTGTCGTAAAGAATCGATTGGGGAACGCCGCCGAAAAAAACAAAGGCTCTGTTGTGCCCGTCCAGCCAGGCCTCCGTCGTCGCCGCCGGGTAGGCCGCAACGAAGCAGGCATCGCTGTGGGGAAGTGTCATGACGAAAAAATGCGCCCGATACTTGACGCCGGCGATGATCGCATCCGCCTCGCCAAAGTCCGCTTGAGCATGGCCCGGAGGATGTGACAACGGCACAAACATCTCACGCCGACGAAGGCGCCGTTCCCGAACGTAATCCTTCACGATGGTCTCTTTGCCCGTGAAGCCATGTTCGTCGCGAAGGCGCTCGAATATACGCTTCGCCGTGTGGTGCTGCTTACGGTGAACCGGTCGGTCCTCCTCCAGAATACGGTCGATGATATCCGTGAAGGGGGCCAGTTTCGGGCGTTTCGGTGGCTGGCGTCGCCAATATCCCGGCGGTTCCGAATGCCGCAGCATCTTCCTCACCGTCTCGCGCGCAATGCCAAACCGACTTGCCGCCTCTCGCTGGCTCAGACCATCAACATGGCAGGCCAGCCGAACGCGCAGATATAGGTCCACGGTGTACATCCTCCCGCCTTCCATCTCAAAAAAGATCGAAGACTACAGGTGGCAGAGTTTTACTCCGCCCGCGGCTGGGAAATCCCGCCGCTTCCGTGGACTAATTTGTCACCGCCGTTCTCATATGTGCATAATTGGCCAGGCTGCTCAATGTCGGCGCGTGGGTGGCCGTCTGACGACACTCCGCGCAAACAGATGGATCATCACCTGGCCGTCGCGCTCCGTGGTCGCTCAATCAGAGCTCCCTCGGTGCGGGTACGCAAGTAGCGCCAAAAGCGAGACCGCGGTTGATGCCCGATGAACGCAACGCATTCACAGCGACGTAAGAAAAGCGAGCAGAGCTTCGCGGTCCGCCGGTGACAGGGAGGCGAAGGTCTCACGCGCGGCTTGGGCTTCCCCGCCGTGCCATAAGATGGCCGCGGTCAGCGTGGGCGCCCGTCCGTCGTGAAGGAATGCCGCTTTCCCGCCAAACACCAGTTCGGTGAGCCCGATGCCCCACAGCGGCGGCGTGCGCCACTCGAACCCGGTCGCGTCGCCTTCCGGCCGGTGATCGGCCAAGCCTTCACCCATGTCGTGCAACAGCAGGTCGGTGTAAGGCCAGATGCGCTGGGATCGGTGCGCCGCCTTTTCCGCAGCGTGGCTGGTGACCAGGGTCGGCGTGTGACAGCCGCCGCAGCCCAGTCCGACGAAGACGCGCTGGCCGGCGAGCACCTCCGGGTCGTCCGCGTTGCGCCGCGCCGGCACGCCGAGCGTCGACACGAACTGGGTGAGCTGATCGAGGATGATGTCCGGCGCCTCCGTGTCGACAGGGCCTTCGGTGACGCCTGCCGCCATGCCGAGGCAGACGGTCTGCTGGGCGGTACAATCGCCGTGCGGTGCCGGGAAAAGCGACGTTGAAACACCGATGTCGTTGGAGAACGCGGCGGCCGTCTGCGCGCGCAGACTGGGCACGCCCGCCTTCCACCCGAAGCGGCCGAGGACCACTTGGCCCGTCGCTGGATCGCGGACATAGTTCGGGCGCCCCGAAATGCCGTCGCCGTCGGCATCGTCGGGATCGGCTAGGGCTTCGATGTCCCGGGACGCGACCGACTCCAACAATCCCAACCCGATGATCGGCGGACCGAGGCGCGCGGACAGCATGACTGCGTCGTGCAGCGGCCCGTAGTTCAAAAAGACGAAAGAAAAGGTGGGCTGCGTAAGGATCACGGTGGTGCCGTCGCTGAGGGTCGCCACGATTTCGCGCGTGACGACTCTTTTCCCCCCCTCGCGAGGAAGCCTTGGCACCGCGCGTTCCTGCAGCTGAATGCCATAGATCGGATCGCCGATCTCCTTCACCTCGCGATTGTCGAGAGCCGCCTGCTGGGCGGGCGTCTCAGGCGGGATGGAGAGCCTGAGGAGCACGGTATGAAGGGGGCCTCGCCCGCCGCGCCTATGGCAGGTTTCGCAGGTAGAGGCGTTGAAAAGCGGGCCCAGGCCAGGGCCCTCCGCCGAGTTGAAGGCGTTCCCCGGGTGCCAGCCCTGCTCGAAGAGCTCTTTTCCCAGCACTGAGGTCGTCCGCAATTCCAGCGAAAGGTTGGGTTGCGGCCGCAGGAAGATCGCCTTGGTGGCCGGGCCCCGGGTGGTTCCTTCGCCAGCCGAGTCTATCCCGAACGGCTGCGGAGCGGCTCCGGCGGTCTCCAGGAGCGGAAACGCTTGAGGTAAATCGTCGCTCCGCGCGGGAGCAACGCCGGCAAGAAAGATCGCTATGACTGCGACGGAGGCGTGGACGTACATCGGTCGTCTCCAATCTTACCGGAGGGTCTTGCCGTCCGGTCTCGTCCACCCTATCAGAACAACGTGTCGGCGGTAAGCGGGCCGCGGGCTCTGTCCCACGATCATCGCCGTGTCCTGTATCGCCGTCCACAGCGTTGCGGATGAAGGCAGTTCGTGACCCGGCTCGGCCGTCCCTTTTCCTGACCGCTCCGGGGTGGCAGCGAGTGGACCCCTCTTTGCTTGCGGTTTGGGCAGGTGTATCTTTTGCGTTGCATGCTCGGCACCCTGTGATCGGAGGCAAAGATGCTCCTTACCAAGATTGCTGCTACTGCGGTCATTTTGAGCGCATTCCTGTCGGCAGGTCATGCAGCAGCCGATCCTTGGGTTTCCTCTCCATGGGGCGCAACAGAGCCTTCCAGAGCCTATCCCACACAGGAACCGACTATACCGGCACCTCGAAAAATAATGCGACTGACGTGAAACTCGACAGGTTGTGCGGTTCTCGCGGGTCATGAGCGGGGTTGGCGTCTGGGTTTTCGGCCTTCTCCGGCTCCCCGGCGGGTCTGTTTCCCTGTCAATGGGGGCTCCAGGCAGACTTCTCCCCTGATGACCATCACGTTGGCGCCGCCGCGGCGAGACGCTCCAGCTGCACCAGGCGACGCATGTTGTAGGCGAGGTTCTTCAGCCCGATCCGCGCCCTCGCCCGTACCAGCCCGATACTGCGCACCAGCGTCCCGCCCATGTCGTTGCTCTGGGCCCCGAACACGTGCTCGACGCGCGCCCGCACCTTCGAACGGGCCTTGTTGCCCCGCTTCTCCCGCTCGCTCAGCGGCTTGTCGCGATGCCCCTTGCGGTGGATGCGGCTGTTCAGGCCCTTCTCCTTCAGCTTCGCCTCGATCTCCGCCGACCGATAGGCGCTGTCCGCCCACACGTCCGAGGCCGTGTTGTCCGGATCAAGGATGTCCTCCACGACCTGGCTGTCGTGCACCGCCGCGTCGGTCACCTGGTAACGCCGCACCAGCTTGTGCCGGCGGTCCACGTTGACATGGTTCTTGTAACCGTAGTGGCTCTTGCCATGCTTCTTTGTCCACCGTGCGTCCGTGTCCTTCTGCGACCGCTTGGCCGGCTGGTCCTTCCAGCCCTCCGGCGTCTCGCCATCCTTGATCCGCGCGTTGTCGTCACGGCTGTTGCGCTGCTTGGGGACCGGTACGA
Source organism: uncultured Bauldia sp. (assembly GCA_963663975.2). Classification (GTDB taxonomy): domain Bacteria; phylum Pseudomonadota; class Alphaproteobacteria; order Rhizobiales; family Kaistiaceae; genus JANQRX01. The sequence goes on along the minus strand of CAXXRA010000001.1, from coordinate 29,343 downwards.
TCGACGCGTCGATGATCTGGCCGCCCATCGCCAGGTAGCCCTGCTTCTCCAGATAGCCGTCGAAGTCCTCGAACAACGCCTCGACCATGCCCGCCCGCGCCAACTGTTCCCGGTAGAGCCACACCGTCTTGGCGTCGGGGACCTTGTCCTCAAGACCGAACCCTACGAACCGCATGAACGAGAGGCGGTCGCGAAGCTGGTACTCCACTTGGTCGTCCGAGAGATTGTAAAGCTCGCAGAGAACGATCGCCTTGAACATCGCCACCGCGTCCCAGGGCTTTCGCCCCGCCGGCGACTTCCGTTCCTCGGCCGGCTTGCGCCAGATCGCCTCCAGGCGGGCACGGAAATTCTCCCACGGAACCACCGCGTCGATCCTCGCCAAAGGATCGTTCTTGGCGTCCAGGCCGGCATACCGATTCGCGATGTCGAAAAAGCCCATTTGGCCCATGGTCGGTTCCCCACATCTACGCGCCAAACCGTCCGGATTATAACCGATCAAGGCTCGGAACAGGGATTTTTAGAGGTGCCCTATACCGTGAAACGTGGCGTGCCAGTTCTTGCGCCGCTGGACGGCATCGTCACTTTTTCAAAATTCCAGATTGAGCAGCAGACGAATGAGCGGTTGTGCAGCCGCGAAGGGCCGTGTGTGAATGTTATGGAGGATGGTAATCTCATCGTCATAGCCCATGAAAACGTCGACCCCGCCGGGATTGACGCAAGTACTCTCTGCGCGCATCTCGATGAGATATTTGTCTCGAAGGAGAGATTGTGAAACGCGGACAAATCATTGCAACCGTGGGCCTAATACGGGGACGCTGTGCGCAACCAATTGTCCCTTCCACTTACATTTTCAAATCTTCCGTGGAAAGAAAGTGCTTGGCGACAATTTCGATCCGTACCCGGATCGGGATTGAGAATATGTTCGGTGGCAAAGGTAAACCGCTCGCGTTCGATCCCAATCGAGATTACAGCGCCGTCGACGATCAGCCCGTTGCCATGATGACGCATCCAATAGCGTTTGGGACCCTTTCTGCAGGAAGCTCTGTCAACGGCGGAGCAAAAATGCATCGGCGGGCCGGAGCAAAAATGCGTCAGCGAGGGATGGCAGAAGGCCCCGGCGAGGGGCCTTTCAGCGTCGGTCGATCAGGCTACTTACTTAGATTACGGCGGGGTGAGTTTCGGCGACGGCGTCCCGAGCGCGCAGCTTACTCTGTTTGAGCCGATAGCTGTCGCCATTCATCTCGAGGATGTGGACGTGGTGCGTCAGCCTGTCGAGGAGGGCACCGGTGAGGCGCTCGGAGGCCTATGAACACGCCGCCCTTCTACGCGGCGCTGATCGCGCCCCAGTGGCGACGATTCTTACGGCGGCCTCAAGGTCAACGCTAACTCCGAGGTCGTCGAAGCACGGAAGGCCGGCCGATACGCGGGCTCTATGCGGGGGCGGCGAGGCCGCCGGCGGCAGCACCGGCCTCGGCCGCGCCATTACGCAGGGCTTCATCGCGGCCAACCACATCATCGCCGGGTGAATGTCCTGAACGATCCCATCCTCCGGCGGCGCGGCTAATCGTCGCCGGAGGTACTGCCTGCGATTGCCGGGTAATCAGATGGCCAGGAAGCATTGATTCTGTGCCACCGGTGCCAGGCACTCGCCGGCCGATAGCCGGGAGGTCGACCAGAACCTGTTCAACGAGGGCGCCAAGCTCTACGCAGCCGATTGCGCCCAGGTGCCTTTAAACTAACTTCGAGTGAGGGCCCGTCCTTCAGTAGAAGGCGGGCTCTCACTTCTAAAAGATCGGGAAGGAGAATATGAGGGAGGTGAGAGCCTGGATATTCCGTGGCTTAGTCTTGGTGGCCACAGGTTGGCTGCTATATTCCTGGTTTATGCCCTTGTGGGGTCTGGACATTGCTCAGCTTCGTCCAGATGCGGTTATACTCCGTCCTTGGGGAGAGGAACTTTTTCTGGGGCCTGATGTGCCCAAGTTTAACATCCCTACGATGCCGGACGTCTTTGCGCCGCTCATGTGGACCTATCTGGGGATAAGCGTTGTCCTGCTGTTATCAAGTTTGCTGGTAAGGGAAAAAGCCTTTAGCCTAGGCAGACTCCGGTTGTCACTGCCGCAGGCAATTATTGGCGGTGTCGGGTTCGTACATTTAATTTTTGCTGCGGTAACTCCCATTATGATCACGATAAAGCTCGGGCAGTCGCCATTAAGCGGCGTCACTACTCCACTGCAGGGGACTGTTCTCCTCGACCTTGGATATCCATACGTAAGCGAGGCAACATCAAGCCTGCGATTGGGCTACTGGCTGGCCTGGGGCGTTGGAACGTTCTTAATTGTTTTGGCCTTACTGCGCAATAAGATCATAGGTAGAGGCTAGTTGAGGCTAGAATCCGGCCTTGAAGAGGGGACCGGATATGAACCAGAATAATGCCGTCCGGCTTCAGCTTCATGCGCTCGCCTACAATCCCGGTAACTTCATGCGGACGCTGGCTCTGCCGGAGGCGGTGCCTCAACGAATAGGCAACGAAACCTGTACCTGTCTTAAGCCGCATTCATCGTGGCCGGCTCAGTTCGCCGCGAAGCAATAGAACAGGCCGTCACCGCCAGTCTTGACCAGGTTGGCCTGGCTGCAGCCCCGCGAGCCGTGCGAGTGGTTCCAGAAATTGATGCCTGACGGGTTGCCGGTCAGGTCGTGGTGGCCGACCATGGCACTGCCCGCGTCGCCCGCGTTCGACGTCCAGTTACCACAGGTCATATCGTCGCCGGCGGCAAACGCCGTGCCGTCCTCCTGCGAGCCGGTCAGGATATCGTGCCGGTTCGGATCGTCGCCGCGGCCATTGACGATTTCGCCGCGCTCATTGAGGGCGGTTTCCTTGTTGATGTTGTTGGCCTCGCTGTGCAGGTCGGCGACGTTTGCGGCGATCTGCACACCCGCGGCGTTGAGCCACGGGCCGGCGCCGATGCGATCTCGCGCGTTGACGGGGTTCTCGCCTCGCGTGCTCAGATAGGCGCGCCAGTCCTTGCCGCCGGCGCCGACGGCCGCGGCCAGTGCCTGACAATGAGAGTCGGCCCCCTCCAGACCACCAAGGTTTGCCCCATCGCCGGCCCCGGCGCTGGTGACGAAGAACGACACCTCGGCGTTCTGCGCATGTGCGGCCAACGCGCCTGCCACGAACAGGGTCGCGAAGGCGAAGGCAGTCGCAATCTTAGGCATGTGGTACTCCTCTTTCAGTGTCGCGTCGTTTGATCATCGTCGCCGCGAAACGCGACGTCGCTCCCCAACCCAGGCCTTGTGCCGTATTCCCAGCAAGAGACTAGGCCGGGCAGAATTGCTGAAGCCAATCAAATTAGCCGACATCCGCCCGATGACCGCCTTGTTGAGGGTGAGTTTGCCGCCGATGGCGGGCATTGGCAAGGCCGGACCTTAGCCAGGGGCCGCCATGCCCCAAAGCCGGCGAGGTCAGCTTGTTTAGCACCGCGGATGCCGATTTTGTCTTCATCTCGTACTGGTCTTTTGTAGTCTAATTTGGATGGTGCGGTTGTTGACTGAACCGGCCCCCATTTCGACCGGACAGTTGGCGTAAGCAGGAGGGCTTGAGGCTACCCTCAAGCACAGGCTTATGTCTGACGAGTATCGACGGATCGAAGTGATCACTGGAACCGCACGGCGACGTTATTGGTCGGCCGAAGAGAAGCTGTCGATTGTCGAGGAGACGTTGCAGCCTTCTGCGAGCGTCTCTTCGGTCGCCCGGCTCTTGGCCACCACGACCGAGCGATCGGCGCGTTCATCCATGACAACCTCCCCACCGCCGGATCGCGCCGGTCGTTCAGCCCGACCCATCTGAAAAATCGTGCAAGCGGCGGTCAGCGATCCTAACGGATCAACTGAGACATTTGAGTCCGAACAAGCTTGTCGATGAATGGATCGTAGAGCATTCTAATGTCTCGATAAGTTGATCCATCACAAAAGAATCCAGTCGTTCGAACCGATAGATTCGAACCACGAGCACCTGTCGCCGCTCAGGACGGCTCCAGCACCCGCGCGCGATCTGGTCGGCTTCGATCGACTCGAACAGGGCCTTGAAGTTTCCCTCGCCGAAGCCGTCATCGCCCTTGCGCTGGATGAACTCGAAGAAGATCGGCCCGACCACCGTCTTGGAGAAGATCTGCAACAAGACGCGCGTAGCGCCACCGTCGACGACGCCCTCGCCGTCGATCAGGATGCCGTGTCTGCGCAGCCCGTCGAGGGGTTCGCCATGGCCCTTCACCCGGTCAATCGAGAGGTCGTAATAAACGTCCGGCGGCGGCGGCATGAACTCCAGGCCGCGCCCGGCGATCGCTTCGGTTCCGGCGTAGATGTCCTCGGTGCCGACGGCGATGTGCTGGATGCCCTCGCCCCGGTACTCCTTCAGATATTCCTCGATCTGGCTCTTGTCGTCGGCGCTTTCGTTGATCGGTATGCGGATCTTGCCGCGTTGCTGGATGCGAGCGTTCCCGCCGACTTCCACATGCCCCAACCGGCCGCCGATCAGGCGCTGGCCGAGGACGAGGATCCCCTTGACGACGAGCCCGGCGGCGGCGACGGTGGCTGAAATCGGCTTTTGACGACCGTATCCGTTGCTAAAGCACCGCTTAGCCCCTAAATCTTGACCAGAGCGGATGCGGGCGACAGATGGCCCGTGTCGGAAATTTGGAGAGAAACCGATGGGTTCCTTGAGTATCTGGCATTGGCTGATCGTTATACTTGTGATCGTGCTGCTGTTCGGTCGCGGCAAGATCTCCGACCTGATGGGAGACGTCGCCAAGGGCGTCAAGAGCTTCAAGAGGGGATTGGCCGACGACGAAGACGAGGCGGCAGAGCCCGTCGAAACCAAATCGGTCGAGGAAAAAACCAAGGTCAGCTAACCGGCGTTTCGACGCCGACTTTGGGGCTGCGCTCCACAAGGTTCATGATGCGTCATGCTTGACCTCGGCTGGACCGAACTGATGCTGATTGCCGGCGTGGCGGTCCTGGTCATCAGCCCTAAAGACTTGCCGAAGGCGATGCGCTCGGTCGGCAACTATGTCGGCCAGTTGAAGCGCATGGCCAGAGGCTTTCAAAACCAGGTCAACGACGCACTCCGCGAGGCCGAACTTGACGACGTCAAGAAGAGCGTCGAATCGATCGGCAAGATCGATCCCGTGGGTGACGTCAAAAAGGAAATTCGCAAGGTCGACACGGACCTGCGAAAGAGCGTCGAATCGATCGGCAAGATCGATCCCGTGGGCGACATCAAAAAGGAAATTCGCAAGGTCGACACGGACCTGCGAAAGGAACTCACCTTGCCCCGGGAGGACGACACGCCTGCGACGGACGTTCCCAAGCCGTCCACCTCACCGGCGACGGCGCCCATCGACGATGACGCGGCTTCGCCGGCTCAACCGGAGAGCGCCACCGGGGAGGCCAAGACGTGACTGACCCGCAGGCCGCACGCGTGAGCGAAGTTGCCATGCCTCGAGCTTCACCCGGCCGGTCGGGAGTGATGCTCAATCGGCCGCGCCGAGCGCGCCGGATTTGAGAAAGCGTCAGAATAGGAGAGTTTTTTGATGCGTTTGACGACAATTGTTTGTGCCCTGCTCTGGGCCTGTGGTTCGACGGTCGCGACGGCCGCCCATGGGGTGCGGTCGAGGACTTCAAGAAATACTCCAAGGGCAAGGACGGCACACTCCTGACCATCACCGAGGCAGAGCCGATGACCTGGAGTGTCGAGGTCCTGACCGCGTATTTGCGTAAGCCGAAGGACGTGATCCCGAAAGGCACGATGCCGTTCCCCGGCCTGAAAAAGGACGAGGATATCGAGAACGTGATCTTTTATCTCGCCCAGTTCGACATCGACGGTAACGAGGTCGATCCGGAGGAGGTTCTTGCGGCCCTGGAGGAGGCGGCGGCAGCGACTCAATGATGGCTCAAGGTCGTGACGATCGAGGACATGTCGTGGACAACCGCGGGCCAGTTCCAGCACCAGCATCTTGTTCAACGATGGGATGGCTTTGAAGTCGAAGCTGTCGAGGCTTTTGACGGCGGGGAATCGGGCCGCCTTGATCCGCCGCTCGACCATGCGCCGTTCCCGGTCGATGAGCTCCAGCTCGGCAAGGCGCAGGAGATAACGGGCATTATCGACCCCCTCGGCGGCGCATTGCCTGGCGAGCTTGTCGTACTCGCGCAGGAAGTATTGACCCGACATGACCGCGACCCGACGGTCACTGCGCTTCGATCTGCGCCTTCTACCCGGCACTTGGCGCTGCACCACTTGGTCGGGAATTCCTTATGGGCGCCCGCCGCCATAGTCATTCCTCACCGATCGTTTCGGTTTCGGAGATGGCGATACCAAACCCTTCGACACCGATATAACGGCGCTGCCGGCTGGCGAAAAGCCGGATCGAATTGACGCCGAGATCCTTCAGGATCTGGGCGCCAAGCCCGACTTCGCGCCACTCGTCGTCGCGCACCGTGCTGGAATTCTCCGGCCTGTCGATGCGGGCACGGGCAGCGCTTTTGGCGACCCCCACCGAGCCCTCCCGAAGGTAGACGATGATGCCGCGCCCATCCTCGGCGAAGCGCCGGACGAAACCGTCGAGTGGACGGGTGTCGCCGAAGACGTCGGCCGCAACCGATTCAAGATGCATTCGCACCGGGACGTCCTTGCCGTCACCGATATCGCCGAACACGATGGCCAGGTGTTGGGTCGCGTCATACGGCGTTCGGTATGAAAACGCCTCGGCCGGCCCGGCAAGAGTGGCGATCGAAAAACTTGCCACCCGGTCGACAAGTTTCTCGCGCCGCTGCCGCCAGGCGATCAGATCAGCCACGGACACCTCGTGCAGTCCGTGCTCACCGGCGAAGTCGGCAACCTGGGGGCCGTGCATGACGGTTCCGTCATCGTTCACGAGTTCGGCGAGCACACCGACCTCGGCAAGGTCGGCCAGCCGGCAGAGATCGACCGCGGCCTCGGTATGGCCCGACCGCATGAGAACTCCGCCGTCGCGCGCCACCAGTGGAAACACGTGGCCCGGCCGCACGAACTGCTCCGGGCCCGTATTCGGGTTGGCGATTGCGCGCACGGTGTTGCAGCGTTCCTCGGCGGAAATGCCGGTCGTCAGCCCGGGCCGGAAGTCGACCGACACGGTGAACGCCGTCGACAGGGGGGCGGTGTTGTCGGCCACCATCGGCTGCAAGTGCAGGCGCCGGGCGGTCGCAAGCGGTATCGGCGTGCACACGATGCCGCTGGTGTGGCGTACGATGAAGCCCAATTTCTCGGGCGTTGCGTGGACCGCGGCGAGGATCAGATCGCCTTCGTTTTCGCGGTCATCGTCATCCGTCACGACGATGATTTCGCCACTACCGAACGCCGCTATCGCCGCGGCGACGCGTTCGCTTCGATCGTCCATCGGCCTCTACGCGCCGACCATATTGAGGAACCGGGTCTGCTCCTCCGGGTCGTCATGGAACGCTCCGGAAAACAGCGTCGTCGTCGTGCTGGCGCTATGCGCCTTGATGCCGCGGAGTGTTATGCAGGTGTGCCCGGCCTCGATCATGACGGCTGAGCCGCGTGTTTTCAGCGCCTCGTCCAGCGCGTGAAGAATCTGCGAGGTCAGCCGCTCCTGGGTCTGCAGCCGCCGGGCATATAGATCCACCAGGCGCACAAGCTTCGACAGGCCGGCGATCCGGTCGATCGGATAATAAGCGATGTGGGCACGTCCGGTGAACGGCATCATATGGTGCTCGCACTGCGACAGCACCGGAATATCCCGCACCAGAACCAGATCGTCATAGGCACCCAAATCCTCGAAGGTCCGCTCCAACAGATCTTCCGGCTCGCGGTCGTAACCGCTGTAGAGTTCCTGGAAGGCGTCCACGACCCTCTTGGGGGTTTCGGTCAGGCCCGGGCGCGCGGGATCGTCGCCGGTCCAGGCGATCAGCGTCCGCACTGCATCCTCGGCCGCCGCACGACCCGGCAGAAAGCGGTCGGCCGTGGGCTTCGGCTTGGTATCCGGCATTTCCATTCACGGCATCCACGGCCGTCTCCGGCGCATCGGCCTAGTCGGGGGCCAGTATATAGTTGTCCAACGCCGGTTTGCGAAACCCAAGAGATAGCTCAAACCGTCTCAGGCCCATGGCCGCACACCAGGTGTTCACCTATTATATGTTCAGCCATGATCGACGATATCCACAACGCCGGCCCTTTCTCTCCCTCCAATAGGAGTAATTGCGCCAGGTGTCGAGATCGAAGAAGCAGCTGTAGCGGTCATCGCTTAAACCTTCTTCGTTGTTTCCTCGCGGGTTTGAGCAGAACAGGAGGCCCTGTGACTTTAAGGTTGTGGAGAGTTCAAGCAAAACCCTCGGCAATTCCTGGCTCGGCACATGGAATAGCGACGCATTCGCGAACACGCCGTCAAAATGGCTTTCCGGCAATACCATCGCGAGAAAATCCTGGTGCAGAACGTCGCACCCGGAATAGCGGCGCGCCATGGTGACGAACTCCATCGACCCGTCCAGGCCCGTGGCGTCATGGCCCAACGACCGGAAATAACGCAAGTCTCGTCCGGGCCCACAACCCAAGTCGAGGATGGCATAGGGGGGATCGCCCTCGATCGCTTCCAAGAGCGCCTCATAGTTCTGGCTGACATCGTGATTTCGAGTGCCGTCCCAGTAATCTTCGGCCGTCCGGTCATAATGGCCGATGGTTAATTCCGAAATGCGCCGCAATCGTGCTTTATCGAGCGCGTTGGACGCCTTGTCAGGATTGCCCTTCGGCTCCACCGTGCGCCCCGCTTTCCCACCCGAACGGTAGCGCTTGGCGCCCGGGCTGCTGAGGAATTTGGCCACGGTCGCGCCGGTCCAGCGCCGGCCCTTGCGGGTGGTGACGCCCTTGGCGTTGAAATGATCGGCGATGGCTTGGGGCGCAGTCATCCCCGCCGCCTCGGCGGCCTCAACTTCGACGACGAGGTGCCGCACGAACGCCTCGTTCTCTTGTCGCCGTCGCGCCATTCCGTAGATCCCTCAGTATTGATTTTGTATGTTTGGCAGGACAATTGCGCCCATCCTCGCGTGTCCGTTTGTGATGCAGTGGACGGCTCCCACCACAAAGCGGCCGGCACCAGGGCCGGCGTCGGAAAGCCCCCAATGAAGGAAACCGCGCGGCGGGACTGGTCACTGATCATCCGTTCATCGAAAGGCGGGGTATCTCGGCCGAGATGATCGATGTCTTTGGCATTGGCGTTGCACAGGGCAAGGGCATCATGAAGGGCCGCTTGGTCTTCCCGATCCACGACAGGCAAGGACGCCTGGTGGCGTACTGCGGACGATGGGTCGAGAAAGAGCGGCCGGATGATGAGCCGAAGTATCGACAGCCGCCAAATTTCCGAAAGGATCTCGAGCTGTTCAACTGGCACCGTGTGTGCCAGGTCGACATCCCCTCGCCTGTGGTGATCGTGGAAAGCTTCTTCTCCGTCATGACGCTCCACGAAATGAACGTCCGGGCGATCTCGCCGATGGGGCGCTCACTCTCAGAGGCTCAGGTCGAGCTCCTGCAGGACGGCACCGTTACAAGGGTCGCTCTGCTCTTTGACGGCGATGATCCTGGGCGCAAAGCCATCATCACAGCCGGCCGGCAACTGCTCGAGGCCGGCATGGATGTGGTTGCGCCCGTGGTACCCGAAGACTTCAAACCGCACCGCTCTAGTGCGGAAGACATACGCGCGCTGTTGCGTGCGTAAGCAGTCGAACTCCAGCCGCCGCCCTCCCGGGGTGGCGGCTTTCATGTCCGGTTTACCTCCGAAAGCAGCCGTCGCGCCGTCGACCGCGGATGTCGGCGAACAAGAGCCGACATTAGAATGCGCGGCGGCTCAAGAGGCTGCCAAGATTTGTCCGGCAGATCGGCAGCCGCGATGACGATGTCGCCTGTTTGGTTTTGCCCCGGTTTGGTGGACACCGAGAATGAGGCGCTTTGAGCGCCGGGAGGTGTCAGATGACGAAGCCGAAGCGATACAAACGTTGGGCCAGCCGCGTCTGCTTGGCTACCTTGCCGTGGCTTTTTGGCAGCATAGTCCGGGATAATCGCTCCGCGTCGCTAACGCAGCTCGCCCAAGTCTGGTAGACGTAGATCAGCGACTACTCGATAGGGGTGCATCATGCGGGTCTTGCCGACGACCGGATCCTGTGCGGCAGTCGTGCTGGCACTAACGGGAATCGGCCACACGGCGGACCTCGCGTCTTCGGCTCCCGACCTTACGATTGCCGCGCCCGCGGCACCCGTGTACCCGAGCCACTCGGGCTTCCTTTCGCTGTGGACCGGTGCCTATGTGCCGTCCGGGTACAAGACCAACGGCAGCAACGAAGCCTTCAACGATACGGTGTGGGGTATAGGCGGCAATGGGCGCCTGGTCTTCGAGACCAACGCCATTGGTGCGATCCAGCTTGAACTGCTCGGCGACTATCATCCCGACATGGGAGGCGTCTTCGATGAAGAGAATGTGTCAAGCCATCTTGCCGGAGGTTGCACTGGTTCCACCGCGCTCCTGATCATGGCGCCTGGGGCATTTTTGCGGAGTACACGCACACGGAGCATATGGATGGCGACGGCTCGTCCAATCACGCCGCTTTTGCGCTCGAGGGTGCGCTGTTCAACGGGAATTGGACCTACTTCGGTCAGCTCGGCTACATCGACTGGGTCGGCGGTGACGACGAAACGTTGCAGAGCGGCGTCTTCGGGCGCGGGGGCTTTCGCTACTTCCACGACGACAATTCGAAATTTGAGCTGAGCCTTGCCGGCCACACCGGGGGCGACTTCCAAACCGGCGGTGATCTCGTCCACTGGGTGCAGATCGCCAGCGAGTATCGGCACCGTTTCGACGGTTCGCCCTGGTCTGTCTTCGCCGCCTATCAGGGCGATTGGACGTTCCTGGAGCGGGTGGCGCCCTTCAGCACCTGTTGCGACGAAGAGGTCTGGGTCCACAGCCTGTGGCTCGGCGCCCAGCTATCGTTCGGGCTGGAGACCCTCATGGCGGAGGACCGCTACGGTGCCGGCACCTTCGACTTGCCGAACTTCCGGGCGCCGCTCTCCTACGCCGACGAACTTGATTAGACCGGACCGCCCTTAGCGCCTCTGCGAAAACAACGCTGTAGGTGCCGTCCGGATTCTGGCGTCTCCGCGACGGTCACATTGGAATCATCACGACCGCTGCACCGCTGAAACCGCGCATTGAATCGAACCGGACTTTGATCCGAGTCAACCGGCGTTCTACTGCGTCCGCGAAATCGAGATCGATCCCGAAGCTGCGCTGGCGTCCCTCAAGGATGAGCTGCCTTCCAGTCTACCACGGAGGGAATACCAGGATGTGGCACATTCGCCACATCCAAAAGAGTGATTGCCGCGCGGTCGGCATGTCCGGGTTAGGTCACAAGCGGAAGTGACCGTCCGAAGAGCGGGGTCAACATCGCCCGCGAAGCAATCGATCAGTCCCACACCTACGCCAGCCCTTACCAGGGCCATCATGAGACTTTCGGTGTTCGCTCGGGCGACCATGCGACCCCGTGGAAAATGGTCGCGCACCGCTCGAGCCTCTTTGATCTCATCGAGTTCCCGGGGAAGCCCAATGAGGGGCGGCGCATCGCCGATCTCGAAATCGCGGGCGGCGGAGCGCTGCAGGCACGGGCCAGTTTACGACCTGTCCCGTCTTCCGGGTGCGAACCTCAAGCCGATGTCCGTCGTAAGCGCGCTTGGTAATTGCAAGGGCGCGGCGACTGTTTTCAATCGCGGCCGGTGACAAGCGGCGTGGCCGCGAACCATGACAGGAAGTCGGCTAACCCTGCACTCGACGTCTTGAGCAATGCGATGCCTGTTTTCCGAGTGGCGGCCGCCGGGTCGCCATAGTAGCCAGGGTCACCGGAAAGAAAGATCGGCGGCGCCACCGCGTCCACCGGCGTAAAACCGTCTTCCGCATCGGGCGCAACGAAGGGCGGGGTAAATCGCGGATGAAGAGTGCGCGAACGCGCGGCGATTTCAGCAGACAGCGACCGGTCGCGCACTGCAAGCTGAAGCGCTGTCTCGAATTCGCAGGCGTGACCAATATCTCGCATCTTTCCCTTAAGCAGGCGAACCCACGCAGGACGCGAAGGTTCCCAGTAGTTGACCGAAGTGACGGGCAAACCTTCGGTAACCATCTCGGTCACGGCGCTTCTCAGCGGAGCCGAATTGCCGCCGTGGCCGTTCACTAACGCCACACGGCGGAAGCGGCTGTCCAGAAGACACCGAACACCGTGGCGCACCTGCCCGAGGAAGACCTCCAGCCCCATCGAGATCGTCCCCGGCCGGCTGAGGTGGTGCGGAGAGAACCCGTACATCAACGGCGGGAAGACAACATAGTGGCCATTTTGCGCGCGACGAGCGGCGCCCAGCGACACAGCGTGGGCGGAAACAGAATCGGTGTCGATCGGCAGGTGCGGCCCGTGTTGCTCGACGGCCCCGACCGGGAGGATTGCGACCGCGCCGGCATCCCGCAAACGTGCGATGTCTCGGTCGGTCATTCTCGTCGCATCGGTCGTCTGCTGGACATTCATGCTCGAGTGATCCTCTGGCTTGCTGGGAGGCCAGCGCGTCTAAGATCACGCCGGTGTAGAAACTCCGTAGCACGCGCAGGCGATCGCTGGGACCCGGCACTCAATCTAGCTCAGCGCACTGTTTGGTGCCGACAGTGAACCTGACTCGCGGATCAAAACGTGTCGGCGCGAGATCGGCTGAGCTCGCAACGCCTGGTATCCCGATTTTCGGTGCCCAGAATGCAACACCCGTTGCAGGCTACTTCGCCAGTCGGCGATGGTACCGCTACAACGACCGGGGGCAGACCCATCTCGGTGATCGCGATGTGACGCGCGGTAAGTTGCTGAGAAGGACGGCTGGCCGAGCGACAGCCCTCGTCGCGGCGGATACTAGGGGCGGTGAAATCAATGATTGCCGCCGCCCAGGGCAGCAGCGCATGCTCGGCATCACCTGCTTCCCCCAGCCGCGTCGATCGGCCACCGATCAACCACACGCTCGCCGTCGAGGATCCAGAAGTCAGCAGCAAGGTTGCTGGCCACACAGGCGTGATTGGGCACAATCCTCAAGCCATCACCGGGTCGCAATCCGGAGTCCGGCGGAACCTCGAGAACGCCGTGCTCTTCCGATAGACGCACCAGGCGGCCGTCACCACCGAGCATCTGCCCGAAATGGTCGAGCAAATGGGTTCCGTGGGCACCTTGATCCAACCCGAAGGTCTTCGAACCGGCGTCGATAACCGCCCGTTCCGGCGCCGACCGGCTGATCACAGTAGCAGCGACCGTCAGGGCGCAAGCGTCGATGTCGGCGACGCCGAGCGACATCTGGATGCCGTCGTTGAATACATAGTTGCCGGGGCGGAGTTCGGTGATACCGGCCCGGCCGGCAAACCTGGACGCGGTCGGCGTGGAGCCGATGCTCACCGTTTCCACGGCATGGCCGCGCGCGCGGATCGCTTCGGCCGCGGCAATCGCCGCCTCGCATTCCTCGACCGCAGCGTCGTCGAGCGCGGTCTCATCGCGCGCACCATAGGCGTGCCCGCCATGGGTGAAGACGCCGGCAAGCCTGAGGTCGGGTGAGTTGGCGACGAGCCCGGCAAGCGCCGGCGCGTCGTCCGGCACGACGCCGCAACGGCACAGGCCGCAGTCGATCTCGATCGACACTTTGATCGCCACACCGGTGTTCCGGGCCGCCTCGGCCAGCATGTTGATGCCATCGTGGCTGTCCACGCCGAGGATCAGTTCGGCGTGCTGCGATAGCGAGATCGCACGGGCGATCTTCTTGGTCGTCACGATCTGATTGGCAACCAGGACGCTGGCTGCACCGCTGTCGATCAGCATGGCCGCTTCGTCGAGTTTAGCCACAGTGACCCCGATGGCGCCGACCTTCAATTGGGCCTCGACGATGCGCAGGCATTTGTGGGTTTTCACATGCGGCCGCAGCCCGACGCCGGCACGGTCGGCGCGCGCCTGCATGGCCGCGATATTGCGGTCCAAGACCGAACGGTCCAGCACGAGCGCCGGCGTATCGATGTCGCGCCAGGTGGCCGGCATGCCGACGGCAGGGCCAGCGGGTGTCCCGGTCGCGACCGGGTGTACTGTCGTCATAAATCCCGTGAACCCTTCTCACCGCGCGGCACGGCGATCTTCATGCCCTCTTCGGAAAAGTACACCTCGCCGGAGAAGATTTCCGCCACCTGATGGACGGCGCGTTCGCGGTGCGGCGAACGCTCCACCCTGAGACCGGTGTGGGTCAGCACGATGGCGCCGACGTCGGCGTCGCGCGCCAGCGTGGCGGCCGAGACGGTGCCCATCTGGCCGAAGGCCAGGCCGATCGCCTCCATGCGCGCTTCCTCGTCACCGCACGTTGCGATCAGGAGATCGGCCCCGCGCGCCAGCTCGGTGAGCGATTGGTTGCGCTCCGAATCGCCGGTTATGCAGACGCTGACGTCACCGATGTCGATCCGGAAGCCGATGGATTCGTGGTAGGGCTCGACATGGTTGGCGAGCGCCGTTTTGACCTGCCAGCCGAACGGAAGGGCAAAGGAGGCGTCGGGTCCGACCTCGTGGATATCGGTCTCAAGGTCCGGCCGCGGCAGCGTTCCGCCCAGCGACTTGATCTTGGCGTGGGTCAGTGGGGCTTCGCGACGGGCGACGATATCCGGCCGATAGGCCCCGTCGGCGCCGACGAGCGCGTCGATGAACTTCTTCGTTCCGCGTGGCCCCGCCACGAACAGCGGCGACTCCGAGCCCAGACTGCTTTCCCAGCGGGTCAATATGAAATTGGGCGCGCCGGCGGTGTGGTCGAAATGGTGATGGGTGATGAGAAACGCATCGAAGTCTTTGGGCTGCAGGCCATATTGCAGCATCTTGTAAATCGTGCCCGGTCCGGCATCGACGAGCAGACTGTCGCCATCAGCCTCGATCGCAACCGCTGTGCCAAGACGGCTGGGGGCGGGATGAGGGCTGCCGCAGCCGATCAGTGTGACGACGACGTCGCCTTGTTGCGATGTGTTGTCCATGGGCGTTGGTCCCCTTTTCAGGTGTCTCGGTTTCGGTCGTTCTCAGCGGACGGGCGGACCTCCGGGCGCGGCAGGCAGGCTTCGAGCGCCTGAGCCAGCGAAAGCGCCTTGGCGTCCTCGCCACGCCGGCACATCAGTTGGAGGCCGGCGGGCAGCTTCGATTGCGGCTCGAGGACCGGAATTGTGACGGCACAGAGATCGAGAACGTTGGCGGCTCGCGTCTTGTCGGTGATGCGGCGATGGTAGTCTCGGGCGAAATCGTCGTCTGCAAAGCGCGTCATGGGTACTGCCAGAAGAGGGGCGGTCGGGGTCACGATGGCGTCGACGTCGCCCAGGCGCGCTGCGGCGCGGCACAATGCCGGACGATCCCGCATCAGATCCCGATGACGATCGGGCGAAACTTCCAGCGCGACGGCAATACGGGCGGCGACATCCGGGTCCAGTTGTTCGCGGATCGCGAGGAATCGCTCGCGCGTCAGTACGGAGAGAAACTCCGTCGGAACGACGATAGCGTAGTTGCGCGCCACTTCGGCTTCCGGAAAGGCGATCTCACGAACCGTTGCGCCTTCCGCCTCGGCCGCGGCCAGCGCCGCGTCAATGCAGGCCTCGACGTCGGGATCGACGAGGTCGGAAAAGAAACCGCGTGGA
The DNA here is from genome assembly GCA_963663975.2 of uncultured Bauldia sp. Classification (GTDB taxonomy): domain Bacteria; phylum Pseudomonadota; class Alphaproteobacteria; order Rhizobiales; family Kaistiaceae; genus JANQRX01. The sequence continues at coordinate 13,597 of CAXXRA010000001.1, read as the reverse complement.
CGGCCGAGCGTCAGGTTGCCCAGTTCGGCAAGCGGCGGACTTTTTGCGCCCTGAACGGCCGCGTAGATGTAGGACAAATCGGCGGCGGTCGCGGCCAGCAGTCCCATCGTATCGAAGGATGGCGCGGCAGGCAGAACACCATCAAGCGGCCACAGCCCGTGTGTCGTTTTCAGTCCGGCGACGCCGCACAGAGCTGCGGGAATGCGGACCGAGCCACCGGTGTCGGTGCCCAGCGCGAAAGCGCACATTCCCGCGGCCACCGCCACCGCCGATCCGCTGCTTGAACCGCCCGGTATGCGATGAACCGATTCGTCCCACGGATTCCAGGGAGTGCCGGCGGCATGAGGACCGGCGCCGAAGGCGAACTCGACGGTCACCGTTTTTCCCAACACCACACACCCTGCTCGGCGGAGGCGCTGAATAAACGTGCCCTGGCCGCCGATGATGTCGCTGACATCGACCTTGGAGCCGGCCGCAGTCGGCATTCCGTCCACCGCGATGATGTCCTTGACCGCCATCGGTACGCCCATCAGGGGACCCAGATCGACGCCTGATGACAGCATGCGGTCGACCGCTCCGGCGTTGTCGATCGCCCGTGGGCCATCGAGATGGGCGAAGGCGCCAAGATGGGGCTCCAGTATCGCGATCCGCTTCAGATATGCCGCGGTCGCGTCTTCCGCCGTTACCGCCCCGGCGCGCAGGCCGCGGGCGAATTCCGCCAACCCGCCCGGTGCGACGGGATCGGGCGGAAGAGCCCTGTCGACGCTGCCGGCCGGCGGATCCTGCCGAACGCTCACCCGTCTTGTCCCGGCTTGAAGGATTTCGTCTTCATGACCGATGGTGCTTCAGCTGGGTTCCGCGGCATTCGTCCCGGTGTGCACACGAGGATCAAACCGTGGCCGTCACGTCCGGAAGGGCCTTTCTGACGTGAAACAGGTCGAACGTGGTGCGAAGGCCGGCTTGCCAAAAGGGATGGGAATTATAAAGCCCACTTGACAGTGGCGGGCGGACTCCCGACTATTCGGGGATGTTCAAATTCTTCGGCAACAGGTGGTTCCCTGTGATCGGGGCGATTTCTTCTGCGCTGGGCATTCCCGGCGTCTTGAATGACTCCCGCACTTGGGGCGACTGGCTCAGCTTCATGAGCGGCACGCCTTCAACCGTGGCGGTTACCATCGGCGGCACACTTATATTTTTGTGGCTGCTAAGCAAGTCACTTGATTGGCGTAATCTTCGGAGACGGGATCGTGAGTTCTTGGCCGCGATGGAGGAGTTCACATCGTCGTCTCCGGATCATCCGCACACTCGGAGGCTACGGCTCCTGCGCCGTCTCGGCCACATAGGCCTTGGTGCTCCCCATCCCAAGGCCGACGATGAGGCTTGGGTTGACTACGAGCGGCTAATGATGGCGAACGCGCGGGACAAGCGTTACCAGGACGCCAAAGATCTGGGCGACAAGGTCAAAGGAATGAGAAGATGACAGACGAGGAACGCGCGGAAGCGGTGCTGGAAAACATCAGGCCCGAGACGAACTCCGCCGCGATATTCAGATTCTCGAACAGAAGCTAAAGAATGCTGGCCGCGCCATAGAGCGCCTTGGGCGTGCCTTGTCGGAGAACCCATCCGATGTCCGTCAGTCCGTACGAGAGCTCGATTTCGAGCTGCCTAGAGGCGAGATCATTACCCTGCATTGCGATGATCTCCGCCGCGCGGTAGTTGGCCTCAAAGAAGCTCACGACGAACTGTTTTCCGTCAATGCGGTCTTGGAGCCGGGAATCCCTGGAAGATGAGACCTGGAATGCTTGATCCAGCCCGCGACTTGGCGGGCGCAACCCCGGAGAAGCTGGCGAAAGCGCTTTTGCGGAACGCGCTACGACCGCGCCCCGGACGAAAGCCCATTGTCCGCGATCAGGTTGCGGTAGAGGAGATTGCGTCCGACAAGCCCGGCCACCGTGTCCCGCATCTGCGCAAGCGTTCCTGAGTCCCTGATGTTGTGCTTGCCGGCAAATTCGGAGACGTAGCGTTGCAGGTGCTTCGGGCTCATCTTGTGGAACGTGCCGTCATGCGCCCGCTTGAGCATGGCCCAGAAGGACTCGATTCCGTTGGTGTGCGCCTGCCCTCTGACATATTCGGCAACCGAGTGATTGACGGCTTCATGGTTGAACTCAGGCATCCCCTTGTAGGCTCGCGCATCGTCTGTATAGACCGTCGCGCCGGGTTCGACATGTTCCCGGACGAAGCCCTTGAGGGTTTCGCCGTCCGTGAAATCGACCACCTCGGCCCGGACCTCGTTGGTATCGCGGTCTTTCACACCGACCACCGCTGTCTTGCCGACCGCCCCCCGGCCCGTGAGCGCCCTCCGCTTCGACAGCGGCATGTTCTCGCGCTTCCCGCCGAAATAGGTCTCGTCGACTTCTACCGGCCCGTCCAAGTCGTCGTCATCGTCAACTGCCCATGCTTCCCGGATGCGATGCAACATGAACCAAGCTGTGGGCTGGGAAACGCCAATGTCCCGGTGAAGTTTCATGCTCGACACGCTCTTGAGGCTCGTCAGGCAGAGGTAGATCGCGATTGCCCACTTGCGCAGAGGGACATTGGAGCGAGCTATCGGCGTGCCTGTGCGGACACTGAAATAGGATCGGCAATCGGTGCACCAATAGGGCATCGGCTTCGCGTTCGGGACTTCCCGCGTGTTGACCGAACCACATTTTCCACAATGCCGCCCATCCGGCCATACCACCGACTCGAACCACGCCGTCGCGGCCTCATCCGTCGGAAACATCTCCATCATCTGAACCAGCGTCAGACCTTCGCGATGGGCTTTTCCGGGGGCTTTGCGGGGCATTTCCTGTCTCCCTCTCTACAATAGAAATATGGGGAGTCAGGAGGATGATTTCAAGTAGTCTTTATAATTCCCTAAAGCTCCATGTCGGTGTGCTCATGGGCCCAGATGTCCCAACTCGCCGAAAGCGTGACGGTGGCGCCGTTCATGAATTCCAGCAGCGCGTGGATATTGGTCGGCGTTTTCACCGGAACGCTTTCGCCGGCTCGAGGCTGGCTGGTGATGACGCGCTCCGCCACCGCCGCTGAGGCCAGCGCTGCGACGCGTTTGACCGGCCCGATCAGGTTGACCAGATTGGCGATGTGGTACGGCCCCAGATCGAGAATGGGACCGGCCCCCGGCACAAAGAAGAAGTCCGGATTGGGGTGCCAGTGCTCCATGCCGTGGTTCATCACGTGGCAGGTCCCGGCAACGATCTTGCCGATGTCACCGGCGTCGACATGCCGGCGGGCGAGCTGATGGGCGCCGCCGAGGAAGGTGTCGGGCGCACAGCCAACGCGAAGCTGGCGCGACTGCGCCAGCGCCTGCAGCGCCTTGCCGTCGTCGAGCGACAACGCCAGCGGCTTTTCGGAATAGGCGTGCTTGCCGGCATCGAGAATCCGCCGCGTCACCTGATAGTGCGCGTCCGGAACCGTCAGATTGACGATGATGTCGATGTCCTCGCTGGACAGCAGCTCCTCGACGGTGCGGGCGCGGATGTCAGACTCCGCCGCCCGCGCCTTGGCGGCATCCCTATCGATGTCGGCGCAGGCCCGCATTTCGAGCTTCTTGAACAGCGGCGCGAATTCCAAATAGGTGGTGGAAATGTTGCCGCAGCCGATGACGCCGACGCCGAAAGTGTGATCCATGTTACTCGGGTCCCGTCAGTAGGATTTCACCGCTGCGATGGAACGGCGGGCAAATCGCTCGTCATCGCTGGGATTGTCGTGTTCCAGGACGAACAGCCCGGCCGGGGTGGCGTGCAGCTCGGCCATCAGGCCGGCCCAATCGAGCGTCCCCTGGCCAATGTCGGCCCAGCCGTCCTCATCGAGGGCTTCACCTTCGGGCGCGATGTCCTTGATGTGAACCGCCACCATCCGGCTTCCCTCACGGCTGATCCACGCGCTGGGATCAGCGCCCGCCCTGGCGATCCAGGCGATGTCGACCTCCCAGGCGAGGTCCGGCCCGCCCTCGAGCATGCGCGCCATCGGCACCGAGCCATCAGGCAGTGGGGCGAATTCGAAGTCGTGATTGTGCCATCCGAAGGTCAGGCCGGCATCACGATACGGCGTCGACGTTTGCTGCAGCCGCCGTCCCAATGCGACATAGCCCTCAGTATCGCGGGGCCGATGTTCGGCGCCCAGATAGGGGCAGAACAGAGAATTCATGGCGAGCCGCCTGGCCACACCGAGCACGCCGGCGATGTCACCTTCAAGCTGGTCGATGCCGAAATGCCCCGACGGCATGGCAAGCCCGGTAACCTCCAGGAGGCGGGCCAGTTCGTCGACGGCGTCAGCGTCGGTATACAGAAAAGAGTAGCCCTCGACCTGCGCATAGCCGAGCGATGCCACCATCCGCATCGTCTTCTCCAGCGGCCCGAAATTCCGCGAGTTGTAAAGCTGATAAGAGAATTCGGTCACGATTATCGTCTAGGTCCTGTTGACAGTTATCGGAGCCAGATGATGGCACCGACAAGAAACAGCATGGCCATGTAGGCCGTTGCGGTTTTTTCATAGCGCGTGGCGATGCGCCGGAAGTGTTTGATTTTGTTTATGTAACATTCGACGAGATGTCTTTCTTTGTAGAGTTCGGCATCGTAGGGGATGGCTTGCGCCCGTGACGGGTTGGATGGGATCACCGCCACTATTCCGGCATCGTTGAGACGGGCGCGGAGATGATCGGCATCATAGGCCGTGTCGGCGATGAGGTTTGCGCCGGCCACGTCGGCGATCAACTCTTCAGCCTGGGTGACATCGCCAACCTGACCGCCGGTAAGGATGAACCGTAATGGATTGCCGAGCCCATCGACAGCGATGTGAACCTTGCTCGTCAAGCCGCCGCGCGAACGTCCGATGGCCTGATTTTGAGTCCCCCTTTTGCGCCCGACGCATGTTGATGTGCCCGCACAATGGTTGAATCGATGATCAGGTATTCGAAGTCCGGATCGTCCACCAAGGCCTTGAAAAGACTCTCCCATGCCCCTTGTTTGGCCCACCGGGAAAAGCGCACGTACACGCTGTTCCAATTGCCGAACGCGTCCGGCAGGTCGCGCCATGGCGAACTCGTGCGTGCAATCCACAATACCGCATCCACGAACAGACGATTGTCCCGTCCCGTGGATCCGCAATCCGACGCCTTGCCGGGTACCAAATCCGATACCCGTTCCCATTGAACGTCCGTCAATTCCCTGCGAAGCATGACCGGTTCCTCCTCCACACCCAGGTCTTGCTTGAATCACAACCGCCATTAATAAACCGTTAACTGTCAACAGCACCTAGAGCCCCACCTTTGGTGGCCGCTGGGGCGATTCTTTAGCGCCCGGAAATCATGTGCGCCGACCTACGCCTTACCTACCGGACTTGACCCGAGGTCACGGATCGCTCGCTGGCGCGATGCTGACCGCCTGATCGGCGTCCGATGCGGGCGGCTGGTCCAAGACCTCAAAACCGCCGATCAGGAACCTGTCCATCTCCTGAAGCCGTTCGGCCATCCTGATCAGTTCGGCCTCGACCGCCGCGCGCGCCGTGCTTGCCGCGGCGGCATCCGCCCTTGCCTCGTCCAACTCGACCACGGCGGCGTCGCGCTCCTTGCCGCGCGCCGCCACCGCTTGCTCAGCCCGGCGGCGGATGGCAGCGGCCGACTGCGACAAATCGCGGGCGAGCGCCAAGGCGGCCACCGCATCGTCTCGCTCGGCCTCGCGCAATGACGCCGGCGCTGCCGAAGCGTCAGCCGCCGCGGCGGCTGCCTGCAAAGTCGATTGGGCCTGCTCATCGGCGCGCACCGCTGCCTCAGCCGCGCTCGCAGCCTCGGCCGCCTGCCGTCGAACCGTCGCCTCTACCGTGGCCACGAGCGTCCGATCAGCGTCGGTGGCGCTGACCGACCCGGCAATCTGGGCACCCAGCTCCATGGCGAGTTCGATCGCCTCCTGCTTCCGGCCCAGGCGAGCCTCAGCTTCCTGGCGATCGGCCCGCGCGCGCGCCGCGGTTTCGCTTGCGGTCTGTCCGGCAAGCTGATCGGCGGCCGCCAGGTCGCCTGCGCGCCCTGCCGCCGCCTCGGCCTTGACCAGCGCATCCCGCGCCATGATGACGATCCACCCGGCTTCGATGTCGGCCTCAACGCCGGCACCGACCGCGTCGGCCGTGGACGCATAGGCGGTCTGAGCCTGCTGCCAGCGGCGCTGCATCTCGTCGAGATGATCAGCGAGTGCCTCCGACATCCTGTCGGCAGCCTCGTATGCGGTGCGACTTTGGCTGGCTGCCCGACGGGCGATATCGACGGCGCCGACCGCTTCGGCGGCCACGGCCCGGGCCTGCTCAAGTGCGTCGGAAGCCTCGCTCGCCTGCTTCTCGATCGCGTTCCAGGCCTCCGCCAATTGACCCGGCGATGATGTCTGAGCATTCCCGGACGTCTCGTCGGTGGCCGCTCCAGGTTGAGCCGCAAGACCCATCACCAGCGCGGCAACAAGGCCGGCAAGGATTCGCTTCGCCATGACGGGCCCCTCCCAGTTCCCACGCAAGTACCTTATCGCGCCGGCGGTGCGGCGGCGAATCCGGGCGGGAAACCTACCCCGCCGGAGACGGAGCGTCGATCAGATCGCGCGGCAAACCGGCCCCACGCCGTTTGTCCGGCGGTTTCCTTCTGTCCAGCACGAAGCTTGGGGCATACCCGCTCGTCCCAGCATCGAGCGAACAACTCTTCCTCAAGCCGCCATGGTGGCGCGTGACAACTCACGCAAAATCGGTTCGCTTGGACACTCTCACCGGGCGCCTGAACCGTCAGCGCTGCCAAACCGTGGCGTGAGATCGGCCTGCCAGTCATCATAACTCCATGTTTTAACTTACTATTTCGACTGCCTCTGAAAAACATTGAACGACACTCAATTCCGGATTATATTAATCACTGCTCATTTCCGTGTGTGGAAGCCGAACAGGATGATGAACAGGTCAACAAACACGAGGAAGCGGTCCACGACGATCATGTACGTGGCCCTGGTGATCTTGGCCGTTGTCGCCGCTTATCTGCTGCTGAGCGAAAGCGACGTTGACACGGCGAACCAGCCGTATGACCCGGCCGTCCTGGCCTTGTTCTCCGACAATTATGCTGAAGCGCGGATAAAGTTCCTGGACGCCGCCACAGCCGCGTCAGCCCGTTTGCAGAGCTTCGAACACCCGGTGGTGGGCCCAGCGGGAGAATCTCTGTTCACCGACGTCGCCCTCATCGGGCCTCAAGATGCCGGCGCCGTCCTTTTCGTCGGCTCCGGCACCCACGGTGTCGAGGGATTCGCCGGCAGTGCCATTCAGACGGGCCTGTTGCGCAACAGCGGGGAGTTGGCGGCGTCGGACATACGCCTGGTGCTGGTCCACGCCATCAATCCCTTTGGATTTGCCCACCTCAGACGAGCCAATGAGGACAATGTCGACCTCAACCGCAATTTTCGGGATCATGGCAAGCCGCCGCCTTTGAACGACGGATACGATGCGCTGGCCGATGCCATTTCGCCGAACACCCTGTCATTAATCTCCGATGTCGCGGCGCTATCGAGATTGTTGTTCTACGCCGCCAAGAAAGGCACCGGTGCTGCAAGGGCTGCCGTCACCTCCGGGCAATACCGACACCCGTGCGGTCTGTTTTACGGAGGTCGTTCCGACACATGGTCGGCCGAGACCCTACGAACCATTGTGCGGCGCCACGGCGGCGGCGCGCGAAGGCTCGCTTTTATTGACGTCCACACCGGGCTCGGACCGTATAAAAGCGCCGAAATCATCCTCAATGCGCCAAAGGCGACGGCGCTCTACCGACGGGCCGAGGCGTGGTGGGGTGAGATCGTCAAAACCACCACATCCGGCGAGTCGGTTTCCACCGATCTGGCGGCCAGCTTGAAACTGGCAATTCCTGGATTGCTGCCGGACGCGGCGGTCACGGCGGTCAGTCTGGAATTCGGAACCGTTCCGACGCTCAAAGCGTTGCGTGCGCTAAGAGCCGAGAACTGGCTGTACCACCATGCCGGAGCAAACCACCCCGACGCCGGCAGGATCAAAGACGGCTTGCTGCAGGCGTTCTATCCGGATGCCGACGACTGGAGGACGGCTGTCTGGATGCAGGGCAAGGACACCGCCGACAAGGCGGTGCGGGGGCTTTCCCGACAAGGCCGGCTTGGAGGTTGAAATGGAGAGAGTTCTATTCTGGATAGTGCATATCGTGCTCACCCCGGCGGATCTGTTTCTGAAATTCCTCAGCCATAACTATCGCTTGTTCAAGTGGTTTATCATTCACACACCTGGCAGCGTGTTTTCGTTCTGGGGCCGGATCAATTTGTGGCGAGCGTTCTTGCACGCCAAATTGCGCGTGCCGGCCTACTCGGACTACGTCAATTCGGCCGACACGACCACATTTCGCTCCTTCCGGTTTGCCTCAATTCCCGAGATGGACAAAGAGACATACATCAGGAAGTACACGCCCACCGCTCGATCCAAAGATGGCATCATCCCCTTCAGGAACACCGTCATCGACGAATCTTCCGGCAGCTCCGGCACTCCCTACAATTGGGTCAGGTCTCTCGAGGAACGCCAGGTGAGCCACCAATTGGTCAGCCATTTTGCGCGTTACTGCATCAACCCCACCGACATCTTTGCGATCAACGCCTTCTCCATGGGGGCGTGGGCTACCGGGCTCAATATGGGGCTGGCATTACAGAACAACGGCCTGGTCAAGAATGTCGGTCCGGACATCGACAAGATTTTCAGCACGCTCGAAACATGGGGAGCCGAGTACAACTATCTCATCTGCGGGTATCCGCCCTTCCTCAAGCTTTTGCTGGACTCCGCATCCGAACGAGACTTTCCCATCGAGAACTACACATTGTACGGCCTGGTCGGTGGCGAGGGCATGTCGGAAGGTTTGCGCGACTATCTCGAGAAGCACTTCAGAAAGGTCTACAGCGGCTACGGAGCCACCGATCTCGAGATCGGAATTGCCGGAGAAACACCGTTGTCCGTCGAGATACGCAGAGCAGCACGTGACAATCCGGCCTTGCGCAAGGCTCTGTTCGGTGACGATTCTCGATTACCGATGGTGTTTCAATACAATCCGGTGACGCATTACATAGACGTCAACGAGGATGACGAGCTCGTTTTCACCATCACGCGTTTGAATGTGTTATCACCTCGCATCAGATACAACATTCATGATGAAGGCGGCGTCATGGATCTGAACAGCATGCGAAGAAAGTGCGCTGAGCACGGATTCGATTTCGCGGGAAAAGTTACCTCGCGCGATATACCGCATTTGCCATTTCTGTGGGTCTACGGGCGCAAAGATTACACCGTCAGCGTAATGGGAGCGAACATCTACCCTGAAGATATCGAGCAGAGTTTGTATACGGACGAGGATCTGTCATCATGCACGCGATCATACTGTCTCGGGCTTTCCGAAGTAGGGGGAAATGTCCGGCCAGCGTGTTCGTTCGAGGTGACGTGCGCAATCACAAGCGCGCTTGAAGAGAAGTTCGAACAACGCATCGTCAAATGTCTGCTTGAGTTGAACAGTGACTTCCAGACTTTCACGAAGCCTGGCAGGAATATCCGGAGGCGCTCAAGCCGGTCATATCCCTGTATTCGCCCGGGCAAGGCCCGTTTGCCGAGGACTCGGGCAGGATCAAGCAAGTGAGAATGGTCTAGTTCGTGCGAGCCGTCGCACGGGGCTGAAGGGCGAGCGCCAAAAAATCGAGCGGGTTGCCGTCGACAGGCGCAGACTTTCGTGCGCTGCCGGGGACAGGGCCGGGCGAAGGGGTCAGGAATAGGAGGGATCGTACATCTGGGCGACGATGTGCTGGCCGAGATCGTCGGGGCGCGGCAGGCCGGCAAGTCCGTCGGTATAGGCCTGCTCGGCCACCGCAAGTGCGACCTCCGCCGACACCTCCCGGATCCCGGTCAGCGACGGGTAGACGGCGCCGGCGTCAAGGCGCGCCTCGCTCACCTGGGCCGCCAGTGCACGGGCGGCCGCCAGGAACATCGGTTCGGAGATCCGGGCAGCGTGGCAGGCGACGGCGCCGAGCCCGATGCCGGGAAAGACATAGGCGTTGTTGCCCTGGCCGGCCTGAAGCTCGCGGCCATCGACACCAACCGGACCGAACGGACTGCCGCTGGCAAAGATCGCCCGCCCGTGCGACCAGGTGTAGGCCTGTTCGGCGGTGCATTCGGCCCGCGAGGTGGGGTTGGAAAGTGCGAAAATGGTCGGGCGCTGGTTCAGCGTCGACATCGCCTCGATGATCTCCCGGGTGAAGGTGCCGGGCGCGCCGGTGGCCCCGATGAGCACCTGCGGCCGGATGGCCTGCAAGGCTTCGAGGAAGCCCATTTCGGTGCCCTGGCGTGCATAACGAAGGTTGTGTTCTTCGAGATCGGCGCGTGAGGTGACCAGCAGTCCGTTGACATCGACAAACGACAGCCGACCGACTGCCTCGTGGCGCGGCACGCCCTCGGCGACCAGGGCCTGCACCATCAAATCGGCGATTCCCGTCGCGGCCGAGCCGGCGCCGAGGAACATGATTCGCAAATCGCGGAAGCCCAGCCCCGAGATCCGCGTCGAGGCATAGACGCCGGCCAGCGCCACCGCGGCGGTCCCCTGGATGTCGTCGTTGAAGCACAGTGTGCGGTCGCGATAGCGCCGCAACAGGCGGTAGGCGTTGGGGGTCAGGAAATCCTCGAACTGAATCAGCGCCCGTGGCCATTTGTCCGCAAGCGCGACAATCAGTTCGTCAACCAGATCGTCATAAGCCTGGCCGCGCACCCGGCGTTCGGGCACGCCCAGATAAAGCGGGTCGGCCAAGAGGTCGTCATTGTCGGTACCGACATCGAGCATCACCGGCAGGCAGCGCCGGGGCGCGATGCCGGCGCAGGCGGTGTAGAGCGCGAGCTTGCCGATCGGGATACCCATGCCGTTGGCGCCGAGATCGCCAAGCCCGAGGATGCGCTCGCCATCGGTGACGACCACCACGCGAACGTCTGGTTCCGGCCAGTTGTCGAGGTTGGCGCGGATATCGCCGCGGTCCGATGCAGTCACGTAAAAACCCCGCGGCCGCCGGAAGATGTGGGCGAACTCACGGCATGCCTGACCCACCGTCGGCGTGTAAACGATCGGCATGAGTTCATCGATATTGTCGATCAGCGTGCGGTAGAAAAGCTGCTCGTTGCGATCCTGCAGCGCCTGCAACGCGATGTACCGTTCAATGTCGGAGGGCTTGCGCCGGATGCCTTCCAGCACCCGCTCCTGCTGTTGCTCGATCGAACTGACGTGGGCGGGAAGCAGGCCCCGCAGACCCAGTCGCCGGCGCTCCTCAAGCGTGAACGCCGTCGACCGGTTGGTTGACGGATGGAGAAGCAGACCGAACCCGTGGTCGGGTATGCCGTCTGGCATCAAACTCCCTGCCCGCCTCCCGTGTGCAGCCCCGACTGTGGTCGTTCAAGGCGAGAAGATGTTGCGGATATTGTGGTGCGAACATCAACCCCCTTGGACGGTTTACATTTCCGTCCAAAAGCGGGGGTGCGCTGATTGCCATGGGAGACAAAGCGCCGACACGCACCATCGGCCGCGGCACTTCAGCTGCCGTGGCCGCCACCTCGCCTTTCCGACCCGCAGCGACCACACCATCTACCGACGTGCGGGCTTGGCCTCCGGATCGCGGGACGCGTGCCAGACGGTCACAATCCACACGGCATCATCACGAACCGCATAGGTCAAAATGACGCGAGTTTTTGGAATGTACCGATCGTATGTATCGGTCTCGGCATCATGTCGGGCGGCGTTCGGAAAGCGGCGGATGCTCTCTTCGGCTTTCAGAACCCGCTCGGCAACGAGGTTTGCAGCCCAGCGTCTTGGGCGGCGATATAGGCCAGAATGTCATCGAGTTCGGCGGAGGCCTCGACCGTCCACCGAACCCTCATACACTCGGGTTGTACCGCCTGAGCATGGCCATCAGCTGATCACGTGAGATCGCTTTGAGCGGCCGAGCGAGACGGTTCTTTGTTAGTTCCTGACGCTCAGAGGGGCGGTCAGGCGTGGACAAATCCTCGACGTGCTCCATCAACTCGCTTGCGAGCGCGGTCTGTGTATCCTTCGGCAGCTTACGCGCTGCCTTGATCGCCTCGTCGAGGGTTACCGTCTTCGTGTTGCTCATGCAGACATCCTAACACACAACGGCGAATTTGTTCCGCCGCAGCCGCGGCCGCCGCGCCGTCTCAGCTGCCGTTGCCATCCAATCGCCCGCTGGTTCAGGGACGGGCAGCGCTCTGCCGGTCTCGTGGCGGCGTTGTGCTCTTCGAAATGACGGGCACCTCGAAAAATAATGCGACTGACGTGAAACTCGACAGGTTGTGCGGTTCTCGCGGGTCATGAGCGGGGTTGGCGTCTGGGTTTTCGGCCTTCTCCGGCTCCCCGGCGGGTCTGTTTCCCTGTCAATGGGGGCTCCAGGCAGACTTCTCCCCTGATGACCATCACGTTGGCGCCGCCGCGGCGAGACGCTCCAGCTGCACCAGGCGGCGCATGTTGTAGGCGAGGTTCTTCAGCCCGATCCGCGCCCTCGCCCGTACCAGCCCGATACTGCGCACCAGCGTCCCGCCCATGTCGTTGCTCTGGGCCCCGAACACGTGCTCGACGCGCGCCCGCACCTTCGAACGGGCCTTGTTGCCCCGCTTCTCCCGCTCGCTCAGCGGCTTGTCGCGATGCCCCTTGCGGTGGATGCGGCTGTTCAGGCCCTTCTCCTTCAGCTTCGCCTCGATCTCCGCCGACCGATAGGCGCTGTCCGCCCACACGTCCGAGGCCGTGTTGTCCGGATCAAGGATGTCCTCCACGACCTGGCTGTCGTGCACCGCCGCGTCGGTCACCTGGTAACGCCGCACCAGCTTGTGCCGGCGGTCCACGTTGACATGGTTCTTGTAACCGTAGTGGCTCTTGCCATGCTTCTTTGTCCACCGTGCGTCCGTGTCCTTCTGCGACCGCTTGGCCGGCTGGTCCTTCCAGCCCTCCGGCGTCTCGCCATCCTTGATCCGCGCGTTGTCGTCACGGCTGTTGCGCTGCTTGGGGACCGGTACGATCGACGCGTCGATGATCTGGCCGCCCATCGCCAGGTAGCCCTGCTTCTCCAGATAGCCGTCGAAGTCCTCGAACAACGCCTCGACCATGCCCGCCCGCGCCAACTGTTCCCGGTAGAGCCACACCGTCTTGGCGTCGGGGACCTTGTCCTCAAGACCGAACCCTACGAACCGCATGAACGAGAGGCGGTCGCGAAGCTGGTACTCCACTTGGTCGTCCGAGAGATTGTAAAGCTCGCAGAGAACGATCGCCTTGAACATCGCCACCGCGTCCCAGGGCTTTCGCCCCGCCGGCGACTTCCGTTCCTCGGCCGGCTTGCGCCAGATCGCCTCCAGGCGGGCACGGAAATTCTCCCACGGAACCACCGCGTCGATCCTCGCCAAAGGATCGTTCTTGGCGTCCAGGCCGGCATACCGATTCGCGGTGTCGAAAAAGCCCATTTGGCCCATGGTCGGTTCCCCACATCTACGC